>NZ_LMCT01000013.1 GCF_001424875.1 Kitasatospora sp. Root107 | reverse complement strand
GTTCGCCACTAATCCACTCCGAAGAGCTTCATCGTTCGACTTGCATGTGTTAAGCACGCCGCCAGCGTTCGTCCTGAGCCAGGATCAAACTCTCCGTGAATGTCTRCMRGTAATCYKGYAACCACTTCGGAAGAGCGGCACGGCAACCACCGGAATAGGCGGCCCCGCGCACTGCGTCCTCGCTAGTGTTTTACTTCATAAAGGAATCTCCRACCCATCCAAAGGATAGGCCGGGGATGTCAACATATCTGGCGTTGACTTTTGGCACGCTGTTGAGTTCTCAAGGAACGGACACTTCCTTCGAGCCGCTTATCAGGCGGACCCTCCGGGCGCTTCGTTCTTTCGTKTTCCGAGCTTATCAGATGTTTTCCGCTCCGTTTTCCGGAGTTTCACTCACCGACTCRCTCTTTCCTTCGGCCTTTCGGCGCTTCCGACTCTACCAGGTTTCCCTGACCAGCCGTTCCGCGCTTCCGGAKCCTCAAGAAGCTTGTGCCGTAACCGACCTGACGGCCTGTCCGACGTTTCAAACCTTAGCCGATCCCCGCTTCACAAAGCGAATCCAGCCGCAATCCATATAAACGCACACGACAAATAGACCCGACCCGCAAAAACGCGCGAATCGGCTCGATCAGAAGATGTGTTCAGAGGATTGGCCACCCCGGGACCGTCCGCGCCGATGCGTGTCCGGTGCTCCCTGCCGAGCGACTAGGGAACACTACCCCCGCAGCGCTCCCGGTGCAAATGCCACCCGCAGGCCCACCCACCAGTCCGCCCGGCGCACGACAACGGCGGCCCGCACCNGTCACCGGTGCGGGCCGCCGTCAGATCAGGCGAGGCTCAGGAGTTGGTCGGGAACCCGAGGTTGATCCCACCGTGCGACGGGTCCAGCCACCGCGAGGTGACGGCCTTGCCGCGGGTGAAGAACTGGACGCCGTCCGGGCCGTAGGCGTGCGTGTCGCCGAACAGCGAGGCCTTCCAGCCGCCGAAGGAGTAGTAGGCGACCGGCACCGGGATCGGCACGTTGATGCCGATCATGCCGACCTCCACCTCGTGCTGGAAGCGCCGGGCCGCGCCGCCGTCATTGGTGAAGATGGCGGTGCCGTTGCCGTACGGGTTGCTGTTGATCAGCTCCAGGCCCTCCTGGTAGGAGGCGACCCGGACGACCGACAGCACGGGGCCGAAGATCTCGTCGTTGTAGACCGACATGCCGGGCTTGACGTGGTCGAACAGGGTCGGGCCGAGCCAGAAGCCGTCGGCCGTGGGGGTGCCGGTGGCGTCCTCCCCCGCGATCGCGTGCTTTCGGCCGTCCACGGCCAGCTCGGCGCCGTCGGCGAGGCCGGACTCGACGTACGAGGTGACCTTGTCGCGGTGCTGGCCGGTGACCAGCGGGCCCATCTCGCTCTCGCCGTTGCAGCCGGGGCCGACCTTGAGGGTGGCCATCCGCTGCTTGATCTTCTCGACCAGCTCGTCGCCGATCGGGTCGACCGCGACCAGGACGGAGATCGCCATGCAGCGCTCGCCGGCCGCGCCGAAGCCGGCGTTGATGGCCGCGTCGGCGCTCAGGTCGAGGTCGGCGTCCGGCAGCACCAGCATGTGGTTCTTGGCGCCGCCGAGGGCCTGCACGCGCTTGCCGTACCGGGTGCCGGTCTCGTAGACGTAGCGGGCGATCGGGGTGGAGCCGACGAAGCTGACGGCCTTGATGTCGGGGTGCTCGAGCAGGCGGTCGACGGCGACCTTGTCACCGTGCACGACGTTGAAGACGCCGTCCGGGAGGCCGGCCTCCTTCCACAGCTCGGCCATGAAGTTGGCGGCCGAGGGGTCCTTCTCGGAGGGCTTGAGGATGACGGTGTTCCCGGCCGCGATGGCGATCGGGAAGAACCACATCGGCACCATCGCCGGGAAGTTGAACGGCGAGATGATCGCCACCGGGCCGAGCGCCTGGCGGATCGAGTAGACGTCGATGCCGGTGGAGGCCTGCTCGGAGAAGCCGCCCTTCACCAACTGCGGGATGCCGCAGGCGTACTCGATGACCTCCTGACCGCGGGCCAGCTCGCCGAGGGCGTCGGAGTGCACCTTGCCGTGCTCGGAGACGATGATCGAGGCCAGCTCGTCCTTGCGGGCGTTGAACAGCTCACGGAAGGCGAAGAGCACCTGGGTGCGCTTGGCGATCGAGGCGTTCCGCCACTCGCCGAAGGCGGAGGCGGCCGCGGCCACGGCCTGGTCGACCTCGGCGATCGAGGCGAAGTCCACCTGCCCGGTGACCTGGCCGGTCGCGGGGTCGAAGATGTCGCCGCGCCGCGGGGCGGAGCCGGCGGTGGCGACGGCGGCGCCGTCGATCCAGTGGGTGATGTGCTTGCTCAAGGTCGTCTGCCTCCGAAGTCCGTTCGGCGCCTGGCCGACGGTCCCTGTACGGCGCCGCCGGCATCGGCCGGGCAGCGGGATCACGGGCTACCGCGCTCGTTCTCCAGTCTGCTCACCCGCGCGCCCCGGCTCAACGAACAGGCTGACGGGGAATGGAGATTCAGCCTTACAGGTCGTCGCCGAGCCGCTCCCGGCAGGGACGTTTCTGCACCAGCCACCACCCAGCATCAGCCACCCGTATCAACCACCCAGCCGTCACAGCAGCCGGGCCGCCGCGTCGTGCAGGGCCAGCTCCAGCACCGCCGGATCGGTCAGCTGCCCCGACCCGTCCGGTGCGGCCAGCCAGCGCAGCCCCCGGGTGGCCCCGGCCGGGTGCGGCAGCGCCACCCAGGTGCCGGCGCCCGCACTCCGTACGCCGGTGCCCACCCAGCGCCCAGCGGTGCCGACCGGCACCAGGAAGCCGAGCTGCCCGTCCGCGAAGTCCGCGTACACCGGCCCGGCGCCGCGAGCCCTGGTACCGGCCCCCCGGGCGAGCAGGTCGAAGGTCGGGTGGCCGAGCGGTCCGGGGACCAGCAGCACGTCCCAGAGCCGCCCGGCCGGGAGCAGCATGACGCCCCGGCCGCTGCTCTCCCACTCCGCTCGGCAGACCTGCGGGTCGGGTGCCGCGGCAGCCAGCCAGTTGACCGCTCGGCCGCCAGGGGTGCTCTCCATCGGTCCTCCTACTCGGGTACCTGTCAGGAGGGAGAGGCACGCAGCACCGGTCTCTTACACGTAAACGCCGAACAGAAACGCCAAAAAGCGTGGGGCGCCCCGTCGAAACGGAGCGCCCCACCCCCCAACGGCATCGTCAGCTGTCGAAGCCCAGCCCCATCCGGTCCAGCGTGCGCAGCCACAGGTTGCGCTGCCCGCCACGCCGGTCCGAGCGGTCCAGCGACCACTTGGTCATCTCGATCCCGGCCCAGCGCACCGGCTCGGGTGGGAACGGCAGCGGCTTGCTGCGCACCATCTCCAGCGCCGTACGCTCCGTCAGCTCACCGGCCAGCAGGTCGAGCATCACCTCGGCGCCGTAACGGGTGGCGCCGACACCGAGGCCGGTGAAGCCGGCCGCGTAGGCGACCTTGCCCTTGTAGGCGGTGTCGAAGAAGGCGGAGAACCGGGTGCAGGTGTCGATCGCCCCGCCCCAGGCGTTGGTGAAGCGGACGCCGTCCAGCTGCGGGAAGGTCTGGAAGAACTGCAGCGCCAGGGTGCGGAAGGTCTCCGGCCGCTGGTCGTGCTCGGCCTGCAGCTTGCTGCCGAAGTGGTAGATGGTGTCGTAGCCGCCCCAGAGGATGCGGTTGTCGGCGGAGAGCCGGAAGTAGTGGAACTTGTTGGCGCTGTCGCTCAGCCCCTGCCGTCCGGTCCAGCCGATCGAGGCGAGCTGCTCGTCGGTGAGCGGCTCGGTCATCAGGGCGTAGTCGTACACCGGGACGATGTACGGCCGGACCCGCTTGACCAGCGAGGGGAAGGCGTTGGTGCCGAGCGCGACCTTGCGGGCGAAGACCCGCCCGTACGGCGTGCGGACGGCCATCCCGCTGCCCTGCTCGGCGAGTGCCAGGCCCTTGGTGCGCTCGAAGATCCGGACGCCCTGGGCGAGGCAAGCCTCCCGCAGGCCCCAGGCGAGCTTGGCGGGGTGCAGCATGGCCACCCCCTCCTTGTCCCAGATGCCGCCCAGGAAGGTGGGCGAGTCGACCTGCTCGCGGAGCTGGTCGGCGTCCAGGAAGGTGAGCTCGCCGCCGTACTCGGTGACCGCCTCGGCGACCTCGCGCAGTTCGGCCAGCTGGTGCGGCTGGGTGGCGATGTCGATCTCGCCGGTGCGCTCCCACTCGCAGTCGATGCCGTACCGCTTGATCGAGGCCTCGATCTCGTTCAGGTTGGCCAGGCCCTGGCGCTCCAGCTCGGCCAGTTCGCCGGGCCAGCGCTGGAGGCCGTTGCCGAAGCCGTGGGTGAGGCTCGAGGCGCAGAAGCCGCCGTTGCGCCCGGACGCCGCCCAGCCGATCTCGTGACCCTCGATCAGGACGACGTCCAGCGAGGGGTCGCGCTCCTTGGCGATCAGTGCGGTCCAGAGTCCGGAGTAGCCGCCGCCGACCACCAGCAGGTCGCACCTGGTGTCACCCACCAGGGCGGGCAGGGTCTCCGGGCGGCCCGGATCCTCCAGCCAGAAGGGGGTGGGTCGGGCATCACTGAGCGCACGGGCGGAGTCCATGCCTATCAGCTACTTTCTGCGGATTGAAGGTATTTCAGCTGGTACGAACAGAATGTCAGGCTTGCGCCTTCCGACGGTTGCCGACCCACTGGCCGACCACCGTCAGCACCACGGCGGCGAGGAACATCGCGGTGCCGATCACGTTGACCTGCACCGGGATGCCGCGCTGCGAGGCGCCCCAGACGAACATCGGGAAGGTGACCGTGGTCGGTCCCGAGTTGAACTGGGTGATGATGAAGTCGTCGAAGGAGAGCGCGAAGCTGAGCAGCGCGCCGGCCGCGATGCCGGGGGCGGCGAGCGGCAGGGTCACCTTCAGGAAGGTCTGTACGGGGGTGGCGTAGAGGTCCTGGGCGGCCTGCTCCAGCCGCGGGTCCATGCTCATCACGCGGGCCTTGACCGCCGTCACCACGAAGCTCAGGCAGAACATGACGTGCGCGATCAGGATCGTGGTGAAGCCGAACGGGATCCGCATGTTGAGGAACAGGGTGCCGAGCGAGGCGGCCATCACCACCTCGGGCATCGCCATCGGCAGGAAGATCAGGCCGGTCGCGCCGCCCCTCCCCCGGAACCGGTAGCGGGCCAGCGCGAAGGCGACCATGGTGCCGAGCACGGTGGCGCCGATGGTGGCCAGCACCGCGATCTGCAGACTGAGCGAGAGCGAGCCGCACATGTCGGCGACGCCGCACGGGTCGGTCCAGGCGTCGGTGGAGAACTCGTTCCACTCGTAGTTGAACTTGCCGTTGGGCTTGTTGAACGAGAACGCCAGCACCACCAGGTTGGGCAGCACCAGGTAGGCCAGGGCGAGCACCCCGGCCAGCACCACCAGGTGGGCCCGGACCCACTTCACGATTCGGCTCATCAGACCAGTTCCTCCGTCCCGGCCTTGCGCATGTAGACCGTCACCATGCCCAGGATCAGGGCCATCAGAATGAAGCTCAGAGCGGCGGCCGTCGGGTAGTCGAGCACGTTCAGGAACTGCTTCTGGATCGCGTTGCCGATCATCTGCTCGCTCGGCGAGCCGAGCAGCTGGGCGTTGATGTAGTCGCCAGAGGCCGGGATGAAGGTGAGCAGCGTGCCCGCCACCACACCCGGCAGCGAGATCGGGAAGGTGACCTTGCGGAAGGTGGTGAACGGCCGCGCGTACAGGTCACCGGCCGCCTCGTGCAGCCTGGGGTCGATCCGCTCCAGCGAGGTGTAGAGCGGCAGGATCATGAACGGCAGGAAGTTGTACGTCAGGCCGCAGATCACCGCGAGCGGGGTGGCCAGCAGCCGCTGACCGGTGGTCAGGCCGATCGCGTCGGTGAGGCTCAGCAGGTGCAGCGCGTTCAGCGTCTCCACCACCGGGCCGCTGTCCGACAGGATGGTCTTCCAGGCCAGCGTGCGGATCAGGAAGCTGGTGAAGAACGGTGCGATCACCAGGATCAGGATGACGTTCCGCCAGCGCTTGCTCGCCTTGAAGGCGATCGTGTACGCCAGCGGGTAGCCGATCGCCAGGCAGAGCAGGGTGGCGATCGCGGAGAAGCCGAACGAGCGGACGAAGTGCCACTTGTACTCGCTCAGCGCGTCCCAGTACGTCGAGAAGTGCCAGGTCAGCTGGAAGCCCTGCTCCAGCGAACCGGTCTGCAGCGAGGTGGAGGCCTGGTAGACCATCGGCACCACGAAGAAGACCACCAGCCAGGCGAGGCCGGGCAGCAGCAGCCAGTACGGCGTCAGCCTGCGGCGCGGGGGCCGGTCCTGAAGAGGTATCACCTGGGTCGGTGCCGCCTCGGCGGTCGCGGTCACGCGGCGGCCTCCCCGGTGCCGGCGTCGATCGCCTGGGCGGCGTCCAGGCCGAAGGAGTGTGCCGGGTTCCAGTGCAGGACGACCGGGGCGCCGGGGGTGAGCCGGGTGTCGCGGTCCATGTTCTGCTCGAAGACCGCGAGTTCCTGGCCGGTCTCGGCGCGCACCACGTACTGGGTGGAGACGCCGATGAAGCTGGAGTCGACCACGGTGCCGGTGATCCGGTTGCGGCCCTCGGCCACCTCGCTGTCGGCACCGGCGATGGTGATCTTCTCCGGCCGGACGCCCAGGTAGACGCTGCTCGCCTCGGTGGCGCAGCGGGCCTTCGGCATCGCGAGCCGTGCACCGCCCGCGCTCAGCAGCAGCGAGCCGTCGGCGCTGCCGGTGACCTCGGCCGGGATCAGGTTGGACTGGCCGAGGAAGTTGGCCACGAAGGTGGAGCCCGGGTTCTCGTACAGGTCGGCGGGGGCGCCGAGCTGCTCGACCCGGCCGCCGTTCATCACCGCGATGGTGTCGGCCATGGTCATGGCCTCCTCCTGGTCGTGGGTGACGTGCACGAAGGTGATGCCGACCTCGGTCTGGATCCGCTTGAGCTCTAGCTGCATCTGCCGGCGCAGCTTGAGGTCGAGGGCGCCGAGCGGCTCGTCGAGCAGCAGCACCTGCGGGTGGTTGATCAGCGCGCGGGCGACCGCGACGCGCTGCTGCTGGCCACCGGAGAGCTGGTGCGGCTTGCGCCGGGCGTACGGGCCCAGCTCGACCAGTTCGAGCATCTCCTCGACCTGCTTCTTCACGTCCTTCTTCCCCCGGCGGCGGAGGCCGAAGGCGACGTTCTCGAAGATGTCCAGGTGCGGGAAGAGCGCGTAGCTCTGGAAGACGGTGTTCACCGGCCGCTTGTACGGCGGCAGCGCGGTGACGTCCTGACCCCCGATCAGGACGGTGCCGCTGGTGGGCTCCTCCAGGCCGGCGATCATCCGCAGCGTGGTGGTCTTGCCGCAGCCGGAGGCGCCGAGCAGGGCGAAGAAGGAGCCCTGCGGCACGGTCAGGTCGAGCGGTTGGACGGCAGTGAACGCGCCGTAGGTCTTGCCTATACCGGTGAGGCGTACGTCGCCACCGGCCGTCGCCGCCTCGCGCAGCTGCTCAGTCATGGGGGGTGTCTCTCTGTCCGGTGCTGTCTTGGCTTGAGAAGCCGAGCCGTGGTGGGGGTCAGGCGCCGATCAACTTGGAGAACTTGCTCTCGAAGTCGGTCTCCTCGGCTTCGGTCAGGCTGCGGAAGAGGTGGGTCTTGGCCGCCATCTCCCGGGTGGGCACCACCAACGGGTTCTCCGCCACCTCGGGCGCGATCTTCGCAAGCTCCGGTTCCATGCCCGCCACCGGGGAGACGTAGTTGATCCCCGCCGTGAGCTGCGCCGCGATCTCGTGCTGGTAGTAGAAGTTGATCAGCAGTTCGGCGTTCTTCTTGTGCTGGGCCTTGGCCGGCACGAGCATGTTGTCGGTGGAGGAGAGGTAGCCCTCGGCCGGGATGACGAACTCGATGTCGGGGTTGTCGGCCTTGAGCTGGATCAGGTCCCCGCCCCAGGCGATGCAGGCCGCGATGTCCCCGGACGAGAGCTCCTGGCCGTAGTCGTTACCGGTGAACTTGCGGATCTGCTTGTTGTCCACGGCCTTCTGCACCCGGGCGATCGCGGCGTCGAAGTCGTCCGCGGTGAACTTCGCGGGCTCCTTGCCCATCGAGAGCAGCACCATGCCGATGGTGTCGCGCATCTCGGAGAGGAAGGTGACCCGCCCCTTCAGCGCCGGGTCGTCCAGCAGCTGGGCGACGCTGGTGATCTCCTTCCCCTTGGTCGCCTTCTTGTTGTAGGCGATCACGGTCTGGATGCTGGTCCAGGGGTAGGAGTACTGGCGCCCCGGGTCCCAGTCGGGGGCCCGGAAGCGGGCCTCCAGGTTGGTCAGCGCATTGGTCAGGTTGGCCGGGTTCAGCTTCTGTGCCCAGCCGAGCCGGATCAGCCGGCCGGCCATCCAGTCGGTCAGCACCACCAGGTCCCGGCCGGTGTCCTGACCGGCCGCCAGCTGCGGCTTGACCTTGCCGAAGAACTCGACGTTGTCGTTGATGTCCTCGGTGTACTTGACCTTGACCCCGGTGGCGGCGGTGAAGGCGTCGAGCGTGGGGCGCTTGGTCTCGTCCTTGGCGTCCACGTCGATGTAGAGCGGCCAGTTGGAGAAGCTGAGCGTCTTGTCGGTGTCCGAGCTGTCCGGCCCGGCGGCCGGCGCGCTCTCCTGGGAGCCGGACTTGGCCGCGGGTATGCCGCAGGCCGCGAGGGTGCCCGTACCTGCCATCAGGGCCGTGGCCTGCAACAGCATCCGCCGTGACATCGCGGCCCGGCCGTTGGTCAGACTGCGCGCCCACGCCTTGCGGACGGGAGCTGACATGCCGTCGGCGATCTCGTTGAACTCCATGCTGGGGACACCCTTCGGGGGAAGAAGGTGGCGGAGCAGACGGGGGTTATCTGTCTCCGAAGACCGTGCGGTGCCAGTCCTTCCTGGCCACCGCAGTGGTGTCGAACATGACGTGCTTGAGCTGGGTGTACTCGTCCAGCGAGTACTGGGACATGTCCTTGCCGTAGCCGGAGGCCTTGTAGCCGCCGTGCGGCATCTCGCTGATGATCGGGATGTGGTCGTTGACCCAGACACAGCCGGCCTGGATCTCCCGGGTGGCGCGCAGCGAGCGGTGCACGTTCTGGGTCCACGCGGAGGCGGCCAGACCGTAGGGGGTGTCGTTGGCCAGCCGCAGACCCTCCTCGTCGGAGTCGAAGGGCAGCACGACCAGCACCGGGCCGAAGATCTCGCCCTGCACCACCTCGCTGTCCTGCGCGGCTCCGGTGATCAGGGTCGGGAGGTAGTACGCGCCGGGGGTGAGGTCGGTGCCGTCGTGGCCCGGGCCCAGGGCCTGACCACCCGTCACCACGGTGGCGTACGAGCGGGCCCGCTCGACGAAGCCGGCCACCCGGTCCCGGTGGGTGTACGAGACCAGCGGGCCGAGGTCGGTCGCGGGGTTCAGCGGGTGGCCGATCCGGACCTGGCCGTACAGCTCGGCGACCCCCGCCACGAACGCGTCGTACAGCGGGCGCTGCACGTAGGCGCGGGTGGCGGCGGTGCAGTCCTGGCCGCCGTTGATCAGCGAGGCGGCCACCGCGCCGTGCACGGCGGCGTCCAGGTCGGCGTCGTCGAAGACCACGAACGGGGCCTTGCCGCCGAGCTCCAGGTGGGTGCGCTTGACGCTCGCGGTGGCGAGCTCGGCGACCCGCTTGCCGACCGGGGTGGAGCCGGTGAAGGAGACCATCGCGACGTCCGGGTGCGAGACCAGGTGCTCGCCCGCGCCGCGCCCGGCGCCGGTGAGCACGTTGACCACACCGTCCGGGATGCCCGCCTCGGTGCAGGCCCGGGCGAACATCAGCGAGGTGAGCGGGGTCAGCTCGGCCGGCTTGAGCACGATGGTGTTGCCCGCCGCGATCGCCGGGAGGATCTTCCAGGCGGCCATCTGGAGCGGGTAGTTCCAGGGCGAGATCGAGCCGACCACGCCGATCGCCTCACGGCGGACGTACGAGGTGTGGTCACCGGAGTACTCCCCCGCGGCCTTGCCCTCCAGGTTGCGGGCGGCCCCGGCGAAGAACGAGGTGTTGTCGACCGTGCCGGGCACGTCGAACTCGGTGGAGAGCTTGATCGGCTTGCCGGTCTGCGCGGTCTCCACCCGGGCGAAGTCCTCGGCGTGCTCGGCCAGCACGGCGGCCAGCTTGAGCAGCGCCTCCGAGCGGGCACCGGGGGTGGCCAAGGACCAGGCGGGCAGCGCGGCCTTCGCGGCCGCCACGGCGGTGTCCACGTCGCCGGTCGAGGCGAGCGTGACGTGCTGGACGACGCTGCCGTCGGCCGGGTTGACGACCTGGAAGGGCTCCGTACCGGTGCCCTCGG
The DNA here is from genome assembly GCF_001424875.1 of Kitasatospora sp. Root107. Taxonomy (GTDB): domain Bacteria; phylum Actinomycetota; class Actinomycetes; order Streptomycetales; family Streptomycetaceae; genus Kitasatospora. Next base: position 91,684 of record NZ_LMCT01000013.1, on the reverse strand, counting down.
TCAGCCGGCCCGCGATGTACTGCGCGCCTGCGCTGAAGTCGGTCAGGTCCATCAGGTTCCTCCAGGGTGCCCGGTGAGTCGGCCAGGGATCCTCGGGGTCCGGCGATCCTGACACCCGGGGGTTGCCCCTACAAGGGATTCCGCTGTTGCGTTCTCATTACGCGACGGATTTCGGGGTCAACACCGTATTCATCCCACGGCCCGTGGTCCGGGCCGGTACTGCCGACCCGCTGACGATGCCTGCTCACTCCTCGGGGTGACAAGGGTCACTCCGACAGCCTCGGCCGCAAGGGCCTTACAGGATGGAAAGGCAACAGGTCGTCCGGTCGATGCATGATTCACCTGACACCCTGCTGCCCATGGAAGGTCCTCCCGTGCTCCCCACCGTCGCCCGCGTGCTCGACCTCGACGTGATGCGACGTGGTCTGCCCCAGGTGGTGGCCGGCGCCGAACACCTGGAACGTCCGGTCCGCTGGGTGCACGTCAGCGAGCTCCCCGACGTGGCGGGCATGCTGCAGGGCGGCGAACTGGTGCTCACCACCGGCATCGCCCTGCCCGAGGACCGCGAGGGACTGGCCAGGTACGTCCGCGAGCTGGCCGACATCGGCGCCGCCGGTCTGGTGGTCGAGTTCGGCCGCCGCTACTTCGACAGCCTGCCGCGCGCCCTGGTGCACGCCGCCGAACAGCGCGGACTGCCGCTGATCGCGCTCCGTCGCGAGCTGCGCTTCGTCGCGGTCACCGAGGCCGTGCACGCGCTGGTGGTGAACGCCCAGCTGGAGCAGCTGCGGATCTCCGAAGCCGTCCACCAGGTCTTCAACGAGCTCGCCGTCGAGGGGGCCGAGCCGGCCGAGGTGGTCCGCCAGGTGGCCCGGATGGCCGGTGCCCCGGTGGTACTGGAGAACCTCGCCCACCAGGTGCTCGCACACGAGACGGCCGGCCGCCCCGAGACCGAACTGCTGGAGGGCTGGGAGCGCCGCTCGCGCGGCGTCCGCTCGCCGGGACGGACGGGCTACGACCCGCGCAGCGGCTGGCTGGTCACCGCCGTCGGCGCCCGCGGCCAGGACTGGGGACGGCTGATCCTGGTCGACGACCCCCGCACGCTGCCCGACGGCACCCCGCACCCGCACGCCATGCTGCTGGAACGCGGCGCAGCCACCCTCGCCCTCAACCGGCTGGTGGTCCGCGACCGGGAGAGCCTGGAGCGGCAGACCCACCGCACCCTGCTCTCCGGCATCCTCACCCACGCCCTGACGGTCAGTGAGGTCGCCCTTCGGGCCACCGCCCTGGGCGTACCGCTGGACACCCGCCGCCTGGTCGGCGTGGTGCTCCGGCAGCGACGCGGCCCGATCCCCGCCGCCCTGGAGGCCCAGGCCCGGCTGCGCGACTTCACCGAACTGGCCGCCACCGCGATCCGCAGCTGCCGGCTCTCCGCCCTGGTCGGCGCCCTCGACGACGAGGGCGTGGGCGTCCTGATCGCGCTCGGCTCGCAGCAGGACGAGCACACCGCGCTCGAAGGCTTCGCCGCAGCGCTGCGCAAGCTGGTCGCGGACGGGGCGCGTGACGGGGCGTCAGCGCAGCCCGTGTTCGAGCCGGTGATCGCGGTCGGCTCCTCGGTCGGCTCGGTCCGCGACGCACGGCGCACCCTGCTGGAGGCCACCCAGGTCGCCGACGCCGCCCTGCACGACGCCCCCGGCGGCCGGGCCGCCTCGTACTACCGCCTGCCGGACGTCCGGCTGCGCGGCCTGCTCCACCTGCTGCGCGACGACGCCCGCCTGCAGACCTACGTCGAACGCGAGCTGGGCCCCCTGCTGGCGTACGACGCCGAGCACGGCGGCCAGTTGGTCCAGCTGCTGCGGATCTACCTCGAACAGGGCCGCAACAAGTCGGCGGCCGCCGACGCCGCCCACCTCTCCCGCCCCTCCTTCTACGACCGCCTCCACAAGGTCGAACGCATCCTCGCCGTCGACCTCGACCAGGTCGAGTCCTGCCTCTCCCTGCACGTCGCGCTACTCGCCCTGGACGCCGTACGCCGGTGATTTGGCAGGCGCTCAGCCATGCACCACCAGGGGCTCGGGGAACTGCGAGGAGATCTGGCGCCGGGGTCACTGCGAAGGTGCCTGACCACCCACACGGGTGCAACGCTCCAGAGGTCGGCGTCGCAGTTCCCCGAGCCCCTGACCGTAGATGCTTGAGCACCTGCCAAAAGAGTCAGACGCCGGCGACCTTGCCCCAGATCCGGTGGAAGTCCGGCCGTTCCGCAGCGGTGACGTCCCGCATGGCGTGCAGCCGCGCCCGCATCTCGTCCGTCGGAAACATCAACGCCTCCTCCGCCAGCGCGGCGGTCTCCGCGTCGGCACTGTTCGCCAACACGTCCCGCGCCGCCGGCACCGGGCAGATGTACTGCACGGCCGCCGCCAACTCGGCCGCCACCTCGGGCTGGTAGTAGTAGTCGATCAGGAGCTCGGCGTTCTGCTTGTGCGCGGCCCGGTTCGGCACCATCAGGCTCTCCGCCCACAGCTCGCCACCCTCCTCGGGCACCACGAACTCGATGTCCGGGTTCTCCGCCTTGAGCTGGATCGCGTCGCCGGAGTACGCCTGGCAGGCGACCGCCGCGCCCGAGGCCAGGTCGCTGGTGTAGTCGTTGCCGGTGAACCGCCGGATGTGCCGGGTGTCCACCAGCTTCTGCACCTGCGCCATCGCCTTGTGCGCATCGTCCGCGGTGAACTTCGAGAGGTCCGCGCCCTGAGCCAGCATCAGCAGCCCGAGCGCCTCGTCCATCCCGGCGAACAGCGTGACCCGCCCCTTCAGGTCGGGCGCCCACAGGTCGGCCGTCGACCGTAGCTCCCGCCCGAGCGCCTTCCGGTTGTACGCGATGCCGGTGATCCCGGACTGCCACGGCACGCTGTGCCGACGCCCCGGGTCGAAGGCCGGCGAGGCCAGCTGCGGGTCGAGGTGCTTGGCGACGTTCGGCATGTTCGCCGCGTCGAACTGCTGCACCCAGCCGAGTGCCACGTACCGTCCGGCCATCCAGTCGCTGACCACCATCAGGTCACGGCCCGGGTCGCCGCCCTGGGCCAGCACCGGGCTGATCTTCCCGAAGAACTCGTCGTTGTCGTTGATGTCCTCGGTGTACGCGACCTCGATCCCGGCGTCCTGGGCGAACGCGTCCAGGGTCGGCCGCCCGCCCTTGTCGTCGGTGTCGATGTACTGCGTCCAGTTGGAGAAGGTCAGCGCCTTGTCGTTCTCCGATCGGTCGGTGGCGGCCCGCCGCTCCTCGGGCACGTAGGCGGCGGGAATCCCGCAGGCGGACAGGCCGAGCAGGCTCGCGGTGCCGAGCAGGGCGCGACGGGTGAAGGTCATGTGACTGGCTCCGAACAAGGGGCGGCCCCGGGCTGCATCAGCCCGGGGCCGCGACGACGGTACGTCAGCTGGTGTGCGCGTCGGTGAGGGTGAGCACCTCGTCGAGGATCGCCAGGCCGGTCTTGGCCTCCTCCTCGGTGACCGTGCACGGCGGCACCACGTGGAAGCGGTTCATGTTGACGAACGGCCAGAGCCCGCGCTGCTTGCAGGCGGCGGCCAGCTCGGCCATCGGCGCGTTGGCGGCACCGGCCGCGTTGTACGGGACCATCGGCTCCCGGGTCTGCCGGTTCTTCACCAGGTCGAGCGCCCAGAACACGCCGAGCCCGCGCACCTCACCGATCGAGGGGTGCCGCTCGGCCAGCGCCCGCAGGCCGGGGCCGATCACGGTCTCGCCGATGTGCTTGGCGTTCTCCACGATGCCCTCCTCGGCCATCGCGTTGATGGTGGCCACCGCCGAGGCGCAGGCCAGCGGGTGGCCCGAGTAGGTGAGCCCGCCGGGGAACGGCCGCTCCGCGAAGGTGGCCGCGATCTCGGCCGAGATCGCCACGCCGCCGAGCGGGACGTAGCCGGAGTTGACGCCCTTGGCGAAGGTCAGCAGGTCGGGGACGACGCCCCAGTGGTCGGCGGCGAACCACTCACCGGTCCGGCCGAAGCCCGCCATCACCTCGTCCAGGATGAAGACGATGCCGAACCGGTCGCAGATCTCCCGCACCCCGGCCAGGTAGCCGGCCGGCGGGATCAGGATGCCGGCGGTGCCGACCACGGTCTCCAGGATGATCGCGGCCACGGTGCCGGGGCCCTCGAAGGCGAGCACCTGCTCCAGGTGCTCCAGCGCGCGCTCGCACTCCTGCGCCTCGTTCTCGGCGTGGAAGTTGGAGCGGTAGGCGTACGGGCCCCAGAAGTGCACGATGCCGGAGACGCCGGTCTCGTTGGCCCAGCGACGGGGGTCGCCGGTCAGCGCGATCGCGTTGGCGGTGGCGCCGTGGTAGGAGCGATAAGTCGACATGATCTTCTGCCGGCCGGTGTGCAGCCGGGCCATCCGGATGGCGTTCTCGTTCGCCTCGGCGCCGCCGTTGGTGAAGAAGATCTTGTCCAGGTCCCCCGGCGTGCGCTCGGCGATCAGCCGGGCCGCCTCGCTGCGCGACTCGTACGCAAAGCCCGGGGCGATGGTGCAGAGCTTGGCGGCCTGCTCCTGAATCGCGGCGACCACCTTGGGGTGCTGGTGACCGATGTTGGTGTTCACCAGCTGCGAGGAGAAGTCGAGGTAGCGGTTGCCGTCGTAGTCCCAGAAGTACGAACCCTCGGCACCGGCCACCACGAGGGGGTCGATCAGCGCCTGGGCGGACCACGAGTGGAAGACGTGCGCGCGGTCGGCGGCCTTGACAGCCCGTCCGGCGGCCGAGTCAGCAGTGGGGGTGCTCATGCCCGTAAGCGTAGGGAACCGTCCGGCCGAGGTGCAGTTGCATCCTGTCAGGCGGTCCGCGTCTCACCCGACAGCCTGACAAGCAGGAGGGGCGCACCCGACCGGGTGCGCCCCTCAAGTGAGCCTGCGTCAGAAAACTAGATCGCGGTAATTCTGCGCTGACTGTCACGACCCGCTAGATCGCGGTCATGACGTGCTTCACCCGGGTGTAGTCCTCGAAGCCGTACGAGGAGAGGTCCTTGCCGTAGCCGGACTTCTTGAAGCCACCGTGCGGCATCTCGGCGACCAGCGGGATGTGGGTGTTGATCCAGACGCAGCCGAAGTCCAGTCGGCGCGACATCCGCATCGCCCGCGCGTGGTCCTTGGTCCACACCGAGGAAGCGAGCGCGAACTCGACGCCGTTCGCGTAGTCCACCGCCTGGTCCTCGTCGGTGAACTTCTGCACGGTGATGACCGGGCCGAAGACCTCGTTCTGGATGATCTCGTCGTCCTGGTTCAGACCCGAGACCACGGTCGGCGCGTAGAAGTAGCCGATCTCGCCGACGCGGTGGCCACCGGACTCGATCTTGGCGTGCGAGGGCAGGCGCTCGATGAAGCCGGCCACCTGCTTGAGCTGGTTGGCGTTGTTCAGCGGGCCGTAGAGCACGTCCTCCTCGTCCACCCCGCCGGTCTTGGTGTCGGCGGCGGCCTTGGCCAGCGCGGTCACGAAGTCGTCGTGGATGGACTCGTGCACCAGCACCCGGGTGGCGGCAGTGCAGTCCTGGCCGGCGTTGAAGAAGCCCGCGACCGAGATGCCCTCGACCGCCTCGGCGATGTCGGCGTCCTCGAAGACCACCACCGGCGCCTTGCCGCCGAGCTCCAGGTGCACCCGCTTGACGTCCTTGGACGCCGACTCGGCGACCTGGATGCCCGCGCGCACCGAGCCGGTGATCGAGGCCATCGCCGGGGTGGAGTGCTCGACCATCAGGCGGCCGGTCTCCCGGTCACCGCAGATCACGTTGAAGACACCGGCCGGGAGCTCCAGGTCCTTCAACACGCCGCCGATGATCTCGGCCAGCAGCAGGGTGGAGGCCGGGGTGGTGTCGGACGGCTTGAGCACGACCGCGTTGCCCGCCGCGATGGCCGGGGCGAACTTCCACACGGCCATCATCATCGGGTAGTTCCACGGCGCGACCTGGGCGCAGACGCCGACCGGCTCACGGCGGACGATCGAGGTCATCCCGTCCATGTACTCGCCCGCGGCCTTGCCCTCCAGCAGGCGGGCGGCACCGGCGAAGAACCGGATCTGGTCCACCATCGGACCGATCTCCTCGGACAGCGTCAGCGACCGCGGCTTGCCGGTGTTGCGACACTCCGTGTCCACGATCTCGTCGGCCCGCGCCTCGACCGCGTCCGCGATCTTGAGCAGCAGCTTCTGCCGAACGGACGGCGTGGAGTCACGCCAGAGGGGGAACGCCACGGCGGCCGAGGCCATCGCCGCGTCCACGTCCGCTGCACCGGACAGCGGCGACGTCGCGTACACCTCGCCGGTGGTCGGGTCGATCACGTCCAGCGTGCGGCCGTCCGCAGCATCGACGAACTCACCGTTGACGTAGTTGCGCAGCGTACGAAGCTCGCTCACGGGTCTCTCCTCGGTCGGGGCCTGCCACGTTGCAGGAACCGGCGCCAGGGTACTCCGGCGCCGAGTGGCCGGGCTGTGGGAGCCGCGGTCCACTGAGTGGGTTGTGCACGCCTCCGCGTGTACCTGACCAGCCTAACCGGTTGCCTTCGCTTCTCGGCAGTACTCATGGACAAGTGCCACGTAATCCGCATGCAATTTTCGAAACGACGACGAAATCAGCAGCAGAAGCGGTTGCGTACGACGAAACGATCAGGCACAGTGGCGACGTGGCCAACCGCGACCGGAACGCGAGCGTTCCCCTCGATGCCGCCTCCAAGGCGATCATCGAGCAGCTCCAGGAGGACGGGCGTCGCCCGTACGCCGCCATCGGCAAGGCTGTCGGCCTGTCCGAGGCGGCGGTACGTCAGCGGGTCCAGAAGCTGCTCGACCAAGGCGTGATGCAGATCGTCGCCGTCACCGACCCCCTCACCGTCGGCTTCACCCGCCAGGCGATGGTCGGGATCAACGTCGAAGGCGACATCGAACCCGTCGCCGACGCACTGGCCGCCCTCGACGAGGTCGACTACGTGGTCTGCACCGCAGGCTCGTTCGACCTGCTGGCCGAACTGGTCTGCGAGGACGACGAGCACCTGCTCGAACTGATCAACAAGCGCATCCGCGCGCTTCCCGGCGTGCGGAGCACCGAGAGTTTCGTTTACCTGAAGCTCCGGAAACAGACCTACACCTGGGGCACCAGATGACTGCCGACCCGGCGCAGAAGGACCTTTCCAAGACCGCCTACGACCACCTGTGGATGCACTTCACCCGCATGTCGTCGTACGAGAACTCCCCCGTGCCGACGATCGTCAAGGGCAAGGGCACCTACGTCTGGGACGACAAGGGCAAGAAGTACCTGGACGGCCTGGCCGGCCTGTTCGTCGTGCAGGCCGGTCACGGCCGCGAGGAGCTCGCCGAGGCCGCGGCCAAGCAGGCCAAGGAGCTCGCCTTCTTCCCGGTGTGGAGCTACGCCCACCCGAAGGCGATCGAGCTGGCCGAGCGGCTGGCGCACTACGCGCCGGGCGACCTGAACAAGGTCTTCTTCTCCACCGGTGGCGGCGAGGCGGTCGAGACTGCCTGGAAGCTGGCGAAGCAGTACTTCAAGCTGACCGGCAAGCCGACCAAGCACAAGGTCATCTCGCGCGCCGTCGCCTACCACGGCACCCCGCAGGGCGCCCTGTCGATCACCGGTCTGCCGGGCCTGAAGGCCCCGTTCGAGCCGCTGGTCCCGGGCACCCACAAGGCGCCGAACACCAACATCTACCGCGCCCCCGCCTTCCTGGAGCGCGACGGCAAGATCGACCCCGAGGCGTACGGCCGCTGGGCCGCCGACGAGATCGAGGTGGCGATCCTCAACGAGGGCGCCGACACCGTCGCCGCCGTCTTCGTCGAGCCGGTGCAGAACGCCGGCGGCTGCTTCCCGCCGCCGCCCGGGTACTTCGCCCGGCTGCGCGAGATCTGCGACCGGCACGACGTGCTGCTCGTCTCGGACGAGGTCATCTGCGCCTTCGGCCGCCTCGGCACCATGTTCGGCGCCGACAAGTTCGGTTACCAGCCCGACATGATCACCTGCGCCAAGGGCATGACCTCGGGCTACAGCCCGATCGGCGCCACGATCATCTCGGACCGCCTGGCCGAGCCGTTCTACAAGGGTGACAACACCTTCCTGCACGGCTACACCTTCGGTGGCCACCCGGTCTCCTCCGCGGTGGCGCTGGCCAACCTCGACATCTTCGAGCGCGAGGGCCTGAACCAGCACGTCCTGGACAACGAGGCGAACTTCCTCGGCACCCTGGACAAGCTGCGCGACCTCCCGATCGTCGGCGACGTGCGCGGCAACGGCTTCTTCTACGGCATCGAGCTCGTGAAGGACAAGGTCACCAAGGAGTCGTTCAACGACGACGAGGTCGAGCGCGTGCTCTACGGCTTCCTGTCGAAGGCGCTCTACGACAACGGCCTGTACTGCCGCGCCGACGACCGTGGCGACCCGGTCATCCAGCTGGCCCCGCCGCTGATCTCCGACCAGTCGACCTTCGACGAGATCGAGCAGATCCTGCGGGTCAGCCTCACCGACGCGTGGGCCAAGATCTGATGTAGACCGACCGGTGATTGGGGGGTGGGTGAAGGAGCGGCGTTGGGGTGCGTGCCTCGGCGGTGCCGAGGAGGGAGCCCATGCGGAGCATCGGCGACCGACGAGAAGCCGGCGAGGTGCGTGCCCCGGCGACGCGACGCCGCTCCCCAATCACCGGTCGGTCTCAGGCTTTCCGTCCCACCCTCCGCCGAAGGCGGCCCCGCTCTCCGGGGCCGCCTTCGGGCGTTCCCGGGCCGTACCGGAGGGTATTTCTTGCGGCCAACACGCCGGATTCGCCAGGGTTTGAACCTGATTGGGTCAGTGTGCCGCATCCTCGACCCGCCCCGGTCGTTCTAATCTGACGACTGTCATATCCCCGTCGGCACCAGGATGGACCTCATGTCAGCGGCCCCGCCCGACAACGACGTGCTGTGGGCCCGAGGGATCGTCAAGTCCCACCACGGCACCCCCGCCCTGCGCGGGATCTCGATCGGCGTCCGGGAGGGCGAGGTCCTCGCCGTCACCGGCCCGCGCGGCTCCGGCAAGAGCACCCTGCTGGGCTGCCTCTCCGGGCTGCTCCCGGTGGACGAGGGCGAGGTCTGGTTCAACAGCTCCCCCGTGCACACCCTGAGCCGGCTCGGCCGGGAACGGCTGCGCCGGGACCGCTTCGGCTTCGTCGGCTCCGAACCGCACCTGGTCCCGGAGCTGACGGCCCGGGAGAACGTCGCCCTGCCGCTGCTGCTCTCCGGCGCCGGTCACAAAGCCGCGTACACCGCCGCCGCCGAGTGGCTGGAGCGGCTGGACGTCGCCGACCACGCCAAGCGCCGCCCCGCCGAACTGATCCAGAGTCAGCGCCAGCGGATCGCGGTGGCCCGCGCACTCGCCCCACTGCCCGCGGTGGTCTTCGCCGACGACCCGACCGCCCCGCTGCACCGCGAGGCCAAGGACCAGGTACTGCGGATACTGGCCAGCGCCGCCCGCTCGCACCAGCTCACCCTGGTGCTCGCCACCCACGACCCCGAGCTGGTCAAGTACGCCGACCGCACCGTCGCCCTGCTGGACGGACGGCTGACCGGACCGGTCGCCCCCGTACCGCGCGGCGCCGCCGCGCTCACCGCGGGGCGCTGACCATGCTGTACTTCCGCCTGGCCCGCGGCTACCGGCCCGCCGACCTCGGCCGCTGGCTGCTCACCGCGACCGCCGCCGCCCTGGTGGCGGCCCTGCTGCTGCGCGCGCTCGGCCGCGCCCTCGGCGAACCCGCCGTCAGCTCACTGCCCCGGCTGCTCTGGTGCCTGCCACCGCTGGCCGCCGTCGGCTGGTTCGCCGCCGTCGTCGGCCGCGCCGTACCCGCCGCCCGCCCAGAACGGATCGACGGCCTGACCGCCGCCGGCGCCGGACCGGTCCGGATCCGGCTGCTGGTCGCCGGGGAGATCGCGCTCGCCTGCACCCTCGGCAGCGCCGTCGCCCTGCTGCTCTTCCTGGTCCTGCGCAACGACATCGCCGACCCCTCGCTGGCCGCCGACCTCGGTATGGGCAGCCCGCTGCCGGCCGCCGCCCCGGTCACCCTGCTGGTCCTGGTCCCGCTGGTGGCCGGGGTCTCGGCGGCCTGCGCCGTCCCGCTCACCGACCCGCTGCCGACCGGCCGGGAGCACACCGCCCCGACCGGCTTCGGCCCGCTCCGGATCGCCCTGCCCACCGGCCTGCTGCTGACCGGGACCGCCCTGGAGCTGTACGGCCTGCGGCCCGGCGCCTCGGTGGACGGCCGCCCGGTCGCGCTGCCCGGCGGGCTCGGCGACACCGGCGTGGCGGCCCTGGTCGGTTGGTCGCTCGCCGCGCTCGGCCTGGCCCTGCTCACCGCCCCGCTGCTGGCGCTGGCCGGCCGACTGCTCGCACTCGGCCGCCCCACCCCGCTCCGGCTGCTGGCCGGCCGGGGCCTGACCGCCGAGGCCCGGCGGATCGGCACCCCGCTGGCCGTGCTCGGGCTGGCCGCGGCCGCCGTGCTGGCCGCGTTCCGCTACTGGATCGGCCGCCCCGGCAGCTCCGAGACGCTGACCAGCGTCGAGGGCCTGCTGGTGGTCGCCTGCGCGCTGGCCGCCCTGCTGGTCCGGGCCGCCGAGGTGCGCAGCGCCCGACGGGACGTCAGCTCCACGCTGCTCCGGCTGGGCGCCGCACCCCGGCTGCTGTTCGGCGCTGCCGCGCTGCGGGTGCTCGCGGCGGGCACCGTACTGCTGCTCACCGGCGGCCTGACCGCGGTGCTCGCGGCGGGCGCACTCGGCTGACGGTACGACAGCGGGGCCCGCGGTACGACAGCGGGGCCCGGACGCGCGTCCGGGCCCCGCTGTCGTACCGTCAGGTCACCCTGCGGCGGCCAGCTGTCCGCAGGCGCCGTCGATCTCCTGGCCCCGGGTGTCCCGGACCGTGGTCGGCACCCCGTGCGACTGCAGCCGCCGGACGAACTCGCGCTCGTCCTCGGGGCGGGAGGCGGTCCACTTCGACCCCGGCGTCGGGTTCAGCGGGATCAGGTTGACGTGCACCCGGTGGTTCTTGATCAGGCGGCCGAGCAGGTCGGCCCGCCACGCCTGGTCGTTGATGTCCTTGATCAGCGCGTACTCGATGGAGATCCGCCGGCCGGACTGCTCCGCGTAGTTCCACGCGGCGTCCAGCACCTCGGCCACCTTCCACCGGGTGTTCACCGGCACCAGCTCGTCGCGCAGCTCGTCGTCCGGGGCGTGCAGGGAGAGCGCCAGGCGGCAGGAGAGGCCCTCGTCCGCCAGCCGGTTCATCGCCGGGACCAGGCCGACGGTGGAGACCGTGATGCCGCGCTGGGAGAGGCCGAAGCCGTCCGGCGCCGGGTCGGTCAGCCGGCGGATCGAGGCCAGCACCCGGTTGTAGTTCGCCAGCGGCTCGCCCATGCCCATGAAGACGACGTTGGACAGCCGGGCCTCGCCGCCCGGGATCTCGCCGGCCTTCAGCGAACGCATCCCGGCCGCGATCTGCTCGACGATCTCGGCGGTGGAGAGGTTCCGGGTCAGCCCGGCCTGGCCGGTGGCGCAGAACGGGCAGTTCATCCCGCAGCCCGCCTGCGAGCTGATGCACATGGTCACCCGGTCCGGGTAGCGCATCAGCACCGACTCGACCAGCGTGCCGTCGAACAGCTTCCACAGCGTCTTGCGGGTGGTGTCGTCGTCGCAGGAGACGTGCCGGACCACCGACATCAGCTCCGGCAGCAGCGCCTCAGTCAGCTTCTCCCGGCTGCCGGCCGGGATGTCCGTCCACTCGGCCGGGTCGCTCGACAGCCGTCCGAAGTAGTGGTTCGACAGCTGCTTGGCGCGGAAGGGCTGCTCGCCCAGCTCGGCGACGGCCGCCTTGCGGTCGGCGGGGGCGAGGTCGGCAAGGTGTCGCGGGGGCTTGGCGCCACGCGGCGCGACAAAGGTCAGTTCTCCGGGCTTAGGCATGGTTCATCCAGTGTCGCAGATCGACAAAGCCCCGGATGCCGTGGCATCCGGGGCTCCGGAACTGACGAGACTGACGAGATGTCAGCTGCCGACGAAGGCGGCCAGCAGCAGCCAGACCACCGGAGCGGTCGGCAGCAGCGAGTCGAGCCGGTCCATGATGCCGCCGTGGCCGGGCAGCAGGGTCCCCATGTCCTTGATGCCCAGGTCGCGCTTGATCATCGACTCGGCCAGGTCGCCCAGGGTCGCCGTGACCGCCGCGCAGGCGCCGAGGATCAGGCCCTGCCACCAGGTGCCGTCGTCGATCACGTACTGCATCAGCAGCGCGCCCGCGATCATCGAAAGACCGATGCCGCCGGCCAGACCCTCCCGGGTCTTGCCCGGGCTGATGGTCGGGGCCAGCTTGTTCTTCCCGAACTTGTAGCCGACCGCGTAGGCGCCGGTGTCACTGCAGATGGTGACGATCAGGAAGAGCAGGATCCGCTGCGGGCCGTCGTCGGCCGCCAGCATCATCACCACGAAGGTGGCCAGGAACGGCACGTAGAACGCGGTGAAGATGCCTGCCGTTATGTCGCGCAGGTAGTTCTCCGGCGGCTCGCTCATCCGCCAGATCATCACCGCGAGTCCGGTCAGCGCCAGCGCCGCGGCCGCCCACTGCGGGCCGGCCCAGTACCCCGCACCCAGCATCGCCAGACTGCCCACCAGCAGCGGGATCAGCGGCGTGCTGATCTCCTTGCGCTCGGCCAGCCGGCTGGTCAGCTCCCACACGCCCACCAGGACCGCGGCGGCCACCACGAAGAGGAAGAGCACCTTCACCACGAACAGCGAGGCGACGATCACCGCGCCGAGACCGACCCCCACCCCTATCGCGGCCTGCAGGTTGCGGCCACCGCGTTGCTTGCGGGGCTGCTGGTCGGGCTGGGCCACTGCTGTCTCCTGCCCTGGGGCGGATGTCGGGGTGGGGCGGTGCGGCATGACAGGAGTCTGTGCCGAGAGGCCGGGTCGGTACACCGGGAGCTGCTGCGAGTGACCCGTTTGGGGTCCAAGGTCACCCGCAGCAGCGGAGTCGGGCGCCGGAGACCGGCGCCCGGAAGCGTCGTGCATCAGACCTCGAGCAGCTCGGCTTCCTTGTGCTTCAGCAGCTCGTCGATCTGCGCCACGTACTTCGCCGTGGTGTCGTCGAGCTCCTTCTCGGCGCGGCGGCCGTCGTCCTCGCCGATCTCGCTGTCCTTGACCAGCTTGTCGACCGCGTCCTTGGCCTTGCGGCGGATCGCCCGGATCGAGATCTTGGCGTCCTCGCCCTTGGCCCGGGCCTGCTTGATGTACTCGCGGCGGCGCTCCTCGGTCAGCACCGGCAGCACCACCCGGATGATCGAGCCGTCGTTGGACGGGTTGACCCCGAGGTCGGAGTCGCGGATCGCGGTCTCGATGGCCTTCAGCGCGGTCTTGTCGAACGGCGCGACGACCGCCATCCGGGGCTCGGGCACCGAGAACGAGGCGAGCTGGTTGATCGGCGTCAGCGCACCGTAGTAGTCCGCGAAGATCTTGGCGAACATGGCCGGGTGCGCCCGGCCGGTCCGGATCGCCGCGAAGTCGTTCTTGGCGACCCCGACGGCCTTGTCCATCTTCTCCTCGGCCTCGAAGAGGATCTCGTCGGTCACTGTCTGCTCCCTGTCCCGTTCATCTGCTGTGGTTCCGGCCGGCGAATACCCCGGACGGCTGATTGCTGCTCAGGTGACGACTGCTCAGGCCCGGGCAGAGTCCTGGCTGATGAGTGTGCCGATCTTCTCACTGTTCACCGCGCGGGCGATATTGCCCTCCGCCAGCAGCTCGAAGACCAGCATCGGCAGATCGTTGTCCTTGCACAGCGTGATCGCGGTCAGGTCGGCCACCTTGAGGTCGCGCGCGATGACCTCGCTGTAGTCGAGGGAGTCGAACTTGACCGCCGCGGGGTTGGTGCGGGGATCGGAGTCGTACACCCCGTCGACACCGTTCTTGCCCATCAGCAGCACCTCGGCGTGGATCTCCAGGGCGCGCTGCACGGCGGTGGTGTCGGTGGAGAAGTACGGCATACCCATTCCGGCGCCGAAGATGACCACGCGGCCCTTCTCCAGGTGCCGGACGGCCCGCAGCGGCAGGTACGGCTCAGCGACCTGGCCCATCGTGATGGCGGTCTGGACCCGGGTCTCGATGCCTTCCTTGATCAGGAAGTCCTGCAGCGCCAGGCAGTTCATCACGGTGCCGAGCATGCCCATGTAGTCGGAGCGCGCCCGGTCCATGCCGCGGACCTGCAGCTCGGCGCCGCGGAAGAAGTTGCCGCCGCCGATCACGATCGCCACTTCGGTACCGCCACGGACCACCGTGGCGATCTCACGGGCGATCTTGTGCACGACATCCGGGTCGACGCCGAGGCCGCCACCACCGGCGAACGCCTCACCGGACAGCTTGAGCAGAACCCGCCGACGGTTGCTCTCCTGCACGGTCTCCTGCGTCTCCGTCATGGACTTCTCCTTCTCCACCTACTGGTTCACAGACGGGGCCGCCGACGGGCAGTGCCGGTCCCCTGACCTGCGCGTACACGCAAAGAGGCCACTGCCGCGGGAACCGGTACGGTGTCCTGCACGGCAATGGCCTCCTCGTCGTTCATGGTGCCGACGTGGCCCGCCCGTTGACTTCCTGGCGCTGGTCGAGCCCGATCGGCGCGTTCCTGGCCACCCTGGTGAGCGGCCGGGCGCTTCCTACCTTAGGCGGGAAGCGCTGCGGAACGTGGGTCAGGCGCCGACGCGGAAGCGGGCGAAGCGCTTGAGGGCGACGCCGTTCTCCTCGAGCACCTTGGCGACGGTCTTCTTGTTGTCCTTCGCGAAGGCCTGCTCCAGAACGGAGTTCTCCTTGACGAAGCCGGTGACGCGACCCTCGACGATGCGCGGCAGGGCAGCCTCGGGCTTGCCCTCCTCGCGCGCGGTGGCCTCGGCGACCCGACGCTCGTTCTCGATGTCCTCGGCCGGGATGTCCTCGCGGGACAGGTACTTCGGCGCGAAGGCGGCGATGTGCTGCGCGACGTCCTTGGCGACCTCGGCGTTCTCCTTGTCGAGCTCGACGAGGACACCGATGGTCGGCGGGAGGTCCGGGTCCGACTTGTGCATGTAGACGCCGACGAAGCCGTCACCGTCGAACTGCGCGAAGCGGCGGAACACGATCTTCTCGCCCAGGGTCGCGTTGGCCTCGTCCACGAACTGCTGGACGGTCTGGCCGGCGGCGATCTCGGAGGCCAGCGCGGTCTCCAGGTCGGCCGGGGAGGTGGCGGCCACGTGAGCGGCGATCGCGTTGGCGACCTCGACGAACTTGCCGCCCTTGGCGACGAAGTCGGTCTCGCAGTTCAGCTCGACCAGGACGCCGGACTTGGCACCCTCGGCGATGAGCGCGGCAACGGCACCGTTGGAGGCGTCGCGGCCCTCGCGCTTGGCGACGCCCTTCTGGCCCTTGATACGAAGCAGCTCGACGGCCTTCTCGACGTTGCCCTCGGCCTCGTCCAGCGCCTTCTTGCAGTCCATCATGCCGGCGCCGGTGAGCTCACGGAGCTTCTTGACGTCCGCGGCGGAGATGTTCGCCATGGTGTGAATCTCTTCTCGCGTCTCGCGTGTCTGCGTGGGGAGGTGCCTGGCGGGCTGGATACAGCCCCCGGCACGGGAGAGAGGGGCACTTACCGGTGTCGTACCGGCGAGTGCCCCTCACCCTTGGTACGTCAGGCCTGCTCGGCCTCGGCGGCCGGAGCCTCGACGGTCTCGGCAGCAGCCTCGGTGGCCTCGGCGGCGGGGGCCTCAACATCGGCGGCCGGAGCCTCGACGGTCTCGGCAGCAGCCTCGGTGGCCTCAGCGGCGGGGGCCTCGACGGTCTCGTCGGCCTTCGGCTCGCCCTCGAGGATGTCCTTCTCCCAGTCGGCCAGCGGCTGGTCGGCACCCGGCTCGGCCTTGACGTCGCCCTTGGCGACACCGGCACGGGCCTTGAGGCCCTCGGCGACGGCGTCGGCGATGACGCGGGTCAGCAGCGTGACGGAGCGGATCGCGTCGTCGTTGCCCGGGATCTTGTAGTCGACCTCGTCGGGGTCACAGTTGGTGTCCAGGATCGCGACGACCGGGATGTGAAGCTTGCGGGCCTCACCAACCGCGATGTGCTCCTTCTTGGTGTCGACGATCCAGACAGCGCTGGGAACGCGCTGCATGTCACGGATACCGCCAAGGGTCTTCTCGAGCTTGGTGTGCTCGCGCTCGAGGACCAGGAGCTCCTTCTTGGTGAGACCGGAACCGGCCACATCCGTGAAGTCGATCTCGCCGAGCTCCTTCATCCGCTGAAGGCGCTTGTAGACGGTCTGGAAGTTGGTCAGCATGCCGCCGAGCCAGCGCTGGTTCACGTAGGGCATGCCCACGCGGGTGGCCTGCTCGGCGATGGCCTCCTGGGCCTGCTTCTTGGTACCGACGAAGAGGACGCTGCCGCCGTGGGCAACCGTCTCCTTGACGAACTCGAAGGCGCGGTCGATGTAGTTCAGCGACTGCAGGAGGTCAATGATGTAGATGCCGTTGCGCTCCGTGAAGATGAAGCGCTTCATCTTCGGGTTCCAACGACGGGTCTGGTGACCGAAGTGGACGCCGCTCTCAAGCAGCTCCCGCATCGTGACGACGGCCATGGCCGTGCTCCTCGGTGTTCTGCCCGGCGCGCCTGGTCCTTACGGACCCGGGGTGCCAGGTGTTCTCGGTTGTTCCGTGCCGGTCGGGCGACCGCCACGCCTGACGCCCCGACGTGCCGAGCCACCTGCGCCTGTGCGGTGACTGGACCGCGCCAGGCTCGGCGGACCGAGCGGCACTCGCACCGAACGGGCCTCGGGCACCCTTGCGGGGTGACCTCTGCTGTCGGTGGCGGGGCGTGCGAAGTCGACCCGGCAGACCGGGTCGCGTGTGAAGTGTACGGGAAGCCCCGAGCCGGGAGCGACTCCGACCTTTCGGGGTGGGACAGCCGGGGTTCGACCGCGCTGTACCGGCCCCACGCTCCTTCGTTCACTGCCCGGTACGGGGTGCGGACCGCCGGCGGAATCACCCTTGCGGGGGAACGCCGATGTCCCCAGGATCGGGTTGTCCACAGGGCAGGTGGGGGTGCTGGGCGCTGACCGCGATGGCCGGAAGCCTGCTCTGCATGGGTGCTCCTCTCTTTCCGCTGTTGCTGCCGATCGTCACCGGACCGGGCGCGGGGCCGCCGCCGCACCCGCCGCATCCGCCGGACCGGCGGGTGGTGGTGCTGCTGGTGGCACTGCTCACCGCGCTGCTGTTCGTCGGGCTGCCGCAGCCTTCGGCGTCCGGGGCTGGGGCTGAGGTTGGGGTTAGGGCTGCGGCTCTTGCGGTCGGTCCGGGGCCCGGACGCGCCTGGCCGGTGGGCGGGCCGGGCGGTCTGCTCCAGCGGTTCGACCCGCCGCCGGTGCGCTGGGCGGCGGGGCACCGCGGTGTGGACCTGGCCGCCTCGGTCGGAGTGCCGGTGCGGGCCGCCGCGCCCGGGGTGGTCTCGTTCGCCGGGATGGTCGCGGGCCGGCCGGTGGTGACGGTGACTCACCCCGCCTCGGGGAATCCCCCGTTGCGCACCACCTACCTACCCGTCACCGGCAGCGTGCCGGTCGGCACGGCCATCGCCGGCGGCGAACCGATCGGGGTTCTGGCGACCGGTGTCGGGCACTGCGCGACGGGCTGCCTGCACTGGGGACTACTGCGGGGGAAGCGCTACCTCGACCCGCTGGCTCTGCTGGGAACCGGCCAGGCGCGGCTGCTGCCACTGGACGGTGAGGTGACGCAGGCTCAGCACCGGACCACCACTCAGGCGGTGGTGGCGGGCTTCAGGACCGTCTCGTCGGCATCGGCGCCGGGCCGGTGGGCGGGGCAGAGCCCGTGCAGCACCATCGACACGGCGGAGTCGGAGACCGAACCGGCCCCCTCCTCGCCGACCCGCTCGGCTTGGCGCACAGCCGCCTCGACCACTCCTTGGAGCAGCGCGGCCGCCACCCGGGGCTGCTCGTGCCCGATCTCCTGCAGAGCCTGGACCACCAGGTCGACCAGGGCGTGGTGTGCCGTCCTGATCCGGCCTCGCGCGGCCTCGTCGAGTTCCAGCGCCGAGATCGCGACGACAGCGCGGTGCCTGGGGTCGGCGGCCAGTGCGAGCTGGCCGCGAACGTAGGCCTCGACCTTGGCGTGCGGGGTGTCGCAGGCCGCCATCCCCGCCTCGATCTCCGCCGCCCAGAGCGGGAAGTCGACCGCGCACAGCTCCTCGATCACGGCCGCGCGCGAACGGAAGTACTCGTACACCGAGGAGCGCGCGAGCCCGGCCCGCGCGGCAAGCGCGGGGAAGGTCATCGCCTCCATGCCGCCCTCGGTGAGCAGCGTGCGGGCAGCGTCGAGGAGGGCTGCGCGCTGCAGCTGACGATGCTCGGCCACCGTGGCCGCCCGGATCTTCGGCACGCTCCTACTGTACGGAGCCGGACGAACTTCCGGGACAGCGCCATGGGAATCGCCGGGCGTGCGGTGCAACACTCCGGCGCATTCACCTCGACGTACGCTCTGCCGCGGCTGCTGGGTGCGTCAGAAGGGCTCAGCACACCTCGGAGAGCTTGGCGCGAAGCTGGATCACCGACTTGGTGTGGATCTGGCTGACCCGGCTCTCGGTGACGCCGAGCACCTGGCCGATCTCGGCGAGCGTGAGGCCCTCGTAGTAGTAGAGGGTCACCACGGTCTTCTCGCGCTCCGGCAGGGTGTTGACCGCGGTGGCGAGCAGGCGGCGCAGCTCCCGGTCCTCGGCGACCTCGACCGGGTTGTCGGCGCCGGTGTCCTCCAGGGTGTCCATCAGGCTGAGCCGGTCGCCGCTCTCCCCGGCCGGGTGCAGCAACTCATCCAGCGCCACCACGTTGGCGAGCGAGAGCTGACTGAAGATCGCGTGCAGCTCCTCGATCGCGATACCCATCTCCGCAGCCACCTCGGGCTCGTGCGGCGTGCGGCGCAGTCGGGCCTCAAGGGTCGCGTACGTGCGCTCCACCGCCTTGGCCTTCTGCCGAACGGATCGTGGGATCCAGTCCAGCGCCCGGAGTTCGTCGATGATCGCGCCGCGAATCCGGCTGATGGCATAGGTCTCGAACTTGATCGCGCGCTCGATGTCGAACTTCTCGATCGCGTCAATCAGACCGAACACCCCTGAGGAGACGAAGTCGGCCTGCTCCACATTGGCCGGCAGACCGACTCCGACCCGGCCTGCCACGTATTTGACCAGCGGTGAGTAGTGCAGGATCAGTTGCTCCCGCAGTCTGGCGTCCCCGGTCTCTTTGTACGAGCGCCATAGCAGCTCCAGAGCTGACCGGTCGTCAACAGCAGGCTTTGCCACGCTTGACGTGGGCGGCTTTGCCGCCTCGGCCTCGCGGCGGGCGGCCGGGGGGCGGGAAGGCAGCTGGACCGAGGTGTCCTCTCCCGCGGTTCGGGCTCGCACCCGACCGGCTTGCCTGGTCACCTCCATCACCCCTGGCGCTCTGCTCTGCGCCTCGGCGGCGGGTCGTGCCTCGGCCCCCGG
Organism: Kitasatospora sp. Root107; assembly: GCF_001424875.1. Taxonomy (GTDB): domain Bacteria; phylum Actinomycetota; class Actinomycetes; order Streptomycetales; family Streptomycetaceae; genus Kitasatospora. The sequence goes on along the minus strand of NZ_LMCT01000013.1, from coordinate 72,134 downwards.
CCCTGGCCCTCCCGAGGACCGGAGGGCGCCGGTCACCCTGTGTCCGGGAATGTGTGTGGGCATACGTTGGTCTGCGCCGTTCTGCCGAGTCATGTGCTGATAGGGAAGCCACTGCGAGCGTAGCGTGACCAAGTCACTGCGCAGTGCTACCGCCACTCGGTCGTCGCCCGAACCGGTGGTGCACCCGGCGTGGCGCACTCCGCGCCGACCCCTCGGCGTCACTCCTTCCGAGCTCGACTACTGCGCACCAGTCGCCAGTGCGCGCCACATCTCTCGACGAACCCGAGTGATCCCAACTCGTAGAGCCGCTGCAGGACTTCGTCCGGCGAGAGCCCTGCCTGCCGAGCCAGCCGCTCCACCGGCGCGCCCTCGGCCGAGGCGGGCACAGCCTCCAGCACCCGGGCCACCGGCGGGGGCAACAGGTCTCTGGGGAGTACCGGGCCGGACCGGCGTGGCGCCAGGTCGTCCCCGATCGCGCCGACCAACTCGCCGATCTCGGCCGCGTCCGTCACCAGCGTGGCGCCACCGCTACGGATCAGCGCGTGGACCCCGGCCGACAGCTCGGAGGTCACTGGGCCGGCCACACCCATGGTGTGCCGGTTCAGGTCACGGGCCCGACGAGCGGTACTCAGCGCCCCGCTGCGCATGGCGGCTTCGACCACCACGGTGCCCCGGGTCAGTGCGGCTATCACCCGGTTACGGAGCACGAATCGGAACCGGTTCGGGTGCTCGCCCGGAGGCAGCTCGCTGACCAACAGACCTTGGGCAGCGATGCGGGCGATCAGCTCCGAGTTGCCGGCCGGGTAGGCCACGTCGACTCCGCAGGCGAGCACTCCGAGGGTGACTCCGCCGACCGCGAGCGCGCCCCGGTGAGCTGCCGCGTCGATGCCATAGGCCGCTCCCGAGACCACCACCCAGCCTCGCTCGGCCAGTTGGGCCGAGAGCTCACCCGCGACGTGCGCGCCGTAGGCGGTACAGGCTCGGGCGCCCACCATGGCCACCGAGCGCAGGGCGAGCATCCGCAGTGATCCGGTGCCACGGACCCAGAGGCCGATGGGTCGGCCGTCGCCCAGATCGTCGAGCTGGGACGGCCACTCGATGTCGCCCGGAATGATGAACCGGCCACCGGCGGCACCCACTCGTTCCAGGTCCGCATCGACGTCGACCAGCGGGAGCCTGGCGCGGTAGGCGCCTAGACGGTCTGCGCCCAGGTCGAGGTAGCCCGGGACGGTACGGCGGTGAATGGCCTCGACCAAGGTGGATGCCCCGACCTGACCGAGCCACCGGCCGATGACGGCATCACCGGGCTCGATCAGTCTGGTGAGTGCGGCCCGAGCGCGGCGCTCGGCATCGGCCGCCGGTTGGGGTGTCGGCTCTGCCGCCGACGGCGTTGACGGGCGCATCCTTGGCGCGGCCCGGGGGGTGGCGGGGGCTGTCGGGGTCTGGTTACTGCGGTTCACCTGCGCCTCCACGGTGACGACGGCTCTGACGGATCGAACCCCAGGCGGGTCGGACAGGTCGGACGGGCAATGCTCGGAGGAGCGGGCACCGGGTCCCCTGCCCGGCTGTCGGACCGTGCGCTCAGAACTCGCCGCCGAGGTCAGCGTCCGACTCCTCGCCGAAGCAGACAGCCGGGTCCCGTTCGGGCAGACCGCGCTGCACACCTGTGCGCAGCACCAGGGCCGTACGAATGTCGATACGGGTGGGCTGGTCACGGTCGGCCAGGTCGGCCACCGTCCAGGCGACGCGGAGCACTCGGTCCAGGCCACGCGCTGTCAACAGGCCGCGCTCCAGATCCCGTTCGGCATCGGCCAGTGCGCCCGGGGCAAGCCGCCAGCGCGTACGGAGAGTGTGGCCCGGCACCTCCGCGTTGGTTCGCCATGGCGTGTCGGCGAGCCGCTCGGCAGCTCGCGCACGGGCCGCCAGAACCCTGGCCGCCACCTCCCGGGTGCCCTCGGCCCGGCTCTGTCCCATCAGCTCTGCTCTGGTCACCGGCTCCACCTGGACCTGGAGGTCAACCCGGTCCAACAAGGGCCCGGAGAGCCTGCTCTGATAGCGGCTCACCATCGTCGGGGTACATTCGCAGCCCTCGCCCCGGCGGGAATGGCGTCCGCATGGACACGGATTGGCCGCCAGACAGAGCTGGAAGCGGGCGGGCAGCCGCACCGAACCGGCTGAGCGCGCGATGGTCACCTCCCCCGACTCCAGCGGCTGGCGCAGGGCATCGAGTACCCGGACCGGGAACTCGGGCGCTTCGTCGAGGAACAGAATGCCCCGGTGCGCCAGCGACACTGCTCCCGGCCTGGGCAGGCCGCTACCGCCTCCGACGATCGCCGGCATCGTGGTCGAGTGGTGCGGCGCGTAGTACGGAGGGCTGTCGATGAGTGGACGGTCAGTCGGCAGTAGCCCCGCGACCGAGTGAACGGCCGTCACTTCCAGGGCCTCAATCTGGGTCAGCGGTGGGAGCAGCGCCGGCAGCCGTTCGGCCAGCATCGTCTTCCCTGCACCGGGCGGGCCTTTGAGGAACAGGTGGTGACCGCCCGCGGCCGCGATCTCCAGGGCGCGGCGGGCCTGATGCTGGCCTGCCACGTCGGCCAGGTCAAGCTCGGCGGCCCTCTCAGCGGTGAGCCCTCGGACTCCGGCGCCGGGGAGCATCAGCCCGGCCAGTGCCGAATCCCTGCGGCCGACACCGTGGTCGGCCGGCTCGTCAGGCTCCGGGGCGCCGGTGAGGATCGCGATCAGCTGGCGCAGGCTGCGGACGCCCCGCACCGAGACGTCCGGGACCAGCGCGGCCTCGGGCGCGGTCTGCTCAGCGACGATGACCTGCCGGTACCCGGCGTCGGCCGCCGCGAGTACCGAGGGCAGTACGCCCCGGACCGGCCGCACCCTACCGTCCAGCCCCAGCTCACCGATGATCAACAGGTCGGCGATGGTGGCCGGATCGAGCCGCTCAGCGGCCGCCAGGACGGCGCAGGCGACAGCGAGATCGAAACCGCTGCCGCTCTTGGGGACCGAGGCCGGGCTCAGACCGACCGTCAGTTTCCGCTGCGGCCACGGCTCTCCACTGTTCACGACAGCGGCCCGAACTCGGTCCTTGGCCTCGGACAGCGCCTTGTCCGGGAGGCCGACCAGGGCGAAGGTCGCGAGGCCAGGCTCAAGATCTGCCTGTACCTCCACCACCACTCCGTCCACACCGACCAGGGCAACTGAGCAGGTGCGGGCGAATGCCATCTCAGACCGCCCCACGCAGGTGCTCCACCAAGGCGGCACCCTTCAGGCGGTTGACCACGGCAACCAGGTCGATCCGCACGCCTCCGGGAGGCAAGGGCACTGGAAGAGCCTGTGCTGCGGGCTCTACGACCTGCTTGTTACTCCGGCTGCCCTTACCTGGGCGGGCCTTGCCGGCTTCGGCCTCAGCTTCCTGTTCCTGCGGGAGCAGTGCGGGTAGCCCTCCCGATGACTGGACCGAGTCGGCGAGGCGAGCGAAATGCTCGGGCCAGCGCTCACCGAGCCAGCGCTCGGCCAGGTGGCGGAGCCGCGCGGCCTTGGTCTGGTCGATGCCTTCGCTCGGCTGTTGAAACCCTCGCTCGGAGCGGGTTTTCACCTCGCAGACGGCGATCGTGTCCCCGTCCAGCGCGATGATGTCCAACTCTCCTTCAGCGCAACGCCAGTTGCGCTCCAGGATTCGCAGCCCGCCCGCAGTGAGCCAGCGGGCTGCGACTTCTTCGCCGTAACGGCCGAGACCGTTGTTGGAACTCTGCACGGCAATCACCTCCGTGCCAGGAGGCTGTCGTATCAGTCCGAAAACGGGCCAGAGTTCGTGATTTCTGTGGATAACTCAGGGGTTGTGGATAACCAAATCACCCTTGCGGGAGGTTTTTCGGACATCCTCTGGACATCGAGGCCAAGGCTGGTAGAGCGTCTCCTCGCGAGGACGGCGCAGCTGTCCTGTCCGCTCAGTTACCGAAGGAGGCGTCGTCCGAGGGCAGCTCGAGATCGCTCTTGGCCAGCTCTTCGATATTGACGTCCTTGAAGGTCAGCACCCGCACCTTTCGGACAAACCGGGCCGGTCGGTACATGTCCCAGACCCACGCGTCCGCCATCGAGACCTCGAAGAAGACCTCCCCCTGCACCGAGTGCACCTGGAGCTCGTAGTCGTTCGTGAGATAGAAACGCCGCTCCGTCTCGATCACGTATTTGAACAGGCCGACGACATCCCGGTACTCCCGATAGAGCTTGAGCTCCATCTCGGTCTCGTACTTCTCGAGGTCTTCGGCACTCATCCAGGTGTCCCCTCAACTCGATACGTCCACCCCATTGTGGACCACCCGGCCCTTCCGCAGAGCCGTACCGGCCGGACTGGCGGGCTGTCCGCCAGCAGCCGCTCGACCAGATCCGCCAGCTCGAACGGGTAGACCATCTCCTCGGTCTCCCGAAGTTCCGCCACCGTCCACCATCGCGCCGTCAGCAGTTGGGCATGCTCCTCGGCCGCAGCTGCCTCCGGCATGCTCAGTTCGGTCTCACGCGTACGAGCCGGAAAGAACCACTGATCCTGCTCGTACTGCTGCTCCAGATAGGAGAAGGACACCGTGTCGTATGCCACCACCGGTCCGAGCTCCACTCCGGTCAAGCCGGTCTCCTCGGCAAGCTCACGCAACGCCGCAGCGCGCAGCTCCTCGCCCGGTTCCACTCCCCCGCCGGGGGTGAACCACCAGAACACTCCGGGCACCGCCGGATCCGTGCCCCGGAAGAGCAGCAACCGGTCCGCCTCGTCCAACAGCAGGACTCGCGCCGCCCGGCGCCGTTCCACCGCCATCGCCGACTCCTCCGCGCAGTCCCCTGGATCGCCCCGACGTTCCTGCTGCGCCTGTTGTTGCTGCTGCCGGTCAACCCCGTCGGAACCGTCGGGCCAGCGAGGCAAGACCGCCCACCAGCGAGGCCAACACGATCATCGCCGCACCGGTCGCCATCGTGATCGCGGCGGGCCCGAGCAGTCCAGGCTTCGCGGCCGTCGGGCCGGCCAGCCCGTCGAAGGCCACCGTACGCTCGCTCAGCCCAGCCCGGTCGGCAGGCCAGACCGTCCCCTCGACACGTCCGAGCACCTCGGTGGTCGCCACCGTGCCGCCCGCCAGGTCGAGGTGGCTCCGGGAGTCGAGCGAGGCGTCCCGGTTGTCGCCCATCAGAAAGAGCCTCCCCGGCGGCACAACGGTGGTGAACAGCTTGTCGTTGAGCTGCTGCTTTGCCAGGTACGGCTCGTCGATCGGGTGGTCGTTCACCACCAGCCGATGCTGCGCGTCACAGCAGACCACAGTGTCACCGCTGACCGCGACCACCCGCTTGACCATCGGGACATTGCCCCAGAGCTGGCTCTGGAAGACCACGATGTCCCCTCGGCCCACCGAGTCGCCGCCGACCGACCGGGCCAGCACCGTGTCACCCGTGGTCAGGGTCGGGGTCATCGACTGGGTCGGGATCCGGTACGGCCGGTACTGCACGGCGAGCGCCCCGAACGCTCCCACGAGGAGCACGAAGCCGATCCCGATCACCAACCCCTGGACCAGGGCCCCGACACTGCGCCCGGCCTTCGCCGGACGCGGCGGGGCAGCCCTCGGGGTCATCACGTCGCTCATCGCCGCCACCTCCAGGTCGACCCGCAGCCCGCGCGGGTGGGCCACGGCGGGTCCGGGAAAGCCGGCGGGCCGTGGCACGTGCGAGCAGATTACTCGCCAGTACCACGGCCCGCGCAAGACCCTGCTTCACCTCATCGGCAGCAGCCGGAGAGGTCAGCGGCGGTAACGCCGCAGCCACCAGACCGCAGGCAGTGCGATCGCCGCACCGGCCGCGGGCGGCGCGTAGGGCAGTGCTGCAGCCGCAAGCCCCTTCTGGTCGAAGGTGTCCGGCACCGGCAGCGTCGCCCAGTTGCTGATCGGCCAGGCCACCACGAAGGCCCGTCCCACCACGTTGTCCACGGGCACGGTGCCGCCACCGGGCTGGTCCTGGTGGAACCGCGAGTCGAGCGAGTCGGCCCGATGGTCGCCCATCACCCAGATCCGGTTGTCCGGCACCTGGACCGGCCCGAACGGCTTGTCCCCGCACGGGGTGTTGCCGGGGAAGATGTACGGCTCGTCGAGCGCGATCCCGTTCACCTTGACCGGCCCACTGCCCTGGCATTCGACCGTGTCCCCGCCGACCGCGATAACCCGCTTGATCAGGTCCTTCTCGTTCGCCGAAGGCATCAGCCCGACAAAGCTGAGTACGTCCTGCACGCCGCGGACAAAGGCGTTGTCGCTCTGCTGGGCCGGCTCGTCGCTCAGCCAGCCGCCCGGGTCGTGGAAGACCACGACCTCGCCGCGCTCGGGCTCGGCGCCGAACCAGGGCGTCAGCTTGTCGACCAGCACCCGGTCGCCGATCTGCAGGGTGTTCTGCATCGATCCCGAGGGGATGGAGAACGCCTGGACGAAGAAGGTCTTGATCACGAGAGCCAGAATCAGCGCGATTCCGACCAGGATCGGAAGTTCCTTCCAGAAGGAACGCTGCTTTGGCTTCTTCTTCTTGGAACTCCCTGCCTCGTCATCGGCCGAGGCCGCCGAAGCGGCGTCCGCGGACCGGTCGGAGCCGTCCAACTGCTCAGCGCCTTCGCCCTCGGGCTCAGGGCCCCCGGAACGGGCACCGATCACCAGATCCCCCACAACATCTCCTCCCTGCTGTGCGGACGCCTGCGCGCCCGCGCTCACAGTGCCGCACAGCGGGCACCACGTTCTGTGACCGACCGTCAGCCCGCATCAGCTCTGCCCGTCACAGGGCGATCTGATACCGGCACACCAGCACAGCCTCCGGAGGCGATCGGACCGTACACCGAGCACTCCAGCACTTCTCTACCACTCCAGGCCACGACGCCCGTGCTCCCACACGGCAGGACGGGCGAATCAGCCGACGGGCGGCGCGCGCCGCACTCGCGCGCGCCTGGGCCGCACGAGGAGCGGGATGACGCCCAACACACCCATAACGAGCGGAGGTTCTGCAAGATCCGGTTGAGTTCCAGGCGATTTAGCCCGATCAGACTCGCTCGGGTATCCACTCGCCCCCGGAACGCTACGCCCGAACGCCTCGGTCCGCACAGGAAGCGCCGACAGGGAGGCGGGAACACCGAGTTGACCGATTCGCTGAACCGGCCAGGCGATCACGAACGCGCGGCCCACCACGTTGTCCATCGGAATAGTGCCCTGGCCGGCCTCGGTCAGGTGGTAACGGGAGTCGGCGGAGAGATCCCGGTGATCCCCCATCACCCACAACCGCCCTGCCGGGACAGTGACTTTGAACGGCTGCTTCGACGGCACGTTCCCTGGCGCGAGGTAAGGCTCCTCCAGTGGTGTGCCGTTGACTGTCAGTCGGCCGTTGGCGTCACAGCACTCAATGGTGTCGCCGGGCACACCGATCACGCGCTTGATCAGATCCTGCTCATCGTCCGACGGCATCAACCCGACGTAGGAGAGTGCCTGCTTGGCACCTCGCAGCGCGAAGTTGTCCTGCTCGGACTTGTGGACCGGCTCGAGCCAGCCGCCCGGGTCCTTGAAGACCACGATCTCGCCCCGGCTCGGCTGGCTGCCGAACCACGGCGTCAGCTTGTCCACCAGCACCCGGTCGCCGATCAGGATGGTCTGCTCCATCGACGGCGAGGGGATCACGAAGACCTGAACCGCAAAAGTCTTGAGCACCAGGGCGATCAGCAACGCAGCCACGGCTATCAGCGGAATCTCGCGAAGCAACGACCGGCGCCTACGCCGAGCGGCCCGACGGGCGGACCTTCGCCGCTCCGCGCGGCCTCGGGCCGGAGGGGCCGTCACTCCCGTCCCCGTCGGTCCGACCGGCGTCACCAGGACAGCGGCCTGGTCATCGACAGCCGTCGGGGTGGTGGCGGTCCTGGCTCTACCTCTGTCCCCCATGGCCACCCATCCCCTCCACCGCAGCGAAGCTCACGGGCCGGTCCAACGACGTCCAGCGGCCGATCGGGAAGACAACCCAGTCCGCCCGCCCAATCACCCTCTTCTCGGGCACGAACCCACCGCCCGGCTCTCCCAGATGATCCCGCGAGTCCCGGGAATCGCTCCGGTGATCCCCCATCACCCAGAGCTTCCCGGCCGGGACCACCACGTCGAACCGCACCGCTGAGGGAGCGTCACCCGGGTAGAGGTAGGCCGACTCATCCAACGGCACCCCGTTGACCTTGAGCCGCCCATCCGCCCCACAGCACGTCACCCGGTCACCCCCGATGCCGACCACACGCTTCACGTACACCGAGCCGTTCCCGGAACCGAGCCCCACGGCCGACAGGAAGCGTCGCACAGCCGGCGTCTCCTCCGCGTAAGGCAGGAAGGAGCCCGTTCCGTCAAAGACCACCACCTCGCCCCGGCGGACGTGCCCGCCGAATGCATAGGCGAGCTGGTTCACCACCAACCGGTCCCCCGGTCGCAGTGTGTTCTCCATCGAGGCGGACGGCACCGCGAACGGCCGGGCGACGAACGCGTTGACCAGCATCAGCGTCAGGACGCAGACCGCGACGATCCGTAGGAGGTCACGTGCGGACCACCGTCTCGGAAGCTCGGAGCCGCTTTCGTCGGTTCCCCCCGCCTCTCCTGATCCCTCAGCCGCTTCAGCGCTATCGGCGGACCGGTCTGGTTCAGCGGGTCCGGCGGAGGTTCCGACGTCGCCTCCAGGAGCTGCACTGGCGCCACCCTCCAGTCCGTCCGCACCCGAAGGTGCGGCGCTGCCGTCGCGGTCCGCGACTGGTTCTTGCGTGCTCATCGGGGCAGAGCCTATCCCGAAGGGACTCCACCCGACCCGAGCGTACTGAACCCCTGGCCAGGGCCGGGGTCAGCGGATCAGCGGTCGCGCTTCTCCTTGATCTTCGCGGCCTTGCCGCGGAGGTCACGCAGGTAGTACAGCTTGGCGCGGCGAACCGCACCGCGGGTCACGACCTCGATCTTCTCGACGACCGGGGTGTGCACCGGGAAGGTGCGCTCCACGCCGACGTTGAAGGACACCTTGCGAACGGTGAAGGTCTCACCGATGCCGGCGCCGTGGCGGCGGATGACGACGCCCTGGAAGACCTGGACACGGGAGCGGCTGCCCTCGATGACCCGGACGTGAACCTTCAGGGTGTCACCAGCGCGGAAGGCCGGGATGTCGTCGCGCAGCGAAGCCACGTCGACAGCAGCGAGCTTGTTGCTCATTTTGCTCTCCATCGCAGGCGCCACGGGCCGCCCACGGAAGTTCGTCACAATGGGGTGTGCTGCGGGCCGCTTCGGTTCGCGATGGTCCCCCCGTGGCGGGGGCAACGCTCCACCGACTTCCACAAGGGAAGTCCGACGGCAGACAACAGTCGCCTATTCTTCCACAGCTTCCGCCAGAGACCGAAATCGGCCGAGGCTCTCGTCCCAGGCAAGCCCCAGGATGCTGAGCGCCTCGCGCTCCCTCTTGTCGAAGGCGCCGAGCTCCCAGCGCTCGACCAGGTCCGGCCGGTTGGCCAAGGTCCGGGCGAACGCCTGCTCCCGTCGCCAGCGGGCGATCTTGCCGTGGTGACCGCTGAGCAGCACCTCCGGCACCTCGCGCCCACGCCACTCGGCCGGCTTCGTGTAGACCGGCCCCTCCAGCAGATCCGCCATCGCGCCAGGGGCGAAGGAGTCGTCCCGGTGCGACTCGGCGTTGCCGAGCACACCGGGCAGCAGCCGGGCGATCGCCTCGACCATCACCAGCACCGCGACCTCGCCACCGGCCAGCACGTAGTCGCCGATCGAAGCCTCGACCACCGGCATCCGGGTGGCGGCCTCCTCGATCACCCGGCGGTCGATTCCCTCGTACCGCGCGGGAGCGAAGGCCAGCCACGGCCGTCCGGCCAGTTCCTGGGCCAGTTCCTGCGTGAACGGCCGCCCGCTCGGCGTCGGCACCACCAGGGTCGGGACCTCGCCCTCCGGCCCCCCGGCGAGCACCGCGTCCAGCGCCGCCCCCCACGGCTCCGGCTTCATCACCATGCCGGGGCCCCCGCCGTACGGGGTGTCGTCGACCGTGCGATGAATGTCCGTGGTCCACGAGCGCAGATCGTGCAGGTGCACGTCGAGCTGGCCGCGGGCCCTGGCCTTGCCGACCAGCGAGACGTTCAGCGGCTCCAGGTACTCCGGAAAGATCGTGACGACGTCGATCCGCATCTCACTCACCCGCGCGCACCGCCCTCGTCTGACGCGTCGTCGGCCGCGGTGCCGGCCGCACCCTCAGAACCAGCAACATCATCCGCGTCATCCGCATCGTCCGAGCGGACCACCACAGCCTCCGCCGGGTCGATCAGCCCGGGCGGCGGGTCGATGACGGCCCGCTGGTTCTCCAGGTCGATGGTCGGCACGATCCGGGTGACGAACGGCACCAGCACCTCGGTCCCGTCCGGCCGGGTGACGGTCAGCAGGTCCTGGTACGGCAGGTGGACCACCTCGCTGAGTTCGCCCACCAGGGTGCCGTCGAGCAGCACCACGTCCAGGCCGATCAGCTGGTGGTCGTAGAACTCCTCGGGATCGTCCGGCCGATCCTCCGGGTCGATCTCCGCGATCAGCATGGTGCCGCGCAGCGCCTCGGCGGCGTTGCGGTCGTTCACCCCCGCGAAGCGCAGCAGCAGCCGGCCGCTGTGCACCTTGCCCGACTCGATGGTCAGCGGGCCGACCGTGGCCGGGTCGGTGAGCAGGACCGCGCCGGGCCCGAGCCGCAGTTCGGGTTCGTCGGTACGGACCTCGACACTGACGTCCCCCCTGATGCCGTGGGCACGGCCGATCTTGCCGACGACGAGCTGCACGGTGATCGTTCTCCTGAATCTGTACCGGCGATGCGTTGGGTCCGGTGAGCCGAAAGACGGTGAATGGCGAGAGAGCCGAGCAGGACGGGAAACGAAGAGCAGCGCAGGCGACACCCCGGCAAAGCCCGGGGAAACCAGCACCGTCCGGCCCGGAAATGCAGAAGGACCGGCCGGGACGACATGCGTCCCGGCCGGTCCCAGAAACCTGACGGTCGAGCGTCAGCGAATGCTGTCCACGTCGACCAGGTCGACCCGGACGTTGCGACCGCCGAGGGCGCCGACCACGGTGCGCAGAGCGCGAGCCGTTCGGCCGCCCCGGCCGATCACCTTGCCGAGGTCATCGGGGTGCACGCGCACCTCGATGGTGTTGCCCCGACGCAGGTTGCGCGAACGCACCTGCACCTCGTCGGGGTGCTCGACGATGCCCTTGACCAAGTGGTCGAGGGCGTCCTCGATCACGCTCAGGCCTCGGTGGAAGCGGCGTCGGCCTCAGCCTCGGCCTTGTCCGCCTTCTTGGCCTTCGGGGTGATGGCAACACCGGTGGTGCTGTCCTCGAAGCCGGCGACGGCCTTCGCGAACAGGTGCGAGAAGTCCTCGACCTTGGGCTCGGCCACCAGCAGCGGGGCCGGGGCCGGCAGGCCCTTGAACTTCTGCCAGTCACCGGTGAGCTTCAGGATGGCGAGGACCGGCTCGGTCGGCTGGGCGCCGACGGACAGCCAGTACTGGGCGCGGTCGGTGTCGACCTCGATCTTCGAGGGGTTGTAGGTCGGCTGGTAGATGCCGATCTCCTCGATGGCGCGACCGTCACGCTTGGTGCGCGAGTCCGCGACGACGATGCGGTAGTGCGGGGCGCGAATCTTGCCGAGACGCTTGAGCTTGATCTTGACTGCCACGGGAGTGGGTTCTCCTGGTGTTGACGTGGGTGAACAGCCGCTGCCACCGCGTGGGGTTGCGAGGGCGGCCGTTCAAGGGACACGCCAGCCGTAGGAGAGAGGGGTCCTGCTCGGCTGCCGAGTACTCAGCTGTCCATTCTGCCACACCGCGCCGGTCGGCCCGACCGAGGGCCCCCGCCCCCGGTTGAGCCGAGTCTCAGCACTACAGGTGATGCAGAACGTGCGGCACAGCCCGCTGGCGACGGACGGCAGGAACAGGACGGGACACCGGCACCGGCACTGGCGCCGGCAGGAAAGCGGGACGGAACTACGGTCACGCGATCCGGAACGGCTGCTGACAGGCACCGCAGACGATCGACGCCTGAGCGAGCACCGACGGCACCACCCGGACGTTGCGCCCACACCCACAGATCGCCTTGACCCGGACACCGCCACCGGAGGAACCGTGCCGAGCCGCCGGGCCGCGGAACGCGCGGTGTCCACCTTCGCCGTTGACGGCGAGCTGGTGTGCGCCGAGCGCGCGGTCGAGCCGCTCGATCGTTCCCGAGTACCGCTCCTGAGTCTCCATCAGCATGGTCACCTGGGAGAAGCCGCTGCTGGCGTGCGGCTCGACCGGGTGCGCCAGACCGAGCTCGGAGGCGAGCAGCAGGAAACGCCGGTTGTGGTAGCGCCCGGCCCGTGAGGTGTCACGGATGTCGCGGGCCGCGGCCAGGCCGTGAGCGGCTTCGTGCAGCAGTCGCTCGAAGCCGAGCTGGCTGCCGCAGGCGGAGGAGGACTCGCCGATCAGGGCCTCAGGCGAGGCGAGGTCGGGAAGGTCCTGGTGATGGGCCTGGATGTCACTCCAGGCGGCGGCCAGTTCGGCCGCGAGGACGAGAGGCTGTGTCGTGCTCACGCTAGACCAACGATGCAGTGAGCGCCGATGTTCCGCGAGTTCCTGTTCTCCGGGAATTCCCAGCGAACTCCCAGGAATGCGCTGTCGCGCGTGAATTGCGCTGCCCGTATCTGACGCAAGACCAACCCCCTGCAACTTTGGGCCCGGCGAACCTCGCCAGGCTCTCGGCTATCGCCACGGGGACGGTTGCCCCCTTAGACGAACGGCCCGTGGCAGCGTCGAAATTGACAGGGCCACGGGCCGTACACCGTACCGCTAGTTCAGCACGACCGGGAGTTGACCGGTCAGTAGTCTCACCAGACAGTCAGTCAGCGGTACAACAATCGCACCGCATTAGTCGTGCTCGATGACTCACAAAGACCGAACCGATCGCGATCGGTAAGCGCCGGTCAGGTAAACACCCATCGGATCGCGATCAGTAAGCGCGAGCCACGATCGCGATGTTGCCTTCCTGATCGTCCGTCAGCGGCACCGAGCCGTCGGCGGCGACGATGCAGCGGACCGACACACCCTGCTCGGCCAGCTTGGCCTCGCCGGCCGGGCCGAGCTCGGCCCAGGACATCCGGCCCCAGCCGGTGGCGGCGGCCTCGACGGCCTCGTCCAGGTTCTTGACCTCGACGGTGCGGGAGATCCGGCGCTCGCGGGACTGACGGAGCAGCAGCGCCTGGTCCTCCTCGAGGATGCCGGGCAGCAGGGCGGCCAGGCCGTCGATCGAGACCGGCTCCTTGCCACCGGGGCTGTTCCGGTCAAGGATGCGACGGACCAGCATCGCGGTGCCGTTCTCCAGGTCGCGCGGGCCGACCTCGATCCGCAGCGGTACGCCCTTGAGCTCCCAGTCCACCGCGCGGCGGCCGAACGGGGTGTCGGTCTTGTCGTCGACCACGACCCGGATGCCGGCCGCCTCCAGCTGGGCGCCGATCTCGCGGACCTTGGCCAGCACCGCGTCGTCGCCCTTGATGGCGAGCACCACGGCCTGCACGGCGGCCAGTCGCGGCGGCACCCGCAGCCCGTTGTCGTCGCCGTGCGACATGATCAGGCCGCCGACCATCCGGGTGGAGACGCCCCAGGAGGTCTGCCAGACGAACTCACGCTCGGCGCCCTGCAGCTGGTACGTGGTGTTGAAGGCCTTGGCGAAGTTCTGGCCCAGCTCGTGGCTGGTGCCCATCTGCAGCGCCTTGCCGTCACCCATCATGGCCTCGAGGGTGAGGGTGTTGATGGCGCCCGCGAAGCGCTCCTTCGCGGTCTTGCGGCCGAGCACCACGTCGATGCCCAGCACGTTGGTCATGAAGTCGCCGTAGACGGCGGTGTGGATCATCGAGGCGTACGCCCGCGCGTCCTCGTAGGTGGCGTGGGCCGTGTGGCCCTCCTGCCAGAGGAACTCGGTGGTGCGCAGGAAGACCCGGGGACGCAGCTCCCAGCGGACCACGTTGGCCCACTGGTTGATCAGCAGGGGCAGGTCGCGGTGGCTCTGCACCCACTTGGAGAAGTACTCGTTGATGATCGTCTCGGAGGTCGGCCGGACCACGACCGGCTCGTCGAGCTCCTTGCCGCCGCCGTGGGTGACCACGGCGAGCTCGGGGGCGAAGCCCTCGACGTGCTCCGCCTCCTTGGTCAGGTAGGACTGCGGGATGAACATCGGGAAGTAGGCGTTCTGCGCGCCTGCCTTCTTGATGCGTGCGTCCATCTCCTGCTGCATCCGCTCCCACAGGCCGTAGCCGTACGGGCGGATGACCATGGTGCCGCGAACCGGACCGTTGTCGGCCAGCTCGGCCTTGTTGATGAGGTCCTGGTACCAGCGCGGGAAGTCGTCCGCCTGAGGAGTGAGAACGGGTGCCTTAGCCATGGGGCAGATGGTACGTGGCCGAGGTCCCCGACTGTGAATCCGTTCCAGCGGGGGGCGCTGGGGGCGCACCGGCCCGGCGCGCGGACACCACCCGGCACACCTCTGGACGCCGGAGCCCGGGCGCTGTTCGCTGGTCTCGGGGCGGGACTCTGGGGGGCGCGTTGGCAGCAAGAACCCAAGGACCGGATGGAGGCCGCGATGGCTTCGGCGCAGGTGACCGGCACGACCTCGGAGCGATCCCGCACACCCGTCTGTACCGGCCCACACAGTCGGGCCAGGGACTGGGCGGAGATCCAGGAGCGGATGCTCGTCCCGCTCTACCAGGCCGTCTACGAGCGGTTGGAGGTCGGTCCGGCGACGTCCGTGCTGGGCCTCGGCTGCAGGTCGGGGCTGGCTCTGCTGCTGGCCGCCGAACGGGGTGCCCAGGTGGCCGGACTGGAGTCGGACACCGAGCTGCGCGAGCTGGCGCAGGGTCGTCGGCTGCAGGTGCAGGAGGCTCCCCGGACGGCGGAGTCCGTCGCCCACTCGGCCCACTCCCTGGTCACAGTTTTCGAGCAGTTGCAGACCACCCCCTCGCCCACCCGGCTGGTGGCCGCCGCCGCCCGGCGGACCCTGACGGGCGGTCAGCTGGTGCTGGCCTCCTGGGGACCGCCGGAGCGCTGCGAGAGCGCGGCCGTACTCGAGGTGGCGCTGCGGCAGGCGGGGCGTACGCCCGTCCGTGATCCCTTCGCGCTCGGCGCGCCCGGGCGACTGGAGGAGCTGCTCGGCGCGGCCGGGCTCCGGCCGGCCGGTGGCGGCCGGGTGACCTGCCCGTTCGCCTACGCCGATCTGGACAGCGCGGTCCGCGGAATGCTCTCCACCGGCCTGTTCGACCCGGCCGTGACGGCGGCCGGGTCGGCCCTGGTGGTGAAGGAGCTGGAGGAGGCGCTGCACCCGTTCGTCCGTCCGGACGCCTCGGTCCGGATGGTCAACGTGTTCCGCTACGTGGTCGGCGACCGGGTGAACTGAGCGCGTACCGACGCCAAGGGGCGCGCCCGGCATCGGACGCGCCCCACGATCCCCGCAACGCACACCAGGCCGAGGCTCAGGCCAGGTCGGGCCTCAGGCCAGGTCGAGCGCCTTCCGGTCGACCCCCGCCGCCCGGTACGCCGCCTCCTCGTCCAGCGTCTCCGCCTCCAGCAGCGCGCCGGCCAGCGCGTCCAGCTGCGGCCGGTGCTCCTTCAGCAGCCGGACCGCGTCGTCGTAGCACTCCGCGACGATCCGCCGGGCCTCCTCGTCCACCGCGTCCAGCGTGGTCGGGGCGGCCGACAGCCCGTACGCGCCCTGGGTGTCGTTGGGTACGGCGGTGAGTCGGCCGACCCGCTCGCTCATGCCCCAGCGTCCTGCCATGCCCCGGGCGATGTTGGTGACCTGCTCCAGGTCGCTCTCCGCGCCGGTGGTGACCACGCCGTAGACCACCTGTTCGGCGGCCATCCCGCCGAGTGCGCCGATGATCCGGCCGCGCAGATAGGGCTCGGTGTAGGAGTACCGGTCGGTGTCGGGGGTGGAGAGCGTGACGCCGAGGGCCCGGCCGCGCGGCACGATGGTGATCTTGCGGACCGGGTCGGCGCCCGGCTGGAGCATGCCGAGCAGTGCGTGCCCGCTCTCGTGGAAGGCGGTGCGTTCGCGCTCCTCCTGCGGCATCACCAGCGGGCGGACGGCACCCAGTTGGACCTTCTCCAGGGCGTCCGAGAGGTCGGCCGGGTTGACCTGCTCCTGCTTGCGCTTGACCGCGAGCAGGGCTGCCTCGTTGACCAGGTTGGCCAGGTCGGCGCCGGTCATCCCGGGGGTGACCTTGGCGACCTGGCGCAGGTCGACCTCGGGCGTGAGCGGGACGGCCCGGCTGTGGATCGCCAGGATGGCGGTCCGGCCCTCCCGGTCCGGCGGGCTGACGGTGATCCGGCGGTCGAAGCGGCCGGGGCGCAGCAGCGCCTGGTCGAGCACCTCGGCCCGGTTGGTGGCCGCGATCACGATCACGCCCTCGGAGCCGGAGAAGCCGTCCATCTCGGTGAGGATCTGATTGAGCGTCTGCTCCCGCTCGTCATGGCCGCCCATCCCCCCGCCGCCGCCGCGCTGGCGGCCGATGGTGTCGATCTCGTCGATGAAGATGATCGCGGGCGCCACCTTCCTGGCCTCGGCGAAGAGCTCGCGGACCCGGCCGGCGCCGACGCCGACGATCATCTCGATGAACTCGGAGGCCGAGGCGGAGAAGAACGGCACGTCGGCCTCGCCGGCCACGGCCCGCGCCAGCAGGGTCTTGCCGGTGCCGGGCGGCCCGGCCAGCAGGACACCGCGCGGCATCTTGGCGCCGAGCTTGCGGTACTCCTGCGGGTTCTTCAGGAAGTCGACCACCTCGGCGAGTTCGGCCTCGACCTCGTCGATGCCGGCCACGTCGGCGAAGGTGGTGCGCCTGCCGTCCTCGGGGACGACCGGCTTCGGCGGGCCCTTCCTGCCGAAGCCCGCACCGCCCATCCCACCGGCCATCTTCCGGGCCACCAGCACCCAGATCAGCACCAGCACCAGCATCGGGGCGAGCGAGAGCAGCAGGTTGGCCAGGAAGCTGCGCTGCTGGACCACGGGCTCGGCGGTGACGGTGACGTTCTGCTGCTGGAGGGTGGTCCAGAGCTGGTCGTCGGCGAAGGCCGGGCGCTGGGTGGTGAACTCGGTGTAGTCCCCGCGGCCGCCGTCCGGTTTGGGGGCGGCGGCCTTCAGGGTGCCCTCGATCGCGTCGCCCTTGGAGTAGATCTTGGTGACGTTGCCCTTGCCGAGCTGACTGTTGAACTCGGTGTACGAGACCGTGGTGCTCACCCCGCCGCCGAAGTAGTTCAGCAGCGCTTCGGCGATCAGGAAGACGGCCAGCGCGGTGAGCACCAGTCCGATCCAGCCGCCGGGCATCTTCCGGCGCGGCGGTGGCGGTGGCGGCGCTCCCTCGGACCGCCAGGGCTGGTCGGGAGTCTGACGAGGCGGTACGGGATTACTCACCCATCGGACAGTACGGACATACGGTCAGGCCGACCAAGCCGCAACGCCGCCCTCGGAACGCGCCGCCGACCGCACTGCTCAACGGCCGGTCGCGGCCCCCGGCCACTCGTCCGCCGTCAGGGCGAACCGCTCGTGGTCGCGCCAGGCGCCGTCCAGGAACAGCATCCGGGGGGTGAAGCCCTCGTGCCGGAAGCCCAGCCGGCGGGCCAGTGCGATGGAGCGCTCGTTCTCCGGCTGGACGTTGATCTCCAGCCGGTGCAGCCCGAGCCCGCCGTCGGTCTGCGGCCCGAAACAGCGGTCCACCACCAGCCGCATGCCCTCGGTCATCCGCCCGGTTCCGGCGTACGGCAGGTAGGAGTCGTAGCCGAGGGCGGCGTTGCAGAACCGGCCCATCACGATGTTGGCCACGTTGCACTTGCCGACCAGGCCGCCGGTGGCCAGGTCGGCGATCAGGAAGGTCCGCAGCCCTGGGCCCTGACGCTCCAGCAGTTCGGGCAGGCCGTCCGGTTCGACGGGGTTCCACCGCCCGACGTGCTCGGCGGAGCGGCGCACCGCCTCGGCGTACGGTCCGGCGTCGGCTGTCATCGGGGGTCGAATCGTCACTCGCACCCCTCCATCATCGAACATGCCGGGAACAGCGCGACGGCCCGCCACCCCGGTCGGGGTGACGGGCCGTCGGGCGTGGACCGCTCAGAGCAGGTCCTTGAACTCCTTGGGCAGCTGGAAGTCGGCCGGGCCCTTGCCCGCGCCGAGGCCGAACGCACCACCGGCGCCGCCCTCGGCGGGTGCGGCCGGGGCACCCGGACCGAGCGCCTTGCGCTCGGCGGCGGCCGCCTCCTCCTGGGCCCGCTTCAGCGGGTTGCCGGACTTGCGCTTGCCCTTGGCGGCCGGGGCCTTCTTCAGCGCCTTCTTGCCGCCGCCACCCATGCCCGGGATACCCGGCATGCCGGGGATGCCCTTGCCGGAGGCCATCGCGGCCATCATCTTGCGGGCCTCGAAGAACCGCTCGACCAGGTTGCTGACCTCGCCGACCTGGACACCCGAGCCCTTGGCGATCCGCAGCCGGCGCGAGCCGTTGATGATCTTCGGCTCGGTCCGCTCGGCGGGCGTCATCGACTTGATGATCGCGCCGACCCGGTTGACGTCCTTGTCGTCGATGTTGTTGATCTGGTCCCGGATCTGGCCCATGCCCGGCAGCATGCCGAGCAGCTTGGAGATCGAGCCCATCTTCTGGACCTGCTCCAGCTGGGACAGGAAGTCGTCCAGCGTGAAGTCCTTGCCGCCACCCTGCAGCTTGGAGGCCATCTTCTCGGCCTCGGCCTGCGAGAAGGTCTGCTCGGCCTTCTCGATCAGCGACAGCATGTCGCCCATGCCGAGGATCCGGGAGGCCATCCGGTCCGGGTGGAAGGCGTCGAAGTCGTCGACCTTCTCGCCGTTGGAGGCGAACATGATCTGACGGCCGGTCACGTGCGCGACCGACAGCGCGGCACCACCGCGGGCGTCACCGTCCAGCTTGGACAGCACCACACCGGTGAAGTCGACGCCCTCGAGGAAGGCCTGCGCGGTGACCACCGCGTCCTGGCCGACCATCGCGTCGACCACGAACAGGACCTCGTCCGGGTCGACCGCGGCGCGAATGTCCGCGGCCTGCTGCATCAGCTCGGCGTCGATACCCAGGCGGCCCGCGGTGTCGACGATGACCACGTCGTACTGCTTCTGCTTGGCGTACTCGATCGAGTCGCGGGCGACCTGTACCGGGTCGCCGACGCCGTTGCCGGGCTGCGGGCCGTAGAACGCGACGCCCGCGCGCTCGGCCACCACGCCGAGCTGGGTGACCGCGTTCGGGCGCTGGAGGTCGCAGGCGACCAGCAGCGGGGTGTGCTTCTGGCTCTTCAGCCAGTGGCCGAGCTTGCCCGCCAGGGTGGTCTTACCGGCACCCTGCAGACCCGCCAGCATGATGACGGTCGGGCCGGTCTTGGCGTAGCGGAGGCGTCGGGTCTCGCCACCGAGGATGTTGATGAGCTCCTCGTTGACGATCTTGACGACCTGCTGGGCCGGGTTCAGCGCGCCGGTGACCTCGACGCCGAGCGCACGGTCCTTGACCTGCTTGATGAAGGCCCGGACCACCGGGAGGGCGACATCCGCCTCCAGCAGCGCGATCCGGATCTCACGGGCGGTGGCGTCGATGTCCGCCTCACTGAGGCGGCCCTTGCCCCGGAGGTTCTTGAACGTCGCTGCGAGGCGATCGGAAAGAGTGTCGAACACGTCGGTCGCGGGTCCCTTGCGGCATCGGTACGGGTACGGTCGTCGCCCCCAGGGTATCCGGCCGCTTCACCAACGGTCCCCACCCCGGTCGAAACCCGGTTACCCCAACGCCGCCTGCACCGCCGAAGCCACCTCGCGGGCCCGTTCGGCGGACAGCGGACGGCCCGCCGGATCGGTCACGTAGAAGGCGTCCACCGCGTCCGCACCGAGGGTGGAGACGTGCGCGGTACGGACCCGGACGCCCGCCGCGTCCAGCGCCCGGCCGATCCGGTGCAGCAGGCCGGGGGCGTCGTGCGCCCTGACCTCCAGCACGGTGGCAGTGCTGGACGCGCCGCCGGGAGCGACCGTGACCACCGGCGGCGGCGTGGCGATCCCCCGGCGGCGCGGGGCGGCCGCGTCCCGTTCGGCCAGCTTGCGGGCCACGTCCAGCGAGCCGTCCAGCGCCCGGCGCAGGTCGGCCCGCAGGCGCGCGCCCTCCGGGAGTTCGCCGTACTCCGCCGCCACCGTCCAGGACAGCAGCAGGACCGGCCCTGCCCCGACCGGGTCGAGCTCGCGCAGCCCGGCCGAACGGACCGTCAGCCGGTGCAGCGCCAGCACCCCGGCCACCGTGCCGAGCAGGCCAGGCTGGTCGGGCAGCGCCAGGGTCAGTTCGACGCCCATCGGCTCGGTGGCGAACGAGTCCTGCTGGGTCTGCGCGAGCAGGGTGAGCGCCGGGCCGCCGGTGCGTCCTGCCTCCACCGCGAGCCGCTCCTCCTCGGCGGTCGGCTCGGCGTCCGCCGGGTACGAGCTGCCGCCGGCCAGCCGTTCGGCCGCCCGCTCGGCAAGACCGCGCACCAGCGAGGCCCGCCAGCCGCTCCAGGCGGCCGGTCCGGTGGCGGTGGCGTCCGCCTCGGTCAGTGCGTGCAGCAGCTCCAGGTGCGGCAGGGTGCCGACCACCTTGGTGATCAGGTCGACGGTGGCCGGGTCGTCCGGGTCGCGCCGGGTCGCGGTGTCCACCAGCGTCAGGTGGTGGCGCACCAGCAGGGCCAGGGTGTCGGTGTCGGCCTTGTCGAAGCCCATCCGGGCCGCCACGTCCCGGACGATCACCTCGCCCGCCTCCGAGTGGTCCCCGGGCCAGCCCTTGCCGATGTCGTGCAGCAGCGCGGCCACCAGCAGCAGGTCGGGCCTGGCCACCCGGCGGGTCATCGCGGCGGCCTTCACCGCGGTCTCG
Source organism: Kitasatospora sp. Root107 (assembly GCF_001424875.1). Taxonomy (GTDB): domain Bacteria; phylum Actinomycetota; class Actinomycetes; order Streptomycetales; family Streptomycetaceae; genus Kitasatospora. The sequence goes on along the minus strand of NZ_LMCT01000013.1, from coordinate 51,176 downwards.
ATCAGGTGCCGGTCCACCGTCCAGCGGTGCACCGCGTTGCGCTGCGGACGGCAGCGGACCCGCTCCCAGTCCGGCAGCAGACGGGTGATCAGACCCTCCGCCTCGTACGCCTCCCAGACCGGGATGGCCGCCTCGCCCGCGCCCAGTAGGGTGATCAGCTGCTCCCTGGCCTCGTCCGGCCAGGGCACCGGCAGCGGCCTGGCCTCGGTGGCCAGCCGGCGCACGGTGGCGTAACCGACCGTCAGACCGGCCTGCGCGGCGGCGGCCGCCGCGCGCAGCGCCAGCACCGGGTCCTGCCCGGGCCTGGCGCCCTGGGCGAGCACCGCCTCGCCGTCCTGCTCGACCACGCCCTCGGCCAGCGGCCGGCGGTCCACCACGCCGCGCGCCACCGCGCCGTTGCCCCGGCCGACGCCGGTGAACGGGAAGGCCAGCCGGGAGACCCGGCGGCCCCGGCCGGTGCGGGCGGCCAGCACGCGTTCGACGGACCGCCAGGTGACGTCCCCGGCGTAGCTGATGGTGCGGGCCGCCTCGTACACCTGCCGGAGCAGGATGTCGGCGTCCAGCACGCCGAGCCGGGCGGCCACCTGGTCCTGCTCCTGCAGGGTGAGCCGTTCGGTGGCCCGGCCGGTGGTCAGGTGCAGCGCGTCCCGGACGTCGGCGAGCCGGGCGGCGGCCGCCTCCAGACCGTCCCGGGGGGCGTCGGCCAGCCAGCTGGCGGCGATCGCGTTCAGCGCCACCACGTCCCGCAGGCCGCCCCTGGCCTCCTTCAGGTCGGGCTCCAGCAGGAACGACAACTCGCCGTGCCGCTCGGCCCGTTCGAGACAGGACTGGCGGAGTTCGGGGAGCCGCTTCGGTGCGGTGGCCCGCCAGTCCGACAGGACGTTCGAGCGCAGCTCCGCCGTCAGTTCCGGGTCACCGGCCAGGTGCCGGGCGTCCAGCAGGCCGAGCTGGGCCTTGAGGTCCTCGGCCGCCACCGCGCGGGCCTCGGCGGGGGTGCGGACCGCGTGGTCCAGCGCGGCGCCGCCGTCCCAGACCGGGTACCAGATCCGCTCCGGCAGTGCCGGGTCGATCGGGCCCGTGTGCAGCAGCAGCACGTCCAGGTCGCTGCGCGGGGAGAGCTCGCCGCGGCCGTAGCCACCGACCGCCACCAGTGCGGTGCCTGACGGGGCGCCGGCTGCCGCGTACAGGCCCGCGAGCCAGCCGTCGGCCAGCCGGGAGAGCGCGGTGCGGCGGGCCGTGCCGCCCAGGCCGGGTTCCGCCAGCAGGCGGGTCCGGGCGGCGGCGTACTCGGAGGGCTGGTCGGTGCTGCTCACGGCGAGTTCCCCGTCCGTCGGTGCTGCGGGACTTCCGGATACGCGTCCGGCGGACCGGCCGCCCCGAGGGTGACCGGCCCGCCAAGGACCTTGCGTCGAATGCTAGATCGCGTCCGGCCCGCGCTCGCCGGTCCGCACGCGGACGGCGGTGTCGACCGAGACACTCCAGACCTTGCCGTCACCGATCTTGCCGGTGCGGGCGGCCTTCACCAGGACCTCGATGACCTCCTCGGCCATGTCGTCCTCGACCAGGATCTCGACCCGGACCTTGGGCACCAGGTCGACGGTGTACTCCGCGCCCCGGTAGACCTCGGTGTGGCCGCGCTGCCGGCCGTAGCCGCTGGCCTCGGTGACGGTCAGGCCGTGCACCCCGTGCTCCTGGAGCGCGGTCTTGACCTCGTCCAGACGGTGCGGCTTGATGACTGCGGTGATGAGCTTCATCAGGCGTCGACCTCGGCCTTCTTCTCAGCGGTGACGGCAGCGACGGGGGTGGCGACGGCGGTACGGCCCAGGCTGGCCCCGACCGCACTGAAGTCGTAGGCGGACTCGGCGTGTTCGGCCTGGTCGATGCCGGACACCTCGACGTCCTCGGAGACCCGGAAGCCGATCGTCTTGTCGATCGCCTGGCCGAGCAGCCAGGAGACGACGAAGGAGTACACGCCGACCACGGCGACACCCATCGCCTGCTTGCCGAGCTGCTCGACCCCGCCGCCGTAGAACAGGCCCTGCGCGGTCTGGCCGACGTGGCCGGTGGCGAACAGGCCGATCAGCAGCGAGCCGATCACACCGCCGACCAGGTGCACGCCGACCACGTCGAGCGAGTCGTCGAAGCCCCAGCGGTACTTCAGGCTGATCGCGGCGGCGCAGGCCGCACCGGCGATCAGGCCGATCGCGATGGCGCCGAGCGGGCTGACCGAACCACAGGCCGGGGTGATCGCGACCAGACCGGCGACCGCGCCGGAGGCGGCGCCCAGCGTGGTGAACGCGCCGTGCCGGATCTTCTCGTAGGCGAGCCAGCCGAGCACCGCGGCGGCGGTGGCCACCTGGGTGTTGATGAAGGCCATGCCCGCGACACCGTTGGCGGCCAGCGCCGAACCGGCGTTGAAGCCGAACCAGCCGAACCAGAGGAGACCGGAGCCGAGCATCACCAGCGGCAGGCTGTGCGGACGCATCGGGTCCTTCTTGAAGCCGATCCGCTTGCCGAGCACCAGGCAGAGCGCGAGGCCCGCCGCACCGGCGTTGATGTGCACCGCGGTACCGCCGGCGAAGTCGATCACGCCGTTGCGGTCGCCGAGCCAGCCACCGTTGCCGCCGTCGAAGAAGAACACCCAGTGCGCGACCGGGAAGTAGACCACCGTCACCCAGAGCGCGATGAACAGGCCCCAGGAGGCGAACTTGGCGCGGTCCGCGACGGCCCCGCTGATCAGCGCCGGGGTGATGATCGCGAACATCAGCTGGAAGGCGGAGAACGCGGTGACCGGGATGGTGCCGGTGATGTCGTTCAGGCCGATGCCGCGCATGCCCAGGAAGTCGAGGTTGCCGATCAGGCCGGCACCCGCGTCCGGACCGAAGGCGAGCGAGTAGCCGTAGAGCACCCAGAGCACGCTGACGATCGCGAGCGAGATGAAGCTCATGACCAGCATGTTGAGCGTGCTCTTGACCCTGACCATTCCGCCGTAGAAGAAGGCCAGGCCAGGTGTCATCACCATGACCAGGGCCGCACAGATGAATACAAAGGCGGTATCGCCCGCGCTGAAGCCGTCCGGCATCGGCGTCTCCTCGTGAATGAATGCCGCTCCACCCGCAGGATCCCTGTCCCGTGCCACCTGGAGTGTCGGCGATGAAGAGGAGAGTGCCGAAGGCTGATTTCGGCCGATGCGGCTCGGTGTTTCGCGGCCGTGACGGGCCGGACCACGACGTTACGAGGAGATGAACTACGGCCGTGCCATGACAGACCATGGGTTACCGTACGGCCCGGTCGGACGCCGGGTGCCCGAACGGTCACCGGCCGTGGGGCTCCAGGGGCGGCGGGGGCGGGGGAGCCCGATCGCGTACAGACCTCTGGCGGCCCCACGGCCGGGGTGCGGGGTGGAGTTGGCCGAAACCGAACCGTGACGTGGGATCAGCCGGTGGGGACGAACTCCGGGATGTCCTGCACCACCAGGTCGGCCAGCTGACCCACCTCGGCGACGTCCCTGAAGTTCCGCGTGGCGGCGGCCGAGGTCTTCCTGATCCGGGTGTTCAGCCGCTCGGAGCGGACCCGGGTGGCGATGTCCACCGCCTGCTTGGCCATCACCACGGCCTGCTCCGGCTCGTTCTGCAGCAGGTGCACGCTGGACATGCCGATCAGGTTGAAGGCGTAGCTGCGGACGTGGTCCGGGTCCTCCCGGAACAGGTCCACCGCGCGCTCCATCACCGGCGCGGACATCGAGGCGTACAGCGGGCTGCGGGTGGTGTGGTAGGCCAAGTCCCGGTAGGAGTGGGCGTTCTCCGCGTTCAGCTCCGCCAGCGAGAAGAACTTCAGCCAGTCCGGGTCGTTGTCACCCCGGGCGCAGTCACTGAAGGTGTCCTCGGCCAGCCGGGCCGCCCGGGCGCAGCGGTTGACCTCGCCGATGGTGGAGTAGGCCCGGGCCTCCATCGCGAACAGCAGCGACTGCTGACGCGGGCTGGCGCTGTCCCGGCTGCCGTACTGGGCCAGGTGGATCAGCTCCAGGGCGTCCTCGCCCCGGTTCAGGTGGATCATCTGGCGGCTCATGTCGGTCAGGATCTGCGCGCCGAACGGCCGGTCCCCCGCCTCCTTGGCCGCGTGCAGGGCGAGCACGTAGTACTTCTGCGCGCTCGGGTGCATGCCGACGTCGTACGACATCCAGCCCGCCAGGTGGGCGAGTTCGGCGGTCAGCCGGAACAGCCGCTTGGTGGTCTGCTCGGGGTAGCTCTCCTGCAGCAGGTCGGTGACCTCGTGCAGCTGGCCGACCACTGCCTTGCGGCGCAGGCCGCCGCCGTTCTGCGCGTCCCACTGACGGAACATCACCGTGGTCTGCTCCAGCAGTTGCAGCTCGGGCTCGGAGAGTCGGCCGGAGAACTGCTCACCGCCGGTGGCCGCCGCGAGGATCGGGGTCGGCACGCCGCCCTGGTTGGGGGCCAGCCAGCGCTGCATCGGCTCGATCAACGCGGCGCCCGCGGTCAGCGCGAGCGAAGTGCCGAGGAAGCCACGGCGGTTGAGCATCAGGTCGCTGCGCGAGTACTCGCTGATCAGCTGCACCGTCTGCGGCGCGCTCCACGGCAGGTCGACGCCGCTCTCCACGGTGCTCACCGGGACGGCGGTGCGCAGCCCGAGGTCCTCGATCGAGACCACCGAGCCGAACCGCTCGGAGAACAGCTGGGACATGATCTTCGGGATCGGCTCCCTGGGCTGCTCCCCGTCCAGCCAGCGGCGCACCCTGGAGGTGTCGGTGCTGACGTGGTGCGCGCCGATCTGCCGGGCCCTGCGGTTCACCTGGCGGGCCAACTCACCCTTGGACCAGCCGCTCCGGCCGAACCACGAGGTCAGTTTCTCGTTCGGTTGCTTCTCTGCCATGGGAACGTCCCCATCCCGCCCGGCCCCCGCACAGAGGCCCCGCTCGTCTTCGCCCGCTTTGCCCGCTTCTTACCCGCCCGATGTGGACGGTCCGCTGCGTTCCGTGTGCTGAACGTAACGCGACAACCGCCATCCGGGGGAGCATCACCCGAGAATCGCCACCTTTCGCCACCCCCACGAGTGAACTACGCAAGGGCACCGCGCGCTTCACTGGTAGTCGAGGAAGCAGCGGCCCAACTCGCCGAATTCACAGGGATCTTGACGGCCCTACAGGCCATCCGGCCAGGAAGGGGACTCCCGTGCAGCACCGACGATCCGGTATCCGTGACACCGATGCAAGGAGCCTTCTGGCCCTGACCGCGCGAATCGGAGCACTCCGACTGCTGCGCGCCGCCAACACGCGACCCGCTTCACGCCGGACAATCGACGGACCGTCACATCCCCGTAACCACCGGCAATCCGAACCTGTTGGGGGAGGCATGGACAACCTCTTCGGCGAGCTGCGCTTCGGCTCCCGCCGCCGTCTTCGCGGTACCGCGTTCGAGGCGGCTGCGGAGTACACCGGCCGCTGGGGCTGGGCGGTGGCGGTCGGCACCGGCACCACCCGCACCGACGGCCGCTGCTCCTGCCCGGCCGCCCACTGCGCCGCACCCGGCCTGCACCAGGGGCTCGGCCCCGCGCACACCGTCGACCCGGCCACCGGCGCGGGCACCGCCGACCTGAACCGCCTTCGCGGCGGCGAGGCCGCGCTGCTACTGCCGACCGGCCGCTCGTTCGACGTCCTGGACGCCCCGACCCAGCCCGGCCTGCAGGCCCTGGTCCGACTGGAACGGATGGGTACCCAGGTCGGCCCCGTACTCGGTCTGCCGACCGGCCGGCTGCTCTTCTTCGTGGCCCCCGGCGCCGCCCAACGACTGCCCGAACTCCTGTACCGGATGGGCTGGGACGACACCACCCTCGACCTGGCCTGCCACGGCGAGGGCGACTACGTGGCCGCCCCGCCCACCACCCTCGGCGCCCTCGGCCCCGCGCGCTGGCTCCGCCGCCCCTGCCGCGACAGCGCCGCCTGTCCCCCGGAGGCCCGCCTCCTCCTCGGCACCATCGCGTACGCCTGCCACCGCACCCGCGAACGCACCGCCGAACCCGCCTGGACGGCGTGAACGGTCAAGCACCACCAGGGGCTCGGGGAACTGCGACGCCGACCTCGTACAAGGTGATCCGTACGTAGCGGGTCAGGCACTTTCGCAGTGACCCGCACGCCAGATCTCGTCGCCGTTCCCCGAGCCCCGGATAGTGCAAGCTCAGGTCAGCCAGAAAGTTACTCGCCGATCAGCGCGTCCACGAACGCCCCCGGCTCGAACGGCGCCAGATCGTCCGCGCCTTCGCCCAGCCCGATCAACTTCACCGGCACGCCCAGCTCCCGCTGCACCGCGATCACGATCCCGCCCTTCGCGGTCCCGTCCAGCTTGGTGAGCACGATCCCGGTGATGTCCACCACCTCGGCGAACACCCGCGCCTGCACCAGCCCGTTCTGACCGGTGGTGGCATCCAGCACCAGCAGCACCTCGTCCACCGGACCGTGCTTCTCGACGACCCGCTTGACCTTGCCGAGCTCGTCCATCAGGCCGGTCTTGGTGTGCAGCCGTCCTGCGGTGTCGATCAGCACGGTGTCCGCGCCCTCGGCGATGCCCTCCTTGACCGCGTCGAACGCGACCGAGGCGGGGTCACCACCCTCGGGCCCGCGAACGGTGGCAGCGCCGACCCGCTCGCCCCAGGTCTGCAGCTGGTCGGCGGCGGCCGCCCGGAAGGTGTCGGCCGCGCCGAGCACCACCTTGCGTCCGTCGGCGACCAGCACCCGGCCGAGCTTGCCCGAGGTGGTGGTCTTGCCCACACCGTTCACGCCGACCACCAGCACCACGGCCGGACGGCCGTCCTCGTGCTTGGCGGTCTTCAGCGAGCGGTCCGCCTCGGTGCCGATCAGGGCGACCAGTTCCTCGTGCAGCAGGGCCCGCAGGTCCTCGGGCGTCCGGGTGCCGAGCACCTTGACCCGGGTACGCAGGCGGTCCACCAGTTCCTGGGTGGGCGTCACGCCGACGTCGGCGGTGAGCAGGATCTCCTCGATCTCCTCCCAGGTGTCCTCGTCCAGCCGCTCGCGCGAGAGCAGCGTGAGCAGCCCCTTGCCGAGCGAGTTCTGCGAACGGGAGAGTCGGCCGCGCAGCCTGACGAGTCGTCCGGCGGTGGGCTCCGGCACCTCCAGCGCAGGCACCTCGACAACGGGTGCCTCCGGCGGGAGCGTCACCTCCTCGACGGTCTTGACCGGCTCGGGAGTCGGGGCCGCTGACTCCTCGCCGACCCCGGGCTCGCGCGGGGGCGTGATGACGGGCGCCTCGGCCTTGGGAGGCAGTTGCTTACGTCGTCTGCCGCTGACGACGAGGCCCGCGATCGCACCGACGGCGACCACGGCGATGACTACGGCAAGGATCAGATATTCCATAACGGAACCCAGTATCCGCGACAGACCCGTCCCGGAGAACGGGGACATTCGCCCCTTATGGCCTATTCAGGGCAACGTATACCTTTCTGTCCCACGATCGAGAAGCACGCCGTCGAGACCCGCGGCATCGAACCCGTCCCCGACAGCGAGGCCACGCCCGGGTACGTGAGCTCTTCCACACCTGGTTCGCCGCCAACATGAGTGTGCTGCTGCTCACCATGGGCGCCGGCCTGATCGTCTTCAACGGCCTGAACCTCTGGCAGGTCCTGCTGGTCGCGCTCTGCGCGGCGGCGGTCTCGTACGGGATCGTCGGGCTGCTCACCATCTCCGGCCAGTGGGGCGGCTTCTGCCGGCAGGCGCTCACCGCCTGGGTGCTGGCGATCGGCACCGGACTGATGTTCACCCGAGCGGCGCTGAGCCCCACCGACGAGCTCATTCGGAGCTGACCGACGTCTCCTGCTGCTGCCTGGGCACCGCGCGCGCCGGGCGTTCGCGGTGCTCCTCCCGCATCCGCTGGCTGATCACCTGGGAGATCCCGTCCCCCTTCATGGTGACGCCGTACAGCGCGTCGGCCGACTCCATGGTGAGCTTCTGATGGGTGATCACGATCAGCTGTGAACTCTCCCGCAGCTCCTCCATGATGGCGATCAGCCGCCGCAGGTTGGTCTCGTCGAGGGCCGCCTCCACCTCGTCCATCACGTAGAACGGACTGGGGCGGGCCTTGAAGATCGACACCAGCAGCGCCACCGCCGTCAGCGAACGCTCACCGCCGGAGAGCAGCGAGAGCCGCTTCACCTTCTTCCCCGGCGGCCTGGCCTCCACCTCCACCCCGGTGGTCAGCATGCTCGAAGGGTCGGTCAGCACCAACCGCCCTTCCCCACCCGGGAAGAGCCGCGAGAACACGCCCTCGAACTGCGCCGCCGTGTCGTGGTAGGCGGCGGTGAACAGCTGCTCCACCCGGACGTCCACGTCCTTGACGATCTCCAGCAGGTCCCGCCGGCTCCGCTTCAGGTCGTCCAGCTGCTCACCGAGGAACTGGTGCCGCTCCTCCAACGCCGCGAACTCCTCCAGCGCCAACGGGTTGACCTTGCCGAGCTGCTGGTACGCCCTCTCGGCGGCCCGCAGCCGCTTCTCCTGCTCGGCCCGGACGTACGGGCGCGGCTCGCCCGCCTCCTGCCCCTCCTCCGGCAGCGGCGGGGGTACCAACTGCGCGGGGCCGTAGGCGGCCAGCAGCTCCTCGCCCTCGATGCCGAACTCCTCCAGCGCCTTGGCCTCCAGCTGCTCGATCCGCAGCCGCTTCTCCGCCCGGAGCACCTCGTCCCGGTGGCTCGCGTCGACCAACTTGTCCAGCTCGCCCTTGAGTTCGCGGCCGTGCTCACGGCCGGTGCGCAGCTCGGTCTCCCGCTCGGCACGGGCCTGCTCCACCTCGGCCCGCTCGGCCTCGGCCCGGGTCAGCGAGATCTCCAGCCGGGCCAGCAGCTGCCGCGCCCCGGCCGCCACCGCCCCGGCCACCTCGGCCTCGTACCGGGCCCGGGCCCGCCGCTCGGCTGCCCGGGCCCTGGTCTCGCGCTCGGCTTTGGCCGCCCGGTCCAGCTGGTCGGCCCGGCCGCTCAGACCGCGTACCCGCTCCTCGTGGGTGCGGACCGCGAGCCTGGCCTCCAGTTCGGCCTGCCGGGCCTCGGCGGCGCCTCCGGCCAGTTCCTCCCGCCGGGCGCCGTCCGGCTCGTCCTCCCCGGAGTCGACCGACTCCTCGGCCACCGCCAGCCGTTCGGCCAGCTCCTCGGCCGCGGTCAGCGCCTGGGCCAGGCCCTCCTCGGCGCGCCGCACCGAGGAGGCCAGCCGTTCGGCCTCCCCCGCCGCCGCCCTGGCCTGCCCGCCGAGCCGGCCGAGCGCTCCAGCGACACCGGCCCGCTCCTTCTCGGCAGCCCGCCGACGGGCCGCCAACTCCTCGACTCCGGCCGCCAGTTCACGACGCTCGGCGGTCACCGAGGCCAGCTCGCCGGCCAGCCGCTCGCACCGCTCCGCCAACCGCTCGATCTTCCGGGCCGTCTCGTCCACCGCCGCCCGGGTCTCCAGCAGGCTCGGCGCCCCGGCCGCACCACCCTGCGCGTACCCGGCGCCCAGCAGGTCGCCGTCTCGGGTGACGGCGGTCAACTCCGGCCGGTCCTGGACCAGTTGACGCGCCTCGTCCAGCCCGTCCACCACCACGGTACGAGCCAGCAGCGCGGCCACGGCGGGCATCAGCTCGGCCGGTCCGCTCACCAACTCGGCCACCCCGACGGCCGGGCCCACGCTCACGACGTCACCGGCGATCAGCAGCGCCGCCCGCCCGGCGTCCTCGCCGCGCAGCAGCCGCAGGGCCGCCACCGCCGCGTCCAGCCCGTCCACCGCGACGGCCTCCGCCGCCGCGCCGAGCGCCGCCGCCACCGCCGTCTCGTACCCGGGCTCGACCTTGAGCAGCTCGGCGGCCGGACCGAGCACCCCGGCCAGCCGCTCCCCCGCCGCCAGCAGCACCCCGCTGCCGTCCTTGCGCCGCAGCCCGAGCGAGAGCGCCTCGTGCCTGGCCAGCAGCCCGGCCCGCTCACGCTCGGCCAGCCCGAGCGCATCCCGGACGGCAGCCACCCCGGCCTCCGCCCCGGCCGTCGAGGCCCGGGCCTGGTCGTACGCGGCGTCCAACTCCTCGTCCCCGGCCGCCTGTTCGTCCACCTGGGCCTGGAGCTCCTCGAACTCCGCCTGCGCCGCCTCGGCCCGCAGCACCGCCTCGTCCCCGGCCTCGGCCAGCCGGCCGATCTCGGCCTGCGCCCCGGCCGCCTTGGAGCGGGCGGCGGCAGCCTGGCCCTGCAGCCGGGCCAGCCCCTCCCTGCGGTCCGCGATGGCTCGCACCGCAGCCTTCAACCGGCCTTCCTCGACCGCCAGTTCACGCTCCAGCTCGCCCCGCCGCTCGACCGCCTCGGCCAGTGCGTACTGCGCCTCCTCCAGCGCCTCGGTCAGCGCGGCCTCCTCCTCCCGGGTCCGCTCGGCCTCCCGCTCCAGCTCCTCCGGGTCCCGCCCGCGCCGCTCCTCGCCCTGCGCACTGCTGACCGCGTGCCGCACCCGGGCCTCGGCCAGCCCGACCGTCCCCCTGGTCCGCTCGGCCAGCGCGGAGAGCCGGTACCAGGTCTGCCTGGTCTCCTCCAGCTGCGGCCCGAGCTGCTGGACCTGGGCCTCCAGAACGGCCTCGCGCTGCTGCGCCCGGCTCAGCTCCTGCTCGACGGTGGATCGCCGCAGCCGGAGCGCCAGCTCGTCCGCGATCTCGGCCTCGACCGCCCTGCGCAGGGTGAGCAGGTCGTCGGCGAGCAGCCGCAGCCGGGCGTCCCGCAGTTCGGCCTGGATCCCGGCGGCCCGCCGGGCGATCTTCGCCTGTCGGCCCAACGGGCCCAACTGGCGGCGCAGTTCGGCCACCAGGTCCTGCACCCGGTTGAGGTTGGCGGCCATCGAGTCCAGCTTCCGCAGCGCCTTCTCCTTGCGCTTGCGGTGCTTGAGCACCCCGGCCGCCTCCTCGATGAAGGCCCGGCGGCCCATCGGGTCGGCGTGCAGCACGGAGTCGAGCTGCCCCTGCCCGACGATCACGTGCATCTCCCGGCCGATGCCGGAGTCGGAGAGCAGCTCCTGGATGTCCAGCAGCCGGCAGGTGTCGCCGTTCAGCGCGTACTCGCTGCCGCCGTTGCGGAACATCGTCCGGGTGATGGTCACCTCGGCGTAGTCGATCGGCAGCGCGCCGTCGGAGTTGTCGATGGTGAGGCTGACCTCGGCCCGGCCGAGCGGCTGGCGGCCGCTGGTGCCGGCGAAGATGACGTCCTCCATCTTGCCGCCGCGCAGCGACTTGGCCCCCTGTTCGCCCATCACCCAGCTGAGCGCGTCCACCACGTTCGACTTGCCGGAGCCGTTCGGCCCGACCACGCAGGTGATGCCGGGCTCGAAGCGCAGCGTGGTGGCGGAGGCGAAGGACTTGAACCCGCGCAGCGTCAGACTCTTCAGATGCACGCGCCCGCTCTCCTCACCTCGGCTTCTTCCTCCGTTTGCCGACTGTATCCGGCAGTGCGGACGGCAACCGGGCAGGCGACGGTTTGGCCACGCCGGGGCTGGGCACTCTCCCTGGCAAAAGGTTCCGCGCACGACGAAGGGACGCCACGCGGGCGTCCCTCGAAAGCTGCGACCCCTACGGGAAGCTCAGTGCGCAGCAGCGTCGATCAGTGAAGACCGGGTCCGGATCAGGTGAGTGCCGGCTCCCGCTGATCCAACTCGATGCTGCTGAGCAGCGAGTGCTCGTCAGCGACAGCGATGAGTGCGTCGTTCTCGGCCTGCATCCGAATGAGCTCGGATTCCAGGTCCTGGACGCGCTGCTGAAGCCGTCGCATCTCGGAAAGCATTCGCGGGTCGGGGCCGCCGACGTACCCGAGAAGCGCCTTTGCCATGATGAATGGTCCTCCACGCTGAGTGACCGAACCTTTGCGGTATGGGTCTAGGGGGAAGGGGAGTCACGCACCCGTCCGCGGGCCGGAAGTGCTGGCTGGGCACTACGGGAGAGCCGTGTGAGCTGGGCTCACGACGGCATGACCCTGCCGGGAGAACGCATATTGGTGCGCGGGCTTTCAGCGTCTCACCAAAGACGGTACGGGTCAACACGATCACCGCACGCTACCGCGACCCTGTCACCTGCATGGCGGGGAAGGACACGCCGTGCGGCCGGGCGGGGGTCCATCCGTGCATCAGATGGATCACTGCTCGCTGCGGAGTCAACCACGAGTCTGCCCAGAAGGCAACCGCCTGACACCGGCACTTGCCGGGCCACCCCCGTGCGGGTGGCGTCAGCGGATCGCGAAGGTCTCGTAACCGTCGCCGGTCGCGCTCCAGATCTCGGTGACACCGGTGACGGCACCCGGGGTGTCGGGCCCGCGGAGCAGGGTCAGCAGACGTTCGCAGTCGGCGTGACTGCCCTCCGCCACCACCTGCACCCGGCCGTCACCGAGGTTGCTGGTGTACCCGGTCAGCCCGATCTCCATCGCCCTGGCCCGCGTCCACCAGCGGAAGCCGACCTGCTGCACCTTGCCGCGCACCCAGGCGGTGCAGCGGACCGGATCGTTGCTGTGCATGGCTCGACCCTAGGCGATGCACAGCAACGGGGCCGTCCGCGGGTTCAGCGGATCAGTGCGACCAGTGCCCGGGCCTCGTCCGTGCCCTGGGAGAGGGCGGCCAGCGAGCCGTCCGCGAAGTGCAGGTCGACCCGGTCGGAGACGCCGCCGGTGCGGTCCTCGACCCGGCGGATCCGTCCGTACGGCAGTTCACCGAGCGGCCTGAGGCCGACGCCGACCAGGTGGTCGGCCAGCAGGATGCGTCGGTCGGTGAAGGCCAGCACCGCGCGGTTGTTGTCCATCGGCGCCGCGCCCTCGTACCCGTGCCGCACCGCGATCACGAACTGTCCGGCCTGGCTGCCCCAGCCGCCCTGCAGGCCCCGGCCCCGGGTGATCCGGCGGATCATCCGGAAGAACCCGAAGACCGCCTCGAACAGGAGCTCCGCGACGACGGCCACCAGCTCGAACAGCGCACCGAAGGCGGCCATCGCCCCCCTGGTCGCGGCCCCTGGGCGGTACTTGCGCGGGACCCGGCGGATCAGGTCGCTGAGAGTGAGTTCGGCCACCGCGTGGATCTGCTCGCCCGGCTGCAGCAGCGGGGCGAACAGCGGGCGGTAGGACTCGCCGCCCAGCGGGCGCGGCTCGACGTACTGGCTCATCCGAAGGCCTCCTCGACCCGGGTCTGCGGCACCCGGTACGGCTTCGCGTGCGGGCCGCCGTCCAGCGCGCCGGTGGCGGCGTCGATCGCGGCGTCGTCCTTGGCCGCGTCGGTGAAGGCGCCGCCGAAGTCACCCGCGCCGATACCCATCCCGACGCCGGTCGCGATGCCGCCCTTGACCGCTCCGAAGACGGTCTTCACCCCGCGCGCGGTGGCGAACTCGCCGAGCGTGCCGAGGTTCGGGTTGGTCAGCAGGTCCTTCGCGGTGCCGAAGCGGTTCCCCGCACCGCCGATCTTGCGGACCGCCTTGGCCGCCTTGAGGCCCTCCTTGATGTTCTTGAAGGACTTCCCGGCGGTCTGGATCTTGCGCACCGCGTCCATCAGCTTGCCCAGCGCCGTGGCCAGCTTGCGCGACACCGAGGCGATCCGCATGACGTAGACCGACACCTCGGCCTCGACCACCAGGGCGTTGACCACGGTGGCGGCGCCGAGCGTGATGATGTCGACCAGGATCATCGCGGCCATGGTGGCGATCAGGACCTCGATCGCCTCGCGGATCAGGCCGATGACGAGGTTCTCGGCCAGTTCGCAGGCCGCGGCGGCCTGGCTGATGATCTGGGCCACCTCGTTCATGTCGGCGGCGGTGCTCTCGATGGCCTCGACCACCGTGCCCATGTGGGTGCCGAAGGCGTCGGACGCCTGGCCCTCCCACTGGCCGGCGAGCGTCGTGCCGCCCTCGCGCAGCGCGTTGGCGACCTCCTGCATCGCCTTCGCCTGGGCCTGCCACTCCTGCGCGGCGTTGGTGAGGGTCTCCAGCTCGCCGGTGACCTCCTCCAGCATGTCCATCAGCCCGAGGAAGTCCAGCGCGCCCTTGACGAACTCGTCCAGCCCGGCGTCCAGACCCTCGGAGACCGGGTTCGTGAAGCTGGGCAGCGCCTCGAAGGGCGTGTTGACGAAGTCGCGGGTCCACTTGTACGCGGCGCCCGCCTCACCGTAGGAGATGTCCGTCCCGGGGATCACCGGCCACCCCCGTAGACCGAGGCGATCGCGGTGTCGTGACTCTCGTAGTTGTCCGCCGAGTGCTGCAGGCCCTCGGCGGTGTCGGTCAGCAACTCGCCCAGGTCGGCGAAGTTCTGCTGTTCCACCTCCGCGTGCTCCTCGTACGCCTGGTAGAGGTTCTGCGCGTCCGGCAGCATGCCGAAGTCGTTCGAGTTCAGCGTGACCGAGGCCAGCCGGGACTGGATCTCCGCGATCCGCTCCGCCTGGGCCTCGATCAGTGCCGCGTACGCCCTGAGTGCACCCGGTTCTACCCGGAAGCCTTGCTCCCCCATGAAAACTGCCCCTCGCTGCGGTTCTAGCTGATCATCGTACTGATAGCGCTCTGATGATCAGCAAGCAAGGGGCTTCACACCACCCGCCTCAGAAGCCCCCGAAGTCCCCTCCGCCTCCGAAGTCACCACCACCGCCACCGTCGAAGCCGCCGAAGTCCGAGGGGTTGAAGTCCGCGCCGGAACTGTCGCCGCCCTGGTAGCCCTCACCGCCGGCCGCCCAGGCCGTACCGGGCGAGGCCATCATCGAGCCGAGCATGGTGCCCATCAGCAGCCCCGGCAGCATCCCGCCGCCGAAGTAGCCACCGGCCCACGGGCTGTACGCCGGGCCCGCGTTCCAGTACGGCTCCCGGCCGTGCTCGGTCTGCACGGTACGGATCTCCGGCTCCTGGCCCGCCGCCAGCCGGGCCGCGTCCGCGGCACAGACCGGGACGGTCCGCCGGGCCGCACCCGCCGGGGCCCAGTCCGCGTCCTTGGCCGACGGGCCGTGCCGGGGGTCGAAGAAGCACGGCGGGCGCCGGTCCGGCAGTGGCTGCCCCTCCCGACGGGCCGTCAGGGTGGCCAGCGCGAACCGGCCCTCGGCCAGTGCCTCGGTCACCGGGCGGACCTGCTCGGGCGCGGTCGCCGAGTCCATCGCGCGCTTGGCGCCGTCGTAGCTGTCCAGCGCGTGCGCGTAGTCGGCCCGCTGGGCGTCGTCCGCCGCCGGGTCGCCGGGCGCGAAGTCCAGCCGGTCCAGCTCCTCGCCGAACGCGGTGATGTCCTCGTCCACCACCACCCGCAGCTGGGCCAGCGCGGCCTGCGCCTGCTCCTCCTTGCGCCGCTTCGACCGGCGGAACAGCAGGAACACACCGCCACCGGCCAGCGCCAGCAGTGCCAGCGGCACCACGATCGCCGCCACCCCGGCCCCGCCGCTGTCGGCGGAGGCCGCCACGCCCTTGCCCTTGACCTGGCCGACCGCCTGGCCCACGAAGTCGTTCAACGTGCCGTTGACGTCCCCGGGGTGGGCCCGTACCGCCGCACCGGCCAGGTTGTTCGCAGCGGCGGTGGAGATCGCCGCCGGGTCCGCGAAGGCCTTGAACTCCTCGCCCCGCCAGATCGCGTACAGGCCGGTCACCCCGACTCTGGTCCGCAGATCGGTGGCGACCGTACGGGCCGGGTACTGCTCGCTCGCCGGGACCACCGCGACGAAGACCGGCTTGTCGGCCTGCCTGATCCGCTCGGTCAGCGCGGCCGTCTCGGCCGTGGAGAACCGCCCGGTCATCGCCGGGTCGACATAGACCTGACCCTGTTTCAGCATCCGGGCCGCCTCCTCCACACCACCCGTCGCCGCCGAGGCGGCGGTGGCGGGCAGGAGCAGCAGGGCGGCCAGCACCAGCGCCAGGAGAGCGGTCGCCTTCGAGCGGCTGAGCTGCGTGGTTCTCATGTTTCGACGCTACTCGTACGAACGGCCTTCGGCCCCATACCTCCGGTCAACGGCTCCCCCGCCGTGGGGACGAGCTCCGGTCCTCCTGGTGGCTGACGAGACCACCGGCCCGAGCGGGCATAGTGGTGCCTGATCCACCACACCTGCCACATCCAGATCGGAGCACCCGGTGATCCTGGGCCTCGTCACCGCCGTCGCGGCATCCGCCTGCTACGGCACCGGCTCGGTACTCCAGGCGGTCGGCTCACGCCGCTCCGCCCGCGAGGAGGCGGCCGCCAACGGCCGCTCCGCTGGAGTCACCGAACACGGCGGACCCAACCTCTCCTCCACCGCCAAGGCCGCCGTCACCTGGGAGTTCATCCTCGGCACGGTGCTCGACCTGATCGGCTTCGGGCTCGGCGCGCTGGCCGCCCGGCTGCTCCCGCTCTTCCTCTCCCAGACCATCATCAGCGCCAACCTGGTGGTCACCGCCGTGCTCAGCATCAAGCTGCTCGGCATCCGGCTGAAGCGGCCCGAGTGGGCCTCGATCGCGATCCTGTGCGCCGCCCTGATCCTGCTCGCGGTGGCGGCCGGGCCCGAGGGCGGGCACCACGCCGCGATGGCCGTGCACTGGTGGCTGCTGGGTGCCTCGGTCGCGATCATCGGCGGCGGCGCGCTGATCGTCCGGCTGCTGGGGGCGAGCGGGGCGATCGTGGCCGGTCTGCTCTCCGGGCTCGGCTTCGGCGCACTCGGGGTCGGCGTCCGGATCCTGAACGGCATCGAGCCTTACGACCTCGGGCAGCTGGTCTCCGACCCGGCCCTGTACGCGATCCTGATCGGCGGGATCGGCGGGATGTACCTGCACACCATCGCGCTGCAGATCGGCTCGGTGAACGGGGCCACCGCCGCCCTGGTGGTCGGCGAGACCGTCATCCCCGGCGCGGTCGGCGTCATCTGGCTCGGCGACTCCTCCCGGGCCGGCCTCGGCTGGCTGGCCGCCTTCGGCTTCGTCCTCGCCGTCGTCAGCGCGGTCGGCGTCGCCTACTACGGCCAGGGCGAACAGGACACCGCCCAGGAGGCTGAACTCACCTCGGTGCATTGACCGTCTACGGTCCAGGGGCTCGGGGAACTGCGAGGAGATCTGGCGCCGGGGTCACGTACGAAAGTGCCTGACCAGCTACGCACAGATCACCTTGTCCGAGGTCGGCGTCGCAGTTCCCCGAGCCCCTGGCGTGTGCCTAGCGCGGCGGGCGCTGGCAGCGGGGGCAGAAGTAGCTGGAGCGGTTCATCCACGGCTCGCGCCGGACGGCGGTGCCGCAGCGGCGGCACGGCTCACCCTCGCGCCCGTAGGCGTCCAACTCACGGGAGAAGTAGCCGCTCTCGCCGTTCACGTTGACGTAGAGGCTGTCGAAGCTGGTGCCGCCGACCTCGAGGGCGGCGTTCATCACGTCGCGGGCGTGGCCGAGCAGGGTGGCGGCCTGGGCCCGGGTGAGGGTGGCGGTGGGGCGCTCGTAGTGCAGCTTGGCGCGCCAGAGCGACTCGTCCGCGTAGATGTTGCCGACGCCGCTGATCAGCGTCTGGTCGAGCAGGGCCCGCTTCACGGTGGTCCGCTTGGCCCGCAGTGCGGCTATGAAGGCACCGTCGTCGAAGCGCGAGTCCAGCGGGTCGCGGGCGATGTGGGCGATGGAGAGCGGGGTCGACTCGGGGTCGCCCGGCTCGGACTCCTCCACCGCCAGGCCGCCGAAGGTGCGCTGGTCGACGAAGCGCAGTTCGCGCCCGCCGTCGGTGAACCGGAGCCGGACCCGGAGGTGCGTCTCGTCCGGCACCGAGGCGTCCTGGACCAGGAGTTGGCCGCTCATGCCGAGGTGGCCGATCAGCGCCTGGTCACGGCCGAGCGGCACCCAGAGGTACTTGCCGCGGCGCTGCGCCTCCCCCAGGGTCGTCCCGGTCAGCCGGGCGGCGAACTCGTCGGCGCCGCCCGGCTGACGCCGGACCGACCGTGGGTGCAGCACCTGGGCCTCGGCCACGGTACGGCCTGCGGCCCAGCGGGCCAGGCCGCGCCTGACCACCTCGACCTCGGGGAGTTCGGGCACGCCTGCCGCCTCAACTCTGGTGTCAGCTGGTGGGGTTGAGCTGCTCCGCGTACTTGGCCCGGATCGCGCGCCAGGCGCTCTCCGCTGCCTTCTGCTCGGCTTCCTTCTTCGACCGGCCGCTGCCGTGCCCGAAGTCCTCGCCGGCCACCCGCGCGGCGGCGTCGAAGGTCTTCTCGTGGTCAGGACCGGACTCGGCGACCACGTACTCGGGTACGCCGATGCCCACCGAGGCGGTGAGCTCCTGAAGGCTGGTCTTCCAGTCCAGGCCCGCGCCCAGCTGAGAGGACTCCTCGATCAGCGGGTCGAACAGGCGGTGGACGAAGTCGGTCGCGGCGTCCAGCCCCTGATCCAGGTAGATGGCGCCGATCACGGCCTCGACGGTGTCGGCGAGGATCGACGACTTGTCACGGCCACCGGTCCCCTCCTCGCCCTTGCCGAGCCTGATGAAGGTGCCCAGTTCGAGGCCACGGCCGACCTCGGCCAGGGCACGCGAATTGACCACCGCGGCACGCAGTTTGGCGAGCGTGCCCTCGGCAACCTCCGGGTGGAGCTTGTAGAGGGTGTCCGTCACGACCAAGCCCAGCACCGAGTCGCCGAGGAACTCCAGGCGCTCGTTGGTGGGCAGCCCGCCGTTCTCGTAGGCGAAGCTACGATGCGTCAGGGCACGCACCAGAAGGGCGCGCTCGAGTACGAACCCGAGGCGCCCTTCCAGAACGTCGTATTCGGTCGAAGCCGGACCGCCGGCCTTGCTCCCGTTGGCAGGAGCCGACTTGCGGGGTGAGTTACTGTCCGACATCGATCCGTACCCGCCGATCAGACCGAGAGGACCTGGCGACGGTTGTACGTGCCGCAGCTCGGGCACGCAATGTGACCAAGCTTCGGCTCGTGGCAGCGGTCACACGCCACCAGGGCCGGGACAACGGCCTTCCAGTTGGACCGACGGTGGCGCGTGTTGCTGCGCGACATCTTCCGCTTCGGAACAGCCACGGCTACTTCTCCTGGTTCTCGGCTCCACCCTCACGGGTGTCGCTGTTCTTGATTCCGTCACCCTCGTCGCCGGGGGCGGCGGAGAGTCCCTGCAGAGCCGCCCACCGGGGGTCGACGGCATCGTGGTGGTGGTCCGGGTCGTCGCTCAGGCGCGCTCCGCATTCGGAGCACAGGCCCAGGCAGTCTTCCTGGCACACCGGCTGCAGCGGCAGTGCGAGCACCACCGCGTCACGCAGCACCGGCCGGAGGTCGAAGAAATCGCCCTCCAGACGGTAAGTCTCGTCGTCCGACTCCTCGTCGAGGTCGTCGGCCCCGGTGGTCCGGGCGCGGGTGCGCTCGTCGGACTCCGGGTAGTAGAAGAGCTCCTGGAACTCGACCCGCAGGCGGTCCTCGATCGGCTCCAGGCAGCGTACGCACTCGCCCTCGACCCTGGCCCTGGCGCGGCCGGTCACCAGCACGCCCTCGACCACGGACTCCTGACGGAGCTCGATCTCGATCTCGCTCTTCACCGGGACGGCGATGACATCGATGATGCCAAGACCCTCCGGGGCCTCCACGGTGCGGACCATCTTGCGCAACGATCCCGGGCGACGGCCGAGCTCATGCGTGTCGAACACGAGCGGGTCGCGGTGGTCGAGGCGGTTCAAGGTGTCCTGACTTCCTGGAGGCGGCACGCATCCCTGCGTGGCGCGAATTTGGTTCGATCCGGCTGCTTCGAGGCAGCAGAACAGCCCAGCAACGAACAGGCCGGAGTGGTCAGACTACCGGACACTCCGGCCTGGCCCAACTTCACCTGCCGCCGAGCTCCCGCAGCCGGGTCATGTCGATCATGCTGGTGTCGAAGAAGCTGGTCTCGTCCAGCGCGGCCTGCTGCGGCACCTGGGCAGCCTGCTGCGGGTAGCCGTAGGCGTCGTACGCCTGCTGCTCCTGCGGCTGCTCCTGGTAGACCGGCTGCTGCTGGTAGCCGTAGTCGAAGCCCTGCGTGCCCTGGGTGTCGAAACCCTGGCCGCCGTAACTCGGCTGCGGCTGCTGCGGGTAGCCGTACGGGTCGGTCTGCGGCTGGCCGGCCGGGTCGTAGCCGCCGCCGTAGACCTCGGTGTACTGCGCGGCGGCGTACTGGTCGGCCTCCGGGGCCTGCCAGCCGGCTGCCGCCGGGGTCGGCTCGGGCCAGCTCTGCTGCTGCGGGACCTCCGCCCGGTACCAGGGCTGTTCCTGGCCGTTCGCGTCGAAGCCACCGCCGCCGCTGGGGTCGAAGCCGTCCTCGGAGAAGCCGGCCGCGACCGCCTCGGCCCGGTCCTTGAGCTGCTGGGCCTCGTCGGCGGCGGCCAGGTAGGCGCCGAGCTCGTCGACCGAGGCCTTGCCGAGCAGCTTGTCCCGGCCCTTGCCGACCGCTTCGAGGGTCTTGCTGAGCACCGTCTCCAGGGTGGCGAGCTTCACATCGACGTACTCGTCGACCTCGGGGCTCGGGCTGACCCGGGAGCGGAACTCCTCGCCGTCGGTCGCGTCCTCGTCGTAGGGCTGCTCGAAGACGCTGGCGTCGCCGCGCAGCTTGGTCCGGCCGCGGCCGACCGCGCCGAGCGTCTTGGTGAGCACCACCTCGAAGTTGGCCAGCTTGGAGTCGACGTAGTCGTCCGCCTCGGCCAGCTTGGTCTGCACCTCGGTCTTGGCCTCGCCGAGAATCCGGTCCGCCTCGGCCTGGGCGCGCAGCACCACCTCGGTGTCGGAGATCAGCGAGCCGCGCTCACTGTGCGCACCCTGGATGATCTGGTCGGCCTGGGCCTGGGCGTCCGCGACCACCTGCTCGTGGTCGGCCATCACCGACTGGGCCTGGGCGAGTTCGGCGGGCAGCGCCTCACGGAGCTGCTGGAGCAGGCCGACCAGCTCGGCCCGGTTCACCACGCAGGACGCCGACATGGGCATCGAGCGGGCGTTCTCCACCGCCGTGACGATCGCGTCAAGTCTGTTCTGCACGTCCACGGGGGCTTCTGTCTTTCCGTGTGCCGCCGAGCTGCGGCGGAGGCAGTGCCCTTCGGCGTGGCGCCTCCGGGCAGGAGTACAGACTGTACGTCCAGAGCGGGGAGAGCTCACAATGTCCGAGGCCAGCCGCTCGGCCGGGCGGGGGACGGTATGTGACGCTTCGCCAGACCTGATCCGATTTGTTCGGGTGCTACTGCTTCGCCCGCTCGGCGATCCGCTCGACCAGCCGGCGGTTCACCGTCTCCGGCAGCAGGTGCGAGACGTCACCCCCGTACGAGGCGACCTCCTTGACCAGGGTGGAGGAGAGGAAGCTGTAGGTCGGCGAGGTCGGCACGAAGAGCGTCTCGACGCCGGACAGGCCGCGGTTCATCTGGGCCATCTGCAGCTCGTAGTCGAAGTCGCTGACCGCCCGCAGGCCCTTGATGATCGCCGGGATGCCGCGCTCCCGGCAGAAGTCCACCAGCAGGCCGTAGTGCGACTCGACCACGATGTTGCCGTACTGGGCAGTGGTCTCCTCGATCAGCGCGATCCGCTCCTCGACGGTGAACATGCCCTGCTTGTTCTTGTTGATCGCCACCGCGACATGGACCACGTCGTACAGCTTGGAGGCACGCTCGATGATGTCGAGGTGTCCGTTGGTGATCGGGTCGAAGGAACCCGGGCAGACGGCGCGGCGCATGACATGGACTCCCTTGTGGGGCCTGATGGGTGGGCTGCTACGAGTCTTCGGCAGGCCCGTTGGCGGCGCGACCGTACCAGAGGGTGCCCTCGCCGTAGCGCCGGGAGCGCTCGGCCTCGAAACCCTCGGGCCAACCGAAATCGCCGCCCCTGGTGCTGCGTTCCACGGTGACGAGTGCGTCCGCCGTGAGCCAGCCCCCGGCCAGGAGTGTGACCATCATCTCCCGCACCTCCTCGTCGGTGACCGAGTACGGCGGGTCCAGGAAGACCAGGTCGTACGGCGTCTCCGGGGCCCGGCCCGCGATCACCCGTTCGGCCCGGTCGGCCCGCACCTCGGCGCCCGGCAGGGCGACGATCCGGACGTTCTCCCGGATCACCTTCGCGGCGCCCGCGTCCGCCTCCACCAGCAGGACGTGCTCGGCGCCCCGGGACAGCGCCTCCAGGCCGACCGCCCCCGATCCGCCGAACAGGTCCAGCATCCGGGCGCCGTGCAGGGTGCCGCGCAGCGCGGCCAGGGTGGAGAACATCGCCTCCCGCGCCTTGTCGGAGGTCGGGCGGGTGGTCCGGCCTGGGAGCACGGAGAGACGGCGGCCACCGGCCACCCCGGCGATCACGCGGGTCATGAGAAGTGCGGTCCCTTCTGGATACACCCTGCCTGGATGCATCTGACACGCTATCCGCTGGCCGGTGGCCGGGCGCACGCGCAGCGGCGCGGGCGCCCACCGACCGCCGTCGGTGAACGCCCGCGCCGCTGACGCCGAAGCCTTACTCGGCCGCGCCCAGGATGCTCGGCGAGGCGTAGCGGGACCAGGACAGGCAGCCGTCGGGCGGGCAGTACTCGGGCTTGCGCGGGTCGTGGCCGAGCTCACGCAGCTTGGTGCGGACGGAGTCGGGCGTCCGGCCGAAGCGGGCGGCGATCCGGGCCACCGTGTCGCCGTCGTGGAACCGACGGGTCAGCTCCTCCTCGTGCTGCGGCACCCAGGGGGCGCCGTGTCCGGGGTAGAGCTCGCGCAGTACGTCGCGGTCGGGGATGGGTTCGGAGACGTCGGCGACGATGGCCATCGCCCGCAGCGCGCGGTTCAGCGCGATCCGCAGGTTGGCCACGTCCTCCACCGGCAGCCGGAGCTTGCCGGTGGCGAGCGGGGTGGCGGCGGCGCCCTCGCGCCAGCCGGTCAGGGTGAGGGTGACCTCACGGTCGTCCTCGCTGGCCAGCTCGATCCGGAAGACCTTGTCGCCCAGCGGAAGCTCGTTGAGATGACGGAAAGCCAAGGCGGAACCCCCAGGTGTCGTGCCGGGAGCGCACCTTGGGGGTGCGTCCCGAACAACTACATTCTCTCCTCCGGCACTGACAATTCAGGGGGTCCAACAGCCGTTCCCAGCAGGGGATTTACCCCTTCTCCAGGTACTCCGCGCGGTCCTCGTCGAGCAGGCTCTCCAGGGCGGTGCGCAGCTCCGGATGGGCGGCCAGCGACGGGTCCTCGGCGACCAGCCGGGCGGCCTCCTCGCGGGCGGTCGCGATGACCTCCTCGTCGTCCAGCACCGAGAGCACCTTGAGCGAGGACTTCACCCCGGACTGCGCCTGGCCGAGCACATCGCCCTCCCGGCGCTGCTCCAGGTCGATCCGGGACAGCTCGAAGCCGTCCAGGGTGCCGGCCACCGCGTCCAGCCGGGCCCGGGCGGCGCTGGCCGCGGGCATGTCGCTGACCAGCAGGCAGAGCCCGGGGGCCGAGCCACGGCCGACCCGGCCGCGCAGCTGGTGCAGCTGGGAGACGCCGAACCGGTCGGCGTCCATGATCACCATCGCGGTCGAGTTGGGGACGTTCACGCCGACCTCGATCACCGTGGTGGCGACCAGCACGTCCACCCGACCGGCCGCGAACCGCCGCATCACGTCGTCCTTGGCCTCCGGCGTCAGCCGCCCGTGCAGGATCTCCACCCGCAGCCCGGCCAGCGGGCCCTTGGTGAGCATCTCGGCGGTCTCCACCACCGACAGCGGCGGCCGCTTCTCGTCGCTCTCGGCGCCGAGGTCCTCCGGGTCGTCGGTCACCGTCTTGCGCTTCTTCTTACCCGGGGCATCCGGAGGCTCGTCGCCGATCCGGGGGCAGACCACGTACGCCTGGTGGCCCTTGCCGACCTCCTCGCGGACCCGCTCCCAGGCCCGGGCCAGGAAGTTGGGCTTCTCGACGGCGGGCACCACGTGGGTGGAGATCGGCGAGCGCCCGGCCGGCAGCTGGTCCAGCACCGAGGTCTCCAGGTCGCCGAAGACCGTCATCGCCACCGTGCGCGGGATCGGCGTCGCCGTCATCACCAGCAGGTGCGGCGGCTGGTCACCCTTGGCGCGCAGCGCGTCGCGCTGCTCGACGCCGAAGCGGTGCTGCTCGTCCACCACCACCAGGCCGAGGTCCTGGAACTGCACCTTGTCCTCGATCAGCGCGTGCGTGCCGATCGCGATCCCGGCGTCCCCGCAGGCCATGTCGAGCATCGCCTGCCGCCGCGCGGCCGTCCCCATCGAGCCGGTCAGCAGCGCGACCTTCGTCCCCAGGTCGGAGCCGCCGAGCATGCCGCCCTCCGCCAGGTCGCCCATCATCTCGACGATCGATCGGTGGTGCTGCTGCGCCAGCACCTCGGTCGGCGCCAGCAGCACCGCCTGCCCACCCGCGTCCACCACGGCCAGCATGGCCCGCAGCGCCACCAGGGTCTTGCCCGATCCGACCTCGCCCTGGAGCAGGCGGTGCATGGGGTGTTCGGTGCCGAGGTCGGTGAAGATCTCGGCGGAGACGGTCTTCTGCCCGTCCGTCAGCTCGAACGGGAGGCGGGCGTCGAAGGCGTCCAGCAGACCGTCCGGGACGGGCTTGCGGGCGACGGCGGGGAGCGCGGAGTCAGCGGCCCTGCGCTGGGCCAGGGCGACCTGGAGGACGAAGGCCTCGTCCCAGCGCAGGCGGTCCCGGGCCCGCTCCTTGTCGGCCTGGTTGCGCGGGCGGTGGATCAGCTCCAGTGCCTCGGGGAGCGGGATCAACTCGTGTTTGCCGCGCAGCTCGGCCGGGAGGGGTTCGCCGACGTCGGCGAGGTGCTTGTCGAGGGCTACCTCGACGCAGAGCGAGAGCTTCCAGCTGGGCATCTGGGCACTCGCGGGGTAGACCGGGATCAGCCGACCGGCGAACTTGTCGGCCTCCGGGGCGCCGTCCTCGGCGTCGATCAACTGGTAGTCGGGCGAGGCGAGTTGGCGCTTGCCGTTGAAGACGCCGACCTTGCCGGCGAACAGGCCCTGGGAGCCGGTGCGGAGGTCCTTCTGCCGCCAGCCCTGGTTGAAGAAGACCAGGCTGAGCCGCCCGCGCCCGTCGGTGACCACCACTTCGAGGCGGTCGCCCTTGCGGGCCTTGAACGGGATCAGGGTGACCTTCTCGATCCGGGCCAGCACGGTGACGTGCTCGTCCACCTCGAGATCGTCCAGGCTGGTGAGCTGGCCGCGCTCCACGTACCGCCGGGGGTAGTGGTGCAGCAGGTCGCCGACCGTGCGCAGCTTGAGGCTGTCGGCCAGCACCTTGGCGGTGCGGTCGCCGACCAGCTTGGTCAGAGATTCATCGAGAGCGCCCATCGGACCTATTGGACACCACGGGGGCGACAGCCAGGATCACTCCACCCCGATCAGCAGGGTGGCCGACTGCTGCCGCCCGTCGTAGACCACGGTGTCGACCTCGGGACGCTGGCGGCGGGCGTGCGCGACCAGCCGGTCCGCCAGCTCGGCGGGGGCGCCCTCGCCGAGCACCAGGGTGACCAGTTCGCCGCCGGCCGCGAGCATCCGGCCGAGCAGTTCCTCGCCGATCGCGACCAGGTCCTCGCCGATCACCACCACGTCGCCGTCGATCAGGCCGAGCACGTCCCCGGCCTGGCAGACCCCGGCCATGGTCCAGGACTCACCCTCGGCGACCGCGAGTTCGGCGTACCTGGTGGCCCCGGCGGCGGAGGTCATCGCGACCACGTCCTCGTCGAACCGGCGCGCGGGCTCGTGCACGGCCAGCGCGGCCAGGCCCTGCACGGGTGAGCGGGTGGGCAGCACCGCGATCCGTACGCCGTCCTGCCGGAGCTGGTCGGCGGCGGCGCCGGCGGCGGCCCGCAGCTCGGGGTCGTTGAGCAACAGGATCACCTCGTGCGCGGCGCAGCGGCGGACGGCGGTGACCAGTTCGGCGCTGGCGGGCGGCCGGTCCGGGTCGGCGTGCAGGACGTGCGCCCCCGCCTGTTCGCAGAGCTCGGCCAGTCCGGCGCCGGCCACCACACTGAGCACCGCCCGGCCCGCGGTGGTCTCCCGGTCGCGCTCCCCCGCCCGGGCGGCGGCCTCGGCGAAGTGGGTGATCCGGATCTGGTACGGCCGTCCGGCCCGGACCCCGGCCTCGACGGCGGCGCCCGCGTCGTCGACGTGGACGTGGACGTTCCACAGGCCGTCGCCACCGCCGACCACCAGGGAGTCGCCGAGCCCGGCCAGTTCGGCGCGGAGCGTCGGCAGCGCCTGGTCGGGGGCATCCAGCAGGTAGATCACCTCGAAGGCGGGGTGCCCGGGACCCGGCGGGCGTTCGTGACCCTCGCAGCCGGCCGGGCGGACCTCGCGGACGAACTCCTGCCGGAGCGGCCCCATCGGGGTCTTGCCGGTGACGGCGTCCGAGAGGGTGCCGAGGATGGCGACCAGTCCGCGGCCGCCGGCGTCCACCACGCCGGCCTCGGCGAGGACGGCGAGTTGGGAGGGGGTGCGCAGCAGTGCCTCCCGGGCGGCCCGGTAGGCGGTGTCGGTGGCCTCGGCCAACGAGCCCGCGCCCTGGGCGGCGGCCCGCGCGGCGGCGGCGGCGACGGTGAGCAGGGTGCCCTCGACCGGTTCGGCGACGGCCTGGTAGGCGGATTCGGCGGCTCGCAGCAGGCCCTTGCGCAGGTCGGCGGGCTCGCCACCGAGGGCGAGCACCTCGGCCAGGCCGCGCAGCCACTGGGCCAGGATCACCCCGGAGTTCCCCTGGGCGCCGATCAGCGCACCGCGGGCGCCGGCCGCCATCGCGCTGCCGAGTTCGGGGTCGGCCTGTTCGGCGAAGCACCGTTCGACGGCCTCGGCGGCGGACTCCACGGTGAGGTAGAGGTTGGTGCCGGTGTCGCCGTCCGGGACGGGGTAGACGTTGAGCGCGTCGATCTCCTCGCGGGCCTGGCCGAGCGCGGTCAGGGCGAGGCGGCACCAGGTGCGGACGGTGGTGGCGTCGAGCGTGTCCAGCACCAGGTCTCTCCTCCGGGTGAACGCCACCCGAACCCTGGGCGGGGGCGCGGGTAACAACGTGGCTGGGGCGATGCTGGCAGGTTATCCGTCCGGGGTGGCGATCTGCGCTGGCCGGCGGGCTGCCGGGGGATGATCAAGGGCCGCACCGTGGTAATTTCGTTGAACGGGAGTCGTCGTTGTATGCTCTCCCGGTTGCCTGGAACAGTCCGGGCTCACCCTTTGAAGCAGTCCGGTTCACGCGAGTGGCCCGAGTTGGTTCAGCCGGGGTTTTCGAACGTAAATGATCTGAAGTCTTGGAGTGACTCCTGTGGCTGCCAACTGCGACGTCTGCGGCAAGGGGCCGGGCTTCGGCAACAGCATCTCCCACTCGCACCGCCGTACTCCCCGTCGTTGGAACCCCAACATTCAGACGGTGCGTGCGACGGTCGGTCGGACGCCGAAGCGGCTCAACGTCTGCACCTCGTGCATCAAGGCCGGTAAGGTCTCGCGCTGACGCGCAGACCGGTTAGCCGGTCCTCCAGATCGCCGATTCACCCTCGGGTGGGTCGGCTTTCTGTCTTACTGCCCCACCGCACCGGTTGAAGGGCGGACCCTCGGGTCCGCCCTTCGGTCGTTCCCGGGATCAGCGCCAACGCCAGGCGTGGTCCACCGGGCCGATGCCCGCGCCCAGCGCGAAGCCGCCCCGGATCGCGCCGGTCACGTACTCCTTCGCGCCCGCCACCGCCTCCGGCATCGCCGCGCCCTTGGCCAGCTCGGCCGCGATCGCGCTGGCCAGCGTGCAACCGGTGCCGTGGGTGTGCCGGTTGTCGTACCGGGCTGCCCGGTACCAGTGCACCGAACCGTCCGCGCCGACCAGCAGGTCGGCGGCCTCCCCTTCGAGGTGGCCGCCCTTGATCAGCACCCAGGCCGGGCCGTATCCGAGCAGGGCCTCGGCGGCGGCCGCCATGTCCCGTTCGCCCGTGACCTCGAGGCCGGTGAGCTGCGTCACCTCGTGCAGGTTGGGCGTGGCGAGGGTGGCCACCGGCAGCAGCCGCTCCCGTACGGTGGCCACCGCCTCGGCGGCGAGCAGCGCGTCACCGTGCTTGGAGACGCCGACCGGGTCGACCACCACCGGGGCGTCGACCCCGGCGAGCAGCTCGGCGACGGTCTCCACCAGCTCGACCGAGGCGAGCATGCCGGTCTTCACGGCCTGCACACCGATGTCGTCGACCACGGAGCGGAACTGGGCCCTGACCGCCTCGGCGGGCAGTTCCCAGTAGCCCTGGACCCCGACCGAGTTCTGCGCGGTGACGGCGGTGAGCACGCTCATGCCGTGCACGCCGAGCGCCAGCATCGTCTTGAGATCGGCCTGAATGCCGGCGCCGCCGCCGGAGTCCGAACCGGCGATGGTGAGTACGCGAGGAGGAGCAACCATGCCGTCAACCTACCGAACCGGCCGTCAGAGGACGGCTTCGGACTCCGTCCAGCGGTCCTGCGGCACGGTCTTCAGCCTGGTGACCGCCTCGGCGACCGGGGCCAGCACGATCTCGGTCCCGCGCAGCGCGGTGAAGTGCCCGAACGCACCCTTGTGCACGGCCTCCACGGCGTGCCAGCCGAACCGGGTGGCCAGCACCCGGTCCCGCGCGGTGGGGGTGCCGCCGCGCTGGGTGTGCCCGAGGATCACCGGCCTGGACTCCTTGCCGAGCAGGTCCTCCAGCTCGTGCGCGAGCTTGGTGCCGATCCCACCGAAGGTCTGGTGGC
Source organism: Kitasatospora sp. Root107 (assembly GCF_001424875.1). Taxonomy (GTDB): domain Bacteria; phylum Actinomycetota; class Actinomycetes; order Streptomycetales; family Streptomycetaceae; genus Kitasatospora. The sequence goes on along the minus strand of NZ_LMCT01000013.1, from coordinate 22,570 downwards.
CGTACTGGTCGACCGCGCCGTGGTCGAAGCGGAGCGTGCCCGGCATCGGCTTGGCACCCTCGGCGACCGCGATGATGGCGAACTTCTTGCCGCGCTGGAAGCGTTCCTCGATCATCCGGGCCACCGCCTCGATGTCGAACGGCTTCTCCGGGATCAGGATGCCGTGCGCGCCGCCGGCCATCCCGGCGGTGAGCGTGATCCAGCCGGTGTGACGGCCCATCAGCTCGACCACCATCACCCGCTGGTGCGACTCGGCGGTGGTCTTCAGCCGGTCGATCGCCTCGGTGGCCACGTGCACGGCGGTGTCGAAGCCGAAGGTCACGTCGGTGGCGTCGATGTCGTTGTCGATGGTCTTCGGTACGCCGACCACCGGCAGCCCGGCGTCGCTGAACATCTTGGCGGCGGTCAGCGTGCCCTCACCGCCGATCGCGATCAGCGCGTCGATGCCGATGTTCTTCGCCAGCCGCTCGGCGTTCTCCACCGCCCAGTCGATCCGCTCCCGCTGTACCCGGGCCGAGCCCAGGATGGTCCCGCCGAGGGTGAGCAGACCGGTCACGTCGTCGTGCGAGACCGGCCGGGCACGGCCTTCGATCAGGCCGAGGAAGCCGTCCTCGATGCCGACGATCTCGTCGCCGTGCACATCGGTGCCACGGTGGACCACCGAGCGGATCACCGCGTTGAGGCCGGGGCAGTCTCCGCCGCTGGTCAGGACGCCGATTCTCATGGGGGCGTGCTCTCCCGCTCCTGGGGCAGCGCAGGCCCCCGAGTTGATGGATTCTCCTACGAACCGGACACCCCGGACAGACCGGACATGCCGACAGCGCTCAGGCTACCCGCCCGACCTGTCGCCGACTCAGACCCCGCGCCTCGAAGCCGTTGCTCCTACTCCTCAGCGAAGTGGTCCCAGCCGCCGGCCCGGTCCCACGGGGCGCCGTCCACGGTGACCTGTCCGCCGCGGGCCGTGCTCGCCGTGCGCACCACCTCGCCGACCACACGCCATCGGGCGGGAAGCTGGACGGTGCTCGGGAAGGTGGCCACGATCGCGTGGTCCTCCCCACCGGACAGCACCCATACAAGCGGATCGACCCCGACCGCCTGGCCGATGTCCGCCATCTGGGCAGGCACGTCGAAGTCGGCCGCCCGCAGGTCGATGTCCACCCCGCTGGCCTTGGCGACATGGCCGAGGTCGGCCACCAGACCGTCACTGACGTCGATCATCGCGGTGGCGCCGAGGTCGGATCCGGCCGGGCCCGCGTGGTACGGCGGCTCCGGGCGGCGGTGCGCCTCGACGAAGGCGCGCGGCGAGCGGAAGCCCCGGGACAGCACGGTCAGCCCGGCCGCCGACCAGCCCAGCCAGCCGGTCACCGCGACCACGTCGCCGACCTGGGCGCCGGAGCGCTTCACCGGGGCCCGGCCCTGCAGGTCGCCGAGCGCGGTGATCGCCAGCGTGATGGTCTCCCCGCGCACCACGTCGCCGCCGACCACGGTCGCCCCGGCCACCTGGCACTCGTCCCGCAGACCGTCCATCAGCTCGGTGGCCCAGGTGGTCGGCAGGTCGGCGGGGGTGACCAGGCCGAGCAGGATCGCGGTCGGCACCGCGCCCATCGCGGCGATGTCGGCCAGGTTCTGCGCGGCGCACTTACGGCCGACGTCGTACGCGGTGGACCAGTCCCGACGGAAGTGCCGGCCCTCGATCAGCACGTCGGTGGTGGCCACCACCCGGCCGTCGGGCGTCCTCACCACGGCCGCGTCGTCGCCCGGCCCGAGCTCCACGGCCGGGGTGAGCGGCAGCCGGGCGGTGAGCTCCCTGATGAGTCCGAACTCGCCGAGCTCGCCCACGGTCCCCTGCATCTGCCGTCCTCTCTCACTGACCTGACTCCAGGCCGCTCCTGCGCGCCCCCGCGCGCAGCGTACGCCCTCGGGCCGTACCGAGGTCTCCCGTACCTGGCCCACCGGGCGGTAGCGTGGTGATCAGACTGCCGATCAGCCCACCCCGCTGGAGGTCCCCCGTGGTACAGGCATACATCCTGATCCAGACCGAGGTGGGCAAGGCCACCGCGGTGGCCCAGTCGATCGCGAAGATCGACGGAGTGCTCACCGCCGAGGACGTCACCGGTCCTTACGACGTGATCGTGCGCGCCGAGGCCGAGACCATCGACGACCTCGGCCGCCTGGTGGTCGCCCAGGTCCAGCAGGTCGAGGGCATCACCCGGACACTGACCTGCCCGGTGGTCCGGCTGTAAGGGCTGGCTACCATCGCGGGATGAGCCGTCTCCGCAGCCTGCCTGCGACCGTCCGTTGGGGCGTCCCGCCCGCTGTCCTGCTGACCTGCGCCGGTCTGCTGGGCTGGAGCTGGAGCCTGCCCGCCGACGTCACTCCCCCGACGCCCCGGGCCGCCGAGGCGGGCTTCTGCGAGGCGCTCGACAAGGCGTTGCCCGGGGCCGTACTCGGTCACGACCGTGACGACCCGTCACCCGCCTCGACGTACACCGCCGCCTGGGGCAGCTCGCCCCGGACGGTGCTGAAGTGCGGGCTGGCCCGGCCCGGCTACCTGGACGACGACCCGCTGGCCGCCGCCCCGGAGGTCAACGGCGTCCAGTGGGGCATGACCCGGGACCCGGACGGCGGCTACCGCTTCGTCACCACGCTGCGGAAGACGTACGTCGAGGTCACCGTGCCCAAGGGGGCGTACCCCAACTACGCGGACCCGCTCAGCTCGTTGACGGACGCCGTCAAGGCCACCGTCCCCGAGGGGCTCTAGGCAACTGCTCAGCCATTTACGGTCCAGGGGCTCGGGGAACTGCGAGGAGATCTGGCGTGCGGGTCACTGCGAAAGTGCCTGACCAGCTACGCATGGATCACCTTGCACGGGTCGGCGTCGCAGTTCCCCGAGCCCCTGGTGGTGCCTGGCTGAGCACCTGCCAAAACCTCAGCGGAGGCCGGTGGAGCGGTTGAGGGCTGCGGTGAGCAGCCGGTCGATCAGCTCCGAGTAGGGCAGGCCGGTGGCCTCCCACATCTTGGGGTAGGCCGAGATGGGGGTGAAGCCGGGCATGGTGTTGATCTCGTTGACGATCCAGCTGCCGTCCGGCAGCAGGAAGAAGTCGACCCGGGCCAGGCCCTCGCAGCCGAGCGCGTCGAAGGCCAGCACCGCCTGCCGGCGGATCTCGGCCGTCTCACTCTCCGTCAGCCGGGCCGGGATCTGCACCTCGGAGGAGTCGATGTACTTCGCCTCGAAGTCGTAGAACTCGTAGTCCCCGTCGACCAGCACCTCGGCCGGCAGGCTGGCCCGCGGGCCGTCCTCGAACTCCAGCACGCCGCACTCGATCTCGCGGCCCTCGACGCCCAGTTCGACGATCACCTTGGGGTCGTGCCGACGGGCCTCGGCCATCGCGGCGTCCAGGTCGGCGAGGTCCTTGACCTTGCTGATGCCCATGCTGGACCCGGCCCGGCAGGGCTTGACGAAGAGCGGCAGGCCGAGCGCGGCGATCCGCTCCCGGGCGGCGGCGCGGCCGGCCTCGGTCTCCCACTCGCGCGGGCGCACCACGGTGTAGTGGCCGACGCCGATGCCGTGGGACTCCAGGATCCGCTTGGTGAACTCCTTGTCCATGCCGGCCGCACTGGCCAGCACGCCGGAGCCGACGTACGGGACGCCGGAGAGCTCCAGCAGGCCCTGGATGGTGCCGTCCTCGCCCCACGGGCCGTGCAGCAGCGGCAGCACCACGTCCACCTCGCCGAGCGCCTTGGGCACGGCGCCGGGCTCGCTCCAGACCGCCTCGCGGCTGACCGGGCTGCCGGGCAGCGCGACCTGGCCCTCGGTGGACTCGGAGACGCCGTCCACGTCGGGGAGCTTCCCGTCCGTGATGGCCATCCGGGACGGTTCGTCGCCGACCAGGGCCCAGCGGCCCTCATGGGTGATGCCGATCGGCAGCACCTCGTACTTGCTCCGGTCGATCGCCCTGAGCACACTGCCGGCCGTGACGACCGAGATGCCGTGCTCGGAGCTGCGGCCGCCGAAGACGATCGCAACGCGCGGCTTGGCCGCGTTGGGGGAGGTCTTTTCGATGCTCATATCGTGTTCGAGACTACCGTGCGGGCGTTTCGGTGAAAGTCACCGGCGCGGTAGTGAGTTCAGTGACGTTCGGGCTTCGCGGACCTGGCCATCAGCCCGGCCAGCGCTTCCTGGGTCGGCCGCCCGTGGTGCACCACGTCCACCACGGCCGCCACGATCGGCATGTCGACCCCGTGCCGGCGGGCCAGGTCGAGCACCGACTCGCAGGACTTGACGCCCTCGGCGGTCTGCTTGGTGGCGGCGATGGTCTCCTCGAGAGACATGCCGCGGCCGAGGTTGGTGCCGAAGGTGTGGTTGCGGGAGAGCGGCGAGGAGCAGGTCGCCACCAGGTCGCCCATCCCGGCCAGCCCGGCGAAGGTGTGCGGGTCGGCGCCCAGGGTCAGCCCGAGCCGGGTGATCTCGGCCAGCCCACGGGTCATCAGGGTGGCCTTGGTGTTGTCGCCCAGGCCCATCCCGTCGGCCATCCCGACCGCCAGGCCGATCACGTTCTTCACCGCGCCGCCGAGCTCGCAGCCGACCACGTCGGTGTTGGTGTACGGGCGGAAGTAGGGCGTGTGACAGGCCCGCTGGAGCCGCTTGGCGACCAGCTCGTCCGTGCAGGCGACCACGCTGGCGGCGGGCTGCTTGTTGGCGATCTCCCGGGCCAGGTTGGGGCCGCTGACCACGGCGACCCGCTCGGGGCCGACCTTGGCGACCTCCTGGATCACCTCGGACATCCGCTTGGCGGTGCCGAGTTCGATGCCCTTCATGAGCGAGACCAGCACCGTGTCGGGGCCGAGCAGCGGCGCCCAGGCGGCGAGGTTCTGACGGAGCGTCTGGGACGGCACGGCGAGCACCGCGAACTCCGCCCCGGCCAGCGCCTCGGCCGGGTCGGTGGTGGCCCGGACGGTCGCGGCCAGCCGGGTGTCCGGCAGGTAGTCCGGGTTGGCGTGGGTCGCGTTGATCGCGTCCACCAGCTCCTGGCGGCGGCCCCAGAGGGTCACCTCGCAGCCGGCGTCGGCCAGGATCATCGCGAACGCGGTCCCCCAGGACCCGGTCCCGAACACGGCGCAGCGGGTCACTTGGTGCTCTCTTCGTCGTTCCGGCGGCCCGCGGCGCGGTCCTTCTTGGCGGCGTGGTCGTCGGCCCGTTGCCGGGCCGCCTTCCGCATGTCGTAGCGCTCGGCCGGCGGCTGCTCGCCGCGGATCCCCGCGAGCACCTCGGTGATCGCGGTCATGATGTCCTCGGTGGCGTCCCGCAGCACCTCGGCGGTCAGCTCCTGGCCCTGGTACCTGGTCAGGTCCACCGGCGGCCCGGCCGCCACGGTCACCTTGTGCCGGGGGAAGAGGTGCAACTTGCCCTTCCCGCCCCGGCCGTACGGCGGGATGATCTCGTGCGCGCCCCAGTGCGCGACCGGGATGACCGGCGCGCCGGTCATCAGCGCGACCCGGGCCGCGCCGCTCTTGCCGGTCATCGGCCAGACGTCCGGGTCCCGGGTGAGGGTGCCCTCGGGGTAGAACTGCACGCACTGGCCCTGCTCGACGGCGGCGACCGCGGCCCGGAACGCCTTGGACGCGTCGGTGGAGTCGCGGAACACCGGGATCTGGCCGGTCTTCCTCAGCATGAAGCCGATGAACGGCACCGAGAACACCCCGGCCTTGCCGAGCATCCGGGGCGGCCGGCCGCTGTTGTACTGCCAGTGCGCGTAGATCAGCGGATCGATCAGCGAGTTGTGGTTCACCACCACCAGGAAGCCGCCCCGCTCGGGCAACTGCTCCCACCCGTACCAGTCCGGCTTCACCAGCGCGGTGGTCACCGGCTTCACGAGCGCGGCCGCGAAGCGGTACCAGATCCCGTAGTCGGCGTTGCCGAACCTGGCGTACGAGCGGCGAGCCACTCCTGCTCCTCTTCCTAGGGCTGCGGCATGTGGGCCGCCTGGTCAGGGGTCTGCCACCGGCGTAAGAATGGCGCCGATGACCCAGGACACCGTACGCCTCGCAGTACCGCCCGCGCCCACGCCCCACCCCGAGTGGTCGTTGGTGTTGCCGGTGAAGCCGCTCGCCGTGGCGAAGAGCCGGCTGGAGCCGTACGCCGGTGCGCGCAGGCCCGCGCTGGCCCTGGCGTTCGCGCTGGACACGGTGGCGGCCGCGCTGGCGTGTCCGCTGGTGGCCCGGGTACTGGTGGTCACCCAGGACGCGCTGGCCGGGGCCCAGTTGGCCCGGCTGGGGGCGCTGGTGGTGGCGGACGAGCCCGGCGGCGGGCTCAATCCGGCGCTGACGTACGGTGCCGAGCTGGCCAGGCGGCTGGCTCCTGACGCCCCGTTGGCAGTGCTCTCGGCCGACCTGCCCGCCCTGCGCAGCGCCGAGCTGAGCCGGGTGCTGGCCGCCGCCGCGGCGCACGGCGGGCGGTCCTTCCTGGCCGACTCCCCCGGGCTCGGCACCACCCTGCTGGCCTGCCCGCCGGGCCACCCGCTGGCTCCCCGGTTCGGCGACGGCTCGCGGGCCCGGCACGCGGCCGGCGGCGCCGCCGAGCTGAGCCCGGGTGACGTTCCGTCGGTGCGCCGGGACGTGGACACCGGGGCGGACCTCCGGGAGGCGCTAGCGCTCGGCGTCGGGCCGCACACCGCCGCCGTCGCCTGCGCGCGCGGACTGAGCCCGGTCTGCTCCTGACGCGCCCTGACCCGTCGCTATGCTGCTGCCATGCAGGCCACCTCGTACACTTTCGACCCCGCCACCCGCACCGGCTCGGTCCTTCTGGACGACGGCACCCCCGTCCCGTTCGACGCCGCGGCCTTCGACGCGGGCGGCCTGCGGCTGCTCCGCCCGGGCCAGCGGCTGCGGATCCGCACCGAGGGCAGCGGCGAGGCCCGCCGGGTGGTCTTCCTGACCCTGCAGACCTTCCCCGACCCGGCGGACCGGGCGAGCTGACGCCCGGCCTCAGGCCAGGGTCAGCTGGATCGCGTGGGACCGGCCGCCGATCGCGAAACTGAGCGTCAACTCGCCGTCGCGGTCGAGGAATTCCGTGACCCGTTCGACCGCTCCCTCGCCGAGGAAGAAGCGGTAGGCCTCGTACTGGGTCCAGCCCAGCGGCAGCACCCGCAGGGCCTGCCAGAGGGCGGTCAGCGCGTCCGGCAGGTGCTGGAAGGTCGCGGGCGGGGCGATGTCCTCGATGGAGACGGTGTAGCCCCCGGTGGTACTCACAGCGTCGGCTCCTGCTCGTGGTCACGGTCGAAGTCGGCCCAGACCCGCTGGGCCGTGTCGGTCCGGTCATGGCCGAAGCGGTCCGCCCCGGCCAGCAGATCCAGCACCGTGAGCTGGGCGTCGACGCTCAGCCCTTCCGGCAGCACCAGGTACAGCCGCCAGCCGCCGTCCAGCCTGACGCGGACCCTGGGCCGCCCTCCGGTGGCCCTGGCCAGGCGGTTCGCCACGTCAAACACCCTGGTGGTTCGCACGCAACGACTCTCCCCGCGAGCAGCTGGTTACGGAACGTGAATCTAAGTAATTAGATTCCACCTGATGCATTAGATTGTCAACGCTGAATCACCCGCCCTGCCGAACTCGGCCGGGTCGTGCCTGCCGCCGGGAGAGCCAGATGTCACCTGCTGAGCGCCAGTACCAGCGCATCGCCGCCGATCTGCGCCTCCGCATCGGCCGGGGCGAGTGGCAGACCGGCGAGGTCCTGCCGTCCCGCGCCAAGTTGGCGATCGAGTACGACGTCGACGCGAACGTGCTCCAGCGCGCCCAGCAGCTGCTGATCACCGAGGGCCTGCTGGAGGGGCGCACCGGCTCCGGCACCTACGTCCGCCGCCCCGTGCTGCGCCGCACGATGGTCCGCTCCAGGATCGGCATCCCGGCGTCCTTCCGGGCCGATCTGGGCGAGATCGACGGCACCGGCAGCTGGGAGTCCAGCACCGAGACCAACAGTCCGGCCTCGCCGGAGGTGGCCGCCCGGCTGGGCCTGGAGCCCGGGGCGCCGACGGTGCACACCGTCTACGAGTTCCTGATCGACAGTCAGCCGGTCCTGCTGGCCAACAGCTGGGAGCCGCTGGCGCTGACCGAGGGCTCGCCGGTGATCTGCCCCGAGTACGGCCCGCTGGCCGGCCAGGGCGTGGTGCGGCGGATGGCGGCGATCGGGGTGCAGGTGGAGCGTGCGGTGGAGCGGACCCGCCCCTCCCGCGCCACCGCGCAGCAGGCCAACCTGCTCGGCGTCTCGGCCGGCGACCTGGTGACGCTGATCGAGCGCACCTACTACGACCGGGAGGGCCGGGCGGTGGAGACCGCCGAACTGGTCGTGCCGGATTCGCGCTGGGATATCAGCTACGAACTCCCGATCGGGCATCAGGAGTCATAACGGAAAAGAGCCGTGGCGGCTCGCTCCGGGAATGACCCGCGTGGTACCGCCCCTGGGTGAGGTCGGTGTACGCCTCGCGGCTGTAGTACGCGGCCCACGGNGCCTTCAACGACCTCTCGGAGCGGCTCTCGGACCGCTTCGAGACCCGCGGATGCGAGCCGCCACGGCTCACGGCGGGTTGACCCGCCGTCGGTTGACCGATCGCCAGAACTACTTGGCGGTGGACCGGCGCGCGGTGGTCTTGCGCGTTGCGGTCTTCTTCGCGGGAGCGGTCTTCTTCGCCACCGCCGTCGCCTTCTTGGCGGGAGCGGCCTTCTTGGCCGCCGCGGTGGTCTTGGCCGGCGTGGCCTTCTTGACCGCGGTGGTCTTCTTCGCGGCCGCGGTCTTGCTGGCCACGGCAGCCTTCTTGACCGCCGTCGCCTTCTTGGCGGGGGTGGCCTTCTTCGCCGCGGTGGTCTTGGCCGCCGTGGTCTTCGCCGCGGTGGTGGCCTTCTTGGCCGCGGTGCGCTTGGCCGGAGCCGCAGCGGCGGCCGTGGCAGCGCGCTTGGTGGCGGCGCGCTTGACGGCAGCGGTGGTGCCGCTCTTGCCCGGGGTCAGCGAGCCCTTGGGGGCCTTCTTGACCGAGGGGCCCTCCTTCGGCAGCTTCTTGCTGCCGCTGACCAGGTCCTTGAAGCCCTGGCCGGGACGGAACCGCGGCACGGCGGTCTTCTTGACCTTGACCTTCTCGCCGGTCTGCGGGTTGCGGGCGAACCGCGCGGAGCGGTCGACCTTCTCGAAGGTGCCGAAGCCGGTGACCGACACCCGGTCACCGGCCACAACGGCACGCACCATGGTGTCGAGCACTGCGTCGACGGCCTCTGCGGCAGCCTTGCGACCGCCCAGCTGCTCGGCCACCGCTTCGACAAGCTGAGCCTTGTTCAACGTCTTCCCCTTCGGAAACGGGCGCCGGATGATTCCATCCGTTCATTTCGCACGTTAGGTATGTATCTGCGGACTTTCAATTACCAAACGCGCGAATCACCCTAGTGTCGCAATGGATTTGCGCGTCCGGGACCTCACCCGAGAGGCAGGTGCCCCTCGTCGAGGTCTTGCACAAAGCGCGCCAACCGCCTTGCCGCCCCCGGAAGATCGCGCTTGGCGGTCTCCGTGACGATCAACAGTTGGCGGGTGAGAGCGGTCTTTGCCTCGGTTGACACGTTCAGCGCATGAACGCGGGCGTGTGCCTGCTTCAACCGCTCGGCCACCAGCGCGTAGAGCACGGTGACTTCCGGGTCGACCATCCCCTCCGAGGACGCTGGTTCGCAGTCCCCGTACGGAGGTTCATGGTGCCGGTGCATGCAACGATTGTGCCATCTGTACGGAGTTGCGCTGCCCGGGGGTTTATCCGGAGCTCAACTCGGGCCCGGAACAGACCGATGGCCCACCCCTCGGGAGGGGTGGGCCATCCGGCGGACCGTCAGGAATCCGGGCCTCAGAGGACCGGCAGCGTACGCGGCTTGAAGCTGGGCCTGGTGGCCTCGAACTCCGCGATGTCACCTTCGTTCCGGAGCGTGATGCTGATGTCGTCCAGGCCGTTGAGCAGGCGCCAGCGGACGTTGTCGTCCAACTCGAAAGAGGCGGTCACACCCTCGGCGCGGACCTCCCTGGTCTCCAGGTCAACGGTGATCTCGGCGGTCGGATCGGCCTCGGTCAGGGCCCAGAGCTGATCCACCGTCTCCTGCGGCAGCAGCACGGTGAGCAGACCGTTCTTCAGCGAGTTACCGCGGAAGATGTCGGCGAAACGAGACGAGATGACGGCCTGGAAACCGTAGTTCTGAAGTGCCCAGACCGCATGTTCGCGCGAGGAACCGGTACCGAACTCGGGGCCGGCCACCAGCACCGATGCGCCCTGCCGCTCGGGCTGGTTGAGGATGAACTCGGAATCCTTGCGCCAGGCCTCGAACAGCCCGTCCTCGAATCCGGTGCGGGTGACCTTCTTCAGCCAGTGCGCCGGGATGATCTGGTCGGTGTCGACATTGCTGCGGCGCAGCGGAACGGCCCGGCCGGTGTGCGTGGTGAACTTCTCCATGGCTGCTCAGACCTCCACAGCGACGTCGGACGACAGATCGGCGGGCGCGGCCAGCCGGCCCAGCAGGGCGGTGGCGGCGGCGACCTGAGGGGACACCAGGTGGGTACGGCCGCCCTTGCCCTGCCGCCCCTCGAAGTTGCGGTTCGAGGTCGAGGCGCAGCGCTCGCCCGGGGCCAGCTGGTCCGGGTTCATGCCCAGGCACATCGAGCAGCCCGCGTGCCGCCATTCGGCGCCGGCGGCGGTGAAGACCTTGTCCAGGCCCTCCTCGATCGCCTGCAGGGCGACCCGGACCGAGCCGGGGACGACCAGCATCCGGACGCCCTCGGCGATGGTGCGGCCCTCGACGACGGCCGCGGCGGCCCGCAGGTCCTCGATCCGGCCGTTGGTGCAGGAGCCGACGAAGACCGCGTCGACCTTGACCTCGCGCAGCGGCGTACCGGCCTCCAGGCCCATGTACTTGAGCGCGTTCTCGGCCGCGACCCGCTCCGAGGGGTCGGCGAACGAGGCCGGGTCCGGCACGTTGGCGCCGAGCGGTGCGCCCTGGCCCGGGTTGGTGCCCCAGGTGACGAACGGGGTCAGCTGGGTGGCGTCGATGACCACCTCGGCGTCGAAGACCGCGTCCTCGTCGGTGGCCAGCGTGCTCCAGTACTCCACCGCCGCGTCCCAGTCGGCGCCCTGGGGGGCGTGCGGGCGGCCCTCCAGGTAGTCGAAGGTGGTCCGGTCCGGAGCGATCATGCCGGCCCGGGCGCCCGCCTCGATCGACATGTTGCAGATCGTCATCCGGGCCTCCATGGAGAGGCTGCGGATCGCCGAACCGCGGTACTCCAGGACGTAGCCCTGGCCGCCGCCGGTGCCGATCCTGGTGATGATGGCCAGGATCAGGTCCTTGGCGGTGACGCCCTCGGGCAGCTCGCCCTCGACCGTGATCGCCATCGTCTTGAACGGGGCCAGCGGCAGCGTCTGGGTGGCCAGCACGTGCTCGACCTGGCTGGTGCCGATGCCGAACGCCAGTGCACCGAAAGCGCCGTGGGTGGAGGTGTGCGAGTCGCCGCAGACCACCGTGGTGCCGGGCTGGGTCAGACCGAGCTGCGGGCCGACCACGTGCACGACGCCCTGCTCGACGTCGCCGAGCGAGTGGATCCGGACCCCGAACTCGGCGGCGTTGGCGCGCAGCGTCTCCAGCTGGACCCGGGAGACCGGGTCCGCGATCGGCTTGTCGATGTCCAGCGTCGGGGTGTTGTGGTCCTCGGTCGCGATCGTCAGATCGGTCCGGCGGACCTTCCGGCCGGCCAGCCGGAGACCGTCGAAGGCCTGCGGGCTGGTCACCTCGTGCAGCAGGTGCAGGTCGATGTAGAGCAGGTCGGGCTCGCCCTCGGCGCGCCGGACGACGTGGTCGTCCCAGACCTTCTCTGCGAGTGTCCGTCCCATCGCTTTCCCTCCAGCCGGCCGCTCTGCCGGCCTTCTCGTGTGATCGAGGTCGTGTGTCCCGCCGGCCTGGTGAGGCGCTTGTCCGGACGACCTGCACGCCGGATCGTGTCCAGCATGCGGACGTTGGATGATGGTCCGAAGCTGGGTGTCTCCCGGGCTGCTCCATCAAGAGTGGCGCTTTTCTTGGAGAATTGAACTTGCGTCTCGCGGAATGAGACTGCAGTATCAGGGCATGGACAACTCTAGCGGCGTCGGCGTTCTCGACAAGGCCGCTCTGGTGCTCAGCGCACTGGAGTCGGGCCCCGCCACGTTGGCGGGGCTGGTCGCCGCCACCGGCTTGGCGCGGCCCACCGCCCACCGACTCGCCGTCGCACTCGAACACCACCGCCTGGTCACCAGGGACATGCAGGGCCGGTTCATCCTCGGCCCCCGACTCTCCGAACTCTCCGCCGCAGCAGGCGAGGACCGCCTGCTCGCCACCGCGGGGCCGGTGCTCACGCACCTGCGCGACGTCACCGGCGAGAGCGCCCAGCTCTACCGCCGGCAGGGCGAGATGCGGATCTGCGTGGCCGCCGCCGAGCGGCTCTCCGGCCTGCGCGACACCGTGCCGGTCGGCTCCACGCTGCCGATGAAGGCCGGCTCCGCCGCCCAGGTCCTGCTGGCCTGGGAGGAGCCCGAGCGGCTGCACCGCGGCCTCCAGGGCGCGCGCTTCACCGCGACCGCGCTGAGCGGCGTACGGCGGCGCGGCTGGGCCCAGTCGATCGGCGAGCGCGAGCCGGGCGTGGCGTCCGTCTCGGCACCCGTCCGCGGCCCCTCCAACCGCGTGGTGGCCGCCGTCTCGGTCTCCGGACCGATCGAGCGCCTGACCCGCCACCCCGGCCGGATGCACGCCCAGGCCATCATCGAGTCCGCCAACCGCCTCACCGAGGCCCTGCGGCGCGGCTAGACCCGTCCCAAAAAACGACGAACGGCCCCCGCCGAGGCGGGGGCCGTTCCTTTTCCCGTACGCGGGGCGGAAAAGCAAAAAAGCCCCGGATCTCCGGGGCTGTCCTACTGGCTGGGGTACCAGGACTCGAACCTAGACTAAATGAACCAGAATCACTCGTGCTGCCAATTACACCATACCCCAACAAAGCATCGGGCCAGTGGACTGCGAAGCCCACCGGCCGTTCTGCTCTGGTACCCCCGACCGGATTCGAACCGGCGCTACTGCCGTGAGAGGGCAGCGTGCTAGGCCGCTACACAACGGGGGCAAACTTGGTGATCCCATGCTTCGTCAGGACCGGGGTTGCGAACTCGTCCGGTGGTGACAGTGGAAAGGATCTGGTACCCCCGACCGGATTCGAACCGGCGCTACTGCCGTGAGAGGGCAGCGTGCTAGGCCGCTACACAACGGGGGCTTGATCTCTATTTGTTGCGTACCCCCGACCGGATTCGAACCGGCGCTACTGCCGTGAGAGGGCAGCGTGCTAGGCCGCTACACAACGGGGGCTTGTACTTCGGATACTGCGCTGGGGTACCAGGACTCGAACCTAGACTAAATGAACCAGAATCACTCGTGCTGCCAATTACACCATACCCCACCAGAGTTCAACCCCTGATGGGGTTTTGCTCGGCGTTGCGACCGCTGGTCTGTCCCTGACGAGGTTTCTGGTCCCTCGCCCTGTCCCTCCCGGGCGGCGCAGAAAGAACATTACCCGACACCCGGCCCCGCTCCAAAATCCATAACCGCAGGCAGGCCCCCGAGGGGCTGCGTCGCTGGTCAACGCAGCCCCTCGGGGCAGGCAGGATCAGGCCTGCGGAGTGAGCTCCAGCGCCGCCGTCAGCCGGCGCAGCGTCTCGGCGCGGCCGAGCAGCTCCATCGACTCGAAGAGCGGCGGGGAGACCCGGCGGCCGGTGACGGCCACCCGGAGCGGGGTGAAGGCGAACTTGGGCTTGATGCCCAGGCCCTCCACCAGCGCCTCGCGCAACGCCGCCTGGATCGGCTCCGGGGTGAAGTCGGCCAGCTCGGTGAGGGCCTGGATGCTGGCGGCCAGCACCGGGCGGGCGTCCGCGGTGAGCACCTTGGCGGCGTCCTCCGGGTCGACCGTGAAGTCGGCCGGGTCGACGAAGAGGAAGCCCGCCATGTTGACGATCTCGCTCAGCACGACCATCCGCTCCTGGGTGAGCGGCGCCACCTTGGCCAGCAGGTCGAGCTGTTCGGCGGTCGGCTCGGCCGGCAGCAGGCCGGGGGCCTGCAGGTACGGCACCAGGCGGCGGACGAACTCCGCCGGGTCGAGCAGGCGCAGGTGGTCGCCGTTGATCGACTCGCACTTCTTGAGGTCGAAGCGGGCCGGGTTGGCGTTCACCTTGGCGATGTCGAAGGCCGCGACGAACTCCTCCATGGAGAAGCGGTCCTGGTCCTCGGAGAGCGACCAGCCCAGCAGCGCCAGGTAGTTGAGCAGGCCCTCGGGCAGGAAGCCGCGCTCGCGGTACAGGTTGAGGCTGGCCTGCGGGTCGCGCTTGGAGAGCTTCTTGTTGCCCTCGCCCATCACGTACGGCAGGTGGCCGAAGCGCGGGGTGGAGCCGTCGCCGACGCCGATCTCGGCCAGCGCGGCGTAGAGGGCGATCTGACGGGGCGTCGAGGAGAGCAGGTCCTCACCACGGAGCACGTGGGTGATGCCCATCAGGGCGTCGTCCACCGGGTTGACCAGGGTGTAGAGCGGCGCGCCGTTGGCCCGGACGATGCCGTAGTCCGGCACGTTCTCCGGCTCGAAGCTGAGCTTCCCGCGGACCAGGTCGTCGAAGGCGATGGTGTGGTCCGGCATCCGGAACCGGACGATCGGCTCGCGGCCCTCCTGGCGGTAGACCTCGACCTGGTCGGTGGTCAGGTCGCGGCAGTGGCCGTCGTAGCCGGAGGCCTTGCCGGCCGCGCGGGCAGCCTCGCGGCGGGCGTCCAGCTCCACGGTGGAGCAGTAGCAGTGGTAGGCCTTGCCGGCCACCAGCAGCTTGGTGGCGACGTCGGCGTAGATGTCCATCCGCTGCGACTGCCGGTACGGCTCGTGCGGGCCGCCGACCTCGGGGCCCTCGTCCCAGTCGAAGCCGAGCCAGCGCATCGCTTCCAGCAGCTGGTGGTACGAGTCCTCGGAGTCCCGGGCCGCGTCGGTGTCCTCGATCCGGAAGACCAGCTTGCCGCCGTGGTGGCGGGCGAAGGCCCAGTTGAAGAGGGCGGTCCTGACCAGGCCCACGTGCGGGTTGCCGGTCGGGGAGGGGCAGAAGCGGACCCGGACGGTCGGGTCCAGCTCGGTGTTAGCCACGCTTGATCACCTTATTGGCGAGAGTGCCGATGCCTTCGATGGAGACGGCGACCTCGTCGCCGACGTTGAGGGGGCCGACCCCGGCCGGGGTGCCGGTGAGGATGACGTCACCGGGCAGCAGGGTCATGGCCTCCGAGATGTGCACGATCAGCTCGGCGATCGAACGGACCATCAGGGAGGTCCGGCCGGTCTGCTTGAGCTCACCGTTGACGGTGCAGGTGATCGCCAGGTCGCTCGGGTCCAGCTCGGTCTCGATCCACGGACCGAGCGGGCAGGAGGTGTCGAAGCCCTTGGCGCGGGCCCACTGGCCCTCGCGCTGCTGGACGTCGCGGGCGGTCACGTCGTTCGCGCAGGTGTAGCCGAAGATGATCTCGGGGACCCGCTCCAGCGGGACCTCGCGGCCCATCCGGCCGATCACCACGGCGAGTTCGGCCTCGTGCTGGACGTCCGAGGAGAACGGCGGGTACGCGATCGCCTCGGTCGGGCCGATCACGGCGGTGGACGGCTTGAAGAAGGTCAGCGGGACGTCCGGGACCTCGTTGCCGAGCTCCTTGGCGTGCGCCGCGTAGTTGCGGCCGACCGCGACCACCTTGTTCGGCAGGATCGGCGACAGCAGGCGGATGTCCTGCATCCGGTAGCTCTCGCCGCTGAGCTGCATCGAGACGATCGGGTGGCCGGCCAGGCCGTGCACCACCAGAGACTCGGGCTGGGTGGGGTCACCCTCCACCACACCGAAGGAGACGCTGCCGGCGGCAGGACTCCCTTCCCGGACGGAGAACCTGGCAATTCGCACGGTGGGGAGCCTCTCGGTCTGTCGGGCGCCGGCCTTACCGGGCCCTGCTCGAACGGTCCCCAGGCTATCGCGAGAGGGGCGCCGACCCGGCTGTCTGCGGGTCGGCGCCCCTCGGGCGAGGAAGAAGTTGATTCCCGGTCAGTCCTGCGGCAGACGCGGGGCCGGGGCGACCATCAGCACGGTGCGACGCGGATTGGCGGTGTTCGAGGGCAGCTCGGTGCCGTACTCCCGCGGCTGCCGCGCGACCTGGGCGCCGGGCAGCTGACTGAACTCCTCGATCGAGGCCAGCGACGTGCGGCGCGGGTTCGCGGTCGAGTTGCTCATGGGCTGGGACATTGCGTCACACCTTGAGTTCGGGGCCGCTCGCAGGAGTCGGCGACGGTGATTCTGGGCAGGCTGGCGCCTGGGCACCGCGCACCAGAGTAGACGGTCCGGAAGCGGACCATCTGGAGCTCTTTCCACAGGCATCCTGATCACGGCTACATAATTCGGCTGTGATTTTGCTCACAAATTGCCGGACAATGTCGTCATGTCGGGCATTTCGAACGGTCGGGCTATTACGACAATCCCGATATCTCGGACATTCAGGAACGTCTGCGACTCCGGGCGACCTACGGTCCAGTTGGCATGTATCCGGCGAGTGTCCGAAAAGGGTGGTATTCCGGGCCGGTTGCCGCACACTCCGTGAGACGGTGCGCGCACTGGGTAGCCCAGGACACCGACAGGTAACGCCCCTTGTTGGACTTCTCCCGCTGTGCTGGAATGCGACGGAAAAACTCGACACCGCCCCATCCGCGCAAGCGGGGAGGGGCGCCCGGTCCAGAGGTTGCGACGCCAGTGCAGGGACGTTTCAAGAGGGGCAGCGGCGCCGCGGGAGACCCGGAGTCGCGTGAGCCCGTGGCAGGCCCCCACCAGGCAACGCCGCTCACCGGCCCCGGTGAGCAGATAGTCGGCGGCGGTGAGCCCGAGCCGCAGGACGGCCCGGAGGGCGCGGATGAGTCCGACCGCGGCCGCTCCCGGCTGCGGTCCACGCTGACCAGGCGCCGGGCCACCGGTCTGCGCCGGTTCGCGATGCGCAACTGGCGAATCCGTACCCGCCTGATCGCCCTGCTGCTGCTCCCCGTGGTGGTCGCGCTGGTCCTGGGCGGCCTCCGGGTCGAGTCCTCGCTGCAGAACTCCAAGCAGCTCTCGCAGATGGCCAACCTCGCCGACCTGGCCAAGAAGGCCACCGCGCTGGCGAGCGCCCTGCAGACCGAGCGCGACATCAGCGCGGGCCCGCTCACCAACGGCGGCCCCGAGCGGGCGAAGGACGACGACATCGTCACCGCCCGGAAGAACTCGGACGCGCTGAGCAAGGCCTTCGCGACCAGCTCCGACAACTTCGACGAGCTCGACCTGGCCGGTGGCAAGGCCCTGCTGCTGCAGGTCCGCCGTGACCTGAACCAGCTCTCCGAGGCCCGCAGCAACGCCTACCGGGACCCGGACAACATCCAGGCGACGATCACCAACTACGACGTGATCATCAAGAACCTGCTGTCCATCACGCAGGACATCGCGATCGCCTCGAACTCGACCGAGCTGGTCAAGATCACCCGTGCGCTGCAGCAGTTCTCGCTGGCCAAGGAGAACACCTCCATGCAGCGCGCGCTGATCAGCGCCGCACTGGCCTTCCCCGGCGCCGAGGGACCGCACCTCAACTCCTCCGACGAGTCCTTCGGCATCCGGCTGCAGATCTCCGAGGGCAACGCGCTCACCAACTTCACCGCGATCTACGGTGACGGCGAGGCCCAGGCGCTCAACGCCGGGATGGCCCGCAACCAGCAGATCGCCGACTCGGACCGCTACACCAAGCGGGTGCTGAGCGCGAACGGCATCAAGCAGACCGAGCCGCTCTCGTACAAGCTCTGGTACGACCAGGCCTCCGTGAAGATCAACGCCCAGCAGAAGAGCGAGACCAAGCTGCTCGAGGCGCTGGACGGCAAGGCCGGTGAGCTCCAGGACGAGGCCGACACCGAGGCCCTGGTCAACGGTGCGCTGATCGCCCTGGTGCTGATCGTCGCCATCGCCGGCGCCGCCCTGGTGGCCCGTGGCATGGTGCGCTCGCTGACCCGGCTGCAGGTCGCGGCCGAGGACGTCGCCGAGCGCCGCCTGCCCGAGCTGGTCAAGATCCTCTCCGAGAGCGACCCGCACGACGTCGACGTCACCGTCGAACCGGTCGGTGTCGACTCGGCGGACGAGATCGGCCACGTGGCGCACGCCTTCGACATGGTGCACAAGCAGGCGGTCTCGCTGGCCGCCGAGCAGGCGCTGCTCCGAGGCAACATCAACGCGATGTTCACCAACCTCTCGCGCCGCAGCCAGGGCCTGATCCAGCGTCAGCTCTCGCTGATCTCCGAGCTGGAGAGCCGCGAGGCCGACCCGGACCAGCTGGCCAACCTCTTCAAGCTCGACCACCTCGCGACCCGTATGCGCCGTAACGGTGAGAACCTGCTCGTCCTCGCGGGCGAGGACCCGGGCCGCCGCTGGACCCGCCCCGTCCCGCTGGTCGACGTGCTCCGCGCCGCCGCCTCCGAGGTGGAGCAGTACGAGCGCATCGAACTCGCCTCGGTCCCGTCGGCCGAGGTCGCCGGACGCGTCGTCAACGACCTCGTCCACCTGCTCGCCGAGCTGCTGGAGAACGCCACCTCGTTCTCCAGCCCGCAGACCCGGGTCCGGGTCACCGGCCACGCGCTGCCGGACGGCCGGGTGCTGGTCGAGATCCACGACACCGGCATCGGCCTCTCCCCCGACGACCTGGCCGACATCAACGAGCGGCTGGCCAACCCGCCCGTGGTGGACGTCTCGGTCTCCCGCCGGATGGGCCTGTTCGTGGTCGGCCGGCTGTCGCTGCGACACGGCATCCGGATCCAGCTCCGTCCGAGCGACTCCGGCGGCACCACCGCGCTGGTCATGCTCCCGCTCGACGTCACCACCTCCGGTGACCGGCGCGGCCCCGGCCGCCCCGGCTCCGCCCAGGGCAAGCAGCAGCGCGGTGTCGGCCCGACGCCGCGTCAGCAGAACCGTCCGAACGTCGCCGAGGCGCTGGCCGGCCGTGGCGCGGCCGCGCTCGGCCAGGGTGGCCCCGGCGCCGCTCCGGCCGGTCGCCCGCAGCTTCAGGGTGGCCGCCCCGGCGGTCCGGGCGGCGGTCCTGCCGCACCCGGTGCCGGCAGTCTGTTCGGCGCTCCGGCCGGTGCACTGCCCACCCGCGAGTCCGCCCAGCCGATGCGCGAGGGCGACGGGCAGCCGCCGCGTCGCATCCCCGGCGCTTCCGGTGCGCCCGGTCTCCAGGGCCAGGCCGGCCCCGGTGCCGGTCAGCAGCGCCGTGCTCCGCAGGAGCAGGGCTTCGGTCAGGGCCAGGGCCGTCCCGGCCCCGGCCAGCAGCGTCGGCAGCCGGTCGGCGAGCCCACCGGGAACGCCGCCGACACCGCCTGGGCCGACCAGCCGCAGCACGGCCGGGCCACCTCGCCCGACCCCGCCCGGCGTCGTCCGCAGGAGCCGGCCCAGCGTCAGCCGTTCGGGCCGGGCGCCCCGCAGGCCCCCGCCCAGCAGCAGGCCCAGGCCCCGCAGCAGCAGGCTCCGGCCCCGCTGGAGTCCGGCATGCCGGACGGCACCGTGCAGTTCGCCCGGCCCCGGTTCGAGGCCAGCGAGATCGACCCGCGTGACCCGCTCGGGCTCGGGCTGGTCGAGCCGGTGCTGCCCACCGTGCCCACCCCGGCACCGCAGCAGCACGCACCTCAGCAGCACGCCCCGCAGCCGCTGCCCCAGCAGGTCCAGCAGCAGCCGATGGCGCTGCCGACCGGGCCCGGCCCGGAGGACACCCAGCAGTGGGCGCGTCCGCAGGACGCGCAGGCGGGCCGGCCCCGGCAGGCTCCGCAGCAGGGCCAGGGTCCGGGCCAGCGCCCGCAGCCCCAGGGCCCGCAGGGTCAGGGCGGCGGCCAGCCGCTGCCCGGCCGGGCCCGGACCGCGGAGGGCCGACCGGCGCCGCAGCAGGCGCCGGCCCAGCCCGGTGGCCAGGACGACCGTCCCCGGTCGTACCAGCCCCGGCGGCCCGGTACCTCCGCCCCCGGCTTCACCGAGCCGTCCGCCCCGCGCCCGCAGCAGCAGGCCGGTCCGGCGCAGGGCCCGCAGCAGCCGCAGGCTCCCCAGCAGGAGCAGGCCCAGCGTGCTCCCGGCTTCGGGGACGCACCGTGGCGCCCGTCCGCCAACGACGAGCGCTGGCGCCGGGCCGAGCAGGTCCGGGAGCCGTCCTCCGACGGTCTGACCATGTCGGGCCTGCCCCGGCGGACCCCGCAGGCCAACCTGGTCTCCGGCACCGCCGAGGCGGCGCCGCTGACCGGTCCGCAGGTCTCCCGCGCGCCCGAGGAGGTGCGTGGCCGGCTGACCAACCTGCGCCGCGGCATCCAGCAGGGCCGGCAGGCAGGCGCGGAGCAGGCCCAGGGGCAGCAGCCCGGCCAGCCCGGTCAGGGCCAGCAGGGTCAGGGGCAGCAGCAGAGCCGTGGGCCGCAGGGCTTCGACGGCTTCGGGGGAGGCCACCGCAACGGCGGCGGCCGGCAGAACGGTGCGCAGGGCAACCCGGGTTCCGGGGAGTTCGGCCCAGATCACCAGGAGCGTTGAGTTGAGTCAGATGAGCCAGGCCGCACAGAACCTGAACTGGCTGATCACCAATTTCGTGGACAACACCCCCGGGGTGTCCCACANCACCAGGAGCGTTGAGTTGAGTCAGATGAGCCAGGCCGCACAGAACCTGAACTGGCTGATCACCAATTTCGTGGACAACACCCCCGGGGTGTCCCACACAGTGGTGGTCTCCGCCGACGGGCTCCTGCTCGCCATGTCCGAAGGCTTCCCCCGCGACCGGGCCGACCAGCTCGCCGCCGTCGCCTCCGGCCTCACCTCCCTCACCTCCGGCGCCAGCCGGATCTTCGAGGGCGGCGACGTCAACCAGACCGTCGTCGAAATGGAACGCGGCTTCCTCTTCCTCATGGCAGTCAGCGACGGCTCCTCCCTCGCCGTCCTCGCCGCCCCCGACTCCGACATCGGACTCGTCGGCTACGAAATGGCCCTCCTCGTCGACCGCGCCGGAGCCGTCCTCACCCCCGCACTCCGCGCAGAACTCCAGGGCAGTCTCCTGCACTGACGGTTCGTCNGCTACGAAATGGCCCTCCTCGTCGACCGCGCCGGAGCCGTCCTCACCCCCGCACTCCGCGCAGAACTCCAGGGCAGTCTCCTGCACTGACGGTTCGTCAACCCCGATGCGCCGGACCGACCGACCCGGTCCGGCGCCCCAACCGTCAGCCGCCGTAGGGTGGTTGGCAATCCCGCCTCGGCTGGCCTTCACCCAGCCGGAACCTGCTGCGAACGGCGGCAGCACAAGGAGGACTCATGACCCCGACACCCGCCGGTTCCTACGGCAACAACGGGTACGGCAGCGGCGGTTACGGCGCCCGGCAGTCCGGTAGCGGCTACGGCGGCCAGGAGTCCTACGAGCAGCAGCCGTTGGTCCGCCCGTACGCGATGACGGGTGGCCGTACCCGGCCGCGGTACCAGCTCGCGATCGAGGCGCTGATCTCCACCACCGCCTCGGCCGAGCGCACCGGCGGCCTGCTGCCGGAGCACCAGCGGATCGTGAGTCTCTGCCGCGAGGTGAAGTCCGTCGCCGAGATCTCCGCGCTGGCCGGTGTGCCGCTCGGGGTCGCCCGGATTCTCGTCGCCGACCTGGCGGAAGCCGGTCTTGTCGCCATCCACCAGCCCGCCGCCGCGGGCGAGTCGGGCGGAACGCCTGACGTCACGCTGCTCGAAAGGGTCCTCAGTGGACTTCGCAAGCTCTAACGCGGCCACCCCCACCCGCGCCACCACCTCCGCGAAGATCGTCGTCGCAGGCGNGTCACGCTGCTCGAAAGGGTCCTCAGTGGACTTCGCAAGCTCTAACGCGGCCACCCCCACCCGCGCCACCACCTCCGCGAAGATCGTCGTCGCAGGCGGCTTCGGCGTCGGCAAAACCACCCTCGTCGGCGCAGTGTCGGAGATCAACCCCCTGCGCACCGAAGCCGTCATGACCTCCGCCTCGGCGGGCATCGACGACCTCACCCACACCGCAGGCAAGACGACCACCACCGTCGCCATGGACTTCGGCCGAATCACCCTCGACGAAGACCTCATCCTCTACCTCTTCGGCACCCCCGGCCAGGACCGCTTCTGGTTCATGTGGGACGACCTCGTCCGCGGCGCCATCGGCGCCGTCGTCCTCGTCGACACCCGCCGCCTCGCCGACTGCTTCCCCGCACTCGACTACTTCGAAAACWSMGGRCTCCCCTTCGTCGTCGCCCTCAACGGCTTCGACGGACACCAACCCCACACCGCCGACGAAGTCCGCGAAGCACTCCAACTCGGCCCCGACACCCCCGTCATCACCCTCGACGCCCGCCGCCGAGACAGCGCCAAAAGCGCCCTCATCACCCTCGTCGAACACGCACTGCTCGCACGCCTGCGGTGAGATCAGAACACCGAAAAGGGCCCGCCGTCCGTACGGCTACAAAACAGGGATCAAG
>NZ_LMCT01000012.1:697914-703591 GCF_001424875.1 Kitasatospora sp. Root107 | reverse complement strand
CCGGCTTCGAACTCGCCGAGAACGAACCCACCAAGCCCGGCTCCGAGGAGTACGCCCACTCCGAGAAGTACGAACTACGCCCCCGCGACTGGACCACCACCAACACCCTCACCCCACTCATCACCGTGCTCAACCGGCTGCGCCGCCGCCACCCCGCCCTCCAACAGCTGCGCGACCTCACCTTCCACCCCACCGACAACGACCACATCCTCGCCTACTCCAAGCAGAGCGGGACGGACACGGTGATCACTGTGGTCAACCTCGACCCACAGCACGTGCAGGAGGCCACCGTCTCGCTGGACCTGGCCGCCCTCGGCCTGACCGAAGGTCAACAGGTCTCCGTACGAGATGAGTTGACCGGAGCGGTGTACCAGTGGGGCCGGGACAACTACGTCCGGCTCGACCCCGCCGTGGCGCCCGCACACCTGCTCACCGTGGACCGGGGGGCGCCCGTATGACCACCGCCGTTGTCTGTGACTCCTGCGTCGCGGCCGTCCGACGGCCCGCACTCCAGGCGGACGAGTTGGTGCGGCCCCTGCTGCCGGCACTCGTCCCATGGCTCGTGAACCGTCGTTGGTTCGCCCATGAGCGAGGCTGCCTGCAGGGCCTGGAGCCGGTCAGCAGCACCGTCCTGACCGGCGACCCCGCCGACCGCGACGCACCGGTGCTGCTTCATCTGCTGCTGACCGCCCGGCACTCCGGCTCCGGTGCGCCGGTCCGGCGCTACCAACTGCTGGTCGGTGTCCGCCGGTCGCTCCCCGCCGAACTGGCGTCGGCCGTGATCGGCACCGCGACCGGCGGCGAGTGGGACGGCCGGTACCTCTACGAGGCGACCCAGGACCCGGAGTTGATGTCCAGGCTGCTGGTCAGGACGGCGGCGGGGCCGGTCGGCGAGCTCCGACTCTCGCTGACGGAGGGGCTGGTGAACCCGGGCCGACTGGTGCCGCACGCGCTCTCGGTGGAGCAGAGCAACACCTCGGTGGTCTACGGAGACCGGCTGATGTTCAAGCTGCTGCGCAGCCCGGAGCCGGGGCCGCACCCCGAGGTGGAGACCCTGCGCGGGCTCACCGAGGTCGGGTCGCCCCGGACCAGCAGGCTGGTCGGCTGGCTGAGCACCGCCGGGAACGGCGGGGAGGCTACGGTGCTCGGAGTCCTCACGGAGTTCCTGCCCGCCGAGGGCAACGGCTGGGAGCTGGCGGTCGAGCAGGCGGCCGACTGCCTGGTCGGAACCTGCCGGGCGGTGCCCGCGATCGGTGGGTTCACCACCGAGGCCCGGGCCCTGGGCGAGGCCGTCGCCGAACTCCACACCGCCCTGACCAGTGCGTTCGGGCGGGCCAGGATGGAGCCGGCCGACGTCCTCGACCAGGCGGGCGGAATGGAACGGCGGCTCAAGGCGGCCGTTCGGCTGGTCCCCGACCTGGAGGCCTACGCGGGCCGGATCACCACCCTGTACGACGACTACGCCAAGGTGGCGTTGCGCGGCGGCGGCGACCACGGGCAGCGGATCCACGGCGACCTGCACCTCGGCCAGGTGCTGCGGGGCGGCGACGGCTGGAAGATCATCGACTTCGAGGGCGAACCGGCCCGCCCGGCCGCCGAACGAGGTCTGCCGCAGCCCGCCCTGCGGGATGTCGCGGGCATGCTCCGCTCCTTCGACTACGCGGCCCAGCAGGCGCTCGCCGAGGTGCTGTGCCGCGAGGAGAGCGGTGCGGCTCCGGCCGAGGGCGAACCCTCCGCGGTCCGGCTGCGCCAGAGCCGCCGGGCGTACGCCTGGGCGGTGCGCAACCGCCGTGCGTTCGCGGCCGGTTACGCCGCCGCCGGTGGCATGGACCCGCACTGCCACCCGGTTGCGCTCCGCGCCTTCGAGGCGGACAAGGCGGTCTACGAGGCCGTCTACGAAGCCCAGCACCGGCCGGACTGGCTGCCCATCCCGCTGGCCGCGATCCAGCGGCTGGTCTCCGGCCGCTGAGACCCGGCCGCTGAGACCCCCGCCGTCCGTGCACCTTGCCCGACTCCACGAAGCCTGACTCCACGAAAGGGAACCCATCCGTGACAGTCCCGCCGACCACCCGGACGACCCCCGCCCGCTCCGGGGCGCTCGTACCGGCGCCGCTGCCGACGGAGGAGCACGACCGGCTGTTCGGCGGCCGGCACCACGACCCGCACGGCGTGCTCGGCGCGCACCTCACCTCCGAGGGGGTGGTCGTCCGGGTGCTGCGCTCCGGGGCGGACCGGGTGGTGGTGGAGACCGGCGAGGGCGAGGCCCGGCTGATCCCGGACCGGGACGGGATGTTCACCGGTCTGCTGCCGGATCTGGACGAGGTCCCGGCCTACCAACTCCGGGTGAGCTACGCCGGGGTGGAGTACATCGAGCAGGACGGGTACCGGCTGCCGCCGACGCTCGGTGAGTTGGATCTGCATCTGATCGCGGAGGGGCGGCACGAGCAGCTCTGGCAGGCGCTCGGTTCGCACCTGCGCACGGTGCAGGGCATTCCCGGTACGGCGTTCGCGGTGTGGGCTCGGCTCCTCCGGCGTCTGGGAACTCTTCGTCCCCTGGATCAGCGAGGGCACCCGCTACAAGTACGAGGTGTGGGCCCAGGACGGCCGGGTCTCGGAGAAGGCCGACCCGCTGGCCCGTCAGGCCGAGTGCCCGCCGGGGACGGCCTCGGTGGTCACCGAGTCGGCGTACGAGTGGGACGACGCCGACTGGCTGGCCCGCCGGGCCGAGACGGCCCCGCACGAGGCGCCGATGTCGGTCTACGAGCTCCATCTGCCCTCCTGGCGACCAGGGTTGACCTATCGTCAACTGGCAGTCGAACTCACGGACTATCTGGCGGAGTTGAACTTCACCCATGTGGAGTTCATGCCGGTGATGGAGCACCCGTTCGGCGGTTCCTGGGGCTACCAGGTGTCGGGTTTCTACGCGCCGACCGCCCGGCTCGGCAGTCCGGACGACTTCCGTTTCCTGGTCGACACCCTGCACCAGGCCGGCATCGGGGTGATCGTCGACTGGGTGCCCGCGCACTTCCCGAAGGACGACTTCGCACTGGCCAGGTTCGACGGCGAGCCGCTGTACGAGCCGGCCGACCCGCTGCGGGCCGAGCACCCGGACTGGGGGACGCTGGAGTTCGACTACGGCCGCACCGAGGTCCGCAACTTCCTGGTGGCCAACGCCGTTTACTGGTGTGAGGAGTTCCACATCGACGGCCTGCGGGTCGACGCGGTCGCCTCGATGCTCTACCTCGACTACTCCCGCGAGGCCGGCCAGTGGGTGCCGAACGAGGACGGTGGGCACCAGAACCTCGACGCGGTGCGGTTCCTGCAGGAGATGAACGCCACCGTCTACCGGCGCTGCCCCGGCGTGGTGACCATCGCCGAGGAGTCCACCGCCTGGGCGGGCGTCACCCGGCCGACCGACGCCGACGGTCTGGGCTTCGGCCTGAAGTGGAACATGGGCTGGATGCACGACTCGCTCCAGTACCTCGGCCGGGAGGCGGTCCACCGCAGGTACCACCACGACGAGCTCACCTTCTCGATGACGTACGCGTACTCGGAGAACTACATGCTGCCCATCTCGCACGACGAGGTGGTGCACGGCAAGGGCTCGCTGGTCTCCAAGATGCCCGGCGACTGGTGGCAGCAACGCGCCACCTTGCGGGCCTACCTGGGTTTCATGTGGGCCCACCCTGGCAAGCAACTCCTGTTCATGGGCCAGGAGTTCGCCCAGGGCGTGGAGTGGGACCACGACGCCGGACTGCAGTGGTGGCTGCTGCGCGAGGACTGGCCGGCCGCCGCCGATCACCGCGGCGTGCAGCACCTCGTCCGGGATCTGAACCGCACCTACCGGGAGTCCCCCGAACTCTGGCGGCTGGACACCGATCCGGCCGGGTTCGAATGGGTGGACGTCACCGCGGCCGAGGAGAACGTCTTCTCCTTCGTCCGCCGGGACGGTGACGGCCGGCAGCTGGTCAGCGTCAGCAACTTCTCACCCGTTCCCAGGACGGCCTACCGGGTCGGGCTGCCACAGGGCGGTGACTGGCGCACCGTCCTGGACACCGACGCGGCCGCGTACGGCGGTTCCGGCGCGGCCGGGGAACTGCCCGTGGTCAGCGCCGAGACCGTCCCTTGGAAGGGCTGGGACACCAGCGCCGAACTCGTCCTGCCGCCGCTCGCAACCATCTGGTTGGTCCCGCAGGACCGAACCCCGTCGCACGACTGAGCCCCAAGGAGCGAGCAACCCATGTCACCCGACTCGGCCGCCCAGATCGTCAGGGCCCGCGACATCAGGGGCCTGGTGCCCGATCAGCTGGACGAGCGTTCGGCCCACCGGATCGGCGCGGCCTTCGCCGAGCTCACCGGGGCGCCGGAGATCGCCGTCGCGCAGGACATGCGCGACACCTCTCCGGCGCTGGCCTCCGCCTTCATGCGGGGTGTCCTGGAACAGGGCGTCGACGTGGTCGATGCCGGGTTGGGGTCGACCGACTACCTCCACTTCGTCTCCGGCCTGCTCGGCGTTCCCGGCGCGATGATCACCGCTGGGCACCACCCGGCCGACCACAACGGGATCAAGCTGTGCCGGGCCGGTGCCGTCCCGGTCGGCGAGGGCACCGGCCTGGAGCGGATCCGGGCCGCTCTGGTCGAGGGCGGTCCGGACCGGGTGCCGGTGCCCGGTCGCCGGCGCGCGGTCGAGCTGCTGTACGACTACGCGGCCCACCTGCACTCGCTGATCGACCTGTCGGGGCTCCGCCCGCTCAAGGTGGTGGTGGACGCGGGCAACGGCATGGCCGGGCTCACCGTGCCGTTGGTGCTGAACCGCCCCGGCCTGCGGATCGTCCCGCTGCACTTCGACCTGGACGGCACCTTCCCCCATCACGACGCCGATCCGATGAAGCCCGCGAACACCGCCGAGCTCAGGAAGCGGGTGGTGGCCGAGGGCGCCGATCTGGGACTGGCCTTCGACGGGGACGCCGACCGGTGCTTCGCGGTGGACGAACGGGGTGAGGCGGTCCCGGCGTCCGCGCTGATCGCCCTGGTGGCCGAACGTCTGCTGGCGGCGGAACCGGGGGCCACCGTCGTGCACGACCTGGTCACCTCGCGGTCGGTGCCGGAGGCGATCGAGGCGGCCGGCGGCCGGGCGGTGCGTTCCCGGGTGGGCCGGTCCGCCGTCACGGCGCTGATGGCCGAGCACAACGCGGTCTTCGGTGGCGAGCACACCGGGCACTACTACTTCCGGGACTTCTGGTCCGCCGACACCGGCCTGCCGGTGGCGATGCACCTGCTGGCCGCGCTCTCCGCGGCCGATCAGCCGCTGTCGAAGCTGGTGGCGGAGCACGGCCGCCGGGTGAACTCGGGTGAGGTCGGCCTGGAGGTCGCCGACCCGGCCGAGGCGGTGATCGCGGTCGCGCGCACCCTGGGCGACTCCGGCGCCAGGGTGGACCGGCTGGACGGTCTGACGGCGGAGTTCGCGGACGGCTCCTGGTTCAATCTCCGGGCCTCCGACACCGAGCCGCTGCTGTGGCTGAACGCGGAGGCGGCCGACGAGAGGACGCTGCGGTCGCTGACGGACCATGTGCTGCGGGCAGTCCGGGGAGCCGACCAGGACGGCTGAGCCGGGCGCTCTCCGGCCGACGGCACGGCACAGAGCTGAGCAGCGCCGGGCCCGCTCCGCATTCGGAGC
>NZ_LMCT01000012.1:609512-697857 GCF_001424875.1 Kitasatospora sp. Root107 | reverse complement strand
GGCGCTGCTCAGCGGTCAGCTGCGCTGCGAGGTCACCGTGGAGGCGGGCCGGGTGGGCAGCGCCAGCAGGCCGACCTCGGCGAGGGCGTTCTCGTAGGCACCCATCGCCTCCTGGGCGTTGCCCATCTCCTTCCAGAGGTCCCCGACGTGCCGCCACACCGTCGCGTGGTCCCGGCTGACCGGGACCTGGCTCAGCTGCCGTTCCACAGCCCGCAGGGTGGCCTCGGCGTCCCCCTGCTCCCCGTTCATGTACTGCGCGTGCGCGAGGATCACCCGGGCCTCGGCCGCCTCCCAGTGGGCTTCGTTGCGCAGCAGGCCCAAGGCGCGGCTGGCGTGCGCCAGCGCGTCCGTCGGCCGCCCGAGGCGGACCGCGAGCCGGGCCAGGCTGACCTCGTTCCGGGCCTGTTCCATGGCGCTGCCGACGTCCAGCAGAGCCTCCTGCGACTCCTCCAGCAGCTCCTTGGTCCGATCCAGGTCGGCGTCGGGCATGCTGAGCAGGAGGTAGCCGTACGAGCCCTTCAAGAGCGCCTGGTGGCGTACGTTGTCGCTCTCGGCCATCATCGCCAGCGCGCGTTCGGTGAGGGTGAGGGCCTCCCTGATCCGGCCCTGGGAGGTCGCGACCACGGCCGCGTTCCAGTAGACCGATCCCCGGGCGATCCGCGAACCCGTCTGTTCGGCGGCCGGGATGAGCCGGCTGGCGATCAGTTTGGCCTGGGTGAGGTCGCCCCGGCTCCGGTAACAGCTGATCAGGGTGGCGCCGAGCTGGATGTGGTCGTCGGTGACGCTCAGGCCGAGACCGTCCAGCGTCCGCATGGCGCGTTCGCCGATCTCCACGCTCAGCATCTGGTCGCCGGAGTCCCGGTAGCAGCGGCACAGCGCCACTGCCAGCTGTGTCCACTCCGCCGAGCCCGGCACCACGTCGGAGCTCTCGAACAGGGACGTGAGTAGTTGGATGGCGGCTTCGAGCTGGCCCAGCTTCTCGAAGGCCATGGCCTGGCCGAGCCGGGCCCGGTGGATCATCTCCTCGCTGAGGAACGGCGCGGCGGCGAGCGCCTCGCTGTACGACTGCAGCGCCTCGCCGTTGGCACCGTTCCGCATCGCCATGTCACCGAAGGCGATCTTGAGTTCCAGCTCGTGGACCCGCGCGTCGTCACGCCCTGTGCGCAGGTACTCGACGGAGCAGCCCACTCGTTCTGCCAGTGCCTTCAGCACGGCATCGGAGGGCGCCCTCTTCCCGGTCTCGATCAGGGACACGTAGCTGACCGAGATGTCGGCGGAGGCAAGGTCCTGTTGGTTCAGCCCCTTCTTCTGGCGCAGCTCACGGAGTCTCTGCCCGATCCCACCAGTACTGCTCTGCGGTTGCTCCATGTCTCTCCGGTCAACGGTTCCGTTTGACTATCTGTTTTACAGGAAGTGCCCCGGTTGGCCAAGGTGTCGTCGCGTGAGTCTTACGACATCCCCACTTGGCGATTGACAGAGTCAGTCAATTTCGATTGACTCTCACTGTCAACCACCCCACCTCCTGGAGAAGGCATCACCATGCCCAAGTCCCTGGCCCTCCTCTTCACCGGTGCAGTCCTGGCTCTGAGCGCCATGCTGGTCACCTCGTTCTCCGTCTCGGCGGCCTCGGGGGGCAACGGCGTCGAGAACGTCGTCGTCTCTCCGTCGCCGACCGTCACCCCGGGTCCGCCCGAGTGCTGCTGAGCCCGCCCAACCGCAGGAGAGGAATCAGATGCGCGTCGACCTTGTGACCAGGGAGTACCCGCCGGACGTCTACGGCGGGGCCGGCGTCCACGCGGCCGAGTTGACCCGGGCCCTGCGCCGACTGATCGATGTCCGGGTGCGTTGCTTCGGCGAGCAGCGCACGGAGGCCGGTACGAAGGCGTACCCGCTCCCGGCGGACCTCGCCGACGGCAACGCCGCCCTGGGGTTCCTCGGCGCCGGGCTGCGGATCGCAGACGACTGCGCCGACACGGACCTGGTGCACAGTCACACCTGGTACGCCAACACCGCCGGGCACGTGGCTGGACGACTGCACGGCGTCCCGCACGTGATGACCATGCACAGCCTTGAGCCGCTCCGCCCCTGGAAGGCGGAGCAGCTCGGCGGCGGGTACGCGCTCTCCAGCTGGATGGAGCGGTCCGCCGCCTCGGCCGCGGACGCGCTGATCGCGGTGTCGGGTGCGATGCGCGACGACATCCTCGAGGTCTACCCCGAGATCCCGCCGGAGCGGGTGCACGTGATCCACAACGGCATCGACACCGGCGTCTACCAGCCTGATCACGGCACGGCGGTGCTCGAGCGCTTCGGCATCGACCCGAACCGCCCGATCGTCCTCTTCGTCGGCCGGGTGACCCGCCAGAAGGGGCTGTCGCACCTGCTCCGGGCGGCCTTCGAGCTCCGTCCCGAGGCGCAGCTGGTGCTCTGCTGCGGCCGGCCTGACACCCCGGAGATCGCCGCCGAGGTGGCCGCTCTGGTGGACGAGCTGAGTCGCAGCCGCAGTGGAGTGTTCCGGATCGACGGGATGCTGGATGCGGTGAGCGTGCGTCAGCTGCTCACCCGGGCCGCCGTGTTCGTCTGTCCGTCGCTCTACGAGCCGATGGGCATCGTCAACCTGGAGGCGATGGCCTGCGGCACCGCCGTGGTGGCGACCGAGGTCGGCGGTATCCCCGAGGTCGTGGAGCACGGGCGGACCGGCCTCCTGGTCGGCTACGAGCCGCGTCCCGACGGCACCGGCGAGCCGGTGGATCCGGAGCAGCTGGCCATCGGACTCGCGCTCGCGGTCAACATGCTGCTCGACGATCCGGAGCTGGCGGCGAAGTACGGCCGGGCCGGCCGGGAGCTGGCCGAGCAGGAGTTCTCCTGGGACCAGGTGGCGCGGCGGACGGTCGACGTCTACCGGTCGCTGGCCCGGACCCCCTGAAACCCCCGTGGGTGGCCCGGCGGCGCCGGCCGCGGGCCACCCCCCGTAGCGCCTGCGGCCGACACCCCCGTAGCGCCCTCGGCCACCCACGGGATCACCGCACCGCCACCGGCTGCCGGCGCCCACTCCGCTCGGACCGGTCGAGCAGGGACAGGGCGGGGCCGGCCAGCAGTGTGGTGAGCAGCGCGGCCAGCAGCAGGCACTCGAACAGCTCCTGCCCGATGATCCCCGCCTGGTGCCCGGCAGCGAGCACCACGATCTCGGTCAGGCCCTTGGTGTTCATCAGGACGCCCAGCCGCAGGCAGTCGTGCCGTCCGAAGCCGTACCACCGACCGGCCAGGGCGCACACCAGCAGCTTCGACGCCGTCATCACGGCCAGCACGACCAGCAGTCGGCCGAGGAAGCCCGGCGCGGTGACGCTCGCGCCCAGGTCCACCTGCTGGCCGGTGCCGAGGAAGAAGCAGGGCAGCAGGGCGGCGGCCACCACGGCGAGCCCCGCGCCGCCCTGAGCCGCCGACGGCCGGTCGGGCTGCGGTCCGGCCGCGGGCAGCAGCAGGCCCAGCACCAGTCCGCCGAACAGGGCGTGCAGCCCGAGCGCCGAGGAGACCGCGGCCGCCAGGCAGATCGCGCCGAGCAGCGGGACGACCCCCCACTCCCGGGCGGGCCGGGGACGCTGCCGCTCGCGCACCGAACGGCGCCAGGCTGCCACCGCGGCCCCGCCCACCGCGAGGAGTCCCAGCACCAGGTTGCCGAGCTCGATCCGCCCGGACAGCCACAGGGCCAGTGCCAGCAGGCACCAGCAGGCCCCGTCGCCGATCGAGGCCGAGGTCAGACTCAGTCGGCCGACCGGGGTCGCGTCCAGGCGCTTGTCCTGCAGGATCCGGGCCAGTACGGGGACCGCGGTCACGCCGAAGGCGCAGGCGACGAAGACCGCGAAGGCGGCCGGTGAACCGTTCGATCCGGCGCCGTGCAGCCAGGGGACGAGCAGGAGTCCGGCGGCTGCGGGCACCAGCAGCGAGACCAGGGTGAGCGGCAGCGGGGACCGCGTCGGCGGCGTCCGAGGATCGCCGAGGTGGGGTCGGGCGAGGGTGGTTCCGATCTCGAACGCGTAGACGGCTATGCCGAGTTGGGCCAAGCCGTTGAACACGGTCAGCGCGTCGGCGCCGAACAGCCGGTGGTGCCAGTCCGGCAGCAGGCGCCCGAGCAGGGTCGGCCCCAGCGCGATCCCGGCCGCCATCTCCGCCAGCACGGGTGGCTGGCCGAGTCGGACGGCGATGCGGCCGGCCCCCCTGCTCAGTCCCAGGATGAGGGCCAGGCCCAGGAGTAGACGGGTCGTCAGATCCAAGGTGGGGGTCAAGGCAGTCCAAACCTTCCTGGCGGATTCAAGGCATGGCAAAGCAGGCGCAAGGCGCTGTGAATGACAACGAGATTTACCATTTGAAATCTAGCTAGTCACATCGCGAGGTGTCGATGCGGTCGCAGGGGTCCGCCCGTACTCTCGGAGGTCAAAATGGGGAGCGACAGCGGGGCACAGCTGCGAGGATTCGGGCATGACTACGCTCAAGCAGCAACTGCAGGAGGACCTCACCGCCGCGATCAGGTCTCGGGACGAGCTCAGCTCCTCCACCATCCGGCTCACCCTGTCCGCCGTCACGGCCGAGGAGAAGTCCGGCAAGACGGAGCGGACGCTCTCGGACGACGAGGTGCTGAAGGTGATCGCCCGGGAGGCGAAGAAGCGCCGGGAGGCGGCGGAGGCTTTCGACGCGGCCGGCCGTACCGACTCGGCCGCGCAGGAGCGGGCCGAGGGCGAGTTGCTGGCACGGTACCTGCCGAAGCAGCTCAGCGACGAGGAGCTGACCGCGATCGTGGCCGAGGCGGTGGCGGCCAGCGGGGCGACCGGTCCGCAGGGCATGGGTGCGGTGATGAAGCTGGTGAAGCCGAAGGTCGACGGCCTGGCCGAGGGGGGCAGGGTGGCCGCCGCGGTGAAGGCCGCGCTGCAGCCGTAACGGCGGACACGAGAGAGGGCCCGCCCCGGTTCGACCGGGGCGGGCCCTCTCTGCTTGCTATGGCCGGGTCAGTGCCGGCCGCCGCCGTTACCGTTGCCGCCGCCGTTGTTGCCGCCGATGATGCCGGGCGGCAGGGTGAAGTTGCCGCCGATCAGCCCGCCGTTGGCGGCCGCGCCGTCGCCGGACGGCGGGGAGGCGGAGGCGTTGGGGTCGGGCTTGGGCTGCGGGTCGGGGATGTTGACGGTCTGGAAGGTGCCCTTGGGGGCGCCGGCCAGAGCGCCCTGCATCGCCATCTGCCAGATCGGGCCGGGGCCGGTGGCGCCGTAGACCGACTCGAAGTACTTGCCGCCGATCCGGATGTCCTTCATCGAGGTGTTGACCGTCGGGCCGCCGAGCCAGACCGAGGTGGCCAGCTCGGGCGTGTAACCGGTGAACCAGGCCGCGTTCCGGAAGTCGGTGGTACCGGTCTTACCGGCGATCTGGCGGCCGTCGGACAGCTGGAGCGAGGAGCCGGTGCCCTTCTCGGTCACGCCGAGCAGCAGGCTGTTGATCCCGTCCGCAGTGGTCTCGGACATCACCTGGGTGCAGTTGGCCTGCGGCACGGGCAGCTGGGTGCCGGCCGAGTTGACCACCGACTTCACCGCGATCGGGGAGCAGTACTTGCCGCGCGCGGCGAAGGTCGCGTAGACGTTCGCCATGGTCATCGGCGAGACCTCCTGGGTGCCGAGCACCATGGAGGCGACCTCCAGTAGCGGCTCGCCGCTGGCCAGGTTCTTGATACCGAGCTTGTTGGCCATCTGCTTGACCGGGCAGAGGCCGATCGCCTGCTCCATCTGCACGAAGTAGGTGTTGACCGACTTCGCCATCGCCTCCTTGAGCTGGTACGGGCCGACCTCGCTCTTGCTCTCGTTCGCGACCGTCTCGCCCTTGATGTTCTTCTCGGTGCCGGTGCAGGTGGACATCGTCGGGTACGGGATCTTGTACTCCGAGGGGTACTCCTGCGTGAGCGGCGTGCCGGCCTCCAGTGCCGCTGCCGCCACGATCGGCTTGAAGGTCGACCCGGGGGAGAAGCCGTTGCCGCCGCCCATCGCCTTGTCGACGTTGAGGTTGAGCACCATCTGGTACTGCTTGGTGTCCAGGCCGTACGGGCGGCTCTGCGACATCGCCAGGATCTCGCCGGTGCCCGGCTTGATCATGGTGGCCGCGGCCGCGACCGAGTCGTTCGCGTAGACCTTGGTGGTCACCGCCTTGTTCGCGGCGGCCTGCTTCTCCGGGTCGATGGTCGTGTAGATCTTCAGGCCGCCCTGCGACCAGAGCCGCTGCCGGTCGGCGGTGCTCTTGCCGAAGGCCGGGTCCTGCTTGACCACGTGCCGGACGTAGTCGCAGAAGAAGCCCATCCCCGCCTGGGCGGTGATGCAGCCGTTCAGCGGCTCCTTGTACTTCAGGTTCAGCGGGGCGGCGGTCGCTTCCTTGGCCTGCGCCTCGGTGATGTGCTTGTTCTCCAGCAGCTTGCTGATCACCGTGTTGCGGCGGGTCTGGGTCGCCTGCGGGTGCAGCAGCGGGTCGTACGAGGTGGGGTTCTGCACCAGCCCGGCCAGCGTGGCGGCCTCGGCGATGCTCAGGTCCTTGGCGCTCTTGCTGAAGTAGCGGTTGGCCGCCGACTCGATCCCGTACGCCTGGTGGCCGTAGAAGGTGATGTTCAGGTAGTTGGTGAGGATCTGATCCTTGGTCAGCTCCTCCTCCAGCTTGATGGCGATCTTCAGCTCCTGGATCTTGCGACCCAGGCTCTTCTTGGTGGCCTCGCGGAAGGCCTCCTTGTCGTCGCCCGCCAGCTCGACGTTGACGTTCTTCACGTACTGCTGGGTCAGCGTGGAGGCACCCTGGGTCGCCTCGCCGGACTCGGCGTTCTTCCCGATCGCGCGGAGCACGCCCTTGAGGTCGATCGCGCCGTGCTCGTAGAACCGGGCGTCCTCGATGTCGACCTGGGCCTGCCGCATGATCGGGCCCATCTGCTCCTGGGTCAGGATGGTCCGGTCACGGTCGAAGACCTTGGCGATCAGACCGCCCTGGGCGTCGTATATGAACGAGGCCTGGGAGAGGGTCGGCGCCTTGAAGTCGGTCGGGACGTTGTCGAAGCTCTCGGCGGTGTCCTTGGCGGTCAGGCCGAGTGCGCCGATCGCGGGCAACGCCATGCCCGCGACGAGGACTCCGGCCAGCACGCTGATGCCCAGGAACTTGAGCCCGAGCCCGGCCTTGTCAAGCGGGGATCCCGCGGGTCGCTGAGGTGCCATGGAGAGAACACTACGTCGCTGATTCCCGGACATGGGGGCAGGTGTTCGCCTAGGCTTGTCACAACACTGCGACAGCTTCGCTCTGTTCATCATCGTCACTCTTGTGAGTGATGAGCTTTGCCCGAATTGACCCATCGTCGGGTGATTTGTCGCCAGCCCTACTGGGCGCACCGTGGCAGAGGGTGACGAAAGTGCCCGGAACGCCCTTGGCAAGGCCCCCGACCTGCGATCACTCCAACGAGTGAGAAGACGGATACCCATAGTCCGATTGGGCCATTTGAGATTGGGCCCGAAGGGGCTGTTGCGTGCTGTCGTTCTTCCGTAACGTCCTCAACTGGCAGCGGTGAATATGCCGTTGCCGCCGTGGGGGAGCCCCGATTCGGGAGAGGACGGCGCCGTGATGGGCTGGGTGGACGACTGGAGTGCGCAGGCAGCCTGCCGCACGAGTGATCCAGACGAGCTGTTTGTTCAGGGGGCGGCGCAGAACCGCGCCAAGGCGGTCTGCAGCGGGTGCCCGGTACGCACCGAGTGCCTCGCGGACGCACTGGACAACCGGGTGGAGTTCGGTGTCTGGGGTGGCATGACCGAGCGCGAGCGGCGGGCACTGCTGCGCCGCAGGCCGACGGTGATGTCCTGGCGCAGGCTGCTGGAGACGGCCCGCACCGAGTACGAGGAGTCGCTCGCCACGGGCGTCATCCTGACCGACTACGCACAGGCGGGCTAGCCCACACAGCCCCGTGACAGTGGCAGTGGTGGCGGTAGGAGCACGGCCGTAGGGGGTACGGCCGTCAGGTGTACGGCGCAGGCCGGCTGACCGACCGTCAGCCGTCGGCCCGGCATGCGCCCGACCGGGGGGAGCGTCAGTCCCGGCCGCCCAGCAGCGCGCCGATGGCGCGCAACCCCTCCAGGTCGTGCACGTCGCCCGGCAGGGCGGGCACCTCGACGATCGGCACGTCCGGGTAGACCGAGACGAACCGGTCCCGG
Organism: Kitasatospora sp. Root107; assembly: GCF_001424875.1. Classification (GTDB taxonomy): domain Bacteria; phylum Actinomycetota; class Actinomycetes; order Streptomycetales; family Streptomycetaceae; genus Kitasatospora. The sequence continues at coordinate 689,653 of NZ_LMCT01000012.1, read as the reverse complement.
GTGAGCCGCTCGCGGTCCATCACCTGCATGCGCTCGGCGTGCAGTCGGAGCAGGCCGGCGGCCAGGGTCTCGGCCGCCACCGTGGTGGCACCCGAGCCGTTCTCCTCCAGTGCCTCGGCCGCGGCCAGCGCGCGCTCGGCGGTGAGCTGGGGTGCTCCGGTGCGGTGCACCCGGTTGAGCACCAGCCCGGCCAGCGGCATCTCGTCGGCGGCCAGCCGGTCGACGAAGTACGCCGCCTCGCGCAGCGCGTCCCGCTCCGGTGCGGCCACCACCAGGAAGGCGGTGCCCGGCGCCTTGAGCAACTGGTAGGTACGGTCGGCGCGTTCGCGGAAGCCGCCGAACATCGAGTCCATCGCCGAGACGAAGGTCTGCACGTCGGTCAGCAGCTGGGCACCGAAGATCTTGCCCAGGGTGCCGGTGATCAGGCCCATGCCGACGTTCAGGAACTTCATCGCGCTCCGCCCGCCGACCTTGGCCGGGGCGGTCAGTATCCGGATCAGCCTGCCGTCCAGGAACGAACCGAGCCGGTTCGGCGCGTCCAGGAAGTCCAGCGCGGAGCGGGACGGCGGGGTGTCCACCACGATCAGGTCCCACTCGCCGGCCGCCCGCAGCTGACCGAGCTTCTCCATCGCCATGTACTCCTGGGTGCCGGCGAATCCGGCGGAGAGCGACTGGTAGAACGGGTTCTCCATGATCGCCTTGGCCCGTTCGGGCTCGGCATGGGCCAGCACGACCTCGTCGAAGGTCCGCTTCATGTCCAGCATCATGGCCTGCATCTCGCCGTCGCCGGAGACCCCCTTGACCACCCGGGGGGTGTTGTCCAGCTCGGTCAGGCCCATCGACTGGGCGAGCCTGCGGGCCGGGTCGATGGTCAGCACGACCACCTTCCGGCCGCGCTCCGCCGCCCGCAGGCCGATCGCCGCCGCCGTGGTGGTCTTGCCCACCCCGCCGGAGCCGCAGCAGACCAGGATCCGGGTCTTCGGGTCCCCGATCAGGGTGTCGATGTCGAGCTCGGTCATGCCGCCCCCTGCCGCTTCAACTCACCCGCCAGGCGGTAGAGACCGCCCAGGTCCACGCCCCCGCCGAGCAGCGGGAGTTCGTACGTCGGCCGCTTCAACTGCTGGAGTGCTGCGCGCTGTTCACGCTCCAGCTCGACCCGCTCGGAGTGCTCGCGGGCCTGGTCGAGCAGCGGGTCGAGCAGTGGCTCGACCGCGGCCCGGACGGTCGCCGCGGACTTGGACCGCCCGCCCAGTCCGGCCTCGCCGAGAGCCAGCGCGACCTCCTCGCGGTGGTCGCCGTGCACCGCGTCGACCGCGGCGGCGTCCAGCACCGGCGGCCGGACCATGTTCACCAGCACACCGCCGAGCGGCAGTTGCGCCTCGGTCAGCTCGGCGATGCCGTCCACCGTCTCCTGCACCGGCATCTCCTCCAGCAGGGTGACCAGGTGCACCGCCGTCTCCGGCGACCTGAGCACCCGCATCACCGCCTGCGCCTGCCCGTGGATCGGCCCGAACCTGGCCAGCCCGGCCACCTCGGAGTTGACGTTCAGGAACCTGGTGATCCGTCCGGTCGGCGGCGCGTCCATCACGATCGCGTCGTACGCCCGCCGCCCGTCCGGGCCCTTGCGCCGGGCCGCCTCGCAGGCCTTGCCGGTCAGCAGTACGTCCCGGACCCCGGGCGCGACGGTGGTGGCGAAGTCGACGAAGCCGACCTTCTGCAGCGCCTTCCCGGCCCGGCCCAGCTTGTAGAACATGTCCAGGTACTCGAGCAGAGCCTGCTCGGTGTCGATCGCCAGCGCGTACAGCTCACCGGCCGGGCCCCGCCCGTCCAGCCCGAGCCTGGACCGCGAGACGGTGGCGACCTTGCGCTCCTCGTACGGCAGGGCCGCCAGCCCGAACAGCTCGGCGATCCCCTGCCGGCCCTCCACCTCGATCAGCAGCGTCCGGCCCCCGTCGGCGGCCAGCGCCAGCGCCAGCGCCGCGGCGACGGTGGTCTTTCCGGTGCCGCCCTTGCCGCTGACGACGTGGAGCCGGACACCCTCCCAGTCCGGATCGCGCCGGTCCACCTGGTCCACGCTCCGTCTCCGTCCGTCTCAGCGGCGCCGCACCCGGCGGGCGCCTCCTCACGCGAGGGTAACCAGCCGTCGCCCCCGATGCCGGGAGCCCGGTGGGAACCGTGCTGATTCATGCCCGGGCTGTGTCCCGGATCACACCCCGGCCAGGCACTAGAGTCACCCTCATGACCAAGTGGGAATACGTCACCGTGCCGCTGCTCGTCCACGCCACCAAGCAGATCCTGGACTCCTGGGGCCAGGACGGCTGGGAGCTCGTCCAGGTCGTTCCGGGCCCGAACCCCGAGCAGCTGGTTGCCTACCTCAAGCGGGAGAAGAGCTGATGAGCAAGGTTGAGGAGAAGCTGGCCGCGCTGGGCCTGACCCTCCCCGAGGTGGCCGCACCGGTCGCCGCGTACGTCCCGGCGATCCGCACCGGCGAGTACGTGCTGACCGCCGGTCAGCTCCCCTTCGTCGCGGGCAAGCTGCCCAGCACCGGCAAGGTCGGCGCCGAGGTGACCGCCGAGGAGGCCAAGCAGCTCGCGCAGATCTGCGCGCTCAACGGCCTGGCCGCGATCAAGTCCGTGATCGGCGACCTGGACAAGGTCGAGCAGATCGTCAAGGTGGTCGGCTTCGTCGCCTCCGCCTCCGACTTCACCGGCCAGCCCGGTGTGATCAACGGGTGCAGCGAGCTGCTCGGCGAGGTCTTCGGCGCAGCCGGCGTGCACGCCCGCAGTGCGGTCGGTGTCGCGGTGCTGCCGCTGGACGCGCCGGTCGAGATCGAGTTCCAGGTCCGCGTCTCCGCCTGACACCTTTGCTCCGGGCTCAGCCGTCTACGGTCAGGGGCTCGGGGAACTGCGACGCCGACCTCGGAAATGGTGATCCGTGCGTACGTGGTCAGGCACTTTCGCAGTGACCCGTACGCCAGATCTCCTCGCAGTTCCCCGAGCCCCTGGACCGTAGATGCTCAAGCGCCCGCCTACATGCAGCCCCTGTCGGTGCGCGTGATCGCGGGCTAGCATCCGGTGCATGATGCCGATGCCGCCCTCCTGGCCTGCCCGGATCAGGGCACTCGCGGCGGGCGAGCTGACCCCGCCGGCCGTGAAGCCCTCCGCCACCGTGGTGCTGCTGCGGGATGCGGCCCAGGGACCGGAGACGTACCTGCTGCGCCGCCGCACCTCGATGCCGTTCGCCGCCGGGATGTACGCCTACCCGGGCGGCGGTGTCGATCCGCGGGACGCGGAGGCCGAGCTCGGCTGGGCCGGGCCGAGCCCCGCCGAGTGGGGTGAGCGGCTCGGGGTTGACGCCGCCACCGCGCAGGCCGTGGTCTGCGCCGCCGTCCGGGAGACCTTCGAGGAGGCCGGCGTGCTGCTGGCCGGTCCCGATGCCGACAGCATGGCCGACGCTGCGGACTGGTCCGCCGAGCGGGCCGCCCTGGAGGCCCACGAGCTCTCCTTCGCCGACTTCCTGCGGGCGCACGGCCTGCTGCTCCGCTCCGACCTGCTGTCGGCCTGGGCCAGGTGGGTCACGCCGGCCTTCGAGGAACGCCGGTACGACACCTGGTTCTTCGTCGCCGCAATGCCCGCCGGTCAGCGGGCCGCCGACACGGTCGGCGAGGCGGACCGGGTCGCCTGGCTGACGCCCGCCGAGGCGGTCGAGGGTCACGCGGCCGGCCGGTACGGCATGCTGCCGCCGACCGTGACGGTGCTCCGGGAGCTGCGGCCGGCCGGTACGGCGGCGCAGGCGGCCGCCCTGGCGGCGGACCGGAAGATCGAGCCGATCCTCGGTACGGCCGAGCTGGCCGGCGATCGGATCTCAGTGCGATGGTCGGGGTATGAAGAGCTGACCATCGACGGTATTTTTCCTCTCAACTGACCGCTCCGTCCAGGAAGGATCGCCCGATGACCCACAATGACGTGGTTCGCCGTGCGGCGTACCCCCAGCCCACCCTCTCCGTCCGGCCGCTGACGCTCCGTTCGCTGGCGGGGCAGTTCGACCCCGTCCCGGTGGAGCCGTACCTGCGCTCGCTGGTGCGGCCGCTGCACCCGCGCAGCCTGCACCGGATCTGCGAGGGCGGCCGGTGAGCGGTCCGCTTCCTGGTGACCCCGCCGCCGAGATCGGCGGCGGGGCCACCCCCCGGGCGTTCTGCGTCCTGGCGCCGAACCCCTCGCCGATGACGCTGGACGGCACCAACACCTGGCTGCTGTCCGAGCCCGGCTCCGAGCTCGCGGTGGTGATCGACCCGGGCCCGTTGCACGAGGGCCATCTGCGCCGGGTGATCGACATCGCCGAGCAGCAGGGCAAGCGGGTGGCACTGACCCTGCTGACGCACGGTCACCACGACCACGCCGAGGGCGCCGCCCGCTTCGCCGAGCTGACCGGGACCGAGGTCCGGGCGCTCGACCCGGCCCACCGGCTCGGTGGCGAAGGTCTGCACGGCGGCCAGGTGGTCGAGGTCGGCGGGCTGGAGATCCGGGTGGTCGGCACCCCCGGGCACACCGTCGACTCGCTGACCTTCCACCTGCCCGCCGACGGCGCGATCCTGACCGGCGACACCGTGCTCGGCCGGGGCACCACGATGGTCGCCCACCCGGACGGGACGCTCGGCGACTACCTGGACTCGCTGCGCCGTCTGCACACCATGGCCGCCGAGCAGGGCGTCCGCACGGTGCTGCCGGGCCACGGCCCGGTGCTGACCGACGCCCTCGGCGCGGTGGACTACTACCTGGCCCACCGGGCCAACCGGCTGGCCCAGGTGGAGACCGCCGTGGAGGCCGGGTACCGGACCGCCGAGCAGGTGGTCGCCAAGGTCTACGCGGACGTGGACCGCGCGCTCTGGCCCGCCGCCGAGCTCTCCGTGCTGGCGCAGCTGCGCTACCTGGAGGACCACGGCCTGATCTGACGGTCCGTACGCCCGAGGGCCCGTGAGCAGCAGCTCACGGGCCCTCGGGGGTGTTCAGGCAGTCCAGGTGGTCAGCGCGAGCGGCGGGAGAGCCGCTCGACGTCCATCAGGACCACCGCGCGGGCTTCCAGCTTCAGCCAGCCGCGGCCGGCGAAGTCGGCCAGCGCCTTGTTGACCGTCTCGCGGGAGGCGCCGACCAGCTGGGCCAGCTCCTCCTGGGTGAGGTCGTGCGCGACGTGGATGCCCTCGTCGGACTGCACGCCGAATCGGCGGGACAGGTCCAGCAGTGCCTTGGCCACCCGGCCGGGCACGTCGGAGAAGACCAGGTCGGACATCACGTCGTTGGTCCGGCGCAGCCGTCGGGCGATCGCCCGGAGCAGTGCGATCGAGACCTCGGGGCGGGCGTGCAGCCAGGGCTGCAGGTCGCCGTGGCCGAGGCCGAGCAGCTTGACCTCGGTCAGCGCGCTGGCGGTGGCGGTGCGCGGGCCCGGGTCGAAGAGGGAGAGCTCGCCGATCATCTCGCTGGGGCCGAGCACGGCGAGCATGTTCTCCCGGCCGTCCGGGGAGGCGCGGTGCAGCTTGACCTTGCCCTCGGCCACAACGTACAGCCGGTCGCCGGGGTCACCCTCGTGGAAGAGCGACTCGCCACGGGCCAGCGTCACCTCGGTCATGGAGGCACGCAGCTCGCCGGCCTGCTCGTCATCGAGAGCCGCGAACAGCGCGGCACGCCGCAGAACGTCGTCCACGTGCTTCCTCCTGCTGGTGGTGGGTGGTGCTTCCGGTCATGACTTGCCTCACCAAGGATGACGCATGTCGCTCCGATCATATGAGGAGGGGTGCGGGCGGGGAGTACGGTACGGGGCCATTTGTACTCATCAGTGCTCCCCGAACGCCGTAACGGGCAGCTCGTCACCCGTTTGCAGCACCCGTTGGGTGCTCTCGCCCTGGGTGATCGCGGGGAAGTAGGCTGACGAACACTCATGACACGGACATGACCGGCTGGGGCGGTGGCCATGAACGCACGTACCGAACGAGCGACCGAGCCGGAATGGGCGGGCGACGATCAGGAGTGGTGGGACTGGTACATGTCCCTGGCGGTCAACTCCCCTGTGCAGAGCGCTGGTCCCACCGAGGCGCCGAGCCGGCCGCCGGTGCGGCCCGCCACCCCGGGGGAGGTCGCGGGTGCGCTCGACCAGCCCTACCCGCTGGCGGACCGGGCGGTCGAGCGGTTCCGCCGCCGGGGCCACGTCCGGCTGCCCGAGGTGATCCCGCCCGCCGTGCTGGCCGCGCTCGCCGAGCGGACGGACCAACTGCTCGGCGACGTACACGGGTTGGCCAATCCCGGCCGCTTCCTGGCTTTGGAGCAGCTCTGGCTGACCGACCCGCTGCTGCGCAGCGTCGCGCTCTCCCGCCGCCTCGGCGACCTCGCGGCCCGCCTGCTCGGCGCCGACCGGGTACGGCTCTACCACGACAACGTGCTCTCCAAGGAGCCCGGCTGCGGTCGGACCCCCTGGCACCGGGACGCCGACCACTACCCCCTCGACTCCCCGGCCGTGTGCACCAGCTGGATCCCGCTGCACGACGTCCCGGCCGGGATGGGCCCGCTGGCCTGCCTGGACCGTACGGCCGTGCCGCCCGCGCTGGCCGCCACCCCGGCGGTCGCCGACCGGGCGTACGACGGGTTCGTGGCCGCCACCCTGCGAGCCGAGGGGGTCACTCCCGTGCCCGCGCCGTACCGGGCGGGGGAGGTCTCGTTCCATGCCGCCGACTGCTTCCACACCGCCGGGCCGAACCGCACCGACGCCCCGCGCCGGGTGCTCTCCGCCACCTACTACGCCGACGGCACCCGGGTGGTGGCCGGCCCGACCGCGATGAGCGGCCGCTGGACCGACTTCCTCCCCGGCGTCGCGCCTGGCGGCCCGGCCGCATCGCCACTCAACCCGGTGGTCGGCATCCTGGGCTGACCCGGACAGCGTCGCTGCTCCGCCCCGGGGGAATCTGGCAGTTCCTCCCGGGACGGCGACCCTTCGCCCCCGTGGGCCCGGGTCAGTCGCAGATCAGGTGCGCGACTCGGACCGCGATCCGAGCGCCGAAGGCCCGCCCCCCACAGCCTGCTGGGGGATGGTCCTGGTGGCCAGCCGGGCCCGGCGGATCGACTCGGCCATCGTCTCCGCCTCGTCCTCGAACAGCCGGTGCAGGTAGCGGAGCGAGATCGCCCCGGGCAGGTGGCCGCGGTCCGACTCCTGGTACTCGTCGGCGTGTTCTCGCCCAGGTCCACCGCCACCGAGTGGGCGGGGAAGTCGTCCCGTTCGGTGCAGCGGATCCTGGTCCGCACCTGGGCCTGACGCACCATCGAGTCCCAGAACTCGTACCGCTCGGCGGCCGGCAGACCCAGCGTCGTGAACTCGGTTCTGATCAAATCCGCCCCCGGACCTTCCGCCGACCTGTCAGTGGCTATTCCCGCCGGTCGCCAATCGCTTCGCCAGGCCCGCCGGGATCCGAGCGGGACTCAGGTCGCTCCGGTGACCCGGTCGTCGGCGCCCCGGGCTGGGCGGCGATCCACGCCAGGGCCTCGCGGTAGGCGCGGTCCAGCGGGCCGAGCAGCGGACCCTCGGCCGGGATGACGGCGTCCGCGCCGAGGTGTTCGACCAGCCCGGTCCGGCGGAACACCGCGAGGTGGGCGGGCTGGAGACCGGCCAGTACGAGCCGGCCGCCCTCGGCGTGCAGGGTGTCGGTGTAGCGGCGCAGCGCCTTGATGATGGCGGAGGAGGGGATGTCGGGCGCGGCCCGGACCGCGAGGATCAGCACCGCGTCGCGGGCTCCGGCCACCTCGGGCAGCTGAGCGCGCAGGGTGGGGAGTTCGGCGAACAGACTGGTGCCGTCGTAGTCGAGCACGGTGACCTCGCCCGGCGACAGCCGAGCGGGGACGGGACCGGTGGACCACCGGCCCTGCTCGTCCCGGACCAGCGCCACGAACCGGGCCCGGCGGGCGGCCTGGACGCAGTAGAGCAGCAGGGAGAGCACCGCGCCGATCACGATGGCCTGCTGCAGCGGCAGTTGGGTGGTGGCCAGGAAGGTGACCACCATCGCGGCGCCGGAGAGCCTCGAGGTGCGCAGGACGAGCAGGATGTCCTGCCGCTTGCCCCAGATCAGTTCGCCGCCGACCATCAGGATCAGGCCGCCGATCACCGGCATCGGGATCCGCTCGGCGAGCGAGCCGAGCGTCAGCACCACCAGCGCGAGGAAGACCCCGGAGACGACCCCGGCCCAGCGGGTCCTGGCCCCGGCGGCGGCGGCGACGCCGGTCCGGGACAGCGACCCGCCGGAGGGCAGGGCCTGGAACAGGCCGCCGCCCAGGTTGGCGACGCCCTGGGACACGAAGTCGCCGTTGACGCTGGAGCGGCTGCCGTCGGGGTTGGGCATCGAGGGCGCGATGCCCGCCGCCTGGGCGAGCCCGACCAGCGCCACCGACAGTGCGCCGCCGAGCAGATGGGGCATCGCACCCCAGGACGGCGCGGTGAAGGAGGGAAGCGCGGCGGGGATGGCGGCGATGTCCTTGACCAGCTCCACGTCGGTGCCGAGCACCACAACCAGCAGGCTGACCGCGACCATGGCGATCAGCAGCGCCACCGCCTCCAGCCGCCGTACGGTGCGGGCCAGCGCCCAGACCACGACGGTGGCCACCGAGACCAGGGTGGCGGCGAGTTGCCAGTCCCCGATGTGGACGAGCCAGTCGACGAGCTGGGTGAGCTTGTTCTCGCCGCGCGGCTTGTACCCGGTGGCGTCCTTGAGCACGCCGGTGATGATCTGCAGCGCGATGCCGGTGGAGAAACCGACCATCACGGCGTTCGAGACGAAGGCGAGCACCACACCGAGCCGGAGCAGCCCGAGCAGCAGCATCAGCCCGCCGACCAGGACGGTCAGCGCGGCCACGTTGCCGACGTCGTGCGGGTCGAGACCGGCGTCGGCCAGCACGCTCTGCCCGGTGAGCGCGATGGCGCTGGTGAGGGTGGTGACCATCAGGACGGTCGGCGCGGTGAGCGAGCCGAGGATCGGCGGCACCACGCCCGCGTACAGGCCGGAGACCGGGTTGAAGCCCGCGATCGCGGCGTACGCCATGCCCTCCGGGATGGAGAACAGGCCGGTCACCATGCCGGAGGCCAGGTCGGCCGGTTTCGGCCGGCCCAGGCGGGCGGCCAGGGCCCGGGCCCGCAGTGCCGGCGTGCGCGGACCGGGACGGCTCACCAGAGGCCGGTGATCGCGTCGCCGAGGTACTTGGCACCGAGTACGGCGAGCACGGTCGTCATGATCGCGCCGTTGTGGACCGACATCCAGGCCTTCCACTCACCCAGCACGTGGGTCGCGCGGTCGCCGCCGAGCAGGTAGACGCCGAGCGGCAGCAGTGTGCACAGCGAACCGATCAGCACCATCACCACGGCGGCGACGGTCTTGCCGCCCGCACCCGCCGAGCTGGTGGCGATCGACACCGCGCCGCCGAGCGCCAGCACCAGGTTCTTCGGGTTGGCGACCACCAGGACGACCGCCAGCCCGGCCGACTTGGCGGCGGTGAAGCGGTCCACGGCCTGCATCCACTTCGGCGGGGCGGACACGTGCCCCTCGCGCGGCCGCCCGCGCCACTGCTTGACGGCCATCACGACGAACAGCGCTCCCAGGGCGAGCTTGAGCCAGTACGCCCAGGTCGGCTTCTCCCCGTCGGCGGTCAGCCCGCTGCCGAGCACCACGACGGCCGTGACCACTGCGGCCAGCGCACCCAGCCAGCCGGCCGTGAACGCGATCCCGTTGGCCCGGCCACGCGGCGTCGCCAGCATCAGGATCACCGCGATCAACGGCAGCGGACTGATCGCGATCCCCACCGCCGACGACAGCATCGAGCCGATCGCCTCACCCATGGGTCTGCCCCTCTCGGACGTCCGGGCAGGCCGCCTCGGCATACGCCCTGTCCACACCCTTGCGGCAGGCGGCGGGACGTGCGACCCCGGCCCGCCGAACGGGTGAGCGACCCGGTCGGTCTGAGGGTGGGTCAGCCGGCCGCGGAGCTCAGGGAGCCGTGGTGCAGCAGAGTCCGCGCCCGCTCGATCCGACGCAACGTCAGGTAGGCGTGCGGCGAGGCGCCGTACGCCAGCCGGAACTGTCGGCTGAGCTGCCCGGCCGCCATGTCCGCGCTGCGGGCGAGCGCCTCGACGTCCAGCGGTTGCGCGTACTCCCGGTCGATCCGGTCACGCACGCGGCGCAGCCGCGCGAAGTCCTTCAGGCGCTGCGCCGCGATGCGTGCGCTCGCCCAGCCGGGGTGGCACATGGGGATCCCCCTCCCTCGATGATCGAACGGGTTACCGGAGCTCCTGGAACCGGACCAGGTTCCCGGCGGGGTCGCGGACGGCGCAGTCGCGGATGCCGTACGGCTGCTCGGTCGGCTCCTGCACCACCTCGGCGTCGCCCGCCCGGAGCTTCTCGAAGACGCCGTCGAGGTCCGGGGTGGCCAGCAGGATCCAGCCGTAGGTGCCCTTGGCCATCATCTCGACGATGGTCCGGCGCTCGTCCTCGGTCACCCCGGGGTCGGCGGCCGGCGGTGCCAGCAGGATGGACGTGCCGGGCTGGCCGACCGGGCCGACCGTGATCCAGCGCATCTTGCCCTGCCCGACATCGCTGCGGACCTCGAAGCCGAGCACGTCGCGGTAGAAGGCCACCGACGCGTCCGGGTCGTCGTGCGGGAGGAAGGTGGTGTGAATGGTGATGTCCATGGATCTCACGCTAACGGCGGTCCGGTCGGCGCCGCTTCTCGATTCCTGATCGCTTCGGGTCCCCTGACGGCCCGTCGGCTGCGACCTCGCCTTACGGCGTCAGCGCCACTCGAGGACGACGTCGCCGTAGCCGAGTGCGGTGGCGGCGTCCTGGGTGGCGATCTGCTGGGGTTGGGCCCCGGGGGTGAGGGCGGTGACGTACGGCTGCTCGACCTTGCCCTGGACGGAGCGGAAGAGCAGGTGCTTGCCGTCCGGTGAGACGGCGAGGGGAAGGTTCTTGCGGTCGGTCACCGGGAGCAGGTCGGGGCCGGCGCCGTCCGTGGTCTCACTCGAGTCCGCAGGGCGCAGCCGGTCGACGTCGACGGTCCAGAAGTTGTTGAGGTGCTTGGCGTCCGGGCTGGTCCGGTTGTGCGCGCAGAGCAGGGTGTGGTTGTCGACCCAGCCGGACGGCTCGCATTCGAAGTCGGGGAGGCGGAGGAGGCCCGCGGTCGTCGGCGGACCGCTCGCGGTGACGGGGGTGACGCTGCGGCCCTGCCCGGAGACGAAGTCGGCGACCCGCTTGCCGTCGGGGCTGAAGCGCGGGCCCGGGCCGAGCAGGCCGCGCAGTGGCGAACCGCCGAGCAGCAGGATGTTGTCGAGGCTGGTGGGCGGCTCGCCGGCCCACTGTTCGGTGATCTGGTGGGTGCCGGAGGTAGCGCGGCTGGCGATGTGCTGCCGGCGGGCGGCGTCGAGGTGGGTGAACCAGACGCTTTCGCCGTCGGGGGCGAACAGGGCGTCCTGTTCCTTCGGGGTGGTGGTGAAGCCGTCGCCGTCCCCGGTGAGGTCGGTGAACTTGCCGGCGAGGTCGACGTATCCGACGTGGCGCGCGCCGGTCCGGTCGTCGGCGGTGACCACCGCGAGCTTGGTGAAGTCGCGGTCGAAGAGCTGCCGGACCCGAGGGCCGAACGCCGCGTCGGAGGTGGCGGTTCCGCCGGCCGGCTCCTCGTGCGGGAGGTTCTCCGCGCACAGTGAGTAGAGGGCGCTCAGCTCCTCCCGGTCCCGCTTGTCGATCACTACCTGCGCGGGCAGGGTGAACTCCACCGAGGCCACCTTGTTCCAGGTGGACGGGTCGAAGCCCCGGACCCACACCGTGGCGGGCCGGGAGGCGGGTACGGTGCAGCCGGCGCTGATCACCAGGTCCTTGCCCCTGAACGTCGAGCCGCCGGTGCTCGCGCTGCCGGCCGCCGTACCGCCACCCGGCTGCGGCGCGGTCCCGGCCGTTCCCGCTGTCCCCGAGCTGCCGGCGCAGCCGGCCAGCAGCGCCAGCGCGAACGCCGTCGCGACGGCCGGTGCCCGATGCTTGAACCTCATGACTGTCCCCCGTCCCGATGCTTCATCAGAAGTCGGAATAATAAGACAGATTGACGGTGAGTCTGGCCGCCGACCGGATGCGAGAAGGCCACCGTGAGCCGTTCTACCGCTTGAGGTGGGCCAGTACCGCGAGGACCCGGCGGTTGTCGTCAGCGGACGCCTCGATCCGTAGCTTGGCGAAGATGCTCGCGGTGTGCTTGGCGACCGCGCTCTCGCTGATGTGCAGGCTGTTCATGATGGCCGCGTTCGACCTGCCCTCCGCCATCAGTTTCAGCACCTCGTGCTCGCGTGCGGTCAGCTCCGCGGTGTTGCCCCTGGCGTCGCTGCGGGCCAGCAGTTTGGCGATGACCTGGGGGTCCATGACCGTGCCGCCGGCGGCGACGGTGCGCACCGCGTCGATGAACTGGGCGGTGTGGGTGACCCGGTCCTTCAGCAGGTAGCCGATCGCGCCCTGGCCCCCGGCCAGCAGCTCGTGGGCGTACAGCTGGTCGACGTACTGGGAGAGGATCAGGACGGGCAGGCCGGGGCGGATGCGGCGGGCCTGAAGGGCGGCCTGCAGGCCTTCGTCGGTGAAGGTCGGCGGCAGGCGGATGTCGACCACGGCGACGTCCGGCTGCTCCTCGTGCAGCGCGCGCAGCAGGGCCGGGCCGTTGTCCACGGCCGCGACCACGTCGAAGCCGTGTTCCCGCAGGGTCCGGGTCAGCCCGTCCCGGAGCAGGAAGAGGTCTTCGGCGAGGACGACGCGCACGGTATCTCCAAGGTCACGATGGTCGGTCCGCCCTGCGGGCTGTGCAGGGCGAGGGTTCCGTCGAAGCTACTCAGCCTGCGACGGATTCCGGCCAGTCCGCTCCCCCGGGAGGCGTCCGCGCCGCCGTGGCCGTCGTCGGCGACCGTGATCCGCAGGGTGCCGTCCGTGTGGTCCAGGCGGACGCGTACGTCGTGGGCGCCGGAGTGCTTGGCCGCGTTGGCGAGCAGCTCGCCGACCGCGAAGTAGGCGGCCGATTCGACGGCGGCCGGGAGCCGTCCGGGCAGCCGGGCCTCGACGTGGACGTCCAGGAAGCTGTCCAGCGCCAGCGACCGGACGGCATCGCCGAGACCACGGTCGGCGAGGACGGGCGGGAGGATTCCGTGGACCAGGTCCCGCAGGTCCTGGAGCGCCCGGTCCGAGAGGGCCCGCACCTCGGCCAGCAGCTCCCGGACGGCCGGCAGCTCGTGGCCGGTCCGCAACGGCAGGGTGGCCGCCTCCTGGACACCGGTGTCAGGTCGACCGGTGTCCAGGAGACGGGCTGCCCGGTCCACCGTCATGCCCAGGGCGACCAGCCGGGCTTGCGCGCCGTCGTGCAGGTCCCGTTCAATCCGGCGGAGCTCGGCCGCCTGCACATCGAGCGCGTCCGCGCGGGTCTCGGCGAGGTACTCGATCCGGCGGACCAACTCGGTACTGCGCGGAGCGGACAGCGCACGCCGGCTCCAGCGCGCGTGCAGCCGCAGCGCTACGGGGGACAGTCGCAGCCCCGCCACGACGAACGCGACGCCCAGCACGAGGGCGGCCAGCACGGTGGCGGTCGAGTGGACCGGGACGAAGGCGTACCAGTTGCCGTCACCGAGCAGTCGCCAGACGAACGGCTGCACCAGCACGCCGAACACCCCGTACTCGACCAACGCCAGCGGCACGACCACCAGCACGCCCCCCGTACACGGCTCCAACAACGCCCAGCGGAGATCACGCCAGAAACCGTCGTCGCCGAGCAGGCCGACCGCCCGCCTGCGGCCGCTCCCCGGCCCTTCCCCGGCGAGCGGTTCGGGCGGGCTGATCGGCATACCCGTCCAGCGGACCGTCCAGGACCGGTGGCGGTCGGAGAACCGCCGCAGGGCCGTCGCAGTGGGTGGCAACAGGCGAAATCCCACGCCGAGCGGCAGGAGGAGCAGCGCGCAGACCACGAGTCCGCCGACAGCGCCCGCCGCGATGGCGGCCAGCGACAGCAGCTGACACCGCCCGAGGGCGACCCAGCCGCCGACTCCTGTCTTCACGTCAGCGCCCCCGGTGCCCCGCCGTCAGGGCGTACTCCGCCGACGTCCGTGCCGCGGGCAGGGTACGGAGCACCCACGGCACCGCCGCCAGCAGGCAGGCAGCACCGAACAGCACCATGGGCACCACCGCGCCGGATTCCTTGTCCATGAAGAGCAGCATGCCCAGGTTGATCAAGGTGTGAAAACCACCCGCGAGCAGCAGCCGGTTCGCTCGTACGCCTTCCAGGCCCAGACCGAGGACCACCGACATCGCCACGGTGGCCAGCAGGAAGCCGACCGTGTACGCCGGGGCCTGCGCGAAGACCTGTACGTGCCATGCCCCCCACACCAGCCCCACCAGCACCGAGGCGCTGACTGGGCCGAACCGGGTCCGCACCAGCGGCTGGAGCAAGCAGCGCCAGCCGATCTCCTCACTGCACGCGCCCACCAGTTGCGCCAACACGATCAGCACGAAAGGCTCCCGCAGTGCGCGCGGATCGGTCATCCCGGCGGAGCCACCGACCAGCGCGTACGTCCCCGCGCTGAGCGCGACGATCAGCAGCGCCGTGAACAGCAACCGCACCGCCCGGCCCCGCGTCGGGCCACCCTCCGAACCGTCCGCCGGACCGCGTCCCGAACGACCGGGCAGGCTACCGGCGAGCCGGGTCCTGATCCGGGACGGCCACAGCAGCGCCACCACCGCCACCCCGGCAGCCGGCCCGAACTGCGTCAGCTGGACCACCTCCGACGGTATCCCCGTCGCGGGCTGCACCGCCCCCAGTGCCCCCGCCGCCACGAACGCGACGGCCAGGAACACCCCCGTCTCCACCTTCCACCGCCGCATGTTCCGGCCTCCCCGCCGCTCGATCCATACCTGCCGCCATCGACTCTGCCGGTCGACGAACTCACAACCACTGCGCCCAGCTGCCCACATGGGGTGTATTCAGGTACACCCCACCCTCGGGATGACGGAATCACCAGCGCCGCCGACGGCCAGGACCCGGTGTTGCCGGCTCAGTCGGCCGACCTGAGGCTGAATCAGACGACGCGACCGGCGGTAGTGACCGGGCCCGCAGGTTCGGGTCTGTGGCGGGAGTCGGGTCTCGGTCAGACCTGCTCGAAGTGGAACGCCTTGATGAAGCAGTCGCGGGGCTGGGTGATGGCGAAGTGCACGCAGTCGACGAGTGACTGTGCGGTGAGAGTGGAGCCCGCGTCGCGGGGTGCGGCCTCCCACTCCTCGGTGAGTGGGTGGGTGTTGTCGAAGTCGGGCGGGTAGAGGGAAATCACTCGGACGCCTTGCGGGCGGAGGCGCTTGGAGAGGATCTCGGTGAATCCTGCCTGGGCATGCTTGGCCGCGTAGAAGGCGTCGTGGGCGTTGGAGCGATGGTGGCCGGGGGAGCCGCAGGTGGAGACCATGGTGACCACGTCCGGCTTCTCCGAGGCGAGCAGGAGCGGGAGGAACTGCTTGACCGTCAGAACAGTGCCGGTCGCGCCGGACGCGATGGTGTCGATCACGTCCGCGTCGGAGGCGGAGAGCAGGTCCGCTCCTTCGAGCCAGCGGGAGCCGTTGTTGACGAGCACGTCGATATGGTCGGTCTGCTGGGCAACCTGGTCGGCGAAGGTACGGATCGACGCGGGGTCGGTCAGGTCGCAGGCGAAGGCGTGGACTCGTTGGTGGCCCCGGCCCCGTATCTCCTCCCCGACGCGCTCGGCGGCGGCGAGCGTGCGTGCGGAGAGAAAGACTTCGGCTCCGAGATCGGCGAACCGGATGGCAAGAGTCCGGCCGAAGTCCCGACCGGCGGCGGTGATGACGACGCGGTGGTCGTCGAACCTCATCTTGCGCTCCCCCGTTGAGTATTGGCCGGTGTCCCACGTGGGGCGGCTGACATCGGCAGCATAGGTGCCCTTGGTTCTGAAGATCACCGACTGGAGACCTAGGCCAAAAGTCGTTGGCCGGGCACAAGCCGTAGGCGGCCCTGCCTGGTGGAGAGACAGGGAACAAGGTCTGGAAGGCGGAGGTCGATCCGTACGCGCATCCGGAGCTGGACTTCGAGCCGCCGTTCGAGTTGGCGGCGGCCACGGTGCAACCTCGGTGGCGAGGTGCCGGGCCGGCCGGAGGACTTGGTCGCGCCGCCGGCACCGGGCGCTGCTCTTCCCTACGGACGGGCTCGTGCGCATGCCGCTGCCCGAACTCGGCGCGGGCGACGACGAGGAGGTGATCTTGCTCGGCGCGGTCCGTACAGCCGCCTTCGAGTCCGTTGCCAACTCGGACTACGACCAGGCCCACGAGGCATGGGCCGCACGGACCGGCCGGTCGAGCATGGAGGTCCTCGGCCAACTCGGCGGATCACCCTCTTGGCTCCAGAACGACGAAACGCCGTCCTGCCCGTCCTGTGCCCGGGCGATGCCAATCATCGCCCAACTGGAGGAAGGCCCCGACCACACCACAGCGATGAACTTCGGCGGCTGCGGCAGCGCCTGTGTCTTCGCATGTGAGCCCTGCGAGCAGGCCGCGTTCCTGTGGCAGTGCTGACATATTCGGCCACCTTCTTACTTCTCCGGAGCGACCATGACCGACACCCTGCTCAACCATCTTGGCCAGGGTCTCCACGCGGATCTCGTCGTGAGTATCGACCTGAGCGATGACGAGGACGTACCGCCCGCCGCCGCGACCAGGTGGTTCGAGGACACTGTGCACACGCTCGGCCGACTTTCCCGCGCCGACCGGGAATGGCCTGCAGGTCGAACTCCCGGGCTTCCATCTCCGCGAAGTTCGCCGAGCGGCACCAGCCAGGCGGCGTGCAGCAGCCTTCTCTGGGCGGCACGCCATACCGCCAGCTCCCCTCGCAGCTCGTCACCGATGACCTTGAGGTTGAACGGCGGATTGGCGAGGTGGACCGGTCGATTTGAGAGTCGAGCCGCGGCCTCCGCGTTCCCCGGTGGCGTTGAGGCAGCACTGCCCAAGCAAACCCGAACATCGAGGCTTACGGTTCGGCGTAGCCTGCGTGCATGGCAGAGAGCAAGGTCGAGCCGCCCGTGAAGGGGCGCAAGCCGGAGTCGCACCTGGGCATGGTGCGGCGGGCCCGGAAGATCAACCGGGAGTTGGCGGAGGTCTACCCGTACGCGCACCCGGAGCTGGACTTCGAGAACCCGTTCGAGCTGCTGGTGGCCACCGTGCTGTCGGCGCAGACCACCGATCTGAGGGTGAATCAGACCACCCCGGCGCTGTTCGCGAAGTACCCGACGCCGGAGGACATGGCAGCGGCGGTGCCGGAGGAGCTGGAGGAGATCATCCGGCCGACCGGGTTCTTCCGCGCCAAGGCGAGGTCGCTGATCGGGCTGTCGATCGCGCTCCGGGACAACTTCGGTGGTGAGGTGCCCGGCCGCCTGGTGGATCTGGTCACGCTGCCCGGGGTCGGACGGAAGACCGCGAACGTGGTGCTCGGCAACGTGTTCGGCGTGCCGGGGATCACCGTGGACACCCACTTCGGGCGGCTGGCCCGGCGGTTCGGGTGGACCACGGACGAGGACCCGGTCAAGGTCGAGGCGACGGTGGCGGAGATCTTCCCGAAGTCCGAGTGGACGATGCTCTCGCACCGGGTGGTGTTCCACGGCCGCCGGATCTGCCACGCCCGCCGCCCGGCCTGCGGGGCCTGCCCGATCGCCGCGCTCTGCCCGTCCTACGGAGTCGGCGAAACCGACCCCGAGAAGGCCGCGAAGCTGCTGAAGTACGAGAAGGGTGGCCAGCCGGGCCAACGGCTCAAGCCGCCGGCCGACTACCCGGGCGAGCCCGCGCCACCGGCCGGGACGGTGACGGTGGAGGTGTCCGGGTGACGGGGCTGGCGGAACTGATCGAGCGGGACGGGCTGCCGCGGTGGCTGCTGCCGGTACGGGAGGCGGCCGAGACCGTCCGGCCCGAGCAGCTCAGCAGGTTCCTGCCGCCGGCCCAGGGGGGCCGGGCCTCGGCCGTGCTGGTGCTGTTCGGTGACGGTCCCTCAGGTCCTGACCTGCTGCTGATCGAGCGGGCCAGGGCGCTGCGCTCGCACGCCGGCCAGCCGTCCTTCCCGGGCGGTGCGCTGGACCCGGTGGACGGCGACCCGGCGAGTGTCGGCCCGGTGGCCGCCGCGCTGCGCGAGGCGGAGGAGGAGACCGGCCTCGACCCGGCCGGGGTGCAGGTGTTCGCGGTCCTGCCCGCGCTGTACATCCCGGTCAGCGACTTCGTGGTGACCCCCGTGCTGGGTTGGTGGCGCCGGGAGACCCCGGTCGCGCCGGTCGATCCGGCCGAGACGGGTGCGGTGTTCCGGGTGCCACTGACCGAGCTGACCGACCCGGCCAACCGGGCCCGGCTGCGGCACCCGTCCGGCCATGTCGGCCCGGCCTTCGAGGTGGCGGGCCGGCTGGTCTGGGGCTTCACGGCGGGTGTGATCGACCGGGTGCTGCACTACAGCGGCCTGGAACGGGAGTGGGACAGCTCCCGGACGGTCAGCCTGTAGCGGCCGACGTGCGGGAGTTGCACGGCGTCACCGGGTGTACCGCCGTTCGGGCGTCGGCCCATGGGAGGGTAGCCGGGTGAATGTCCTGGATCTGCTGCTGATCGTCGCCGCGCTGGGTTTTGCCGTGACCGGCTACCGGCAGGGCTTCGTGGTCGGCGTGCTGTCGGTGCTCGGGTTCCTGAGCGGCGGTCTGATCGCCGTCCAGCTGCTCCCGCTGCTGCTGCGCCACCTCGACCCCGGCACGGTGGCCTCGGTGGTCGCGGTCGTGGTGGTGATCGTCTTCGCCGCGATCGGCCAGGCGGTGACCACTCACTTCGGCTGGAAGCTGCGCGGCCACATCGGCCGGCGCCCGGCCAGGACGCTGGACGCGGTCGGCGGCTCGGTGGTCAACGTGATCTCGATGCTGCTGGTCGCCTGGCTGATCGGCTCCGCGCTGGCGGGCACCTCGCTGCCGACCGTCTCCAAGCAGGTCCGGACCTCCGAGGTGCTCGGCGGGGTGCAGTCCGCGCTGCCGGCGGACGCGCCGAACTGGTTCTCCGACTTCACCAAGGCGCTGGCCAGGAACGGCTTCCCACAGGTCTTCAACCCCTTCGAGCGGGAGTCGATCACCGAGGTGGAGCCGCCCGACCCGGCGCTGGCCGCCAGCCCGGTGGTGGCGAAGGCCCGGCAGAGCCTGGTCAAGGTGGTCGGCACCGCCACCGCCTGCGGCAAGACCCTGGAGGGCACCGGCTTCGTGTTCGCCCCGCACCGGGTGATGACCAACGCCCACGTGGTCGGCGGCGTGGACGAGCCGACCGTGCAGATCGGCGGCACCGGCCAGCTCTACGACGCCACCGTGGTCCGCTACGACTGGCAGCGCGACATCGCGGTGCTGGATGTGCCGAAGCTGAACGCCCCGGCGCTGAGCTTCGCCGACGAGGCGAAGACCAACGACAGCGCGATCGTCGCGGGCTTCCCGGAGAACGGCGCGTTCAACGTCCAGCCCGCCCGCATCCGGGGCCGGATCCAGGCCAACGGCCCGGACATCTACCACCGCGGCCAGGTGGTCAGGGACGTCTACTCGGTGCGCTCGCTGGTCCGGCAGGGCAACAGCGGCGGCCCGCTGCTCACCCCGGACGGCCGGGTGTACGGGGTGGTCTTCGCCAAGTCGCTGGACAGCTCGGACACCGGCTACGTGCTGACCGCCGCCGAGGTGCGCGGCGAGGCGCAGGCCGGCGCGGGCGCCACCACCAGGGTCGACACCGAGGGCTGCGCGCTCTGATCCTCCGCCCCGTCCGCCGCCGACTGGTAGCGTCGCCCCGGGCTCACCCGTTCGGCTCAACAGCCGTGCGGCACAACGGGTCCGACGGCAGGTCAGACGCAGTACGGGGCATTGGAGGACGGCCGGTCATGATGGGTCACTCGCACGCGGTCAGCGGAGCGATGCTGTACGCGGGCACCGCGCCGTTCCTGGCGCCGATGCTGTTCGACGTCCACCTGGCGCCCGCCGACGTCATGATGGGCACCATCCTGGCGGCCGGTGCGGCACTGCTGCCCGACCTGGACCACCACGACGGGACGATCGCCAACTTCCTCGGCCCGATCTCCAAGGCGCTCTGCCGCTTCGTCGCCTGGGCCTCCGGCGGGCACCGGAAGGCCACCCACTCGCTGCTGTTCGTCGCGCTGATGGGTGGCGGCACCTGGGCGGGCGTCAGCTTCCTGGGCCGCAACTTCACCCTGGCGATGACGTTCTTCCTGCTCGCGCTGGCGATCCGGGCACTGCGGCTGCACCCGCCGGGCGACGGGCCGACGATGTGGATCACCATCATCGGCCTCTCGGTGCTCGGCACCGCCGGGATGAACAACTGGATGCCCAACGCGCCCGGCTGGCTGCCGTACGCGGTCGCGCTGGGCACCCTGGCGCACCTGCTGGGCGACTGCCTGACCAAGAAGGGCGCGCCACTGCTCTGGCCGCACAAGGAGCGTTACGAGGTGGTGCTGATCAAGCGCACCGGCAACTCGGTGGAGACCAAGGTGCTGGTGCCGATCATGTCGGTGGCGACCTTCGTGCTGCTCTGGTTCACGGCGGTCTCGCCGACCGTGCTCACCTGACGGCGGTTCTGACGTCGGCTCACTCCTCGCGACGGAGGCGCGCCCCCACCCAGCGGGCGCGCCGCTGGAGGATGCGCGGGATGCCCATCGGATGCGCCTCTGTCTCGCGCTGGCGGCCGATCCGGCCGTAGGTCTCGTACTCGTGTGGTTCGGGGTGCTGCTGCTGCGAGCTGCTGGTGCGGCGTCGTCGGCGCGTGACAGCTTCGCGGTCGGGCATCCAGGTCATACCGGATGGATGCCCGCCCATCGGGCGGCGTAACCGCGACCGGATGACCCGACTGTCCTATGCACTTGTCATATGAACATGCGTCAAGTCCGGCGACCCGGGCCGCCGTCGGCCGGTCAGCTCTGGTGCTCCCTGACCCACTCGATCAGCTCCGCCGAGAACTCGGCCGGCGCCTCCTCGTGCGGGAAGTGCCCGACCCCGGGCAGCAGCCGCCAGCGGTACGGCGCCTCGACGAACTCGCCCGCGCCCAGCGCGGTGTGCGAGAGCAGCACCGGATCGGCCGCCCCCTGGATGTGCAGGGTCGGCGCGGTGATCGGCTTCTTCATCCGGCGGGCGAACTGGATGCCGTCCGGCCGCGCCATCGAGCGCAGCAGCCAGCGGTACGGCTCGATCGAGCAGTGCGCGGTGCTCGGGATCTGCACCGCCTGCCGGTACGCGTGCAGGGCCTCGGCGTCCGGCTGGTTGGGTCCGCTCCACTCGGTGAGGTAGCGGCCGACCAGGGCCGCGTCGTCCGCGACCAGGCGGCGCTCCGGCACCCAGGGGCGCTGGAAGTTCAGCACGTGGTCGAAGGCGGCCATCTGCCGACGGTCCGTCAGCAGGGCCCGGCGCAGCTGCCGGGGGTGGGCGGCGGAGACCACGGTCAGGCTGCGGATCACCGAGGGCCGCATCACGGCCGCCACCCAGGCCAGCGAACCGCCCAGGGCGTGCCCGACCAGGTGCGCCTGCCGCTCGCCGAGCGAGCGGATCACGCCGGTGATGTCCAGCGCCAGGTTGCCGGGGTCGTAGCCGCGCGGGGTGCGGTCGCTGCCGCCGACCCCGCGCAGGTCCAGCGCCACCGCCCGGAAACCGGCCTCGGCCAGCGCGGTCAGCTGGTGCCGCCAGGCCCACCAGTACTCGGGCCAGCCGTGCACCAGCAGTACCAGCGGGCCCTCACCGGCCTCGGCGATGTGGAACCGGGCGCCGTTCGCCGCCAGGTCGCGGTGGGTCCATGGTCCGGCCGAGCGGAGCTCCCACGGGGTCTCGGTGATCTCGGTCCTCGGGGTACTGGCCCGGGAGGGCATGGGCATCTGGTCCAGCGGCATACGGAGAGCGTGTCACACCCGATTGCCGAACGCGTCTCCGGCACTCGCCGGTGCTGTGAATGCTCTGTGACACCGGCGCCGTTGGCGGTCGGCGCGGTGGGGTCAGGAGCACGGGGTCAGGAGCACGGGGTCAGGAGCGCCGGGTCAGGGGCGGCGGCCCAGGCCCCGGTCGATCTCCTCCTGGGTGGCCGGCCGCGGCCGGGCGTTCTTCAGGACGTCCGCGGTCTTCTGCGCGCCCTCGATGGTGCGGTGCGGCTTCTCGATCTTCTTGAACGAGCGCAGCGCCAGCAGCCCGAGCAGCGCGGCCAGCAGCAGGTAGGCCCCGGCCACGATCAGGAACGACCAGCCGAGGGTCAGCCCGAGCGCCTGCAGCCCGTACGCGGCGGCGAAGCTCAGCATCGGCACCGCGGCCAGCGCGACCACACCGGCGACGGCGAGCGAGACGCCGCCGGAGACCCCGCGCTTGACGTCCTGTCGGATCTCCGCCTTGGCGAGTGCGATCTCGTCGTGCACCAGGGCGGACAGGTCGGCGGTGGCCGCCGCGAACAGCTGCCCTACCGAACGCTCGCCCTCGTAGGGCGCCCGGGCGTCGCTGGTCGGGTCTGCGGTTCCTGCGGGCATCAGCGGTTCTCCTTCACGAGGCCGGTTCACGAGGCCGGGCAGTTGCGGTGGCGGGTTTGTTGCCGACAGCTCTGAATCATGCCCCTAGCGGCCAGTCCGGCACCACTCCGGGGCACCCCTCGGGCGACGGCGTGTCACCTGACGGGACCTCAGGGGTGATGCCGGGTCAGTGCGCAGGCTGCTGGTAGACGTCGGGGATGCCGTCGTTGTCCGAGTCGAGGTTCTCCTCGTCCACCAGCTGCTGGTAGTGCCGGTTGCGGAGTTTGAGCAGCACGGTGGCGACCAGCGCGCAGAGCAGCGAGCCGACCAGTACGGCGGCCTTGGCCCGGTCGGCCAGCGCCGGGTCGTCCGGGAAGGCCAGTTCGCTGATCAGCAGCGAGACGGTGAAGCCGATGCCCGCCAGGGTCGAGACCGCGAACAGGTCGGCCCATCGGAGCTGCGGGTTCAGCTCGGCCCTGGTGAATCTGGCGGCCAGCCAGGTGCCACCGAAGATGCCCACCGTCTTGCCGACCAGCAGGCCGAGCACGATGCCGAGCGGCGCCGCCTGGGTGAACACCTCGCCGAGCGCCGGGCCGCTGATCGACACCCCGGCCGCGAACAGGGCGAAGACCGGCACCGCGAAGCCCGCCGACAGCGGCCGGACCTGGTGCTCGATGTGCTCACCGGGGGAGACCTTCTCGTCCCCGACCTTGTGGCAGCGCAGGATCAGGCCCATGGCGACACCGGAGACGGTGGCGTGCACCCCGCTCTCGTGCATCAGCGCCCAGATCAGGAAGGCCAGCGGCACGTACAGGTACCAGCCGTGCACCCCGTGCCGGTGCAGGAACCAGAACAGCACCAGACCGGCCACCGACAGCCCGAGCGCCCAGAACTCGATGCCCGAGCTGTAGAACACCGCGATGATCAGGATCGCGATCAGGTCGTCCACCACGGCCAGCGTGAGCAGGAACGCCCGCAGCGCGGACGGCAGGTGACTGCCCACCACGGCCAGCACACCGAGCGCGAAGGCGATGTCGGTGGCGGTCGGGATGGCCCAGCCGCCCGGGTGCCCGCCGGGGCCCGAGTTGGCCACCGCGTAGACGATCGCGGGCAGTGCCACGCCGCAGACCGCCGCCACCACCGGCAGCATCGCGGCGCTCGGGCTGCGCAGCTCACCCGCGACGAACTCGCGCTTGAGCTCGATCCCGGCCACGAAGAAGAAGATGGTCAGCAGCCCGTCCTTGGCCCAGGCGTCCAGGCTGAGGTCGAGGTGCAGCGGCGAGGACGGGCCGATGGTGTACTCGCGGACGGTGTCGTACGAGCCGGGCCAGAGGTTCGCCCAGAGGAGCGCCGCGGCGGCGGCCAGCAGGAGGAGGATGCCGCCCACGGTCTCGGTGCGCAGCGCGTCGGTGAGGTACGTCCGCTCGGGCAGCGAGAGCCGTCCGAGGAACTGACGGCGGGTCGGGGTGGGCGGTGGCGTGGCCACGACGGGAGACCTCCAGGGCGGGGAGCGGCAAACGGATACACCGGTGGTGCGGTGCCGACCAGTCTTCCCGGCGCGCCTCAGAAATCTTGTTGTGTTTTTGACAGTCTAACGGGCGGGCTCTGGGACCTTGAGGCGGTGTCCGGTTTGCCTATTTTATGAAGAGAACTGACTTCCGCTCGGGATCTCGGCGGCCGACCGGTGCGCGCCCCTTCCGTGCGCTCGCTCGGATGGCTGCCGCACGGTGCGGCCGGGCGGTGGCATTCCTATCGTCAGGGGCATATGCCGCCCGGTCCGGGCGGTTTTCTCCTGATCCCGGAGCTCCTGATGTCCAGTCAGATAACCGACGACCGTCCCGCGCCCCCGTTACCGAACCTCTCCCCGGAGCTGGCCCAGCTGCTCCGGCCCCTGTTCAGCGGGGTCTCGCCGACCGGCGGCGTCGCGGTCGCCGTCATCCGGGGCAACGAACGGACGGTGGTCTGCCGGGGGTACGCCGACCGGTCCGGCGCCCGTCCGGTGCGCGCCGACACCCGCTTCGCGCTCGGCTCGGTCACCAAGACCTTCACCGGACTGCTGCTCGCCGAGATGGTCGCCAGCGGCGAGGTCCGGTACGAGGATCCGATCGACCGCTACCTGCCCGCCGAGGTGCTGCCCGGCTACCCGCAGGACCGGCCGATCACCCTGCTGCACCTGGCCACCCACACCTCGGGCCTGCCCCGGCTGCCGGTCGGCCTGCTGCCCTCGGCGCTGCCGCGCTGGTTCACCGCCCCGTACGCCACCTTCAGCCGGCCGCACCTGCTCCGGGCGCTGCCGCGGACGCCGGTCCGGGGCATGCCGGGAGCGCAGGTCCGCTACTCCAGCCTCGGCTGCGGGCTGCTCGGGCTGGCGCTGGAGAGTGCGGCCGGGGTCCGGTACGAGGAGCTGCTGGCCAGCCGGATCTGTGGCCCGCTCGGCCTGATCGACACCTCCTGTGCACCGGACCGGGAGCCGTTGCACGGCTACCGGCGAGGCCGTCGGGTGCCGTCGTTCCGGCTGCCGGCCCTGCCGGGTGCGGCCGCGCTCAGCTCGACGGCGGACGACATGCTGCGCTACCTGCAGGCGCACCTGGCGGTGGACGCGGTGCCGATCGCGGACCGGGGCGGCGCGGCCGCCGCGCTGAAGGCGGCGCTGCGGGAGGTCCGGCTGCCCCGGGTCGAGCGGCGGCGGTCCGGCGCCCGGATCGCGCTGACCTGGAACCAGCGGACGGTGGAGGAGGGCGAGTTGGTCTTCCACGCGGGGGTGACGGGCCCGCTGCGCGGCCGTGGCGCTTCGGCCGAGGCCTCGGGGGGCCGGGACGGCGGGGCGGCCTCGGCGGTGTTCGCCGGGTTCAACCCGGTGGCCCAGGTGGGTCTGGTCGCGATGGCCAGCACACTGCCGGGGCTGCGGCGCCGGTTCACCCAGACCGCGTACGCGACGCTGCGCCGCTTGGCGGGCTGAGCGGGGGCCGGCCAGGAACAGCACTGCGGCGGGGGGCGGCCGCCCGGCAGCTGGGACTGGATCAGGTTCATCACCGAGGCGTCGGCCAGGGTGGTGGTGTCGCCGACCTCGCGGCCCTCGGCGATGTCGCGCAGCAGGC
Organism: Kitasatospora sp. Root107; assembly: GCF_001424875.1. GTDB lineage: Bacteria > Actinomycetota > Actinomycetes > Streptomycetales > Streptomycetaceae > Kitasatospora. The sequence goes on along the minus strand of NZ_LMCT01000012.1, from coordinate 663,996 downwards.
GGCGCATGATCTTGCCGGAGCGGGTCTTCGGCAGCTCGCTGACCACCTTGATCTGCTTCGGCTTGGCGATCGGGCCGAGCGTCCTGCCGACGTGGTTGCGCAGTTCGGCGACCAGGTCCTCGGTCTCGGTGGCCGTGCCGCGCAGGATCACGAAGGCGACGATCGCCTGGCCGGTGGTGGCATCGGTCGCGCCGACCACCGCCGACTCGGCCACCGCGGGGTGGCCGACCAGGGCGGACTCGACCTCGGTGGTGGAGATGTTGTGGCCGGAGACCAGCATCACGTCGTCCACCCGGCCGAGCAGCCAGATGTCGCCGTCCTCGTCCTTCTTCGCGCCGTCACCGGCGAAGTACCGGCCCTGGAAGCGGGACCAGTAGGTGTCGATGTAGCGCTGGTCGTCGCCCCAGATGGTGCGCAGCATGGAGGGCCACGGCTCGGTCAGCACCAGGTAGCCGCCGGAGCCGTTCGGCACCTCGTTGGCCTCGTCGTCCACCACCGTGGCGGCGATGCCGGGCAGGGCGCGCTGGGCGGAGCCCGGCTTGGTCTCGGTGACGCCCGGCAGCGGGCTGATCATCATCGCGCCGGTCTCGGTCTGCCACCAGGTGTCGACGATCGGCGTCTTGTTGCCGCCGATGTGCTCGCGGTACCAGATCCACGCCTCGGGGTTGATCGGCTCGCCGACGCTGCCCAGCACCCGGAGGCTGGAGAGGTCGAACTTGGCGGGGATGTCGTCGCCCCACTTCATGAAGGTGCGGATCGCGGTCGGCGCCGTGTAGAGGATGGTGACGCCGTACTTCTGCACGATCTCCCAGAACCGGCCCTGGTGCGGGGTGTCCGGGGTGCCCTCGTAGATCACCTGGGTGGCGCCGTTGGCGAGCGGCCCGTAGACGATGTACGAGTGCCCGGTGACCCAGCCGATGTCGGCGGTGCACCAGTAGACGTCGGTCTCCGGCTTGAGGTCGAACACCGCGTGGTGGGTGTAGGCGGCCTGGGTCAGGTAGCCGCCGGAGGTGTGCAGGATGCCCTTGGGCTTTCCGGTGGTGCCGGAGGTGTACAGGATGAAGAGCGGGTGCTCGGCGTCGTGTGCCTCGGGGGTGTGCTCGGTGGACTGGCGCGCGGTGATCTCGTGCCACCAGACGTCCCGGCCCTCGGTCCAGGCGACGTCCTCGCCGGTGCGGCGGATGACCAGGACCTTCTCGACGCCCTCGACCTTGGTCAGCGCCTCGTCGATGGCGGGCTTGAGCGCGGAGGGCTTGCCACGGCGGTAGCCGCCGTCGGCGGTGATCACCAGCTTGGCGTCGGCGTCCTGGATCCGGGAGGCCACGGCGTCGGCCGAGAAGCCGCCGAAGACCACCGAGTGGGTGGCGCCGATCCGGGCGCAGGCGAGGATCGCCACGACCGCCTCGGCGATCATCGGCAGGTAGACCGCGACCCGGTCGCCCTTGCGGACACCGAGCTCCAGCAGCGCGTTGGCGGCCTGCGAGACCTCGTCCTTGAGCTGCGCGTAGGTGATCGAGCGGCTGTCGCCGGGCTCACCCTCGAAGTGGATCGCCACCCGGTCGCCGTTGCCGGCCTCGACGTGGCGGTCCACGCAGTTGTACGCCACGTTGAGCTTGCCGTCGGCGAACCACTTGGCGAACGGCGGGTTCGACCAGTCCAGCGTCTCGGTGGGCTCGACCGCCCAGCTGAGGCGGCGGGCCTGCTCGGCCCAGAAGCCGAGCCGGTCCTCGGAGGCCTGCGCGTACGCGGCCGCGGTGACGTTGGCGTCGGCCGCCAGCTCCGCCGGGGGAGCGAAGCGGCGCTCCTCCTTGAGCAGGTTGGCCAGGCTCTCGTTGCTCAACGCGCACTCCTCATCGAGTCTCAGTCTGCCGGGAGATCCCGTGCGGAAGGGATTGTCCCGTGTGTCCCAGCGCACAGCTCACCAGGCGAACCGCCATGTTGACAAGAGGCACCGGAGAATTGGTGTAGACCTTTGACCGACTGGGGCGGTCTGTCCGGTGCCGAGAGTCCGTCGCGGATCTGCCGCATGCCTTGACGGACCGTCCGGGCGGTACTCCACTGACAACACGGGTGGGGCCCCGACCGGCACCGGGCCGGCCGTGACCCGCCCTGGTGGGGGGACAGCCATGTCCGGACTTCCCGCGAGCACCGACTCCCTTTCCGCGCCCCGGTCCGAACCGCAGCCCGGCGACTTCGCCGTGGTCCGGATGGGCGGCCACGGCGGCCGTCTGATCAGGATCGGCCAGTGGCTCAACGGCGACGGATTCGCCGACTACGAGCACGCCTTCGTCCACGTCGGGAACGGCGAGCTGGTCGAGGCCCAGCCCGGCGGGGCCGAACTCCGACCGCTCTCCGTCTACGACAACCGCCCCACCCTCTGGTCGACCGGGCGGATCCCGCTGACCGACGAGCAGCGCCGGGCAGTGGTCGCGGCCGCCCGGGGCTACGTCGGCACCCCGTACAGCGTGGCCGACTACTTCGCGCTGGCCGCGCACCGCTTCCACCTCCCGATCGGACCACTGCTCAGGAAGTATGTCGCCGACAGCAGGCACATGATCTGCTCCCAGCTGGTCGACCAGTGCTACTGGGATTCCGGAGTGCACCTCTTCACCGACGGCCGCTGGCCCGGCTACGTCACCCCGGCCGATCTGGCGAAGCTGCTCGGTGCCTGACGGTGGGTCAGGCCGCCAGGCGCGGGCTCTCGGTGGGGTCGGGCTCGGTCGGTCTCCGCCGTTGCTTCGAGACCGGGACGAAGCTGCGCAGCGCCGGGTCCAGCACATACGCCTGGGCGTCGGCGAAGTCGAAGTACATGCCGACCAGCCGCAGGGTGCCCGCCGCGACCCGCCGCTCCACGGCCGGGTGGGCCAGCAGTTGGTCCAACTGCTGGACCACGTTGGTGATGCAGAGCTGCTCCACCTCGCTGACCACCGGCCGGTCGGCGAACCCGGCGGGGGCCCGGCGCAGCCGGTCCAGCGAGCCCCGGCCGTTGCGCAGCCAGCGCCCGAGCGGGGTGGGCGGTCCTGGGGCCAGGTGCACGCCGTCCAGCAGGGCCTTCATCGCCCCGCAGCCGGAGTGCCCGCAGATGGTGATGGAGCGCACCTCCAGCACCTCCACCGCGTACTGCACGGCGGCCGCCACCGAGTCGTCGGCCGCGCCGGGCTCGTACGGGGCCGGGACGAGGTTGCCGACGTTGCGGACGGTGAACATGTCGCCCGGGCCGCTGCTGGTGATCATGCTGGTCACCAGCCGGGAGTCGGCACAGGTGAGGAAGAGCTGGGAGGGCGTCTGGCCCTCCCGGGCCAGCCGGGCCAGCTCGGGCCTGACCAGGTGGGCGGTGTGCTGCTGGAATCCGCGCACGCCGTCCAGCAGGCGGCCGTGCGGGTCGTCGGTGCCGGGCTCGATGCAGTGGTGGCCGCCCCAGGGCGTCCAGGCGCGGCAGCGGTGCGGGCCGGGCGAACTGCCCGCCCGGAGAGTGCCGTCCGGGTCCAGCACCTCCTCGTCGAGCTCGGTCAGCATCGAGACCCGGCCGCCCGCCGCCTGGTGGCCGGCCCGCCAGGCGTGCACCTGCTCGTAGGCCGCGTGGTCCAGGAACGAGCCGTCATGACTGACCGTCACCTGGGCGCCGGCCGGGATGCCGGCCAGCGCCCGGCTGAGCCGGGGCACCACGGCGAAGGTCAGCGGGCCGTGCGTACGCACCGTCCAGGAGCCGTCCGGCTCGGCCAGCACGTCGACATGGGCCCGGGTCAGCCGGTACAGCGCGAGCAGGGCGGCGACCCCGCCGCCGAGCAGCACCCCGAGCGGGACGTCGAGCAGCACCACGCCGAGCACGGTGGCCAGGTAGACCGGGAACTCCCGGTGCCGGTGCACCCGGCGGATGTGCGCGAAGCTGACCATCTGGATGCCGACCACCAGCACCAGGGCGGCCAGCGCGGCCAGCGGGATCCGCCGCAGACCGCCGCCGAGCGCGAGGGCGGCCACCATCACCCAGACCCCGTGCAGCACGGCGGACCACCGACTGGCCGCTCCGGCCCGGATGTTGGCGGTGCTGCGGACCGCGCCGCCGGCCACCGGCAGACCACCGAGCAGACCGGTGACCAGATTCGCGATGCCCTGGCCGCGCAGCTCGCGGTCCAGGTCGATCGGTCCTGGCGCCATCCGGCCGACCGCGACGGCGGAGAGCAGCGACTCCACGCCGGCCACCGCCGTCACCGTCAGCACGGCGGCCAGCAGCACCGGCCAGTGCGCGCCGAGCTGGGCGGGTGAGGGGAGGGCGGCGAAGTCGTGCTGCTCCCAGGTGGGCAGCTCGACCCGGGCCAGCGTGAGGCCGAGGCCGATCGAGAGCCCGGTGGCGGCCGCCACCGCGACCAGCGCGGCGGGCACCCGGGCGGCGACGGCGCCGATCCGCCCGGCCCGGCCGGGCAGCAGACCGAGCCGGGGCCAGGCGAAGAGCAGCACGATCGCGAGCCCGCCGACCGCGAGCGCGGGCAGGTGCGGTACCGAGAGCTGACCGGGCAGCGCGATCAGATTGGCCAGCGCGGCGCTCTGCGGCGATCCGCCGAGCACCACGTGCAGCTGGGCGATGGCGATGGTGATCCCGACGCCGGCCAGCATGCCGTGGACCACGGCGGGGGAGACGGCCAGTGCGGACCGGGCCACCCGGAACGTACCGAGCAGCAGTTGCAACAGCCCGGCGGCCACCGTGACCGCGCAGGTGACCTGCCAGCCGAACTGGGCGATCAGACCGGCGATGATCACGGTCAGCGCGGCGGACGGGCCGGTCACCTGGAGCGGGGTGCCGCCGAGCGCCCCGGCGACCAGGCCGCCGACGGCGGCGGCCACCAGCCCGGCGGTGAGCGGGGCGCCGGTGGCCAGCGCGATGCCGAGCGAGAACGGGACGGCGATCAGGAAGACCACCAGCGAGGCCGGCAGATCCCGGGCCAGCCGCCCGCGGAGGCCGGGCGGGGCGTGGTCGGTGGTGTCGGAGGCGATGGGTGCGGCGGAGACGTCGAGGGTCATGGTGTCCCGTCTTTCCGGGGGAACGAACGCAGTCAGGTCCGGGAGGTGCTTCGGGGGTCGGATCGGCTGTCGTGGGTCGCGACGGTGTGGCGGGGATGGTCGTGGGGTGCAGGCACAGCGGGGTCGGCTCGTCCACCCCTGGGACCATCAAGATTCGGTAAACCGAGAGTAATGAGATCTTTGCACAGCGTGAAATCGAGCGGTAGGGCGAAGGTCGGGATTCACCCCTTCGGGGGGTAGGCGAACCATCGGGGGATATGCAGAAAGCACTGGGCGACCCCGGTTGGTCTCCGGGGTCGCCCAGTGCTGCTGAGGCCGTGGCCGACTGCGGGTCAGACGCCGGCCGCGTCCAGGTGTGCGGCGCCGAGCACGAAGCCCTCGTCCACCTGGGTGGCGAGATCGACGCCGGTCTTGGCGTTGCCCCAGCTCTCCGCGTTGCGCAGGTGGAAGTGGACGGCCTGGCTGGTCCAGCGCTCCGGCTCGCGGGCTGCGAAGGCCAGCTCCGCCTGCTCCCTGAGCCGGGCCAGCACGGCCCGGTTGGCGGGCTCGAGGGTCCGCAGCTCGGGCTCGGCGCCCTGCTCCAGGCGGCGCACCCAGTCGGACTGGCCGAAGCAGGTGAGCAGGTCCTCGCCGACCTCCCGGCGGAGGAAGGCGAGGTCGTCGGGCCCGTTCACCTTGTTGCCCACCACCTGCAGGGCCACCCCGAAGTCCCGGGCGTACTCCTTGTACTGGCGGTAGACCGAGACGCCCTTCCGGGTCGGCTCGGCGACCAGGAAGGTCAGGTCGAAGCGGGTGAAGAGCCCGGAGGCGAACGAGTCCGAACCGGCGGTCATGTCGGTGACCAGGTACTCGTCCGGCCCGTCGATCAGGTGGTTCAGCAGCAGCTCGACCGCGCCGACCTTGGAGTGGTAGCAGGCCACCCCGAGGTCCTGCTCGGTGAAGGCGCCGGTGGCCAGCAGCCGGACCGATCCCTCGTCCAGCGCGACCGGCCGGGCGCAGGCGGCGTACACCGGATTCTCCTCGACGATCCGCAACAGGCGTGAACCCCGGCCGGGCGGCGTGGTCTTGATCATCTGCTCGGCGGACCCGATCAGCGGGTTGCTGCCGCGCAGGTACTCCTTGATCTCCGGCAGGTGCGCGCCGAGTGAGGGCAGCGCGGCGGCCTGACCGTCCGTCAGCCCCAGTGCCGGGCCGAGGTGTTGGTTGATGTCGGCATCGACGGCGATCACCGGGCAGCCTGCTGCGGCGAGGTGGCGGATGAACAGTGCGGACAGCGTGGTCTTCCCGCTGCCGCCCTTGCCGACGAAGGCGATCTTCATCTGAGACTCCGGCTCTCGGCCCAGCCGCTGGGCGGCTGAAGTTGTTGGTAATCGTTATCGTCACCGATAGTGCTCATGCTATCGGGGGTTTGGCCAACCGCGCGGGCGGGAAAGTCGGATTGCCTCGAACGGGTGATGGTGGGGTTGCTGTCAGGCTCTGGGGGAGGGGTTCATTACCCTCGGGTAGGTGACCACTGGAACAGACCCCCTCGCCCCGCTGGCCGAGCTCCCCGGAGTCCCCGAGGCCGTCGCGGAGGTGCGCAAGGCCGTCGACCGGCTGTACGGCCACCGGGCGATGCGCCGCCGCGCCGCCGAGGTGACCTCGGAGTCCGCCCTGCGCGGGGCCAGGGCCTCCGCCGCACTGGACGGCGCGGACTGGCCGCTGGAGGAGGTGCGCCGCCGGACCGACTTCAGCGCTGACCCGCAGGCCCGTACGGTCGGCGGTGCGCTGCGGATCTCCGCCGAGGCGGGCCAGCTGCTCAGCGTCTGGCGGCACTCGCCGATGCAGGTGCTGGCCAGGCTGCACCTGCTCGCGGTGGGCGACGGCGCGGACGACGCCGGCCGGCCGAGGAAGGCGGGCGAGTCGGCCGCCGAGCTGTTCCCGCTGGAGCTGGCGATGGCCGAGGGGGTCGGGCCTGACGGGCCGCCGCCGGTGGCCGTCATGCCGCCGCCCGCGCCGCCCGCCGACGAGGCGGCCGCCCGGCTGGACCAGCTGGCGCAGCTGCTGGCCGCCCGGGCCGACCGCGCGCCTGGCGTCGGTGCCCCGGCGCTCGTGGTGGCCTCGGTGGTGCACGGCGAGCTGCTCGCGCTGCGGCCGTTCGCCTCGCACAACGGCGTGATCGCTCGGGCCGCCCAGCGGATCGTGCTGATCGCCGAAGGGCTGGACCCGAAGGCGATCTGCCCCGCCGAGGTCGGCCTGGCCGAACTCGGCACCGCGGCCTACCAGCAGGCCCTGCAGGGCTACTTGAGCGGCACGGCGGACGGCATGGCGGCCTGGATCACGCACTGCGGGCAGGCGCTGCGGCTCGGCGTCCGGGAGAGCACGGCGGTCTGCGAGGCGATGCAGCGCGGGATGGTCTGAGGCGGCCGCCGAGAAGAGTTGCGGCAAAGGGTTGCGGCGACGCCTGATGGAGCTGGGCGCCGCCGCTGGTACAGGTACCGGGTGACCATGCATGCACCGTAATTGCCCATCAGGTGGGGATCTACTGCCCGTTCACCTGGTGCGGCGGCCCGACAGCGGGTCGGCTGCATGTGGGTGCTCAGTTATCTGTACTCGGTCCGTGGGGCCTGAAATGCGTTGTCGGTTTGACCTCTCAGGGTCCTGACCGGGTCTCGCGGGCCGTAAGTCCTTTCTACCGCGAAATCGGACAAAGGGGAACCCGAAACGCGAACTCATTCGGCGCTTGTCCGGGCACCACGGGCCCGGGGCGCTTCAGGCGATCGGCCTGCGGCGCTTCGCGGTGTACCAGAGCAGCCCGGCGGTCAGCGCCGCCGTGCCGACCGCGACCGCGAGCAGCACCGAGCGGCTGGGCGCGGAGAACTCCGGGAGCCGGCGGCGGAGTTCGACCGGCCGGTCGAAGACCAGGATCGGCCAGTCCCGGGCCTGCGCCTCCTTGCGCAGGGCCCGGTCCGGGTTCACGGCGGAGGGGTGGCCGACCGCCTCCAGCAGCGGCAGATCGGTCGAAGAGTCGCTGTACGCAAAGCAGTTGGCGAGGTCGTAGCCCTCGCTCGCGGCCAACTCCCGGATCGCCGCTGCCTTGTTCTCGGCGTAGGCGTAGTAGTCGATCTCGCCGGTGTACCGGCCGTCCTGGACCTGGAGCCGGGTGGCGATCACGTGGTCCGCGCCGAGCAGCTGCCCGATCGGCTCGACCACCTCCGAACCGGAGCTGCTGACGATCACCACATCACGGCCGGCCTGGTGGTGCTGCTCGATCAGTGACGCGGCCTCGTCGTAGATGATCGGGTCGATCAGGCCGTGCAGGGTCTCGGCGACGATCTCGCGGACCTGCTGCACGTTCCAGCCCTTGGTGAGGGCGGACAGGTACTCGCGCATCCGCTCCATCTGGTCGTGGTCCGCACCGCCGACCAGGAAGACGAACTGGGCGTAGGCGCTCTTCAGTACGGCCCGACGGTTGATCAGGCCACCCTGGTAGAACGGGCGGCTGAACGCCAGGGCGCTCGACTTGGCGATGATCGTCTTGTCGAGGTCGAAGAACGCGGCGGTCCGCGGTGCTCTGAACGGGCGAGCTGCGGCGGCTGCGGTCGCGGCTGCAGCGGCTGCGGCGGTCGGCAGCGGGTCGCGCGGGGCGCCGTTCGGCACCGAATCGCGGGCAGAGTTCTCGCCGTGGTCGGCGGTGTCGGCGTTCTCGGTGGTGTCCACGGGATCAGAGGATAGAGGGCTGGGCAAAAGACCCCGCCATATGGCGTACTCGCGGCCACGCGGGTTTGTGTTTCTGGGCCGTCGGGTACACCATGGAAGTCACGGATCGTTCGCGACCGTGCTAACCCGGTCCGGCTCCTCCCCCCCGAGTCGGACCGTGGATAGACGACCCCCGCTCTCCCCCCCGGCGGGGGTCGTCGCACGTCCGGGGCCATTTTGCGGGCCACAGGGCGATCGGGTGGGGCTCGCGGTGCGGTGTTTCCCGCGGAGGTAGGGCGGTTGGACGCTCTGCCCATCGAGACGAGATCGTCACTCTGAGTATCCAGTTCGACGGCTCGTTCGACCTTGTGGTTGATCGTCGTTTGTATCCGTCCGGGGTCTTCCGGATCTTCTCGGTGACGAAGTCGACGTCAATTCATTGGGTAATCGCCCCCCGTGCGAGTGAACAGAGTTATCCACAGCCCCGAGTTGTCCCCAGGGAATCGGGCCGGGGCTGACGGACCCTCAGCAGAGGCCGGACCGTGGTGTCCGGTCGGGCACCGTCCGACCGCACCTCGCCAGAGGGAGCAGCCGTACCGGGGGAGACAGCCATGTCGACACCGATCACCGACCGACTCACCGACCGACCGGCCGCCCGGGGGCCGCTGATCGTCACCGAGGACGAGACGCTCGCCGAGCACCTGCTGCGGCTCTGTGCCGCGGCCGGCACTGATCCCCAACTGCTCTCCGGGGCGCCACCGCCCCGAGGGCTCTGGGAGAGCGCCCCGCTGGTGCTGGTCGGCGACGACCAGTCCGAGCGCTGCGCCGGGCTGACCCGCCGGGCGGGGGTGCTGCTGCTCGGGCTCGACCTGGACGACTGCGACGTCTGGGTCCGAGCGGTCCAACTCGGCGCCGAGCACGTCATCTTCCTGCCCGACGCCCAGGCCTGGCTGCTGGACCGGATCGCGGACGCCGCCGAAGGCGTCGGCGCACCGGCCCTCACCGTCGCGGTGCTCGGCGGCCGGGGCGGCGCGGGCTCCTCCACGCTGGCCTGTGCGCTGGCCGTCACGGCGGCCAGGGCGGGCCACCGCACCATGCTGATCGACGCCGACCCGCTGGGCGGCGGCCTGGACATCCTGCTCGGCGGCGAGGAGACCGGCGGTCTGCGCTGGCCCGACCTGGCCGGCTCCCGGGGCCGGGTGAGCGGCTCCGAGCTGGCCAAGGCGCTGCCCTCGCTGCACCGGATGACCGCGCTGTCCTGGGACCGCGGCGACACTCTGGCCGTGCCGCCCGAGGCGATGCGCAGCGTGCTGGCCGCCGCCCGCCGTCGGGGTGGCCTGGTGGTGCTCGACCTGCCCAGACACCTCGACCCGGCGGCCGGCCAGGCGCTTGAACAGGCCGACACCGGGCTGCTGGTGGTGCCTGCGGAGCTGCGCGCGATGGCGGCGGCCGACCGGGTCGCGGCCGCCGCCCGGATGCGGCTCGCCGATCTGCGGGTGGTGGTCCGGGTGCCGGGCCCGGCCGGGCTGACCGGGGTGGAGGTGGCCCGGGGGCTGCGGCTGCGGCTGGCGGGCGAGCTGCCCGCCGAGCCCGGGCTTGTGGTGGACGTCGAGCGCGGCTCGCCGCCCGGCATCCGGGAGAAGGGGCCGTTGGCCCGCTTCTGCGGAGGCTTTCTGACCGAGGTCATGCCGCCGGTCCAGGCGGCCGGAGGTGGCACGTCATGACGGATCGTCAGCGCCGCCCTGGCTGGCCCGTCGGCCGCCGTCCCGCTGCCGTGCCGCACCGGCGGCCGCTGGGTGGCGGAGCCGCCGCCCCACGGCCGCCCGTCGTCGCCGCTGCCGACGAGCGGGCGGCGGCCCTGGTCGATGCCGTCCGGATCCGCCTGGCCGAGGTCGGGGCCGCACCCACCGCCGGTTCGGTGGCGGCCGCGCTGCGGGCCGCCCGTCCGCCGCTGGGCGGGGACGACGTGCTCGACGCCGTCCGGGTGCTCCGCTCCGAACTGGTCGGCGCCGGGCCGCTGGACGCCCTGCTCGGCGAGCCGGACGTGACGGACGTGCTGGTGAACGGTCCCGACCAGGTCTGGGTGGACCGGGGCGGCGGGCTGCGGCGAGTACCGGAGATCCGCTTCCCGGACGCCGAAGCGGTCCGGCGGCTGGCCCACCGGCTGGCCACCGCGGCCGGCCGCCGGCTCGACGACGCCCGCCCGTGGGTGGACGCCCGGCTGCCCGACGGCACCCGGCTGCACGCCGTGCTGCCGCCGATCGCGGCCGGCTGCACCCACATCTCGCTGCGGATCTGCCGGACCAGGCCCTTCACCATGGCCGAGTTGGTGACCGGCGGCGCCCTCCCGCCGATCGGGGCCGAGCTGCTCACCGCCGTGCTGCGGGCCCGGCTCTCGCTGCTGATCAGCGGCGGCACCGGGACGGGAAAAACCACGCTACTGGCCGCGTTGCTCGGCCTGGTCGAGCCGGACGAACGGATCGTGCTGGCCGAGGACTCGGCCGAACTCCGGCCCGACCACCCGCATGTGGTGCGCCTGCAGAGCCGCCCGCCGAACCAGGAGGGTCTGGGCGAGCTGACCCTGCGGGACCTGGTGCGGCAGGCCCTGCGGATGCGCCCGGACCGGGTGGTGGTCGGCGAGGTCCGGGGCGAGGAGGTGGTGGACCTGCTCTCCGCCCTCAACACCGGCCACGAGGGCGGCTGCGGAACGGTTCACGCCAATACCGCGGCCGATGTCCCGGCCCGGCTGGAGGCACTCGGCTCGCTGGCCGGACTCGACCGGCTCTCGCTGCACAGTCAACTGCGCGCCGCGCTGGACGTGGTGATCCACCTGGTCCGCGACCAACGGACCGGGCAACGACGGGTGGCCGAGCTGCACATGCTGGTCGGCGACGAGCGCGGGCTGGCGCTGACCGTCCCCGCCCTGGCCTTCACGGCCGAGGGCGGCTGCACACCGGGCCCGGGCTGGGAGCGGCTGCGTCGGCGCTGCGCCGAGCGGGGCGTCGTGCTGCCCGAGCCGGCGGTGGTGGCGCGATGACGGGTGGCGCGATGACGCCCGAGGTGTGGCAGTTCGGCTGGGCCCTGCTGCTGTGCGGGGCGGCGGCTGCCGCCCGCCACACGCTCAGGAACGGGACGAAGGAGCGGGGATGACGACTGATCAGATTCTGGTGATCGCGGCCGGAGTGGGCGGGCTGACCGCCGGGATCGTATTCCGCCGCTGGCGGCACTCCCGGACGGTGCGCCGGGCCGGGGCACTGCTCGGTGGTCCGGCGCGGGTCGGTCCGGTGAGTCGCTGGTCCGTGCTCGGGAGGGCCCGGCCGGTCTGGCTGGTGCCGGAACTCCTGCTGCTCCCGGCCGGGTTGCTGGCCGGGGAGCTCAGCCGATCCCCGGTGCCGCCGCTGCTGGCCGCCGTGGCGGTGCTGCCGGTGCGGCGCTGGCGCAGCCGTCGCCGTCGGGCCTGAACTCCGCAGCGGAGCCACCCAGCAGCAGGCTCTGCACACGGTGCTGGGCCGGGCGTCCCAGCTGACGGAGGGGCTCGGTGCCGAGTCCTCGGCCCGGCTGGCGGCCGGCCGCTACGGGGCGGACATCCCGGCGGCGCTGCGGTCGGTAGCCGAGCTGCCCGGCGGTCGCGGTGCGGCGGCGGTGGCGGCCTGCTGGCAGGTCACCGCCGAGAGCGGCACCGGCCTGGCCCCCGGGCTGGACCAACTCGCCGACGCACTCCGGGCGGAGCGGGCCCTCGCCGAGGAGATCGAGAGCGAACTCTCCGGGCCGAGGACCACGGTCGCGGTGCTGGCCGCGCTGCCGCTGGTCGGCCTGCTGCTCGGGGCCGCGCTCGGCGCGGAGCCCGTACGGATTCTGCTGCACACCCCGGCCGGGTTGGCCTGCCTGGCGGCCGGGGCGCTGCTGGAGGCGGCCGGGCTGGCCTGGACGGCGCGGATCGTCCGGGCGGCGGAGGACGTACCGCCGGAGCGGGGCGGCAGGGGGGCGGGCGGCTGCGGGCTCTCCAGGACGCGTGCCGGGGCACCGTCGCAGGACCGCTGGGTGGGCGCGGAGGCGTCGGCGGTACGGGCGGAGGTGGCCTGGTGAAACGGGAGTTACTGCTCGGGCTGCTGGCCGGGCCGATGCTGGGCGGAGCCGGGGCCGAGCTGCTGAGGGCCGTCCGGCGGCGGTCGGTTCGACGACGGGTCAGGCGGCGGGTCAAGCAGTGGGAAGGCCGGGCCGGGCGGCCGTTCGCCCGGTGGCGCCGACGCCGGGCCGGGCGGATCGGGCAGGCGCTGCGGGCGCGCGGGGTGACCCGGGCGGTGCTGCTCGACCGGGCCGTCCCGGTGGGTGCCGGGGCCGGAGCGGCGGTGCTGGTCGGTGGCCCGGCGGGGCTGGTGGTGGGGTTGCTGATCGGCCTGGCGGCCCGGCGGTGGCTGCCGAGGGTCCGGTCGCCGACTGCCCGCAGGGCGGCTCTGGAGCAGGAGCGGTTGACCCGCCAACTGCCGCTGGCTGCCGAGCTGCTGGCCGCCTGTCTGGGCGCCAGCTCGTCACCCGCCGCTGCCGCCGCCGCGGTGGCAGACAGCGTCGATCAGCCGATGAGCGGCCGACTGGCGGGTGTGGCCGCCGAGTTGGCGCTCGGTGCACCCCCGGAGGTCTGCTGGGACCGGCTCGGTATCGACTGCCCGCCGCTCGCCCCGCTGGCCCGCTGCCTGGTCCGGACGAGCGTCAGCGGTTCGCCACCGATGGCTCCGCTGGTCGGCCTGGCGCATGCCCAGCGGGCCGCCGCCGGCCGCGCCGCCCACGCCCGGGTCCGCCGGGCGGGGGTGCTGGCCACCGCGCCGCTGGGGGTCTGTTTCCTGCCCGCGTTCGTCCTGATCGGCGTGGTGCCGGTGGTGATGGGGCTGACCGCACTGTTCGCCGAGCGGGTCTGACCTGCGAGGCCATCGTTCTGATCCGGATTCTGACAAGGGAGTCTCTGATGACTGTTCACGTTGTGCCGGTCCAGCACCACCGGCCGGCCGGTCCGGCCCGGCGGATCCGGGTGCTGCTGCGCCGCCGGGTCGACTGGCTGACCGTCCGGGCCCGCCGGCTGGGCGGTGCCCGGGCTGATGCGGGGATGACGACGGCGGAGTACGCCGTCGGGACGGTGGCGGCCTGCGCCTTCGCCGCGTTGCTCTACAAGGTGGTGACCAGCGGGGTGGTCTCCGGTGCCCTGAGCGAGTTGCTCAATCGGGCGCTCCATGCGGTCTGACCAATCGTCAGGCCAGGGACGCCGACGGGACCGTGGGTTCGTGACGGCGGAGACGGCGGTGGCGCTCCCGGCGCTGGTGCTGCTGTCCGCGCTGCTGCTCTGGGGCGTGGTGACGGCCGCCGCCCAGATCCGCTGTGTGGACGCGGCCCGGGTGGGCGCCCGGGCCGCGGCCAGGGGAGACGGCAACGCCGGGGCGCTGGCGCAGGCCGCCGCCCCGGCCGGGGCCAGGGTGAGCGTGGCGACGGGCGGTGACACCGTCCGGGTCACGGTCGAGGCGCCGAGCTCCGCGCCGGGGCGGCTCGGCGGGGCGTTGTCGGTGCGGCTGCACGCCGAGGCGGTGGCCGCGCGGGAGGACGTGATCGGATCGACCGGCGGAGGTGGGCGATGGCCGGACTGAGGCCCTCCGGCCATCGGGGGGTGGGTGAGCGCCCCGGCATGCCACCGGACCGGGGCTCGGCGACGATCTGGCTGGTCTCGCTCGGGATGCTCGGCTGCGTGGTCTTCGCGGTCAGCCTGGCGTTCGGCGCTGCGGTGGCGGCCCGGCACCGGGCGGAGTCGGCCGCCGACCTGGCCGCACTGGCCGCCGCCGGGCACCTGATGCTGGATCAGGACGGTGGCTGCGGGCGGGCGGCCCGGATCGCCGGCGAGCACCGGGCCCGGCTGGTCAGCTGCACCGTACGGGAGGGGATCGACGCGGTGGACGTGGTGGTCGAGGTGCCGGTCACCGGTCTGCCGCTGCTGGTCGGCCCGGCCCGGGCGCGGTCCCGGGCGGGGCCGGTCTGGGCCTGGGGCGACGGCGACCCGGTGGCGGCCGGGGACTCCCGCTGGGACCTGCCGGACCTGCCGGACCTGCCGGACCGTCAGGACTCCTCGGACGACCGGACCGGGGCTCCCGCCAGCAGGATGTTCAGCAGCCGGACCGCCGCCGCCTTGTCCAGCGGATCGTTCCCGTTGCCGCACTTGGGCGACTGGACGCAGGACGGGCAGCCCCGTTCGCACTCGCAGGCGGTGATCGCATCCCGGGTGGCGGTCAGCCACTGCTCCGCGCCCCGGAAGCCCCGTTCGGCGAACCCCGCTCCGCCGGAGTGGCCGTCGTACACGAAGACCGTCGGCAGCTGGGTGTCCGGGTGCAGCGGCACCGAGACCCCGCCGATGTCCCAGCGGTCGCAGGTGGCGAACAGCGGAAGGAGACCGATGGAGGCGTGCTCCGCCGCGTGCGCCGCACCGGGCAGCTGGTCGAACGGGATGTCGGCGTCCAGGAGTTGGTCCTCCGTGACGGACCACCAGACCGCTCGGGTGCGCAGCGTCCTGGGCGGCAGGTCGAGCTTGCTCTCGCCGAGGATCTCGCCGGTGGAGATCCGCTTGCGCAGGTACCCGACCACCTGGTTGACCACCTCCACCGAGCCGAAGCTGAGCCGGGCCTCGCCCCATTCCACGGTGGTGTCGGTGGCCAGTACCGAGATGGAGGTGAGGTCCCTGGCGGCGGTGGTGTAGGGCGGCTCCGCAGGTTCGACCAGGGCCACCGAGCTCTCCAGGTCGAGGTCCTGCACCAGGTAGCTGCGGCCCTGGTGCAGGTGGACCGCGCCGGTGTGCACGGTGGTGTGGGCGGCGGCCGCGTCCACGGTGCCGAGCAGCCGGCCGGTCGAGCCCTCGACGATCTGTACCGGGCTGCCGCCGCTGCCCCGCAGGTCCACCGAGTCGACGGCGCGCTCCCGGCGGGTCCAGTACCAGGAGCCCTTGGTCCGCTGCCGGAGCAGGCCGCGCTGTTCGAGCACGGTGAGCAGCTGCCCGGCGGACGGTCCGAAGAGCGGCAGGTCGGCCTCGGTGAGTGGGAGTTCGGCGGCGGCCGCGCACAGGTGCGGGGCCAGGATGTGCGGGTTGTCCGGGTCCAGCACGGTGGCCTCGACCGGGGTGGCGAACAGCGCCTCCGGGTGGTGCACCAGGTAGGTGTCCAGCGGGTCGTCCCGGGCGATCAGCACCGCCAGCGCGCCCTGGGCCTCCCGCCCGGCCCGCCCGGCCTGCTGCCAGAGCGAGGCCCTGGTGCCGGGGTACCCGGCCATTAGGACGGCGTCCAGCCCGGAGACGTCGACCCCGAGTTCCAGCGCGGAGGTGGAGGCAAGACCGAGCAGCCGGCCGGAGTGCAGGTCGCGCTCCAGCGCCCGGCGCTCCTCGGCCAGATAGCCACCCCGGTAGGCGGCGACCCGGGCGGCCAGTGGTGTGCCGAGCTGGTCCTGGGCCTGCAGGGCGACCAGTTCGGCCGAGCGGCGGGAGCGGACGAAGACCACCGTGCGGGTACCTCGCTCGACCAGCTCGGTGAGCAGGTACCCGGCCTCGGCGGTCGCGGTCCGCCGGACGGGGGCACCCTGCTCGCCGACGTTCTCGGTGAGCGGCGGCTCCCAGAGTGCGAAGACCAGCGGCCCGCGCGGCGAGGCGTCGTCGGTCACCGCGACGGCGGGCAGTCCGGTCAGCCGCTCGGCGGTGGCCGCCGGGTCGGCGGTGGTGGCCGAGGCCAGCAGGAAGGTGGGCGAGGAGCCGTACCGCTCGCACACCCGCCGCAGCCGTCGCAGCACCTGGGCCACGTGCGAGCCGAACACCCCCCGGTAGCTGTGGCATTCGTCGATGACCACGTACTCGAGCGTCTTCAGGAACGAGGCCCAGCGTGAGTGGGCCGGCAGGATGCCCCGGTGCAGCATGTCGGGGTTGGTCAGCACGTACGAGGCGTACTGGCGGACCCACTCGCGTTCCTCCGGCGGGGTGTCCCCGTCGTAGAGGGCGGCCCTGACCCGCTTCGGGGCCAGCTCGGTGGCTCGGCGGCGCTGGTCGGCGGCCAGTGCCTTGGTCGGCGCCAGGTAGAGCGCGGTGGCGCCCCGGCCGTTGCGGGCCTCGGTGCCGTCCAGCAGTTCGCTGAGCACCGGGGCCAGGTAGCCGAGCGACTTGCCCGAGGCGGTTCCTGTGGCCAGCACCACAGTTTGGCCGGATTTGGCCAATTTCATGGCTTCAGCCTGATGTGCCCAGGGTTCTTCGATGCCCAGGGCCTGCGCGGATGCCACGATCTCCGGACGGATTCCGTCCGGCCAGGGCGCGTAGCGGGCCTGACGGGCCGCCAGATGCTCCGTATGGGTGAGGCGGTCGGCCCGCCCCCGGCTGGCGGACAGAGCGGCGAGCAGGGCCTCGGGCTGGTGGTGACGGGGCGGCATGGGGACCCAGTGTGTCACCGGCCTGGCGGAGAATCGCGCCAAGCCATCGTGCGGGCATGGTCGCAAGTGGTTGAATGAAGCCGTGACGGCCGCATGGCCGAGGGTCGCACCGCCGGGGCTCAACTGCCACGGCCGTGCCGTGCCCGGCCTGCGACCAAAGCGGTGACGGCCATCCGGCCGAGGATCGCAATGACGTAGCAAGGCAAGGTGCTGGAGGTTCCGTGGACCTGTCCCTGTCGACCCGCACTGTCGGCGACCGTACGGTCGTCGAGGTTGGCGGCGAGATCGATGTGTACACCGCCCCCAAGCTGCGCGAGCAGCTGGTCGAGCTCGTCAACGAGGGCAACTACCACCTGGTCGTCGACATGGAGGGCGTGGACTTCCTGGACTCGACCGGCCTGGGTGTCCTGGTGGGCGGCCTCAAGCGAGTTCGCGCGCATGAGGGTTCGCTGCGCCTGGTGTGCAACCAGGAGCGCATTCTGAAGATCTTCCGGATCACCGGTCTGACCAAGGTCTTCCCCATTCACACCTCGGTGGACGACGCGGTCGCCGCCACCGACTGACCAGTCGTCAACGGGCCGGTGCGGGCGACCGCTTCGGCCCTTGACGCTCTCACCTGAGCTCATCCGTTCGCGCACCGGCGGGGCCCTCGGCCCCGCCGGTGGCGAGTGGTGGGCACTGCCCCGGCGGCGCTTTCTGCCAGCCCGCGCGAGTCCGAGGCGTGATCCCGGAGGGGAAGACAATGGCAACGGTCGAACTTCGGTTCAGCGCACTTCCCGAGCATGTCCGTACGGCCAGACTCGTGGCGGTGGCGGTGGCGAGGCGCGCCGGAGTCGATGAGTCGGTGCTCGACGAGGTGCGGCTCGCCGTCGGCGAGGCGTGCTCGCGTGCGGTGAGCCTGCATCAGCGGGGCGGCCTGGACGGCGCGGTACGGGTCGGGTTGACCGATCTGGAGAAGCGTTTCCTGATCGAGGTCGAGGACGAGGCCGGTCCGGCCGGTCTGCCGCCGGTCGGCTCCGCTGCCGAGGAGATGGGTGAGGACGCCGAGGATGCGCTCGGGCTCGCGGTGATCACCGCGCTGGTCGAGGACGTCGAGGTGACCTCCGGGGCCAAGGGCGGCCTGATCCGGATGAGCTGGGGCCTCGCCCCGGATTCCCTGGAGCTCTGAGGCCCCGCCGGGGTCGATATTGACAAATTGTTGAAGCAGGCGGTTCCCTGCTCTCGGGCGCGATCGGTTTCGGTTCGAGAGAAGGACACCTTCCCCATGCGGATTCGCATCCTGTGGCCGGCCGGTCAGGCCACCGCCACCCTGCGTTCGACGCCCACCTCCGAGGCGCTCTGGGCTGCCCTGCCGGTCGATTCCAGCGCCAGTACCTGGGGCGAGGAGGTCTACTTCGGCACCCCGGTCTCGGTGGCCCGCGAGGACGACGCCCAACAGGTGGTCGAGCCCGGCACGGTGGCGTTCTGGACCGACGGCGACAGCCTTGCGCTCCCGTACGGTCCGACGCCGATCTCGCGTGCTGACGAGTGCCGGCTGGCCAGCCCCTGCAACCTGCTCGGTGCGCTGGACGGCGATCCCGGGGTGCTGCGTACCGTCCGGGCCGGGGATCCGATCCGGGTGGAGCGGGCCTGAGCCCTTCGGGGGGCCGTGCGGGGCCGTGTAGGTTCGCAGCGTGAAGCCTGATGTGAAGCTCGAAAAGCGGCTGTGGGCCGCCCCCGTGCTCGGTCTGCTGCTGGCAGCGGGCGCTGTCGCGTGCGGCGGTGGCGGCAGTGACACCGCCGCGCTCGACTCCTGGGCCAAGAAGGTCTGTGACTCCGCGCAGAGCCCGATAGCGCAGTCGCAGACCGCGCTCGCCGACAGCGACAAGGTGGTGCCCGGGGAGCAGCCGGCCGAGCTGCAGCAGCGGCTGGCGGCCGACCTGGGGGTGCTGGCCGCCACCAACCAGCAGCTCGCCGAGGCGATCTCCAAGGCCGGTGAGCTGAAGACCGACGGTGGGGCGGCGGTCCAGCAGGGCGCCGCCGACGAGTTGAAGAAGGCGGCTCAGGGCTACCTGGAGGCACAGCAGAAGCTCACCGCGCTGCCCAACACCGAGCAGGCGAAGTTCGCGGATGCCCTGCGCAGCGTCGGTGACCAGGTGCAGCGCCTCGCGCAGCAGTCCACCGCGGGGCTGAACAAGTTGCAGAGCGGCGAGCTCGGCATCGCCATCGCCAAGCAGCCCGGCTGCAAGCCCGCCCCGAAGACCTCGCCGAGCGCGTCCGCATCCACGACCGCGTCCACGCCCGCCGACCCGAGCGCTCCCGCCGCTGCGAGCGCCGCGCCGTCCACGGCTCCGACGCCGACGCCGACGCCGAGCGCCAGCGGCTGAACCGATCCGGTCACCGCGCGACAATGGGCGGGTGACCAACAGCCCTGTCCTTGACCACGCCCGTCTCGCCGAGCTGCGCGAGGCGCTGCTCGCCGCCTCGTACACCGCCGACGGCTGCCTCGACCTGCTCGGGTCCACCGGGTACGCCGCGCTGGCCCGGAGCGAGGCGGTGCCCGCGCTGCGGGCGACCACCGGCGGCACCCCGCTGGAGACGCTGGTGCGACTGTTCCTGCTCCAGCAGCCGGTGCCGTACGCCGCCGCGGCGGCCGCGCTGCCGGTCGAGCACTGTCTGACGGACCGTTGGCTGGTCCGCGACGGTGACGGCGACGGTGACGGCGACGGTCTGGTGCGGGCCACCGTGGACGTCCGCCCGTACGCCAACGAGGTGGCCGGGCTGCCCAGCGCGGATGCCTGGGTGGTGTCCGACCTCGGCTGTGCGGTCGGCGGCGCGGGTGGCATCGGCGCCGGGGAGGCCGCGCACGGGGTGGCCAGGAAGGACCTGGTGCTCGGCGTGGGCGGCGCCTCCACCACGCTGGCCAGCCTGGCCGTGCGGCGGCCGGCCCGCCGGGTGCTGGACCTCGGTTCGGGCTCGGGTGTGCAGGCGCTGCACGCCGCGCGGCACGGCCGCCAGGTCATCGCGACGGACCTCAACCCGCGCGCGCTGCGCTTCACCGCGCTGACCCTGGCGCTGTCCGGCTTCGCGGACTTCGAGACGGCCGAGGGCAGTCTCTTCGAGCCGGTCGGGGAGCAGAAGTTCGACCTGATCGTGTCCAACCCGCCGTTCGTCATCTCGCCCGGCAGCCGCTTCGTCTACCGGGACGGCGGGATGGCCGGCGACGAGCTCTGCCGCAGCATCGTCCGGGGCGCCGCCGCGCACCTGGAGCCGGGCGGCTACTGCCACCTGCTCGCCAACTGGCAGCACGTCAAGGGTGAGGACTGGCAGGACCGGCTGGCCGGCTGGGTGGCCGGGACCGGGCTGGACGCCTGGGTGGTCCAGCGCGAGGTCCAGGACGTGGCCCAGTACGCCGAGTTGTGGCTGCGCGACGGCGGCGACCACCGGGGCCCAGGGCCGGACTACCAGGCCAGGTACGGCGAGTGGCTGGACGCCTTCGAGGCCGCCGAGGTGGAGGGCATCGGCTTCGGCTGGATCACCCTGCGGGCGGGCGGTTCGGCCGAGCCGACGGTCCGGATCGAGGAGTGGCCGCACACCGTCGAGCAGCCGCTCGGCCCGCACATCGAAAGCTGGTTCGCCCGGCAGGACTTCCTACGGACGCACGACGACGCGGCGCTGCTGGCGACCCGTTACCAGCTCGCCGACGACGTGGTGCAGGAGCAGATCGGCGCGCCCGGCGCGGAGGACCCGGAGCATGTGATCCTCCGTCACAACCGGGGCATGCGGCGGGCCACCAAGGTGGACACCGTGGGCGCCGGTTTCGTCGGGGTCTGCGACGGCACCCTGCCGGCCGGCGAGATCGTCGACGCGATCGCCCAACTGCTCGGCGAGGACCGGGTGGTGCTGCGGGACCGGGTGCCCGAGTCGCTGCGGATGCTGACCGAGCAGGGCTTCATCGAGCCCGTCGGGTAGTCGGCGGGGCAGCCCGCCGGGGCACCTGGTTCATCTGCCGGTTGCCCGCCGTACGCCGGACGGCAGCCGCGGGTTGGCCGCCGCCTGCCACGCTCCCTGTCCACAGGCTGTGGACAGGGAATGGGCGGGGGAGCGATGGAGACGCCGACGGCGGTGGCCGCAGGGGTGGTACTCACGTGCTTCGGCAGCGCCCTGCTGCTCTGGTGCGCCGTCGAACTGCGCCTTCGCCACCACCTGCGCCGCCACGGCGTGCCCGCCACCGCACGGGTGATCGCCGACCGCGATCCGTACGGCGAGCCCTACGGCGACACCTTCGGCGAGCTGGACAGTGCGCCGCTGCTGGCCTTCCCGACCGACGACGGCGGCTCGGTGCTGGCCCGGCCGCGCGGACACACCCCGCTGCGCCGGCCGTCCTGGCTGCGGCCGGGCGTGACCGTACCAGTCGCATACGACGCACAGCGGCCGACCCGCGTGGTGCTGGCCATGCCCGACGCCGCCTCGGCGGTGCCCGGTGACGTGTTCTGGGCCCTGCTCGGCACCAGCGCGCTGGCCGGTGGGCTGAGCCTGCTCGGCACCGTCCTGGCTGGTTAGACGCCGGTTCGGCCGACGGGCTCAGGACGACCGGAATCCGACCCCGAGACACCCCGTAACCCCATCCGCGCGGCAGGAACACGCATCATCGGGTTACCGTTCGAGTGGCGTCGGTCGGCCTTGCCAGTGAAAAAGTGCGATCCGTTCGTTTGACAAGGGTGGCCAGGGTACGGTCACACTCCGCTGGTGGGGCCGTCGCACAGTGGCAGCCTCGGACGAGGACCACGAGTAGTAGACGAGGGTCGGGGGCGGGTCGAACGCCACCGGTCTTCGGCCGCGCCGCCACCAGACATAACGACCGGGAGAGAAGAGCGAAGGTGTCCCCGAGCAGCGAGACCGCGCACGGCATGCGACTCGTCATTGTCGAGTCGCCGGCCAAGGCGAAGACGATCAAGGGCTACCTTGGCCCCGGCTACATCGTCGAGGCCAGCGTCGGGCACATCCGCGACCTGCCCGGCACGGCCGCCGAGGTCCCCGACCAGTACACCGGCGAGGTCCGGCGGCTCGGCGTGGACGTCGACCACGACTTCGCCCCGATCTACGTGGTGAACGCGGACAAGAAGTCCCAGGTCTCCAAGCTCAAGGCTCTGCTCAAGGAGTCCGACGAGCTCTTCCTCGCCACCGATGAGGACCGCGAGGGCGAGGCCATCGCGTGGCACCTGCAGGAAGTGCTCAAGCCCAAGGTGCCGGTCAAGCGGATGGTCTTCCACGAGATCACCAAGGCCGCCATCCAGGAGGCCGTCGCCAACCCGCGCGAGCTGAACCAGCGCCTGGTCGACGCCCAGGAGACCCGCCGCATCCTCGACCGCCTGTACGGCTACGAGGTCTCGCCGGTGCTGTGGAAGAAGGTCATGCCGAAGCTCTCGGCGGGCCGGGTGCAGTCCGTCGCGACCCGCCTGGTGGTCGAGCGCGAGCGTGAGCGGATCGCCTTCCGCAGCGCCTCGTACTGGGACCTGACCGCCACCTTCGGCACCGGCCGGACGGCCGCCGACGCCGCGAACCCGGAGAGCTTCGGCGCCCGGCTGTCCACGGTGGACGGCAAGCGGATCGCCAGCGGCCGGGACTTCGGCTCGGACGGTCAGATCAAGGGCGCCAACACCCTGCACCTGGACGAGACGGCCGCCCGCGCGCTGGCCGCCGGTCTGGAGCAGACCGCGTTCAGCGTCCGCAGCGTCGAGTCCAAGCCGTACCGCCGCTCGCCGTACGCGCCGTTCCGCACCACCACGCTCCAGCAGGAGGCCAGCCGCAAGCTGGGCTTCGGTGCGAAGCGGACCATGCAGGTGGCCCAGAAGCTGTACGAGAACGGCTTCATCACCTATATGCGTACCGACTCCACCACGCTGTCGGAGACCGCGATCACCGCCGCCCGGGCCCAGGTCACCCAGCTCTATGGGGCCGACTACCTGCCGGACGCGCCGCGCACCTACGCCAGCAAGGTCAAGAACGCCCAGGAGGCGCACGAGGCGATCCGCCCCTCCGGCGACCGCTTCCGCACCCCGGCCGAGACCGGGCTGAGCAGTGACGAGTTCCGGCTCTACGAGCTGATCTGGATGCGCACCGTCGCCTCCCAGATGAAGGACGCGGTCGGCCAGTCGGTGACGGTCAAGGTCGGCGGCCGGGCCACCACCGGTCAGGACGTGGAGTTCTCCGCCTCCGGCAAGATCATCACCTTCCACGGCTTCCTGAAGGCCTACGTCGAGGGCGCCGACGACCCGAACGCCGAGCTGGACGACCGCGAGCGCCGGCTGCCCCAGGTCACGGAGGGCGCCCCGCTGGCCGCCGAGCAGCTCAACCCCGAGGGCCACTCGACCAAGCCGCCGGCCCGCTACACCGAGGCCTCGCTGGTCAAGGAGCTGGAGGACCGGGAGATCGGCCGGCCGTCGACGTACGCGTCGATCATCGACACGATCATCAACCGGAAGTACGTCTTCAAGAAGGGCACGGCGCTCGTCCCGTCCTTCCTGTCGTTCGCCGTGGTGAACCTGCTGGAGAAGCACTTCGGCCGACTGGTCGACTACGACTTCACCGCCCGGATGGAGGACGACCTCGACCGGATCGCCGCCGGTGAGGCGCAGTCCGTGCCGTGGCTCAAGCGGTTCTACTTCGGTGGCGTCGAGGGCGCGGCCGAGGGCGGCGCGGCCGAGGCCGGGAACGGCGACGGCGACCACCTCGGCGGCCTCAAGGAACTGGTCACCGACCTCGGCGCGATCGACGCCCGGGAGATCAGCTCCTTCCCGCTGAACGACGAGATCACCCTGCGGGTCGGCCGGTACGGCCCGTACGTGGAGCGGGCGTCCAAGATCGAGGGCGAGCCCGGCCAGCGCGCCGACGTGCCGGACGAGATGCCGCCGGACGAACTGACCGTCGAGCTGGCCGAGGAGCTGCTGGCCAAGCCCAGCGGTGACTTCGAGCTCGGCCAGGACCCGGAGTCCGGCAACATGCTGGTCGCCAAGGACGGCCGCTACGGCCCGTACGTGACCGAGATCCTGCCCGAGGGCACCCCGAAGACCGGCAAGAACGCGGTCAAGCCGCGTACCGCCTCGCTGCTCAAGACGATGACCCTGGACACTGTCACGCTGGCGGACGCGCTGCGGCTGCTCTCGCTGCCCCGGGTGGTCGGCACCGACGCCGAGGGCGTGGAGATCACCGCGCAGAACGGCCGGTACGGCCCGTA
The DNA here is from genome assembly GCF_001424875.1 of Kitasatospora sp. Root107. Classification (GTDB taxonomy): domain Bacteria; phylum Actinomycetota; class Actinomycetes; order Streptomycetales; family Streptomycetaceae; genus Kitasatospora. The sequence continues at coordinate 639,656 of NZ_LMCT01000012.1, read as the reverse complement.
CCTCAAGAAGGGCACCGACTCGCGGTCGCTGACCGACGAGGAGCAGATGTTCACGGTCACCCTCGAGGAGGCCCTGGCCATCTACGCCCAGCCCAAGCTGCGGGGGCGGGCCGCGGCCGCGCCGCCGCTCAAGGAGCTCGGCAACGACCCGGTCAGCGAGCGTCCGGTAGTGGTCAAGGACGGTCGGTTCGGACCGTACGTGACCGATGGCGAGACCAATGCGACGCTCCGCAAGGACGACGAGGTCGAGACCATCACGCCCGAGCGCGGCTACGAGCTGCTGGCCGAGAAGCGGGCCCGCGGACCGGTGAAGAAGAAGGCCGTGGCGAAGAAGGCCCCGGCCAAGAAGGCCGCACCCGCCAAGACGGCGGCGGCCAAGAAGACCGCAGCCAAGAAGACCACCACGGCCAAGAAGGCGACCACGGTGAAGAAGACCGCCGCCAAGAAGGTCGCGGCGAAGAAGACGGCGGCTCCGGACGAGAGCTGACCCCGGTCTGATCCGAGGGCCCGTGCCACGGCACGGGCCCTCGGTGTGTCACAACCCAGTCATGACCGGGCATCCGGAGGGCCTTCCCCCCTTTGGCCGCAGGCGTCGACCGCTACGCTGACGGTATGACGAGCGAGGAGCAGCCCACCCTGACCAGTGCCGCCGAACTGCCGGAGGTACGTCCGGCCGGGACACCCGGCGAGCGGGCCAGGGCGCTGCTGCGGCTGCGCCCCTACCGGCGGCTCTGGGTCACCCAGCTCGTCGGGGGTGCCGGGGACCGGCTCGGTCTGCTGGTGCTGATCGGTCTGACCTGGGTCGCGGCGCTGGTCGGCGGCCAGCTCGGCCACGGTTACCGGAGCCAGGCGCTGGCGGTTGCCGCCGTGCTGGCGGCCCGGCTGCTGGCCACCCTGATCTTCGGTGCGGCGCTGCTCGGACCGGTGCACAGTCTGTTCGGCGGGCGACTGGACCGGCGCTGGACGATGCTCGGTGCCGACGTCTTCCGTGCGGTTCTGATCGCCCTGGCGCCCTGGTGGCTCAGCTGGTCGGCCGGTTCGGCGACCTGGCTGCTGCTCGGCACCGCCTTCCTGACCGGTGCGGCCGAGCGGGTCTGGTCGGTGGCCAAGGACGCGGCTGTCCCCGGCCTGCTGCCCGTCGCCGACCCGTACGCCCCCCAGCGGGAGCAGCGTCCTTCGGCCTCGATGCTGGAGACCGTCCGGGCCGTCGACCAGCGCACCGGCTGGGCCACCGTGCCGCTGGCCGGGGCGCTGCTGGTCGGGCTGACCCTGCTCAACAACGTCTTCGCGGCGCTCGGTTCGGACTGGCTGAGGGTGCATCAGTTCACCGTCGCCGGTGTCGGCGCGGCGCTGCTGCTCACCGCCTCGGCGGTGCTGACCTTCCTTCAGGAGCTGCCGAGCGGCGCCTTCGCCGTCCCGCGTTCCCCGTTGCAGGGCCTGCGGGCCCCGACGGACGCCACCCCGGGCCCGGCGCTGCGCAAGGGCCGGACCGGCTCGGCCCCGTTCTTCACCTTCTCGGTCGCCGCCGCCTACGCGGCGATGGCGGGCGTCGCCGTGCTCGGCCTGCTGACCGCCGTCGACCACCGGGCAGGCCCGGCCGGTTTCGGCCTGCTGGTGCTCGCCGCCACCGGTGCCCCCGCGATCGGCGTCCGGATCACCCGGCCGCTGCTGCCCACCCTGTCCCGCCGTCGGCTGCTGGCACTCGCCCTGATCACCGAGGGTGTGGCGCTGATCCTGGCCGGTCTGGTGCTGGACTTCGTCCTGGTGCTGCTGCTCACCACGCTGGCCGGGCTGGCCGCCGGAGTGGTGATCGGCACCGGCCGCACGCTGCTCGCCCAGGAGGTCGAGGAGATCCGGCTGGCCAGGGTCACCGAGCACCTGTACGCGGTGCTGCGGGTGGTGGTCGGCGCCGCGCTGGTGCTGATGCCGGTGCTCGCTGCCGGGTACGGCGAGATCGCCTTCGGTGAGGTCACGACGGGCAGCTTCACCTTCATCCACGACGGCGCCGCGCTGGCGATCGGCACGGCCGGGCTGCTCACCCTGGTGCTGGCCGCCGTGGTGCTGCTGAAGACCGACGACCAGCGGGGCGACGTCCCGTTCGGCCGGGAGCTGATCCGTTCGCTCCGGGGTACCGACGCCGTGGCGCCGCACCGGATGAGCGGCACCGGCTTCTTCATCGCCCTGGAAGGCGGCGACGGCGCCGGCAAGTCGACCCAGGCGACCGCGCTGGCCGAGTGGATCCGCAGCAAGGGCCACGAGGTGGTGGTCACCCGCGAGCCCGGCGGCAGCCCGATCGGGCAGCGGCTGCGCGCGCTGGTGCTGGACGTCGGCAACACCGGGCTCTCGCACCGGGCCGAGGCGCTGATCTACGCGGCCGACCGGGCCGAGCACGTCGAGAACGTGATCCGCCCCGCGCTGGAGCGCGGCGCGGTGGTGATCACCGACCGGTACATGGACTCCTCGATCGCCTACCAGGGCGCCGGCCGCGACCTGGCCGCCACCGAGGTGGCCCGGATCTCGCGCTGGGCCACCGGTGGTCTGGTCCCCGATCTGACAGTGGTTCTGGACGTCGCGCCGGAGGCGGCGCGCGAGCGCTTCACCGAGGCGCTCGACCGGCTGGAGTCCGAGCCGACCGAGTTCCACGCCCGGGTACGCGCCGGGTTCCTGGCGCTGGCCGCGGCCGACCCCGCGCGCTACCTGGTGGTGGACGGCAGTCAGGCCGCCGCCGCCGTCACCACCGCCGTCCGGCACCGGCTCGACCGTGAGCTGCCGCTCTCCTCCCAGGAGAAGGCAGCGCAGCTCGAGCAGGACCGGCTGGCCCGCGAGGAGGCCGCCCGGCGTGCCGCCGAGGCGGCCCGGCTGAAGGCGGAGGCCGAGGAGGCCGAGCGCAAGCGGCTGGAACTGCTCGAGGAGCTCCGCGCCGAGCAGGCCGAGAAGGACCGGCTGGCGCGCGAGGAGGCCGAGCGCGTCGCTGCGGAGGTCGCGGCCAAGGCCGCCGAGGAGGCCAGGGTGCTGGCCGAGGCCGAGGCGGCGCGGCGGGCCGAGCAGGAGGCCGTCCGGGCTGCCGAGGAGGCGAAGCGGCTCAAGACCGAGCAGGCCGAGCGGGAGCGGCTGGCCGCCGAGGCGGCGGCCCAGGAGGAGCTGCAGCGGCAGCGCGAGCTCCAGCGGGCCGAGCAGCGGCGCCGGGCGGAGGAGGCGTTGCAGCGGGCGGAGGCGGCGCGGGTGGCGGCTGCGGCTGCGGCCGCTGCTGCTGTGGCCGTGGGGGAGAGCACGACGACGGTGGAGCTGTCCCAGGTCGTTGCGGACGACCGGACCCGGGAGATCCGGAAGCCGGCTCCGGCGGACGAGACGGCGGTCATGCCCAAGGTGCCGGCGGCGGACGAGACCGCGGTGATGCCCAAGGTGCCGGCGGCGGACGAGACGGCGGTCATGCCGAAGGTCGAGCCGAAGGCCGTCCCCGTGGAGGACCGGGTGCCGCCGGGGCTGTTCCGGGACGAGGTGCCGGCCGAGACGCCGGAGCCGCCGGCCGAGGCCACTCGGGAGATGCCGGTGGCCGAGCCGCGACCGCGTCCGTCCTGGGCGGAGGAGACGCCGATGGACGACCTGCCGAGTCTGACGGACACTCTGCTGGGCTCCCGCGAGGAGTGGGCACAGTGGCAGACGGACGAGCCGGGCCCGGACGAGAAGCCGCGCAAGCGCCGCAGCTAGGCGTCTCGGCACACGCTTCGGAAGGCAGGGGCTCGGGGAACTGCGAGGAGGTCTGGCGCCGGGGTCACATGCGAAAGTGCCTGACCACTTACGCACGGATCACCTTGCATGAGGTCGGCGTCGCAGTTCCCCGAGCCCCTGGCCGTCGATGGTCGATCGCCTGCCCAAAGGGTGTCCGCTCGGGAGGTTAGGCTCGGGCCGGGACGAGTGGTGGGAGTGCGGCGTGAGTGTGTGGGACGACCTGGTCGGCCAGGATCGGGTGGTCGAGCAGCTGACGGCAGCCGCCGGGGCGGCCCGCGCGACGGTGCTGGCGGGCCGGACGGCAGGCGCCCCGGCGGGTAATGCTTCGCTGATGACGCACGCCTGGCTGTTCACCGGCCCCCCGGGGGCGGGCCAGATCACCGCCGCGCGGGCGTTCGCGGCGGCGCTCCAGTGCACCAGCCCGGACCTCGAGCTGGGCGGCGTCCCGGGCTGCGGGTTCTGCGACGGCTGCCACACGGTGCTCGCGGGCAGCCACGCCGACGTGAAGTACGTCCGGACCGACGGGCTGTCGATCGGCGTCGGCGACATGCGTGAGCTGGTGCTGCGGGCCGCCAGCTACCCGACCGGCGGCCGCTGGTCGGTGATCCTGGTGGACGCCGCGCACCGCCTCACCGAGGCGGCGGCGAACGCGCTGCTCAAGGGCGTGGAGGAGCCGTCCCCGCGTACGGTCTGGCTGCTCTGCGCCCCGTCCGTGCAGGACGTGCTGCCCACCATCCGCTCGCGGTGCCGCCTGCTGGTGCTCCGGACGCCCGCTGCCGAGGCGGTGGCGGACATGCTGGTCCGCCGGGACGGAGTGGAGCCGGAGACCGCCATGCTGGCCGCGCTGGCCGGGCAGGGCGATGTGGACCGGGCGCGGCGGCTGGCGGTGGACGACCAGGCCAGGGCCCGGCGGCTGGACGTCCTGCGGATTCCCCTGGAGGTGGCCGACATCGGGGGCTGCCTGGCGGCCGCCCAGCGGCTGGTGGACACCGCGAAGGCCGATGCCGAGGCGCTGGCCGAGACCCAGGACACCAAGGAGACCGGCGATCTGCGGGCCGCGTACGGCGCGACCGAGGGCAGCCGGGCGCCGCGTGGGATGGCCGGAGCGGTCAAGGATCTGGAGAAGCGGCAGAAGAGCCGGGCCACCCGGACACGGCGGGAGACCCTCGGCGTCGCGCTGCTCGATCTGCTCGGCTTCTACCGGGACGTGCTGGCGCTCCAGTTCGGCGCGGGCGGTGCGCTGTCCAACGAGGACCAGCGCCAGGCGCTCGGCCGGGTCGCGGGCCAGAGCACGGCGGAGAACACGCTGCGCCGGATCGAGGCCGTGCTGGCCTGCCGCCGTGCGCTGGATCGGAACGTCGATCCGCTGCTGGCGGTCGAGGCGATGACGGTGGCGCTCCGCGCGGGCTGAGCCGTCTGCTGGGCCGTCGGCCGGGCCGGCTCGGGTGGCGGCGGTTGACGCTCTGTCAGCTCCTCCGTTCGAGTGAATCCCGCACCCCTTCCGGGAGCCGCGCGGCCGTCCGCCGTTCCGTCTTGCACGCTGTGGACCGAGTACGCCGTGGTCTGCGGCCCCGAAGGCCGGGCCGTTCGTGTTCGGTTCCCCGAGGTGGTGCGCCCCATGCCCCGTCCGCTCCTCGTCGTTCCGCTGGTGCTGGCCCTGGCCGTCGGATTCTGGCTGACCCGGGCCGCGTTGGTCCGTTGGCGCGACCTGAAGTCCGCGCAGACGTACGAACTGGTCGCCGAGCAGCGCCCGTTGCTGCTCCGTGCGGGTGGCGCGGTACTGTGCGGCATGTGTGTGACCGCGCTCACCGTGGCGGTCGCGCTGGACGGCCGTGGAGTGCACCCGGCCCGGGCCGCCGTTGTCGTGGCGGCCGCCGGTGGCCTCGGCCTCGCCCGAACTGCCGCCGGTGGTCACCCAGTTCGACGTGATCGGCAAGCCCGCCGGGGGTGAGCTGCTGGAGGGCGCGGTGGCCGGTCCTGACGGTCGGCCGCGCACCGTACGGGTCTGGCTGCCCGAGCGGTACCGGACCGATCCGCAGGCCAGGTTCCCGGTGGTGGTGCTGCACGCGGGCACCGCCCGGCGGACCGCCGACACCGAGGTGCCTGACGTGTTCGAGGGCATCGCCTCGGCGGTGAAGCTGGGCCGGGCCCGGCCGTTCGTGGTGGTCGCCCCCGAGGCGCCGACCGGCACCGAGCACCCGTGCGAGCTGGTCGCCGCCGCCCCGCAGGCGATCACCGACGACCAGGCGCTGCGGACGGCGGTGGCCGCCGCGTTCCGTACCCTCCCGGCGGGACCGGGCAGTTGGGGTGTGCTGGGCATCGACGGCGGCGCGGCCTGCGCGGCCGCCGCCGGGCTGGCCCGGCCGGACCTGTACGGGGCGGCCGCCGCCGTCTCCGGCCGGTACGACGCCACCGCGCTGGCGGGCACCGGCGCCGAGGCCCCCGAGGGGACCGCCGCCAAGCTGCTGCTGGCGGCCGCGAAGAACGACGCGGCCGGGCTGGACGCGGCCCGCAAGCTGCAGACCGCCCTGCAGGGCGGCCGGGGCCGGGCCGCCAAGGCGAACGTCCGGATCTCCGACGTGGTGCAGGACTTCGCGCCCGACCGGGAGCGGCTGCGGCTGGTCCGGGTGGCGGCCCAGTACCTGGCGGAGAGCCTGACCCGTACGGGCTGAGGCCCCGGCCCGCACCGGTCGGGCCTGGCCGGACCGCTACGCTCGATGCACCCTGGTACCGAGCGCAGAGAGAAGCACCCATGCGAGCTGTCCGGCCGTCCCGCCTCGTGCCCGCCGTCCTGGCCGCTGCCCTGCTGCTCGGGGCCTGTACCTCCGGTGGGTCGACGCCCGGTCAGACCGTCTCCTCCGCGCCGTCCTCGGACCACGCTCCGGCTGCCGGGGTCACCCCGTTGGAGCCGCTGCCCGCCGAGATCCCGGCCGCGCTGGCGTCCTACTACGCGCAGAAGCTCGTCTGGCAGTCCTGCGACGGCGAGTTCGAGTGCACCACCTTCAAGGTGCCGCTGGACTACGCGGCCCCGGCCGGTGGCGACCTGGTGCTGACCGCGGCCCGCAAGCGCGCCACCGGCGGCAAGGCCCGGCTGGGCTCGCTGCTGCTCAACCCGGGCGGCCCCGGCGGTTCGGCCGTCGAGTACGTCGAGGGCGTGGCCAAGGGCTACGACCCGGAGGTCAGGGGGGCGTACGACCTGGTCGGTCTCGACCCGCGCGGGGTCGGCCGGAGCTCGCCGGTGACCTGCCTCACCGGGGACCGGATGGACGCGTACACCGCCGCCGACATCACTCCTGACGACCAGTCGGAGATCGACGCCCTGGTGGCGGCGGACCAGGAGTTCGCGGCGGGCTGCCGGCAGCGGGCCGGTGCCTTCCTCGGCCACGTCAGCACCGTCGAGTCGGCTCGCGACCTGGACGTGCTGCGGGCCCTGCTCGGGGACCAGAAGCTCAGCTACCTCGGCAAGTCCTACGGCACCTTCCTCGGCGCCACCTACGCGGGCCTGTTCCCGTCCCGGGTCGGCCGGATGGTGCTGGACGGCGCGATGGACCCGTCCCTGGACGCCCGCGCGGGCAACAAGACCCAGGCCGGCGGCTTCGACGTGGCCTGGGCCGCCTTCGCCAAGGACTGCGCCAAGCGCGACGACTGCCCGCTCGGCAGCGACGCGCAGCAGATCGACCAGCAGCTCGACGCCCTCTTCAAGCGGATCGACGGCGGCGCACTGCCCGCCGAGTCGGGCCGGAAGCTGACGGAGGCCCAGGCCACCACGGGGGTGATCCACGCGATGTACGCGGAGTTCCTCTGGCCGCAGCTGCGCACCGCGCTGACCACCGCCAAGGCGGGCGACGGCACGGCGCTGCTCAAGCTCTCCGACCAGTACTACGACCGGGGTGCGGACGGCAGCTACCCCAACCTGATGTACGCCAACATGGCCGTCAACTGCCTCGACCTGCCCGCCCCGTTCGCCTCTCCGGCGGAGGCCGCGGCGGCGGTGCCCGAGTTCGAGCAGGCGTCCAGGCACTTCGGCCGGGACATGGCCTGGATGGCGCTCGCCTGCGGCTACTGGCCGGTCAAGCCGACCGGATCCGCGCACACCATCCGCGCGGCCGGCGCCGCCCCGATCGTGGTGGTCGGAACCACCCGCGACCCGGCCACCCCGTACGCCTGGGCCCAGTCGCTGGCGGGCCAGCTGGAGTCCGGCCGCCTGCTCAGCTACGACGGCGACGGCCACACCGCGTACGGCCGCCACAACACCTGCATCGACGGCGCGGTCACCCGCTACCTGCTCGGCGGCGACGCCCCGGCTGCCGGGACCCGCTGCGCGAAATAACGACAGTACGATCTTCGGCCCGGTAGGTACGATGTCCGCCCCAGCTCATCCGGCCTCGCCCGCCGCCTGCCGAAGGAATGCTTCGTGCTCGGAGTCAACGACCTGGCGACGTACGTCCTCGGCGCCCTGGTCATCGTCCTGCTGCCCGGACCCAACTCGCTCTACGTCCTGTCCGTCGCCGCCCGCAAGGGCATCCGCACCGGCTACTCGGCCGCCGCGGGCGTCTTCGTCGGCGACTTCACCCTGATAAGCCTGACCGCCCTCGGGGCCTCCTCGCTGCTGAAGGCCAACCCGGCGGTCTTCGCCGTGGTGAAGTTCGGCGGCGCGGCCTACCTGCTCTGGATCGGCTTCGGCATGCTCCGGGCTGCCCGCCAGCTCTGGCGCGAACGGCACGCTGCCTCGAACGAGGCCGCCGAGGCTCCGGCCGCCATCGAGCGGCCGTTCCGCCGCGCGCTGGTGATCAGCCTGCTCAACCCCAAGGCCATTCTGTTCCTGCTGTCCTTTTTCACCCAGTTCGTGGATCCGACGTACGGTCAGCCGGTGCTCTCCTTCGCCCTGCTCGGCGGCATCCTGCAGACCTTCAGCGTGCTGTACCTCTCCCTGCTGATCTTCGCGGGCACCACCCTGGCCACCGCCTTCCGCCGCCGCAAGCGCCTCTCGGCGGGCCTGACCAGCGGCGTCGCCGTCCTGTTCGCCGGCTTCGCCGCCAAGCTGGCCGTCTCCTCCGCCTGAAAGCCGGGTGCGGAGCACCGGTGCGCACCGTGTAGACTAGCTCGCGTTGCCGACGGCGTGATCATCTCGCCGGAGACAGCGGTGCCGCCTTAGCTCAGTTGGCCAGAGCAACGCACTCGTAATGCGTAGGTCTCGGGTTCGAATCCCGAAGGCGGCTCTAAAGGCCCAGGACTCACTCGCCGTGACCTGGGCCTTTTGCTTGCCCTTTGCGTTTCAGGTGAGGGTCTGACTCCCCGCGAAGGGTCCAAGATCGCTCCCGGTGGACGCTCGGTGGACAATCGTGCAGTGAGCGTGCACGACGGTGGACGGTGCGGCGGGCGTCCAACGGATGCCTGTGGCGGCGGTGCTGTGAGAACCGCACACCTCGCCTGATCGACTCCAGTGGGAAATACTCCCGGACGCTGGAGCGGTGGATCGAGCAGGCCCGCGCCGCGGTTGTGGCCGATCGGCCGAGGGCACCCGCTTGAGCCCCGTCGTGCGCGGCCGGCGCGTCCGGAGCCGGTCAGGGAGGGGCCGTATGCCGGGCGCACGCTGACCCTGCGAGTGACGCGGACGTCGGCGCCGACATGGGCGGTGCGGGAGGCTCAGGAGCGCGGGGAGCGGATGATCGGGCCAGATCTGGTCGTGGAGGGGCGGTGGTCCCATGGCGAGGAGCCACCCTCGCTTCCACTGCTACGCGGAGCCAGCCCTGGCGAGACCGCCCCCCCAAGTGCAGGCCCTGGTCAAGGAATTGGAAGGGCGCTACCCAGGCGCCAAAGTCAGGGCGACCGTCACGGCGCAGGCGATGGGGCAACCCGGCGACCAAGGCTGAGGGATCTGTTGGTCGACACCGTGAGTCGACTGTGGTCAGTAGGCGGCCGTGACGGTTGCCGGACTCCTTGTGTGTGGCGGGCGTCAGGGCACCCATGGCCAGTTTGGGCTTCCGTGCCGCCGGAAGAAGAGGAAGGAACGGTCCGCGAGGAAGAGCTTCCGGCTCGGCTTGTTGTAGGTGAGTACTCAGCATGAACCGGCGGCTGGGCTTCGTCGAGGCTGACGTACCCGTCCGGGATGACGGATCGGGCCTGGCCGCGATTCCCGGTCGGGCCGCCGGATGACCTTGCGCGTGACCTTGACGCACTACCCGGGCTGACCCATAGTGATGGCCATCGAGCCGCCTTGATCTAACGCCTGACCTCGCTGACTGAATTGTTAACGCTAACATTCGGTCCCGCTTCCACCGTCCCCGCACCCCCGATGGGCTGGGCTCCACGGAACGGGCAGCAATCTCCTGCACCGGGACGCAACGTCCGCGACCACCCGCGGGACCCGTTGCATCCCGCGGGCCGGAGCGCCCCCGCCCAGCACTGTGTCGGTGCATGCCGTGACTGCCGAGGACGGCCGCCCGCCCCCACTCACCCTGGAGCGCAAATGACCGCAACAACCGGCCCCGGCCCCCACCCGTCGCGCCGACTGTTCCTCGGTATGGCCGCCACCGTCCCGCTGGCCCTGAGCGGCACGCTGGCCCTGGGCGCGCGGCCCGCCTACGCTGCCGACGCGGCCTACGTCATGGGCTACTTCACCGAGTCCGCGACCATGCTGGAGGCCGACTACGGCCTGCACCTGGCCGTCAGCACCGACGGCCTGCGCTGGATGCCGCTCAACCAGAACAACCCCGTGGTGACCCCGACCGCGGGTGCGGGCGGCCTGCGTGATCCGTTCATCATGCGCAAGCAGGACGGCACCTTCGTCATCCTCGCCACCGACCTCAAGGGCACCGACTGGGGCTACAACAGTCAGTACATCCACGTCTGGGACTCCGCGGACCTGCGCACCCTCACCGGCTACCGCCGACTGAAGCTGCACGACATGGTCACCCACAGCTGGGCACCCGAGACGTTCTGGGACGCCGGCCGCGGCGAGTACGGGATCATCTACTCGTCGGTCAATGCCAGCGGCCACAACGTGCTCATGGTGAACTACACCACCAACTTCCAGACGGTGACGTCCCCGCAGGTCTTCTTCGACCCTGGCTACGACATCATCGACGGCAACCTCACCGTGGGTGTGAACGGCGTCAACTACCTCTACCACAGGGGGAGGGACCAGGCCCTCGTGGGCGCGCGGTCGACCACCCTGCAGCCGGGCAGCTTCACGCCCTTCAGCACGCCGGCCGCCCACGGCGGCACCGAGGCGCCGACCCTGGTGAAGTCCCTGACCTCCGGATCCTGGTACCTGTGGGGCGACACCTACACGCCGAACGGTGTCTTCTACGCCTGGCAGAGCAACGACCTCGCCGCCGGCACCTGGACCGCGCTCGACCAGCGCGACTACACCCAGCCGCTCAACTCCAAGCACTGCACCATCGCGACGATCACCACGACCGAGTACAACAACCTCGTGGCAAAGTGGGGCAGCCCCGCCTGGAACCGGCTGAAGTCCTACAACTACCCCGACCGTTACGTCCGTCATGCCAACTCCGTCGGCCGGATCGATGTCTACCCGTTCGACCCGTACACCGACTCGCAGTGGAAGCTCGTGCCCGGCCTGGCCGACAGCGCGGGCGTGTCCTTCCAGTCGGTCAACTTCCCGACCCGCTACCTGCGGCACTCCAACTACGAACTGCGGCTGGAAGAGAACGACGGCACCGCGATCTTCGCCGCGGACGCCACGTTCCACAGGACCGCCGGACTGGCCGACTCCGCCTGGTCGTCGTTCCGTTCGCACAACTTCCCGACGCACTACATCCGGCACACCGGCTTCGTCCTGCGCATCGACCCGATCTCCACCACCACGGAGAAGGCCGACGCCACCTTCCACGTCGGCTACTGACGGGGGCCGGCTCGGGCCGTTGGCTTCACGGCCGTTGGGAAACGCCGGCCTGGTCCCTTCGGGGTGAACCCGAAGGGACCAGGCGGTGTCCGTGCCGCACGTCGCGCAGGCAGCGAAGATCCTGCACCACCGCACCGACCTCAGAACAGGCAAAGTCACTCGCCGGGTCGTCTGCACCCTCACCGACCTGACGGTCCGCCAGGCATCGCCGCAACGGATCGGCCGCCTGGCCCGGTCGCAATGGGTGATCGAAAACCGGGTCCATTACGTCCGGGACACCGTGTCCGCCGAGGACGCCTCGAAGATCCGTACCGGCCACGGTCCGGAGAACATGGCCACACCGCGAAACCTGCCGGTCAACACCCTTCGCACCGAGGGCCACACCGGCATCGCAGCCGGCCTCCGCGAAATGTCCTACGCACCCTTCAGCCGCCCGCTGGGCCTACTGGGCCTGCCCTGCCCTGCACGGCCCGGGTGTCCGAGTGACCCAGGGTCTCGGAGGCGACCTTGATGTCGATGCCGGCCGCGAGCATGAGCGTGGCGGCGACGTGGCGAAGGTCGTGCAGGCGGATGGGCGGCAGCCCAGCGGCCTACATCGAATCGATGTGAACATCGCTTCGATGTTACGCTCGTAGGTATCCGCCCAAACGTCTCTGGAGAGGCACAGCAAGATGCCATCGCAGTCCACCGAGTCAGTGATGAACCGTTTTGTCGAGTTCATCAACACGGGCAACGAGGATCTCGCCCGTGAGGTCATTTCTCCGGACGCGGTGTTCCACGCGCCCAGCCATCCGGAACCACTGCGGGGGCCCGAGGGGTACTTGGAAGTCATCGGGATGATGCGCAGCGCCTTCCCCGACGTCGAGTGGACGCTGGAGGAGACGGTCACCGAAGGCGACACCGTGGCCGCGCGGTTCACCATGCGGGGAACCCACGACGGTGAATTCTTCGGGATCCCGGCGAGCGGCAACAAGATCTCGGTGCAGGCCATGAACTTCTACTACCTGGCCGACGGCCGGATCGTCGGCGAACGGGGCCAGCCCGATCTCCTCGGGGTGATGCAGCAGATCGGTGCCCTACCGGCGCCGTGAACCACGTAGCGGCGGGTGAGCCTTCTGCCGCGCGGGATTGCAGCTGCCCGGAAGGGCCGTACGCGGGTAGAGGGCGAAGGGCCGCACCGGAGCGCGGGCGGCCGGCGCGGGTTCACCGCAGAGGCCGGCCTTCTTCTTGATCCGGGTGCGCTTGCAGGGAAGCGACAACCCCGCAAAACACGACTGAACCGGCGATTCAGGGCCGTCCCAACGGGAGGATGGCCCGGACCTGCGGGGATGTGCTCGCCGCCATCATCTGCCAACGGCCGGCGCGGGAGCGGTAAGGCTCCCGCGCGAGCCGTAGGTGCACCGCCCCCGTGCTCGGTGGAGGAGTTCAGGCCTACGGGGCTTCTCTGGTGGTGCCGGCGCACAGTGCCCAGATGACGAAGACGTCGAGGGCGATCAGGACGATGGCCCAGAAGGGGTAGTAGGGCAGCCACAGGAAGTTCGCCACCATGCTCAGCCCGGCGAGGGCGACACCGATGATGCGTGCCCACAGGGCTCCGCTGAAGAGGGCGATGCCCGCCAGCACGATGAGGATGCCCAGGATGAGGTGGATCCAGCCCCAGCCGGTGGTGTTCATCCGGAAGGCGTAGTCGCGGGTGACGACGAGCAGATCGTCCTTCGCGATGGCGGCGATCCCCTCGAAGATCGCCATGGCACCGCCGAAGATCATCAGAACGGCGGCGAAAGTGGTCCAGCCGGTGACAAACGGCCGTCGGGAAGTCTGGGCAGGTGCTCCACTGGCGTTGCTGGCCATGTTCGGGCTCCTTCTGAGACAAGGTCCCGCCGGAGCGCAGACCTTTGGAGGGAAGGCCTTCTACCTCCAGGCTGACACCGTGAGCGGCGGGCAGCATGCCGGGACCGTGCCGCGCCCTGAGCACTGCTGTCGGCCGGTGGCCCGAAGGCACGGGAAGCCACGGTGCCGAACACGATCGAGGATCACGCCGGTGGCTCCTCGGTTCACGGCCGGGGACAGCGCACACAGGCCGATGTCGGCGAGCAGGCGGAAGGCGAACAGCGGGTCCTGATGGAAGGTCCGTTCCGGCCCCGTGCGCTAGGGCAAGCCGCCGGACCGGGGTTCGGCCGACCGGCGGCGTGCAGATCACCGTGGCGGGCGAGGTGAACCGACGGTTGTGGGGCAGTGCCGCTGACCCACCCTCAGCCGTGGCGGGGCTCCCAGCGGAAGAGGCGGCGGCCCAGGACGGCTGCGCCGGCGGTCCAGGCGGCGATCACCAGCAGGGCCGGGGCTGCGTGCTGCCAGGTGTGCAGGAGGTCGAGGGTGGGGAGCGGGGCGCTGTCCCAGGACTCCGGGCCGAAGCCGCGGCCGAACCAGGCGGTGCGCAGGGTCTCCACCACGGGGGCGAGCGGGAGGTTGTGGGCGGGGGCCTGTAGCCAGTGCGGCATGGAGCTGAGGGGGGCGACCACGCCGCTGCCGAACATGCAGATCAGCAGGACCGGGGTGGCGATCATCGGTGCAGCCTCCGCGCTGGGGGTGAGGCCGGAGAGGGCCACCGCCAGGACGGCGAAGAGCAGGAAGCCGCCGGTCAGGGCCAGCAGGAGGAGCAGCGGGTCGGCGGGCAGCGGGGCGTCGAACCAGACCACCGACAGTCCGCCGAGGACCAGCACCTGGAGCAGGACCACGGCGCCGGCCGCGCCGAACTGCCCGGCGAAGATCGCCGTCGGCGGGACCTCGGTGCCGCGCAGGCGCTTGAGCACCAGGTCGTCCCGTCGTGCCACCACGCCGTTCAGCAGGTTGATGAACGAGGTCACCAGCGCGAAGCCGATGAACCCGACCGTGCTGTAGGCCGCCGCGTTCACCCCGGCGATCTGCTGGTCGCGCAGCGGGGCCGCGACCACCAGGTTGAGCAGGACCGGCAGCAGGAAGCCGATGAAGGTCGAGCGCCGGTTGCGCCAGAACACCCGCCAGGAGAGCAGGAACTGGCCGCGCGCGTAGGCGGGCCAGGCCAGGTGCTGGCGGGATGCGGTGGTGGTCGCGGTGGTCATCGGGTCTCCGCCTTTTCGTGGGCCAGTTCCAGGAAGACGTCTTCGAGGGAGGCGTTGCGGGCCTCGATGCCGTCCAGCTCGACGTCCAGCTCCGCCGCCCAGGTGTGCAGGGCGGCCAGTGCGGGAGCCGTCCGGGCCACGGTGTAGAGCACCGTGCCGTCGGTGACGGTCGGCAACTCACCCAGGACTGGGGGGAGTTGGGAGGAGTTGAGGCCGGCCGGGAGGGGGAAGGTGATCCGGGTGCCGTGCCCGGACAGCACCTCCTCGACCGTCCCGACGGCGGCCAGCTGCCCCCGGTCCATGATGGCCACCCGGTCGGCCAACTGCTGGGCCTCCTCCAGGTAGTGGGTGGTGAGCAGGACGGTCGTGCCGGCCGCCCGGAGTTCGGTGACGAGTCGCCAGGTGGCCCGCCGGGCCTCCGGGTCCATGCCGGTGGTCGGCTCGTCCAGGAACAGCAGTTCCGGGGTGTTCAGCACGGCCAGCGCGAGGTCCAGCCGGCGCCGCTCGCCGCCGGAGAGCTGGGCCACCCTGGTGCCCGCCCGTTCGGTGAGGCCGACCCGGTCGAGTACCTGGGCGGCAGGCTGGGCGCCGGAGATGAAGGACCGCCAGGAGTCGACGGTCTCCCGGACGGTGAGCTCCTTGAAGAAGCCGCCCTCCTGGAGCATCACGCCGGTCCGTCGCCGGACCAGGGCGCCCTGGGTGTACGGGTCCAGGCCCAGCACCCGGACAGTGCCCGAGCTCGGCGGTGAGTACCCCTCCAGGACCTCCAGGGTGGTGGTCTTGCCGGCGCCGTTGGTGCCCAGCAGGGCGAACAGTTCGCCTCGCGCGACCGAGAAGGAAATGCCGCGGACGGCTTCGTAATCGCCGTAGCTGCGCCGCAGGTCGCGCACCTCTACGGCCGGTTCCCCGGGAATTCCCGGGTCAGTGATGGGTGTCATGCAATACAGGGTGAACCGGGGTGCCCGTATAAGGCAAGTGGCACTATCAGTGCAGGTCAGGGCATGTTCAAAATGTCATGGGTGAATGTATGGCATTTTGCAGAGGTGGGTTCCTGACATCCCCTACTGACGCACTTCCGGGTGTCGGGTGCATAGTTTCCTCATCGCCGAAAACGAGCCGGAGAAAAAGCCGGAAAGCGAAATCGGCGCCGATGGTGACCAGCCCCGCCGGGGCCGGCGCCACACCCCGAAGGGAGCCCACCATGGCTGACAACAACATCGCCGCGAACGACCAGTTCGACATCGAGATCGAGGAGCTGGACAGCGTCAACGCCGGCGTCTCCGTCAGCTCGCTGGCCTGCGCCGCCTGCCCGGTCTCGAGCTTCAGCTCGGTGTCCAACTCCGTCGCCGAGGTCTCGGCCGAGTAATTCGGGTCCTGTGCCGCGGTGAGCCCGCCCTCGGGTGGGGTCACCGCGGCACCCTGCTTCCACCCTCCCGCCCTCAGACGGGCCACCGACCAGCAGTGAAGGAGAGCCGGGCCATGGAGAACCTCCGGCAGGAGCTGACGCGGTTCATCCAGCAGCCCGCCGCCCAGCAGGACCCGCCCGCGCTCTACCGCCGCCTGCTGGCCGAGGCGCCGGTGCTGGACCTCGGCCGGGTCCATGTCGTCTCCGGCTACCAGGAGATCATCACCGTCCTGATGCACCCGGGGACGGCCGTCGACCCGACCACCGTCGGTCTGCCCAGGGCCGGTTCCACCGCCCTGGCCCGGATCGTCAACCGGATGCTCCCGATGCGCGACGGCGCCGACCACACCCGGCTCAAGCGGCTCGCCACCACCGCCTTCAGCGCCCGTCGCCTGGAGCAGATGCGTCACCGGATCGAGAGCACGACGGCCCGGATGCTCGAACCGCTGCTCGCGGCAGGGGAGTTCGACGTGGTCGCCGACCTCGCCGTGCCGCTGCCGGTGGCCGTCTCCTGCGCGATCCTGGACATCCCCGACTCCGAACAGAAGCGCGTCACCGGCTGGGCCGGTCTGGTGGCACGCTCGCTCCTCGACGACTTCGGCAGCCAGGACGACCCGGCCGGTCCGGCTCGGATCGCCGAACTGGACGCCGAGTTCGAGGAGTTCCGCAGCTACGTCGAGGAACTGTGCGCCGCCCGCGCCGCCGATCCGGGGGACGACCTGATCAGCCGGCTCACCGTCGCGCGGGCCGAGGGCCGCCTGGACGGCGAGGACCTGCTCGCCTTCGTGGTCATGCTGCTCGCCAACGGGCTGGAGACACTGACCTCCGGACTGGCCCTGGCCGTCTGGCAGTTGCTCCGTACCCCGGACCTCGCCGAACTGATCCGAAGCCGGCCCGACCGGGCCGAAGCGGTCTTCGACGAGGCCCAGCGCCTGGGCAGTCCGGTGCGCGCCAGCGCGCGCGCCCTCACCCACGAGATCACCCTCGGCGACACCGTCGTCCCGGCCGGCCGGGTCGCACTGCTGCTGTACGCGGCGGCCAACCGGGACCCACGTCGCTTCGCCGATCCGGACGTCTTCGACCCGGGCCGAGCGGAGACGCGTCACCTCGCCTTCGGCCACGGCCCGCACCACTGCCTGGGGGCACCGCTCTCGTTGATGGCGGGTGCTGCGGTGCTGCGCGGCCTGGCCGAGGCGGGGCGGACGCGTGACTTGAGTACGCCGCTCACCGAGCAGACCGTGCCGTGGAGCACGCAGTTCGTCTTCGGCGGGATGCGTGAACTGCCGCTGCGGTGCCCGCAGCAGGCAGTGGCGGCTCTGGCAGGGGCGGGGCGGCCATGAGCGCTACAGCAACCAGCAAGCGGACCTCGGAGAGTGGGGAGAACGTGACCGTCGCGACCAGGCCCAACGGCCCGGACACCGAGCAGCCGACCGTGGGCACGAAGGGAGCCACCGCCGTCGCGGCGGCCCGGGCTGCCGCAGTCCTGGAACCCGGGCTGGACCGCCCGGTCGGACTGGTCGGTGCCCGGCTCCGGGCCGCCACCGCCGCGCTGCTGCTCGCGGTCGGTGCGGGCGGCGGCTGGGCGGTGTTCGGCGCCCTGCCGCACACGCTCGCGCTGCCGGCGGTGCTCGCCCACGGCGCGGCCCCGGAGACCGTACGGGCCGACCAGGCGGGTGCGCTGCTGGCCTACCAGGTCGGCACCGGCGCACTGGTGACGCAGGGTCAGGTCGTAGCACTGCTCCGGACGCCGGCGGGCGAGGAGCTCGTTGTCCGGGCGCCGTCCGGCGGCACGGTCACCGCGCTGCTCGCCACACCCGGCAGCACGCTCGCGCCCGGGGCGGCCGTCGTCGCCCTGGATGTCGCCCGACTGCCGGAGACCGTACGGATCTTTGCCACCTCGCTGAAGGACGCGGGCCAGCTCACGCTGGGCCGGACGGTGCTGGTGCCGGTGCCCGGGTTGGGGACGGTCGAGGCCACGATCACTGCGGCGGACGCCCTGCCGGTCCGGGCCGACTCGCTGGACGGGACGTTCACCGTGCCGGTGCCCGGCCTGCCCGCCGGGGCGGCCCCGGTCTGGACGGCATACGCCAGAATTCCGGCCGCCGCGGGACAGTTGCGCGGCCCGTTGCCGCTGACGGTCTCCGTCGACCTGGGTGCCCGGCATCCGTACCAGGCCGTGTTCGGATCGGGGGCCGGGCGATGAGCCTCGACGTCCGCGAGACGGCGGCTGCGGTGGAGCCGGTGGCGCCGGTGGTGAAGGACGAGCGGCCGAAGCCGTCCGCCGGACGCAAGGCGCGCCGCTACCTGCGGACGCCGGTGGTGCCGCAGATGGAGGAACAGGACTGCGGCGCTGCCTGCCTGGCCGTGGTGCTGGGTGCGTTCGGCCGCCGGGTGACGCTCCAGGAGGCCTCCCGGTCCTGTGGGGTGAGCCGGGACGGGGTCAGTGCGGCTGCGGTCGCCAGGGCGGCCGGCCGGTACGGGCTGCTCGCCCGGGGCCGTCGAGTGGTCCGGACGGAGGACCGGCTGCTCGGTCTCGAGGGCGTGCAGGTTCCGTCGATGGTCCTGGTCACCGGCCCGCACTTCGCGATCTTCGAGGGCGTCAAGCGGGGCCGGGTGCACGTCAACGACCCGTCGCTGGGCTCGTACTCGGCGACACCGGCCGAGTTCTGGGACTCGTTCTCCGGGATCGCGGTCGGGTTCGAACCCGGACCGGACTTCGAGAGCGGCGGTCAACGCTTCCCGCTGCTGCGGGCGCTGACGGCGCGGATGCGCGCGTTCGCCGGGCCGCTGCTGCTGGCGGTGCTGCTGGCCGTGACACTGGCGGTGCCGGGGGTCGCGGCGGCATTCCTGCTGCGGGCCTATCTCCGGTCGGTGGTGATCGACGGTACGGCGGCCTGGGCGATGCCGCTGGCGCTCGCGGCCGGTGCGGTGGCCGGGACGGTACTGCTCGGTACCTGGCTCCAACAGGCCCTGGTCAACCGGGTGTTGGAGGCGATGGCGGCCCGCGCCTCGGCCGGATTCCTGTGGCGGCTGATGCGGCTGCCCGGATCGTTCTTCCACCGCCGCCAGTTGGGCGGTCTGGTGACCCGGGTGCAGATGAACGACGGCCTGGCGATGCTGCTCTCGCACCGGGTAGCTGCTGCCGCCGCCTCCGCTGCGGCGGCCGCCGTCCACCTGACCGCGCTGGTCTGGCTGGAGCCCCGGCTGGCGGCGGTGCCGGTCGTGGTGGCGGTGCTGGACGTACTGGCGCTGCGGGTCGCGGACCGGCGGCGCGGCGGGCTGGTGCACCGGCTGCACGCGGAGCAGTACAAGCGGGACGGGGTCGCGTTCGCCGGTGTGTCAGCGATCGAGACGCTGAAGGCGGAGGGGGCGGAGGACTCGTTCTTCCGGTCCTGGGCCGGCTGGCAGGCCCGTGCCATGGACACCGGCCAGCGGGTCACCACCGCGGTCATCGTGCCGCTCTCCCTGCCGGGCGCGCTCAACTCGGCGGCCACCGCCACCGTGGTGGTGGCCGGCACCTCGATGCTGCTCGGCGGTTCGCTCTCGGTCGGGACGCTGCTCGCCTTCCTGCTGCTGCTGAACGGCTTCCTCTCGCCCATCGGCCAGCTGGTGGGCGCTGCTTCGGAGTTCACCATCGCCCGGGCGCAGAACGCGCTGCTGGAGGATGTCGAGAGCACCGAGCCCGACCCGTACCTGACGCCGATCCTGGACGCTCCGGCCGACGACGCCGAGCCCGCTCCGCGCCTCAGCGGCGAACTGGAGCTGCGCGACGTCGAGTTCGGCTACGACCCGAACCGGCCGCCCACGCTGGCCGGGATCTCGCTGCACATCCGCCCGGGGGAGTGGGTGGCCGTGATCGGCGGCAGCGGCAGCGGCAAGTCGACGGTGGCCAGGCTCGCGGCCGGGGTGCTGAGCCCCTGGTCCGGCCAGGTGCTGCTGGACGGCCGGCCCCGGGAGGACTGGCACCGTGCGGTGGTGACCAGTCAGGTCGCCTACGTGGAGCAGCAGTTGCGGCTCTTCGAGGGGACCGTCCGGGAGAACCTGACGCTCTGGAACCCGGCCGCCGACGAGGACGCCCTGCGGCGCGCGCTGGACGACGCCGAGGTGGCCGAACTCGTGGCGCGGCGCGGCGGACTGGACAGCGGACGGATCGAGGAGGACGCCCGCAACCTCTCCGGTGGTGAGCGCCAGCGCCTCGAGCTGGCCAGGGCGCTCGCTCTCGACCCGGCCCTGCTGGTGCTGGACGAGGCCACCTCCGCGCTGGACGCGCACACCGAGGCGGCGGTCAACGAGCACCTGCGGCGCCGGGGCACCACCTGCCTGGTGCTGGCCCACCGGCTGAGCACCATTCAGGCCGCCGACCGGGTGGTCGTGCTGGCCGGCGGCCGGATCGTCCAGCAGGGCACCCCCGCCGAACTCGCCGCCGTCCCTGGCCCTTACCGGACCTTGCTCGCGGAGAAGACCCAGAAGACCCCGACCCGGAAGACCCCGACCCAGAAGGAGGAGAAGTCATGACCACCACGGCCACCGCCGAGGCCAACCGCGCCGCGCTCGCCGCCGCCGTCGGCGTGCTGCACGCCGGCCGTGGCGGACGGCAGCCGCACCGGGTGGCGGCCACCAGCCCGGCCGGGCAGGCGCACGCCGTGCTGGTCGCGCTGGGCGCGGTCCCCGAGACCGG
Source organism: Kitasatospora sp. Root107 (assembly GCF_001424875.1). Lineage (GTDB taxonomy): Bacteria > Actinomycetota > Actinomycetes > Streptomycetales > Streptomycetaceae > Kitasatospora. The sequence goes on along the minus strand of NZ_LMCT01000012.1, from coordinate 618,876 downwards.
TATCAATGCCGAACTCCCGGCCGCCGTACGCGACTCCCGTGACCCGCTGACCGTACTGCTGCGGTCGGCCGGGGTGCGGTACCGACCGGTGACGCTGCCGGCCGGGGCGGACGGGCACGGCGATCCGGCCGGGACGGCCGGGCCGATGGTGGGGTTCGCGGCGGACGACGGCCGGCCGGTCGCGCTGGTGCCGCGCCCGGCGGGCGGCCACCGTCCGTACGACCCGGCGGGCCGGGGTGAGGTCGCCCTGCAGGCCAGAGCTCTGCTGCTCTACCTGCCGCTGCCCGAGGGCGACTTGGGGCCGGCGGATCTGGCCCGGTTCGTGCTGCGGGTGCCGGGAGCGCGGCGCGATCTGGGCCGGCTGACCGCAGCCGGTCTGGGGGCGGCGCTGCTCGGGCTGCTGGTGCCGTTGAGCGCCGGTGTACTGATGCCGCAACTGCTGGCGGCCGATCAGCACCCGGTGCGCTGGCTGACCCTGCTGCTGGGGTCGGCGGTGCTGGCGGCCTGGCTGCTGGTGATCGTCCGGAACACCGCTGCCGTCCGGCTGACCGGTCGGGTGCAGAGTGCGTTGGAACCGGCTGTCTGGGACCGTCTGCTCGGTCACGACGCCCGGTTCTTCCGCGACTACACCACGGGTGACCTGGTGCATCGGGCCAACGCGGTCGCCCAGGCCCGGGCCGCGCTGTCCGAGGTGCTGGTCAGCGCGGTGCTGGGGGCGGTGTTCGCCACCTCGGGACTCACCGTTCTGCTGCTGGTGGACGTCTGGCTCGGCGGGCTGCTGCTGCTCGCCGTGTTGGTGGTGACCGGGCTGCTGCTGTTGCTCGGTCGCCGCCGCCAGCGCCACGAGAGCGCGGTGTTCGAGCTGCACGGACAGCTGAACGGCGTGCTGTACGGGCTGCTGCTCGGGATCGACAAGATCCAGACGGCGGGCCGGGAGATCCAGGCGTTCGCCCGCTGGGCGGTGCCGTTCGCCGCCCAGAAGCGGGCCGACGCGGCCGCTCAGCGGGCCGACGCCGCGGCCGGCGCCCTCACCGCAGGACTTCAACCGCTGCTGCTGGCGGTCCTGTTGGCGGGAGCGGTGTTCGACGGTGCGACGCCGTCGGGGCACCTGATGGCGGCCGGTGTGGCGGCCGGTCAGGTCGCGGCGGCGCTCGGTCAGGTCACCCATGCCGCGGCCAGTGCGTACGGCATCGCGCCGGTGCTCGACCGGATCCGCCCGATCCTGGCCGAGGTCCACCCGGTGGACGGGAACCGGCAGTTGACCGATCCGGGTGAACTGCTCGGTTCGGTCTCGCTGGACCGGGTGACGTTCCGCTACCCGGGGACGGCGGCGCCCGCGCTGGAAGCGGTGTCGCTGCACGCCGCGCCCGGCGAACTGGTGGCGGTGGTCGGCCCGTCCGGCGCCGGGAAGTCCACCCTGGTACGCCTGCTGCTCGGTTTCGAAACGCCCGAGTCCGGCACCGTCCGCTACGACGGACAGGATCTGGCGGGGCTGGACGCCCGGCTGGTCCGGCGCCGGCTCGGCGTGGTGCTCCAGCACGGTCGCATGCTGCGCGGCTCGCTGCTGGAGAACCTGGCCGGCAGCGATCCCGACGTGACCGAGGACCAGATCTGGGAGGCCGCCGAACTCGCCGGTATCGCCGACGAGTTGCGCAGTCTGCCGCTCGGCCTCGGCACCCGGGTCGGGGAGGACGCCCAGGGCTTCTCCGGGGGTCAGGTGCAGCGCCTGCTGCTGGCGCGCGCCCTGGTCCGACGGCCCACCGTCCTGCTGCTGGACGAGGCCACCTCCGCGCTGGACAACGCGACCCAGCTGCGGGTCGCCGAAGCCGTCGCGGGCCTGGACCGCACCCGGGTGGTGATCGCCCACCGCCTCAGCACCATCCGCACCGCCGACCGAATCCATGTGCTCTCCGGCGGCCGACTGACGGCCTCCGGCACCTACGACGAACTACTCGGCCACGACCCGCTGTTCACCCGACTCGCCCGACTCCAGGAGATGTGAGATGCCGCTCGACCTGCAGACCTGGCTCCGCCCCGTCGACGGTGCCTCCACCCCGCACACCGACGACCGCGCCGCCGACCCTACGGACACTGCCGCCGGGGTGCTGCTCCCCGGTCTGGACCGGGGCGACGACCGGCTGCGCGCCGTGGTGACCGCCGCCGCCTCGTTCGCCGACCGGGCCGAGGCCCGTCCGGACGGCAGCGCGGTCTTCGCCCCGGACCCGGACGAGGACCGCCGTGGCCGCACCGCCGCGGTGGACACCTGGCTGCGCCGGGCGGCCGGTGAGCACGGCGGCGCCGGTGCGCTGCTGGACCACCTGGCCGAGACCGGCCGTCCGCTCGGCGACGGGCTGCGCGGCGTGGTGCTGGCCGATCCCGCGGTCCTGCCCGACTGGGCCCTGGCGCTGGCCGTGTTCCTGCGGACGCTGCCGGCCGCGCCGAGCGCCGAGACCAGCGCCCCCGGCGCACTCGGTGCCGCTTTCGTCGCCGCCGCAGGCGAGTTGCTGCCGTACGGGACGGGTGGCATCCTCGGCGTCCCGGTCAGCGACCGGGCCCGCGCCGACCTGGCCGGCACGCTGACCGGCCGGCTGGTCGAGGCCTGCAACCTGGCGTTCTGCCACGAGTTGCAGACCCTCACCGGCCGCCCGCGCGCCACCGACTGGGACGCCGCCGGCGGCCTGGACACCTCGCAGGAGGGCTGGCTGGCCCGGCTGGAGCGGCTGCCCGCGCTGGCGTACCTGGTCGGTACGGTCTGCCGGCAGTGGCAGCACGTACAGACCGAGCTGTTCGCCCGGCTCGCGGCGGACCGCGCGCTGCTGGTCGAGCAGATGTGGGAGGGCGAGGACCCGGGCCCGCTGGATTCGGTGCGCGGCGAGGCGGGCGACCGGCACGCGGGCGGCCGTTCGGTGTCGCTGCTGTACTTCGCGAGCGGCCGGGCGGTGGTCTACAAGCCCAAGGACATGCGGCACGCGACCGCCTACCTGGACCTGTCGCGCCGGCTCAACGAGGAGCTGTCGCTGGATCTGCCGGTGCGTACCGTGCTGATCCGCAGCGACCGGGGCGACGACGGCCACGCCGCCTCACTGGCCGCGCACTGCGAGAACGACTACGGCTGGGAGGAGCTGGTCCCGCACCGCCCCTGCGCCGACGCCGGCGGCTTCGCCCGGTTCTACCGGCGGCTCGGTATGACGATCCGTCTGGTGCAGCTGCTGGAGGGCCGTGACCTGTGGGCCGACAACCTGCTCGCGGACGGCGAGCACCCCGCGCTGATCGACCTGGAGTGCCTGCTCTACCCGCGCGTGCAGACGCCGCCGACGATCAGTGCCGAGCAGCACGGGCTGCTGGACGATCTGGAGTCCACCGTGGTGCGGACGGCGATGGCCTTCCAGCCCTGGACCCCGGCGAAGGCGAGCACCGCGCTGGACATCGGCTGCCTGTCCCGGATCGGCAGCCTGGAGATCACCCCCGGGGTGCCCGCGCTGCCGCTGCCGCCGTACCGTCCGGTCCACCTCGACGAGACCGGCGAGACGGTCACCGCCGACCCGTGGGAGTACTCCGAGGAGCTCACCGAGGGCTACCGCGAGATGCACCGGACGCTGCACCGGCTGCGCGACGAACTTGCCTCGCCGGAAGGCCCGTTGGCGTCCTTCCGGGGCATCTGGGTGCGCTACATCTGGCGGCACACCTGGGACGGCTACAAGATCATCCGAGCCTCCACCAGTCCGCTCGCCCTGGACAGCGGCGCCACCCGCGAGACGGTGATCGCCGGTGCGCTGCAGGGCGCCATCACGGCGCTGGCCGGTGACCCCGGCCGCGGCGACCTGCTGGAGGTGGTGCTCGCCGAGCTGGACTCCTTCCGCCAGCTCGACATCCCCTTCTTCCGCTCACTGACCTCCTCCACCTCCGCCTTCACGGCGGACGGCCAGGAGATCCCGGGCCACTTCCGCAGCACCGGCTGGCAGCGCCTGCAGGACCGGGTCGCCGAACTCGACAGCTTCGACCTGGACGCCCATCTCGCGGTCCTGACCGGCTGCGTGGACGCCGCCCGGGGTGGCGCCGAGCTGCCCGTCCCCGCCGTCCCGCGCAGCGTACGGTCCCGGATCCCCGGCAACGGCGAACTGCTCGACCGTGCGGTGGAGATCGGCGACCGGATCCTGGCGGACCGGCGCGGCAACGGCTGGCTCGGCCAGAGCTGGTACCCCGGCAGCGGTCTGCGCCAGGTCGAGGTGCTCGGCCTGGACCTGGCCAGCGGCACCCCGGGGCTGGCCGTCCTGTTCGCCGAACTCTGGGCAGCCACCGGCGAACCGCGCTTCCACCGCGCCGCCCACCGCACCCTGACCGCCGCCGCCCGGCTGATCGACCCGGCCGCCCCGCGGGCCTTCGCCTTCGCCGCCGACAGCCGGCTGGCGGGCGGCTCACCCGTCCCCGGCGGGTTCGCCGGACCCGGTGCGCTGATCCACGCGCTGGCCCGGGTCGGCACCCTGCTCGGCGAGCCCGAACTGATCGCCTCGGCCCAGGGGTTGGTGCCAGGTACGGTTGCGGTCGCCACCCCGGCACCCGCCCGCCCGGGCCGGCCGCCCCGTACACCCAACCCGGACGTGCCGCTCGGCAGCGCCGGCCTGCTGCTCAACCTGCTCCGGCTGCGCCGGGTCACCGGCCCCGGGCACGCCCCGACCGACGACGGCATCCGGGCCCTGGCCGCCGCCGCCCTGGAGCAGCTCTCCGCCGAGCCCGATGCCGACGGCGAGGTCGACCACGGCTTCCTGGACCTGGTGCCCACCGGTACGGACTCGATCGCGGCCGCCCTGGCCCGTGTCGTGGCCGAGGCGCCCGCGCTGCTCGCCGCCCCGGACGCGGTCCGCGAACGGCTGCGCGGCCACCGCTTCGCCACCGCCACCCGGGCCGGCCGGCTGGCCTGCCTGGACACCGCCGTCGCGCTCGGCGCCGGCATCGTCGACCCGGCCGAACTGGCCGCGCTCACCCCGCCGGTGAGTGAGCGTCAGATCACCGGCCGGAGCACCCGCGACCTGGTGGCCACCGCCGGCGAGGCGCTCACCGCCGCCGAGGCGGGGCTGCTGCACACCGTCCCTGATCCGCTGGACTCGCTGCTGCCGGGCCCGTTCTACGACGGCCGGGAGGCCGCCGCCCTGCTGGTCGGCGAGCTGATCGTGCGGCACGACACCACCGGCAGCTGGTACCCCGACCGGGCCGCCGACGACCGGATCAACCTCGGCGCACTGGACGGCTCGGCAGCCGTCGGCCTGCTGCTGCTGCGCCTGCTCGACCCCGCCACCGCCCCGCTCGCCACCCTGCGCTGACCGCGACCGAGACCAGAGGTACCAGCCATGCCCAACACACCCGCGATCGGCTTCAAGCCTCACTACACCCCGTACGTCGTGCCCGGCGAGGCCGTCTACCTGGTCTCCGAGCGTGGGGTCTCGGTGGTCGACGGCGGGCTCGCCCAGGCCCTCGCGCCGCTGCTGGACGGCACTCGCACCGCCGAGCAGATCAGTGAGGCGCTGAGCGGCACCGTGCCCGCCGACAAGGTGCGCACGGCCGTCGACCGGCTCCGTGACCGGGGCTATCTCGCCACCACGGGCCAGGCCGAGGACCCGGCCGGGGCCGCCTACTTCGAGATGGCCGGCCTGGACGGCGCCGCCGCGAGCAGTGCGCTGTGCACTGCCCGGGCCCGGGTCGAGGTCTACGGCGACCTGGACCCGCAGCCCTTCCTGGCCGCCCTCGCCGCCGCCGGTGTGACGGCGGACCCGGCGGCCGAGTTCACCATCGCGCTGACCGACGACTACCTGCACCCCGGCCTGGCCGCGCGCGACCGGGAGGCCCGGGAGAGCGGGCGGCCCTGGCTGCTGGCCCGTCCGGTCGGTTCGATCGTCTGGGTCGGCCCGGTCTTCGTGCCGGGACCGGCCGAGGACGCCGGGACCACCGGCTGCTGGGAGTGCCTGGCCCACCGGCTGTCCGCCAACCGTCAGTCGCTCAGCTACCTCCAGCACCGGCTCGGCCAGGACGGTCCGATCTCCACCGCCGGCGCCCACCTGGCACCTTCGCTCGGCACCGGCGTCCAGCTCACCGCGCTGGAGGCCGCCAAGTGGCTGGCCGGAGTGCGCCCGGCCGAGCCGGTCGTGCTCACCCTGGACACCGTGCTGCTGGAGACCGAACGGCACCGCCTGATCCGCCGCCCGCAGTGCCCGGCCTGCGGTGACGAGCAGCTCATGACGGAACGTCAGCTGAGCCCGGTCCGGTTCGAGAGCCGCCCCAAGGCGTACACCGCCGACGGTGGCCACCGCTCCGCCTCCCCGGAGGACATGCTGGAGCAGTACAAGCCCCAACTCTCCCCGGTCACCGGCGTGGTGACCTCCCTGGTGCCGGCCGGCCGGACCCCCACCGGGCTGCGGGTGTACGTCTCCGGGCAGAACCTCTCCCGGCGCAGCGGCGACCTGCGCCAGCTCCGTACGGGGCTGCGCTCGGTCAGCTGCGGCAAGGGGCGCACCGACGTGCAGGCCAGGGCCAGCGCGCTCGGTGAGGCGATGGAGCGCTACTCCGGCGTCTTCCAGGGGGACGAGGCCCGCCGCACCGCCAGCTTCACCGAACTGGGCGACGCCGCGATCCACCCCGCCGACTCGCTGCTCTACAGCGAGCGCCAGTTCGCCGAACGGGGCCGTTGGAACAACCAGCCCTCGATGTTCAACACCATCCCCGAGCGGTTCCGCGAGGACGACCGGATCGAGTGGTCACCGGCCTGGTCGCTGACCGAGCAGCGCACCCGCTGGCTGCCCACCATGGCGCTGTACTACGGCTACCGGCACCGCGACGGCTTCTTCGCGGCCGGCGACTCCAACGGCTGCGCGGCCGGCACTTCCTTCGAGGACGCCACCCTGCAGGGCTTCCTGGAGCTGGTCGAGCGGGACGCCGTCGCGCTCTGGTGGTACAACCGGGTCCAGCGGCCGGCCATCGACCTGGATGCCTTCGGGGACCCGTACATCGACCAACTCCGGGACATCTACCGGGGATTGAACCGGGAGATCTGGGCGCTCGACCTCACCTCGGACTTCGGCATCCCGGTGGTCGGCGCGTTCTCCCGCCGGACCGACAAGCCCGCCGAGGACGTGCTGATCGCCTTCGGGGCGCATCTCGACCCGCACATCGCGCTCACCCGGGCGCTGACCGAGATGAACCAGTTCCTCGGCCCGGTCGCGGGCAACGCCGACGGCGAGGTCGACTACGCGGGCGCCGACCGCGAGCAGAAGGAGTGGTGGACCACCGCGACCGTGGCCAACCAGCCCTACCTGCTGCCCGACCCGGCCGCCCCCGCGGCGGGCCCGTCCCGCTGGACCAAGCTGGCCGGCGACGACCTGGCCGAGGACCTGGCACTGGTCCAACGCCTGGTCGAGGAGCGCGGGATGGAGTTCCTGGTGCTCGACCAGACCCGTCCGGACATCGGCCTGCCGGTGGCCAAGGTGATCGTCCCCGGGATGCGGCACTTCTGGGCCAGGTTCGGGCCCGGCCGGCTGTACGACGTGCCGGTGGCGCTGGGCTGGCTCGAGACGCCCACCCCGGAGGAGGAGCTCAACCCGATCCCGATCTTCATCTGACGAAGCGCCGGGCCGCCACTGAGAGGTGGCAGCCCGGAAAGAGGTACCCGATGACCGTGACCGAACAGCTGCCCCCCGACCTCACCGCCGAGGGCGGGACGCCGCGCACGCTGCTGCGGCTGCGCCCGGAGGTGGAGGTCACCGCGCAGGGTGACGACCTGGAGCTCAGCCACCCCTGGGGCCGGCAGCGCGTGCACGCGCTCGGCGCCGAAACCGTCCAGCGGCTCGCCGCACTCACCCGGACCCATCTCGACGTCGACGAAATCGCCGACGGCGGCAGGCTGTTCCACCTGCTGAGCCGGTTCCCCTACCTGGTCACCACGACCATCGCCGACCCGCTCGGCGAGCCGCTGGCGACCGCCGTACCGATCGCGCGGGCGGCCGGTCTGCCCGGTCTGGTCCGCCCGCCCGCCTCCGTGGTGCTGTCCCGGTTCGCGTACCTGCGCCGGCTGCCGGAGGAGCACGCCGGGGCCTGCGTGCTGGAGTCCCCGATGGCGCCGTTCCGGCTGACGCTGCACCAGCCGGCGGCGGGGGCGTTCGTCGCGGCGGTGACCGCCAACCGCTCGGTGGCCGAGGCGGCGATGCTGGCGGGCATCAGCGTCTCGGCCGGGCAGGCGCTGGCCGGGTTGCTGGCGGGGGCCGGATTCCTGGACGACGGCGCGACCGGCGAGCCGCCGCTCTGGGACTTCCACGACCTGCTGTTCCACGCCCGCAGCCGCCCGGGCCGGCACGACTACCCGAGCGGCGGCGTCTTCGCCCACACCGACATCGCCCAACTGCCCGCGATCCCGGGCGTGGGGCCCAGGGAGGACGGCAGCGGGATCGACCTGCCGGTGCCGGACTGGGACGAGGTGCTGGCCCGCGACCCCGCACTGAGCGAGGTGCTGGAGGGCCGGCGCTCGGTCCGGTCGTACGCCGAAACCCCGGTCACCCTGGCGCAGTTGGGCGAGCTGCTCTACCGGGTGGCCCGGGTCCGCCGGATCATCCCGGGCGATCCGTCCGACCCGCACGGCTACGACATCGTGGACCGGCCCTACCCGGCCGGCGGCTCGACCGGTGAACTGGAGGTCTACCTCTCGGTGGTGCGCTGCGACGGCCTGGTGCCCGGGGTGTACCGCTACGACGCGGCGGCCCACCGGCTGCGGCCCAGGCCGTTCGCCGGGGCCGCCGACGAGGCGGCGTTCCGCGAGCTGATGACGGCGGCCTGGCGGGCCACCGGCTGCGCGGTGGACCCGCAGGTGTTGCTGACCGTCACCTCCCGGTTCGGGCGGCTGTCCTGGAAGTACAGCCAGATCGCGTACGCGCTGACGCTCAAGCACGTCGGCGTGGTCTACCAGACGCTGTACCTGGTGGCGACGGCGATGGGGCTGGCGCCGTGCGGCCTCGGTTCGGGCGACACCGACGCGGCGGCGCGGGCGCTCGGCCTGGACTGGACGGCGGAGTCCTCGGTCGGCGAGTTCCTGATCGGCAGCCGACCGGCGGACGTGCCGCGCACCGCGCACGGGTTCAACGACATCGTGACGTCCTCACGAGCGAGTTGACCCATTGGGCACACGGTTCGGAAGTCAGGGGCTCGGGGAACTGCGACGCCGACCTCGTACAAGGTGATCCGTACGTAGATCGTCAGGCACTTTCGCAGTGACCCCGGCGCCAGATCTCATCGCAGTTCCCCGAGCCCCTGGACCGTAGACGGCTGAGCGCCCGCCTACCGTAGGTGCCCGGACATGCCGATGCCCCGCCGTGGAGTGGCGGGGCAT
>NZ_LMCT01000012.1:337879-609499 GCF_001424875.1 Kitasatospora sp. Root107 | reverse complement strand
GCATCGGCATGTCCGGGCTGGGTGTCGGCTCAGAGCCACCCGTGTTCGCGGGCGATCCGGATCGCGTCGCAGCGGTTGCGCCCGTGGGTCTTGGCGATCGCGGCCGAGACGTAGTTGCGCACCGTCCCGGGGGAGAGCGAGAGGGTGGCCGCGACCTCGTTGATGGTCGCCCCCTCGGCCACGTGGCCGAGCACGGTCAGCTCGCGCGGGGTGAGCGGCATCGCGGCAGGCCGGACCACCTCCGCCACCAGCCTGGGGTCGTAGACCCGTCCGCCCCGGGCGAGTTCGCGGACCGCCGAGATCAGCGCGCCCGGCGGTACGTCCTTGAGCAGTACCCCGGCGACGCCGTCGGCGACCGCGCGCTGCAGGTCGGAGGAGCGCGGCACCGCGATCAGCAGCAGCACGGCGGTGGCCGGTGCGTGGTCGCGGATCAGGGCGGCGGTGGCGGGTCCGCCGGGGCCGGGCAGATCCGGGTCGAGGACGGCGACGGTCGGCCTGGTCCGGGCGGCTTCGGCGGCGGCCTCCTCGGCGGTGGTCGACTCGGCGACGACCGCGAGGTCGGCCTCCCGGTCGAGCAGGGCGCCGAGCCCCGAACGGAACAGGTGGTGTCCGTCGGCGAGCAGGACGCTCACGGTGGGGGTCCCGGCGGTGGGGGCCGGGGCCGAGCGGAAGGGAGGGTGGTCCAGGAGGGTGATCATCCGGCTACCTCGGTGGCGTTGAAGTGTCGGGCGAACAGGCGGACTGACGAATGGTCAGGCGGAGCCGCGGGGTGCGGCGGGACGGCTCAGCCCCAGCCCCAGGTGTCCTGCGGGCCGGTGGGCAGCGGGGACGGCACAGCGGTGGCGGCGGGGATGGGCAGCGGGGTGGGCAGGCCCGTCGTGATGTTGTCGGTCATGGCCACGTCCCCCGGAGCGCCGTCGGCGGTCAGGACGACGGCGGTCGGAGCGGAACCGGCCACCTGGGCGGTGACGGCGGCACCGGTCAGAACGCTGAAACCAAGAGTGACAATCGTGATGAAACGGACCTTCTGCGACATAAGGGTGCCCGAACCTCTCGCGTTTGGCTGAACCCCGGGCTGCTTCCGGGGATCTGAGGGTGTGCGGCCGACGGTCCGTACCGGGCCCCCTGAGGGGCTGCTGTCCCGGTGTTCCGGTCCGTCGTTCTTGCCGACACCATGAGAGTGGCCGCCCGCAGTGGTCCGTGTCTCTACTCGGAGCTGGCACCAGAGTGCCGTGACACTCTGAGGCCAGCTCGGGTCACCTGCTGCCAGGGCGGGCAGAACTGCCCTGGCCTGCGCGGATGCCGGTCAGGGGTGGCTGGGCAGCTCGTGCAGACCGAGCGCGATCCTGGAGTCGGCCTCGCAGTGCAGAAGGTGCCAACCACTCAGCACGCCGCCGGTGCGGGTCAGTTCGTGCCAGGCATCGCGCAGTCCGTCCTCGGCGTCCAGCAGATTGCCGGCCGCGACGAACACCACGGCGTCCAGCACCTGCGGCGTCACCCGGATCCGCGCGTGGCTGAGCCGGGCCGGCCCCCGGAGCCCGCGCTCCAGGCCGTCCCGTACGACCGGTGCCACCGGGTGGCCGGCCGGTGGACCGGCGGGCGTCTCCAGATGGGCTCGAATCGCATACACACCTGCCAGCCTAGGCACCGACAGCGCGTCGACCGGAAGTTCGAGGTGGCATCTCTCCGCCTGGCAGCAATATGTCGCGGGTCCCGGCCCCGGACGGCAGCTTCTGTCACCGGGAGACCCGTTCGGTGTCCGGTCCTTCACGATTCGTCCATCGGACCACCGTGATTGTCCGTAAGACTGTTCTATGTTCCTGCTCGTGACGGTACGCTGACCGCCTGTCAGGGCCTGTAGATCGACCGGTTCGATTCCGGTCACGGGGAGGGTGTGATGTGGTCCGCACTTCTGGTGACAGGGCGTTGACCGCGTCCCAGCCGATGGGCCTCGACCCGTTCGGCGAAGCGGTGTACCGGACGATGCTGCTCCACCCCGAGCTGGACACCCAGGGCATCGCCGACCGGCTGGAGGCGCGCGAGCCCGAGGTCAGGGCGGCGCTCGACCACCTCGCCGACCTGGCGCTCACCAGGCCCACCGGCGCCGAGGACCGCTGGCGGGCCGTCAATCCCGAACTCGGGCTGGCCACCCTGCTGGCCCGCCAGGAGGCCGAGGCGGCCCGCCGCCAGCAGGAGATCGAGCGCAGCCGCGCCGCGATGGCCGGCCTGATCGCCGAGTACGCGAGCGTGCGCGCCCCCAGCAGCCAGTCCGGGGTCGAGCTGATCGCCGACCTCGGCGAGGTCCGCGGTCGGCTGATCCAACTCGCCTCCGACGCCGCCGTCGAGGTGCTCGCACTCGCTCCCGGCGGCCCGCAGCCGTTACAGGTCATGGAGGCCAGCCGTACCCTCGACCAGGAGACCCTGGAACGCGGCGTCCGGATGCGCACCATCTACCAGGACAGCGTCCGCAACGACCCGGCCACCGTGCAGTACGCGCGCTGGCTGCACGGCCTGGGCGGCGCCGTCCGGACCACGCCCACGCTGCCGCTGCGGATGATCCTGGTCGACAACGCCACCGCGATCGTCCCGATCGACCCGGAGGACCCGCGCAAGGGCGCCGTGCTGCTGCACAGCCCCGGCGTGATCGCGGCCCTGCGCGCCCTGTTCGAGCAACTCTGGGACCAGGCCATCACGTTGGGCGAGACCGTACAGCGCGACCCGCGCGGGCTCACCGCCCAGGAGCGCGAACTGCTCCGCCTGCTCGCCGAGGGCCTCACCGACGAGCGGGCCGGCCAGCGGCTCGGCGTCTCGCTGCGCACCGTCCGCCGGATGATGGCCGACCTGATGGTCCGGGTGGACGCCCGCAGCCGCTTCCAGGCCGGCATCCAGGTGGCCGCCCTCGGCTGGCTCGGCGAGACCACCGCGCGCTGACCGGAGGTCACCTCCGCTCCCCGTCCCGACCCTTGGACCATTGTGGTTGCCCGGAAGTGGGGCGACTGAGCACGATGGGGCCCGTGCGGGCGGGGAGCCGCCCGAGGGCCGAAGGGGGCAACGGGGATGTCGGACGACGTGGGAGACAGAGCAGAGCGGGTCGAACAGCGGGTCACCTGGGCGGAGTTGTTCTTCGACCTGGTGTGGGTCTTCGCCATCACCCAGATCGCGGTGGCGCTGGCACACGCGCACTCGCTGCTGGAGGTGGCGGCCGCGATCATGCTGTTCCTGCCGCTCTGGATGGGCTGGGTCGGGGCGGCACTGCTCGGCAACGCGACGGGGGAGAGCCTCGACGGGGTGCACGGGCGGCTGCTGGTGTTCGCGCTGGCGGCCTGTGGGCTGGGCATGAGCGTGGCGGTGCCGGACGCCCTGGGGGACCGGGGTGTGCTGTTCGGGGTCTGCTACGTGCTGATGCGGCTGATCCTGTGGCAGCGGATGCGGCGCTGGCCGACCTTCGGCGGGCTGCGGATCGAGCCGTTCTCGGTCAGCCTGCTGGTGAGCGGGCCGCTGTTCCTGCTCGGCGCCTTCCTGGACAGCGGACCGCGCCAAGTCCTGTGGGCGGCCGGGGCGCTGATCGAGGTGCTGGGCACCACACTGCTGGGCAAGCGGCTGGACCGCGCCAGGTTCGAGACCTCCCATCTCCCGGAGCGGTTCGGCCTGTTCGTCATCATGGCGCTCGGCGAGACGGTGATCGCCTCCGGCGGGCACGTCTCGGACGGCCACCTCGGTACGGTCGCCCTGCTCACCCTGGGAGTGGCGTTCGTACTGATCGTGCAGCTCTGGTGGGCCTACTTCCACTACAGCGCCCCGGCCGCCCGGCACAGTCTGGACGTCGACCCGGTGCAGGCCAGGATCGTCCGGGACGTGTTCAGCTACGCGCACCTGGCGTACGCGGTGGCCATCATCCTGATGGCGGTCGGGCTGGAGGAGCTGCTCGCGCACCCACGTCAACATCCGCACGAACTCCCGCAGTTCATGCTGGCGCCGGGAGCGGCGCTCTACCTGGCCGGGTTCTGCTACGCCCGCTGGCGGATGTTCGGCGCGGCCGCGGTGCCGCGTACGGCGGGCGCCCTGGCCTGTCTGGCCCTGGCCTCGGTCGCCTCGGCGCTGCCGCAGGCGGTCACGGCGGTGCTGGTGGTGCTGGTGCTCGGTGCGGTCAACGGGGTGGAGGCGTTCATCGTCGAGACCGGCCGCCCGCTGCTGCTGCTCCGGATGCCGGGCCGCCGGAGGGTCACGGAGTAGGGCTCGCGCCGAGCAGCGCCTCGCCGAGCGGGGTGCGCAGGTAGAGCACGGTGCGGCCGGTGCGGTGCGAGACGGCCAGGCCGGCCGCGCGCAGTGTGGTGAGGTGGTGCGAGACGGTGGGGGCCGGCATGCCGGTGCGGGCGGCGAGTTCGGTGGTGGAGGCGGGTGCGCCGAGCTCGGCCAGCAGGGCGGCCCGGGAGCGGCCGAGCAGGGCGGCCAGCGCGTCGGGCGCCCGGTCGCGGGGGCTCTCCCAGAGCGTGGCGATGCCGCGCGGCGGGTAGACCAGGCCGGGCTGACGGGGCGGGGTGCTCTGGGAGAAGACGCCGGGCCAGACGAAGACGGTGGGGACCAGGATCAGACCCCGGCCGCCGTCCAGGGTGCGGGTGGCCTCGTAGAAGCGGTGCCTGACCCGGAGGGTGTCGTCGGACCAGCTGACCTGGGGGTGCAGCGCCTCGAAGAGTTCGGCGGCGCCCCCGTGCGCTATCGACCGGGCGCGGTACAGGACTTCGCCCTCGACCAGGCGCTGGATCCGGCTCCAGTGCGGCCGGATGGCGACCTCCCAGTAGGCCCAGATCTGGTCGGCGAGCCGGGCCAGCCCGTCGGCGGGGTTGCGGTGCAGGGCGGTGAGCGGGGCGGGAAGCGGGCCGGTGAGCAGCTCCAGGTCGGCCCGGACGGTCTCCGGCGGAGTGACCTCCAGCGCGGCCAACTCGTCCTCGAGGGACGGGGATTGGGTCTGCGGGACGGGCGTGAGGAAGCTCGGCACGTAGTAGGTGGGGATCGGCACCAGGGCGAACAGCAGCGAGAGGTCCACCGCCGGGAGGGCGGCCCGGGTTTCGCGGGCCCAGCCGAGGTGCAAGGGTTTGCCGCCGGGGTCCTTGAGGGCCTCGATGCTGGTGACCACCTCCCAGAGCGGCGAGTGGCCGAACCGGGTCCGGGCCAGGTCCTGGGCGGAGAACTGCAGGCTGAGCACGGTCCGCCTCCGGACGATTCGAGCAGGATGAAATCTGTGGGCGGCCCGGGGCGGCGCTGGCAGGGTCGTCCCCGCGACCGGCACTCATTTCAGCAGACCGGTCCGCGTTCTGGATGAGGGGGCCGTCGGCCATGCGTACCTTGCGGAGATTCGGCCTGCCCCGGGTGGCGGGGAACGGCGGGCTGGTCGGTGCCAGCGTGATCGACAGCCTGGGCACCGGGCTGGTGCTGGCGTTCGTGCTGGTCTACTTCGCCCGCACCACCGAGCTCGCGCTGCCGGTGATCGGCGGGGCACTCACCCTGGCCCGGCTGCTCGCGGTGCCGACGGCGGTGACGGTGGGTCCGCTGATCGACCGCTGGGGCCCGCGCAGGCTGGCGCTGGCGGGCAACCTGATCTCGGCGGTCGGCTACACGGGCTTCCTGTTCAGCCAGCAGGTCTGGCAGATCGTGGCGGCCGCCTGGCTGGCCCAGGTCGGCGCGGTGACCTACTGGACGTCGAGCACCGGACTGGTGGTGCTGGCGGCGGACGGGGCGGAGCGGCCGCGCTGGTTCGCGATGATCCACATGCTGCGCAACGTCGGCCTCGGGCTCGGCGGCGCACTCGGCGCCTTCCTGGTCGGCATCGGTGGCACCGCCGGGCTGCGCGGGGTGGTGGCGGCCAACGCGGTCAGCTACCTGGTCGCCGTCCTGCTGCTGTGGCGCTGGCGCCCGGCGGCCCGGGCGGTACCGGGCAAGGCCCCGGCCGGGGGCGGCTACCGGACGGTGCTCCGGGACCGGCGCTACCTGCTGCTGGTGGCGATCAACGTCTGCTCCGTCTTCTCGGCGCTGATCCAGAGCCTGCTGGTGGCCGTCTACATCACCGAGGGCCTGCACCGCGAGGCCTGGATCGCCGGTGCGCTGCTGGTGCTGAACGGTGCTCAGGTCGCGCTCACCCAGACCCTGGTGAGCAAGTGGCTGGAGCGGTTCCGGCCGACCAGGGTGATCGCCGTGGCCTGCGGGATCAACGCGCTGGCCTTCGGCATCTTCGCGGTGCTGACCCGCACCCCGGGCTGGGCGGTGCCGGCCGGTCTCTTCCTGGCCATGCTGCTCTACACGCTGGCGGAGACCGCCGCGACACCGTTCGCCGAGGAGCTGAGCGTCTCGCTCGCTCCCGAGCAGCTGCGCGGCCGCTACCTGGCGGTCTATCAACTCTCTTGGACCCTGGGCCAGACCGTGGCCCCCGGCCTGCTGACCCTGCTGCTCGCCGGGGGCGCGACCCGGCCGTGGCTCTTCCTGATCGGCCTCAGCCTGGCGGCGGTGCCCGCACTGCTGCTGCTGGAACGGCTGACCACCACCCGGCCGGCGCCCGCCGAGCTGGTCGCGGCGGCCTGACCACGCGGCGGGCCCGGTACGGATGCTCCGTACCGGGCCCGCTGAGCGGTCGTCAGACCAGTACGAGCTCCTGCTCCGACGCCTCGGTCTCGACGGCCGCCTGCGGCGCCCGCCGGGGCAGCGCGAAGACCAGCGCGAAGACCAGCAGCAGTCCGCCGGTCACCCACCACAGCGCGTGCTGGAAGGCGTTCACGAAGACCGGGCCCATCGCTTGGACGGCCGGGTCGGCCGCGTCCACCACGGTGAAGAACGCCACCGAGGAGAGCCCGAGGCCCAGCGCGACACCCAGCTGCTGGGTGGTGTTGATCAGCCCGGAGGCCGATCCCGAGTGCTCGCGCGGCACCTCGGAGAGCACCAGGTCGGTCAGCGGGGCGACGATCAGGCCCATCCCGAGGCCCATCACCACCAGCGGCAGCGCCATCTGCCACGGCTCGATCCCGGTCCCGTACCGGCCCGCCTCGGCCAGGTAGAGCAGCGCCCCGGCCGCCATCACCAGCGCTCCGGCCTGCAGCACCCGCCGTCCGAACCTCGGCACCAGCATCTGCACCGACAGCCCCGCCGCCACCGACACCGCGAGCGAGAACGGCACCCCGGTCAGCCCGGCCCGCAGCGCGCTCCAGCCGAGGCCGAGCTGCATGTAGAGGGTCCACACCATGAAGAAGATGCCGGAGGCGATCCCGAAGCTCAGCTGCACCCCGATGCCCGCCGCGAAGCTCTTCACCCGGAACAGCGCCAGCTCCACCAGCGGCGAACCGTCCCGCCGGGTCTTGGCCTTCTCGTACGCCACGAACAGCACCAGCACCGGCAGGCTGAGCCCCATCGAGACGAAGCCCCAGACCGGCCAGCCCGACTCCCGGCCCTGGGTCAGCGGGTAGAGCAGCATCAGCAGCCCGGCCCCGGCCAGCAGCATCCCGACCAGGTCCAGCTTCAGCGCCTGCGGAGCCCTGGACTCGCCGACGTACTTCGCGCCGAGCAGCAGCCCGGCGATCCCGATCGGCAGGTTGACCAGGAAGATGGGCCGCCAGCCCAGGCCGAACAGGTCCCACTCCGTCAGCAGCGCGCCCAGCAGCGGCCCGAGCACCGCCCCGAGCCCGACCATCGCGCCGAACATCCCGAACACCTTGCCGCGCTCGTGCGCGGGGAAGGTGACATGGATGATCGACAGCACCTGAGGCACCATCAGCGAGGCCGTCGCACCCTGCAGCACCCGGGCGGCGACCAGCATCTCCGGACTGCCGGCCAGCCCGCAGAGTGCGGAGGCCAGGGTGAAACCGGTGATCCCGACCAGGAACAGCCGTTTGCGGCCGTAGATGTCACCGAGTCGCCCACCGGTGATCAGACCGATCGCGAAGGCCAGCGCGTACCCGGCGGTGATCCACTGGAGCGTGCTGTACGTCGCGCCCAGGTCCTGCTGGATGCTCGGCATGGCGATGTTGACGATGGTGACGTCGACCAGGTCCATCAGACTGGCCGTCATCACCACGGCGAGCGCCAGCCAGCGGCGGCGGTCGAGGGCGTCCGTGACGGGTGACATGAGGGGTAACTCCTTCGGCTGGGAACGGACCGAAGGTAGCGGGCAACTAGGTCAGATCCTGACCGCTTGGTACGGCATGCTGGCCCGCATGACCGACACCCCCGCGAGGCTGCTCAGCCTGCTCTCGCTCCTCCAGACCCCGCGCGAGTGGCCAGGCAGCGAGCTGGCCGACCGCCTGCGGGTCAGCCCGCGCACCATCCGCCGGGACATCGAGCGGCTGCGCGACCTGGGCTACCCGGTGGAGGCCAGCAAGGGCGCGATCGGCGGCTACCGGCTGGTGGCCGGCGCCGCGATGCCGCCACTGCTGCTGGACGACGAGGAGGCGGTGGCCATCGCGGTCGGCCTACGGGCCGCCGCCGGGCAGGCGGTCGAGGGGATCGAGGAGGCCTCGGTACGCGCGCTGGCCAAGCTGGTCCAGGTGCTGCCCGCCCGGCTGCGCCACCGGGTCGGCTCGCTCAACGCGGCCACCGTCCCACTGGTCGGAGGCGGCCCCCGGGTCGACCCCGAGGTGCTCACCACGCTGGCCTCGGCCGCCGCCGGGCGGGAGAAGCTCCGCTTCCAGTACCGGGCCGGGGACGGCGCCGAGACCAGGCGGCTGGTCGAACCGCACCGCCTGGTCGCGACCGGTCGCCGCTGGTACCTGGTCGCCTTCGACAACGAACGGGACGACTGGCGGATCTTCCGGGTCGACCGGGTCCGCGAACCACAGCCGACCGGGGCCCGCACCCTGCCCCGCGAACTCCCGGCCGAGGACGCCGGCGCCTACGTCGCGGCCCGGCTCAGCAACCGCGCCCGCAGCTACACCGCCGTGGCCACCCTGCACGCCCCGCTCCACCGCCTCCAGGACCGCCTGGGCTACCCCGGCGACGAGGTCGAAGCCCTCGACCCGACCCGCACCCGCCTGCGCACCCGAGCCGACTCCCTGGAGTGGCTCGCCCTCCGCCTGGCGAGCCTCGGCTGCGAGTTCGAAGTCCACGAACCTGCCGAACTCCGCAGCTACTTGACCGACTTGGCCGCCCGAGCCGCTCGCGCAGCTTCGCAAGGTGGCACCACCTAGGGGCTCGGGGAACTGCGACGCCGGCCTCAGGAAAGGTCACGTATGCGTGGGTGGTCAGGCACTTTCGCATTTTGCCCGCCAGCCACGAACCATCGCAGTTCCCCGAGCCCCTGGCGTGTGGCAGCTGGTCACTTGCCGAGCGCGGCCACGCCTGCCTGGGCGAACTTCTCGTCGAGGTCCCCGCTCGGCGCGCCCGCCACACCGATGCCCGCGATCGGTGCGCCCTGGACGGCAACCGGAGCACCCCCGCCGAGGAACAGCGTGCCGGGGATGTCCTTCAGGTTCGGAGCCTGGGCGAGCCGCTTGACCAGCTCGGAGGTCGGCGCGTTCCAGGACACCGCGGTGAACGCCTTGCGCTCCGCCGACTCGTACGACTGCGGGCCGGCCCCGTCGCCGCGCAGGGTGACCAGGGTGTTCCCGTTCCGGTCCACCACCGCGACGGTGACCCGCTGGTTCTCCTGCTCGGCGGCGGCCAGCGCGGCCTGGGCGGCCTTGGTGGCGGCGGCGATGCTCAGGTGGGTGCTGGTGACCGTGTCGGACTTCTTCACGTCGGCGGCCGGCCGGGCCTCGGCGGTCTGCGGGGCGGCGGAGGCCGACAGCGCACCGAACGTGCCCGCCCCGACCGCTGCCAGGGCCACCGCGCCGGTCAGGACCCGGGTCCGAACGCTCATCTTCTGCATGGGAGTTGCTCCTCGTCGGATCGCCTTCGGAAGCCTGTGGCTCCCGCTCTGCTTCGATCCTCACCCGGCCGCAGCCCCGACCCCGTCGACGCGACAGCCGACCCGGATATCAACCGATCGGCTGATACGACACCACCCGCCCGGCGAGGGTGCGCAGTCGTGCGACCAGAGTCGGATACTGCTAGAGGGTGTCTAGGACCCCCGGGGCAAGCCGGGGCTCCGCATCAGCAGGGACGGACGTCATGCCCCAGAATCCCGAGAACCCCGAATTTCCCGAGGACTTCGACGACTTCGAGGAGGAGGCGGTGCCGGTCGTCCAGGAGGCGGTGGACAGCGAGCGGGAGGTCGACGAGCACCTGGGCGACGACTACGAGCAGCTCAGGGAGCGCCGTTCGCTCGGCGCCGATGCGGCGGACGACGCGGATGCTTCCGAGCAGGTCCGGGTGGTGGAGCTCGACGAAGACGAGTACCGCTAATCGGATAAAAGCTTAGAATCCGGGCATAACTGCCAGGCGTCCGGATCGCCGTGCACACCGCGGGGCGATCGTTCGCCGAACGGAGGTCGACGATGACCAAGCGATCCACGGGCAAGATGACCAAGCTCCGCCGGGGCACCCAGGAGCTGCTGCAACGCCGCGGCATGGTGGCCGATCCGGGACCGCAGCCACCGATGATGGCCGGCCACGCGATGGGCGCCGACTCCGGTCCCCGGCTCGGTGACGCCGCCTTCAGCCACGGCGGCCGCCGCTCGTTCGCTGCCCCGGCGATGCAGGGCGGCCCGGCCCACCACGCCGAGCTGCCCGGTCACCGGCACCGGGGCGCCGAGAAGCACTCCGCCCACTGAGCCGAGCGGGGCGGGCGTTCCGGTGATCCGGGCGCCCGCCCCGGTGCGTGCCCGGGTACGGGAGAGTGGGGGCGACACGTCGTCTGCCTGAGGAGAGTGCATGTCCGAGGAGAGCAAGACCCTGCAGCCCCGCGACCAGTGGCTGGCCTCGCTGCCCCGGGTGTACGCGGCGGCGGGCTGTCTGATCCGCGATCCGGCGGGCCGGGTGCTGATCGTGAAGGCGGGCTACCGCCCCGACTGGCAGTTCGTCGGCGGCACGGTGGACCGGGGCGAGGACGCCGCCCAGTGCGCGAGCCGGGAGCTGCTGGAGGAGACCGGCCTGGTGGGGCAGGCCGGACCGCTGCTTGCGGTGGCCTGGACCCACCCGACCGACGACCTCGAGCACCCGGCCGTGCACTTCCTGTTCGACTTCGGCACCATCCCGGCCGACAGCCCGATCACTCTCCCGGCGGGTGAGCTGGACGACTACCGCTGGGTCACCGTCGAGGAGGCGTACACCCTGCTCGGTGCGACCCGGGCGCCCCGGCTGGAGGGCGGTCTGGCCGCCCTGGCGGACGGCCGGACCAGGATGGTCACCACCCCCGCCGGCGGCTTCTGACGTACGGTCAGGCCTTGCGCCAGACGTAGGCGGCGGAGACCGGGATGCCCCGGAACCGGGACCACTTGGGCTTCAGCGCGATCCACTCGTCGCCGACCGTGCCCTCCCGCATCTCGGACAGCTGCCACCCCTCGGCCAGTGCGGCCGTGAGGTGGTCGCTGACCAGGTGCAGGTGGGTGTCGATGGCGACGTCCTCGCCCCCGTCGGTGGTGAAGTGGGTGGGCATCCCGGCCGCCATGATGAACTGCGGGTGCAGGCCGACCAGGACGCACAGCCCGCCGGGGGCGGCCAGCCGGTACGCCTCCCGGTAGAACGGGGTGAGGTCGGCCAGGTGCTCGTCCACCAGGGAGGAGATCACCAGCCCGTACCCGCCGTCCGGCAGCCCGGTGGCGGCCAGGTCGGCCTCCACCAGCCTGTCGTGTGCGCCCTTGGCGCCGGCCAGCGCGAGCATCTCGGGGGTGAGGTCGACACCGTCCACCGCGCCGACGCCCTGGGCGCGCAGCCACACCCCGGTCCGTCCCGTCCCGCAGCCGAGGTCGGCGGCCCGCCCGGCCGACGCCCAGTCGGGCACCGTCAGCCGGTCCAGCACCGCGAGGTCCATCAGGTCCTCGACGGTCCGCTCGTAGCTGCCGACCCACTGTCCGTATCCCGTCCGGACATCCACCATCGGATAGCCACGGGAGTCAAAATCCGCGAATTGCGCCATGCTCCAGAGTGTTCACGCCCCGGCGGCCCGGTCGCCAGCGATTAAAACGGAGAGACCGATGCAGCTCCTGAGCTGGCCAGAGGCCCGGCTTCCTGTCGAACTGCGCTCGCAGGTATGGGAGTTGCAGGAGTCGACATGGCCGAGCGGGCAGCCCGACCCCGGGGTGAGTCACGACCCGGTGCTGGCACCGGTGAGTCTGCTGCTGCTGGACGGCAGCCGGGTGCTGGCCGCGCTCGACCTGCTGGAGAAGGAGATCGAGCAGGCCGGTGAGCGCTATCTGGCCCGGGGGCTGAGCTGTGTGGTCACCGACCCGGCGGAGCGCGGGCGGGGGTACGGTGGACGGCTGGTGGCGGCCGCCCGGGAGGTGATCCGGGCGGGCGGGGCCGATCTCGGGATCTTCAGCTGCGACCGGCCGTTGCAGGAGTTCTACCGGTCGGCGGGCTGGCGGCCGCTGCCCGGGGCGGTCCTGGTCGGCGGTACGGCGGAGGAGCCGTTCCCGACCGACCAGCCGGGGTTCGACAAGGTGGTGCTGGCCGACCTCTGCTCGGCCCGGGCCAGGGCGGCGGGGTTCGAGCGGAGCCGAATCGCCCTCCACCCGGGCACGCACGACCGGCTCTGGTGACCCGATCGCAGCAGCCCGGCAGTCGCAGAGCCGCCGGTCAGCTGCCGGAGCCCCGGAACAGCCAGAGTTCCCGGCCGAGCGAGTCCACGCAGCTGACCTGCCGGAAGCGGTCGTCCCCGGCGGTCAGGAAGCCCTGGGCGACGCCGGTCAGCACCTCCTGCGCCACCGGGTCGGACCGGCTCCAGGCGCCGGTCAGCTGCAGGGTCTTGTCGACCAGCTCGGCCCGCTGGATCCGGGCCACGGCGGCGGTCAGCAGTGCGGCGTTGACCTCCTCCAGCTCGGCGGGGGAGAGGTAGGTCTCGGCGAGCCGGACCGGCCCGGTCGCGGCCGCGGCGGTCAGCCGGCGGCGGAGTTCGGGCAGTGCGTAGTGCCGGACGGCGGCCACCGAGTCCTCGACCGCGACCAGCCAGCGCGGTCCGGGTGAGACCTCCCAGCAGATCTCGCCGTCCACCGGCATCAGCTCGCCGATCCGGGCGTGCCAGAGCTCGGCCCCGGTCGGGGTGTTCGGGTCGGGGCGCTCGCCCGGACCCGGCCAGTCCGCCTTGGCGGTCAGGCTGAGCGTGACGGTGTAGCGCAGTGCGTACTCGTCCTGGCCGATCGGCTGTACGCCGAGCAGGGCCCAGTGGTCGGGGGCGGGGAGGCCGAACGAGCCGCGCTGGTCGGTCAGCCCCAGCGCCCGCAGGGCGGGAGCGAAGTGCTCGCGCATCCCCTCGGCGAAGAGTTCCTGAGCAGCGGTCATCGCGGCGTCCTCAATGGTGGGTGGCGGCGGAGACGCACTGGGAAGGCGTTCCGCTTCGTGTACCACCAAGTTATGTCGGGGGCAGAGCTATCCGCTGCGGGCGAACGGCCACAGTCAGGGGGTCTTTGGACCTGCCCGGGTATGCCGCATGATGTGGCGGGTGCACAGTCCCGAACCCCCGGCCCCCGACCTCGCCGAAGCCGTCCGTGCGGCGCAGCGCGGTGACGAGGACGCCTTCCGGCTGCTCTTCCGGACCGTCCAGCCCGGCCTGCTGCGCTATCTGCGGGTGCTGGTCGGCGGTGGCCCCGAGGACGCCGAGGACATCGCCTCCGAGGCATGGCTGCAGATCGCCCGTGACCTGGGCAGCTTCCAGGGGGACGCGGACGGCTTCCGGGGCTGGGCGGCGACGGTCGCCCGGAACCGGGCGATGGACCACCTGCGCCGGGTCCGCCGCCGTCCGGTCGCCGACCTGCCGGTCGAGTACCTGGCCGAGCTCGCGGCGGCCGAGGACACCGCGGGCAGCGCGGTGGCCCTGGTCTCCACCGGCGACGCGCTCGCGCTGATATCCAGGCTGCCGCCGGACCAGGCCGAGGCGGTGCTGCTCCGGGTGGTGGTCGGGCTGGACGCGGCGGGGGCGGCCCAGGTGCTCGGAAAGCGGGCGGGTGCGGTCCGGATGGCCTCGCACCGGGGTCTGCGGCGGCTCGCCAAGCTGCTGGAGCAGAGCGGTGGCCGGTCGGCCGGCATCCCCGCGCAGCAGGCCCCCGGGCCCGCCGCCGAAAAGAACTCTCCGCAGGGTGTGACAGCAGGCCGGTCCGCGACGCTGAAGGACATGAGATGAGCACCAACCGATCCCGGCGGATCGACCGGGCCACCGCCGAGCAACTGCTCGCCGGAGCCCCGGGCGACCCGTCGGCCGGTCAGGACCGGCTCGCCGGCCGTACGGTCCCCAGTGACCACGCGGCCCTCGCCGGGCTGATCGCCTCCGCTGCTACCCCCGGAGCAGGCGGCGGCGAACTGCCCGGCGAGACGGCGGCCCTGACGGCTTTTCGGACGGTGCGGGACCAGCCGACCGCAGCACCCCGGAGACGGACCACGATGGCCGCCGCCGCAACCGCGCGGGCCAGGGCATTCAGCGCAAAGGCGCTGCTCGCCGCAGGTGTGGCCACCGCGCTCGGCGGCGTCGCGGTCGCGGCGACCACCGGCGGTCTGAGCCATCTGCCGGGCGGTCTCGGCGGTGGTCCGGTGGCGCAGGCGTCGGTGAGCACGCTCCCGAGCGCGTCCGTGCCCTGGACCGAGGCTCCGAGCGGGCAACCGTTCAGCCGGTCGTCCGCCAGTGCCTCGGCCGCCAAGTCCAAGTCCGCCCGGCCCGACCCGAGCCGCAGCGACCCGGCCAGCCCGGCAGCGCCGAGCGGTACGGCCACCCCGCCCGGTACCGCTCCAGGCGCCGTGGTCGCCCCGGCCGAGCTGGAGCGGCTCTGCCGGAGCTTCACCGAACGGCAGTCGGCCGGTGACCGGGCCAAGGCCCTGCTCGGCGATCCGGCCTTCGCCCCGCTGGTCGACGCGGCGGGCGAGCCCGAGAACGTCCCGGAGTACTGCGCCCGGCTGCTCAACGCCCCGGTCTCCGGCGGCAAGTCCCCGAGCGCCCGCAGCGGTAAGAACGACTCACCGACCGCCCACCCGACCCACGAGGGTGCGGACGGAGCCGCCCAGCGGTGACCCGGGACTCCGGACGGACCACGACCCGGACCGGCTGCCCGTACGGGAGCAGCCGCTATCGTGCTCACAGCGCGAGGCGATCCGACGGCCTCCGGCCGAGTGCGGAAGGGAGCTGGTGGCGGTGATCGGACGTGCGCTGAACGGGCGTTACGAGTTGGGGGAGATACTCGGCGTCGGTGGCATGGCCACCGTCTACCGGGGCCACGACCACCAGCTGGGCCGCCCGGTCGCGGTCAAGGTGCTGAACGGCGGCCTGGCGGACGACCCCCGGTTCGCCGACCGGTTCGGCCAGGAGGCCCAGCACGCCGCCCGGCTGCACCACCCGAGGATCGTCACCGTCTTCGACTCGGGCGTCGACCAGGGCTCGCCGTACATCGTGATGGAGCTGGTGCACGGCCGGCCACTGAGCCAACTCATCGCCGAGACCACCTGGTTGCCGGTCGAGCGGGCGGTCGGGATCGCGGCCGCGGTCTGTGAGGCGCTCGAAGTCGCGCACGCCGCAGGGCTGGTGCACCGGGACATCAAGCCGGGCAACATCATGATCACCCATGACGGCGGGGTGAAGGTGGTGGACTTCGGTATCGCCAGGGCGAGTTCCTCCGGAGCCCAGCTGACCCAGACCGCCGCCGTGCTCGGCACGGCCGGCTACCTCTCGCCCGAGCAGGCCACCGCGAGCCCGCTGGACGGCCGCTCCGACCTGTACGCCGTCGGCTGCGTGCTGACCGAAATGCTCACCGGGGAAGCGCCGTTCACCGGCGACACCTCGGTCGCCATCGCCTTCCGGCACGTCACCGAGCAGCCCGCCCCGCCGTCCTACCGGCGGCCCGGACTGCCGCCCGCGCTGGACGACGCCGTGCTCCGGCTGCTCGCCAAGAACCCGGCCGACCGCCCGGCCGATGCGGCTGCGGCACGGGCCGAACTGCTGTCCGCCGTACCGGTGTTCACTCCCGCCGACCGGACCGGCGAGCTGCTCGCCGAGACCCGGGCGATGCCTCCGGTGACCGCGCCGTACCAGGACCCGCAGCGCACCTCCTTCCTGTCGCCGACGTCGTACCCGGCCGACCCCGAGCCTGGGCCTGGGCTCAGCCGACGCGCGTTCGCCTATGCGGGGGTGGGGCTGGTGGCCGTCGCCGGTGCCGCGGTGATCGGACTGCTCACGCTCGGCGGCCCCGACCCGTCCGGCGCCAGGGCGGCCTCGACGCCGAGCCCGAGCGCCAGTGAATCGGCCTCGCCGAGCCCGAGCGTCACGCCCTCCGCCAAGGCGTCCCCGAGCGTAAAGCCCTCCGCCACCCCCAAACCGGGCCCGGCCGCCGCCGTGGTCGCACTCCGCGCCGCCGTGGCCCAGGCCGACCTCGGCAAGGAGCGGGACCGGTACCGCGCCCTGCTCGACGAACTCGACCAGGCAGCCCAGGCCTTCGTCGCCCAGGAGCCGGAGGACGCCGAGAGCGCACTGCGCAACGCCCAGCGCCTGGTCCGCGACCTGGCCAAGAAGCACGCCATCGACAACGCCACCAGCCAGGCCTGGCAGACCAAGATCGGCGCCCTGATCTCCACCATCGACTGACAGCCGCTCGGGCACTGTGCTCAGGCGTCGAGCCCCTGGGCCGTAGCACTGGAGCGTCTGCCAAAAGTCACCGCTCCCGCTTGTCGGCTCGCTCGACGAAGCGGCCCCGCATTCGCCGGGTGATCGCGGTGGCCCCCGCCGTCAGGAAGACCAGCGTGTAGACGATCTGCAGCATCACCACCACCCGGGACTGCTGCCCGAGCGGCACGATGTCGCCGTAGCCCACCGTCGACATCGTGATGATCGTGAAGTAGAGGGCGTCCGTCCGCGTGTACAGGCCGAGGAACTGGCCCGGTGTCTTGGCCAGGCCGTAGTAGGCGGAGGCGAAGATCACCAGGGTCAGGCAGATCAGCAGCAGGATCATCAGGGTCGGCCGCCCCGGCAGGCCGAGCAGCTCGCGCCGGATCTCCCGCAGCAGCAAGCCCGCCAGCACGGCCAGCCCGATCGCGAAGCTGACCCAGCCGAACACCGGGTGCTCGGGGCCGAACAGGTCCAACGGCAAGGTGAAGTACAGCGTCAGCAGGACCGCCGGCCCGACCACGCAGAGGGTCAGGACGAACCGGTCCGCCACTTTGTCGGACGGCAGCTGCACTCTTCGGTCCTCTCCCAGGTGATCCGCAGTAAATCCGCTCTCCGTCGCCGCCCCGGACGCTCCGTCAGACGGTGGCGTCCGGCCGGTCGTCCAGCAGCTCCAGGACGGCCAGCGCGCCGAGCAGCCAGGCCTTGAACCGGTGCACGAACCGGCCGACCGGCCCGAGCCGCAGCCCGGCCTTCCCGGCCGCCACCCGGACGGCGCCGAACCCGGCCTCCCAGAAGCCGCGTACGGTGCCCGCCCAGCGTCCGCCCCCGCTCACCCAGGCGCCGAACGCGACCAGCACACCGAGCACCAGCACAGCCCGTACGGTGCTGCGCAGGTAGTGCACCAGTGCGTCGAAGACGGCGGTGGCCGCGTCCTGGTTCACCCCGGCGGGCAGCCGGTCCAGGTAGAGCGTGCGGGCGGCGGCCAGCGCGAGGCCGAGCACGGCGGCCCCGGCGGCCAGCCCCAGCGCGGTTATCGCGCTGCTCACCCGGCCGAGCGCGGCGTCCAGCAGCGGCCGCTGCTCCGGGGCCACCTCGTCCAGCAGGGTGCCGACCGGCAGGTGCTTCATGATCTCGGTGGTCACCCGGTCGGTGACGGCGGCCCGGACGCCCGGGTCCTCGGCCAGCGGGGTGACGGTGGCCAGGTACTGGTCGGTGTCAGTGACCTGCGAGCTGGTCCAGGCGGCGACGGCGCTGAGCGGGGTCAGCACACAGGCCAGCAGGATCAGCAGGACGGCGCAGAGAGACCTGATCCGGTGCCGTTTCCGGGGGTGCCCGGTGCCTTCCTCCAACAGGGCCAGCCGCCGGCGCAGTTCCTCCAGCTCGGCGGTCCGGTCACTGTCGGCCATCCGGTACCTCCTGATAGGTGATCAGTTCACACCAGGAGATACCAGATCAATTCGGACAGCCAGTCAGGCGCGCCGCAGCACCCGCCACGGAGACGACTCGGGCCGCCGACCCGTCACGTGGACGGATCGGCGGCCCGGGAGGACCGACCGCTGGGGTCAGGCCTTGTCAGTCGTCTTGGTGGCCTCGGCCGCCGTGGTGACGGTGGTCGGGTTGACCGCCGGCCGGGGCTGCTCGGTGGCGGTGCTCTGCGCCGTGCCGTCGGCCGGAGCCGCCGCACCGGCCGCAGGGGCGTCGTCCTCGCGCAGGGCCTTGGTCTCGGCCTTGAGAATGCGCATCGACTTGCCGAGTCCACGCGCCATGTCGGGCAGCTTCTTCGATCCGAAAAGCAGGATGACGACAGCCAGCACCACAAGGAGGTGCCAGGGTTCGAAACCGTTGCGCAGCATCCCTGACCACCGGTCCCTTCGGAAAACTCGCTGTTCATGGGCCGCGCGAGCTGCCCGGCCTCGGCCAGTATGCCTGGCAGATACCGCGAACGTATACATCGGTCGTGAAACATCGGTCAAAAACCAGGTGTTCACATGCGGTTTTCCCTGAAGGTGGTCTGGACCACTTGTCAGCCGCCGTACGCGATGATCAGGGCCGCGAAGGCGAGCGAGATCAATCACTGTAGCCACGGGCCCCCAGGGGGCTCGTGGCCAAGTGAGCGTGCCGGATCAGGCAGCCGGGATGTGCTGGGGAGCCGCGGCGAGCTGCTCCTCGGGGATCTCCTCGGCGCGGTTGGCAGGCAGGCTGCCGAGCAGGCGGTAGGCGACCGCCGCGCCGGCCAGCAGGCAGAGCACTCCGACCGCGGCGGCCAGGTGCAGGCCGTCGGTGAAGGCGATCCGGGCGGCGCCGAGCAGCTGCTCGGCGAGGTCGGCG
This sequence comes from Kitasatospora sp. Root107, assembly GCF_001424875.1. Taxonomy (GTDB): domain Bacteria; phylum Actinomycetota; class Actinomycetes; order Streptomycetales; family Streptomycetaceae; genus Kitasatospora. The sequence goes on along the minus strand of NZ_LMCT01000012.1, from coordinate 590,517 downwards.
GGCAGTTCGGTGGCGACCGTGACCGCACCGCCGAGGGTGTCCTGAGCGACCGTCAGCGCACCGTCCGACAGGCCGGCCGGCAGCGTGCCGTCCAGTCGGGCGGAGTAGACCGCCGCACCGGCGGCGCCGAGCACCGCGATCCCGAGCGATCCGCCCAGCTCGCTGGCGGTCTCCGAGGTGGCCGAGGCGGCACCGGCCTGGTGGGCCGGGGCGGCCGAGACCACCAGTTCGGCGGTCTGCATCACGGTGCTGACGCTGCCGGCGGCCAGCACCCCGGCGCCGACCAGGATCAGCGCCAGCGGCGAGTCGACCTGGACCTGGGTCAGGATGCCGAAGCCGGCCGCCCCGACCAGCATGCCGCCGGCCATCTGCACGGCGGGCCGGATCTTCCCGGCCAGCGCCCCGGAGATCCCGACCGCCGCACCGACACCGACGCTGGGCAGCAGCGCCCAGAGTGCGGCGGTCAGCGGGCTGAAGCCACGGACCAGCTGGAGGTACTGCGAGGTGAAGAGGGAGAAGCCCATCATCGCCAGCATCGCGATGGTGTTGACCGAGATCGCCCCGGTGAAGATCGGGTTGCGGAACAGCGCCAGGTCGACCAGCGGGGTGGCGGCGGTGCGCAGTCGTAGGACCAGCAGGCCGACCAGCACCAGACCGCCCACGATCGACAGAGCGGCCGTCAGGTCCCAGCCCTCGACCGCCAGTTGCTTGATGCCGTAGACCACCGGCAGGACGGCGGCGACCGAGAGCACCGCGCCGAGCAGGTCGAAGCTTCCGGCCTTGGGAGCCTTGTACTCCGGCAGCAGCGCGGGGGCGGCGAGCAGGACCAGCAGCATCACCGGCACGGCGCAGAGGAAGACCGCGCCCCAGTGGAAGTGCTCCAGCAGCAGCCCGCCGGCCACCGGGCCGAGGGTGGCGCCGGCCATCAGCACACCGCTCCAGGCGCCCATCGCGGCCTGCCGCTGCTTCGGGTCGTGGAACATGTTCCGGATCAGCGCCATGGTCGAGGGCATCAGGGTCGCCCCGGTCAGTCCGAGCAGCGCCCGGGCCGCGATCAGCTGCCCCGCGCCGTCCGCGGTGGCCGCCAGCACCGAGGCGGCCGCGAAGCCGGCCGCGCCGGCCATCAGCAGCTTCCGGCGGCCGATCCGGTCGCCCAGCGCGCCCATCGGGATCAGCAGCCCGGCCAGCACGAACGAGTACATGTCCATGATCCAGAGCTGCTGGGTGCCGCTCGGCTGCAGCTCCTTGCTGATGAACGGCAGGCCGAAGAACAGGATGCCCATGTCCATCGAGAGGACGAGGGTCGGCAGGAGGAGGACGGCGAGTCCGGTCCATTCGCGGCGGCCGGCGAGGCCGTGGGTTGCGGTCATGAGGGCAACCATACGTATGTGTCAGACGGTTGTCTAGTACGGACGTGCAAGACAATCGTCTGTTCGGACGCGTAGGCTTCCGGCCATGGGAAATCGAGAGGATCTGCTGGCCGGCGCCAAGCGCTGCCTGTTCGAGAAGGGCTACAGCCGGACCACCGCCCGGGACGTGGCCGCCGCCGCCGGGGTGAGTCTGGCCGCCATCGGCTACCACTTCGGGTCGAAGGAGGCGCTGCTCAACACCGCGATGATCGAGGCGATCGGCGGCTGGGGGGACGTGGTCGAGAAGGCGGTCGCCGAGGCCGTGCCCGAGGGGGCCACCCCGCGCGAGCGCTTCGTCGCCACCTGGGACTGCGTCCGGGGCACCCTGATCGAGTACCAGGGCCTCTGGGCGGCACAGTTCGAGGCGCTGGCCCGGCTGGACGACATGCCCGAGATTCGCGAGGCCTTCAAGGCGGTCCAGCGGGACGCCCGGCTGGGGATGGCCGCGATGTTCTCCGAGCTGACCGAGGTGCCCGACACCGAGGACGAGGTGGTGGTCGGGGCCTTCCACCAGGCCCTGCTGGCCGGCCTGGTGAGCCAGTGGCTGATCGACCCGGCCCAGTCGCTGACCGGCGCCGAGGTACTGCGCGGGCTGGAGCTGACCAGCGCCCGGGTGCTGGCCTGAGCTGCTACCCGGTGACGGTGGTCAGCAGCACCACGGCGTCGGTGTGCGCGAGCAGGCCGTGCCGCTCCTGCGGGACCGGGTGGAGCTGACCGGCCGTCAGCTCCACCCGGCGTCCCGCGATGGTCAGCGACACCCGGCCGCGCAGCACCTGGAGGCCGGCCGCGACCGGGGCGTTGTGCTCGTCCAGCGCGGTGCCCGCGGTCAGCGCGATGACGGTCTGCCGCAGCACGCCGTCGTGCAGCAGGAGGTGTGCGCTGCGCCCGTGCGGCGAGGCGGCCGCCTTTGCGGCGTGCTCCTCGGTCGCGGCCGCCAGGTCGATTCCCGTACCCATGCCGCGACCCTAGCCCGCCGGGGGCCCGGCGGCCCGGCGGCGCAACCCGAACGGGGGCGTCCGGGATGCGCGGGCGCTTCGGTGAGCCGAGGCTGGAGCACATGGCGACGTATCAGAAGTTCATGGGCGGGTTCGAGGTCAATCGAGGGCTGCTGAGCACCGGAGTGGTGCTCACCGGGGTCGGTGCGCTGGTCGGTCTGGCCGGCACCGCGATCGTCGGGGCGGCCCTGCTGTCCGCGGGTCGGGGGTGGGTCCGGCAACTGGACACCCCGCCGAGCGAGCTCGCGCACCGCACGCTCCACCAGGCGCGGGCCGCCTCGCTGGCCGGCCTGGAGGCCTGGCGGGCCGAGCAGCCGGGCGAGGTAAGCCACAACTGACCGGCTCTCTTCGGGCAGTTGCTCCACCATCTACGGCCCAGGGGCTCGGGAAGCTGCGAAAGTGCCTGACCAGCTACGTTCGGATCACCTGTTCCGAGGTCGGCGTCGCAGTTCCCCGAGTCCCTGGCGTGTGCCACTCAAGCGTGGTGCGCCAGCTCTTCGCGGAGCTGGCGCTTGAGGAGCTTGCCGGTCGGGTTGCGGGGCAGTGCCCCCGTCCGGAGGACCAGGTGCGTGGGCACCTTGAAGGCGGCCAGCCGCCCGGCGACGTGGGCCCGCAGCTCGTCCGGGCCGGCCGTCGCGCCGGGCCGCAGCACCACCACGGCCGCCACCTCCTCGCCGAGGGCGGGGTGCGGGACGCCGAGCACCGCGGCGTCGGCGACGTCCGGATGGGCTGTCAGGACGCCCTCCACCTCGATGCAGTGCACGTTCTCGCCGCCGCGGATCACCAGGTCCTTGAGCCGGTCCAGTACGTACACCTCGCCGTCCAGCACCTTGGCCAGGTCGCCGGTGCGGAACCAGCCGTCGGCGAAGGCCGCCGCCGTGGCCTCCGGGTTGCCGCGGTAGCCGCGGAACAGTGACTGGCCGCGCAGCCGGAGTTCGCCGATCTCGCCGTCCGGCAGGGTGCGGCCGGCGGGGTCGGTGATCCGCAGTTCCAGGGCGGGGGAGGGGCGGCCGATGCTCTCGGGGTGCGCCAGGTAGCGGGCGCCGAGGTTGGCGAGCACCCCGCCGCAGGTCTCGGTCAGGCCGTAGCCGTTGCGGGCCTCGACCCGGCCGTCGAAGCGGCGGGCGATCCGGCCGGCCAGCCCGGGCGGTGGGGCTGCCCCGCCGGTGTTGATCATGGTGAGTCCGGACAGCCGGTCCCCGGCGGCGTCGGCCGCGTCCAGCAGACCGAGCGCGGTGGTCGGCACCCCCGCGTACGTGGTGACCCCGTGTTCGGCGATCAGCCGACGGGCCTCCTCGGCGTCCCAGCGTGGCATCAGGACCGCGCTGCCGCCGCTCGCCATCAGCGGGAACATCGTGGTGAACGCGGCGACGTGGAAGAACGGGAAGGTCATCAGGACGGTGTGCGGCCGGACCGCCGCCAGGTCGCCGCCCGCGCAGAGCACCGAGGTGGCCGCGAAGAACCGGGGTGCGGTGGCCGCAGCGCACCAGGCCGCGTGGGTGGCCTCGACTCCCTTGGGGCGACCGGTGGTTCCGGAGGTGTAGAGCAGGGTGGCCAGGTCGGTCGGCTCGACCCGGGTCTCGGGAGCGACGCCGTCCCGGGGCAGGCCGGTCAGGTCGGTCAGCACCGGGACGCCTTGGCGGGTGGTCCAGGGCGCCACCCGCTCGGCCCGTTCCGGGTCGGCGACCACCAGTCCCGGTGCGCAGTCGTCCAGCGCGTACGCCAGCTCCTCCGCCGTCCACCAGGCGTTCAGCGGCACCGCCACCAGGCCAGCCAACTGGCAGGCCCAGAAGGCGATCTGCCACTCCGGCAGGTTGCGCATGGCGATCGCCACCCGGTCGCCCCGGCGCAGCCCGTACGCCCCCAGGCAGTGGGTGGCCAGCGAGGCGGCGGCGCCGTGGTGTTCGGCGAAGGTGTACCGGCCGGAGTCGGCGATCAGGAAGGGGCGGTCGCCGTGCGCGAGGGTGGCGTCCAGCAGCTCGCGCAGGGTGCGAGGCGCTCGCAGGTAGCGCGGGCCCTCGGGGGTGGACTCGACCTCGAAGGGCATGCCGGGGGCGCGCAGCGCGGCCTGCACCCGGGTCACCAGGGCGAGGGAGTCGGCGGGTCGAGGTGTCATCAGGTCCCCTGCGGCTGAGACGGTCGGACGGAGGTGGCAGCGGGCCGATGGGGGAACGGCCCGCTGCCGGGGCCCGGCGGAGTGGGGGTGTGGGGTCGGCCCGCCGGGCTGGTACAGGAGGCTTACAGGCCGAGCGACTTGGCGATGATGGTCTTCATGACCTCGCTGGTGCCGCCGTAGATCCGGAACACCCGGTTGTCGGTGTAGAGCCGGGCGATCGGGTACTCCAGGATGTAGCCGTAACCGCCGTGCAGCTGGAGGCACTTGTCGATCACGACGGAGGCCGACTCGGTACAGAACAGCTTGGCCGCGGCGGCGTCCGCGACGGTCAACTCACCCTGCTGGTAGAGCTCCAGGGCCTGGTCGACCATGGCCTGCTGGGCCAGCACCTGGGCCTGGCAGTCGGCCAGCGTGAACTTGGTGTTCTGGAACTCGGCCACCGCCTGGCCGAAGACCTTGCGGTCCTTCACGTACTGCACCGCGAAGCGCACCGCCGCGGCGGCCGAGGCGTACGCGCCGACGGCGATCGCCAGCCGCTCCTGCACCAGGTTGTGGGTCAGGTAGGCGAAGGCCTTGCCCTCCTCGCCGAGCAGGTCCGCCACCGGCACCTTGACGTCGGTGAAGGAGAGTTCGGCGGTGTCCGAGGTGCGCAGGCCGATCTTCTTCAGCTTGCGGCCGACGGCGTAGCCCTCGGAGGTGGTGTCCACGCAGAGGATGGAGAGCCCGGCCCGGCGGTCGGCCGGGTCGTAGGGGGCGGTGCGGCAGACCACCAGCACCAGGTCGGCCAGCACGCCGCCGGTGATGAAGGTCTTGGCACCGTTCAGGACGTAGTGGGTACCGTCATCGGCCAGCTTCGCGGTGGTGGTGATGCCCGCGAGGTCGGAGCCCGCGCCGGGCTCGGTCATCGCGATCGCGGTCATGATGTCGCCGGAGACGAAGCCGGGCAGCCAGCGCTGCTTCTGCTCCTCGTCGGCGTACTCCATCAGGTACGGGAGCACCAGCCCGGTGTGCACGCCGGACGAGCCGAAGGTGACGCCCGCCCGGGCGCACTCCTCGGTCACCACGGCCTGGTACTTGAAGCCGGTCTCGCCCGCGCCGCCGTACTCCTCGGGCACCTCGATGCCGTAGACGCCGAGCTCGCCGAGCTTGCGGTAGAAGTCCCGGGGCGGGTGGCCCTCGTTCTCCCAGCTCTCGTAGACCGGCACGACCTCCTTGGCGATGAAGTCCCGGATGGTCTCCCGGAACGCCTCGTGGTCCTCGTTGAACACGGTGCGGCGCACGCGGCGCTCCCTTCGTGGTGCCCCCTGATCGCTGGTTAAGTTAATCGCCGGTAGCTTCTGCTGTCCAGCGTTCACGCCGGTGGTTCTTCGTGCCGTTTCGCCGCTGCCTGAGCTTCTCCCGGCTGGTCAAGTGAATCCTTGCTACCCTGGGCCGACGACCGTGGGTGATCGCTTGCAGGGGGCGAGAGGATGACGACGGAGCGCGGCGTGGTCCGCCGTCCGCCGGGGCGCAAGGCGCAGATCCTGGCGGCCGCGAGTGAGCAGTTCCACCGCTCCGGGTACCACCAGGTGTCGATGGCCGAGGTGGCGGCCGGAGTCGGTATCACCGCCCCGGCGCTCTACCGGCACTTCAGGAACAAGCCCGAGCTGCTCCGCCAGACGGTCGGGGCCGAACTCGCCGGGCTCCGTAGGGCGGTGGCGGCCGGCCGGGCCGGGCCGACCGAGCTGTGCGCCCGGCTGGCCGCCGCCGCGATCGACCACCGCGCCCTGGGCACGCTCTGGCAGCGGGACACCCGGCTGCTGCCCGCCGCCCAACGGGCCGAGCTGCGCCGGGAGTTGCGGGCGGATGTCCGGCGGATGGCCGAGGTGCTGGGTGCGGCCAGACCCGAACTGGCGCGGGCCGACGCGGAGTTGCTCTGCTGGTCGCTGCTCTCGGCGTACGGCGGCCTGTCGTACCACACCTTCGCCCCGCCCCGGCGGCGGTTCGAGCGGCTGCTGACCGAGCTGGGTGCGGCGCTGCTGGACGTCCCGTTCGGCCCGCCGGGCCCGGCGACGGCACCCGCCGGGTCGGCGGAGCAGGTGGCCGCCGACAGCCGGCGGGAGGAACTGCTGGCCGCCGCCGCCCGACTGTTCCACCAGCGTGGCTTCGACAACGTGAGCACCGACCGGCTCGGGGCGGCGGTCGGTATCTCCGGGCCCAGCGTCTACAAGCACTTCGACACCAAGGCCGAGCTGTTGGCCGCCACCCTGGTACGTGGCCGGGAGCGGCTCTGGCACGAGATCTCCGGTGCGCTGGCCGGGGCCGCCACCCCGGCCGTCGCGCTGGACTCCGGGCTGCGGGCCTATCTGGACTTCGCCCGACGGCACGTCGACTACCTGGGCGTGACGGTCAGTGAGACCGAACGGCTGGCCGAGCCGGATCGGAAGGCGGCGATCGACGCCCGGCGGGACTTCCTGCGGACCTGGGTCGGGCTGCTCCGACAGGTGCGGCCCGAGTACGACAAGGCCGAGGCCCGGATCCGGGTGCACGCGATGTTCTCGCTCGTCAACGACGGAGTGCGGAACCGGCCGGGCTGTCAGCGGCCGGATCTGACGAAGTGTCTGGAAGCTTTTGCCAGAGCGGTGTTGGGAGTCGGCTGAGCAAATGCCCGTGCGGGGCAGGCCCGTTGTGGACCTGCCCCGCACGGCATGAATCGGCCTAGTAGAGCACGAAGGGGTAGTAGACGTTGTGGGCGAAGGCGCCGTTGCCCTGGATCACGCCGATACCGCCGGAATTCCCGGCCACCCCCGAGTTGTTGTTCTGGTTGGCCGCACCGGATCCGGTGGCGGCCTGCTGGGTCGCGTTGCCGTTGCCGTTGACGCTGCCGACGACGTTGCTGGAGCCGATGTTGCTCACGACGCTGCTGTTGGAGCCGTGGGCGGCACCCGCGCCGTTGTCGGCGTGGGCGGCGCCGGCTCCGAGGAGCAGAAAGGCGGCGAGGGCGGTGACGGTGGCGGCTGCGCGAATTCGGGACACGGTGGTCTCCCTGTAACTGGTGCGAATGTGGCACGTGCGGGGTGGCCGCCCCGTAACGCACCGTTGCCTGACGTCGCATGACCAGCATTCACCAGAGGCTCGGCCGACTTCAATGGTCGGCCACCCGGTTCGCCCGAACGTGTCACGGTCGGTGGCCGACTTGTTGTGAAGGCATTGTCGAAGCTGCCCGGAACGGGCAATTCCCCCCCGTCCGACCTGGTACGCAGCCGAGAATGTCCGTACCGGGCAACGGTAAAGCACAAAAAGGTAGTAGGTGGATTGTCTTACTGGCAGACTTGGGCCTCATGTCAGAAGGTCTTCAGCCCGGTCGGCTGCCGGAACAGAATCTGCGTACGACCGAGGTCGACCTCGGGGGTCTGGTCGGTGTGCTGGCCACTCATCTCTACTCCACCCCCTTGGTAGCGCTGCGCGAACTTGTCCAGAACGCCCACGATTCACATACCCGACGTCTGTTGGAGGACCCGGGCAGCGCCGCCGGGGTGATCCGGGTGCGGGCCGACCAGGCCGGCCGGACGATCTCGATCGAGGACGCCGGAGCCGGGCTGACCGAGCCGGAGATCCACGCCTACCTGGCCACCGTGGGCACCGGATACACCCGGCTGCTGCGCGATCTGACGGGTGACCAGAGCCTGATCGGCGCCTTCGGCCTCGGCTTCCTGTCGGCCTTCTCGGTGGCCGACGAGGTCACCGTCACCACCACCTCGCACCGCGAACCCGGGCTCGGCCACCGCTATCGGAGCCGGGGCGGCGAGCAGTACAGCGTCGAGCAGGTGCCGGCCCGACCGGCCCCGGGCACCGTGGTCGAGCTGCTGCTGAAGCCCGAGCACGCCCGACTGGCCGACGAGTACGCGCTCCGCGAAGTGCTCGGCAGGTACTGCGTGCTGCTGCCGATCCCGGTCCTCGTCGGCGAGGACGAGCAGCCGGTGAACGGCGTCCAGGTGCCCTGGCGCGCGGAGCTGACGGGCGATCAGTCCCCGGCTCGGATGCGGTTCGCCGCCGCCTTCGGACGGCACTTCGAGCCGCTCGCCACCCTGCCGGTCGCCCCGGTGGAGGGCGTCACCGACGCGGTCGGCCTGCTCTGGGTGCAGGACGGCGGCAGCTACGGGTCCAGCGACAACCGCGACCTCGCGGTCTACCTGCGCGGCATGCTGCTGGCCGAGGACGCCCGCGATCTGCTGCCGCCCTGGGCCGGCTTCATCGGCGGCGTGATCGAGTCGAACCGCCTCACCCCGACCGCCGGCCGGGAGGACCTGCAGCGCGACGAGCAGTACCGCGCGCTGCAACGCGTACTCGCCGACGCGGTGGTGGAGGGCCTGTACGAGATCGCCAGGCTGGAGCCGGCCGCCTGGCGGCGGATCCTGGCCCGGCACGGCCAGGAGCTGCTGGGCGCCGCGCTGGTGGACGACCGGCTGTTCACCCTGCTCGCCGACGACGTACCGGTGCCCACCTCGCAGGGTGAGCTGACGGCCGGTGCGCTGAGGGCGGCCGGGGACGGCGCGGTGCACGTCGCGCTCGGCGCGGGCGGCGGCTTCGAGGAGATGCTCTACCGCGCCATGCAGGTGCCGATCGCCAGGGGCGACCGGTACGCGGTGCTGCCGTTCCTGCGCCGGTACGCCGCGCTGCGGGAGTGCCGGCTCGTCGAGCTGGGCAGTGAGAGCGGCGACCGCGAGCTGTTCCGCGATCCCGAACGACCGCTGCCCCGGGAGGAGTTCGCCTGGCTGTCGGGTGCACTCACCGATCCCGGCGAGCGACTGGTGCCGGCCCGCTTCGATCCGCCGGGGCTGCCGCTGGTGCTCGTCCCGGACCGGGAGGCCGAGCTCAAGGCGCGGATCGAGAACGACCAGGCGGACGCCCGGATACCGTCCGCCGCACTGCAGTTGGCCCGCGCCTTCACCGCGCGGACCGACGGCACGGTCAAGGCCAGGCTCTATCTCAACCTGGCCGCACCCGCCGTCCAGCAGCTGCTGGCGGCGTACCGGGCGGGGCACACCGGCAGCGCCACGGCGGCCGGGCTGCTCCGCTCACTGAAGGTGATCATGGCGGCGGCCGCAGGCTCCGCCGCCGGGGATCTGGCCGCCGCGCTGGGGGGCGTGGGCACTGCGGTGGCGGCGCTCACGGCGGCCGTTCCCGAAGGCCCCGCCACGCCGGACGGGCCGACGGACGACCAGGACGGAACGCCGAACCGATGACCGCAGTGAACGGCCCGGGCACGCCCGGCAAGGGGGAAGCCGCATGAGCACCGACATCTGGGCCTGGGTGCACGACAGCCACGCCCGCCTGGTGGAGGCCGGCCAGCACCGGTTGGCCGCCGCACTGGCGGAGATCGCCGGGCACGCCGTCGAGGGGCGGAACGAGCAACTGGACGCGGTCTTCCCGGAGGCGCTGGCCGCCGCCCGCGCGCTCGACCTGCCGTGGGTCGAGGTCTTCCTGCGGCACTGGCGGCTGCAGAACCTGCTGAACAAGCGTCACCAAGGCGAGGCGGCGCTCGAAGAGGCGGTCTCGCTGCTGGAGTTCGCGCACCGGCCGGAGACCGAGTCCTGTCCGCAGTCGGTCTGCGCGGTGCAGGACTTCACCATCTGCCACGCCAACATCGACGGCCCCGGCTACGTGACCGAGCGGCTCGCCGTGCTGGAGGAGACCCTGGAGCGGGTCGAACCGGCCCGGGCCTGCTTCGACTGCCTCTCCCGGGAGTACGCCGACACCCTGGAGGACGACGACCGGGCCGAGGCCGCCCTCGCCCACCTGGACCGGGCCCAGGCCCGGATCCTGGCGGCGGGGGAACAGGTCTCGCTGGCCTTCGGTCACAGCCGGGCCTCCGCGCTGCACCGGCTCGGCCGGCACCAGGAGGCGCTGGACGCGTACGACACCGCCGAGGCCGGATTCCTGGCCACCCGGCGGCAGTTGGACGAGGACGACCGCCGAAAGCTTTCGGTCGGGCGGGCGCTGATGCTGGCCTCGCTGGGGCGGACCGAAGCCGCACTGGTGCAGCTGCCCGAGCCGGAGGAGGCGGAGAACTTCGCCGACATCCGGTACCGCTGGGCCTCCGCGGTGGCCGCGCTGGTCGAGGCCGACGCCTACCTCAACGACGCCGAGCTGGGTGCCCGGCTGGCGCACTGGGTCGGCTACCTGGACGCGGCCGGGTCCCACCGCCCCTGCCTGGATCTGCTGTTGGTGGCCGGACGGCTGGCCGTCCGGCGCGGCGCCCGGGAGGTGGCCAGGACGCTGGCCGGTACCGGCGAGCGCAAGCTCGGCCTGCTCCGCCGTACCGACGGAGTGGCGGACCGGGTGGCCGCGCTGCGGGCCGCTGCCGAAGCCCTGCCGGTGGCCGAACTCCCGGTGCCGGTCGAGAAGTTCCGGGACTGGATGGCCGGCCACTCGCTGGCCGGCGAGCAGGCCGCCGACCTGCTGGCCGCCGCCCACGCGGCCGCTCCGGCGACCGATCTGCTGACCGGTCTGGCCGGTGCACTGGGTGGGCTCGGCCATGCCAGGGCGGCCGCCGACCTGCTCTGGGCCCAGCTCGAAGTCGACCCGGCCAACGGGCAGTTGGCCCGGGTGCTGTTCGCCGCACTGATCGACGCGGGGGACGGCGACGGGATCCGCCGGCTGGCGGACCGGCTGATGGCGGACAGCCCAGCCGACGCGTACTGGGCCAGGGCCCGCTGGGCCGCCGCCGAAGGCCGCTGGGCCGAGGTCGGTGAGCACTGCGCCGCGATGATCGCCGAGGACCCGAGCCGGATCAACCCGCGCCGGCTCGGCGCGCTGGCCGCCGGCCGGCTCGGCGACCACGTCACCGCCCAGCGCCTCTACCAGGAGCTGCTGGAGCACGCCCTGCCGGCCGAGGGCACACCCGCCGAGCTCCAGTACCGCACCGTGCACGGCGCCGACCTCTGGCAGCTGGTGACCGCCGCCACCGCCAACCGGGACTGGGCGGTGGTCCGCTCCACCGGTGCCCTGCTCGGCATCGACTTCGAGCAGGACAGCGGACCGGTGGACGAGGAGTGGCAGGTCGTCACCGTCCGGGCCCGGCGCAGCAACGGCACCCCGGCGGATCTCCCGGCGATCCGCACCGGACCGGCGACCGCCCGGATCATGCCGGTGCTCGGCGACGACCTGACGGTCAATCACGGGGACGTGGTCGTCTTCGGCCCCACCCTGCTGAACGAGGCACCCGAGGACCAGGGCCTGGACTGGCGGCCGGCCTTCGAGCTGCTCACACTGCTCGACCCGGCGGGCTTCACCACCTGGTGGCTGGACGGGGTCTGGCCGGGGACGGTGCAGTGGGTGACCTTCCGCGAGGCGCTCACCGACGCGGGTTTCGCGGTCTGGGCCCACAGCGGGGACGGCTACACGCTGCTGGACCCGGAGACGGGGGCCTCGCTGCCCGGGGTCTACGCCGCACTCGGCGTGCCGCCGCTCGCCTCGGCGGCGGAGGCCGACGCGATCCTGAACACCCTGACCAGGGGGTGGGACCACCCGCTCAGCTGGCCCGAACTCGCCGCCGCCGCAGGGGTGGACGTGGGGCCGCACCGGGAGATCGTCGAGCGGTACGACCTTTAGCTTTTGGCAGGTGCTCAACCATTTGCGGTCCAGGGGCTCGGGGCTCTGCTGATGTGCGGCTCCGCCGCGTGGGCGAGGAGATCTGGCGTGCGGGTCACTGCGAAAGTGCCTGACCATTTACGCGCGGATCGCCTTTTCTGAGGTCGGCGTCGCGGTTCCCCGAGCCCCTGGACCGTAGATGCCGAGCTAGGCGGGTCCAGGGGTGGGGCCGTACAGGATGGTGATCAGCTCCAGGACGGCGTCCACGTGCGGCTGTTGACGGAGGGTCTGTTCGATCCGGTCCTCGATCGACTGGGGCAGCGAACGCCCGATCAGCAGGCCGCCGCGTTTGATCGAGGCGAACAGCAGCAGCTCGGCTTCGTTACTGCTCATGATCGGACAGAATGTCCGGTATGCCGGGAATCTCGGCCCTCACGCGTCGCTTACTTGGTCGATGCTTTACTGTTTCTTTGCCTAAGCTGCCGCCCTGAGGAGCGCCTGCCCGTGACCAGCCTTGCCCTCGGTCCGTCCTGGCTCGACCCGACCACGCTGATATCCACCTTCGGGCCGGTCGGCATCCTGGCCATCGTGTTCGCCGAGTCGGGCCTGCTGATCGGCTTCTTCCTGCCGGGTGACTCGCTGCTGTTCACCGCAGGGCTGCTGGTGGCGGACGGCACGTACCTGACCCAGCCGCTCTGGCTGATGTGCGTGCTGATCGTGCTGGCGGCGGTGGCCGGCGACCAGGTCGGCTATCTGTTCGGCCGGAAGGTCGGCCCGAGTCTGTTCCGCCGCCCGGACTCGCGGCTGTTCAAGCAGGAGAACGTGGAGAAGGCCGCCGCCTTCTTCGACCGGCACGGGCCGAAGGCGATCGTGCTGGCCAGGTTCGTGCCGATCGTCCGGACCTTCACGCCGATCGTGGCGGGCGTGAGCCGGATGAACTACCGCACCTTCGTGGTCTACAACATGGTCGGCGGCGTGCTCTGGGGTGCCGGGGTCACCGTGCTCGGCTACTTCCTCGGCCAGATCCCGTTCGTCCGGGAGAACATCGAGGCGATCCTGGTCGCGATCGTGCTGGTCTCGGTGATTCCGGTCGCGGTCGAACTTCTGAGGGCCCGTCGGACCGCGGCGGGGACGGGCTGACCTCAGGCTGTTGTGCATCCGGCCGTCCGATCAGGCAAGGTGGGACCGACGATCACCATGCGGACCGGGGCGGCGGAGGAGCGGCAGTGCCGAAGCGGGGCCGGGGCCGACCCGGTGGCGGCAAGAAGGTCAGGGGCGGTAGGCCGCCCCGGCCGGTGCCGAAGAAGCCGGTACTCCCAGGTGAGGCCCCGCCCACCGAGGGCCTGCTCGGCTCGGCCGCGCCCCCGCTCGAGCAGCAGACCGTCATCCCGCTGGCTCCGGCGCCGCAGCAGACCGAGGGCCTGCTCAGCCCGGCCGAGGCGGCCGAGCCGGTCTACAACCCCGAGGACACGCTGACTCCCGAGGTCTGGAAGGCGGTCGGCTTCAGTCCGCCGACCGGGATCGCCGTCCCGACGCTCCGTCAGGGCGCGCCCGGCGAGGCCCCCTGGCCGGACCGGATGCGCACCCTGCTGCGCACCCCGATGGCAGAGCGGCCGGCCTACGAGCGGACCCAGCGGGAGCAGAAGCCCGAGTCCGCGGTGAAGCGCAACGTGCCGCGGGTGCTCGACCTGACGCTGCGGATCGGCGAACTGCTGCTGGCCAGCGGCGAGGCCGCCGAGGACGTCGAGGCCGCGATGCTCGGCATCGCGCACGCCTTCGGCCTCGACCACTGCGAGCCGCAGGTCACCTTCACGCTGATCGGCATCTCCTACCAGCCCTCGCTGGTCGAACCCCCGGTCACCGCCGACCGGGTGGTCCGCCGCCGGACCTCCGACTACACCCGGCTGGCCGCCGTCTACCGGCTGGTCGCCGACATCACTGCCGAGCAGCTGACGGTGAACGACGCCTACCGGCGGCTCGCCGAGATCCGCCGCAACCGGCACCCGTACCCGGGCTGGCTGCTGGCGCTGGCCACCGGGCTGCTGGCCGGGGCGGCCACCTTCCTGGTCGGTGGCAAGCTGGACGCCAAGGCCTGGCTGGTCTTCGCGAACGCCTTCGTGGCGGCGATACTCGGTGACCGGCTGGCCTCGCTGGTGGCCCGGCGCGGGCTGCCGGAGTTCTACCAGTTCGTGCTGGCGGCGATGCCCGCCGCGGTCTCCGGCATCATCCTGTCGCTCAATCACCTCGGCCTGCGCGGTTCGGTGGTGATCACCGGTGGGCTGTTCGCGCTGCTGCCCGGCCGGGCCCTGGTGGCCGCCGTGCAGGACGGTCTGACCGGCTTCTACATCACCGCCGCCGCCCGGCTGCTCGAGGTGCTGTACCTGGTCGCGGGCATCGTGATCGGCGTGATGCTGGTGCTCTACGCGGGCTCCAAACTCGATCCGAACCTGAACCCGAGCGAGAGCCTGATCGGGATCAGCCACCCACCGGTGCAGCTGGTGGCGGCGATGGTGCTCACACTGGCATTCGCGATGCTGCTGCAGACCGACCGCAGAATCCTTCCGCTGGTCACCCTGAACAGCGGCATCGGCTGGTCCACGTACGGGGTGCTGGCCTACAACGCGGAGGTCTCCCCGATCGTCGCCACCGGGATCGCGGCCGGCCTGGTCGGCCTGTTCGGCCAGCTGGCCGCCCGTTACCAGGCGACCTCCGCGCTGCCGTACATGACCGCCGCGCTCGGGCCGCTGATGCCGGGTTCGGCGATCTACCTCGGGATGCTGGCCTTCACCCAGAACAACCCGGTCGGCGGCGTGGTCCAGGTCGGCCGGGCCGCCGCCCTGGCGCTCGCCCTGGCGGTCGGGGTCAACCTCGGAGGGGAGATCGCGCGTCTCTTCATGAAGATGCCCAGCACCCTGTCGGGCACCCGGGGCCTCGGTACGGCTGACGAACGGCTTGCCCCCTACCTGTTGGTGCCGCGCCGGGCGGCCAAGCGGACCCGCGGTTTCTGATCCCCGGTCACCGGCCCGGGGTCAGGACGGAACGAAGGTACGACCCATGATCGAAGCCCTGCTGGACGGCTACCGGACGCATATCGTGGCCGCGCACAAGCAGCCGCTGTTCCTACTGCTGGCGGGCTTCATCCTGTCGTTCGTGCTGATCCGGGTCAGCGTGCGGATGATCCGGGCGAAGGTGCGCTGGTGGCCCGGCAACATCACCCCCGGCGGCCTGCACATCCATCACATGGTGTTCGGCCTCGGCTTCCTGCTGCTCGGCGGGATCGGGGTGTTCGCCACCAACGGCGCGACCCCGTGGATCGACTGGTTCGGGTTCAGCTTCGGCATCGGCTGCGGGCTCGTGCTGGACGAGTTCGCGCTGATCCTGCACCTGGACGACGTGTACTGGAGCGCGCAGGGACGGAAGTCGGTGGACGCGGTGATCTTCGGCATCCTGTTCACCGCGCTGCTGCTGACCGGGTACGTGCCGCTCGGCGTGGTGCCGGGGCAGGACACCCGCTGGGGCCTGGTCGCGGTGATCAGCGTGAACGCGCTGGTCTCGATCGTCGCGCTGTTCAAGGGCAAGGTGTGGACCGGGCTGCTCGGCATCATGGTCCCCGGCCTGTCCTGGATCGGCGCGATCCGGCTGGCCCGGCCGACCAGCCCCTGGGCCCGCTGGCGGTACGCCACCCGGCCACGGCGCAGGGCACGGGCGGTCCGGCGCGAACGGCTGCTGCACGCCCGCGCGGACCGCGCGCGCACCTGGCTCTTCGACCTGATCGCAGGGGCCCCCGACAAGGTCCCCGCCCACCACACCGCCACCCACCGGGTCGCCGAACGGATGGCCGCCCGGGCCACCGCCCACCTGGACGCCCACGAGGCCCGGGCGCTGGCCCGCCGCTCCGCCCGGCTGGCCGACCGCCGGGCCCACCCGCTGGCTCCCGGCCCCGCCGCCGGTCCGGAACGGACCTTGCCTGCAGTGGCCCGGCGCCGGACGGTCCGGGCCGGGCGGGCCCGGACGTACGCCGTCCGGCCCTCCTCGCCGGCCGGGCCCGAGCCGCACGCCCCGTACCGGCGCCTGCGGACCGCCGCCCCTCGGCTGCCGCACCCGCAGGCCCGCCGCCCGCACTGACCGTCCCGGGGGCTCGGGCTGACGGGCGGTCATGCGCGCCCGGCGCCGCCGCCCGAACGAGGCTGACAATCCGACATCTCACCCGCCCGGCCGTGTGGGGATGGCGCTGAGGCACCGTCAGGTCTGAAACTATGACAACGAGTGACCGATTTGTCACTTGATGAGATATTTGATCCACCGTCAGCCGGCGCGAGAGGGACACCCCGTGGCTCGCAGAATCCTCCCGACCCTCCTGCTCACCCTCTCCGGCCTGTTCGGTCTGCTGCCCGCCGCGGGTGCGGCCGCCGCACCCGGCATCGCCGCCCCGGCCGACGATCCCTACCCCACTGCCGACGACATCGCCGCCGCCCAGGCGGAGGAGAGCGCCCGGGCCGCCGACACCACCGCGATCGAGGCCCGGCTCACCGCGGCCCAGGCCGATCTCGAGCGGGCCGGCCGGGAGGCCGAGCAGGCGGTCGAGTCCTACAACGGCGCCCAGGCCCGGCTGACCCGGGTCCGGGCCGAGGCCGCCAGGGCCGGAGCGGTGGCCGCGGTCGCCGCCGCCGCCAGGGTGGCGGCCGCCGAACGGGCCGCCGAGCTGGCCGCCGAGACCTACCGGCAGGGCGCCAGCGCCCAACTCTCCGCCCTCGACGCCCTGCTGGGCGCCGACGGACCCCGGGCGATCGGTGCCCAGGCCGCCGCGATCGGCATGGTCGGCGCCCGGACCAGGGAGATCCTGGACACCGCCACGGCCACCGCCGCCGAGGCCGCTCGCACCGCCGAGGCCGCCGGAGCGGCCGAGGCCGAGGCGGTCAGGGCAGCCGACGCCGTCCGGCTGGCCAAGGAGCAGGCCGAGGCCCGGCTGGCCGCCCAGCAGACCCAGGTCACCGAGATCGCCGCCCGCCGCGAGCAGCTGCTCGCCGCCCTGGCCGCCGCCCGGAACAGCACCCTGGACCTGGAGCGGCAGCGCCGGGAGGCGCTCGAAGCGATCGCCGCGGCCCAGGCGGAGGAGGCTGCCCGGGCTGCGGCTGCCGCGGAAGCCGCAGCCGCCGCGGCCCGCCCCTCCGCCGACGCTGCTGTCGAGTCCCCCTGGTCGGCCGGTGGCGCCGAGGCCGCCATCGCCTTCGCCCGCTCCAAGATCGGCCTGCCCTACATCTGGGGCGGCGAGGGCCCGGCCGGCTACGACTGCTCCGGGCTGACCATGATGGCCTGGCGCCGCGCGGGCAAGAGCCTGACCCACTTCGCCGCCGACCAGTACGCCGAGTCCACCCCCGTCAGCTACGCCCAACTCCGCCCAGGCGACCTGGTCTTCTGGACCGACACCGGCCGCGCCCGGGACATCCACCACGTCGCCCTCTACATCGGCGACGACCAGATGATCGAGGCGCCCCGACCCGGGATGGCCATCAAGCAGGCCAGTCTCTGGATCATGGGGCGCCCCGACTTCTACGGCCGCCCGTGACGGCGGTGGTGGGTCAGCGCTGCAGGGTGAGGACGCCCGGCCGGTACGGCAGTTGGTCGTAGGGGCCGCCTGCGGTGGGGGACTTGCCCTGGTAGAGGAGTTGGAGGTTGCAGGGGTCGATGGTCATGGTCTGGTCGGGGTTGTTGCGGACCAGGTCGCCGTGGCTGATNGCGGTGGGGGACTTGCCCTGGTAGAGGAGTTGGAGGTTGCAGGGGTCGATGGTCATGGTCTGGTCGGGGTTGTTGCGGACCAGGTCGCCGTGGCTGATGTCGTTGGTCCAGGTGGCGCCGCTGTTGGCCTTGCCGGCGAAGGGGTTGGCTTCGGTGGCGGCCTGCGGGGTCCAGTTGCCGTTGAGGCTGGTGGCCGTGAAGGAGCGGAAGAAGCGCTGCTCGTTGGCACCCCGGGCCTCGACGATCATGAGGTACTGGTTCTGGTCCTTGACCTTGTAGACCTGCGGTGCCTCGAACAGGTTCTTCACCGTGTCGCTCATGACGGTGGTGTANATGTCGTTGGTCCAGGTGGCGCCGCTGTTGGCCTTGCCGGCGAAGGGGTTGGCTTCGGTGGCGGCCTGCGGGGTCCAGTTGCCGTTGAGGCTGGTGGCGGTGAAGGAGCGGAAGTAGCGCTGCTCGTTGGCACCCCGGGCCTCGACGATCATGAGGTACTGGTTCTGGTCCTTGACCTTGTAGACCTGCGGTGCCTCGAACAGGTTCTTCACCGTGTCGCTCATGACGGTGGTGTACGAGGAGCCGAAGTTGCCGGGGAAGTTCCCGATCGGCATGCTCGCCCKGTAGATGCTGCCGTTGTCACCGGCGAAGAACAGGTACATGTTCTGGCCGTCGGCRATCAGGGTCTGGTCGATCGGGGCGGCGCCGCCCGGGAGGCTGCCGGTGAACAGCGGCTGAGGCGCGGACCAGCCGTTGGGGTTGGTCGGGTCGCTGGAGGTSCGGTAGATGAACGGCCACGCACCCCACTGGTAGGCCAGCACCCAGAGGTTCTTGGGCGCGAAGTAGAACAGCGTGGGCGCCACGGTGGACTGGTTCATCCCGACCTGCCCGGCCGACGCCATGTCGGACCAGTTGGTGAACGGGCTGAACGCCATCGAACCGTACGACGAACCCGACACGTCGGACGCGTAGACCAGGTGCTTGCCGTTGTACACCACGTTGGTGAAGTCCTTCACCGACTTCCAGCCGTTCGCCGGCTGCGCCAGCGCGCCGGTCGAAGACCAGCGGTAGGTGGAGGGAAGGGCGCAGGTGGCGCCCGTCGGCGTGGGCGACGGGGTCGGCGTCCCGGACAGGCCGGTCCACTTCTGGTTGCTGCCGGTCCAGCAGGAGTACAGCTGGATCTTGGTGCCGTTGCCGGTGGCCGCGCCGACGGCGTCGAGGCACAGCCCGGACTGGACGCCGGCGATCGTGCCGTCGGCGTTGAGGTTCCACTGCTGGCCGGCGCCGCTGTTGCAGTCCCCGATGACCACCGCGGTGCTGTTGCCGGTGCCCTTGGCCTCCAGGCACTTCTTGCCGTAGATCTTCAGCTGCTTGCCGGGGGTGTAGGTCCAGCGCTGGTTGGTCTGTCCGTTGCAGTCCCACAGCTGAGCCTGGGTGCCGTTGGCGGTGGTGAAGCCGTTGATGTCGATACAACGGCCGGAGGCGGCGCCCTTGATCTCACCGGTTCCGTTACCCGTACCGGTCCCGCCGGTCGTCCCGCCGGGGTTGGTACCGGGAGCGGCCTTCAGGGCGTTCATGACGGCGGTGTAGGCGGCCTTGGGGTTGCCGCTGTTGTCGAACAGCAGGGGGCTCTCGCCGCTGCGCCAGGAGTCCTTGTCGCGGATGCCCCAGACCGTGATGCCGGTGCACCGGGCCACGGACAGGCAGGCGTTGACCGCGTTGGTGTAGTTGGTGGACGACGCCTGGGCGATGTCCAGCTCGGTGAGCTGGACGTCGACGCCCAGGGCGGCGAAGCTCGACAGGGTGGTCTGGAAGTTGGACGGCGGGCCGCCGGTGCCGAAGTGGCTCTGGAACCCGACGCAGTCGATCGGCACGCCACGGGACTTGAAGTCCTTGACCATGCTGTAGACGCCCTGCGTCTTGGCGTCCGACCAGTTCTCGATGTTGTAGTCGTTGTAGCAGAGCTTGGCCACCGGGTCGGCCGACCGCGCGGTGCGGAACGCCTCCTCGATGAAGCCGTTGCCCAGCACGTTCTGGAACACCGAGCTGCGGTGCTGGCCGCTGCCGCCGTCGGCGAACGCCTCGTTGACCACGTCCCAGGCGTAGATCTTGCCCTTGTAGTGGGTCATCTCGGTGGTGATGTGATTGTTCATCACACTGCGCAGCGTGTTCGCGTCGCCGATGGAGCTGACCCAGGACGGGAGCTGCGAGTGCCAGACCGTGGTGTGGCCGCGCATGCGCTGGCCGTGTGCCAGGGCCCGGTCGACGATCTGGTCGGCGGGACCGAAGTTGAAGTTGCCGCGGGACGGTTCGATGGCGTCCCACTTCATCTCGTTCTCCGGGGTGATCATGTTGAACTCCCGGTCCGAGATCGCGGCGTACGCCGAGTCACCGAGCCTGCCGGCCGCCACCGCGGTGCCGAAGTACCTGCCCGAGGGGGCGGCCTGCGCACTCAGGGCTGCGGCTCCGGCGGCGCTGGGAAGGAGCGTCACGACACCGGCCACCAGCGTCACGGCCGACAGTCCTATCGTCAGGTTTCGGCGACGCCGGCCGAGCCGGTGCAGGCCCTTCGCCCGGGGTTCGTGGGTGTGTCGCGTCATGGGAGCGGCTTTCTTCCAGGGAATACGTCAACGGGGAACTCGGGAACCCGCCACACCGGAACGTCATGGTGAGTGGCGGGAAGAGCACTCCAGAAGTGGAGGCCCCCGAAACCGCGGTCTCGTAACAGAAAAGTGGCGCCGCCCGGACGATTGCCCGGTGATGCATCTCGCAGGCAGAAAGCGTTATGCCGCGCCCTGCGCCCTGCGGACGATGAAGGAGGCCTGGCCGGCGAAGGCCGGAGTGCCGTTGGAACCGTCGAGCCAGATGCCGCCGTCGCGGTGGCGGAGGACCGAGCCGGGATAGTTGTGCGCGTGCAGCGTGACCGACGCGGCTACCGCCCCGGGTGTGGGACAGAAGGTGGCGTCCTCGCGGAACAGTTCGCTGCCGTCGTCGCCGCTCAGCCGTAGCCGCAGTTCACGGTGGCGCAGATAACGCCCGTCGGCGGCACGGAAGGTGACGCACCGTGGGTCGGCCAGCCCCCCGATGACCGTGAAGGTGACCCGCTGCCTGGCCTGTGCGCTGCTGGACGCGGAGACCGGTCCGAGCGTCGCGAAGTCGCCGGCGTACGTGAGGTACTGGGCGGGGGCGTCCACGGACTCCAGCGACTGTGCGCCCAGCGGAACAGTGCTCGCGACGGCGGACGGACTCGGCGCGGGATCGCCGACCGTGGGAGCGGCGATGACGTCGGGCGCCCGATGCGCTGGTTCGGGCCAGGTCGCGTAGGTGGCGGTCCCGGCGACGAGCACCGCACCGGTGGCGAGGCTGACCAGCGGATGAGCGGTCACCGCGTGGAGTTTGCCGATCAGCGAGCCGTGCAGGCCGCCTCCCGCCGTCGCCGTGCCGGCGGCGACGTGTGCGGAGGCCAGCCCGGTGGCGTTCGCGGCCGTACCCGACAGCAGGCCCTTGGCGGCCAGCGCGGTGATGAGTCCGGCCGGGACCGCCAGTGGCGTGAGGGTGAGGAGCAGTCGTTCGACCGGAACCCGTTCCGGCGTGGTCGCCAGGCAGAGCGGGCAGTCCCGGGTGTGCCGCGCGATCCGCTTGCGCCACACCGACGCCCGGAGACCGTCCCAGCCCACGACGGTCTCGTCCAACTGCGGACAGCGCGGGTCGGCCTTCAGCGCGGCGGCGATCGTCCGGCTGAGTTCCAGCTGCTCGCGCATGCGTTGCAGGCGTACCCCCACGTGGGCGGCGGTGAGCCCGGTCGCGGCGGCGATGTCGTCACGGCTCAGCGAGCCGGCGCACTCCTGCAACCAGAGCGACATCAGCACCTGATGGTCCGGGTCGAGCCACCGGCCGGCTTCGACGACCTGACGGCGCTCGTCCGACACGTGCAGACGCAGGACCGTCACGTCCGCGGGTTCGGCGCGGGCGTCCGGTATCTCGCGCGCCTCGTCGATGACCGTGGTCCGGTCGGCGAAGGTGCGTTGCCGGTGCCAGTGGGTGTTGATCTGGCGGAGCGTGATCGAGACCAGCCAGGACCGGAAGCTCTCCGGGGCACGCAGGGCGGGCAGGTCGCGCACCACGCGCAGCAGGGTCTCCTGGACGACGTCGTCGACGTCGGCATGTCCGCTCAGCGCTCGCCCGACGATGTTGTAGAGCAACGGCAGGTACGCGGCGATCAGTTCCTCGCGCGCCCGATCGTCACCGGCCTGCGCCGCGACGACCAGCCCCGCGTGGTCCGCATCCATGAGCCCCATCCCCACCTCCCTCAGGGGAGTGATCCACCGAGTAGGCGGCACACCTTAGCGTCGGCAAAGGTGTGCGGCCAAAGGCGGCGTACAGCGGTCGGTCAGATGTCCCGGAAGGTCTCGATGTTGGCGCCGATCGAGTTGAGGCGTTCGGCCAGGTCCTCGTAGCCGCGGTTGATCACGTAGACGTTGCGCAGCACCGAGGTGCCCTCGGCGGCCAGCATGCCGAGCAGCATCACCACGGCGGGGCGCAGGGCCGGCGGGCAGACGGTCTCGGCGGCCCGCCAGCGGGTCGGGCCCTGGACCATCACGCGGTGCGGGTCGAGCAGGGTGACCTGGGCGCCGAGCCGGGTGAGGTCGGTCAGGTAGATGGCGCGGTTGTCGTAGACCCAGTCGTTGATCTGGGTGGTGCCGTGCGCGGCGGCGGCGATCACGGCGAAGAACGGGACGTTGTCGATGTTGATGCCGGGGAACGGCATCGGGTGGATTCGGTCGATCGGCGCGGTCAGCTTGGACGGACGGACCGTCAGGTCGACGAGGCGGGTGCGGCCGTTGCGGGCCGGGTACTCCGGGGTGCGGTCGTGGTCCAGGCCCATGCCCTCCAGCACCGCGAGCTCGATCTCCAGGAACTCGATCGGCACCCGGCGGATGGTCAGTTCGGAGGAGGTCACCACGGCGGCGGCGAGCAGGCTCATCGCCTCGACCGGGTCCTCGGCCGGGGCGTAGTCCACGTCACAGGTGATATCGGCGAGCCCGTGCACGGTGAGCGTGGTGGTGCCGATGCCCTCGATCTTCACGCCGAGCTGCTCGAGGAAGAAGCACAGGTCCTGGACCATGTAGTTCGG
The DNA here is from genome assembly GCF_001424875.1 of Kitasatospora sp. Root107. Classification (GTDB taxonomy): domain Bacteria; phylum Actinomycetota; class Actinomycetes; order Streptomycetales; family Streptomycetaceae; genus Kitasatospora. The sequence goes on along the minus strand of NZ_LMCT01000012.1, from coordinate 567,561 downwards.
GCTGGCGTTGCGGATCACGGTCACGCCGTCGTGCCGGGCGGCGGCCATCAGCGCGTTCTCGGTCACGGTGTCGCCGCGCTCGGTCAGCACGATCGGCCGCCCCGGCGAGACCCCGGCCTCGACCCGGGCGTGGTAGCTGCCGTCGGTGGCGGCCACCTCCAGGCCGAACTGCCGTAGCGCGGCCAGGTGCGGCTGCACCGTCCGGGTGCCGAGGTCGCAGCCGCCCGCGTACGGGATCCCGAACTGCTCGGCCCGGTGCATCAGCGGCCCGAGCAGCATCAGCACGCTGCGGGTCCGCTTGGCGGCGGCCTCGTCCATCGAGTCCAGGTCGAGCCGGGCGGGCGGGGTGAGTTCGAGGTCGCGGCCGTCGTTGGTCCAGCGGGCCTTGACGCCGATACTGGCGAGCACCTCGAGGATCCGGTACACCTCCTCGATCCTGGCCACCTGGCGCAGCGTGGTGCGGCCGGTGGTGAGCAGCGAGGCGCAGAGCAGTGCGACACCGGCGTTCTTGCTGGTGCGGACGTCGATCGCGCCGCTCAACTGCCGCCCGCCGTCGACCCGCAGGTGCATCGGGCCGGCGTAGCCGAGCGAGACGATCTCGCTGTCCAGCGCCTCGCCGATCCGGGCGACCATCTCCAGCGTGAGGTTCTGCTGGCCCTTCTCCATCCGGTTGACCGCGCTCTGGCTGGTGCCGAGGGCTGCCGCGAGCTGGCCCTGGGTCTTGCCCTTGTGCTCGCGGGCGGTGCGGATGAGACCGCCGATGCGCTTGAGGTAGTCGTCGCTCATCGGGCAGACGATATCTCATATGTGAGATGAGGGAAGCCTGGGAGGGGTGCCGAAAAAACCGGATGCCGCTCCTGACGGGGCGTCGTACCGTGACGGGATGGGCAACGAGCGAAGCGGCACCACGGACATCCGGTACATCGCGGAGGACGAGCTTCCGGCCTGGGGCCGGGCGCTGGCCCGTGGGTTCCTCCGACCGCAGGCCGGGGACGGGGTCGAGTACCGCCGGCTCCAGTTCGAGCCGGACCGCTTCCAGGGCGCCTTCGACCCGTTCGACCCGACCCGCTGCGTGGCCACCTTCCGCAGCTTCGACGCCGAGCTGACCGTCCCGGGCGGCGGCACCGTCCGGGCCGACGCGATCACCGGTGTGACGGTTAACTCCACCCACCGCCGACGCGGCCTGCTCAGCCGGATGATGGCCACCGACCTGGCGGACGCGCACCGGCGCGGCTGCCCCGTGGCGATCCTGATCGCGGCCGAGTACAACATCTACGGCCGGTTCGGCTTCGGCCCGGCCACCGTCAACGGCGGTCTGCGGATCGACGTCCAGGAGTCCGGCGGCCTGCGCGCCGACCTGCCGGAGAGCCCAGGTGGCCGGATCGACTTCGCCACCATGGCCGAACTCCGCGAGCTGGGGCCCGAGCTGCACGAACGCTGGCGGCGCAGCCAGCCCGGCGCGATCACCCGCAAGCCGGTCTGGTGGCGGCTGGCCACCGGGGAGGTGACGCTGCCGGGCCACGAGTGGAAGGAGCCGTTCGCCGCCCTGCACCGCGACGCGAGCGGCACCGTGACCGGCCTGATCGTCTACCGGGTGGACGACAAGTGGGACGGCCCGATCCCCAACTGCACCCTCACCGTGAGCGACTTCCTCGCCCTGGACGCCCCGACCGCGGTGGCGCTCTGGCGGCTGGCCTTCTCGGTGGACTGGGTCCGCACCGTCGACATCGAGAACCTCGCCCCGGACGACCCGCTGCCGCTCTGGCTGAACGACCCCCGGATGGCCAGGCCGGGCCGGGAGAACGCCGACTTCACCTGGCTCCGGGTGATGGATGCTTCTGCCGCCTTCGCCGCCCGCCGCTACGGCGCACCCGGCCGGACGGTCCTGGAGGTCACCGACCGGGACGGCTGGACCGAGGGCCGCTGGGCCCTCGAGGTGGCCCCGGACGGCACCGGCAGCTGCGCCCGCACCGAGGACCTGGCCGACCTGGCGCTCGGCGCAAGCCAGTTGGGCAGCCTCTACCTGGGCGCCGAGACCCTGCCCCGGTTGGTCGCGGGCGGCCTGGTCACCGAGCTCCGCCCGGGCGCGGCGGCCGAGGCCGACCTGCTGCTCCGTACGCCGCTGCGAGCCTGGAACCCGGACAGTTTCTGACGGGTGGTCAGGACTTCGTCCGCCCGATGGTCGGCAGGATGAAGTCCTGGATCAGGCCCTTGGCGTCCCGGACGATCGGCCGGAACACCCGGTAGCGGGAGAGGGTCAGGATCCGGGCCGCCATCGGGGTCGAGCGGCGGACGAACTCCCTGGTCCGCTCGGTGTCCGGAGTGCGGTCGAAGACCCAGTACAGGACGACCACCATCAGGTGCAGCCAGAGCAGGTCGGGCAGCAGCTCGACCAGCTCGGCGTCCAGCTTGCTGCTCAGGTCGGAGCCGGCCAGCACCTCGCGGAACAGCTCGACCGCCGTGGCCCGGGCCGGGTGCGACTCGTTCGAGAACGGGCTGAGCGAGCTGTTCGGGTCCGCGGCGGTGCGGAAGAACTGCGAGGCGAAGGAGTGGTAGTCCGCCGCACAGTCCAGCCAGGAGACCAGCGCGATCTCCAGCCGGTCCGCGAACTCGGTGTGCCCGGCCATCCTGGCCCGGGCGTCCCGGGCGTGATCGTGCGTCATCAGGTCGTAGAAACCCTGGATCAGGAATTCCTTCGACTCGAAGTAGTAGTAGGCGTTGCCGACCGAGACCCCGGCCTCGGCGGCGATCGCCCGCATGGTGGTCTTGTCGTACCCGCGCTCCCGGAACAGCCGCATCGCGGTGTCCAGGATCAGGGCCCGGGTCTGCTCGCTCTTGTCGGTCTTCGGTCTGGCCCGACCACCCGGCAGCTCCGCGTTGCCGGGCTCGCTCGGGTTCGGTACCGGGTCCGTGACATCGTTGGGCTGCTCCACGCCTGTGGAGCCTACCTTGGCGACCCGGTGTGACAGGCTCGGAGCCATGCACCACGAGATCCGACCGGGCACCGCCGCCGACGCTCCGGCGGTCGCCGCCCTGCACAGCGCGAGCTGGCTGTCCGCGTACACCGGCATGGTCCCGGCCGAGGCGCTCGGCGACGGCCTGGCCGAGGAGCGCCGCGAGCTCTGGGAGCTGCGGCTGAGCGTCGACTACGGGGAGCCCGCCAACACGCCGCTGCTGCTGCTCGCCGGGCGCGGGGGAGAGCTGGACGGCTTCGCGTACCTGGTCCCGCAGCCGGACGGCCGGGTGCTGCTGGACAACCTGCACGTCCGCCCCGGCCTGACCGGCGGCGGGATCGGTGCCCGGCTGCTGGCCGAGTGCCGGGCGAACTGCCCCGACCGCGTCCTCTACCTGGAGGTGCTGCAGGCCAACACCCGGGCGATCGCCTTCTACGAGCGCGCGGGCGGGGTGCGCACCGACGACCGGATCGGCTGGTTCCCCGGCGGGTATCCGCTGCCCGAGTACGAGTACAGCTTCCCGGCTGCGATCCCGGTCATGCCGCCAGCGCGCTGACCTGCGGTGCGGGGCGGACGCGCAGACGGCGGCGCCCGGCCAGCGCGGTCAGCAGGGCCACCCCGGCGGCCCCGGCCGGCACCAGGAAGCCGGTGCCGGGGGCGGCCTGCTGGGCGACCACCCCGCCGAGCGCCGCCCCGGTGGAGATGCCGACCAGGATGCCCGCCACGGCGACGCCCATGCCCTCGTTCAACTGCCGTTCGGGCAGCACTTCCTGAACCATCGTCATCCCGGCGACCATGGTCGGCGCGGTCCCCGAACCGGCCACGAACAGCGCCGCCCCGAGCAGCCCGAGCCCCGCCCCGGAGACCCCGGCGGCCAGCGGGAGCAGCAGCAGGACGGTCATCGCCGCCACCCCGAGCAGCAGCCGCCCGGTGGTGCCGACCCGGCCCCGGACCAGCCCGAGGACCAGCCCGGAGACGCAGGACCCGGCCGCCACCAGCGCCAACAGCCCACCGGCCAACGGCTTCTGGCCGAGCGCGTCGGCGTACGCGATGGTGGTGACCTCCATCGAGCCGAACACCACCCCGGTCGCGGCGAAGACCAGCACCAGGACCCGCAGCCCGCCGTCCCGCAGCGCACCGCGTTCGGGACCGGCCGCCGGTGGCTGCACCGGCGGTTCGGTCCGGCGCTGGGCGGCGAACAGCAGCAGCCCGGCCGAGCCGAGCACCGCGCCGGCCAGCAGCCCGGCCTCCGGGAAGAGCGAGGTGCAGAGCAGCATGGCGAACACCGGACCGCCCATGAAGCAGAGCTCGTCCAGTGCCTGTTCGAGGGAGTTGGCGGCGTGCCGGGCCGCCGGGTCGTCCCGGTGCAGGTGCGCCCAGCGGGCCCGGGTCATCCCGCCCAGGCTGGGGAGCACCGAGGAGGTGGCGCAGCAGACGAAGAGCGTCCAGGCGGGCGCGCCGAAGTGCGCGCAGAGCAGCAGCCCGGCCGTCGGCCAGGCCGCCAGCAGCACGGCGCCGACCGAGACCCTGGCCTGTCCGTACCGGTCCACCAGCCGCCCGATCAGCGGCAGCCCGACCGCGATCGCCACCACACCGGTGGCCGAGACCGCCCCGGCCAGCGCGTACGAGTCGCGGCGGGTGGCGATCAGCACCACGGTGCTGACCCCGGTCATCGCGAAGGACAGCCGGGCGAACAGCCCGGTCAGCGTGAAGGCGAGCGCGCCGGGGGCGGCGAACAGGCGGCGGTACGAGGCGAACACGGAACTCCTGGGGTGGGCACGGGGTGTGCGCCCAGCCTCCCGGCGCTCAGCCGGTCCGGTCCAACACCTGTTCGGGGCGATTGACGCAGTTCTGTTGTCAATGGCCGAGGGTCTAGGGTGCGGGGATGCCCCGTGACCTGCATCCGCGTCTGCTGCGCGGCTTCGCCGCGACCGCCGAGACCCTGCACTTCGGCCGGGCCGCCGAGCGGCTGCACGTGGCGCAGCAGGCGCTCAGCCGGGACGTCCGCACGCTGGAGCAGACGCTCGGGCTGCGGCTGTTCGACCGGAGCACCCGCAGTGTGCGGCTCACGCCGGAGGGGGAGCGGCTGCTGCCGAAGGTCCGTCGGCTGCTGGCGCTGCACGACGAACTGCTGGCCGAGCAGGCCGGTCACCGGCCGCTGCTGGTGGACCTGAACAACGACGTCACCGGGGACGACCTGACCGCCGTCCGGCTGCTCGCGGCGGCCCGGGCGGCCCGTCCCGAGCTGGAGCTGCTGGCCCGGTTCCACGGCGGGCTGGCCGCTGCGGCGGCGGAGCTGACGGCCCATCGGCTGGACGTCTCGTTCGGCCGGTTCGCCGGTCTGCCGGACGGTCTGCGGTCCCAACTGGCGCAGTTGCCGGTGCGGTTCGAGGCGATGGCGGTCTTCCTGCCGCGACGCCACCCGCTGGCCGCGCTGTCCGAGGTGCCGTTGAGTGCGCTGGCAGGGCACCCGGTGGACATCTGCGCGGGGAATCCGGCGACCACCGAGTGGACCGAGCTCGGCCGGCAGTTGCTGGGCGCGCACGGTCTGCTCGCGGCGGCCCCGCACAGCCCGCCGGTCGGGGTGGAGGAGGTCGGGCACTATCTGGCCCGGCACGGTGAGGCGATGCTGACCACGACCGGCGGCCCCGGGATACCCGGGGCCGTCACCCGTCCGCTGGTCGATCCGGTGCCGCTCAGCCTGGTGAGCCTGGTGCACCGCCCGGAGCTGCGTCATCCGGGATTCACCGCGTTGCGCGAGGCGACGGCCGAACTCGGCTCGCGCGAGGGGTGGTTGCGGCGTCCGCCGGTGAGCTGGCTGCCCGCCGAGGATGCCGCGCTGCTGACTTCGTGAGGAGGGGTCAGACGCTCTTCACGGCGGAGATGTCGAAGTTGAGCTTCACCTTCTCGCCGATCAGCACGCCGCCGGTCTCCAGCGCGGCGTTGTACGTCAGGCCCCAGGCGGTGCGGTCGACGGTGGTGCTGCCCTCGAAGCCGACCCGCTGGGCGCCGTAGACGTCCGTCGCGCTGCCGGTGTACTCCAGGTCGAGGACCACCTGGCCGGTGGTGCCCTTGATGGTGAGGTCACCGGTCATCCGGTACGAGTCGTCGCGCACCCGCTCGGCCGAGGTGGAGCGGAAGGTGATCTCCGGGAAGGTCTCGGCCTCGAAGAAGTCGCCGGTGCGCAGGTGCTCGTCGCGCTGGGTGTTGCTGGTGTCGATGCTGGCGACCTTGATGGTCAGCGCGGCGGTGGAGTTCTCCGGGTGGCTGCCGTCCAGGTGCAGCAGGCCGTCGTGCTCGGCGAACACGCCGCGCACGTTGGTCACCATCGCGTGGCGGACCGCGAAGCCTATCGCGCTGTGCGAGGCGTCGACCGTGTAGTCGCCGGTCAGGTGCGCCAGGTCGGGGCCGGCGGGGGTCTCGGCGACGGCGGTGCTGGTGGTGGCGGCCTTGCTGTTGCGGTTGAAGATGCCCATGGCTTCTCCTCGGGTCGGAAGCCATTTGTTTAGGCTTCAACTTGTTGGCGTGCCACCACCATAACCCCATTTCGTTCAATGTTCAACCAAGGCTCAGGCTGTGTCCTGCTTGACCGCCGCGACCAGCTCCAGGGCGGTGCGGCCGTCCAGGGTCTCCCGGATGATGTCCGCGTGGCCGGCGTGCCGGGCCACCTCGGTGCACAGGTGGGTGAGGATCCAGCGGGCCGTCCGGCGGCTGTTCGGCGGGAACCAGGGCGCCTCCGGCAGGGCCGCGTCCACCTCCAGGTCCGGCAGCGACCGGATGATCCGCTCGGTCTCGTCGGCCACCTCCTCGTACTGCTTCAGCCAGTCGGCCACGGTCTCGCCGTCGAGCAGCCGGTGCTGGTCCGCCCAGGGCTGCTGCGTCAGCTCACGGCCCATCAGGGTGCCCTCGATCCAGTGCTGCTCGCAGGTAGCCACGTGCTTGAGCAGGCCGCCCAGCGACAGGCTGCTCGCGCTCGGGGTGGCCCGCGCCTGCTCCTCCGTGAGGCCGTGCACCGAGCGGCGCACCGCGCCCCGGTGCGCCTCCAGGAAGGCCAGCAGACTCTCGCGCTCGTTGCTCTCCGCCGCCACCAGAACCACCATGTCGATCACCTTTTCGTCAGGCGGGTCTGCCCCCGCTTCGGTACGACCAAAGGTAGAAGAGAACTAGGTCAGAACATGTCCGCTATGGCCCAGGCTAGGGTGAGAGCCTGCTGCCGTCCCGGGAGGCCCGTCGATGTACGCCCTGCACGCGCTCTGGCGGGCCGACGGGCGGCTGGCGCTCTGGGCCGAGGACGCCCGCGCCTACACGGCGGCCCGCCTGCACCGCCCGGCCACCGCGCCGGTGGCCGCCACCGCGCACCCGTTCGCGGCTCCGGCCGCCGAGGTGGCCCGGCTGCTCGCCGCCCTCGGCCCCGGCCCCGGCTGGCTCGCCGAACAGGCGCCCGAACGGTGGAGCACCCTGCGGCTGCCCAGCCTGAGCGGCGCCCCCACCCCCTCGCCGCAGCTGCCGATCGGCGCCACCGGCAGGGGCGTCTCGCTGACCGCCTGGCGGGTACCGGTACTGCTCTTTCCGCAGCCCGAGGCGGCCCAGCTGCTCGGCGAGCTCTTCGACCCGTACTGGTCCGGCGCCAGCCTCGAACTCCCGGGCACCGAAGGGTCGGTGGAGCTCGCGTACGGCGCCTCGCTGCGCTGGCTGACCGCTGTCCACGATCTGGCCTGGCGGTTGGGGGGCCGGGGCCGGGCGCTGCCGGTGGTGTGGGAGCGGGACGGCGCCCCGTACGCCCACTGGCAGCCCGCCCCGGAGCGGGCTGACCGGCGGGAAGCGGACGCGCTGGTCCGGGGCTGCCCGCCGGCCGTGCTGGCGGAGGGCCGGACCGGGGCTGCCGAGCTGGTCGCCGAACTGCTCGACCGCTTCGTCGACCAAGAGATCAGGACCGCGCTGGACGGGGTGGTGGCGCCGGTTCCTGACGGTGCGTCGGCGGCCTGGTGGGCCGCGCTGCACCGCGCCGACGGGCGGTTCCAGGCGCCTGAGGCCGAACTGGCCGAGCTGCGTGAGCAGTTGGCGGTCTGGCTGGCGGGCTCGCCCCCGGCGGACAGCCCGGTCCGGCTCTGCTTCCGGCTCTCCGAACCGCTCGGGCCCGCCGACGACAACCCCGAAGGGCGGCCGTCCGACGACGACTGGCGGCTCGACTTCCTGATCCAGGTGGTCGAACAGCCCTCGCTGCTGATCCCGGCCGCCGAACTCCTGGACGGCGGACCGGCGTTCGCCGCACTGGCCCGGCAGCTCGCCGACCCGGTGGAGAGCTACCTGGCCGAACTGGACCGGGCCGCCCTCCGTCGGCCCGAACTGCGCCCAGGCCGACGCCCGACCGGGTTGAAGCTCGACCGGGCCGGGGCGCTCGACTTCCTGCGCAATGCCGCACCCACCCTCACCGAGGCGGGCTTCGGCGTTCTGTTGCCGGCCTGGTGGCAGCGCAGGCCGGCCCTCGGTCTCGCCCTGACCGCCACCAGGACCGCACCGCCCGGCACGGTGGAACGGGCCGCCCAGGTCGACCGGGACGCCGTGGTGGACTTCCGCTGGCAGGCGGCGATCGGCGAAGTCAAGCTCAGTCAGCAGGAGTTGACCGACCTCGGGGCCGCCCAGCAGGGCCTGGTCCGGCTGCGCGGCCGCTGGGTCGAGGTGGACGCCGGGCAGATCGCCGCGGCCGTCGGCTTCCTGGCCCGGCACGGCTCCGGCTCGCTGCCGACCGCCGAGCTGCTGCGGCTCGCCCTCGACCCGGCGGCCACCGTCGCCGGTCTCCCGGTCACCGAGGTCACCGCCACCGGACCGCTCGGCGAACTGCTGGCCGGCCGGACCCAGGACACCGCTGCGCCCGCCCTGCCGCCGGACTTCGGCGCCACCCTCCGCCCGTACCAGGAACGGGGGTTGGCCTGGCTGCACGGGCTCGCCCGGCTGGGTCTGGGCGGCGTGCTGGCCGACGACATGGGCCTCGGCAAGACCGTCCAGACGCTGGCCCTGCTGGCTGCCGAGCAGTACGCGGGCACCGCGACCGGCCCCACCCTGCTGGTCTGCCCGATGTCGCTGGTCGGCAACTGGCAGCGCGAGGCGGCCCGGTTCGCACCGATGCTCCGGGTGCACGTCCACCACGGCAGTGAGCGGGGCTCGTCGATTCCGTCCGCCGACCTGGTGATCACCACGTACGGGGTGCTCCAGCGGGACGCCCGGGCGCTGGCCGGGACCAGCTGGCGGCGGGTGGTCGCCGACGAGGCGCAGTACGTCAAGAACTCCGCCACCGCCCAGTCCAGGGCGCTGCGTTCGCTGCCGGTGACGGTGCACCGGATCGCGCTCACCGGCACGCCGGTGGAGAACCGGCTGTCCGAGTTGCACGCCCTGCTGGACTTCGCGAACCCGGGTCTGTTCGGCAGTACGGAGTCGTTCCGGGAGCGGTTCGCCGTGCCGGTCGAGCAGCACGGCAGCGCGGACGTCGGATCCCGACTCCGGCGACTCAGCGGCCCGTTCGTACTCCGGCGACTGAAGACCGACCCGCTGATCGCCGCCGAACTGCCCGCCAAGCAGGAGATCACCGTCTGGTGCAACCTCACCGCCGAACAGGCCGGCCTCTACCAGGCGGTGGTCGCCGACGTACTGCACCGGGAGCAGGGCATCCGGGGCGTCGAGCGCAAGGCCACCGTGCTGGCCGCGATCGGCAAGCTCAAGCAGGTCTGCAACCACCCGGCCCAACTCCTGCACGACCGCTCGCCGTTGGGGGACCGCTCGGGCAAGGTCGCCCGGCTGGAGGAACTGCTCACCGAGGCGCTGGCGGAGGGCGACCGGGTGCTGGTCTTCACCCAGTACGCCGAGTTCGGCCGGCTGCTCCAGCCGCACCTGACCGAGCGGCTCGGTGAGGAGGTGCTCTACCTGCACGGCGGCGTCCCCAAGCACCGGCGGGAGGAGCTGGTGGCGCGCTTCCAGGCCCCCGGCGGCCCCCGGGTGTTCCTGCTCTCGCTCCGGGCCGGCGGCACCGGGCTCAACCTCACCGCCGCCAACCAGGTCATCCACCTGGACCGCTGGTGGAATCCGGCGGTCGAGGACCAGGCCACCGACCGGGCCTTCCGGATCGGCCAGCGGCGCGACGTCCAGGTCCGCCGCCTGGTCTGCGTGGGCACCGTCGAGGAACGGATCGCCGACCTGATCGAGGCCAAACGCGCCCTGGCGGAGGCCGCCGTCTCCACCGAGGAGCAGTGGCTCACCGGCCTGGACCCCAGCACCCTGCGGGAGTTGGTCACCCTCTCCGCCGAAGCGATCGGAGCCGACTGATGGAACCCGACCCACTCGCCCGCTTCTGGGACGGCGACTTCACCCTGCGCGCCGCCCCGCCCGCACCGGCCCCGGTCGAGGGCTTCCCGACCGAGGGCCTCGGCCCGGCCGGTATCCGGATCGGCGGCCGGGACCTGGGCACCCTGCTGGCCGAGACCTACCGCCGGCTGTCCGAGCAGGACGGGAGCAGTGCCTGACACCGGCTCAGCCCTGCGCTTGGTAGGGTGCGGTCTCGGCAGTACACGACGCGACCCCGGAGGTGACACCCATGACCGCTCGACCCGCACGGGTGCTCTCCTCCGTCGCCCCGCCGCACTGACCGGCAGGCCACGAGGGCGCCCTTCGTCCGCTCGAAAGGCCGCTGTCATGTCGTACGCCACCATCGTCACCACCCTCCGCGCCGCCGGCTGTGTCTTCGCCGAGGACGAGGCAGACCTCCTGCTCGCCACCGCCACCACCCCCCAGCAGCTCGCCGCCATGGTCGACCGCCGGGTGGAGGGCCACCCGCTCGAGCACGTCCTCGGCTGGGCCGAGTTCTGCGGCCTGAAGCTCGCCGTCACGGCCGGGGTCTTCGTGCCGCGCCGCCGCACCGAGTTCCTGGCCGTCACGGCCGCCGCCCTGCTCCGCCCGGACGGCGTCGCCCTCGACCTCTGCTGCGGCGCGGGCGCCGTGGCCGCCGTGCTGGCCGCCACCGTGCCCTCGGCGGAACTCCACGCCGCCGACCTCGACCCGGCCGCCGCCGCCTGCGCCCGCAGCAACCTCCCGGCCACCGCCACGGTGTACCAGGGCGACCTCTACGCCCCGCTGCCCGCCGCCCTGCGGGGCAGGATCACCGTCCTGGTCGCCAACGCCCCGTACGTCCCCACCGACGCGATCCCCTACCTCCCCGCCGAGGCCCGCGACCACGAACCGCACTTCACCCTCGACGGCGGCACCGACGGCCTGGCCGTCCAACGCCGCGTCATCGCCGAGGCCCCCCAGTGGCTCGCCCCTGGCGGCCACCTGCTGATCGAGACCAGCACCCGCCAAGCCCCCGGCACCGCTGCCGCCATGGCCACCCACGGCCTGACCCCCACCACCCACACCTCCGAGGACCACGACGCCACCGTCGTGATCGGCACCCTCGGGGTCTGACCGCCGCCGTCCCCCGGGCACCTGTACCGGGGGACGGCCTGGTAGCGTCGCGCTCTTCGCCGGTCGCCCGGACGGAGTCCCCCGGCAGGCAGCCATGACGGACCTTCAGCAACGTTTGACGCTGGCTCTTGACGACCTCACCACCGCCCTCGGGCCCGACCGGCCAGTCCCTGTCGTGGGATGCCTGCACTGCTACAGCGAGGACGACCTCCGGCGGCTCTCCGGATCGGTCGATCAGCTGCCCGAGCGGCTGTTCAGCTCCGTGGCGGCCAAGAACCCCGACCACTGGGACGACTTCCCGGCCCTGTACCGCCGCCTGCTGCCGCGGATTCTCCGGACCTTCGCCCGGGGCGAACTCCTCCTGGACGCCGGGCTGGTGGCGACCCGGATGTGCCAGGCCGGCTGGCGGGCGTGGTCCCTGCCCGAACGGGCGGCCGTGGCCGAAGTGTGGCAGGCACTGCTGGAGCTGACCCTGCATCAGCACCCGAGCCCGACGCCGATCGCCGAGGTGCTGGAACTGATGGCGGTGAGCACCGGGGTCCTGCAGCCCTGGCTCGACTCCTGTGCCGACACTCGCACACCCTCCGCCGACCGGCATCTGACGGACCTGATCGACACCTGGGTGGTTCACGACCATCCGGCCGGTCTGAAACTGGGCTTCTATGGCGAGATGCCCGCCGCGCCCGAACTGCTGCCCTGGCTGCGACGTCTGGACCCGGCCCGGCTGAGCGAGACCCAGCGCTACCTGCGCGACCTGCACCTGGCCGAGTGGGACGCACTGCCGCCGAGATGACCGTTGTCGACTCAGCTCACGTCGGCCAGGAGGTCGCGCAGGCGGCGGGCGTAGGCGCGCGGGTGGGAGAGGTTGCCGTTGTGGCCGCCGGGGAACTCCCGGACCTGCTCGCCGACCAACTCGGCCAGGGCGTCCGCACACTGGCGGTCGAAGACGTTCCGGGGCGTGCTGCGCCCGGCGGCCGGGATGATCCGGGTGGGGGTGGTGCGCAGGGTGTCGGGCTCCAGGGTGTCGTGCACGATCGCGCTGAAGTCGTGCCGGATGAAGTGGTCGAAGTTGGCGATCCGGCGGGCGTCCATCGGGTGCGGCGTCAGGTCCTGCTCCGTCGCCGCCTTGAGGTCGATGCCCAGCACCCGGGCCATCTCGGGCAGGGTCGGGCCGAGGCCGTGCTGCCGGTAGTGGTGCTGCAGTTCTTGCAACTCCCCCTCGTGCTTGGTGCGTTCGGCAGGCGGCAGCAGGAGCGGCGTAACGGGCTCGTGGGCGATCAGCGCGCTCAGCTGCTCCGGGTGGCGGGCGGCGAGGTGCAGCCCGATCGCGGCGCCGAGGCTGCACCCGAGCATCAGCGCGGGCGCATCGGTGACGGCGGCCAGCAGCCGGTGCACGTCCTCGGCGTGCTCGGCCAGGCTCGCGCCGCGCTCGGGCTCGTCCAGCCGGCTGCGGGACAGGCCCCGCCGGTCGTAGGTGACCACGGTGTACGCATCGGTGAGCCCCGCCACCAGGCCGGTGCTGCGGTCGGCGTCGCCCTCGCCGCTCTGCGAGACGAGCAGGACCGGGCCGGTGCCGCGCACCTCGTAGTGCAGGGTCGCGCCGGGGACGGTGAGGCTGTCGGTGGACATGGTGGATTCCCCCTCCGGGCGCTGACGGTCCGTCCGTTGCGCTTGCCTTCACCGTAGTGCATCCAAATGGATGCATCAATATAGATGGATCAATTTGGATGTACCGTGTCCTCATGAACGGCGTCGAACTCTTCCTGTTGGGCCGAACCCTGATGAAGATCGGCGAGAGCGCCATCCCGGAGCCCCCGGGCGGCACCGACGGTCAGCCGGGCAGTACCCGCGCGGTCCTGATCGTCGCCACCGACATCGCCGCCCATCCGGGCACCACCGCCAGCGAGATCGTGGCCCGCACCGGCCTCCCGCAGAGTCAGGTCTCCACCGCCGTCGCCCGTCTCCGGGAAGCCGGCTCGATCAGCACCGCCGCCGATCCCGCCGACGGCCGCCGCACCCTGATCCACCCCGCCGCCGAACCGTCCCCCCGGGTCGCCGAGATCCGCGCGAGGACCATCGACGACGCCCTCGCCGCCACCCTCGGCGGCAGCGACCCGGCCCGGTTGCGCGAGGTCACTGATGCTCTGGCCGTCCTGGCCCGGCATCTGACGCCCGGTCGGCGCTGAACGGAGCTGCGGGGCTGCGGGCCGGTCACTCCGCCGCCCGGCGGGCCTCCCGTACCGCGCGGTGGATCGCCCAGGCGTCCGCCACCGGGCCCAGGTGCCCGAGCTTGTCGGGGTTGAGCACCAGGCGGATCGCCTGGATCCGGCCGTCGAGGACCTCGAGCGTCAGGGCCTGGAGCACCTTGCCGTCCCGGTCGCGGAAGATCGCACCCGGCTGTCCGTTGACCTCGTGCGGCTCGAAGGTCACGTCGATCCGGGCCAGCAGGGGGAAGACGGCGGCGAGCAGTCGGGCCACGTTCTCGGTGCCCATCACGGCCCTGGCCAGCTGGGGTGTCTTGCCGCCGCCGTCGCCGACCATCGAGACGTCGGCGGCGAGCAGCTCCTGCAGGCCGAGCACGTCGCCCTCGCGGAGGGCGTCGAAGAACCGGGTCGCCAGCTCCTGCCGCTCCTGACGGTCCGCCTCGAACCGGGGCCGCCCGGCCTCCATGTGCCGCCGCGCCCGTACCAGCAGCTGCCGGCAGGCCGCCTCGGACCGCTCCACCGTGGTGGCGATCTCGTCGAAGCCGAAGCCGAACACCTCCCGCAGCAGGAAGACCGCCCGCTCCAGCGGGCTGAGCCGCTCCAGCAGCAACAGCGCCGCCATCGACACCGAGTCGGCCAACTCCGCCGAACGCGCCGGGTCCTGGTACGGATCGCTCAGCAGCGGCTCGGGGAACCACGGCCCGACGTACGCCTCCCGCCGCACCCGCGCGGAACGCAGCACGTCGATCGAGATCCGGGTCACCGCAGCCGACAGGAAGGCCTTGGTCGATGTCGGGACAGTTGCCGAACCGTCAAAACGCAGCCAGGTCTCCTGCACCGCGTCCTCGGCCTCGCTCACGCTGCCCAGAATCCGGTAGGCAATCGAGAACAGCAGCGGCCGCAGCTCCTCGAACTCCTCGATCTTGCTCATGCCGAATCCCCCTGAAAAAGCTGTCTTCCGATGATCATCCGGATCACCCGCGGGCCAGCGTAAACGCCCCGGGTTCGGGGCTCGGAGTCCGCCGTTGGACTCCGAGCCGGTTACTGATGTCCGATCAGTGGAACTGCCCGACCTGGTAGTTGCCCGCCGGCTGCCGGGTGATGATGTTCACCCGGTTCGCCATGTTCATGAAGCAGATGTGGATCACCAGGGCGCCGAGCTGCTCCTCGTCGTAGTGCTTGGCGGCGTTCGCCCACACCTCGTCGCTGACCCCGCCGGCCGCGTCCGCGACCCGGGTCCCCTCCTCCGCCAGCTCCAGCGCGGCCCGCTCGGCCTCGGTGAAGACCGTGGCCTCCCGCCAGGCCGCGACCAGGTGCAGCCGTACCTGGCTCTCGCCGGCGGCGGTGGCGTCCTTGGTGTGCATGTCGATGCAGACGGCACAGCCGTTGATCTGGCTCACGCGCAGCGCCACCAGCTCCTGGGTGGCGGCCGGCAGCGGGGAGTCCTTGATCACCTTGCCTGCCGCCATGACGTGCTTGAGGACCTTGCCCGCGGTCGGGTTGGCGAAGAAGTTCAGTCGCGCGTCCATGGGGTGCTCCCTCGTGGTGGTCGGTGCCTGTGCAACCTGAGACGAGACGGCCCGCTCACCTGTGACACGGCCGGATGTGACCTGCGTCTCCCGGCGGTCGGTGTCTGGAAGGATCGTCCTCATGAACTGCGCCGCACTGCTCGTCGATGCGCTCGGCCGGGTCCGTGAGGCCGTCCACGGGGCGGTGGCCGGGCTCGAGCCCGACGAGTTGGCGGAGCGCCTGGACGCGAAGGCCAACTCGGTCGCCTGGCTGGTCTGGCACCTGACACGGATCCAGGACGACCATGTGGCCGACGTCGCGGGCACCGAACAGCTCTGGACCGCCCAGGGGTGGCACGACCGCTTCGGCCTGCCCTTCCCCGTGGCCGCCACCGGCTACGGGCACACCACCCGCGACGTCGCGGCGGTCCGGGTCGACTCCGCCCGACTGCTCACCGGCTACTACGACGCCGTGCACGAGCACACGCTGTCGTACGTGAGCGGGCTCAGCGGTTCATCCCTCGACCGGATCGTGGACGAGAGCTGGACCCCGCCGGTGACGCTGGGCGTCCGGCTGGTCAGCGTCGTCTCCGACAGCCTCCAGCACGCGGGCCAGGCGGCGTTCATCCGTGGCGTACTCCGGCGGCGGTAGCCTGCCCCGCGAAGAGGCTCTGTTCGACGTGCTGGGTGTCGGTGTACTCCCGGACGGAGACGATGGCGCCGCCCCGCACGACGAAGACGCCGAGGCAGGTGTTGTCGTACACCCGGCCGGTCGCAGCAAGGCCCTTGGAGGTCCATTCGGCGACGACCTGCTCGCCGTCCGCGATCACGTTGGTGAGCGTCACGACGGGGATGCCGCCCGGGGCGAATAGGCTGCCGGCGCCGCCGAGGAAGTCGTTGACGATGGCGTCGCGTCCGCTCCACACACCAGTCAGCGGGACGTTACCGGGGTACGTCCAGCTGGCGTCCTCGGCGAAGCTCGCGACGATCGTGTCGAGGTCGCCCTCGGCGACGGCGTTGACGTAGCGGGTGACGACGGTACGGGGGTCGAGCTCGGTCATCGGAGTGCTCCTCGGAAAGCTGGGTGACGGTGGATCAGGAGATGCTGAGGACGGCGTTGCCGCGGATCCTGCGGTCCCGCAGGTCGGCGAGGACTCCGGGGGTGTGCTGCCAGTCGGCGGTGCGGCCGAGCTCGGGGTGCAGGCGGTCCTCGGCGACCAGGCGGACGAGTGTTTCGAGGTCGGCGGCGTCCGGCTCGTCCACATCGGCGTAGCTGAAGTGGCGGACGGTGGCGGAGACCGGGCCGGCGAAGAAGTCGAAGAAGTCCAGGACGGCCGGCTCCCGGCTCGCCTGGCCGAACCAGACCAACTGCCCGCGCGGGGCCAGCCGGCAGAGCGCCGACGGGAGGTTCTTGCCGCCGGTGGACTCCAGGACGAGGTCGAAGGTGCCCTGCGCGTCGTCGACCTCCGGGACGACGGCAGCGGCGCCGAGCGCGGCGAGCCGCTCGCCCCGCTCGGCCGACGCGCTCACCGCCGTCACCGACGCGCCTGCGGCGGCGGCCAGTTCGGTGAAGTAGTGGCCGACGCCGCCGGACGCCCCGGTGAGCAGGATGCGCCGGCCCGCCACGCAACCGGCCGTCCGCAGCAGCCGCAGGGCGGTCAGCCCGGCCAGCGGAAGTGCGGCGGCCTGAACGGCCGTCACCGAGGCCGGCAGTAGGGCCAGACCGCCGACCGGCACCGCGACGAACTCGGCCCAGCCGGAGGAGGACGGGTGGCCGACCACGCGCTGCCCGACCTGGGGCCCGGAGCCGTCCGGCGCCGCCTGCACGACCAGCCCGGCGATGTCCTTGCCGGGCCGTGCGCCCTCCGCCGACTGCTCCAGCTGGAAGATCTCGCCCCGGTTCACCGAGTACGCGTCCACCTTCACCAGCGCCTCGTCGGGGCGCTGGACCGGCTCGCCGACCTCGGTCTGTCGGATCAGCGCCGCCGGGTCCCCGGTTGCCACGAATGCCTTCATGTCGCTCTCCTCCTGCTGTTCCCGTCGGTGCTGCCCGACCGGTGTCCAGCAAACCGCCGGGGCTCGTCGGCGGTCCAACAACCGGATGCCGGTGGTGACAACCAGCGGTTGTCGGCCAGGATGGCGGGCGTGGATCTCGATCTCGTCCGGGTGCGCGCCTTCGTCATGACGGCCGAACACCTGCACTTCGGCCGGGCGGCGCAGGCGTTGTCGCTGAGTCAGCAGGGCCTGTCCAAGCGGATCGCCCGACTGGAGGAGGGCCTCGGGGTCGCCTTGTTCGAGCGGGGCGCCGGTGGTGTCGGCCTCACCCCGGCCGGCATTCGCTTCCTCGGGCCGGCCAGGGCGCTGCTCGCCGCCGGGGAGGCAGCCGTGGCGGCTGCCCGCGAGGAGGAGCGGCCCGTCCGGCTCGATGTCTGGGGCCATCTGTTCGCCCCACTGCGGACGGTGCGGGAGGCGTTGGACGACGTGTCAGCCGAGGCCCTGCACGCCGAGGTCGGCCCCGGCCGTGACCTGCCGGCGGTGGCGGCGGCTCTGCTGCGAGGGGACGCCGATGCCGGCTTCGGGCGGTACCACCCGTTCGGGGACCGCCGCGACGAGGCACTCGCCCACCGCCTGGTCCGGCTGGAGCCGGTGGACGCGATCCTCGCCGCCGACCACCCGCTGGCACGTTCCGAGGCACTGCGGCCGACCGACCTGACGGCCAGTCGACTGGTCCTCCCGGCAGCGGCCGGACGCCTCGACTTCCTGCGGCGGTTCGCCGAGCAGTTCGCCGTGCCGATGCTGCCGGGCGAGGCCAACCTCGGCTTCGACCACCTGTTGGAGCGGATCCGCAACACCCCGGGCGGCTTCACCCTGTTTCCCGCCGAAGTGCCGTTGCCGGAAGGCTCCGGGCTGGTCGCCGTCCCCCTGGTCGAGCCGACTCCGCTGTACGCCTGGTCACTGCTCTGGCCGCGTCGTCAGGCCGCTTCGGGCGTGGCCGAGCTGGTGCGGGGGTTCGCCCGGAGCGGCCGGCGGCGGCGTTGGCTGGAGTACCGGCCCGGCCGGGACTGGCTGCCGGAGGCCGATCAGGAACAGGTACGGGCGCTGTGAGGCGGTGCCCTGCGGAGCGTCGGAGCGTCCCGGTGGCGCGGGCTGTCCTGTCTCGGTGAAGGTGAACCATGCCGAGCCGGCTCCGCCGTCAGGCGAGCGGCGGAAGCTGTTCGCCCGGACGGCCTGGAGGTCGATCCCGACGCGGACCGTGGTGCCGCCGACGCCGACGGCCCGGCGCGCACGCCACGGGTGGGTGGCGTAGCTGCCGGGCCGTCAGTCACTCACGCGGTCTCACTTCCCGTGCAGAGCCTTGCGGCGACGTCCGCGAAGCACCAGGACGCTTCCGGCAGCGACGGCCAGCAGGCCACCGACGGCGCTGTACGTGACAGCGTTGCTCATCCCGGTGGCAGCCAGGCCGCCGGACGTGCTGCTCGGGCTCGGGCTCGGGTGGCCGACAGGTACGCCTTTCGCCGCCTGCGCACGGGTGCCGATCGTGCCGGAGGCGGAGACAACCGGCGTGACGGCGGTCGGCATGGCAGCGGTCGGCGTGGGGGCGGGCGACGGCTTGGCAGCGCCGGCAGTCCCCGACGCGGGCTTCAGCTGAAGAGTCGTGATCGAGTACGGCGGCAGCGTCTGCGCGACCGCCGTGCCCCGCTCCGCCGTCGTCAGGGCGGTGCCTCCCGTGGCATACGAAACGGTCGTGACCGCCCCTGCGGCCGGGGTGAATCCGGCGTACGAGAGCGACACCTCCGCCGCGTTCTCCGGGCTCTTGTTGGTCAGCATGACGTTCAGACCGCCGTTGCTGCTCCGCACCGCGTGCACAGTGACCGACGAGTTGCCCGAGGACGACTTGACGATGGTGTCGCCAGGCTGCGCCAGTGCGGTCAGCGAGCGGATGCCCCAGTAGGTGGGGAAGGTTGTGTCGCGCGGCGGTTGGCACTTCCCCCCGGCGCAGGTTCCAGCGGAGAGAATGCCCCCGTCCTGGTAGTCGGTCTGGCCGTGGACGGTGGTGGGTGCTTGGTCCGTGCCGTTGTGCAGGTTCCACCAGTCCACGTGGGTGGCACCCTGCTCGAACCAGGTCATGTAGGTGTCCGGCGCGAACAGGGCCGCGGCCTGGCTGGTCAAGGCGGGCGAGCCGACGCTGTCGGTCTCGGTGACCGCGATCTCCACCGAAGCGGCGCGCGAGCCCGTGTACTTGGCGATCAGCGAGCGCAGCTCGGACGTGGTAGCGGCGATGTTGGAGGGGGTGTTCAGCAGGTCGGCCGTGGTGGTGCCGCCCGGATACCAGTGGACGATGACGAAGTCGATCGAGCTTCCCGCGATGGAGAGCACCGTGTTGTTCCAGTCGGCGGTGTCACCGGGAGCCTTCTCCTTGTCCGGCCAGCCGCCGGGGGTGGTGAGCACCGCTCCGATCTTCACCGTCGGGTCCACGGCCTTCATTGCCTTCGAGTAGGCGACCAGGTTCTTCCCGTACTCCCTCGGGCTCTTGTCGGCGTGATCGTCCCTTTCCCAGCCCTTGCCGTTGCCGTAGTGCCCGTTGCCGTAGACCTCGTTGCCGATCTCCCAGTACTTAACGCCGTAACCCTTGTCGACGTTGGAGTACTTGACCCAGTCGGCGGCCTCCTGGACGGTGCCGGAACCGTAGTTCGCGGTCAGGATCGGCTGGGCGCCGACCGTCTTCGCGGTGGCCATGAAGCGGTCGAAGTTGGTGTTGGAGGGGATCCAGCCGCTGCCGTCGCCGGAGGTGTGGGTCTTCCAGTGGTAGTCGTCCGCGCCGGAGCCGCCGGGATAGCGCAGCTGCCGAACTCCCGCGGCCTTCATCAGCGATGTCACGTTGGCGTCGCCCATGTGCTCGTCGCCGAAGCCCGTGTTGAGGCCGACACCACTGCTGGGCACCGTGCCCAAGGAGGTACCGGCATCCACACTGATGCGGACGGTCGGCGCGGCGCCCGCGCTGGGCGCCAGGGCGCCGACACCGGCCGAGGCGGCGAGCAGCGCCGCCGCCCCCACGGCAGAATGCCGGAGCATCCGGCTACGGCGGGGCGTGCGACCCCAAGGCATCGGCTGCTCGGCGGATCGCGGGTCGTCTGGTGACACGTGGGGCTCCGATCGGGTGTTGACACAGATGGCGTAGCGCCGCTGACCACGGCTGGCCCTCGTCGGTACACCCCTAAGTGGCCACTCGGAGCGGAAAGGTTGCCGTCCGTCTCAATAGTTTTTTCGCCGAGACGCGGTCGCACCGTCTCACCGGACCCCGTGGCCTGGTGACACGCCCGGGCGTCCTTGGTGCGTACGCCGCAGCGCGATCAGATCGCGGTCCACGTCGTCCAGGAAGAAGAAGCGCTCCAACCCCGGGCGCGTCGGCTCCTCGACGAACCTCCCGTACGCCTCGGCCTGGTCATCCGTCAGAAATTCCACCGGCGTGCGGCGGAGCCGACCACCCGCCGCTACAGAGACCCCGGCCGGGTGGTTGCTGGTGTTAGCACCCTGCTTGCAATTGCAAGCAGGGTGGGGCAGAGTGCTGGCATGGCTTCACTGAAGGTCGGCTCGCTCGGGGAGTACATCCGGGAGCAGCGGCGGAACGCGCAGTACTCGTTGCGCCAGCTGGCGGAGGTGGCGGGGGTTTCGAACCCGTACCTGAGTCAGATCGAGCGCGGGCTGCGGAAGCCGAGTGCGGAGATCCTGCAGCAGATCGCCAAGGCGCTGCGGATCTCGGCGGAGACGCTGTACGTGCAGGCCGGGATGCTGGAGGAGCGGCAGGGTGAGGGGCTCGAACTGCGGGCCGCGATCCTGGCCGATCCGTTGATCAGTGAGCGGCAGAAGCAGGCGCTGCTCGCGGTCTACGACGCCTTCCTGAAAGAGAATCAGGACAGCGTCGGGGAGCCCGGGAAAGCAGGAGAGGGACAGGCCGACCGCCGGACTGTCGAGGGATAGCAGGAGGACCGGTCATGCCGATCACCGACGAGATCAAGAAGACGCTGAGCGACCCGACCCCGCTGTACGCGATCGCGGGCGCCGGGGACCTGGCGTACGAGAAGCTGCGCGAGGTGCCGGCCAAGGTCGAGGCACTCGCGGCCGACCGCAAGGGCGCCCAGGAGAAGGCCACGGCCCGGCTCCAGGAGGCGCAGACCCGGCTGGTCGAGGCGCAGGCGAAGGTGACCGAGACGGTCTCCACGCTGCCGGGTGACCTGAAGGGGCTGCAGGAGAAGGCGCAGGGCTTCGCGCTCCAGCAGGTCGGACTGGCACTGGAGTTGGCCGTGAAGGCCAAGGAGGCGTACGAGGAGCTGGCGGTCCGGGGCAAGGCCGTGGTGGAGGGTCAGCAGACTCCCCCGACGGAGCAGCCGGCCGCCGAGGTCGAGGTGGACGGTGAGGTCGAGGTCGTGGTCGAGGCCGTGCTGGTGGACTTCGAGCCGGACCTGGAGTCGGAGCCCGCCGCCGAGCTGGCACCGAAGCGGGCGCCCCGGGCGCGGAAGAGCAACGGCGACACCGAGAAGTAGCCCAAGCGGAAGCCGGGAAATCAGGCGGGGCACAACCGGGCGTACCGGTTCGTTGTCCCGGGTACGGTCGTCCGGCCGTGCCAGGATGGGCGGCGGTGTCGCCGGAGCCGCAGTGAGGAGTCCGCAGTGTTCGAGATCCTGCAGTTGGATTACCTGGATCCGTTCTGGTGGCTGGCCGTGGCGATCGTGGGCTTCAAGCTGTTCGCCTTCGTGGACGCGGTGACGCGTCGGGAGGATGCCTTCCGGGCGGCGGACAAGAAGACCAAGCCGTTCTGGCTGATCATTCTCGGGCTGGCGCTCGGGCTGGACCTGCTGCTCGGCGCGGCGGTGTTCAGCATCCTGACCCTGGTCGGGCTGGTCGCCGCGATCGTCTACATGGTCGATGTCCGGCCCGCGATCAAGCAGTTGACGGACGGTCGGGGCAACGACAGCAAGCGGAACATGGGGCCGTACGGACCCTGGTGACGAAGTGTCACCGTCGATGGGGAGCAGCCACCCGGCTGCTCCCCATCGGCATGTCAGCCCATGATGACCGGGGCGGGGTTGCGCTCCAGCAGCAGCACCGCGACGTCGTCGGTGAGCGCGCCGCCGTTCAGCTCCTCGACCTCGGCGATCGCGCTGTCGACCAGCCGGCCCCTGGTCAGGCCGTCGGCCTGGTGGTCGCCGATCAGCTCGACCAGCCCGTCCTGGCCCAGTCGGCGGGAGCCGGCGCCGACCCGGCCCTCGACCAGGCCGTCGGTGTAGAGCAGCAGGCTCCAGCCCGGGTCGAGGGTCAGCTCCTCGGCGGGCCAGGCGGCTCCGGGATCGTCGCAGTGCAGCAGCCCGAGGGCCGGGCCCGCCTGGTCGGCGGAGAGCAGGGTGGGTGTGCCGCCGGGGCCGAGCAGCAGCGGCGAGGGGTGCCCGGCGAGATAGAGCCTGGCCTGGTCCCGGCCGGCCAGGGCCGCAGGGGTGTCGGTCTCTGCGGGGGAGAGCACCAGCATGCAGAGCGTCGCGAAGATCTCATCGCTGCGCCGCTCGTGCTCCAGCACGTGCTGGAGGGTGGTGAGCAGGGCCTGCCCGGTCAGCCCGGCGAAGACCAGCGAGCGCCAGGCGATCCGGAGCGCGACCCCGAGGGCGGCCTCGTCCGGCCCGTGCCCGCAGACGTCGCCGATCACCACGTGGACCATGCCGTCGTCCGTCCGGACGGCGTCGTAGAAGTCACCGCCGAGCAGTGCCCGGCTGCGGCCGGGGCGGTAGCGGCGGGTGAAGGAGAGCCCGGCGCCGTCGAGCAGCGGGGTGGGCAGCAGGTGGCGCTGGAGGCGGGCGTTCTCCTGGCCGCGCAGCTCGGCTTCGACCAGGCGGCGCTGGGACTCGTCGGCCCGCTTGCGCTCCACCGCGTACCGCAGTGCGCGGGCCAGCAGGGGCCCGTCGGTCTCGTGCCGGATCAGGAAGTCCTGGGCTCCGGCCGCCACGGCGGCGGCGCCCAGCTCGGCCCCGGCCGCGTCGGTGAGCACCACGACGGCGGTCTGCGGGGCGTGCCGGAGCAGCTCGCGGAGCCCCTCCAGGCCTTGCAGCGGGCCTCGCTGGTCGGCCGGGTCGGCGAGGTCCAGCAGGACGCAGCCGAACTCGGCCTCGCGCACTCGGCCTCGCCGGGGGCCGGGCCGGGTCAGCCGGGTGGTGGCGGAGGCCACGCCCTGGGCCCAGTGCAGCTCGATCGCCGAGCCGCTGTCGGCGACCAGCTGCTCCAGGAAGGCCGCGTCGGTGAAGTCGTTCTCGATCACCAGCAGCCGGAACGGGGCGTCCGGTGTGCCGGCGGTGGCCCGGGGGTGCGGTATCGGACTGTGCCCAGCCTCGACCGCCTCCGCGCGCGTACTGCGCGTTTCGGTGAGGGCGCCCGGCCGGTGCGTGGCACGTGGTGCCCGCCCGTCTCCCGTTGCGGGCATTGGTCGGTCCTCCCTTTCCCCGACTGGGCAACGGCTGAGGTCCGCGCGCAGTGCCCGCATGGCACTGTGTGTCGGGGAGCTTCCCGCGACCATAACGTGATCTCCGGAGTTTTCTCCGGCCGACCGGCGACTCTGTGGCTATTGCCACGCCGCGGTGGCCGAGCGTTCGGCTGACGGCGGGCACCGCGACTACGGTGCTCGACAGGGAATGTGACGGAAGGTCGGTACGGTGACGCGGATCACTCTGGTCGAGGGTGACATCACGGAGCAGCGGGTGGACGTGGTGGTGAACGCCGCCAACTCCTCACTGCTGGGCGGCGGCGGGGTGGACGGCGCGATCCACCGCAAGGGCGGTCCGGAGATCCTGGCCGACTGCCGCAGGCTGCGCGCCTCGCACTACGGCAAGGGCCTGCCGACCGGCCGGGCCGTGGCCACCACGGCCGGCCGGCTGCCGGCCCGCTGGGTGGTGCACACGGTGGGGCCCGTCCACCTGCCGGAGGAGTACGAGGAGCGGGCCGGGCTGTTGGCGTCCTGCTATCGGGAGTCCCTTCGGGTCGCGACAGAGCTGGGTGCGCGGACGGTGGCCTTCCCGGCGATCTCGACCGGGGTGTACCGGTGGCCGTTGGAGGACGCGGCGCGGATCGCCCTCGCGGCGGTGGCGGAGTTCACGGACGGTGGGTCGGAGCTGACGGAGGTGCGGTTCGTGCTGTTCGGCCGGGAGGCGTACGAGGCATTCGAGCGCGCTGCGGAGCAGAGGAGCTGACCGAGGCTGGGACAGCCGCCGGCCGCTCGTGCGGTGTCCCTATGGTGGCGTGACGAGGCGTCAGCACACCAGAGGTATTCGATAACTCGTTCGAGTGAATCGTGGCGGGCCATAGAACGGATGACCGAGTAGACGGTCTACGGGGCCAACGCACTCCACGGCACGGTGACCTCGCCCTGCCGCCACCGCCCGCGCGCGTCCACCAGCGGCCAGCTCCCGCCCAGCGCCCCGCACGCGGCCACCCAGCGCTGCCTGGCCCCGAACGCCCCGTACGGCGCCGCCGCCGACCAGGCCCGGTCGAAGTCGGCGAGGAAGGTGTGCACCGGACGGCCTGGCACGTTGTGGTGGATCAGCGCCTTCGGCAGCCGTTCCGCCAGGTCGGACGGCCGCTCCAGGCTGCCCAGCCGGGCCGCGAAGGTGACCGTCCGGGGGCCCTCGGGGCCGAGCGCGACCCAGACGTGCCGCCGCCCGATCTCGTCGCAGGTGCCCTCGACCAGCAGCCCGCCGGGCGCCAGCCGTCCGCACAGCCGCTCCCAGACCGCCGCCACCGCCGACTCCTCGTACTGCCGCAGCACGTTGGCGGCCCGGATCAGCAGGGGCCGCTCCCCGCCGTCCAACGGCACCTCGAAGCCGCCCCGGCGGAAGGTCAGCAGCGGCGGATCGGCGTACGGCAGCGCCGCCGCGACCCGCTCGGGCTCGATCTCGATGCCGACCGTCCGGACGTCGGCCCGTACGGCGCGCAGCCGGCCGGCCAGCTCGACGGCCGTCCACGGCGCGGCGCCGTAGCCGAGGTCCACGGCGACCGGCGGCCGGTCGGCGGAGCGCAGGGCGGGCCCCAGGGTGTGGGCGATCCAGCGGTCCATCCGCCGCAGCCGGTTGGTGTTGGTGGTGCCCCGGGTGACCGTTCCGACCGGTCGGTCCCGCCGCCCACGGGCGGCGGAGCTGGAGGGATCGAACGAGGCGGCCATGCCGAGCAGCCTACGGCGGGGCCGTCGGACAGTCCCACCAGGTGGGCGGGAATGCCGTCCGCACCTTCGGCGGTTGTCACACTGGACGAATGCCCACGTGCCCGTGGGCGGCAGACGGGGAGCAACCAAGGAGGCCTCCGCAGGTGACCCAGCACCCTGCTCGAACGGCTCSCCGTGCCCAGCTTCTGCCCCCCGCGCGGGGGCGGTTGCAGGCTCTGGTGGGTGGCCGTTCCCGTCGGCCGCGCCGGATCGCGATGCTGAGCGTGCACACCTCCCCGCTGCACCAGCCGGGCACCGGCGACGCGGGCGGAATGAACGTCTACATCGTCGAGCTGGCGAAGCGGCTGGCCCAGCTCGACATCGAGGTCGAGGTCTTCACCCGGGCGATCAGCTCCGACGACGCGCCGACCGTCGAGCTGGCGCCGGGGGTGCTGGTCCGGCACGTCACGGCCGGTCCGTTCGAGGGCTTGGTCAAGGAGGACCTGCCCGCCCAGCTGTGCGCCTTCACGCACGCGGTGCTGCGCACCGAGGCGGGCCACCGGCCCGGCCACTACGACCTGGTGCACTCGCACTACTGGCTCTCCGGCCAGGTCGGCTGGCTGGCCGCCCAGCGCTGGGGCGTCCCGCTGGTGCACACCATGCACACCATGGCCCGGGTGAAGAACGCCGCGCTGGCCGAGGGCGACACCCCCGAGCCGGCCGCCCGGGTGATCGGCGAGAGCCAGGTGGTCGAGGCCGCCGACCGGCTGATCGCCAACACCGCCGAGGAGGCCGCCGAGCTGGCCTTCCACTACGCGGCCCGGCCTGACCAGCTGGCCGTGGTGCACCCCGGCGTCAACCTCGACGTGTTCCGCCCCGGCGACCGGCAGGCCGCCCGGGCCAGGCTCGGCCTGCCGCAGGATGCCGCCGTGCTGCTCTTCGCGGGCCGGATACAGCCGCTCAAGGCGCCGGACGTCCTGCTCCGGGCGGTCGCGGTGCTGCTGGACCGCGAGCCCGAGCTGCGCAGTCGGCTGGTCGTGCCGGTGGTCGGCGGCCCGTCCGGCAGTGGCCTGGCCAAGCCGGAGAGCCTGCAGAAGCTGGCCGCCGAGCTCGGCATCTGTGACGTGGTCAGGTTCCACCCGCCGGTCGGCCAGGCCGAGCTGGCCGAGTGGTACCGGGCGGCAACGGCCCTGGTGATGCCCTCGTACAGCGAGTCCTTCGGGCTGGTCGCGCTGGAGGCGCAGGCCTGCGGTACCCCGGTGGTGGCGGCCGCCGTCGGCGGGCTCCCGGTCGCGGTCCGGGACGGTCGGACGGGTGCTCTGGTGAGCGGCCACGACCCGGGCGACTGGGCCGGGGCGCTGCGTCCGTACGTGACCGACACCGAGCTGGTGCACCGTCAGGGGGCGGCCGCCGCCGCCCATGCGGCCGCGTTCGGCTGGGAGACCGCCGCGGCGAGCACCGGCGAGGTGTACACCTCGGCGATGCACCGGTCGGGGCTGCGCGGCGGCCTTCGGCTGGCCTGAGGTCAGCTTGAGGGCCTGTCCCGGGTCCGGCCTGACGGGGAGTCATCACGCCGGCCGCGGTACCGCCGAGTAACGTCTCCCCCATGGCAATCCGTACCAAGGACGACGCCCTCGCGCTGCTCCGGACCGCGCTGGACGAGGCGGGCGTGGCCTGGGAGCCCGCCGCGACCGATCCGTACACGCTGGTCGCGACGCTGCCCGGGACGCGCAAGCTGGCCACCCCGTGCGCCCTGCGGGTCGGTGACCACACCCTCTCGGTGAACGCCTTCGTGGTCCGGCGGCCGGACGAGAACCACGAGGCGGTCTACCGCTGGCTGCTGGAGCGCAACACCAAGCTGTTCGGTGTCGCGTACGCGATCGACGCGCTCGGCGACGTCTACCTGGCGGGCCGGCTGCCGCTGGAGGGGCTGACCACCGAGGTGGTGGACCGGCTGCTCGGCACCGTGCTGCAAGGGGCCGACGAGCCCTTCAACACCCTGCTGGAGCTCGGCTTCGCGACCGCGATCCGGCGCGAGTGGGCGTGGCGCACCAAGCGCGGCGAGTCCACTGGCAACCTGGCGGCCTTCACCCACCTGGCCGGTCCCACCGGGGAACGGCCGGAGACCGACTGACCGTCAGACGACGGCGGGCCGGCGCTCCGGCTCGGCCGCCGGGACCGGGGTGGCGGGGCGGCGGCCGACCAGCAGGAACCCGAGCGCGGCGGCGGTGCCCAGGCCCGCGCAGGTGCCCCAGACCGCGACCCCGCCGCCGTGTTCGAGCAGCAGCCCGCCGCCCACCGGGCCGAGGAACGCGGCCAGCGACCAGGAGAGCGAGAACACGCCCTGGTAGCGCCCCCGGGCCAGGGCCGGGGAGTGCTCGGCGATCAGCGCCATCATGGTCGGGGTGTTCATCATCTCGCCGACCGTCCAGACCACCACGGTGAGCGCGAAGAGCACCGCCGAGGAGCCGGCGAACATGGTCAGCCCGAAGCCCCAGCCGGTCAGCAGCACGCTGGCGACCAGCATCGCGGTGCGGTTCCGGCCGGTCATCAGGCGGGTCAGCGGGAGCTGGAGCAGCACGATCAGCAGTCCGTTCAGGCCGATCACCAGCCCGTACTGCGAGGCCGGGACCCCGGCCTGGCGCATGTCGAGGGCGAGCGTGCTGTTGCTCTGCTGGACGATCAGGGCGAGCAGCAGGTTGATGCCGACGATCGCCATGAACCGGCCGTCCCGGAACACCGTGCCCAGGCCGACGGTGGGCGCCGAGCGCTCCACGGCGGTGACGGCGGGCTTGGTCTCGGGGATCCGGACGAAGATCACCACCGCGCAGGCCAGCGTGCTGGCCGCGTCCAGCAGGAAGAGCGTCAGATACCCGTGCCCGGCGAGCAGCCCGGCAGCCGCCGCAGCGACGCTGAAGCCCAGGTTGATCGCCCAGAAGTTCAGCGAGTACGCCCTGACCTGGTCCTCGGCGGGCACCAGGTCGGCGATGATCGCCGACACGGCCGGGCGGGAGGCGTTGCTGGTCAGACCGACCAGGAAGGCCACCACCGCGATCGCGACCTGGCCGTCGGTGAAGCCGAGCACCGCCATGCTGACGGCGGTGGACAGCTGGGCCGCGAGCAGCGTCGGCCGCCGTCCGATCCGGTCGGTCAGCACCCCGCCGCCGACCGCCGCGATCGCCGAGCCGAGCCCGAAGAGCGAGGCGACCAGGCCCGCGTACGTGGTCGAGTAGCCGCGCTCGGAGGTCAGGTAGAGGGCGAGGAACGGCACCACGAAGCCGCCGATGCGGTTCACCAGTGTGCTGACCCAGAGCCACCAGAACGCCCGGGGGAGTCCACCGGCCGTCTCCGATAGTGAGACGCGCAGGCGTTGCAGAGCGGGCATGTGGGGGCTCCCGGGTGGCACGGAGTCCCGCTGAGCGGTTCGGGGCAGGGCAGGGCGGCCGCTCAGCGCGACGGTAAGTGGCTAAATTCCGATGCGAACATTACTGCTGGACCTCCGTCCCGACCAGCGGTTATTCGCCTCTATTAAGCTGACCCCCATGGCTGACACGACCTACCGACTGATCCTGCTCCGTCACGGCGAGAGCCAGTGGAACCAGAAGAACCTCTTCACCGGCTGGGTCGACGTCGACCTCAACGAGAAGGGCGAGAAGGAGGCCGCACGCGGCGGCGAGCTGCTCGCCGCCGAGGGCTACCTCCCCGACGTGCTGCACACCTCCCTGCTGCGCCGCGCGATCCGCACCTCGCAGATCGCCCTGGACAAGGCCGACCGGCACTGGATCCCGGTCAGCCGCAGCTGGCGGCTGAACGAGCGCCACTACGGCGCCCTCCAGGGCAAGGACAAGGCCCAGACCCTGGCCGAGTTCGGCGAGGAGCAGTTCCAGCTCTGGCGCCGTTCATACGACACCCCGCCGCCCGCGCTCGAGGACGGCACCGAGTACTCGCAGTCCGGCGACGCCCGCTACGGCGACATCCCGAGCGAGCTGCGTCCGCGCACCGAGTGCCTCAAGGACGTCGTCGACCGGATGCTCCCGTACTGGTACGACGCGATCGTCCCCGACCTGGCAGCCGGCAAGACCGTCCTGGTCACCGCGCACGGCAACAGCCTGCGCGCGCTGGTGAAGCACCTCGACGGCATCTCCGACGAGGCCATCGCCGGCCTGAACATCCCCACCGGCATCCCGCTCGTCTACGAGCTCGACGCCGACTTCAAGCCGCTCACCAAGGGCGGCCGCTACCTGGACGCGGACGCCGCCGCGGCCGCCATCGAGGCGGTCAAGAACCAGGGCAAGAAGTAAGTCCGACGCACTGACGGCCCCTCACCTGCGCGGATCGCGCGGGTGAGGGGCCGTCGCCGTTCCCGGGCCCTCTGTGGGCCGTCGGCCGACGAAAAAGTTCGTGCGGCGCCTGCCGGGCAGGGGCAGGATCGCCCCATGACGGACATGCGAGCGTTCCGGGACGCGGTCACCGGTTGGGCGGCGGGCGGTCCCGGCGGGCCGGCGGGTGAGCTGGCCGCGCGGCTGGGGGTGCGGACCGCGGTGCTGTTGGAAGGGCCGAGCGACCTCGCGGCCGTGGAGACGCTGGCCGCGCGCCAGGGCCGGGACCTGGCGGCCGAAGGGGTGTGCGTCACGTCCATGGGCGGAGCGATGAGCGTCGGCCGCTACGCCGGCCTGCTCGGGTCGCCGGGGCTGGGACTGCGGCTCGCCGGACTGTGCGACGAGGGCGAGCTGGGGTACTACGACCGCGCCTTCGAGAGCGCTCGCGCGCCGCGCCACGGGTTCTTCGTCTGCGTGGCGGACCTGGAGGAGGAACTCATCCGCGCGCTGGGCGTGGCGAGTGTCGAGGAGATCCTCCGGGCCGAGGGTGACTTCGTGGCCTGGCAGATCTTCGGGCGCCAACCCGCACAGCAGGGCCGGCTCCCGGAGCGGCAGTTGCGGCGTTTCCTCGGTACGAAGAAGGGCCGCAAGATCCGCTACGGCCGCCTGCTGGTCGAGGCCCTCGACGCCGAGCGGGTGCCTGCTCCCCTGCGCGATCTGCTCGCGAGCCTGTGACCTGAGCCCGGGAGGTCGGCCCGAGCTCGGCCGACCCCTGCGTCAACTCGCCGCTGTGGGGCGGTGGTTCAGACCATTGACGGGTCGGCTGTGCGCTCCTACGGTATGCACCAGCGCTGGCGCGAGCACGCCAAGATCCCCCACCGGCGGCCGTTCGCCAGTCATGCACTCCATCCACCCCCACAGCTCGCTCCGGCCTGCCCGGAGACGAGTCCGGAAGGAGCACCATGCGTAAGCGCCACCTGTTCGCGGCCCTCGTCGGGGCCCTGGCCGTACCGGTCGCCACCGCGATCCCGGCCTTCTCGCACGGCTACATCAGCGGCCCGCCGAGCCGGGCCGCGTACTGCGCCGCGGGCACCGTCACCGGCTGCGGCGACATCCAGTGGGAGCCGCAGAGCGTCGAGGGGCCGAAGGGCTTCCCGAGCGGCGGCCCGGCCGACGGCAAGCTCTGCGCGGGCGGCAACAGCCGGTTCGCCCAGCTGGACAACCCGCGGAACGGGGCCTGGCCGACCACCAAGGTGACGGCGGGTCAGAAGCAGAACTTCACCTGGAAGTTCACCGCCAGGCACGCCACCGCCCAGTACCGGTACTTCCTCACCAAGCCGGGCTACAGCGCGGCCTCGGTGCTGAGCCGGAGCAACCTCAACCTCACCCCGCTGCTGACCGTCCCCGGCAACAACGCCCAGCCGCCCAGCACCCTCACCCACAGCGTGCCGCTGCCGGCCGGGCTGACCGGGCACCACGTGTTGCTCGCGGTGTGGGACGTCGCCGACACCACGAACGCCTTCTACTCCTGCGTCGACCTGCAGTTCTGAGACCGGAGCCGCAGACCTGCACCGGCCGGGCATACGTCGGCCGGGCGCCCCGCTCAGGACAGGGGCGCCCGGCCGACGGGCGGGACGGTGGGACCGGCCAGGGTCAGTGGCCGCTGCAGCAGCCCCCGGTGACGCCGCCGCACTGGCAGGGCGCACCCGACTGGCAGCCGCAGCCGCAGCCGCCACCACAGCCGCACCCGGCGGCGAGGATCGGCAGCAGGGCGGGGGTGGTCGGCTCGACGACGCTCGACGGTGAACTGGTCGGAGCGGTGGTTGCCTTCATCGCGCTGGGCCCTCCTTGGCACTGGCACACTGCGGCGCACACGGAGGTGTGCCCACCCCCTGAGTGAAGCCCCGCCGGTGACGGGGCGTCAACGGGCGCGCAGGGGCGGTTCAGGACCGCCCCGTGCGCCCCCGCGCCGTTGCCGGTCGGACTGCCGGGTCGGACTGCCCCTACTCCGCGGACTCGGAGTTGGCGACGAATTCGGCCACGTGCTCGCCGGTCACCAGGAAGACCACACGCTTGGCCACCGAGACCGCGTGGTCGGCGAAGCGCTCGTAGTACCGGCCGACCAGGGTGACGTCCACCGCGGTCTCGATGCCGTGCTGCCAGCGGTCGTCCAGCAGGTGCGAGAACAGCTCGCGGTGCAGTGCGTCGATCGCGTCGTCGTCCTGCTCCAGCTCCAGCGCCTTCTCGACGTCCTTGGTGGCGATCACCTGGCCGGCCTTGGCGACCAGCCGCTGGGCGAGCTGCCCCATCTCCAGCACGATCGGGTGCAGGTCGTTCGGGACGGCGGTCTCCGGGAAGCGCAGCCGGGCCACCTTGGCCACGTGCCGGGCCAGGTCGCCGCAGCGCTCCAGGTCGGAGCTCATCCGCAGCGAGGTGACCACGATCCGCAGATCGGTGGCGACCGGCTGCTGACGGGCCAGCAGGTCGATGGCCCGGTTCTCCAGGTCGTGGTGCAGGGCGTTGACCTTGTCGTCGGCGGCTATCACGCTCTCCGCCAGCGCCAGGTCGGCGTCGAGCAGCGCGGTGGTGGCCCGACCCATGGCCGAACCGACCAGCCGGGCCATCTCGACCAGGCCGTCGCTGATCGAGTCGAGTTCCTCGTGGTACGCGTCGCGCATTGCTGCTCTCCTCAGTAGCTCTGTCGGTGGCGGTGCCGACCGGCCATCTCACATGACAGACGAGCCCGTCTGACGATCGGGACGGCCGCTGCTGGTGGCGGCATCGTAGTGCCGTCACCGCCCGGACGGGCTGCGCCACCCACCCTGGGCCGTTTGGGCGACCACGCACGGCCGGTGTAGTGAACCGGTGGCAGCGTGAAGGTGAATTCTCGGCAACGCGCGGCCGATGCCTTGATCTCACCCCGGGGGTGGGCCGCCATCATGCGCTTACGCTGGCCACATGGACGTGAACGTGGCTCTCGCCGCAGCCTGCGCCATAGCCGGGCTCGGTGTCGGTCTCACGGCCGCGATCGCCTTCCGCTGGAGTGAGCGGGAGCAGGCCAGGGCAGGTAGCGGAGGCAAGGTCGGAAAGACAGGCGTAAGCACGCCGACGCAGGAACCGCCGCTCCCGCCGGGGGTGGACACCGTGCTCTCGGTGCTGCGCTCGTGCGCGATCGTGCTCGGCGAGGGCGACGAGGTGGTCAAGGCCAGCTCCGCCGCCTATGCGATGGGCCTGGTCAGGGGAGGGGCGATGGCCGTGGAGCAGATGCTCTCGCTGGCCCGCGCCACTCGCCGGGACGGCGAGATCCGCCAGGTCGAGCTGGAGGTGCCCAAGCCCGGTGCGGCCCGCGCCACCGACCCGCTGGCGGTCTCCGTCCGGGTCGCCCCGCTCGGCTCCCGGCTGGTCCTGGTGCTGGTCGAGGACCTGACCGAGCGCCGCCGGATCGAGGCGGTCCGGCGGGACTTCGTGGCCAACGTCTCGCACGAGCTGAAGACCCCGGTCGGCGCGCTCTCGCTGCTCTCCGAGGCGGTCGCGGACGCGTCCGACGATCCGGAGGCGGTGCAGCGCTTCGCCGGCCGGATGCAGATCGAGGCGACCAGGCTGGCCAGCCTGGTGCAGGAGATCATCGACCTGTCCCGGGTCCAGGACGACCAGTTGATGGTCGACCCGGAGCCGGTCCCGGTGGACACCCTGATCGCCGAGGCGATCGACCGCTGCCGCCAGCCCGCCGCCGCCAAGCAGATCCACATCGCGGCCGGCGGCATCGGCGGCCTCTACCTGCACGGCAACCGCGGCCAGCTGGCCGCCGCGCTGGGCAACCTGGTGGAGAACGCGGTCAACTAC
Organism: Kitasatospora sp. Root107; assembly: GCF_001424875.1. Taxonomy (GTDB): domain Bacteria; phylum Actinomycetota; class Actinomycetes; order Streptomycetales; family Streptomycetaceae; genus Kitasatospora. The sequence continues at coordinate 534,108 of NZ_LMCT01000012.1, read as the reverse complement.
AGCCCGCCCCGTACCCGGGTGGCGATCGCCACCCGGCGGATCTCCAGCGCCGCCGCCCTCGGTGAGGCGGACGGCGAGCTGATCGAGATCTCGGTGACCGACCAGGGCATCGGCATCTCCGAGAAGGACCGCGAGCGGATCTTCGAGCGCTTCTACCGCGTCGACCCGGCCCGCTCCCGGGCCACCGGCGGAACCGGCCTCGGCCTCTCCATCGTCAAGCACGTGGCGGCCTCCCACGGCGGCACCGTGTCGGTGTGGAGCGTCGAGGGCCAGGGTTCCACCTTCACCGTCCGACTCCCCGCCGGTCAGGCTCCGGCGGCGAGCCAGCAGAGCCCCATCATCCTCCCCAACCCCCATCCTGCCCCGGAGGCCCGATCGTGACCCGAGTACTGGTGGTCGAGGACGAGGAGTCGTTCAGCGACGCCCTGTCGTACATGCTCCGCAAGGAGGGCTTCGAGGTGGCCATCGCCGCCACCGGCCCCGACGCGCTGGAGCAGTTCGAACGCAACGGCGCCGACCTGGTGCTGCTCGACCTGATGCTCCCCGGCCTGCCCGGTACGGAGGTCTGCCGTCAGCTCCGGGTCCGCTCCAACGTCCCGGTGATCATGGTCACCGCCAAGGACAGCGAGATCGACAAGGTGGTCGGCCTGGAGATAGGTGCCGACGACTACGTCACCAAGCCCTACTCCACCCGCGAGCTGGTCGCCCGGATCCGCGCGGTGCTCCGCCGCCGCGGTGAGGACGGCGGCCCCGGCGAGAACGGTGGCGGCCCCGGTGCCCTGGAGGCCGGTCCGGTCCGGATGGACGTCGACCGGCACGTGGTGACGGTGGACGGCGCCAAGGTCGACCTGCCGCTCAAGGAGTTCGACCTGCTGGAGATGCTGCTCCGCAACGCGGGCCGGGTGCTCACCCGGATGCAGCTGATCGACCGGGTCTGGGGCGCCGACTACGTCGGTGACACCAAGACCCTGGACGTCCACGTGAAGCGCCTGCGGGCCAAGATCGAGCCGGACCCGGGGGCCCCGCGCTTCCTGGTGACGGTCCGTGGCCTGGGCTACAAGTTCGAGCCGTAAACCGACGTACCGAAGGCCCCCGCTCGCACCGAGCGGGGGCCTTCGGCATGACGTGCGGTCAGTGCGAGGCCGCGGTGGTCGACGCCGACGGCGAGGTCGACGCGCCGGCGGACGGCGACGCGGAGCCGGAGGCACCGGCCGAAGCGGACGCCGAAGCCGAGGCCGACGGCGACGCGGAGGCGGAGGCGGACGGCGATGCCACGTGGTCGGTGGCCGGGCCGTAGCCCTCGTACACACCGGTGGCGGGGTGCACCTGGGCCCTGACGCCGACCTTGCCGGCCTTGGCGAACGAGAACGCGGTGGGGGCGAAGCCGCCGACCTCCAGCTTGGCCGAGGCGAACTTGGCGACCGGCTGGCCCTCGCTGCCGATCGCCACGGCGCTGCCGGCCGGAATGACGATCTCGGACAGCGCGGCGCCCTTGGCGTCCGTGAAGGTCGCGGTGACGCCCTCGCCGACGATGACCGACTGCAGGGTCTCGGCGGTCGGGCCGGTGTTGCTGATGTTCACCGCGAGCTGGGCCGGGCCGGCGTGCTCGGAGCTGGAGCCGGCCGCGGTCACCACCACGATGTTGTTGAGCTTGAGGTTGTCCCCGATCGACGTCGCGGCGTTGTCCGGCTTGATCTGCAGGGTCTCCGGGGTGTTCCCGGCGGCACAGGCGGACAGCGGGAGGATCGCGGCGAGGGCGATCACGGCGATCGCGCCGCGTCGAAGGCTGCGGCTCACGGCGGCGGCATCTCCTTGGTATCTCGGGTCGGTGGTCAGGGTCAGGTTACCGACCGCAGTTATCCGGTTCTCACGGGGTGGCCCCGTGTCGCGGGTGGAGTCCGGGGAGGGGGCCCCGCCGAGGCCCGCCGGGGGCCGCGACCGCGTATACGGCAAAAACCCATGATCCAATCATGGTTTCGGGAGTGTTGCCAGAGGTTTCGTCAGGTGTGTATACCGCCTCCGACCTGCGGTAAGGCCCCGTCGAACACCGGTCGCAGCACGCCGAAGGGGCCCTTGTCAAGCCCCGAGACCGGCTCTGACCTGCGAAAACGCCCTTCGGGTGGGCTGGGAACCGTGTTATTCTGGTAAGCCACGGAAGGGGCCCTGTCACATGACGTTCAAGGTTGGCGACACGGTGGTCTACCCCCATCACGGGGCTGCGCTGATCGAGGCCATTGAGATTCGCCAGATCAAAGGTGTGGACAAGACCTACCTGGTGCTGAAGGTGCAGCAGGGAGACTTGACGCTGCGCGTGCCCGCGGAGAATGCGGAGTTCGTCGGTGTGCGCGACGTAGTTGGCCAGGAAGGCCTCGACCGAGTGTTCGAGGTCCTGCGTGCGCCTTACACGGAGGAGCCGACCAACTGGTCGCGCCGGTACAAGGCGAACCTCGAGAAGCTCGCCTCCGGCGATGTGATCAAGGTGGCCGAGGTCGTCCGCGACCTGTGGCGTCGCGAGCGTGAGCGCGGTCTCTCGGCCGGAGAGAAGCGGATGCTCGCCAAGGCGCGCCAGATCCTGGTCAGCGAGCTCGCACTCGCGGAGAACACCAATGAGGACAAGGCGGAGACGCTGCTCGACGAGGTCTTGGCTTCGTAGTTCAGCCCCCGCAGGTCGAAGCGCCCGATGTCGGTGCGTCACCATGGTCACGTACGTGATCCAGGTGGTCACCCGGCACCTCGGGCGCTTCGGCGTACCCGGGCACTGGTCGAACGGTCTGACGGAGACCCGGTGCTTGCGGAAGGGGCCGGGGCACCGTCGGGCGTTCGCCTGGGCCATACCCATCGCGCCGAAGGCGCGAAACCTGACCGCGAAACTTGGAAGAACCGGCACAGCGCCGAAGGAGCGAAACCCTGAACGGCACAGCAGCAGTCGCAGCAGCCGTGGTCCCCGCCGCAGGGCGGGGCGAGCGGCTCGGCCCCGGTGCCCCGAAGGCGCTGCGTGAGCTCGGCGGGGTTCCCCTGCTGGTGCACGCGGTCCGGGCACTGGCGCGCAGTCGGGCGGTCGGCCTGGTGGTGGTGGCGGCCCCGCCGGAGGGGGTGGCCGAGGTGATCGCCCTGCTGGACAGTCACGGGCTGGACGGCAAGGACATCCGGGTGGTGGCCGGCGGTGACACCCGGCAGGAGTCGGTCCGGCTCGGCCTGGCCGCGATCCCGGCCGAGGTCGGCATCGTGCTGGTGCACGACGCGGCCCGGCCGCTGGTCCCGGTCGAGGTGGTGGACGCGGTCGCCGCGGCCGTCCGGGCCGGAGCCGAGGCGGTGGTGCCCGCGGTGCCGCTGGCCGACACCGTGAAGCTGGTCGAGCCGCAGAGCGGCGGCCGTCCCGAGCCGGTGCTGGACACGCCCGACCGTTCGACGCTCCGCGCGGTGCAGACGCCGCAGGGCTTCCGCCGGGACGTCCTGGCGGCGGCGCACGAGCGGGCACTCACCGAGCCGGTGGCGGTCACCGACGACGCCGGGCTGGTGGAGCAGTTCGGCGGCAAGGTGGTGGTGGTGCCGGGCCACGAGGAGGCGTTCAAGGTGACGCGTCCGCTGGACCTGGTGCTGGCCGAGGCCGTCCTCGCCCGGAGGAGGGCTTCCGATGGCTTCTGACACTCCTCTGATCCCGCTGGTCGGGATCGGCACCGACGTGCACGCCTTCGAGGCCGGCCGCCCGCTCTGGGTGGCCGGGCTCGAGTGGCCGGAGGCCGAGTTCGGGCTGGCCGGGCACTCGGACGCGGACGTGGCGGCGCACGCCGCCTGCGACGCGCTGTTCTCGGCGGCCGGGGTGGGCGACCTGGGTGCGCACTTCGGCACCGACCGCCCCGAGTGGTCCGGCGCCTCCGGTGTCGCGCTGCTCACCGAGGCGGCCCGGATCGTCCGGGCGGCGGGCTTCGAGATCGGCAACGTCGCGGTCCAGGTGATCGGCGTCCGGCCGAAGGTCGGCAAGCGCCGGGCCGAGGCGCAGGCCGCGCTCTCGGCGGCGGTGGGCGCGCCGGTCTCGGTCTCCGGCACCACCACCGACGGTCTCGGCCTGACCGGCCGGGCCGAGGGTCTGGCCGCGATCGCCACGGCGTTGGTGTACCGGGTCTGAGGGCCGCTCTTCCGGATCGGCCTGCTCTCGTCAACGTGCCGGACCACCCGTACCGGTGCCTGGAGCTGCACCGGGAGGTGACCCCGTGGTGGTCCGGCTGTCGCCCCGCAAGGCGGTCGGCAGCGCCTGAACCCGGCGCAGTTGACGTCCCCGTGGGCGAAAGGTGGCGGGGCACCCCCTGTAGCCCACTACGCTTGACGCTGTGAGCCTTCGCCTGTACGACACCAGCACCCGCCAGGTACGCGACTTCGTCCCGCTTGTACCGGGCTGTGTCTCCATGTACCTGTGTGGCGCGACCGTCCAGGCGCCCCCGCACATCGGACATATCCGGTCCAACCTCAACTTCGACGTGATGCGCCGGTGGTTCGGCTACCGCGGCTACCAGGTCACCTTCGTCCGGAACGTCACGGACATCGACGACAAGGTGATCGCCAAGGAGCGCGAGCTCGGCACCCCGTGGTGGCAGATCGCGTACACCAACGAGCGTGCCTTCAACGAGGGTTACGCGGCGCTGGGCTGCCTGCCGCCCTCGGCGGAGCCGCGGGCCACCGGCCATGTGCCCGAGATGATCGAGATGATGCAGACGCTCATCACGAAGGGCCACGCCTACGAGTCCGAGGGCAACGTCTACTTCGCGGTCACCACGTACCCCGAGTACCTGGCGCTCTCCAACCAGGAGCTGGACAACCTCCGGCAGCCGGAGAGCACCGGCGAGACCGGTAAGCGGGACGCGCGTGACTTCGCGATGTGGAAGCGCTCCAAGGAGGGTGAGCCCAGCTGGGAGACCCCGTGGGGCCGCGGCCGTCCGGGCTGGCACCTGGAGTGCTCGGCGATGGCGCACAAGTACCTCGGGAAGTCCTTCGACATCCACGGTGGCGGGCTCGACCTGATCTTCCCGCACCACGAGAACGAGATCGCGCAGTCGAAGGCCTTCGGCGACGACTTCGCGAACTTCTGGGTGCACAACGCCTGGGTCACCATGAGCGGCGAGAAGATGTCGAAGTCGCTCGGCAACTCGGTGCTGATCTCCGAGATGGTCCAGCGCTGGCGCCCGATCGTGCTCCGGTACTACCTGGCCGGGCCGCACTACCGCTCGATGATCGAGTACAGCGAGGAGTCGGTGCGCGAGGCGGAGACCGCGTTCGCCCGGATCGAGGGCTTCATCCAGCGGGTGACCGAGCTCTGCGGTCCGGTGGACGCGGCCCCCGAGGTGCCGCTGGCCTTCGCCGAGGCGATGGACGACGACCTCGGGGTGCCGCAGGCGCTGGCCGTCGTGCACACCGCCGTCCGCCAGGGCAACAGCGCCCTGACCGCGGACGACAAGGAGAACGCGGTGGCGCGTCTGGCCGAGGTCCGTGCGATGCTCGGTGTACTGGGTCTCGACCCGCTCGACGACCACTGGGCCGGCGCCGAACGTGGCGACGACCTGCACGGGGTGGTGGATTCGCTGGTCCAGCTGGTGCTGGAGCAGCGGCAGGCCGCCCGGGGCCGCAAGGACTTCGCGACCGCGGACGCGATCCGCGACCGGCTGGTGCTGGCGGGCCTGTCCATCGAGGACGGCCCGACCGGCTCACGCTGGACGCTCAACAACCAGTAACCCCGCTTTCCGGGGTGAGGGTGGGCCGTACCGGACCGGTACGGCCCATCCGCATGACGCAGAGCATGCCGTCGGCGGTCGCCGCCGGGGCGTGCGAGACAGACAAGGGAAGTACAGCCATGGCCGGCAACAGCCAGCGCAGGAACCGACGCAACCCCGACTCGAAGAAGGGCGCGAGTGTCGGCACCGGCGGGCACAGCCGGAAGGCGCTCCAAGGCAAGGGTCCGACCCCGCCCGCCTCGGCTCGCAAGGGTCACATCAAGCAGCGGCAGGCCAACGCCGCCGTGAAGCGGGAGATGGACGCCAAGTCGCGGGCCGGCATGCGCCGGGCCGGGGCCGGTGGCCGTGGCGGCCGTGGCGGATCGGGCGCGGCCGAGCTGGTCTTCGGCCGTAACTCGGTGGTCGAGGCGCTGCGCGGCGGCGTGCCCGCCACGGCGCTGTACGTGCTCCAGTTCATCGACACCGACGACCGGGTGCGCGAGGCGCTGCAGGCCGCCACCGAGCGCGGTGTGCCGCTGATGGAGGCGCCGCGCGTCCAGCTCGACAACATGACCGGTGGGATGAACCACCAGGGCATGGTGCTCCAGGTCCCGCCGTACGAGTACGCGCACCCGGAGGACCTGCTGGCCGACGCCGCCGACAAGGGCGAGGACGCGCTGGTGATCGCGCTGGACGGGGTCACCGACTCCCGCAACCTCGGTGCCGTGGTCCGCTCCGCCGCCGCCTTCGGGGCGCACGGCGTGGTGATCCCGGAGCGCCGGGCCGCCGGTATGACCGCCGGGGCGTGGAAGACCTCCTCGGGCGCCGCGGCGCGACTGCCCGTGGCGCGCGCCACCAACATGACCCGCGCGCTGGAGGCGTACCAGAAGGCCGGCCTGATCGTGGTCGGCCTGGCGGCCGACGGCGAGGCGGAGATCGGCGATCTGGCGGCGCTCACCGGACCGGTCGTGATCGTGGCCGGCAGCGAGGGCAAGGGCCTCTCCCGGCTGGTCTCGGAGACCTGTGACATCCGGGTGCGGATCCCGATGCCGGGGGCGACCGAGTCGCTGAACGCCGGTGTCGCGGCGGGCATCGTGCTCTACGAGGCCGCCCGGCTGCGGGCCAAGGGCGTCTGAACCACCGGAGCTTGACGCTCATTTGTCGTAGTGAACCGATCGGGCCTGGTCAGGCCCGGTCGGTTTACTCATGATCACTTCAATCCGGGTCAGGAATCCACCCGGGAGAGTGTCCTAACCGGCCGTCACCCGGTTAGACGGGTGTGGACACCAGAACACCTCGGCGCCCCGCCCCGGGCGGCATGGCGGGAATAGATGCCGGCCCCGGCCTCAACACGGTCAAGGTGCCGTCCGACCCGGCTCGGCTCAGCAGTACCCAGGCCAGCTTCCGGGTCCGGCTGGCCGCCCCGGTGGCCCCGCTGATCGACACCCCGGCGGGCGCGGCCTTCGGCGATCCGTACGCAATGGCGGGCTTCACCCCTCGCCCGATGGTCACCCCCCAGGTCGTGGTCGGCGGCCTCCAGGTCCCGGCGCTGGCCGGTGCGGGCGGCGCGGTGGTGGCTGGTGCCACCCCGATCCGGCGCAAGGGGCGGGTCACCGCCGTCACCTGGAGCGGCCAGGCGGCCCCCGGCGACATGGCGGCCACCCAGCTGCTGGAGGCGGTCCGCCTCAACACCGTGCCGGCCCCGGCCGGGCCGGTCGGCGGCGACGACACCGAGCAGCTCCGGGCGTACCGGCAGAGCCCGGCCCGTCCGCCGCTGCCCGAGCCGGTGGAGAGCTGGGCCCCCGCGGGCGAGCTGCCGGAGGTCTCGGCGACCGGCCCCGACTCCAGACACGCCTGGTACCCCGGCCGCAAGGTCGACCTCGGTCTGGTGCTGCTGCCGCTGCGGATCGTGCTCGGCTCGCTCTCGGTCTACGCCGGGTTCAGCAAGCTCTGCGACCCGGTGTACTTCGACGGCGGCGACCGCGGCTCGATGATGCGCTGGCTGGCTTCGCTGCACCCGTGGGGGGTGGCGCAGCCGCTGCTGGACTTCGCGATGGCCCACCCGGTGGGCTCCGGGCTCGCGGTCGCGTTCATCCAGATCGTGGTCGGCGTGCTGTCGATCCTCGGCCTCTGGCAGCGGGCCGCGGCCGGGACGGCGATGGCCCTGTCGGCCGCGCTGCTGTTCACGGTCAGCTGGCGGGCGGTGCCGGTCTACGACACCCCCGACCTGATCTTCCTGGCGGCCTGGAGCCCCCTGCTGATCGCCGGGGCGCCGTTCGGTTCGCTGGACGGCCGGATCGCGCTGGAGGCCTGGCGCCGGTACGGCTCCTCGGCCCCGGCCGCGCTGCGGCGGCGGATCCTGCGCCGCAGTGGCGTGGTGACCGCCGTGGTGGTCGGGCTGACCCTGCTGCTCGGCTCCATGCTCGGCGCGGCGGTCCGTACCGGCGGCCGGCCCGACCCGGCGCCGGTCAAGCCCCCGACCGACTTCGGTTCGCCGATGTGGCCCGGCAACGGCCCCTCGCCGACCCCGGCCCCGGTCACCCCGGCACCGAAGACGCCCGCCCCGACCCCGACGCCCGCGCCCAGCAAGAGCGGGAGCGGCAAGCCCCGTTCGACCAAGTCGGAGTCCGGTTCGGTCGCCCCGGCCGCCACCCCGGCCAAGGGCAGTTCGGCCGGCTCCACCACCACCGGTACCGGCACGGGCGGCACCGCACCCAAGCCGGCCTCCAGCAGCAGCTCGGGTGGGCTGCTGGGCGGGGTGCTCGGCGCCCCGCTGCTGGTGGGGATGGGATCGGGGACCGGTCCCAGCGGGGTGGACGCCTGAGCGGCGGCCTCTCCGGAAGCGGTTGAAGCGCGGTGGACCTCCCCGGTCCACCGCGCTTCTGCCTGTCCGAGCTCTGAGCTGCCGTCAGGAAGCGGTCGCCGCCAGCTCCTTGGCCGCCTCGGTGAGGTCCTTCGCGGTGTCGATCGCCCGCCAGTAGCACCCCTGCGGCAGCTGGTAGCCCGCCAGCCGCTTGCTGCGGGCGAGTTGGGGGAAGGTGGTGCGCTCGTGGTCGCCGACGTCCGGCAGCAGCTCCTGGAAGCCGGGACCGAAGACGTACAGCCCGGCGTTGATCAGGAAGGGCGAGGGCGGCGACTCGATGAAGTCCAGCACGTTGCCGAACTGGTCGGTCTCCACCGCGCCCCAGGGGATCCGCGGCCGGGCCAGCGCGAGCGTCGCGAGGGCGTCCCGCTCGTGGTGGAAGGCGGCCATGTCGCGCAGGCTGAACCTGGTCCAGATGTCGCCGTTGGTGGCGTACCAGGGCTCGGTGGGGCGGGGGAGCGCCTTGGCCGCGTACTTCAGGCCGCCGCCCCGGCCGAGCGGGACGGTCTCCACCACGGTGCTGACGGCGAGCGGCAGGTCGGCCTGGTCGAGCCACTCCTGGAGCACCTCGGCGAGGTGCCCGCAGGAGATCACCACGTCGGTCACCCCCTCGGCGGCGAGCCAGCCGAGCTGGTGGCCCAGGATGGGCATCCCGGTACCCGGGATCTCGACCAGCGGCTTGGGCCGGTCGTCGGTGTACGGGCGCAGCCGCGAGCCCTGCCCGCCCGCCAGGATGACGGCCTGGGTCACGGCGGGGGAGTGCGGGTGCGATGCGGTCGAGTCAGCGGTCATGACAGCACTCTAGGGCTGCCGGGGTGACCGTACGGGGCGCGTGGGTTCCACGCCCCGCGGGTGGCTGCTCCCTAGCCGACCACGCCCGCCGCGAACGAGCCGTCGCAGACCGGGCGGGCGAACGAGCGGGCCCGCTGCGCGTCGCCCTGGTACTTGCGCACGGCGGCCTTGCCGAGGTCGGCGGCCAGCGTGCTGCAGTACGGGGTGAGCGTGGGCTTCTCCCGCATGGTGCGCTCCAGCAGGTCGAGTGCGGTACCCGGGTTGTGGGTGCGCAGCTCGTCCATCAGGTCGACCCGGAGGGCGTCCTGCGGGGCCATGCCCTGCGTGTTGGTGGCGGCCGCGCTGCGGCCGATGGTGCCGTCACCACTGGAGGCGGCCACCACCTGCTGGTCGAGGCCGGTCGGTGGCGCCCAGGGGACGCGGGTGACGGCGAGCGTGCCGGTGGTCACCAGGATCACGGGCAGGGTCAGGGCAACGGTCTGGCCGATGCGGCGCACGAGCTGCTTCACGGTCAGGAGCGTAGCGGTGTGTGGGGTCGAGGTCGCCCTCCGTTACCCCAATGAGTGAAGCGTGTCCTGTTTCGTCCTGCCATCCGGTTGACGCACGGCGCACGGACGACCGAACCCCCGACCGGATCAGCTCCGGTCGGGGGTTCGTGATGTCGACAAGTCGTCAGACGCCTCGGTGGGCGCCGACGGGCCGTCAGGCGCTCAGGCGGGCACCGGTGGTGGTGTTGAAGACGTGGGTCTCGCTGCCGTTCGGGACCACGTGGATGGTCTCGCCCTTCTGCGGGATCTGGCGGCCGTGCACGCGCACGACGATGTCCTTGTCGTCGCCACCGATCTTGGTGGTGCCGTAGACGAAGCCGTCCGCGCCGAGCTCCTCGACCACGTTCACCGTCACCGCGACGCCCTCGATGCCGCCCGCCGGGACGATCTCGAAGTGCTCCGGACGGATGCCGACGGTCACGCTCGTGTCGGTGCCGGCGCCGGCCAGCTCCTCACGGGAGATGTTGATGACCGAGCCGCCGAACTTCACGCCGCCGTCCACCAGCGGGACGTCGACCAGGTTCATCGCGGGCGAGCCGATGAAGCCGGCCACGAAGAGGTTGCCCGGGCGGTCGTACATGTTGCGCGGGGTGTCGACCTGCTGCAGCAGACCGTCCTTGAGCACCGCGACGCGGTCGCCCATGGTCATGGCCTCGACCTGGTCGTGCGTCACGTAGACGGTGGTGATGCCCAGGCGGCGCTGGAGCGACGCGATCTGGGTACGGGTCGAGACGCGGAGCTTGGCGTCCAGGTTGGAGAGCGGCTCGTCCATCAGGAAGACCTGCGGCTCACGGACGATCGCACGGCCCATGGCGACGCGCTGGCGCTGACCGCCGGAGAGCGCCTTCGGCTTGCGGTCCAGGTAGTCGGTCAGGTCGAGGATCTTGGCGGCCTCTTCGACCTTGGCGCGGATCTCGGCCTTGTTCACGCCGGCGATCTTGAGCGCGAAGCCCATGTTGTCCGCGACGGTCATGTGCGGGTAGAGCGCGTAGTTCTGGAACACCATCGCGATGTCCCGGTCCTTCGGCGGCAGGTGGGTGACGTCGCGGTCGCCGATGCGGATCGCACCGCCGTTGACGTCCTCGAGGCCCGCGAGCATCCGGAGGCTGGTGGACTTGCCACAGCCGGAGGGGCCGACCAGGACGAGGAACTCGCCGTCCTCGACGTGCAGCTCCAGGGCGTCCACGGCGGGCTTGGTGCCGCCGGGGTACAGCCGGGTCGCCTTGTCGAACGTGACAGAAGCCATGGCTTTTACACTCCTTCACCGGCAGGAACGTGCCGGACGATCCGAGTAAAGGTGGGATTGTCGTCCGCCGCCCCTGTCAGTGGTCTGAACCACTGCCGAGACGGCTTCCCGCGACGCTACCTGGCGGATCGTCGGATTGTCAGCCCCCTGGGCGACCGATTCAGGCATCAGTCCGATCACGACCGGGCCGCCCGGCTCCCGATATCCCTCCCCACCACGGCATGCCCGCCCGGTACACTGCCCACTGGTGCCGCCGTGGCCTCGCCGCGGACGGTCGCCGTGCCCCCTTAGCTCAGTTGGCCAGAGCACCGCTCTTGTAAAGCGAAGGTCGTCGGTTCGAATCCGACAGGGGGCTCAGCGCTTGCAGCGTCCACGGGACGCAACTGAGGGCCGGCTCGCTGGGGGTTCCCCGGGGAGTCGGCCCTTCGCCGTCGAGTGGCTTCGAGAGGTCTCTGTCATTCGCGCGGCACCGTCCCGAACTCCCGCATGGAGCCTCTCGCATTGTCGAGGACCCGGTTTCCCTGCTGATCGATCATGCGGGTGATGGACTCCTGGGCGATGCCGAAGAATATCGCCCAGGCTGCGATCTGGCCGCTGTTGTCCAGGTACGTGAGGCCCGGAATGAACTCGCCCCGAATGAGAATTATTCCGAGCAGGGCGGAAAGGGCTCCGAGTGGTATCCGCAGCAGCATGAGCACCATCGGCACCATGTAGGGCGTTGCGGTGCCCTGTATGTGTCGCAGGGAAATCGCGCCGGCAACGGCCGCTGCACACATTCCGATGAACTCCACGAGCATCAGATCGACACCAGATGGTTCACCGGCTCCGACCGGGCACTGTCGTACGCCGGCGGGATAGAAGCACGTCTTCTCCGCCAGTGCCCCCGGGGCGGCGAATCCCCAGATCACCGACAGGGAAGCGAGTACCGTCAGGGCGAGGATCGAGCTCAGCAGGAAATTGCGAAACGTCCTGACCTGGGCCCGCTCGGAGTCCGCCGCGTCATTGGCGGCGTGCAGCGTGCGAACCGCCAAGTCTCGGAAGTTCTCGTCGAGTTGGTGGCTGTTGTCGCCCAGGTGGCTTTCCAGTAGTTTCCGCTGGGGGTCCTTGATCCCCAGATGCTGCTCGGCTTTGGCGAGGACGGTCGCTCCGCACCATCTGAGGTCGCCCGTGGGGGATATTCTGAGAATTGCCTCTTCGGTCTTGTGCAGATTCGGCCAGGCCCGGTCCACTGCCGATCCTGACCAGATCGAGCGCAGTCCCCCTGGTGTCGTGACGGCCTGCCGGGCAGCTTCCAGATGCCTGTCCGCCATTTCAGCGATGCTTCGGTTTTCGGGCGTCACAGAGGGTCGTAATCTGTCGACCTGAGATTGTAGGTCGGCAATGTACGATGCACATCTCTGCCGCCATGACGACTTACCGATGCCGGTAACATCCGAGTGCCTTGTCTCGGTCGTAGCCCTCACCGCCATGGATCCTCCATGGGGCTGCGCAGTAATTGAGTGTTTGCAGTTCAAGCCTCGACCCGGGTGATCGGCCGTGCAAGTGCGGTCCGGTGTCGGCGGTGGCAGGCCGACACCGGAGGCTCACCCGAGGATGACCGGGTCGTGGGCGAGGTCGGCGATGAGGGCGTCCAGTTTGGTGCGGTCGACCGAGGACATCAGGAAGACGTGGGCGTAGCTGCGGCGGGTGGATTCGTCGCCGGGAGTGGGGAGGACGTCCTGGGAGGAGAGGGACCACTTCTCGACCAGGGCGGGGCTGGGTCTGCGGAAGCGGACGGTGATGGCTCCCGGGGTGCGGGTGGGCCAGAGGGTGACGGAGTGGGACAGCTCCAGGAGGCGGAGTTGGTGTTCGAGGTAGGTGGCCAGTTCCTGGGCGCGGCGGATCCGGTCGACCTGGTCCTGGTAGGAGTGGCGGGAGAGGTGGTCCCAGAGGATCAGGGGGGAGAAGCCGTTGCGTGAGCCGGCGAAGGTGGTGTCGGGGGCGCCGGTGTAGTCGGGCTGGGACGGCGGGGATATCTGGTACTTGACCTTGGTCATGTAGATGCCGCAGGGCCAGGGTGCGCCGGGCCACTTGTGGCCGCTCATGGCGATCGAGGAGACCATGTCGAGGTCGCCGAACTCCCGGGTGGGGAGGGTGAGTCCGAAGTCGAACTCGGGGAGATCGGTGTCGGGGGCCCAGCCGAAGGCCGGGTCCGCGGCGGCCATCCGTACGAACGGCGCGTAGCCGGCGCCGAGCGCGCCGTCCACGTGGATCCAGAAGCGGCGGCGCAGGTCGGTCAGGGGTTCGCCGGTGTGCGGGTCCCGGCCGTGGGTGACCTGAGCCTGGATCAGGCCGTGGCGTTCGAAGATCGGGAGCAGACGTTCGCAGGCCGCTCGGACGTCGTCGTGGGCGCCCTTGAAGGTGCTGCCGAGGTTGAGGCTCACGAAGATCGGGTGGCCCTTGGCGGCGAAGAACTCGACCAGCGCGGCCAGGGCGTCGATGTCGATCTCGCCGGTGCCGTCCCAGGAGTGGCCCGAGGGGCCGGGGCGGGAGGGCACCTCCGTGGGCCACCCGTGCTGGAGGGGGCTTTCGTCGGGGTACTGCTCGGTGCCCACGGCGTGGAAGGTGTCGACGCCCAGGACCCGGACCGCCTTGGCGAAGGAGTAGTGGGTGTCCTCGGAGTAGAACGCCACGGGCCGGCGGGAGTTGGGGCTGACGGGGGTGGGTGCGAGGGAGCCGCTGGAGGGCTGGATGAGTTGCTTGCCGGTCAGGTAGTCGCGGGCGTTCCAGAGCGCGTACATGTTGCCCTCGGTCGAGCCCATGGAGAGCACGTAGCCCCAGTACGACTCCGGGTCGGCCGGGTCGTGCGGCCCGTTCGCGTGCCACAGGTCGGCGTAGTAGTCGAGCACCGCGCGCTCGACGACCTTGGTGTTCGGCTTGTAGCCGCCGCTCTGGAACGGGTCACCGAGGTTGTTGATGTTGTGCTGCATGAACCGGCCGAGGTCGAAGGCGCAGCCGCCCATCTCCTGGGTGGCCTGGTAGCCGAGCAGGTTGCGGCGCTTCCTGGTCAGGTAGCCGTCCAGCCGGTCGAGGGCGCGCAGGCGCTGCTCGTTGCCCAGGCCGGCGGCCGGGATTTCGAAGTCGGCGGAGTCCGGCTCGTCGGCCTGCGGAAGGAGGGGGACGGGTCCGTCGAGAAGGTCGGTTCGGCTCATGGCAGCTCAGGATGGAACCTGTGACGGTGAAGAGGGAAGCCGTCCGCAGAAGATTCGGAATCAGGCGCCAGAACCTTGTGGATCGTCGGAAGGATGGGCGAACCTGTGCGCTGTGCCGAACTATTCTCACGCCCACCGGGCGCCCCTCGACGACGTGGACCGGGCCATCCTGCGGATCCTGGTCGACAACGCCCGTACGCCGAACAACGCACTCGCCGAGGCGGTGGGGATAGCCCCGTCGACCTGTCTGGCCCGGGTGCGGGCGCTGCGTGAGCGCGGGGTGATCCGTGCGTTCCGGGCCGAGATCGCGCCTGCCGCGATCGGGCTCCCGTTGCAGGCGATGATCTCGGTCCGGCTCCGGGCGCACACCCGGGAGCAGAACGAGAGCTTCCGTGACACGGCTCCCGACATGCCCGGTGTGGTGGCGGTGTTCCACATGGCCGGCTCCGACGACTACCTGCTGCACGTCGCGCTCGCGCACCCCGACGCCCTGCGCGACTTCGTGGTGGACCACCTGACCACCCATCCGGCGGTGGCCCAGACCCGGACCAACCTGATCTTCGAGCAGATCGCCGGCCGTCGGCACCTCACCCCGGAACTGTGAGGCGGAAAAGGCACAGGTCAGGGGGCGGGCAGGGCTGCTGCCGCCTGGTGCCAGGCCGGGTCGAGGGCGAGGGCGGACAGCTGCGCCCCGGTCAGCAGCGGCGGATTCGGGTAGGGCTCCCGCCGGTCGGAGCCCGGGCCCGGGATGTTGCCGGCACCGGCCAGCACCGTGGTTCCGTCGGGCCGTTGCAGGGTGGCCCGCCAGTCCTGTTCGCCGCCGACGGCTCGGGGGGGCAGATAGAGCGTCAGGACGCTGCCGTCGGGCTGGGCGGTGACGGTGCAGCCCGGGATGCTGCAGTCCTGGGGGCGTACCTTCCCGTTCGGTGACGGGGTCGCGCGGCTGACGTCGATCCGGACGGTGCCGGTGCCGGTGCTGTTCGAAATGGTGTAGGCGGCGGCCTGCTGTTTGATGGGGAAGCCCGAAGTGCGGTCCAGCTTCCACGGGTTGCTCAGCTGCAGGCCGGTGGGCAGCTTCGACTTGAGCAGCTCCAGGAGCCGGTCGGGGGTCGATACGGGGGGCGTGGCGGTGGGCGTCTCGGCGGACGGCGTGGTCGATGCGCTCCGGGCGGCCGAGAGCGGTGGGGGTGCCTGGGGCGTGGGGCCGGGGACCAGGGCCAGGGTCACCGCGCAGACCAGGGCGAGGCCGCCCGCTCCGGTGGCGGTGCCGGTGAGGGTACGCAGCCGTCGGGCGCGCCGGCCGCGGTGCAGCAGCTGAGCCAACGGTACGGGACCGGTGGGTACTTGGCGGATCGTCAGATCTTGCAGCGCGCGCGAGATCCGTTCGTCGTCCTCGGTCACGGTGTGGCCTCCTGGTTCGTAAGCAGGGCGGTGCGCAGCCGGGCCATCGCCCGGGCGTTCTGGCTCTTCACGGTGCCGACCGAGCAGCCGAGGGCGGCGGCGGTGGCTTTCTCCGACAGGTCTTCGACATGGCGCAGGACGACCACGGCGCGTTGGCGTTCGGGGAGTGCGCGCAGGGCGAGGTGGAGCTCGTCCAGCTCGTCGAGCCGGTCGCCGAGCGGGTCCACGGCCCGGTCGGCCCTCTCGGGCAGGTCGGCGGTGAGCAGTTCGCGCCGCCGACGGCGCCACCAGCTGACGTGGTTGTTGACCAGCATTCGCCGCAGGTAGGCGTGCGGGTCGTCGGTGGCGGCCCGGCGCCAGCGGACGAAGAGCTTGACCAGGCAGTCCTGGAGCAGCTCTTCGGCGCGGTGCCGGTCGCCGGTCAGCAGGGTTGCGGTGCGCAGGTGCCGGTGCCAGGCGGCCTCCACGAAGTCCGCGTAGGCGGCGTCCTCGGTTTCTCGACTCACGACGGACAGACGCAGGAGGGGTGGTGAAAGGTTGTCACGACTGTGGCTGTCCAGTTTTTGCGAAATACTGTCGACATCTTGTGGTCATCTGTCGAGCGGTGGTTAAGTGGCGGAGCCGCCGGAAGAGCACTCAGCACTGCGGCACCCACCCCACCCATGCCCGCAGAAGGGTTCCTCCGTCATGAGCAGAACTGGGCTCGTCCGTAGATCCGTCGTTGTCGCCGTGGCCGCCGGGATGAGCATGTCCCTTGCTGCCTGCGGCAGTTCGGGTACGGGCGGAGGTGACGGGGCGTCGAAGGTGACCGTCAGCGTGGACTGCCAGCCGCCGGTGACCAAGGCGGCGGAGCGCAAGCAGTGGGACGAGGACGTCGCGGCGTTCGGCAAGCTGTACCCGAACGTGACGATCAAGAGCAAGGACGCCTCGCCCTGCGAGGAGCCAGCCCCGTTCACCGCCCAGCTCAAGGGCAAGACACAGACCGACGTCTTCTACACGTACTTCACCGACCTCGCCCAGGTGCTGGACGCGGGCGGCGCCGAGGACATCAGCGCCTACGTCAACGAGACCACCGTCCCGGCACTGAAGGACATCGACCCGTCGGTGCTGGCCACCCTCAAGGACGGCGGCAAGCTCTACGGCCTGCCGACCTCGAACTACAAGATGGGCCTGCTCTACAACCGCAAGCTGTTCAAGCAGGCGGGTCTCGACCCGGAGAAGCCGCCGGCCACCTGGGCGGAGATCCGGGAGGCGGCGAAGAAGATCGCGGCGCTCGGCAACGGCGTGAACGGGTACGGCGAGTACAGCGCGACCAACCAGGGCGGCTGGCACTACACGGCCGAACTGTACGGCCTGGGCGGCACGATGGTGAGCGAGGACGGCAAGAAAGCCGCGTTCAACACCGCCGAGGGCAGGCAGGTCCTGCAGAACCTCTACGACATGCGCTGGACCGACAACACCATGGGTGCCGCGCAGAGCCTCAAGTGGCCCGACCTGATGACCCAGATGGCGGCCGACAAGCTCGGCATGTACGTCGGGGCGCCGGACGACATCACGTACATGGTGCAGACCCTCAAGGGCGACTACGAGGCGTACGGGATGGGGCCGATGCCCGGGGCCAAGGCGGCGCTGCTCGGCGGCAACGACTACATGTTCAAGAAGGGCTCCAGCCCCGAGCAGATCAAGGCGGGCATCGCCTGGATCAACCTCAAGTACCTGACCCTCGGCAAGGGCCAGTTCGACTACGCCAGGACCAAGGCCGACGGTCTGCCGGTCGGCCTGCCGCAGCCGTTCTTCTTCACCGGTGCCGGCCTGGCGGCGGACAACAAGGCGAAGGCCGCCAGCGCCACCGTGCCGGTGCAGAACTACGCGCCGTACCTGGCCGCCTCGGTGCCCGGAAAGACCGAGCCCGCCCACGCGCAGCAGATCTACAAGGTGCTGGACAACGCGGTCTCGGCGGTGCTGACCGACAGGAACGCCGACATTCCCAAGGTGCTGGCCGACGCGGAGACCCAGGTCAACCAGGTGCTGGCCAGCCTCCAGTAGCGGTCGCAGGGGCCGGCCGTCGGGGCCGGCCCGGTGACGGGGAGTACCGACGAACCAGCGGGAGAACGAAGCGATGGCAGTGATCAGTGTCGCCGGGAAGGCGGCCAGACCCACCACCCACGAGGGCCGGGACCGACGGTGCCGGAAGGTCCGGCAGAACCTCACCGCGCACGGCTTCCTGCTCGGCGCACTGCTCTGCTTCGGCTTCTTCACCTGGTACCCGATGGTCCGTGAGGTGGTGATGAGCTTCCAGAAGACCAAGCGGGGGAGGACCAGCTGGGTCGGGCTGGACAACATCGACCAGCTGCTCCAGGATCCGGAGTTCTGGCAGGCCTGGCGCAACACCCTGCTGTTCACGCTGCTGGCGCTGGTGTTCGGCTTCGCGGTGCCGTTCTTCGTCGCGGTGCTGCTGAACGAGCTCCGGCACGCCAAGTCGTACCTGCGGATCCTGGTGTACCTGCCGGTGATGATGCCGCCGGTCGCCTCGGTGCTGCTCTTCAAGTACTTCTACGACCCGGACTTCGGGCTGTTCAACAGCATCCTGCACACCCTGCACCTGCCGACCTCGGCCTGGCTCAACTCGCCGGACACCGCGATGGTCTCCGTCGTGATCGCGTCCACCTGGATGAACATGGGCGGCGCCACGCTGATCTACCTGGCGGCACTGCAGGGCATCCCCGGGGAGCTGTACGAGGCCGCCGAGCTGGACGGGGCCGGCCTGTGGCGCCGGGTCTGGCACGTGACGATCCCGCAGACCCGGCTGATCCTCTCGCTGCTGTTGCTGCTCCAAGTGGTCGCCACCATGCAGGTGTTCGTCGAACCCTTCCTGCTGACCGGCGGGAACGGGCCGCAGGGGTCCACCACCACGGTGGTCTACCTCGTCTACCAGTACGCCTTCAACTTCAACAACTACGGCGCCGCCTCGGCGCTCGGCCTGATCATGCTCGTCGTGCTGGCCGGATTCTCCGCTCTGTACGTGCGCCAGTCCCGGAAGGCTGACTAGACCATGGACGAGCCGCTGACCCGGACGCTGATCTCGCAGACCCAACTCAACCGGCCGCTCGGCAGGTTGCTGTACCGGACCGTGCTGGCGCTGACCGTCGTCGGCTTCACCGTGGTCTTCCTCGGGCCGCTGTACTGGCTGGTGACCGGTGGGCTGAAGTCCACCGCCGAGGTGATCCAGAACCCGCCGACGCTGTTCCCGGCCGAGCTGCACCCGGAGACGTACGCCACCGCGTGGCGCCAACTCGGTATGAGCCGACTGCTGTTCAACACGCTGTACTACGCCTTCGGGGCGCTCGCGTTCCAGCTGGTGTTCGACGTGGCGGCGGCGTACGCGCTGTCCAAGCTGCGGCCGGTGCTGGGGAACCTGATCCTCGGCATGATGCTGGCCACCCTGATGATCCCGGCGGCGGTGCTGATCGTGCCGCAGTACCTGACCGTGCTGGACCTGCCGCTGCTGCACGTCAACCTGGTCGACACGCCCTGGGCGATCTGGCTGCCGACGGTGGCGAACGCCTTCAACATCTTCCTGCTGAAGCGGTTCTTCGACTCCATCCCGGAGGACCTGATGGCGGCGGCGGCGATCGACGGGGCCACCCCGACCCGGGCGCTGTGGTCGATCGTGCTGCCGATGTCGCGGCCGATCCTCGGGGTGGTGTCGATCTTCGCGGTGGTCAACGTCTGGAAGGACTTCCTCTGGCCGATGCTGGTCCAGCCGGAACCGGCCAACCAGACGCTCAACATCGGCATCAAGTCGCTCTCGATGGGCGTGCCGCAGAACGTGATCATCGCGGCGCTGGCGATCGCCTCGGTGCCGACCGTGGTGTTCTTCCTGATCTTCCAACGCAACATCATGTCCGGGCTCACCTCCGGCGGGCTGAAGGGCTGAGACCCGCAGCGCCGACCGGAGCCGAGCACGGGCGCCGACCCGAAAGGACCCCCACCGTGGGACAGCAATCCCGGCTCCCCTCCGAGCACCCGGACTGGTGGCGCGACGCGGCGATCTACCAGGTGTACCCGCGCAGCTTCGCCGACGGCGACGGTGACGGCACCGGGGACCTGTCCGGGGTCCGCGCCCGACTGCCCTATCTGGCCGAACTCGGCATCGACGCCGTCTGGTTCAACCCCTGGTACCCCTCGCCGATGGCGGACGGCGGCTACGACGTGTCGGACTACCGGGGCGTCGACCCGCTGTTCGGCACCCTGGACGAGGCCGAGAAGCTGATCGCCGAGGCTCTCGGCCTGGGCATCCGCACTGTGGTGGACATCGTCCCCAACCATGTCTCCGACCAACACCCCTGGTTCCAGCAGGCGTTGGCGGCTTCGCCGGGCAGCCCGGAGCGCGAGCTGTTCCACTTCAGGCCAGGCCGGGGGGAGACCGGCGAGCTGCCGCCGAACGACTGGGTGTCGGAGTTCGGCGGCTGCCCGTGGACCAGGCTGCCGGACGGCGAGTGGTACCTGCACCTGTTCGCCACCCAGCAGCCGGACCTCAACTGGGCGCACCCGCTGGTGCGTTCGGAGCACGAGGAGATTCTCCGGTTCTGGTTCGACCGGGGCGCGGCGGGGGTGCGGATCGACTCGGCCGCACTGCTCGCGAAGGACCCGGCACTGCCGGACTTCGTCAAGGGCCGCGACCCGCACCCGTTCACCGACCGGGAGGAGCTGCACAGCATCTACCGGTCCTGGCGGGCGATCGCGGACGAGTACCCGGGCGAGCGGATCCTGGTCGGCGAGGTCTGGCTGCCGGACGCCGAACGGTTCGCCCGCTACCTGCGCCCGGACGAGCTGCACACCGCGTTCAACTTCGACTTCCTGGCCCGCCCCTGGGAGGCCCGCGCCCTGCGCGAGTCGATCGACGGCACGCTCGCCCTGCACGCCCCGGTCGGCGCCCCGGCCACCTGGGTGCTGTGCAACCACGACGTGACCCGGACGGTGACCAGGTACGGTCGCCGGGACACCCGGTTCGACTTCGCCAGCAAGACCTTCGGCACCCCCACAGACCTGGCCCTCGGCCGACGCCGGGCCAGGGCGGCCGCCCTGCTCTCACTGGCCCTGCCCGGTGCGGTCTACCTCTACCAGGGCGAGGAGCTCGGCCTGCCCGAGGTCGAGGACCTGCCGCTGGCCCGGCGGCAGGACCCGATGCACCTGCGCTCCGGCGGCACCGACCCCGGCCGGGACGGCTGCCGGGTGCCGCTCCCCTGGTCGGGCGACCGACCCCCGTACGGGTTCAGCCAGGCTCCGGCCGAGCCCTGGCTCCCGCAGCCGGCCGACTGGGCCGACCTCACGGTCGAGGCCCAGTCGGCCCGGGCTGACTCGATGCTCACCCTCTACCGCACCGCGCTCCGACTGCGCCGCGCCGAAGTGGCGCTGTGCGGTGACACGTTCGAGTGGCTGGACAGCTCGGCGGAGGTGCTCGCGTTCCGGCGCGGGGCCGACTTCCGCTGCCTGGTCAACTTCGGGCCCGCGCCGTTGCCGCTGCCCCCGGAGCGGCAGGTCCTGTTGGCCAGCGGACCGCTCACCGAGGACGGACTGCTCCCCACCGACACCGCTGTCTGGCTGCGCGCCGGCTGAGGAGACTGCTGATGGCCCGGTCGCCACCTCGCTCGCCAAGGTTCCCAACTCCTCACCCCCACCCATCGTTCGGACGACGAGACAGAGGAAACCGTGAGAACCCGAGCACCGATCCCCCGACTGGTGGCCACCGCGGCCACCATCAGCCTGCTCGCCCTGGCAGGTCCGCTGCTGCCCACCGCCGCCTCGGCGGCCGGTGGTCCCAACCTGGCGGCCGGAAAGGCCGTCGCGGCCAGCAGCTCCACCGGCGGTCAGGCCGTCGGCAACATCAACGACGGCAACCAGTCCACCTACTGGGAGAGCAGCAACGGCAGCCTCCCGCAGTGGGTGCAGGTCGACCTCGGCGCGGCGGCCGGCGTGGACGAGGTGGTGCTCAAGCTGCCGGCCGCCTGGGGCAGCCGCACCGAGACGCTGGCCGTGCAGGGCAGCGCCGACGGCACCAGCTTCAACACCCTGACCAGCTCCGCGAGGTACAGCTTCGACCCGGGCGCCGCGAACACCGTGAAGATCGG
Source organism: Kitasatospora sp. Root107 (assembly GCF_001424875.1). Lineage (GTDB taxonomy): Bacteria > Actinomycetota > Actinomycetes > Streptomycetales > Streptomycetaceae > Kitasatospora. Next base: position 512,234 of record NZ_LMCT01000012.1, on the reverse strand, counting down.
CTTCCCAGCCGTCACCACCCGGTTCGTCCGGCTGGCGATCAGCGCCAACACCGGCTGGCCCGCCGCCCAGATCTCCGAGCTGGAGGTGCACGGCGCGACCGGCACCAGCGCCAACCTGGCCCAGGGCCGCAACCTCACCGCGAGCAGCTACAGCCAGACCTACACCGCGAACAACGCCAACGACGGCTCCCGGTCGAGCTACTGGGAGAGCGCCAACAACGCCCTGCCGCAGTGGATCCAGCTCGACCTGGGATCCTCGGTCGCGGTGAACAAGCTGGTGCTCAAGCTCCCGGCGGGCTGGGAGAAGCGGACCCAGACGCTCGCCGTCCAGGGCAGCTCCAACGGCACCGACTTCACCGACCTGGCCGCCTCCACCGGCTATGTCTTCGATCCGGCCACCGGCAACGCCGTGACGGTCGACTTCGGCACCGCGACCACCCGGTACATCCGGCTGAACGTCACCGCCAACACGGCCTGGCCGGCCGCCCAGCTGGCCGAGCTGGAGGCATACGGGCCGACCGCCGGGGACACCCAGGCGCCGTCCGCACCGGCCAACCTGGCGTACACCCAGCCGAGTCCGGGTCAGATCAAGCTGACCTGGGGTGCCGCGACCGACAACGTGGGCGTGACCGGCTACGACATCTTCGCCGACGGTGAGCTGCTCACCAGTGTGGGCGGCGGGGTGCTGACGTACACCGACACCCGGCCCGACAGCGCCACCGTCTCGTACTTCGTCCGGGCCAAGGACGCGGCCGGGAACCAGTCCGGGAACAGCAACACCGTCACCCGCACGGGCGCCGCCGGGGACACCCAGGCGCCGTCCGCACCGGCCAACCTGGCGTACACCCAGCCGAGTTCGGGTCAGATCAAGCTGACCTGGGGTGCCGCCACCGACAACGTGGGTGTGGCCGGCTACGACGTCTACGCCAACGGCGCACTCCGCAGCAGCGTCGCGGGCAACGTGCTGACGTACACCGACAGCCAGCCGGACAGCGCCACCGTCTCGTACTACGTGAAGGCGAAGGACGCGGCCGGCAACCAGTCGGCGAGCAGCAACACCGTGCTGCGCAGCGGCAGTACCGGCGGCACCAACCTGGCGGCGGGCAAGGCGATCACCGCCTCCTCCAGCATCTTCACCTTCGTCGCGGCAAACGCCAACGACAACGACGTCACGACCTACTGGGAGGGGAACTCCAACAGTTACCCCAACACCCTGACGGTGCCGCTTGGTTCGAACGCCGCCGTGGACTCCGTGGTGGTCAAGCTCAACCCGGCCTCGGCCTGGGGCCCGCGGACCCAGACCATCGAGGTGCTGGGCCGGGAGCAGAGCGCGAGTGGTCTCGCCAGTCTGGTGGCCGCGAAGAGCTACGCCTTCGACCCGGCCTCCGGCAACACCGTGACCATCCCGGTCGGTGCCACGGTGGCCGACGTCCAGCTGCGGATCACCGCAAACTCAGGTTCCGGTGGCGGCCAGGCGGCCGAGTTCCAGGTGATCGGCACCCCGGCGCCGAACCCGGACCTCGCCGTCACCGGCACCACCGCGACCCCGGCCAGCCCGGTGGAGACCGACGTGGTCACGCTGGCCGCCACGGTCAAGAACGTCGGCACGCTGCCCTCGGCCGCCACCGCCGTGGACCTGTTCCTCGGATCCACCAAGGTCGGCACCGCGCAGGTCGGCGCGCTGGCCGCCGGTGGTACCAGTACCGTCTCGGTCAACGCCGGGGCGCAGAACGCGGGCAGCTACCAGGTGAGCGCCAAGGTCGACCCGGCCAACACGGTGGTCGAGCGGGACGAGAGCAACAACGGCTACACCGCCCCGGCCGCCCTGGTGGTCAGTCAAGTCGCCAGCTCGGACCTGCTGGCCGCCCCGGTCAGCTGGTCGCCGGGCAACCCGGCCACCGGCAACGCCGTCACCTTCTCGGTGGCGCTGAAGAACCAGGGCACGGTGGCCTCGGCCGCCGGTGCGCACGGCATCACGCTGACCGTGGCCGACCAGAGCGGCGCGGTGGTCAAGACGCTGACCGGTTCCTACAGCGGCGCGATCGCGGCCGGTGCCACCACCGCCCCGGTCAGCCTGGGCAGTTGGACGGCGGGCAACGGCAAGTACACCGTGCAGACGGTGATCGCCAACGACGCCAACGAGCTGCCGGTCAAGCAGGCCAACAACACCAGCAGCCAGTCGCTGTTCGTCGGCCGCGGGGCCAACATGCCGTACGACATGTACGAGGCCGAGGACGGTGTGCTGGCCGGTGGTGCCGCGCTGGTCGGCCCGAACCGGACCGTCGGCGACCTGGCCGGCGAGGCCTCCGGCCGGCGTGCGGTGACGCTCAACTCCACCGGTGCCTCGGTCGAGTTCACCACCAAGGCGCCGACCAACACCCTGGTCACCCGGTTCTCCATCCCGGACGCGGCGGGCGGCGACGGCATCGACTCGAGCTTGAGTGTCTACGTCAACGGCAGCTTCCTGAAGACCATCGACCTGACCTCCAAGTACGCCTGGCTGTACGGCAGCGAGACCGGCCCGGGCAACTCGCCCAGCGCGGGTGGCCCGCGGCACATCTACGACGAGGCGAACGTGCTGCTCGGCACCACCGTCCCGGCGGGTAGCCGGATCAGGCTGCAGAAGGACGCGGGCAACACCTCGCAGTACGCGATCGACTTCGTCAGCCTGGAGCAGGCCACCGCGACCCCGAACCCGGACCCGGCCCGCTACACGGTGCCGGCCGGCTTCACCCACCAGGACGTGCAGAACGCCCTGGACAAGGTCCGGATGGACACCACCGGCACCCTGGTCGGCGTCTACCTGCCGACCGGTGACTACCAGACCGCAGCTAAGTTCCAGGTCTACGGCAAGCCGGTCAAGGTGATCGGTGCGGGCCCCTGGTTCACCCGGTTCCACGCCCCGGCCACCCAGTCCAACACCGACATCGGCTTCCGCGCCGAGGCCACGGCCAACGGGTCGACCTTCGCGGGGTTCGCCTACTTCGGCAACTACACCTCGCGGATCGACGGCCCCGGCAAGGTCTTCGACTTCTCCAACGTGGCCAACACGGTGATCGACAACATCTGGGTCGAGCACATGGTCTGCCTCTACTGGGGTGCCAACACCGACTCGATGGTGATCAAGAACTCCCGGATCCGGGACACCTTCGCCGATGGCGTCAACATGACCAACGGCAGCACCGACAACCTGATCAGCAACAACGAGGCCCGGGCCACCGGTGACGACTCCTTCGCGCTGTTCTCCGCGATCGACGGGGGCGGGGCGGACGAGAAGAACAACGTCTTCGAGAACCTGACCTCGATCCTCACCTGGCGGGCCGCCGGTGTCGCGGTCTACGGCGGGTACGCCAACACCTTCCGCAACATCCACATCGCGGACACCCTGGTCTACTCGGGCATCACCATCAGCTCGCTGGACTTCGGCTACCCGATGAACGGCTTCGGGACCGACCCGACCAACCTGCAGAACATCTCCATCGTCCGGGCGGGCGGCCACTTCTGGGGCTCGCAGACCTTCCCCGGCATCTGGGTCTTCTCGGCCTCGAAGGTGTTCCAGGGCATCCGGGTGAGCGACGTGGACATCGTCGACCCGACCTACCACGGCATCATGTTCCAGACGAACTACGTGGGCGGTCAGCCGCAGTTCCCGGTCAAGGACACGGTGTTCACCAACGTCTCGATCAGCGGGGCGCAGAGGAGCGGTGACGCGTACGACGCCAAGTCGGGCTTCGGGATCTGGGTCAACGAGGCGGCCGAGGCCGGTCAGGGCCCGGCGGTCGGCAACGCGGTCTTCAACAACCTGCGGTTGAGCGGCAACGTCCAGAACATCAGGAACACCACCTCCACCTTCACCCTGACCGTGAACCCGTAACACCCACCGAGAACGGTGCCGCCGGGAGTCCTGACCTCCCGGCGGCACTTCCGGCTGCTGGGGAAAGGCCTGTGTTGTCCGGAAAGGGCATGTCGTTCGCAACGCAAGAAAGCGCAAAAAACTTGCGCGGGAAGACGTACACTCGCGGCATGACACGACGACTTGCCCAGGTGGCGCAGAAGGTCGGGGTCAGCGAGGCCACGGTCAGCCGGGTGCTGAACGAGAAGCCCGGCGTCTCCGACGCGACCAGGGCGGCGGTGCTGACGGCGCTGGACGTGCTGGGCTACGAGCGGCCCACCCAACTCCGCGGTGAGCGGGCCAGGTTGGTCGGCATGGTGATGCCGGAGCTGCAGAACCCGATCTTCCCGGCCTTCGCCGAGGTGGTCGGCGGCGCGCTGGCCGGCCAGGGCTTCACCCCGGTGCTCTGCACGCAGACCGCCGGCGGAGTCTCCGAGGCCGACTACGTGGACCTGCTGCTCTCCCAACAGGTCTCCGGGGTGGTCTTCTTCGGCGGCCTCTACGCCCAGGCGGACGCGGCCCACGAGCACTACGAGCGGCTGGCCGAACGCAGCCTGCCCACCGTGCTGCTGAACGCGGCGATCGACGGCCTGGACTTCGCCCGGGTCTCCTGCGACGACGCGGTGGCGGTGGAGCAGTCCATCGGCCACTTGCGGCAGTTGGGGCACCGGAAGATCGGCCTGGTGCTCGGCCCGAGCGACCACGTGCCCTCCCAGCGCAAGCTGGCGGCGGCCCGGGTCGCGGCGGCGAAGGCCGGCCTCGAGCTGCCCGACCTGCACGTGGAGCGGGCACTTTTCACCCTGGAGGGGGGCCAGGCGGCCACCACCAGGCTGCTCCGGCAGGAGGTCACCGGCATCATCTGCGCGAGCGACCCGCTGGCCCTGGGGGCGGTCCGGGCGGTCCGCCGGGCCGGGCTCTCGGTGCCGGACGACGTCTCGGTGATCGGCTACGACGACTCGGCCTTCATGAACTGCACCGACCCGCCGCTCACCACCGTCCGACAGCCGATCGAGGCGATGGGGCGGGCCGCCGTGGACCTGCTGGCGGGGGAGATCGGCGGCGCCAAGATCACCCACGACGAGCTGCTGTTCGAGCCCGAGCTGGTGGTGCGCGGCTCGACCGCGCCGCCGCGCTCGCGCGGCTGACCGCGCAGCCTTGAAGGCCCTGGCACCCGATGAGGTGTCAGGGCCTTCGTGTGTGGTGGGTCAGGAGGCGTACGCCTGGATGTCGGACAGCTGGGCGGCCGGCCAGCCGGTGTTGCCGGTGAAGGTCACCCGCAGGTGGCGGGCGGCGGCGCCGGGGAAACTGACCGTGACGGTGTTGCCGGTGGCCGGGTCGAAGCCGTAGCCCGCAGAGGCCTTCGCGGTGGTCCAGGTGCTGCCGTCGGTACTGGTGAGCACCGAGAGCGTCTCGGTCCGCGCGCCCCAGCCGGCCGGCAGCCGGAGCACCAGACGGCCCACGGTGGACTGGCTGCCGAGGTCGGCGCTCAGCGACTGCGGGAACGCGTTGTTGGCGCTCTCCCAGTAGCTGTTCGGGTCACCGTCGTTGGCCCGGGAGACGGTGTAGACGTCCGCGTGGCTGGTCTCGGTGAGGGTCCGGCCCGCGAGCAGGTTCGGGTTGGCAGATGGGGTGGTCGTGGGGGTGCTGCCGGTGAGCACGGTCAGCTCCGCGAGCTGAGCGGCGGGCCAGCCGGTGTTACCGGTGACCGTGATCCGGATCCACCGGGCCTTGGTGGCAGCCAAGTTGACGGTCGCGGTGTTCCCGGTTGCCGGGTCGAGCAGTACTCCGCGCGAGGCGGCCAGCTCGGTGAACGAACTGCCGTCGGTGGAGCCGGAGACGGTGAGCGTCTCGGTACGGGCCTCCCAGTTCGGCGGCAGCTTCAGCTGGACACCGGTCACGTCGGTGGCGGTGCAGCGGTCGACCGTCAGCGACTGCGGGAAGGCGTTGTTGGTGCTCTCCCAGTAAGTCGCGGCGTTGCCGTCGATGGCGTTGGCCGCGCCATAGGTCTGGTTGCTGCTGGTCGCGGTCGCGCTCGGCGTGCAGACCGGCGGCGTGGAGGGGGAGGGTGACGGGCTGGGCGACGACGAGGGGGAAGGCGAGGGGGAAGGCGACGGCGAGGGCTGGGTGCCGTTGGACGGCCGCCCGCCGTAGGTGAACCTCGGGTCGGGCCAGACACCCGAGCAGGTCGAGCCCGACCAGCCGGAGTTGCCGCCGCCGTCGGTGATCACGAAGCCGGTGCCGACACAGTTGTGGGTCGGGGTGGCCGCCTGCGCGATGTTCTTCGCCGTCACGTTGGTGAACTTCATGCTCGCGTTGGCCTGCGCCTGGATCGCGTAGGTGCCCGCGCCGTCGATGTTCACGTTGGTGAGGTTGACCCCGTTGACCGCGCCTTCGATGGTCTGGATCGCCTCGTACGAGCTGTCCAGGATGTCGCTGTCGGTGATGTTGATGGTCGCGCCGCTGATCGCCTCGTTGAGGCCGCTGAACCAGACCGCGCCGACCCCGAAGTTCCAGTTGAAGTCGCTGTTGCCGGTCCGGATCAGGGTGTTCCGGGCGGCGGTGATGGTGCCCGCCACGGCGGTGCCGTTGCCCGAACTGACGCCCGGGTAGCGGTTGGCGATGTGCAGGCCGCCGCCGTTGCTGATGGTGTCGGCCATCACGTTGTCCGAGATGGTGAAGTCCTTGCCGCCGTACGTGACGATGTTGTTCGCCAGGATCGGCAGCACGACCGTGTTGTGGGTGAAGCTGTCGCGCACGTTCGGCACCCGCTCCGGCCAGGAGGCCAGGCCGTCGTCGCCGGTGTTGCGGACGAAGGTGTTGGTGACGGACGAGTCGGTGACCCCGGTGTGGAAGTTCACGCCGTCGGCGGTCTGGTCCAGGATCCGGCTGTTGCGGATGGTGAGGTGGTCCATCGGACCGTCCATCCAGGCGGCCACCTTGGTGTGCTGGATCCACAGGTTGTCGACCACCGAGTTGCTCATCGCGCCGCCGATGGCGTTCACCTGGTCGTCGTCGACCCGCTCCTGGATGTCGCCGATCAGGGCGAAGTCCTTGAGCGTGACGTTCCGGCTCGGACCACCCGCCTCGTGCGGCCGGACCGCGCCGCCGTAGCCGCCGCCCGGCACGTACTTGCCGTAGATGCCGGCCGCCCGGTTCCGGTTCACCGGGTCGCGTCCGCCGAGCACGCTGTACCAGGGACCGGCCCCGGCCAGCGTGACGCCGTCCACCACCACGTGGTCGTAGAGGGTGAAGCTGCCCGGCGGGATGAAGACCGTCTTCCCCTGCGCCTGCCCGGCGTTGACCGCCGCCTGGAACTTCGTGGTCGAGTCGGTGGCCCCGCTCGGGTCGGCGCCGAAGTCCGTCACCACGTCAAGTGCCCCAGCGGGCTTGGCGATCGGCGCGGCGACCTGCTCGAAGTCGGCCAGGTCGATGGTGAAGCTGGGCGACTGCGCGGTGGAGGAGACCTGCAGCCGGATCTTCGCTCCGGCGGGCAGGGTGGAGCCGAACATGGTCCGGGTCTCGTCGTAGAAGTGGTGCGGGTTGGTGTCACCGGGGTTGTTGTTGAACGGGTAACCCCCGTAGTACCAGCCGTACTTGGAGGTGACCGGCAGGTCCTTCAGCTTCGATCCGTTGACCAGCAGGTCGATCGAGGCGGTCCGCCCCCGGCCGTCGGCGGTGTCCGGCAGGCTGTACCGGAAGCTCATCGCGTTGGCCGGCGCGGCCAGGGTGAACTCCACGTACTGGCCGGTGGAGTTGAGCGTGACGGCCTGGCGTCCCGACGCCTCCGAGGGCAGGGTGCCGTAGCGCCGCTCGGGGCCGATCACGGTGCCGTTGGTGGCCGCGTACTCGGCCTCCTGCTCCCTGAACGGGACGGTGGCACCCCGGCCGGAGACGTCCAGCGGGGACAGGGTCGGTACGGCGGCGGCGTGCGCGGACTGGGCGGTCAGGCCGAGCAGGGCGGCGGAGCTCAGTGCGGCGGCCGTCAGCACGGCGAGCGGAGCGCGCAGGCGGCGAAGTGGGGGTGGCTGCATGGGGGATGCACTTCCTTGCTGGTCGCGTGGGTGGGAACGGCCGAGCGTTGGAGAGACTAGGCGCGACGGTGCATGAAGTCCATGTAAAAGTGCAAAATTTCGACAGAGATCGCGCAAGTACGTCGGATCGACGGACCTGCCCGGGTCAGCCCCCGGCGCGCAGCTCCAGGCCCGCCGGGATCGCCGCGAAGGTGCGGGCCAGCCGGGCGGTCAGGCTGCTCCGGTCTCCGCGGTCGGTCGAGTGGACCCAGTCCCGGGCGGACACGCTCCAGGCGGTGATGGTCAGTTGGGCGAGTACCCGCAGGCGCAGGTCGTCGGCGGGCAGGTCCAGCCGCTCGGCCAGCCGGGCGATGATCTGCTGCTCGACCTCGTTCCGGTAGTGCGCCATGTACGAGAGCAACGCCGGTGTGCTGCGGACCAGTTCGCGGGTCGCCGCGTAGCGCTCGTCCCAGTCCGGGTCCAGTGCGGCGGTCACCTCGGCCAGCACGCCCTGCAGCTCGGCGAGGACCAGTCCGGTCAGTGGCCGCTCGGCCAGTGCGGCCAGGCAGGCCGACCAGAGCTCGACCTCGGCCTCGATCGCCACCGCCTCCTTGGCCGGGAAGGTGCGGAAGAACGTGGACTTGGAGACCTCGACCGCGTCGACCAGCTCCTCCAGCGTGGTCGCATCGAAGCCCTGCTCACCGAACAGGCGCAGGGCCGCGTCGGCCAACGCCCGGCGGGTGCGCAGCTTCTTGCGCTCACGGAGCGGCAGCGAGCGGTCCTGGGGGCGCGGGGCGGCGGTCATGGCGACACCCTATCCGGCGGCGACCCTCGGGAGCGGTAGCTCCTGAGGCTCGAAAGCGACCTATTGCCAAATGAGACCGAGTGCCAATATGGTCCGAGCACACCGACAACGAGGGGGCGTCATCATGGACGACCGACTGCAGGAGCTGTTCGACCGCAACGAGATCACCGACCTGATCTCCCGTCAGGGCCGCTGGCTGGACGAGGGGGTGACCGGCGACGGGCGCGATCTGTTCACCGAGGACGCCGTCGCCGAGACCCCGGGCGGTCTGGTCCAGGGCGTGCACCGGCTGGTCGCCCAGGCCAGGCACAACCACACCGAGGACACCCGGACCCAGCACTCGATCACCGACGTGCTGATCGAGCGGGACGGCGACCGCGCCTCGGTCCGGGCCAACCTGCGGGTGGCCTTCGCCCCGCTCACCGGCCCCGACGGCCCGCGCTTCATGGGTGGCGTCTACCGCTGGGAGGTCGTCCGGACGCCGCAGGGCTGGCGCTTCGCCAAGGTCCAGGCCACACCGGTCTGGCGGCACGGCGACTGGAACGAGAGCAATCTGCCGTCTGCCGTCCGGGCTACTGCTCCGGCAGCGTGACCGCGTCGACCACGTCCCGCAGGTCGTACCGGCGGCGGTGGGCCGTGCGCTGCCGCTCGGCGCCGCCGCCGTGGCCACGCAGCTCTGTCCACAGGCTGTGGACGGTCGCGGTGTCCCCGGCGGCGGCCAGGCCGGGGGCGATCCGGCGGAGCAGGCGTTCGACCAGCTCGACGGCGGGGGCGGGGGTGCCGGTGGTCAGGTCGACCCCGGCGCCGGTCAGGCCGTCCCGGGCGGCCCGCCAGTGCGCGGCCCGGAGCAGCGGATCGGATACCTGGGGCGGCCGGACGCCCCGGGCGGCCTCGGCCAGCAGCACGGCGGCCAGTGCGCGGGCCAGCCCGGCCAGCAGGACGACCACCCCGGGGTCGGCGTTCACGTCGCAGACCCGGATCTCCACGGTCGGGAAGGTCTCGGAGGGCCGGGCGTGCCAGTAGGCCATCCGTCGGTCGAGCAACAGCCCCGTCTCCACCAGCCGGTCCAGCAGCGCGTCGTACTCGGCGGCGTCGGCGAGCAACGGGGTCGGCCCGGCGCCCGGGAACTGGGCCCAGCGCAGTGTGCGCCAGCCCGCGTAGCCGGTGTCCCGGCCGTCGTGGAAGGGCGAGTTGGCGGCGATCGCCTGCAGCGTCGGCAGCCAGGGACGGAGGTGGTTGGCGAGCTGGACGGCGCTCTCCCGGTCCGGCACGCCGAGGTGGATGTGACAGCCGGCCACGCCCGCGCCCTGGTCGCCGTGCACCAGCGGCCCGTACTCGGTGACCATCCGCCGGTACCGGTCCTGGTTGCTGACGTCGAGTCGGGTGACGGAGGGGATCACCATGGTGCCGGAGGCCACCGCCCGGCAGTCCGCCTGCTCGGCCGCGGCGGCGATGCCCGCGCGCAGCCGGCGCAGTTCACCGTGCAGCTGGTCCAGGGTGTGCACCGGTACGGTCCGGGTCTCCACCATGGTCGGGAACAGCTCGCAGCCGACCTGGTCGCCGAGCAGTTCGGCGGCGGTCTTCAGGACGGTCGGCGCGGCCCCGACGGCGGCCCGGCTGTACCGGTCGGCGAGCAGGAACTCCTCCTCCACCCCGATGGTCGGCACCTGGCCCGCATCGGATTCCGACATCGTCCACCGCCCGTTTCCGCGCTTCCGCCGTCGCTGGGCAGTCTGCCCGGCTGTCGGTGGGCGAACCACCGGACACGCCTGCCCGATCGGGTGGAGCCGGAGCTCAGTGGCGGTTGCCCAGCGCGAACAGCAGGATCACGAACCCGGCGAAGGCGTGCGTACCGGCGATGTAGATGGAGGCCCGGACCAGCATCTGGCGGCGCCTGCTCTTCTCGTCCCGGACGGCGGCGCTCCGGACGGGCTCACCCTGGACGACATCACCCTGGACGACGTCGCTGCGAACGGCCTCGCTCATCGTCGGGCTCCTTCGGGTCGCGGCCGGGTCTCAGATCCCGAGTGTACGGGCGCGGGCGGCGGCCCGGTCGAGCAGCCGGTGGACGTCCGCCTGCCGGGTGGCCGGGTCGTCGTTGTACTCGTCGGGGGAGCTGACGGGGTGTCCGCTCGCGTGCAGCACCTCCATCACCTGGATCCGTGCCCGGCGGGCGTCCCCGGGCGAGCCGAAGCCATGGGCCAGGACGGCGGCCTGTGCGCCGAGCAGGCAGACCCGGCCCTCGGCGTCCCACATGGTGCCCTGCACCCAGCCGGCCGCGGCCAGGTACCGGGAGGTCAGCGACAGGTGCCCGGCGATGCCCACCACGGTCGGTGCCGGGGGCCTGCGCAGCAGGCGGTCCAGCAGGGTCGGGGCCGGCGGGCGGTGCTCCGCGTACCAGGGCTGCCGGATGCTGCCGAGCGGGCAGACGTAGGGCAGGTCCGGGCGGACCGGCGGCGGGACGGTGGCGAGGTACGCCTCGATCTCGGCGACCAGGCCGGAGCTGTCGAGGGTGAGCAAGGGCGGGGGAATTAACTGCTTATGGGGTGATTTCACCCTTTCTTGATACCCGACGCGTCCGCGCCGTGCCACGGCCGACGCGCGGGTGGCCCCGTTGCGGAGGAATCGGGAATCCGGCCGTTCGCCGTGGGTGGGCGCGGGTAGCGTGCTGGTATGTGGATCTCCTGGGTGACCGTGCCGACGCCGCTGCCGAGCGGGCCGCTGCGGCTGGCCGTCACCGAGCAGGGAGTGGCGGCGGTCTCGTACCACGGCGACGCGATCACGGGTGTGCCCGGCCGGGTGGGGATACCGGAGTGTGCGGACGAGAGCCGGGCCGGGCTGGTGCGGGCCCGGCTGGCGGAGTACTTCGAAGGTCGGCGGACGGAGCTGGAGCTGCCGATCGACTGGCGGTTCACCACCGGGCCGCATCGCACCGTGCTGCAGACCCTGACCGCCCAGGCCGGCTACGGGCAGACCCTCACCTACGGCGAACTCGGCGCCCGCAGTGGGGTGTTCGAGGACTTCACGGACGGTGGATGGACGGCGGCCCGGACGGTGGGCAAGATGATGGGCGCCAATCCGCTCTGCCTGCTGGTGCCCTGCCACCGGGTGGTCGCCTCGGACGGCATCGGTGGCTTCGGCGGCGGGCCGCGCGGCCTGGAGATCAAGCGCTGGCTGCTCACCCTGGAGGGCGTGCTGCCGCCGACCCTGGACTGGAACGGCCCCGGCTGACCCGAGGCCGGCCCGGCCCCGCGTGTCAGACCAGTGCGGCCATCGGCTTCGGCTGGTGCACGGCCGCCACCGGCAGGGGCAGGAGCTCCGGCTCGGGCAGGGTCTCCGGCTGGCGCGGCGCTGCACCGAGTGACGGCAGGATCGGCTGGATGGCGGCCACCAACGCGTAGTCCTCGCCCAGCAGTTCGTCGGCGGGCGGCAGTGCCGGCAGCCGGCCGAGCGCCAGCTGGACGGCGGCCAGCGGCAGGTTGAGCCCGCACAGCCGCAGCTGGTGCAGACCCCCCGAGGGCCGGGTGTTGATGTCCAGCAGCACCGGCACTCCCCGGTGGTGGCGGAACTGCACGTTGGAGAGGTAGGCCATCCCGAAGGTCTCGATCAGCCGCCGGGTCGGCTCCAGGTACACCGGGTCGACGGTGAAGCTCCGGCGGCGGCTGCGCTTGCTGCGGCCGACGGCGGCCAGCAGCCGGCCGTCCGGGTCGGCGAGGCAGTCCACCGAGACCTCGGGGCCCTCCAGGTAGGGCATCACCAGCAGGTCGACCGGCTCGGGGGCGGCGGCGATCGCGTCAGCCAGCTGGTCGAGCTGCACGCTGCCGCTGGGCCAGCCGGCCAGCTGCCCCAGCTGGAACGGCTCCCGGGTGATGGTGCGGAAGCCCTCGCCGCCCGCGCCGCTGGCCGGCTTGAGGCAGGGCTGCTCCCCGGCGTACTCCAACTCCTCCACCGCGCGCAGCAGTTCGTCGGCGGTCCGGACGTGGTGCCAGCTCGGCACCGGCAGCCCGGCGGCCGCCATCGCGACGTAGCCGTCCACCTTGCTCTCGAAGGTGGCGATCGCCTGGGCGGGCGGGCAGATCAATTCGGTGCCCCGGGCGGTGAACTCGGCGCGGCGCCGCGCGATCGCGAGCTGGTGCAGCCGGGGGAGGAAGACGTCGATCCGGTGCCGGTCGCAGAAGTCCAGGGCGAACTCCACGTACGCCTCGGCGGACAGGCCGTCCGGCTCCAGCAGGCCGTGGTCGGCGGCCGCCAGGACGGGGGAGTCGGCGTCCACGTGGGTGGCGTAGACCTCCACCGGCGCCGCCCGCAGCAGGTCAATGAAGAAGACGTTCTCGGCGTAGGTGCGGTTCAGCCAGACGCGGGTGGGGGCGATCAACAGAGGTCTCCCTGGAAAAGGGCAGCAAGAAGAGTGGGAGGGCGTCCGGCAGAGGATGGCCGATCGGCCTTGACTGCGCCCTTGAAGTGGCACCTTAGCGCTCTCGGCCGAACGGATGAACGGGGGGTGGCGGCCGATCCGCGGCGTCAACCGGGGGAATCGCCGGGCTTCCGTCAACTCACTTGAATTGCTGGCCAGTTGGCCTGGTGGTCGACAGGTTTCCGGGATGTGAATTCTTCGACGGTCCGAGTGCGACGGCGTACGCGATGCACAGAAACGGCGTAGTCGGAGCGAGAACGTCCGAACAATCACTGATTCGGGTGAGCCCGGTGGCATTTGTCGATCAGCTGAGCCCGGCCGGCCGCCACTATGAACCACGCAACGCGATCCGTCCATCATGCCCGCATCGTGCTCGCGGAGAGGCCTTCGATGTCCATCGAAACCAATGTCGGTATCCCCCACCAGGGCGGGGAGTCACCGGCCGCGGCCGGTGTGCGCCCACAGAGCCTCGGGACCGAGGCCGCCCGACAACTGGCGACCACCACCAAGTCCGCCCCGCAGATGCAGGAGATCAGCGACCGCTGGCTGCTCAAGGTGCTGCCCTGGGTCGAGGTCGCGGGCGGCGCCTACCGGGTGAACCGGCGGCTGAGCCACGCCGTCGGCCAGGGCCGGGTGGGATTCGAGCAGACCGGCTCCGAGGTCCGGGTGGTGGCGCCGACGCTGCGGGAGATCCCGCTGCTCCGCGACTTCCCGGACGACCGGCTGCTGGTCGAGCTGGCGGGCCGGTGCACCGCCCGTACGGTCGCCCCCGGCGAGCTGCTGGCGGAGGCCGGGCAGCCGGTCGACGAGGTGTTTCTGATCGCGCACGGCAAACTCGACCGGCTGGGCGTCGGCAGGTACGGCGAGACCACGGTGCTCGGGATGTCGGCCGACGGCGACCAGCTGGGGGACGAGGCTCTCGGGCAGTCCGACCCGCTCTGGCCGTACGCCGTCCGGGCCGTCACGGCGGGCACCGTGCTGGCGCTGCCCCGGGCGGCCTTCCAGGAGCTGGCCGGGCGTTCCCCCGCGCTGCGCGAGCAGCTCGAGCGGTATGCGGCGGGCGCCCGACAGGCCGTCAACAAGTACGGCGAGGCGCAGATCGAGCTGTCGGCCGGCCACCGGGGTGAGGTCGAACTGCCGAGCACCTTCGTGGACTACGAGCTGCGGCCGCGCGAGTACGAGCTGAGCCTGGCTCAGACCGTGCTCCGGGTGCACACCCGGGTCGCCGACCTCTACAACGGGCCGATGAACCAGACCGAGCAGCAGCTCCGGCTGACCATCGAGGCGCTGCGCGAGCGCCAGGAGTACGAGCTGGTCAACAACCCCGAGTTCGGCCTGCTGGCGACCGCCGCGTACGAGCAGCGGATCTCCACCCACTCGGGGCCGCCGACCCCGGACGACATGGACGACCTGCTCAGCCGGCGCCGGAGCACCCGGTTCTACCTGGCGCACCCGAGGGCGATCGCGGCGATCGGCCGGGAGGCCAGCAAGCGCGGCCTGTACCCGGAGGCGGTCGAGCTGGACGGGCAGCGGGTGACCGCCTGGCGCGGGGTGCCGATCCTGCCCTGCAACAAGATCCCGATCAGCAAGGGGCAGACCACCTCGATCCTGGCGATGCGGACCGGGGAGAACAGCGAGGGGGTGATCGGGCTGCGGCAGACCGGTCTTCCGGACGAGTACGAGCCCGGTCTTTCGGTGCGGTTCATGGGGATCGACGAGAAGGCGATCACCTCCTACCTGGTGAGCACCTACTACTCCGCGGCGGTGCTGGTGCCCAACGCGGTCGGTGTGCTGGAGAACGTCGACATCGCGCACCGGGGCTGACCGCACCGGAGCCGGCGGTACCGAGGCTGCGGGCGGTCCGCGCGCAGCCACTTCATCTGGGGGAGGACGGACATGGGGATCTTCACGATCGAGCGGGACAGCCGCGAGGGGGCCGAGGCCATCGAGGTGCTGGCCCGCTCCCGGGCGGTGGTGGACCCGGTGCTGCGGGCGGCCGTCGAGTCGCTGCCCGCCTCGATGCGGCGGGTCTCGGGGTACCACTTCGGATGGTGGGAGGCGGACGGCGTGCCGTCGACCGCCGGTTCGGGCAAGGCGATCCGGCCGGCCCTGGTGCTGGCCGCGGCCCAGGCGGTCGGGGCCACCGGGCCCGCTGTGGCGGTCCGGGCGGCGGCCGCCGTCGAGCTGGTGCACAACTTCACCCTGCTGCACGACGACGTCATCGACCGGGACGACACCCGGCGCCACCGCCCCACCGCCTGGCGGGTGTTCGGCGTCACCGAGGCGATCCTGGCGGGCGACGCGATGCACTCGCTGGCCCTGCGGGTGCTCGCGGAGGACGAGCACCCGGCCGCCGCGACGGCGGTCCGGCGGCTGGCCGACTGTGTGGTCGAGCTCTGCGAGGGCCAGCAGGCGGACTGCGCCTTCGAGCAGCGCGACGACGTCACCCTGGCCGAGTGCCTGGCCATGGCCGAGGCCAAGACCGGCGCCCTGCTCGGTAGTGCCTGCGCGATCGGTGCGCTCTACGGTGGCGCGGGGGAGCAGGCGGCGGCCGCGCTGGACGCGTTCGGCCGGGAGATCGGGCTGGC
Organism: Kitasatospora sp. Root107; assembly: GCF_001424875.1. Lineage (GTDB taxonomy): Bacteria > Actinomycetota > Actinomycetes > Streptomycetales > Streptomycetaceae > Kitasatospora. The sequence goes on along the minus strand of NZ_LMCT01000012.1, from coordinate 496,525 downwards.
CTTCCAGCTGATCGACGACCTGATCGGCATCTGGGGCGACCCGGCGGTCACCGGCAAGCCGGTCGGCGCCGACCTGGCCGCCAGGAAGAAGTCCCTGCCGGTGGTCTTCGCACTCGCCTCCGGCAACCCGGGCAGTGCCCGGCTGGCCGAACTCTACGCACTGGAACGCCCGTTGACCGCCGTCGAGCTGCGCGAGGCGGCCGCTTCGGTGGACCAGGCCGGCGGCCGGGCCTGGGCCCAGAGCGAGTCCTGTGAGCGGATGGCGGCCGCGATCGCCCACCTGGCGGACGCCGTCCCCGACCCGTCGGCGGCCGACGACCTGCTGGCCCTCGCGGAGCTGGTCACCCGACGGGCGTACTGAGCTCCTGCGTCGTGGGCGGCACCGCTCAGGTCGAGCAGTGCCGCCCACCGCCGTTCAGCCCTCGGACCGACCCAGTGCGGTCAGCAGCTGCTGCTCCTTCGCCCGGTCGATCCCGAGCTCGGTGCTGCCCTGCCGGTAGGGGGCGTCGGCGGGGCCACGCTGCTGGATCCAGGCCCAGGTGTCGGCGACCGTGTCGGCCAGCGGGCGGGTGCGCAGTCCGGCCGCCGCGGCCTTCGCGGCGTCGGCGGTCCAGATGCCCGCCCAGTCGGGCGAGGTCGGGCTCCAGAGCGGCAGCTCGGTCCACGGCGACACCGCCGCCTCGGTGAGCAACTCGTCCGGCGCCCAGGCCAGTTCGGCCCCGCTGCCGGTGGCGGTCACACAGGCTTCGAGCATCCCGCGCATGGTGCTGGTGCCGGGCAGCGCGGTGGTGACGTACCGTCCGGCGTCGCCCCGCTCCAGCAGGTCGAGCCCGAAGGCGGCGAAGTCCCGGGCGTCGATCAGCTGGAGCTCGCGCTCCGGGTCGCCACCCGCGAGCACCCTGCCGCCCTCGGCGATCCGCTCCAGCCACCAGGGCAGCCGGCCCACGTTCTCGTACGGGCCGATCAGCAGGCCGCAGTTCAGGATCAGCGACCGCTCGGGCCCGAACACCTCCAGTACCGCCCGCTCGCAGCCGGCCTTGAGGTGGTTGCCGGGCGGCTGGTCGGCCGGGGTGTCGGCGGGGCAGGGCTGGGTGGCAGTGTCCTCGTCGACCGACACGGCGGGCCAGTCGGTGAAGGCGTGCACGGAGGAGACGAAGGTGTAGTGCCCGGTATGGTCGCGCAGCGTCCGGGCGGCCAGCGAGACCGCGTACGGCTGCTGCCCGGCACTGTCCACCACGGCGTCCCAGTGGCGGCCGTCGACCAGCCGGGCCAGGTCCTCGGGGGAGTTGCGGTCGCCCCGGACGGCTTCGACGCCGGGCTGGTCGGGGCCGGAGAGGCCGCGGTTGAAGGTGGTGACCCGGTGGCCACGCTGCAGGGCTTCGGACACGTAGGCGCGGCCGAGGAAGGACGAGCCGCCGATCACGAGGAGGTTCATGCCGTTCAGCCTGCGCCGCTCGGGCTGCCACCGGAAGCGAGGTTCGCCCTGGGCAAAGCGGGTTCGCCGAGAGCTGACGCTCCGTCCGACATGCCGGTCGACCATGGGCGACATAGCATCCGTTCCGTATGGTCTGTGACGTTATGTCCGATCTGGGGAGTGCGGCAGCATGGGAAACCCGGTACTGGTGGATCCGGCGACGGTGCGCAGGACGGCGGCGGAGGGCTGGATCTGGGGATTCAGCCTGTTGGAGAACTACCGCACCCTCTACCCGCAGGCCGTCGACCAGGCGGATCCGCGGTACGTCGGCGGCTTCGGTGTGTTCCGGCACTACCCGCAGCCCTCTACCCCGGCCAACACCGACGTGGTCACCCCGAACAACGACACCCCGTACTCCTGGGCCTGGCTCGACCTGCGGGCCGAGCCGTGGGTGATCGAGGTCCCGGCCGTGGACCGCTACTACGTGATCCCGCTGCACGACCTGGACACCCCGTACGTCGGCTTCGTCGGCACCCGCACCACCGGCGGGTCGGCCGGCCGCTACCTGGTCACCGGGCCCGGGCACCGGGACGTCCCGGCGGACGGCTTCGACGGGGTGCTGCGCGCCGACACCGAGCTGGTCGGCATCGTCGGCCGCACCTACCTGGCCGGCCCGGAGGACGTCCCCGAGCTGGAGCGGATCCAGCAGCAGTACGCCCTTCGGCCGCTCAGCGCGCACCGGGGCGCCGAGCCGCCGCCCGCCGCTCCCGAGCCGGTCTGGCCGGTCTGGCGGGAGGAGATCCGGGACACCCTGGAGTTCTTCGTCCTGCTGGACTTCCTGCTCGGCTTCTTCCCGGCCCGGCCGGCCGGCACCGCCCTCCCCGCCGAGCTGGACCTGCGCCGCCGACTGGCCGAACTCGGCATCGGTGGCGGGGACTTCGAGCCCGCCACGCTGACCGCCGAGCTGCGCGAGTCGGTCACCCAGGGCATCGCGGACGGCCGGGCGGAGCTGGAGCGGGCCGCCGCCGGGACGGTCGGCAACACCGGCCTGTTCGGCACCCGGGCCGAGCTGGGCGAGGACTTCCTGAAGCGTGCGGTCGGCGCCTACAAGGGCCTGTACGGCCTGCCGTCCGCCGAGGCCTGGTACGGCGGCTGGGTGGCCGACAGCGAGGGCAACCGCCCGCCGAACGCCTCGGACCGCGACTACGTGCTGCACTTCCCGCCCGACCGGCTGCCCCCGGCCCGGTTCTTCTGGTCCGCCACCATGTACGGCCTGCCCGACCGGCTGCTGGTGGACAACCCGCTGCAGCGGTACTCGATCGGCGATCGCACCCCGGGTCTGGTGTACGACCCGGACGGCGGCCTGACCCTGCACGTCCGGCACAAGCGCCCGGCCAACGCCGAGCACAGTGCCAACTGGCTGCCCGCCCCCGACGGTCCGTTCAGCATCGTCATCCGGCTCTACGGCCCCGACCAGCGTGTCCTGGACGGGACTTGGACCATCCCGCCGCTCACCCCGCGCGAGCCGGAGGTGGTCGGGGCATGATCGAGGCCAATCTCGAAGCCCTGGCGGCCGACGCCTACGTCTACGGCTACCCGATGGTTTTCGACCTCACCATGGTCGACCGGTGCCGACGACAGGGCATGGGCAGCCTGCCCGCCACCGACTTCAACCGCTTCGGCCACGCCGACCGACTCGCCACGGCCGGGACCGAGTTCGTCTCCGTGAACAACGACACCGTCTACTCGGTCGCCCAACTCGACCTCTCCGGCGGCCCGTTGGTTCTGGACGTGCCGGACACCGACGGCGCCTACCTGGTGCTCCAGTTCGTCGACGCCTGGACCGACAACTTCGCCTACCTGGGCCGCCGGGCCACCGGCACCGGTGCGCAGCGCCGCCTGCTGGTGCCCCCGCACTGGCACGGCACCCCCGAGCCCGGGCTCGAGGTGATCGAGTGCCCGACCACGGTCGCCACCGTGGTGGGCCGCAACGCCTGTGAGGGGCCGGCCGACCTGCCCCGGGTGCGCGAGCTCCAGCGCCGACTGACCCTGACCCCGCTGGAGCCGGGCGGGGTGTACGCGGGCCTGCCCGAGCCCGACCCCGAGGTGCCGGAGCAGCTCCGCTTCCTGGAGCAACTCCGGCTCTGGATGGCACAGTTCCCGCCTGCCGCGCCCGATGTCGAGTACCAGCAGCGGTTCGCCCCGCTCGGTCTGCTGGACGTCGGCGCCTCGCCCTACCGCAACCCCGCCCCCGACTGGGCGACCGCGCTGGCCACCGGCCTGGCCGAGGGCCGCCGCCGGGTCGAGGAGGCAGGCCGCCCCGACCCCGACCTGCCGGGCGGCGAGTGGGTGCTGAACCTGCACCTCTTCGACTACAACCTGGACCACTTCGGCCCCGGCACCCTGGACGACCCGCAGTGGCGGATCCCCGACCGCCGGGCCGCCTACCTGACCCGCGCGGTCGCCGCCCGGACCGGGCTCTGGGGCAACCACGCCTACGAGGCGGCGTACGCGATGACTGTCCAGGACGCCGAGGGGAGGACGCTCACCGGCGCTCGCTCGTACACCCTGCGCTTCGAGGAACCGCCGCCGGTGGACGCGTTCTGGTCGCTCACCATGTACGACGCCACCGACTACTACCTGGTGGCCAACCCGATCGACCGCTATTCGATCGGCGACCGCACGCCGGGCCTGGTGTACGCACCGGACGGCTCGCTCACCCTGGTGGTCCAGCACCGGCGGCCGGAGGACCCGGCCGAGGCGGCCAACTGGCTGCCCGCCCCCGAAGGGGACTTCCGCCCGGTGATCCGGCTCTACCAGCCGGGCGCCGCCGTCCTGGACGGTACGTACCGGCTGCCGCCGCTGCAGCCGCGCTGACCGTACTCTTCGCCTCGCTGTAACACCCCGCAGCCTTCACCGCGTCAGACAGGTGTGAGCAGGTGGCAGCAGGCGGGGGAGTGGTGAGGGTGGGAAACCGGAGCGGGCGCGACCGGGACGAGCGGTACCTGGAGTTCGCGGCGGCAGGCGCGGGCCAGCTCTACCGCTCGGCCTGTCTGCTGACCGGCGGGGACACCCACCTCGCCGAGGACCTGGTGCAGGAGACCCTCGGCCGGATGTACGCGCTCTGGCGCCGCTCCGGCTGGCTGCTCGGCGGCCGGTCGATCGACAACCCGGCCGGGTACGCCCAGCGGGTCCTGTTCCGCACCTACCTGAGCCACCAGCGACGGCGCAGCAGTACCGAGCGCCCGACCGGCGAACTCCCCGACCGGGCCGGGCCGGACGGCGACGACGGCACCCTGCGGCTGACCCTGCTCGAAGCGCTCGCCCGACTCTCCGCCCAGGACCGGGCGGTGCTGGTGCTGCGCTACTGGGAGGACGTCAGCATCGAGCAGACCGCCGAGATCCTGCACTCCAACTCCGGTGCCGTACGTACCCGGAGCTCCCGCGCGCTGGTCCGCCTCCGCGCTCTGCTCGGCGACTCGCTGGCCGAGCTGGCCGGGCACTGAGCGCCTGTTCCGACTGCCGGGCCGCCAGGGCCGGTCTGACCCTTCCGAGAGACGGTGATCCGTGATGTCCGAACACTCCGACTTCGAGGGCGAGTTGACCCGGGCCCTGCGCCGGGCCGGTACGGCCTTCGAACCCGACCAGCACGGCCTCACCCTCGGCGGAGCCGCCCGGGGGCGCCGGATGCGCCGCCGGTCGTTCACCGTGACGGGTGGCGCGGCGGCCGTGCTGCTGCTGGCGGCCGGCACGGCGGCCGTCGCGGGACTGCCCGGCGGCGCCGCCCGCCCGGTGCCCCCGGCGTCCAGTGCCTCACCGTCCGCACCCGGTCTGACGGCCCCGCAGCTGGTCGCCGCGCTGACCTCGCACCTGACCGGTCTCCAGGTGCTCGACTCCGAGGCGATCGACACCGCCGAGTCCGTGCGCACCGGGCTGCCGCCCAGGCTGTCGGTCACCGTGGACGACGGCCGGGGCCGGGCCTTGGTGACGGTCACCGTGAACCGGCTGCAGGCGCAGGAGGGCCACCGGTCCAAGACCGACTGCCCGGCCGAGCCGTCCGCGACCGAGATCTGCGAACAGAGCCGGACGGCGGACGGCGGCACGCTCACCCTCCGCCGCGACCAGCTGCCAGGCGGGGACCCGAAGCGGATCTGGTCGGCCTCGTTGGACGCTCCCGACGGGCGGTGGGTGAACGTCAGTTCGTACAACTTCGCCAACATGGTCGACCAGAACACCACCCGGGCGGAGCCCCCCCTGACGGTGGCTCAGCTCGGGGTGATCGCCGCCGACCCGGTCTGGCGTCCCGCCTTCGAGGCGATCCCGGCGGGTGGGCTGACCCAGGTCGTCCCGCCGCCGGTGCTCGCCGGGGAGCGGATCGCGGCCATCGTCCAACCGCTGCTCCCCGCCGGGGCGGTGGCCGACCAGCTCAGGCCGACCGCCGACAACCTGCACCTGCGGGTGAACACGGGCGGGGTGGACGTCCACCTGCGGGACTGGCGGAAGCCGCCGATGGGCACGCCGGCCGACGAGTTCGCCGGGGCCGAACGGCTGGCGGACGGCACCCTGCTGCTCGCCAGGACCGAACCGTTCGGCGGACCGAGCTACCGCAACGTGGTTGTGCTGCTCCGTCCGGACCGGCTGCGGGTCACGGTCTCGGCGCTCAACCCACCGGTCGTCGAGGGCCGGACGCCCGTCTCCACGCCGGTGCTGACGCTCGACCAGGTCCGCGCCCTGGCCCTCGCGGTGGTGGCGGAGGCGGCCCCGCTGCCGTAACCCGGTCACGGGGTCTCCGGGGCGGCGGGGGAGGCCGGGGCCGAGGCGGACGGCGAACCGGTTGGAGTCGGGGCGGGGGTGGAGGTCGGGCTCGGGCCGGGCTCGGGCGAGCCGGTCGGGGTGCTGCTGGGCGAGGGGCTCGGGGAGCCGCTGGGCGTCGGCGACGGGCTGTCGCTCGCCCCGGGGGTGGGGGACTGGGACGGGATGCCCCGGTCCGAAGGGCCGCCCTCCAGGGTGACCACGGCCTGGGACGGGGGCAGGGCGATCCGGGCCCGCCACTGGTGGTCCGGGGCCCGGGACTGATCGACCGTCACGGTGACGGTGATCCGCTGGGCCGGGGCCAGGGTGCCGGAGTCGCGGCTCAGCCGCAGCCAGTCGGCGTCCACCTCCGCGTGCCAGTGGATCGTGGTGCCACCGGAGTTGACCAGGGTGATCACCGTCCGCTCGCCGAACTCCTGGGCCCCGACGGTCAACTGGCCGGGAGCCGCAGGCACCACCTCGGCCGGGGCCTCCGGCCTGGGGGTGGCGTTGCCCAGCCGGGTGGCACCGTGTCCCGGCACCTGGACCGCCGGGCCCAGCACGGACGGCAGCAACGTTTCTGCGCCCGTGGTGACCGAACCGGCCAGCTCAAGGCCGTGCTCCGAGCCGACCGACGGCACCTCGCGGACCGACGGCCCGGCGGACGGCTTCGCAGGCGTCTCCACCCGCACCGAGGAGACCGCCGCCGCCCCCGACACACCGTCATCGCTGCGGTGCGCGCCCCAGAGCGCCACCACCGGAGCCGTCAGCACCGCCGCCAGCACACCCGTGGTCACCACCCGCTGACGCACCGCCAGACCACCGAGCCGACTCGGCGCCCGGTGCCGGGGGAAGCCCCGCTGGTCGAACCGGAGCGCGCCCTCCTCGGGCCCGGCCGGCCGCCGGGACACCATCCGGGCCCGCAGCTCCTCCGGCGCGGGCAGCAAGGGCAGCCCGGGCAGTGCCGCCAGACCGCGGCCCAGCTCGCCGGAGACCCGCTCCGCCGTACCCCGGCAGGTCGGGCAGTCCACCAGGTGGCGGACCAGCTCGCGGCGCAGCGCCGGGCCGAGCACCCACTCCCGCCAGCTCTCCGCCCCGGCCCCGCCCAGCTCGGCCAGCACCGGGCAGCTGCCCACGCCGAGCACCAGCAGCGCGACCCGGGTCCGCCACACCTCCGCCTCGGCGGCGGCCAGCAGCTCGTCACCCGCCACCCTGGACAGCCCCAGCACGGCGGCCACCTCGTCCGGCCCGAGCCGGTGGCGCACCGCCAGCTCCAGCGCCTCGCGCTGCTCCGGCGGCGTCCCGGCCGCCTCCGGCCAGGCCAGTGAAGCCAGCTCCCGCCGCTGCTCAGGCCCAGGGGCCGGCTGGCCCTGGGCCAGCCGCTGCAGACAGCAGTGCCGCGCCAGCGAGTACAGCCAGGCCCGGCGCAACGCCGGATCGGCCAGCCGTTCGCCGTGCCGCAGCGCGAGGTCGCGCACCTCGCGGACCGCCGCAACGGTGGCGCCGTGCTCGCAGAGAACGGAGAGACAGTACGTGAACAGCCCGTCGGCGTACTGGTCGTAGGCCGCCGCCGTGGACGTGGGGGAAGTCGTCACCCGTCCGACGCTAGGCACCCGGCCGAACGACGGGGCTGATTCGGGCCCCTTGTACTTCTTTCGGGTAACAACACCACCCGACCGAGAACCTTTGGGAGGTACCCACTCCGAGCCCCGAAGTACTTGTCGGTGCCAGCCGCTACGGTGTGCCCCATGGCTGCCCGCACCAAGACCACCGCCAAAGCTCGCCCGGCGTACCGCTGCACCGAGTGCGGCAACCAACTGCCCAAGTGGGTCGGCCGCTGCCCCGAGTGCAACGCCTGGGGCACCGTGGAGGAGTACGGCGCGGTCCCGATCCGGACCACCGCCGCCGGCCCGGTCAGCACCCCCGCGATGCCGATCGGCCAGATCGACGGCAAGGTCGCGACCGCCCGTACCACCGGCGTACCCGAGCTCGACCGGGTGCTCGGCGGTGGCCTGGTGCCCGGCGCGGTGGTGCTGCTGGCGGGCGAGCCCGGTGTCGGCAAGTCGACCCTGCTGCTGGACGTGGCGGCCAAGGCGGCCAGTGACCAGCACCGCACCCTCTACGTGACCGGAGAGGAGTCGGCCAGCCAGGTCCGGCTGCGCGCCGACCGGATCAACGCGCTCTCCGACCACCTCTACCTGGCCGCCGAGTCCGACCTCGGTGCGGTGCTCGGCCACATCGACGCGGTCAACCCCGGCCTGCTGGTGCTGGACTCGGTGCAGACCATCGCCTCCGCCGAGCTGGACGGCGCGCCCGGCGGTCCGGCCCAGGTCCGCGAGGTGGCGGGTGCGCTGATCCGGGCCTCCAAGGACCGCGGGATGGCGACGCTGCTGGTCGGCCACGTCACCAAGGACGGTTCGATCGCCGGGCCCCGGCTGCTGGAGCACCTGGTGGACGTGGTGCTGAGCTTCGAGGGTGACCGGCACGCCCGGCTGCGGATCATCCGTGGCATCAAGAACCGCTACGGCGCCACCGACGAGGTCGGCTGCTTCGAGCTGCACGACGAGGGCATCATCGGCCTGGCCGACCCGTCCGGGCTGTTCCTGACCCGGCGTGACAAGCCGGTCCCCGGTACCTGTCTGACCGTCACCCTGGAGGGCCGCCGGCCGCTGGTGGCCGAGGTGCAGGCGCTGATGGTCGACTCGCAGATCCCGTCCCCGCGCCGGACCACCTCCGGCCTGGAGTCGCCCCGGATCGCGATGATCCTGGCGGTGGTCGAGCGGCACGGCGGCGTCAAGCTCGGCAAGCAGGACATCTACACCGCGACGGTCGGCGGCGTGAAGCTCACCGAGCCGTCCGCCGACCTGGCGATCGCGCTCGCGGTGGCCAGCTCCTCCTCGGACACCCCGCTGCCGAACGGCCTGGTGGCGATCGGCGAGGTCGGCCTGGCGGGCGAGGTCCGCCGGGTGACGGGTGTTCAGCGGCGGCTCGCCGAGGCGCACCGGCTGGGCTTCACGCACGCCCTGGTCCCGCCGGATCCTGGCAAGGTCCCGCGCGGGATGAAGGTGGTCGAGGTGGCCGACATCGGCGAGGCCCTGCGGGCCATCCCGGGCCGCCGCAAGGCCGCCGCGAAGCCCCGTACCGAGGCCGCCGGGGGCCCGCCCGCCCCGCGCCCGGCACCGGTCGCCGCACCCGCCGTGGCCTACCCGGAGGAGCTCATGCAGGGCTGGGAACCGGTCGACTCGGAAGAACTCAACTGACCCGGACCTCCTTATTGCCGAACGCCGTTAGACTTTCCCCTGTTTAATCGGCATGAAGTGCAGTAATGAGAGACAGACCGTCGGGCACCACGCCACGCGGTCCGGGTCGACCGGAGGAGTCACGTGGCAGCCAGCGACCGGGCGGACAAGTCCCCCCGCGAGGAGGCCCTGCTGCGGGCTTCCCTCACAGCCATCGCGCCGGGGACGGGTCTGCGCGACGGTCTGGAGCGGGTGCTCCGGGCCAACACCGGCGGGCTGATCGTGCTCGGCTTCGACAAGACGGTGGACTCCATCTCCACCGGCGGCTTCGTGCTGGACGTCGAGTTCACCGCCACCCGGCTGCGCGAACTGTGCAAGCTGGACGGTGCGGTGGTCCTGGACAAGGACATCACCAAGATCCTCCGGGCTGGGGTGCACCTGATGCCCGACTCGACCATCCCCACCGACGAGACCGGCACCCGGCACCGCACCGCCGAGCGGGTCAACCGGCAGACCGGCTTCCCGGTGGTCGCGGTCTCGCACTCGATGCGGCTGATCGCGATGTACGTGAACGGGACCCGCCGGGTGCTGGAGGACTCCACCACCGTGCTCTCCCGGGCCAACCAGGCGCTGGCCACCCTGGAGCGCTACAAGCTCCGCCTCGACGAGGTGGCCGGCACCCTCTCCGCGCTGGAGATCGAGGACCTGGTCACCGTCCGGGACGTCACCGCGGTCGCCCAGCGGCTGGAGATGGTCCGGCTGATCGCGGCCGAGATCGCGGGCTACGTGCTCGAACTCGGCACCGACGGCCGACTGCTCTCGCTCCAGCTGGACGAGCTGATCGCTGGCGTCGAGCCCGAACGCGAACTGGTCGCCCGGGACTACTTCCCCGAGCGGGCCGCCAAGCGCGGCAAGACCGTCCCCGAGGTGCTCGCCGACCTGGAGGCGCTCACCCACGCGGAGCTGCTCGACCTGCAGACCGTCGCCAAGGCCTTCGGCTACCCCGGCACGCCGGAGTCGCTGGACTCGGCGGTCTCGCCGCGCGGCTACCGCCTGCTGGCCAAGGTGCCCCGGCTGCCCAACACCGTCATCGAGCGGCTGGTCGAGCACTTCGGCGGTCTGCAGAAGCTGCTGGCCGCCAGCATCGACGACCTGCAGACGGTCGAGGGCGTCGGCGAGACCCGGGCCCGCTCGGTCCGCGAGGGGCTGTCGCGGCTCGCAGAATCGTCCATCCTGGAGCGCTACGTCTGACCCTGGCGCTGGTCCTGACTCCGACCCGCGCCTGGCGCTGACCCGGGGTCAGGTATCCGTCGGGTCGGTCGGCTTCGCCGCGTAGAGCAGGCTGAGCATCGTGACGTCCACGGCGTCCGGGGCGGAGCTGTCGCCCTCGGCGGCCAGTTCGTCGAAGATGGCACCGAGCTTTTTGCGCAACTGGACCACCCGCTCGGGACGCAGCCGCAGGCTGAAGTGGTTGAACATGGCGGGTGAGGCGGGCAGACCCGGGGCGATGTTCGGCAGGTCGAGCCGGTCCGCCAGGTAGTGGCTGCGGAAGTCGGCGCGGACCAGGTCAAGCGCGGCGAGCAGCGGGCCGATCGCCTCGTGCCGGTCGATGCTGCCGTCGGCGAAGACCTGGCCGGAGAGGCGCAGTGTCTTCTGGGCCGGCCGGTAGCGGCTCTCGGTGATGCCGGACACCACCCTGGTCCCGGCCACCATGATCAACGCGGTCTGTTCGAGCTGCTTGATGTGCCGGTAGAGCTTGGTCGGCGGTTCGTCGAGCGCGACGGCGATCTCCTTGACCGTCAGCGGTTGCGGGTCCCGCTGCATCAGCGCGTTCAGGATCGCCAGCCGCATGGGGTCGGCCAGTGCCTTCAGCGTTGCCAGGTCGCCGACTTCACGCTCACTCAGTTGCTCGTCCACTGGTTCATTAACCCATGAACGTCAACGCTTGTGCAAACAATCACCCTTCTGCAACCATTCACTCAAGCGTGAATGGTTGCAGAAGGGTGACCGTGCACGCTCGGGTGAACGGGGTGGGGCATGACCGCGCAGCAGCAGCTGGACGAGGTCGGGGCGCACGAGGTTGGGGAGTGCGAAGCCGGGGAGCGCGAGGTCGACCGGAGCACGGCGGTACCCCTGCGCCGCAACTGGCGTTACCAGGCGATGTGGAGCGGAGCCGCCGCCTCGATGCTCGGCACGATGGTCGCCGACACCGCCTACCCGCTCCTACTGCTGGCGATGACCGGGTCCGCGCTGCTCGCCGGAGCGTTCGGTGCGGTCCAGTTCACGGCCTCGCTGCTGTTCGGCCTGCACGGCGGCGCCCTCGCCGACCGCCGCGACCGCCGCCTGATCCTGATCGTGGCCGACACCGTCCGGGTGCTTGCCACCCTCTCCGTCCCGGCCGCACTCTGGCTGGACCGCCTCACCGTCTGGCACGCCCTGCTGGTCGCCGCCGTCATCGGCGCCACCATCGCCTATGCGGGCCCGGTCCGGACGCTGGCGGTCCGTTCGCTGGTGCCGCCCTCCCAGCTCCGGCAGGCGCTCACCCAGGACGAGGTGCGGGTCAACGGCGCGGTTCTGCTCGGTCCGCCGCTGGCCGGACTGCTGCTCGGCCTCGGCCGGGCCGTTCCCTTCCTCGCCACCGCCCTCACCTCGCTCTACTCCCTGGCCACGGCCTGCCTGGTCCGGTTCGAGAGCCGCCCGGCCGACCTGGAGGGCAGCGGCGAGCAGAGTGCGGGCCGGGAGAACGGCAGCGCCTTGGCGGGCCTCCGCCAGCTCTGGGGCAACCCGGTGATGCGGTCGATCGTCGGTGTGGTCGCCGTGATCAATCTGGTCGGCGCCGCGACGCTGCTGCCGCTGATGGTCCTGCTCCGGGATGGCGGCACCTCGACCACGGGTACCGGCCTGGTGCTGACGGGCGAGGCGGTCGGCGGGCTGCTCGGCGCCCTGCTGGTCCGTCCGCTGCACCGGCACCTGCGCCCCGGGCGGCTGCTGCTGGCCGTCACCTGGGCCATGGTTCCGCTGCTGCTGACCCCCGCGCTGGTCAGCGGCCCGGTCGCGCTCTTCCTGATGCTGCTGGTGGTCTCGCTCGGCGTGCCCGCGCTGCGGGTGATGGTGGATCTGCTGATCTTCCAACAGGTGCCGGACGCCCTGCGCGGCCGGGTGATCGCCGCGACCATGACGCTGTTCATGCTCGGCGTACCGCTGGGCAGCTTCGCCGGCGGACTGCTGCTCGGCCAGCTCCGGCCGGTCGTGGTCCTCCAGCTGCTGACCGCCCTGCTCGCCGTCGCCCTGCTGCCCGCCACCTTCAACCGCTCCCTGCGGCAGGCAGTCTGGCCCGCCCGGGCACAGTAGGTGTCGGGTCAGTCCTCCAGGCGGATCGACGTACGGGCCGCAACCGGGCCGCCCGCCGGGCCGTTGAGGGTGGCCTGGACGAGGTAGCGGCCGACCGGGGCCGGGGTGGTGTCCGGGGTGGCGCACTGGGGCTTGCTGCGACCGCGCTCCCAGGTGAACGTCTCGGTCAGGCCGGCGCCCGCGCCGAGCTGGACCCAGGTGTCCTGACGCTCCGTCGGGCAGTCGCCGGAGGACCAGATCCGCTCGTTGGACTCGGCCAGGGTGACGACCACCGTGGAGGCCGTCCGGCCGAGGTTGACCCGGCAGGTGCCCGTGGACGTGTTCCGTACGGTGAGCGAGAGCCGGGGCTTGTCCTTGGCCTTGTAGGCGTCCTGACTGCCCGCCAGCTCCAGCGAGACCTGGGAGGCGGTGCAGACCGGCAGGGCCATCACCTCGGCGGTGTTCACCGGAGGGGGAGTGCTGCTGCCCCCCGAAGTGCCACCCGCGCCGCCGCCTGACGCCGTGCCAGACGTGCCTGACGTGCCTGCGGTGCCCGTAGTCCCGGTGCCGCCCGTGGTCAGGCTGACCTCGCCGCCGCCGGAGCCCGAGACCCCGCCGGTGGCGGTCGAGCCGCCGGAGCCGCCGCTGCCGCCCGGCCGGGTGGTGATCGCCGGTCCGGTGGGGTCGGCGCCAGGGGTGATCGACTGGGCCGGGGCGGGTTGGGCCGCCTTGCCCCGGCCGGATTTCCCGTCGCCGCTGGGGCGCGTGACCAGCCAGAGGACCAGCGCGAGGAGGGCTGTCAGGGCCACGAGCACGACGATGCGCCGTCGCCAGTAGATCGAGGCCGGCAGCGGTCCCACGGGTTGACGCAGAGAAGGCACGCGCAAACTCTACGAGACCCGGCACACCCGATGGTGCATCAACACCGCTGCTGGGCCGGTTCCTTCACATCATCCGTGTTTTGCTCCGGACGGGGGAGCGGGGTGGCCCGTGGCGAGGGCCACCCCAGGGACCTCTACCGGATGAAGTCCTTGAACTCTTCGTAGCTGATCTCCTGGTCATTGTCCGCGTCGGCGAACGCGAAGGTCTGCGCCGCGTTGGCATCGCTCACCGCAGGGATCTTCTGAAGGTAGGACTTCAGCTCGGAGGCGGTGATGAAACCGTCCCCATCAGTGTCGATCTCGTTGAACTGGCGGCGGGCGTGCTCTTCCGTTGCCATTGTCTGCTCCTTTGTGAGGCGCCGAATTCTGACTGCGGAAATCATAGATGCGGTCGGTATCCGTTTGTCTACGCTCTGCAAATTATCAATTTGTTGTTATTGGTCAACTATTCCCCTGGACGGAGCAGAGCGGCCCGCATGGCAGGATGGACGCCCCATGGCTGCCACTTCCGTGACCCCCGCCCCGCTGCTGCACTCGACCGTTCTCGACTGGTACGAGGCCAACGCCCGCGACCTTCCCTGGCGTACCCCGGAGGCTTCGCCCTGGGCCGTGATGGTCAGTGAGTTCATGCTCCAGCAGACCCCGGTGAAGCGGGTGCTGCCCGCGTACGCCGCCTGGTTGGAACGCTGGCCCACCCCGGCCGACCTGGCTGCGGACGCGCCGGGTGAGGCGGTCCGGATGTGGGGCAGGCTCGGATATCCGCGCCGGGCGCTGCGGCTGCACGCCGCCGCCGTCGCGATCACCCGCGAGCACGGTGGCCGGGTCCCCGACGACCACGCCGCACTGCTCGCGCTGCCGGGTGTCGGTGAGTACACCGCCGCGGCGGTCGCCTCGTTCGCCTTCCGGCAGCGCCATGTGGTGCTGGACACCAACGTCCGCCGGGTGTTCGCCCGCGCGGTCGAGGGGGTGGAGTACCCGGCGCAGGCCACCACGGCCGCCGAGCGGCGGACCGCGACCGGCCTGCTGCCCGCCGACACCGGCACCGCCGCCGCCTGGGCGGTCGGTGTGATGGAACTCGGCGCGCTGGTCTGCACCGCGCGCAGCCCCGGCTGCGACGGCTGCCCGCTGCGCCGGCACTGCGCCTGGCAGGCGGCCGGCTGCCCGCCGTACCAGGGCCCGCCCCGCCGGGGGCAGACGTACGAGGGGACGGACCGTCAGGTCCGGGGCAAGCTGCTCGCCGTCCTGCGGGACGCGCACGGCGAGGTCCCGCAGGCCCGGCTCGACGCGGTCTGGCCGGACCAGGTCCAGCGGGCCCGGGCGCTCGACGGCCTGGTCGCCGACGGGCTGGTCGAGCCGGTCGCCCAAGGCGTGTACCGGCTCCCGCAGTAGCTCTCGCGCACCCGGCCCCGGAACGACGGATGCCCGGGCCACCCCACACGGGGCGGCCCGGGCATCTGTCGTGGTGTCAGACCGCGGCAGCCTCGAGCGACTTCTCGGCGGGCTCGTCGCCCGCACCGCGCAGCGGCGTCTCGCGCATGAAGAGTGCGGCCGCCACGGCGACCAGGCTGATCACCGCACCCCACAGGAAGACGGTGTGCATGCCGTTGGCGACGGCGTGGTGGTACGCGTCCTGGAACTGCGCGGGCAGGGCGCGCAGCGCGTCCGGGCCGAGCTGGCCGTGGCCGCCGGGGACCTGTGCGCCGGAGGAGGCCATGGTCGAGGTGACCTGGTTGTTGAACAGGGCGCCGAACAGGGCGACTCCGAACGAGCCGCCGATGGTGCGGAACAGGGTGGCGGTGGAGCTGGCCACGCCCATGTCCTTGAGCTCGACGCTGTTCTGCGCGACCAGCATGGTGATCTGCATCAGGAAGCCCATACCGGCGCCGAGCACCACCATGTAGCAGGCCGAGGTGAACTGGCTGGTGTCGGTGCCGAGGGTGGAGAGCAGCAGCGAGCCGCCGGCCATCACGGTGGTACCGATGATCGGGAAGACCCGGTACTTGCCGGTCTTGGTGACGATCCCGCCGACCACCAGCGAGATGACCAGCATGCCGAACATCATCGGCATCAGCAGCAGCCCGGAGTTGGTCGCCGAGGCGCCCTGCACGGTCTGCTGGTAGAGCGGCAGGAAGGTGACGGCGCCGAACATCGCGAAGCCGACGATGAACCCGATCACCGAGACCAGCGCGAAGTTCCGGTTGCGGAACAGGCCGAGCGGCAGCATCGGCTCCTCGGCCCGCTGCTCGACGTAGCAGAAGCCGATCAGCGAGGCGGCGGCGAGCGCGGTCAGGCCGAGGATCTGCTTGGAGCCCCAGGCGTACTCCTGGCCGCCCCAGGTGGTGATCAGGACCAGCGAGGTGATGCCGGCGGTGAGCAGGATCGCGCCGAGGTAGTCGATCTTCGCGGTGGAGCGGACCTTGGGCAGCTTGAGCGTCACCACGATGAAGGCGAGCGCGACGATGCCGAGCGGCAGGTTGATGTAGAAGGTCCAGTGCCAGCTCAGGTGGTCGGTGATGAAACCGCCGACCAGCGGGCCGCCGATGGTGGCCAGCGCCATCACGGCCGCGAACATGCCCTGGTACTTGCCGCGGTCGCGCGGCAGCACTAGCGCGCCCATGATCGACATCACGCCGACCATCAGGCCGCCCGCGCCCAGGCCCTGGATCGCGCGGAAGGCGATCAGCTGGGTCATGGTCTGCGAGAGCCCGGAGAGCGCCGAGCCGAGCAGGAAGATCCCGATCGAGATCAGGAAGGTGCCCTTGCGGCCGTACAGGTCGCCGAGCTTGCCCCAGATCGGGGTGGAGGCCGCGGTGGCCAGGGTGTACGAGGTGACCACCCAGGAGAGGTGCTCGGCGCCGCCGAGGTCTCCGACGATGGTGGGCATCGCGGTGCCCACGATCAGGTTGTCCAGCATCGCCAGGAGCATGGCGACCACCAGACCGATCATCACCAGCCGGATCTCGCGCGGGCTGCGCGGCGTCGGATCGGCCTCCGGCACCTCGGCCGCCGCCGGGGTGTCGACCTGCTGTTTCGGCATGCTTCTGTCTCCCGCTGCGGTACCGGTGGCTAACTTACTTGCCGACCGGCTAGTGAATGGACCTCTGGCACGGTAAGTTGTCCGTATGCTGGGCGTCAAGCCGATTACTCGCTTACGAGCCCGGTTGCAGGGAGAATGCGAGCCCGGAGATCCGGGACACCGCACTCTCCACCCCGATCGCAGTCCTGAGGCAGGCCGCCAACTCATGAGCACCGCGCAGAGCCCCCGTACCGACACCAGGGCGCGGATCATCGACGTGGCGCTGGAGCTGTTCGCCGAGCAGGGGTACGAGAAGACCTCGCTGCGCGAGATCGCTGATCGGCTCGGGGTCACCAAGGCCGCGCTGTACTACCACTTCAAGACCAAGGACGACATCGTCCACGGCATCGTGGAGAGCATGGCCGCGCCGATCGACGAGGCGATCGCCTGGGGCGAGGGCCGGCCCTGGTCGCCGGAGCTGCGGGACGAGCTGGTCCGCCGGTTCGCCGCCGGAATGACCGAGCGGGCACCGCTGCTGCGGTTCTTCCACGAGAACCAGCCGTCGCTGCGGGAGTCCGCGGCGGGGCTGAAGTTCAAGGCCCGGATGTTCGCGATGATCCGGCTGGTGCACGGCCCTGACGCGAGTTTCCAGAACCGGCTGCGCGCCGCGATGGCACTGTTCTCGATCAACACCGCGCTGTTCCTGCTCAAGCAGGACCAGGAGGGTGGGCCCGACCCGGCCTGTGCGGGTCACGAGCCGGCCGCCACCCTGGCGGAGGCGACCGACGCGGCGCTTGAGGTCGCGTTGGAGATCGCCGGGCTGATCGACCCCGCCTGACCCCGCCTTCCCCCACCCGGCCCGGCTCCTCCGCCCCGATCCGTCGGGGCGGAGCCGGGCCGGGGCGCTACCGCCGGCTGTGCCAGCCGCCCGCGCCCTCGGCGGGCGATCCACCGACGCTGAGGAGATCGTCGGCCTCCGGTCCGTCGAGCTCCCGGCCCGCGCCGAGCGAGGACGTCAGACCGGCTCCTTCCACGTCGACGTTCGGCAGCAGCCGTCCCAGCCAGCCGGGCAGCCACCAGGCCTTGTCGCCGAGCAGTGCGAGCACCGCGGGCACGATCGTCATGCGCACCAGGAACGCGTCGAAGAGGACGGAGATGCCCAGCCCGAAGCCGATCATCTTCACCATCTGCTCGCTGGAACCGATGAAGCCCGAGAAGACCGAGATCATGATCACGGCCGCCGCGGTGACCACCCGGGCCCCGTGGCGGAACCCGGTGACGATCGCCTGCCTGGCGGGCTCACCACCGACGTACGCCTCGCGCATGCGGGTCACGAGGAAGACCTCGTAGTCCATCGCCAGGCCGAACACCAGGCCCACCATGAAGATCGGCATCATCGACATGATGGGGCCAGGCTGCTCCACGCCGAAGACCGGGGCGAGCCAGCCCCACTGGAACACCGCCACGACGGCGCCGAGCGCGGCGAGCACCGACAGCAGGAAGCCGAGCGCCGCCTTCAGTGGCACCAGGATCGAGCGGAAGACGATCACGAGGAGCAGGAACGCCAGACCGACCACCAGTGCCAGGTACGGCACGAGCGCGTCGTTCAGCTTCTGCGAGAAGTCGATGTTCATGGCGGTGGCGCCGGAGATCATCAGCTCGGCGCCGGTCTCGGCCTTGAGGTCCTTGCCCGTGGCGCGGATCGCCTGGACGACCTCCTCGGTGTCCACCGAGCTCGGCTTGTACCGGGAGACGACGGTGAGCAGCGCCGTGTCACCGGCATCGTTGAACATCGCCGGGGAGACCTTCGCGACTCCGGCCGTACGCCTCACCCGCTCCGCGACGCCGTCCGCCGAGGCCTTCGGATCGGCTGCGTGCCTGACGTCGACAACCGCGATCAGCGGGCCGTTGAAACCCGGCCCGAAACCCTCCGAGAGGAGGTCGTAGGCCTTGCGCTGGGTGCTTGCGGGGGCCTGGGAGCTGCCGTCGGGCAGGCCCAGTTCGAGTGAGGCGACCGGGATCGCGGTCGCGCCGAGTCCGAGGACCGCGGCGAGCAGGACCGCCACCGGGTGGCGCAGTACGAAGCCCGCCCAGCGGGTGCCCGCGTTCGGCTTCGCGGGCCCGGCCGACGCGCTGCCCGGCTGGGCGATCTCCCGCCGGGCCCGGCGGCCGTGCACGCGCTTGCCGACGTAGCCGAGCAGCGCCGGGATCATGGTGAGTGCGATCAGGACCGCGATCGCGACCGTGCCGGCCGCCGCGCCGCCCATCTTGGTGAGCATCGGGAGATTGACCACGGCCAGGCCGGCCAGCGCGATCACCACGGTGAGGCCGGCGAAGACCACGGCCGACCCGGCCGTGCCCACGGCCCGGCCCATCGCCTCCTCCCGTTCCCAGCCGTCGGCGAGTTCGGCGCGGTAGCGGGAGACGATGAACAGCGCGTAGTCGATGCCGACCGCCAGGCCGATCATCATGGCCAGCGTCGAACTGTCGGTGCCCAGGTCGAGCGCCTTGGCGAGGGCGGTGACGGAGCAGACCCCGATGCCGACCCCGATGAGCGCGGTGAGCAGCGGCAGCCCGGCGGCCACCAGGGAACCGAAGGTGACGACGAGGACCACGGCCGCCATCGCGATGCCGATGAACTCGGTGCCGCCGGCCTCCGGATCCGCCTGGAGCGCGTCGCCGCCGAGCTCGACGGTGAGCCCGGAGGCCCGCGCCCGGGCGACCGTCTGCTGGAGGGCGTCGCGGTCGGCGTCCTTCAGCTCCGGGGGAGAGACCTTGTAGTCGACCGAGGTGTAGGCGATCGTGCCGTCCTCGCTGACGGTCTTCTCTGCGAACGGGTCGGAGGCCGAATCGACCTGCGCCGAGCTGGACTTGAGCTCGGCGACGGTCTTCTCGATCTTCTCCCGGGTGGCGGCGTCGGCGACCGTGCCGCCTGCTCCGGCCTTGAAGACGACCCGGGCGGTGGCACCGTCCGCGTTCATACCCGGGAAGCGCTCGTCGAGCAGGTCGAACGCCTTCTGCGCTTCGGTGCCGGGGATCGAGAAGGAACTGTCGACGGCGGTGGGCGCGTTGGCCGCCGCCACGCCCGCGAGGACGAGCAGCGCGACCCACAGGAGAGCGACGAAGTTGCGTCGCCGGTAGGAGAATTTTCCGAGTCGATAAAGGAACGTGGCCACGGAGGCATACTTCCGTTCGGGTCGTGGACTTGATGGGAAGCCGGTGCGGGCGCAGCGGGAGGCACGCGGTCCTGGCGGAGGCAGTGGTCACTCCGTGGACTGATGGTCAGTCAGTTTGCATGGGTCTGACGGGTGTTCGGGTCGGCCGCTGCCGAGTGGAGCCCGAAGGCCCTGCCGTCCAGGGGCCCGAGGTCCGTGATCGGACCGCGGGCCCCCCGGTCACAGGCTGATGCCGCCGTCGATGGTGATGGTGGCGCCGGTGATGAACGCCGCCTCGTCGCTCGCCAGGAAGGCGATCAGCGAGGCCACCTCGGCCGGCTCGCCGAACCGGCCGAGGGCGGTCAACGGCAGGAGGGGTACGTCCATCGGCCCGTCCTCGTCGAGCATCGCGGTTCTGATCGGGCCGGGCGAGATCAGGTTGACCGTGGTGCCCTTGGGGCCGAAGTCGCGGGCGAGCCCCTTGGTCATGCCGATCAGTGCCGACTTCGTCATGCCGTACAGGGCGCCGCCGGGCTGTGGGAACCAGTGGGCCCCGACGCTGCCGATGTTGATGATCCGCCCGCCCTCGCCGAGGTGCGGTTCCGCGGCGCGCGCGCCGAGGAAGGCGGCCCGCAGGTTCACGGCGAGGATACGGTCCACCTCCGCCTCCGAGATGTCCTTCAGCGGGCCGCCCATAAGGATCCCGGCGTTGTTGACCAGGATGTCCAGCCGGCCGTACTCCGTGACGGTCCGTTCGACCGCCTCGGCGACGGCAGCAGGGTCACCCGCGTCAGCGCGTACCGCTGTCGCCCTGCGCCCCGTGGCCTCTATCCGCCGCGCCACCTCCGAGGCGTCGTCGGGGGAGCTCGCGTAGGTCAGCACCACGTCGGCACCGTCCCGTGCGAGCCGTTCGGCGGTGGCGGCGCCGATACCCCGGCTGGCCCCGGTCACCAGGGCGACCTTTCCGGTCAGGTCGGCCATTTCAATTCCCTTCGACGAATTATCGTTTTCGCGCGCACGCTGCCGACCCCGGGATTATCCGGGTCCGTTCTTTCGGTGCATGGCGGGCGCAATCCTGATACTGCTTTCGGGGCTGATCAGGCCATCATGAATCCGACCCCGCGTATGGTGATGATCCAGTCATTCCGGCCGAGTTTGGTCCGGATGCTGCTGACGTGGGTGTCGATGGTCCTTCTGGACCACGAGTCGCCCCAGACCTGCCGCATTATCGTCTCCCGGGAGAGGACGGTGCCGGGATGGGAGGCCAACAGGTGGAGGAGTTCGAACTCCTTTTTGGTGGTCTTGATCGTCCGGTCCTTCAGCGTCACCTCGCGCCGGCCGGTGTCGATACGCAGCGAACCGTGTTCGATGACACGTTCCGCATTCCGGCCGACCCGTACCCGGCGCATCACCGCGTCGATCCGAGCGGCCAGTTCGTGGGATCCGCACGGCTTGACCACGTAGTCGTCCGCGCCTGCCCGCAGCCCGAGGACCGCGTCCCGTTCGGCCCCGCGGGCCGTGATGGCGATGATCGGCGTGTCCGAGGCGGCCCGGATCATCCGGCAGACCTCCAGCCCGTCCCGGTCGGCCAGATCGAGGCCGAGCAGTACCAGGTCGACCTCCCGGAAGGCGTCGAGCGCCTCCCGTCCCGTGGAGACCGCACTCACCTTGCATCCGTAGAAGCTCAAACCCTGTCCGAAGATCTCCCTGTCCCGGTTGTCGCTCTCGACGATGAGCACACGCCACGTGATGTCCGTGCCGATGTCCTCGATCGTCTCTGTCGTTGGCTGCATGAAGCCATTGCGCATGTTTATGGCACCCCCGATGCCTACATGTTCAACACTGCGACGGGCGCGAGCCGCGACGCAATGGTTCAATCAGAAACTTCTCTGCGGTGCGCTCCTGTTTCGCGCGCGAGCCCCGTTGTTCGCGCGCGGCGGTTGTTTACGCGGAGTCGATTATGTCTGAAATCGACGTTTAAGGAGACTGTCTTTATCCTCACATACGGCCTGGCGGTGATCAACGTGCGCCAGTGGATTGGCCGGAAACAGACTCCCATTCGTGGGTCCCGGCGTGCCTTACGGGAGGATATGGATCGCAGTCGGCGTGTCAAAGTATTTCTTGAGGGGTCACGTCGTGGGCCGTCCCGGCGGGACTGCTGCCGACGTTGCCGACGCCCCGGCCTGGGGACCCACCGTTGCAGCCCCCGCCGGACCCGGGCCAGGTGCTCCGCCGGGCTTCCCGCGCAGCGGGACCTCCTTGACGGCGAGCGCCGCGAAGAACGCTGCGGCGCAGATGACGGCGGCGACCAGGAAGATGTTCTGGGTGCCCTCGGCGACCGCGCCCAGGTAGGCGTCCCGGGCGCCCGCCGGAAGGCCGGCCAGGGCGGAGGCGCTGAGCTCCAGGTCGGAGTCGCCCGTGCCGGAGCCGGGCAGGTGGTTCTCCAGGGCCCGGGTGAACAGGGAGCCGAACACGGCCACGCCCAGCGAACCGCCGATGGTCCTGAAGAGGGTGACGCCCGCCGAGGCGACGCCCATGTCCTTCATCTCGACGCTGTTCTGCGCGATGGTCGTGGTCATCTGCATCAGGAAGCCCAACCCGACGCCGACCAGGACCATGTAGAGGCTGGTCAGGAGGCGGGAGGTGTCCGTGTCCATGGTCGACAGCAGGAACAGGCCGACGGAGAGGCAGGCCGACCCCACGATCGGGAAGATCTTGTACTTGCCGGTGCGGGACATCACCTTGCCGACGATGTTGGACACCAGGGCGATGGGCGCCACCATCGGCAGCAGCAGCAGGCCGGAGCTGGTCGCGTCCGCGCCCTGCACGCTCTGCTGGAACACCGGCAGGTACAGGGTCGCGCCGAACATGGCCGCGCCGGCGGCACAGACCATGATCGAGGCCATCTTGTAGTTGCCGGTCGCGAACACCCGCAGCGGCAGCACCGGTTCGGGTGCGCGCTTCTGCGAGGCGACGAAGGCGAACAGGCCGACGAGGGCGGTCGCGAACAGGCCGATGATCTGCCACGAACCCCAGGCGTAGGTGTTGCCGGCCCAGGTCGCGGCCAGCACGACGGAGCTGATGGTGATGGTCATGAGGACGATGCCGAGCCAGTCGATCTTCGCCTTGGTCCGCTGGCGGGGCAGCTTCAGCATGACCTGGCACCAGACGAACGTGACCAGGCCGAGGGGCAGGTTGACGTAGAACGCCCAGCGCCACCCCAGGTGACCGGTGATCAGACCGCCGAGCAGCGGCCCGCCGACCGTGCCCACGGCCATCACGGTGGCGGTCATGCCCTGGTAGCGGCCGCGCTCGCGCGGTGCGACCAGCGAACCGATCAGGGCGAAGGCCAGCGAGGCCAGGCCGCCGGCGCCGAGGCCCTGGATCACCCGGAAGGCGATCAGCTGCGACATGGACTGGGCGGCACCGGAGGCGACCGAACCGATCAGGAAGACCGCGATCGCCGTGAGGTAGGCGTGCTTGCGCCCGTACAGGTCACCGCACTTGCCCCAGACGGGCGTGGAGACGGCGGTGGCGAGCGCGTACGCGGTCACCACCCAGGAGATGTGGTCCAGGCCGCCGAGGTCGCCGACGATCGTCAGCATCGAGGTGCTGACGATCGTGTTGTCGAGCATCGCCAGCAGCATTCCGAGCATCACGCCGAGCAGGGTCCAGCGGATGTTGGCCGGCGTGGTGACCGGCTCCGAGGGGGGCACGCCGACCGGAGAGGTCGGGGATGACGTAGACACGACAGACGTCCTTTCGGTGACGCCGAAGGCGTGCGGAAGGGTGAGGGGAGTGCGGTGACACGGGGAGTGGCGATGTCCGGCCACTCGTGCCCCACCAGAACAGCACACTCGATTCAAAAGTGCAACGAGGCAATGTTTTGAGTGAGGCACCCTGGAGGTACGATCCACCTATGACCGACACAGTGATGGGCCGCCGTGAGCGGAAGAAGGCAGCCACCCGCCAGGCGCTGGCCGATGCGGCGCTGGAGCTCTTCCTCGAGCGCGGGTACGACAAGGTCGGGGTGAAGGACATCGCGGACGCGGCCGACGTCTCCACCACGACCCTCTTCAAGCACTTCGCCAGCAAGGAGGCGCTGGTCTTCGACGAGGACGCCGCGAACGAGGCGGTGCTGGTGGGTGCCGTCCGCAACCGCGCGCCGGGTCAGTCGATCCCGGCGGCCCTGCGCGAGGTGATCCTGCGGCTCAGGAGCGATGCCGAGCCCGACGATCCGCGCGTCATCGCCTTCCTCGAACTGGTCAACTCCACCCAGGCGTTGCGCGAGTACGCGCACCGGATGTGGATGCGGCACCAGAGCGCGGTCGCGCACGCCATCGCCGAGGAACTCGGCGTTCCCGTCGACGATGCGCGGTGCGCGGCGCTGGCGCTCTTCGCGCTGGAGGCGCCGAGCCTGCTCGAAGGGCGCGACGGCGATCCGCAGGGCGTCCTGGGCGGCGCCTTCGAGCTGCTGGAGCGCGGCTGGGCGGGCCTGTTCGGCCCGGAAGCCTGAGGCGCGTCGGCTCTCTGACGCCCCGTCGACTCCTCATGCCCCGTCGGCTACGGGACGGGTGAGGTCATGAGGGCGCGCAGCCGCCGCGCCGCGCCCTCGGCGGCCGAGGCGGCGCGCGAGCGCATCTCGTACTCGTAGACGAGGACGGCCGTGTCGTCGCCGGCGACCGCCGCCAGGACGGCCCGGGCGAGATCCGCGCCGTCGCGTAACGCCAGATCCGCCCCCCGGTCGAACGGCTGGATCGGATGGGCCGCCTCCCCGACCAGGGTCACCCCGGAGACGTGCCGCCACGCGGGCGGCCCCGGCAGTGCGTACACCGGGCGCACCACGAGGACTCCGTCGCTCTTCCGGAGGGCGTACAGCAGCCGCTCGTCCCAGCCGTCGAACACCTCCAGCAGCTGACTGCGCAGCACGGCCTGGTTCCGGGCCGCCAGGCCGCAGGAGATCCACCAGCTCTCGGGGGCGCGGAAGACGGCGTGCAGGCCGACGCTGCCGCCGCCGTCCCGCTGGGCGAGCAGTACGCGGTCGGTGTCCCGCGCCACCAGGGTGCCGGCGCCCACCAGCCAGGCGAGGTCGACATGGCGGGTGTCGACCGCGTCGCAGCCGGCCTCGACCGACATGACGCCCGTATAGCCGGGCGTGGCGCGGCAGAGCAGTGCCCGCACCCGGGACCAGGCGCCGTCGGCGCCGATGACCAGGTCGTAGTCCTCCCGGCGGCCGTCGCTGAAGTGCAGTCGCCACCGGCCGCCGCTGCGCTCGGTGACGTCGACGACGAAGTGCCGCCAGGACACCGTCCGCACGTCGAGGGAGTCCAGCAGGAGGGCCCGCAGCCGCCCGCGGTCGATCACCGCGTTCTGCTCCTCGGCCCACCCCTCCGCCGACCCCTCCGCTGACTCCGGGCCCGGCCGGTCGGGCGGCGGATCGTGGTGCAGCAGCGCGGCGGTGAAGGGGTCGAAGACCCGCAGCTCCCGGCCGGCCGGCCGACAGGAGGCGCGGAACCGATCGGTCAGCCGGGCCGCCGCGAGCGCGGCCTGCCCCAGGTCGGCGCGGAGCTGGACGCTGCCCCGCTGCGGCCGCGCGCCACCTTCCGGTTCCCGTTCGAAGACGGACACGGACACCCCGTGCGCCTGCAGCACGCGTGCGCAGGCCAGCCCTCCCAAGCCCGAGCCGACGATCGCGATCCGCGGGTACCCGGCCGACTGCACTGGGCGTCCCCTTTCGAAGCTGGTAGTCCGACGCTCCAACAAAACCACACTCGGTACGTAAGTGCAATGACTTCACTTTCTGTACTACTGAACCCATGGGGTGGGAGAGCGGTGCCTGACATGTTCTGCGCGAAGAGTTGACACTTCCTGGACACTCCGCGACGGGTGCCGAGCCTATGTTTTCCGGGACGCCCGATAACGAGCCGGTTCCCACTGAGAGGGACTATTCGTGAGCCAGACTCCCACTGTCGACAATGTGAACGACGCGCTCGGAACTGCCGCCGAAGCGGCGGACCTTCCGACGTATCCGGTAACCCGGACATGCCCTTATTCGGCGCCTCCCGTGTACGAGGAGGTCCGAAACGGTGAGCGCCCCAAGAAGGTGCGCATGCAGGACGGAAACCCGGCCTGGATGCTCACCCGTTACGAGGACGTCCGCTCGGTTCTCGCCGACCCCCGGTTCAGCGCGGACCGGCTCGCCCCCGGATTCCCGATCCTGGCCCCCGGTCAGCGCGAGGGCCTCTCCCGGCAGCCGAAGTTCATGCTGAGCATGGACGGCAAGGAGCACAACGACGCCCGCCGCCCGGTGATCAGCGAGTTCTCCGTGCGCAGGGTCGCCACCATGCGGCCGCGCATCCAGGAGATCGTCGACGACGCGATCGACGAGCTCCTGAAGCAGCCCCAGCCCGCCGACCTGGTGAAGTGGATCGGCCACCCGGTGCCGGCCATGATGGTCGCGGAACTCGTCGGGGCACCGCTGGAGCAGCAGCCCTATTTCCGTGACCTCACCTCCAGGATTCTGGCGAAGGGGGTCACCTGGGAAGAGCGCTTCGAGATTTCCAAGACGCTGCGCAAATTCATGGACGAGCTCATTGCGAGCAAAGCCGAGAATCCCGGTGACGACCTGCTGAGCCGTCAGATCATCCAGCAGCGGGAAGAGCACGGCGAGGTCAACTTCGAGGGCCTTTCCGCTCTCGCGCACCTGCTGCTGTTCGCCGGCCACGACTCCAGCGCCGGGCTGATCTCCCTCGGCGTCTACACCTTCCTCACCAACCCCGAGCAGCGCGCGGCGGTCATGGCGGAGCCGAAGGAGCGCATCCCGCTGGCCATCGAGGAGATGCTGCGGTTCTACTCGATCACCGACATCGGCGCGGCCCGGGTGGCGCTGGAGGACGTCGAGATCGGTGGTGTGACGATCCGGGCCGGTGAGGGTGTGATCGCCTCCGTCTACGCCGCCAACCACGACCCCGAGGTCTTCGAGAACCCGGGCGAGCTGGACCTGCTGCGCGGCGACCGGCACCACGTCGCCTTCGGCTACGGGCCGCACCAGTGCCTGGCGCAGAACCTGTCGCGCCTGGAGCTGGAGGTCGTCTTCGAGACCCTCTTCCGCCGCATCCCCACCCTGCAGCTCGCGGTCGACGTGGACGAACTCCCGTTCAAGTACGACTCGGTGGTCTTCGGACTGCACGCGCTCCCGGTCACCTGGTGAGGGGCGGGTCATGCGGATAGCGAAACACGACGAGCGCTGCGTCGGCTCCGGCCAGTGCGTGCTCACCGAACCCGCGGTGTTCTCGCAGGACGACAACGGCGTCGTCCTGCTGCTCACCGACCGGCCCGAGGGCCCGGCCGCGGAAGGGGCGCGCAAGGCGGTGTTCGTCTGCCCCACCAAGTCTCTTTCCATCATGGAGGATTGATGCGCACGACGGTGACTCTGACGAGGACGGCCGCCGAGTCGGAGCAGGACATCACGGGGGCGTTCGCCAGGTTCGACGCCTCCGGCGCGCCCGCCTCGGTGGGGACGCTGCGACGCCAACTGTTCGGCTACCACGGCCTGCTGGTCCACATTCAGGACTTCACGGACGAGCAGACGACGGCGCCGGGCATCGGGCTGAAGGACGACGCCGACTACGGCCGGCTGGTCGAGGACCTCGCCCCGCTGGTGTCCGCGTACGAGGACGGTGCCGAGTTCGCGCCGCTGGACGCGATGGCGACCCGCTTCTACGCCTGGCAGGGGAAGCCCGTGCAGGCGGGGGAGGTCCTGCACAGCACGGTCATCGTGAACCGGATGGACCCGGTGGTGATCCCCGAGGTGTCGCGGCTGTTCGCCGAGCTCGACGCCACCGACTTCCCGCACCACATGGGCACCCGCCGCCGCCAGCTGTTCAACCTCGGCGGCGTCTACTTCCACATCCAGGACTTCGTGCTGGCCGACGGGTACGCGCTCATCGACCAGGCGTGGAAGGAGGCCGACCCCCGGTTCATCAAGATCTGCCGGGAGCTGGAGCCGCTGGTCAAGGTGTACGACCCGGCCACCTGGCGCTCCACCGCCGACCAGGTCGGCACCCGCTTCTACAGCTGGGAGGCCTCGGCATGAGCGCCAGGCGCGTGGTCATCACCGGGATGGAGGTGCTCGCCCCCGGCGGGGTCGGCACCAAGGCCTTCTGGAGTCTGCTGAGCGAGGGCCGCACGGCCACCAGGACGATCACCTTCTTCGACCCCACCCAGTTCCGCTCCCGGGTCGCCGCGGAGATCGACTTCGATCCCTACGCGCACGGCCTGACCCCGCAGGAGGTCCGGCGGATGGACCGCGCCGCGCAGTTCGCCCTGGTGGCGGCGCGCGGGGCGGTCGCCGACAGCGGTCTGGACACCGGAACGCTCGACCCCTACCGGATCGGCGTCACCATCGGCAGCGCCGTGGGCGCCACGATGAGCCTGGACCAGGACTACCGCACGGTGAGCGACGGCGGCCGGCTCGACCTGGTCGACCACAGCTACGCCGACCCGTTCTTCTACGACTACTTCGTGCCGAGCTCGTTCGCGGCCGAGGTCGCCCGGTCGGTGGGTGCCCAGGGCCCGGTCAGCATGGTGTCGGCCGGTTGCACCTCCGGGCTCGACTCGGTCGGCTACGCCGTCGAGCTGATCCGCGAGGGCTCGGCCGACGTCGTGATCGCCGGCGCCAGCGACGCACCGATCTCGCCGATCACCATGGCCTGCTTCGACGCGATCAAGGCGACCACGCCGCGGTACGACGACCCCGCGCACGCCTCCCGTCCGTTCGACGGCACCCGCAACGGGTTCGTGCTCGGCGAGGGTTCGGCGGTGTTCGTCCTGGAGGAGCTGGAGAGCGCGCGGCGCCGCGGGGCCCGGATCCACGCCGAGATCGCGGGGTACGCGACCCGGAGCAACGCGTACCACATGACGGGCCTGCGCCCCGACGGCGCGGAGATGGCGCAGGCCATCACCGCGGCCCTGGACGAGGCCCGGATGGACCCCACGGCCGTCCACTACATCAACGCGCACGGCTCGGGGACCAAGCAGAACGACCGGCACGAGACCGCCGCGTTCAAGCGCAGCCTGGGCGACCACGCCTACCGCACGCCGGTGAGCTCCATCAAGTCCATGGTGGGGCACTCGCTGGGCGCGATCGGTTCCATCGAGATCGCCGCGTCCGTCCTGGCGATCAGTCACAACACCGTCCCACCGACGGCGAACCTGCACACCCCCGACCCCGAGTGCGACCTGGACTACGTGCCGCTGACCGCTCGCGAGCAGGTCGTCGACACCGTCCTCACGGTCGGCAGCGGCTTCGGCGGATTCCAGAGCGCCATGGTGCTGACCCAACCGGAAAGGAGCGTCGCATGACGGCCTCAGTGGTGGTGACGGGACTGGGCGTGACCGCGCCCAACGGGCTCGGCGCGCGGGACTACTGGAACGCGACGCTGGCCGGCAAGAGTGCCATCGGACCGCTCACCCACTTCGACGCCTCGCCGTACCCGGCGAAGCTCGCCGGGGAGATCACCGGCTTCACGGCCGAGGACCACCTGCCGAGCCGGCTGATGCCGCAGACGGACCGGGTGACCCGGCTCTCCCTGGTCGCCGCGGACTGGGCCCTGGCGGACGCGCAGGTGCGGCCGGCCGAGCTGCCCGAGTTCGACATGGGCGTGAGCACCGCCAGCTCGGCGGGCGGCTTCGAGTTCAGCCAGCGCGAGCTGAAGAACCTCTGGAGCAAGGGCGGCCAGTACGTCAGCGCCTACCAGTCCTTCGCCTGGTTCTACGCGGTCAACACCGGCCAGATCTCGATCCGCAACGGCATGAAGGGCCCCAGCGGCGTCGTCGTCACCGACCAGTCCGGCGGCCTGGACGCGGTGGCCCAGGCCCGCCGCCAGATCCGCAAGGGCACCCGGCTGGTGGTGGCCGGCGCGGTGGACGCCCTGCTCTGCTCCTGGGGCTGGGTGGGTCTGCACACCAGCGGCCGGCTCAGCACCGCCGCCGAACCCACCCACGCCTACCTCCCGTTCGACGACCGGGCCGACGGCCATGTGGCCGGTGAGGGCGGCGCGCTGCTCATCACCGAGTCGGCGGAGTCGGCACGCGCCCGCGGCGCCAAGGTGTACGGCGAGATCGCCGGGTACGCCGCCACCTTCGACGGGCGGGAGCCCGGGCTGCGCAAGGCCGTCGAACTCGCCCTCGCCGACGCCCGGGTGCTGCCCTCCGAGGTGGACGTCGTCTTCGCCGACGCGGCGGCCGATCCCGAGCTCGACCGGATCGAGGCCGAGACGCTGGTCGCGGTCTTCGGCCCGCGCGGGGTCCCGGTCACCGCCCCCAAGACGATGACCGGCCGCCTGTACGCGGGGGGTGCCGCCCTGGACCTGGCCACGGCCTTCCTCGCCCTGGAGGACGGCGTGATCCCGCCGACCGTCCACATCGAGGCTGCCGAGCGCTTCGGCCTCGACCTGGTCGTCTCCCAGCCGCGCCCGGCCGCGCTGCGCACGGCGCTGGTGCTGGCCCGGGGCCACGGCGGCTTCAACTCGGCCATGGTCGTGCGCTCCTGACTCCCCATCGGTCACCTCACCCCACACCCAGTCAAGAAAGCGAAGCCCCCATGTCACAGACCTTCACCCTCGACGACCTCAAGCGGATCCTCCTCGAAGGCTCCGGCGCCCCCGAGGGCACCGGCCTCAGCGGGGACGTCCTCGACACCGAGTTCAGCGACATCGGCTACGACTCGCTCGCGCTGCTGGAGACCGCAGGCCGGGTCGAGCGCGAGTACGGCATCGAGCTGGACGAGGCCGTCGTCGGCGACGCCAGCACCCCGCGCGCCTTCCTGGCGGCCGTCTCCGCGCACCTGATGACGCCCGCAGCCTGAGCCAGAAGCCCACACGCAGAGAAGAGAAGTCATGACACAGCAGGAGCGTCGGGTCGTCCTGGTGACCGGTGCCACCAGTGGAATCGGTCTGGCCGTCACCCGGCTGCTGGCCGGCCAGGGCCACCAGGTGTTCATCGGGTCGCGCACCGAGGACAAGGTCCTCACGACCGTCAAGCAGCTCCGGGAGGAAGGGCTCGACGTCGATGGTGTGGTGCTCGACGTGCGGTCCCGGGACTCGATCCGCGGGTACGTCCAGGCCGCCGTCGACCGGTTCGGCCAGGTCGACGTGCTCGTCAACAACGCGGGGATCAGTGGCGGCGGAGTCACCGCCGACATCGCCGACGAGCTGTGGGACAACCTGATCGAGACCAACCTCAACAGCGTGTTCCGGCTGACCCGTGAGGTGCTGACCACGGGCGGGCTGCGGCACCGGAGTTGGGGCCGCATCATCAACATCGCCTCGACCGCGGGCAAGCAGGGCGTGGTCCTGGGCGCCCCGTACTCCGCCTCCAAGCACGGCGTGGTCGGCTTCACCAAGGCACTCGGCAACGAGCTGGCCCCCACCGGCATCACGGTCAACGCGGTCTGCCCCGGCTACGTAGAGACCCCGATGGCCGAGCGCGTCCGGCAGAACTACAGCCGGCTGTCCGGCGCCACGGAGGAGGCGGTGCTGGAGAAGTTCCAGGCCAAGATCCCGCTGGGCCGCTACTCGACCCCGGAGGAGGTGGCCGGGCTGGTCGGCTACCTGGTCTCCGACACGGCGGCCGCCATCACCTCCCAGGCCCTGAACGTCTGCGGCGGGCTCGGCAATTTCTGAGCCCCAGACCCGTCCTTCCCCGAGCTCCGAGGAGTCCAACATGCCGTCCGAGCTGCACGAGTCCGGACACGAGATCAAGATCTCGGCCCCGGCCGAGACCGTCTACCGCCTGCTGGCGGAGGCTACGAGCTGGCCCCAGGTGTTCCCCCCGAGCATCTACGTCGACCACCTGGAGCGCGGCGAGCGGGAGGAGCGGATCCGGATCTGGGCGACGGCGGGCGACACCGTCAAGAACTGGACCTCGCACCGCACCCTGGACCCGGAGAACCTCCGGATCCGGTTCCGGCAGGAGGTCAGCACGCCTCCGGTGGCCGCGATGGGCGGTGCCTGGCTGATCGAGGCGCTGCCGTCCGGGGAGACGCTGGTCCGGCTGGACCACGACTACCGGGCCGTCGACGCCGACAGTCTCGGCTGGCTCGACGACGTGGTGGACCGCAACTCCCGCACAGAGCTGGACTCGCTCAAGGCGATCGCCGAGTCGGCCGGCGCCGTGGACGAGCTGACCTGCTCGTTCGAGGACACCGTGCACATCAGGGGCGCCGCCCGGGACGTGTACGAGTTCATCTACCGGGCGGACCTGTGGACCGAGCGGCTGCCACACGTCCTCGCGGTGCGTCTCGACGAGCCGGCCGAGGGACTGCAGACCCTGGAGATGGACACCCGCTCCAAGGACGGCAGTTCGCACACCACGAAGTCGCACCGGGTCGGGCTGCCGCCGTACCAGATCGCGTACAAGCAGGTCACCCTCCCCGCGCTGATCACGCTGCACACGGGGTACTGGACGATCACCCCGACGGACGACGGCGTCACGGCCTCCTCCCAGCACACCTTCACGGTCGACACCGCGAAGATCGCCGGGATCCTGGGGGCGGACGCGACCGTCCAGGACGCGATCGACTTCGTCCGTACCGCGCTCAGCACCAACAGCCTGGCGACGCTGGGCATCGCCAAGTCGTACGCGGAGGGGCTCGCCGGGGGCGACCGGCCGTGACGGTGGCGCAGCTGGCCGGTCCGGGGACGGCGACGGCGACGGCGGAGACCCGGAGCATCACCCTGGACGCGGGCGGGATCACCCTCTCCGCCCTGCTCGCCCGCCCGTCCAACGCTCCGTGCCGGGCGATGGTGGTCGCCCTGCACGGAGCGGGGATGAGCGCGGCGTACTTCGGCGGACCGGCCCATCCGGAGACCTCGTTCCTGTCCCTCGCCGCGGACCTCGGCTTCGCGGCGGTGGCCGTGGACCGGCCCGGCTACGGGCACTCGGCCCGGCAGCTGCCCGAAGGGCAGGGGATCGCGGACCAGGCGGCCACCCTGGCGGCGGCCCTGCGCGGTCTGGCGGCCCGGTACGACACCGGTGCCGGGATCTTCCTGCTCGCGCACTCGTTCGGCGGCAAGGCGGCGCTGCGGATCGCGGCGGACGGCGCGGTGCCGGGGCTGCTGGGCCTGGACATCTCCGGCTGCGGCGACGAGTACGCGGCGCCGCCGGTGGCGGAGGCCCCGCGCGGCGGCCGGAACTGGCGCCTCAACTGGGGGC
Organism: Kitasatospora sp. Root107; assembly: GCF_001424875.1. Classification (GTDB taxonomy): domain Bacteria; phylum Actinomycetota; class Actinomycetes; order Streptomycetales; family Streptomycetaceae; genus Kitasatospora. The sequence goes on along the minus strand of NZ_LMCT01000012.1, from coordinate 463,484 downwards.
CGCTGCGCCTCTACCCGCCGGGGACGTTCCAGGCCGGTGGCACGGTCGTGGCGCCCGTGCCGCCGCGTGAGCTCGCGGACGCCGTCCGCTGGCAGGAGGAGTTCGCCGACCTGGCGGGGCGGATCCGGGTGCCGGTCCGGCTCACCTTCGCCGAGCACGAGTCGTGGTGGCGGCACGACCAGCAGGCCGTGGCACGGCTGCGGTCCCGGTTGAGTGCGTCACCCCGGGTCGTGATCGACCACCAACCCGATGCGGGCCACAACATCAGCCTCGGCTGGACGGCGCGCGCGTACCACCTCAGGACACTCGGCTTCGTGGAGGAGTGCGCGGGCCGCAGAGGAGCCGGAAAGGATCACCGAACATGACACAGGACATCGTCGGGGTGTGGCACCTGGAGGCCTTCCACGACCTGGACGAGGCCGGGCGGCCCGTGGGCGAGGGCCCGCTGGGCCCCGCGCCCGAGGGAATGCTGGTCTACACGCCCGACGGCCACGTCTCGGTGAGCATGATGCCGACGACCCCCGGCCCCGGCCCCTCCTACATGGGGTACGCGGGCGAGTGGTGGGTGACCGAGGGTCAGGTCGTGCATCGCATCCGGATCTCCTCGCGCGCCGACTGGATCGGCGTCGAGCAGACCCGGGACGCCGTGCTCGACGGTGACCTGCTCACCGTCCGCGCCACCCGGGAGGTCGACGCCCGTCAGCAGCGTCGGGTGCTCGTGTGGCGCAGGGCCGGGCAGTCCGGGACGGCGTGATGGGCACCCCGGTGCACCCGGCGGTCCCGTCGGCCGAGGGCGACGAGCACCCGCTGGTGGCCGCCCTGAGCATCTTCGCCCCCGGTGCCCTGCGGACAGCCGGCTCCGGGCCGGCCCGCGAGTCGGCCGAGTGGCCGGCCCCGCAGCCGGGCCGGCGGGTGCCCCGGCAGCGCACCCGGCTGAGGGCGAGGACCGGATGACACCGGGCCCGATCCCTCCGCAGACCCGGTTCCTCGCCCACGACCTGGACACCCCCGGGTCCGAGGAGCTCGCCGAGGCGGTCTTCCGGGCACTGCCCGCGCCCGAGCGCGAGCGGGTCCTGAGGCTGCACCGGCCGTCGGACCGGACCCGGTCGCTGGTCGCCCGGTGGCTGGCCCGCCGGGCCGCCTCCGACCTGGTGGGTGAGCCGTGGACGGCGCTGCGGCTGGCCCGCCACGCCGACGGCCGCCCCCGGGTGGAGGCCCACCCCGAGCTGTCGCTGAGCATCGCGCACAGCGGCCGCTACACGATGGCGGCCGTGGCGGTGGGCGCGGTGGTCGGGATCGACACCGAGCAGGTCTCGCGGGTGGCGGCGCTGCCCGACAGCACCTTCCTCACCCCCGCCGAGCGGGCGGCCCTGCGGCCGGCCACCGAGGAGCACCGGGCGGCCCTGTGGGTGCTGAAGGAGGCGGCGGTGAAGCTGACCGGCGAGGGTCTGCGCGGCGGTCTGCGGCGGATCGGCTTCGAGCCGCAGGGGGAGTGCCTGCCCTACGTCGCCCGGACGCCGTACACCCCGGCGGAGTTCAGGGCCGTCCGGCTGCGCGGTGGATACGTCGCCGCGGTGGGGGTCTCCTCGGGCACCCCACCCCAGCGGCCGGAGTTCGTCGGCGGACCGGCGCCGACCGCCGACGAGCGGGCGCAGGGCCACCACGAGGAGCCGGAGCCCCACATCTGGCGCAGCGTCAACTGACCCGCCCCGGTCGGCCTTTCCCTCCACCCCCGAACCCCCGACGGCCGGCGTGCCGTCGCCTGCCGGACCCTTCCGCCGTGGCGACGCCCCCCGGCACGGACCAGCGAAGGCGCCGACGCGTCGAGGCGGACCCCCGGCCTCCGCGCAGAGCGGCACCCCGGGCACGGCGACGCACGCGGCCGTCGGGACGAACGGATCAAGCGGACGGGCCGTCACCCGCCGCCGACTCCGCACACACGAGGGCCCCGTCCAGCCGGACGGGGCCCTCGTCGAGTCGTGCGTCTGTCGTACGGGATCAGAAGTCGGTGACGCCGCGCGCCGAGAGGAAGGCGATCGGGTCGATCACGGCGCCGTACTTGTTCGCGCTGCGGATCTCGAAGTGCAGGTGCGGACCGGTGGAGTTGCCGGTGGTGCCGGCCTTGCCGATCTGCTGACCCGCCGTCACGGTCTGCCCGGCGCGCACCGAGACCGAGGACAGGTGCGCGTACTCGGCGAAGTGACCGTCGGAGAGCCGCAGCACCACCTCGTTGCCGTACGCACCGTCGTACCCGGCCGAGACCACGGTGGCGTCGCCGACCGCGAGCAGCGGGGTGCCGACGGACACCGCGAAGTCCACGCCGGTGTGATAGCCGGCGGCGTAGTCGGGGTTCTTCACGCCGTACGGGTTGCTGATCGGCTTGCCGGGGGTGGGCGCGGACCAGGCCGGGGCGGGCGCGGGTGCGGGCGCCGGGGTGGGCGCGGCCGCAGGCTCCGGTGCGGGAGCCGGTGCGGGGGCGGGCTCGGGCGCCGGGGCGGGGGCCAGGTTGTCCGCGACCGTCACCGTGTGCTGCGAGGAGGCGGAGCCGGGCAGCTCGTACGGGCTGGGCGCGGCGACCTGCACCAGGGCGGCCTGCTGCGGGCCGCCGTGGGCGGCGGAGCCGAACGCGGCGGAGGTGAAGGCCGAGGTGCCCGGGGTGGTCGGCAGCACGGTCTGCGCGGAAGCGGTCGCGGGCATCAGCAGTGCGCCGCCGGCCAGCGTCAGAGCGCCGCTCCAGGCCACTACCGTCCGGCGTTCCCGCACCCAGGCGGTGACACGGTGAAGGGAAGACATCGGGCGACGACACCTCGTGGGTCGGGAACAGGGGGACCAGTCAGATGTAAACGGTCACCGCGGGTGCCCCAAAATGGTGTGACCTACTACGGCGTGTAGTCAGTAAGGGTGCGCAACTTTTCAGCGGGTGGAGTAATGATCTTCTGATCGGACTGCCCAATCGGGCGAACCGGGCATATTGCCCCACCGGCCCCGGTCTACTACCGAGCCCCGTATCAGCCGCCGAGGGTGTGACGAGCCCCACCGGAGGGCCTGGTCTACCCGCGCCGATCGGGCCGCAACCGTGAACCGGGTCACAGCATCGCGGTCACCCCTATCCGGGGCGGATTCGCTGTCCAGTTCGTGGGCCCCCGTGCCAGGCTGATCAGCGTCCGCAGCACGCCCAGCCCCGAGCCACCCCGTCCCCCCTACCGGAGGAACTCCGATGGCGGCACCACAGCTCAAGCCCGGCACGTCCTGGACCGAGACCTACGCCCGCTGCGTCCAGGCCGCGCCCGAAGCCTTCACCCCCGACCGGCTGCTCAACCTGGTGCGCGGTGAGTGGCGCGCCGTCGGCACGCCGGGCGAGCACACCACCCCGCTAGACGGCACCGCGATCCCGGGCCCGCCCCGGATCGGTGTCGAGGAGGCCGAGGCCGCCGTCGCGTTCGCGATCGAGCAGCACGCCACCTGGTCCCGGGTGCCGCTGGACGAGCGCAAGGCCCGGGTGGCCGCTGCGGTCGAGGGTCTGGCCGAGCAGCGCGACCTGCTCGCCCTGCTGCTGGTCTGGGAGATCGGCAAGCCCTGGCGCCTGGCCTGCGCGGACGTGGACCGGGCACTGGACGGGGTGCGCTGGTACCTGGAGCAGATCGACCGTCAGCTGGCCGGCCGCACCCCGCTGCCCGGACCGGTCTCCAACATCGCCAGCTGGAACTACCCGATGAGCGTGCAGGTGCACGCCGAGCTGGTGCAGCTGCTGGCGGGCAACGCGGTGGTCGCCAAAACCCCCTCCCAGGGTGGTTTCCACTGCCTCACCCTCGCGCACGCGGTGATGCACCGGGCCGGACTGCCGGTCACCCTGCTCTCCGGCATGGGCGGGCAGATCGGCGACGCGCTGATCCGCTCGGCCGGCCTGGGTGCGCTGGCCTTCGTCGGCGGCCGGGCCAACGGCCGCAAGGCCGCCACCACGCTGGCCGACCTGAACCGCCGTCACTTCCTGGAGCAGGAGGGCCTGAACGCCTGGGGCATCTGGGACTACAGCGACTGGGCGGCGCTCGGCGCGCACCTGAAGAAGGGTTTCGAGTACGCCAAGCAGCGCTGCACCGCGTACCCGCGCTACGTGGTGCAGCGCTCGCTGTTCCCGGCCTTCCTGGAGACCTACCTCGGCGTGCTGGACGAGCTGCGGTTCGGCCACCCGCTGGCCGTCGCCGACCCGGCCGACCCGCTGCCCGACCTCGACTTCGGCCCGGTCATCCACGCCGCCAAGGCGGCCGAGCTGCGCGGCCACTTCGACGCCGCAGTGGCCGCCAGGGCGGTCCCGCTGCGCCGGGGCAGCCTGGCCGACGGCCTGTTCCTGCCCGGTCAGTCGCTGGACGCCTACCTCGCCCCGGCGGCCGTGCTCGACCCGCCGGCCAGCTGGGCGCTGCACCACTCCGAGCCGTTCGGCCCGCTGGACTCGATCGTGCTGGTTGACACCGAGGCCGAGCTGCTGGCGGCGATGAACGCGGGCAACGGCTCGCTGGTCGCCTCGCTGGCCACCGACGACCCCGCCTTCGCCGACCGGGTCGGGCCCGATCTGCTGGCCTTCAAGGTCGGCATCAACAAGCCGCGCAGCCGGGGTGACCGGGATGAGGTGTTCGGCGGGCTCGGCGCGTCCTGGAAGGGTGCCTTCGTCGGCGGTGACCTGCTGGTCCAGGCCGTGACCTACGGGGCGGAAGGGGCGGACGAGAAGCTGTACGGCAACTTCCCGTCGTACTCGCTCTACCCGCCGCGCTAATCACTGGAGGGGCCGCCAGGGGTGAGGCAGGATCGGTCGCATGACCGAACCTGAGCTCACCACACGCGAGCGACGCTTCCACGCTTTCCACCGCTGCGGCCGACTGCTCTCGGGCACTCGGCCGCAGTCGGTCCGCGACCGGCTGGCCACCCTGACCGCCGACGCGGACCTCTCCGGGTACGACCTGGACCGGTCGCAGGACCTCTACGGGGACGGTGTGATCCGGGCCCTGGAGGAGCAGGTCGCCGATCTGCTCGGCAAGCCGGACGCGGCCTTCTTCCCCACCGGCACGATGGCCCAGCAGGTCGCCCTCAGATACTGGGCCGACCGCAGCGGCAACCGCACGGTGGCGATGCACCCGCTGTCGCACCCCGAGCTGTGGGAGCACCGGGCGTACCAGCGCCTCGGCGGGCTGACCTCGGTCTGGCCGACCGAGGAGCCCCGGGTGCCCACGCCGGACGAACTGCGGGACTGCGAGGAGAAGTTCGGCACCCTGATGCTCGAACTCCCGCTCCGGGACGCCGGGTTCATCCTGCCCAGCTGGGACGAGCTGGTCGCGGCGGTCGGTGCGGTGGAGGGGGTGCACGTCCACCTGGACGGGGCCAGGATCTGGGAGTCGGTCTACCACCTGGGCCACTCGCTGCCGGAGATCGCCGCCCTCGGCGACTCGATCTACGTCTCCTTCTACAAGACCCTGGAGGGCATCAGCGGGGCCGCCCTGGCCGGCTCGGCCGACTTCGTCCGGGAGGCCAAGGTCTGGCGGCACCGGTACGGCGGCTCGCTCTACCAGCAGTGGCCGGTCGCGCTCAGCGCCCTGGCCGGCCTGGAGCGCACGCTGCCCAGGCTGGAGTCGTACGTCGCGCAGGCCAAGGTGGTCGCCGACACGCTGCGGAAAATCCCCGGCGCCCGGTTGGTCCCGGAGGCCCCGCACACCCACCAGTTCCAGCTCTGGCTGCCGTACGGCGCCGGGGAGTTGACCGAGGCCACGCTCCGGCTGGCCGAGGAGCAGGGCGTCGGCCTGTTCGGCTGGTGGGACGAGCCGGGGCCGGTGCCCGGCCACTCGATGACCGAGATGACGATCGCGTCCGCCGCCCTGGAGTGGACGCCGGAGGAGATCGAGGAGGCGGTGGCGGCCTTCCTGGAGCTGCTGCGTTGACCCGGTCCCGAAGATCGGCGACCGGCGGCTAGGGTTCGCTACGTGCGTGTACTGCTGGTGGAAGACGACGAGCCGGTCGCCGAGTCGTTGCGGCGCGGGCTGCTGAGGTACGGCTTCGAGGTCGAGTGGGTGACCACCGGGCAGGCGGCGCTGAGCGTGTCGGTGCCGCCCGATCTGGTGCTCCTCGACCTCGGGCTGCCCGACACGGACGGGCTGGACGTCTGCCGGGCGCTGCGGGCCAGGGGCGATGTGCCGATCATCGTGATCAGTGCTCGCAGCGACGAGACGGACCGGGTGGTCGGGCTGGAGGTGGGCGCCGACGACTACGTCTCCAAGCCGTTCGGGGTGCGAGAGGTGATCGCCCGGATCAGGGCGGTGATGCGCAGGGTGCAGCCCAAGCAGCAGGCCCTGCAAGGCCCCGACCGCTACGGGCCGCTGCTCACCCTGGACCGCAAGGCGGCCCGGGTCCGGCTGGCCGGGGCCGAGGTGGCGCTCAGCCCGAAGGAGTACGACCTGCTGGCCTTCCTCACCGAGGAGCCGGGTGCGCTGATGTCCCGGGAGCAGATCATGGAGGCGGTCTGGGACGCCAACTGGTTCGGCCCGACCAAGACACTGGACGTCCATGTGGCAGCGCTGCGAAGGAAGTTGGCCGGGGCCGTGCTGATCGAGGCGGTGCGCGGGGTGGGCTTCCGGCTGGTGGTCCAGGAGCAGCCGGAGTGATCCGCCGACTGATCGTCAGCTACGTCCTGCTGGTCGCGGTCGCGCTGGCCGCCTTCACCGTGCCGGTGGCGTTCACGCTGACCGCCCAACTGCGCGGGGAGACCGAGCAGTTGGTGCGCCGTGAGGCCGCCACCATGGCACTGCTGCTGGCCGACCGGGACGCACCGGCCCGGCAGGCGTTGGCCCGGGTGGCGGAGGCGTACGCGGAGGAGATGCCGGGGACGGTCGAGCTGTTCGCGGTGGACGGTGCCCCGGTGTCGCCGCTGCGGGTCGCCCGGCCGGACGACCCGGCCCTCGCCCGGGCCCTCGGCGAAGGGCGCAGCACCGTCGACTGGGGCTCCTGGCCGGTCTGGGGGCCCGAGTTGGTGGTCACCGTGCCGGCCCGCGCCCAGGGTGCCCCGGAGCGGATCGTCGGCGCGGTGCAGATCCGGTACGCGACCGCCGATCTGAGCGAACGGCTGTGGTGGATCTGGGGGTTCCGGGCCGTACTGGCCGCCGGGGTGCTGTCGGTGGCGGCCGGTGTCGGCGCGATCGTGGCCCGCAGGCTGACCCGGCCGCTGCGCCAGCTCAACGAGATGGCCAGCCGGTTCGGCAACGGTGACCTCACGGCGCGCTCGCCGGTCACCGGACCGCACGAGACCCGCACCCTGGCCCTGACGCTCAACCAGGGCGCCGAGCGGCTGGACACCCTGGTCGCCTCGCAGCGGATCTTCGTCGCGGACGCCTCGCACCAGTTGCGCACCCCGCTGACCGCGTTGCGGCTCTCGCTGGACAACATCGCGGACGGGGTCGACGACGAGTATGTGCGCGAGGACGTCGAGTCGGCCACCGCCGAGGTGGTCCGGATGAGCCGGCTGGTCAGCGGCCTGCTGGTGCTGGCCAGAGCCGAGGCCAAGGTCTCCGCCCCCGAGCCGCTGGTGCTGCGCGAACTGGTCGGCGAGCGGCTGGCCGTCTGGCGCCCGGCCGCCGAGGAACGCGGGGTGCGCATCGTGCTGGCAGGTGACGCGGACGAGCGGCAGCGGGTGCTGGTGGGCCCGGGCAACCTCGACCAGGTGCTGGACAACGTGCTCTCCAACGCCCTGGAGGTCTCGCCGGACCGGAGCATCATCACCGTCCGCCTGGAGACCCCGGCCGGTGCGGGGGACGAGGTGGTGCTGGAGATCCTGGACCAGGGGCCGGGGATGTCCGCCGCCGAGCAGGCCCGCGCGTTCGACCGGTTCTGGCGGGGGCAGGGCCTGACCGGCCGTTCCGGCTCGGGCCTCGGGCTCGCCATCGTCCACCGGCTGGTGACGGACGACGGCGGCAGCGTAACCCTGCGGGACGCCCCCGGGGGCGGGCTGGACGTCCGGATCGGCCTGCGGGCGGCGCTCCGGGTCAGCCCTCGGCCGGCAGCACCGAGGAGTGGTGGTTGACGATCAGCCACTTGCCGCCGCGCTTCTCGTACTCGTACGTGTAGCGGGCCTCGACCGGCTTGGTCACGCCGGTCTGCGGGTCGGTGAGGTGGAAGCGGTAGACACCGGCGTCGATGGCCGAGTCCTTGTCCAAAATGTTGATCACCGAGCGGATCTTCTCGCCCTTCGGCTTCTTCTGCAGGAAGTGCTCGAAGTAGTCGGCTATCTCCGCGTGGTTGGTGCGGATCCGCGGTGAGGCGGTGGGCAGCAGCACCGCATCGTCCGCGTACCGGTCGGCGACCTGCTCCGGGTCGCCGGTCTGCAGGGCGGCGTTCCACTGGTCGAACAGCGCGGCGATCTCCTGCTCGGTGGCCTTGCCGCGCCTTTCCTCCCCGGCCTGGGCCATACCGACGGTCACGGTGCCGATCGCGGCCACGGCGACGGCGGCGGCGATGGCGGCACGGGTGGCGGTCCGACGCTTCATCAGAACTCCTCTTCGGCTGGGTCTTCGATGTGTCCCACCCTCTCGTCCGCCCGGTTAGCGCCCGTACAGCGGACGTCCAAGACCTGACCAAGGAGCTGCCAAGGCTGAGCCCGGACGGCTCCGTGGAGGTCGGCAACGACGACCTCGGCAGCCCGACCGGGTTCTGACTGTGGCGAGCCGCGTGGCGGCCGTCCGTGGCCTCTCACGCCTCACCGTCGGCTGAACGCACCTCGGCCCCGCCGGGACGAATCCCAGCGGGGCCGAAGTCACCTGCTTACCACGTCAGTTGAGCTGAGCTCACTTGCCGGGGCTGACCAGGACCAGGGTCTCGAGCTTGTTCCAGCTCTCGTAGAGGACCGAGATCGCGGTGTTGGTGTTGGGCACCTGGACGCTGCTGTACTGGTTCTCAGCGGACCAGTACTTGTTCTTCGCGTCGTTGAACGAGCTGACGCCCCGCGAGGAGGGGATGGTGGTCAGCACGTCGGCCTTGGGGAGCTTCAGGCCGTCGGTGCGCTCGAACCCGAAGGTCGAGTCGTAGCCCTGCAGACGCGGACGCATCGCGGTGCCGTCGGCCCACTTGAGGGTCTCGGGGTGCGAGTCGACCGGCAGGATCAGGCCCTGGCCGGGGTGGTTGGTGACGTTGTTGTCGCTCTGCGACTTGTCCCACAGCCAGATCAGGAGGCCGTTCTGGTTCGCGTAGTGCGTGACCCAGTCGGGCTTGGCGGTCGAACCGAAGGAGTACGGGCCGGTCTTGAGGGTCTCGTCGTACGAGATGTACTGACGGTTCTCGACCAGGTAGTGCTGCTCGTAGTCCTTCGAGAAGCTGCCGTTGATCCGCGAGAAGCCGACCGCGGTCCAGCCGTTGTCGCCGTTCTCCACCGTGTCGGTGAAGACCGGGGCACCGTTCGCGCTGACGACGATGTTGTCGAGCGCGAGGCCCTTGAGGTGCACGCCACCGTCGGTGGTGTAGTGGAACCGGACCTTGACGGCCTTGCCGGCGTAGGCGTCCAGCGAGTAGGACAGGTCGCCCCACTTGCCGGCCGAGTCACCGGTCAGACCGGCGTTGCCGGCCGGGTCGGCCGGGATGGCCGTGCCGTTGAACGTGCCGTTGACGGCAGTCCACTTGGTGCCACCGTCGGTCGAGACCTCGGCGTAGGCGTAGTCGTAGTCCTGCTCGATGTCGTACCAGGCCTTGGCCGACAGGCTGGCCGAGGTCTTACCGGTCAGGTCGACGTCACGGGCCACCGAGACGTTCAGGTCGTCGGCGCTACCGCTCCACCACTCGCCGGCACCCTCGAACGGGGTGTTGATGACGGTGGTGACGGTCTTCTTCGGCAGGTCGACCACCAGCGCTTGCGGGCGCTTGGTGTTGTACTCCGCCGGGCCGAGCAGGTGCGCGGAGTACTTGCCCGCGGCGCCCTTCTCGTACTTGAGCCAGCCGAGCTGCAGCTTGCTCCAGGCGTCGAGGTCGGCCGGCTTGTCACCGATGCTGTTCTTGCCGGTGCCGAGCCAGGAACCCGAGGACATCAGCGACCAGAAGCCGACCGAGTTGTCGATCCCGCTGCCCGAGGTGTCGTACAGGTCCGGCAGACCGAGGTCGTGGCCGTACTCGTGCGCGAACACACCGAGGCCACCGTTCTCGGCCTGCATGGTGTAGTCACCGGCCCAGATGCCGGTGCCGCCGACCGGGGTGCCACCCAGCTTGTTGTTGTCCGGGCCGGTCTGGCCCTGCAGGGTGCCGTAGGCGTAGGAGCGGTGGGCCCAGAGCGCGTCGGTGCCCTGGACGCCGCCACCGGCGGACTGGTCCTCACCGGCGTGCACGATCTGGAAGTGGTCGATGTAACCGTCGGGCTCGTTGAAGTTGCCGTCGTGGTCGAAGTCGTACCGGTCCCACTGGTCGTACTGGGCGATCTGCGCCTTGATCTGAGCGTCCGTCTGGCCCTTGGCCTTCTCGGCCGCGACCCAGGCGTTGATGCCGTCACGGATCAGGTCCTGCGCGTTGTTGCAGACGTGCTGACCGCAGTAGTCCGAGCCGTAACGGGCCTCGTTCCACGGCACCTTCACCCAGTCGGTGACCTGGCCGTCGACCGAGTAACGGCCGGAGGACTGACGCTCGTAGTAGGTCTTGAGCGAGTCCTTGGTGGTGCTGAAGTACATGTCCTGGTAGTGCTCGCGGTTGTAGTCCGCGCGCCAGTCCGTGGAGTTGTCCTTCGTGCGGTCCGGCTCCGCGATCATGTTGCGCTGCGGGCCGGGCTGACCACCGTACTTGACGTTGCCGTTGGGCAGCTTGGTGGTGCTGTCGACCTGGTCGCTGAACTCGACCAGGACGGTGAAGATCTTGTCCGTGCGCTCACGGGCGAGCTCGACGAACTTGTCGCGGCCCAGCTTGATGCTGGTGCTGCCACCGTGGGTCTCGACCTTGGCGGTGCCGTTCACCAGCTGCTCGATGGCGGCCTTCTGCTCGGCCTCCATCTTGCCGGTCAGCGGACCCGGCAGGTTGTGGTCCGCCTGTGAGTTCTGCACAGCGTCGGCCGGGTCGTTCGTGACCGTGACCGGCGCGGCGGTAGCCGTAGCCGGCAGCATTCCCGCGCCGAGAGCGGCGATTACCGCCACGGCAGCGGTCGCCGCAGCGGCCTTCTTGGATATCTTCAACGTGGTGACGTCCTCCCCATACCGGCCGAGCTCATGGCCCCGCCGGTGAACCAATGAAAGACAGGTGGACGACATTTGATCCAAGCGTGAGCAAAAAAGAAAGACCTTGACCATGACATGGCCACGGCGCTATGCTCCGCCGCTTCTATCACCTGATCATCTGTCAAATGCCGGGGCGGAACCGCCCGCTGGGCGCATCCATCGCATCCGAACCGCTCTGGCTATCCGTCGAACGGCGGGGAGTACCGTGCGGTTCATCACAGGAATTGTGACCTGAGGATGAACGGGGCGGGCATGGCAAAAGGGCCCCTGCCCTGGCGCTATGGCCAGTGCAGGGGCCCTTTCGGAGCCGGTGCCGTTACCCGGTTGCTGTTACTTGGTCAGATCAGGACCGGCCGAGGCGACCGCCGCGGGAGAGTCCGCCACCGGCGACTTCTCCTCGCCGCGGAAGGTGAACGTGGCTTCCTTGCCCTCACCCTCGACCCCGACGACCACGATGTGGCCGGCTCGCAGCTCGCCGAAGAGGATCTTCTCCGACAGGTGGTCCTCGATCTCGCGCTGGATGGTGCGCCGCAGCGGACGCGCACCCAGCAGCGGGTCGTAACCACGCTTGGCCAGCAGCTTCTTGGCCTCGACGCTGAGCTCCAGGCCCATGTCGCGGTCCTTGAGCCGGCCGTCCACCTTGTCGATCATCAGGTCGACGATCTGGATGATGTCGTCCTCGGACAGCTGGTGGAAGACCACGATGTCGTCGACACGGTTCAGGAACTCGGGGCGGAAGTGCTGCTTGAGCTCTTCGCTGACCTTCGCCTTCATCCGCTCGTACCCGGTGGCGGCGTCACCCGTGGCCGCGAAGCCGAGGTTGAAGCCCTTGGAGATGTCCCGGGTGCCGAGGTTGGTGGTCATGATGATGACGGTGTTCTTGAAGTCGACAACTCGACCCTGGGAGTCGGTCAGACGACCGTCCTCCAGGATCTGCAGCAGCGAGTTGAAGATGTCCGGGTGGGCCTTCTCGACCTCGTCGAAGAGAACCACCGAGAACGGCTTGCGGCGCACCTTCTCGGTGAGCTGGCCGCCCTCCTCGTACCCGACATAGCCGGGAGGCGAGCCGAACAGCCGCGAGACGGTGTGCTTCTCGCTGAACTCCGACATGTCGAGGGAGATCAGCGCGTCCTCGTCGCCGAACAGGAACTGCGCCAGCGTCTTGGAGAGCTCGGTCTTACCGACACCGGACGGACCGGCGAAGATGAACGAACCGCCGGGACGCTTCGGGTCCTTGAGGCCCGCACGCGTACGCCGGATCGCCTTCGAGAGCGCCTTGATGGCGTCCGTCTGGCCGATGACGCGCTTGTGCAGCTCGTCCTCCATGCGCAGCAGGCGGGAGGACTCCTCCTCGGTGAGCTTGAAGACCGGGATGCCGGTGGCGGTGGCCAGGACCTCCGCGATCAGCTCCTCGTCCACCTCGGCGACGACGTCCATGTCGCCGGCCTTCCACTCCTTCTCCCGCTTCGCCTTCGCGGTGAGGAGTTGCTTCTCGTCGTCGCGCAGCGAGGCGGCCTTCTCGAAGTCCTGCGCGTCGATCGCGCTCTCCTTCTCCCGGCGCACGTCGGCGATCTTCTCGTCGAACTCGCGCAGGTCCGGCGGCGCGGTCATCCGGCGGATCCGCATCCGGGAACCGGCCTCGTCGATCAGGTCGATCGCCTTGTCCGGCAGGAAGCGGTCCGAGATGTACCGGTCCGCCAGGGTGGCGGCGGCGACCAGCGCGGCATCGGTGATGGACACCCGGTGGTGCGCCTCGTAGCGGTCCCGCAGACCCTTGAGGATCTCGATGGTGTGCGGCAGCGACGGCTCCGCGACCTGGATCGGCTGGAACCGGCGCTCGAGCGCGGCGTCCTTCTCCAGGTGCTTGCGGTACTCGTCCAGCGTGGTGGCACCGATGGTCTGGAGCTCACCGCGGGCCAGCATCGGCTTGAGGATCGACGCTGCGTCGATCGCACCCTCGGCGGCGCCCGCGCCGACCAGGGTGTGCAGCTCGTCGATGAACAGGATGATGTCGCCGCGGGTGCGGATCTCCTTGAGCACCTTCTTCAGGCGCTCCTCGAAGTCACCGCGGTAGCGGGAGCCCGCGACCAGCGCGCCGAGGTCGAGGGTGTAGAGCTGCTTGTCCTTCAGCGTCTCCGGGACCTCGCCCTTGACGATCGCCTGGGCCAGGCCCTCGACCACGGCGGTCTTGCCGACGCCGGGCTCGCCGATCAGCACGGGGTTGTTCTTGGTGCGGCGGGACAGCACCTGCATGACCCGCTCGATCTCCTTCTCGCGCCCGATCACCGGGTCGAGCTTGGCCTCGCGGGCGGCCTGGGTGAGGTTGCGCCCGAACTGGTCAAGGACCAGCGAGGTGGAGGGGGTGCCCTCGGCGGGGCCGCCGGCCGTGGCCGACTCCTTGCCGGTGCCCTGGTAACCGGAGAGCAGCTGGATGACCTGCTGACGCACCCGGTTGAGGTCGGCACCCAGCTTCACCAGGACCTGGGCGGCGACGCCCTCGCCCTCGCGGATGAGGCCGAGCAGGATGTGCTCGGTGCCGATGTAGTTGTGGCCGAGCTGAAGGGCCTCGCGGAGCGACAGCTCCAGGACCTTCTTCGCCCGAGGTGTGAAGGGAATGTGGCCGGACGGGGCCTGCTGGCCCTGACCGATGATCTCTTCGACCTGCTGGCGGACGGCCTCAAGAGAGATCCCGAGGCTCTCCAGGGCCTTGGCGGCGACACCCTCGCCCTCGTGGATCAGGCCCAGGAGGATGTGCTCGGTGCCGATGTAGTTGTGGTTGAGCATCCGGGCTTCTTCCTGAGCCAGGACGACAACCCGCCGCGCGCGGTCGGTGAACCTCTCGAACATCGTTTATCGCTCCTCAGAGCGGTCGGGCAGTTCGGGGACTGTCCCCGCCCTGTCCTTCCGCATGCTAGTCCCGCTCAGCGGCGCGGCTCACGGATCAACTCCACCCTCGTGGAGCCTTTCATGCTGCGCGACCAGCCGACACCATTCCCAACCTGATGCTGGGAGACGGTGTTCCCACAGCAGGGCCTGATGCACCCGATACCGCTACGCCATCGGCGAACAACGCCCACCGAGGACTCGGACAGCTGGTCTCGCGATCTGCTCGGCCGGGGCTCTTGGCCCCACCCACCTGCATTCATACCCGGTATTCCGGCGAGTTTCGCGCAGTTTCCCCGGTGGCGGTGTTCGCCTGGCGAGAAGTCCACCGTGGCTGACGGTGGATCAGATCGGGCTCGCGGCCGTTCAGGTGGTGGCCGCGTGACCGCTCCGCCCCTCCAGCGTTGCACAGCCCATGACGGTTCCGTCGGTCCTGACCGGGCTCTGCCCCATCCCGCTCACCGCACTGCTGGACTCCGACCGGGTCGAGGTGCGCCGCCCGGTCGGGCTGGCGTCGCTCGCCCGGCTGGACCGCCTCGGGCGGCCGTCGGGGCCGGTGGTGGCCCGGGGTGACCGGGTCGCCTTCCTGCTCGCACCGGACACCGCGGAGGCGGTGCCGGAGCTGCTGCACTGGCTGGGCTGGGGAGCCGAGCTGAGGCTCGGCCTCACCGCCCGGGCGGCCGAGCCGCCCCGGGTGCCACGGCCGCGGGGCGCGGAGGAGGCTCCTCCACGCCCCGCGCCACGCCCCGAGGGCCGACCGGCGGTCTGGCTGCGCCCGGCCGGACCGGTTACCGGACTGGACCTGCGCTCGCCCGATCTGCTGCGACTGCTCGACTGTCTGGCCGATGCCTGCGCCCGGGACCTGATGGGGCTGGCACCGGCTTCCTGACCTCAGGTCAGGAGGGGTTCGCCAGCTCGTACGCCTCGCGCACGTTGCTCGGGACACGGCCGCGGTCGTTGACGTCGAAGCCGTTCTCCTTGGCCCACGCGCGGATCTTCGCGGTGTCCGGCGCACCCGCCGCCGGGCGGCCCGCGCCGCGGGCGGTGCCCCGACGCGCCCCGGCCAGTCGGCCGCTCTGCTTGCGGCCCTTGTCGACATACGGGGCCAGCAGCCCGCGCAGCTTGTCCGCGTTCGCGCTCTTCAGGTCGATCTCGTAGGCCACGCCGTCCAGGGCGAACGTCACGGTCTCGTCCGCCGAGCCGCCGTCGAGATCGTCTTCAAGAATGACCTGCACCCTCTGTGCCACGGGCTTCCCTTTCCGCTAAACGACGCATTGCTTAGAGAAAGGAAAGCGTCTTTTCCGTGAAAACACAAACCCCTGGCTCCTCCGAAGGCGTCGGCCGAGCTGTTCCGCCGGTCTTCAGAGCCGCAGCAGCATCCTTGAGTTGCCCAGCGTGTTGGGCTTCACCCGCTCCAGATCGAGGAACTCCGCGACTCCTTCGTCGTACGAACGTAGAAGCTCCTCATAGACATCCGTAGCGATCGCCGCCGGGTCTGACGTATCATCATCGGTTTCGCCGATCTCGACGAAACCGTGTTTCGAGAAGAAGGAGACCTCGAACGTCAGGCAGAAAATCCGACGGACACCCAGCCAGCGGGCGGTGTGCACCAGCTTCTCCAGCAGCAGATGGCCGACCCCCAGGCCCTTGCAGGACGGATCGACCGCCAGGGTGCGGACCTCGGCCAGGTCCTCCCACATCACGTGCAGTGCGCCGCAGGCGACCACCAGGCCGGTGTCGTCGCGTTCGGCGACCCAGAACTCCTGTACAGCCTCGAACAGCGTCACGGTCGGCTTGTCGAGCAGAATGCCGTCCCGTGAGTAGCCGTCGATGAGCCGCCGCACTGCTCGCACGTCGCTGGTCCGCGCCCGGCGGATGGTGACCTCCATGGCGGGACGCTATCGTGCTCAGGCGCTTCCGGTCTCCCCGGTATCGACTTCGCTATCGGCAGGTGCCGGCGCGGTGACCCGGAGTGCGTCCCGGAGTGCCTCGCGCTGCTCGGGCGACATCAGCCCGAAGAAGTGAACCAGTGCCGCGGCCGGATTGTCACTGGTGGCCCAGGCGTCGTTCATGAGTGCCGCGGTGTATGCCTCGCGGGACGAGACCGGCTCATATACATAGGCGCGACCGACCTGCTCGCGCCGGAGCCAGCCCTTTCTGAAGAGCTTGTCGAGCACCGTCATGACGGTGGTGTACGCGATTTCGCGTTCCGACCGCAGATCCTGTAGAACCTCGCGAACCGTGACCGGGCGGTTCCACTGCCAGACCCTGGTCATGATGTCGTTCTCGAGTTCTCCGAGTTGCCGCACCATAGTCCGGCCAGGATAGGGAGTGATCCGGACAAAATTTGCTGATTCGGCGCAAACCGGCGCGCCGTCACCCCCAAGGAGTGACGGCGCGTCAGCGATGTTGCGTTATTCGGCGTTCCGGGTCGCCAGCAGATCGGCGGCGGCGTCCTCCTTGGCTCGCTGGGCGCCGCCCTGCGAGCGGATGATCGCCCGCACCAGGAAGCCGAACCCGATCGCCATCACCAGCGGGGGCACGATCGCACTGATGTAGTCCACCAGGTCACTCCTCTTCAGAGTCGGAATCCGCCTCGGCCTTGGCGGCCTTGACGGTCGGCTTCACGATCGGGAAGAGCACCGTCTCGCGGATGTTCTTGCCGGTCAGCAGCATGATCAGGCGGTCCACCCCGAGGCCGAGACCACCGGTCGGCGGCATCGCGTACTCGAGCGCGCGCAGGAAGTCCTCGTCCACCTGCATCGCCTCGACGTCGCCGCCGGCCGCCAGCAGCGACTGGGCGGTGAGGCGGGCCCGCTGCTCGACCGGGTCGACCAGCTCGGAGTAGGCGGTGCCGATCTCGGTGCCGAAGATGACCAGGTCCCACTTCTCGGCCACACCCGGGATCGAGCGGTGCTGACGGGTCAGCGGCGAGACCTCGGTCGGGTAGTCCTTGATGAAGGTGGGCTTGATCGCGTGGTGCTCGAGCAGCCGCTCGACCATCTCCAGCACGATCTGGCCGTGGCCCCACTCCTTCTCGTACGGGATGCCGGCCTTGTCGGCCAGCTCGCGCAGCTCGGCGACGCCGGTCTCCGGGGTCACCTCGGTGCCCAGGTGCCCGGAGATGCCGGGGTAGACGCTGACCTCGGCCCACGGCTCGGCCAGGTCGATCTCGTGCTCCGCGCCGTCCGGGCCGATGCCGCGCACCACGGTGGTGCCGAGCGCGTCCCGGGCCGCGTTCACGATGGTGGCCCGGATCAGCTCGGCCTGGGTGTCGTAGTCGCCGTACGCCTCGTACGACTCCAGCGAGGTGAACTCGGGGTTGTGGGTCGAGTCCGCGCCCTCGTTGCGGAAGTTGCGGTTGATCTCGAAGACCTTCTCGGCGCCGCCGACCACCAGGCGCTTGAGGTACAGCTCCGGGGCGATCCGTAGGAAGAGGTCGATGTCGTACGCGTTGATGTGGGTGGTGAACGGCCGGGCGTTGGCGCCGCCGTGCACCGGCTGCAGCATCGGGGTCTCCACCTCGATGTAGCCGCGCTCCTCGTAGGTGCGGCGGATCGAGCGGACCACCTTGCTGCGCAGGTAGAGGATCTCCCGGGCCTCCGGGTTCACGATCAGGTCCACGTAGCGCTGGCGGACCCGGGCCTCCGGGTCGGTCAGGCCCTTGTGCTTGTCCGGCAGCGGCCGCAGGCACTTGGCGGTCAGCTCCCAGCGGTCCACCAGGACCGACAGCTCACCGCGCTTGGAGGTGATCACCTCGCCCTCGACACCCACCTGGTCGCCGAGGTCGATGTCGGCCTTCCAGGCCGCCAGCCGCTCCGGGCCCAGCTTGTCCAGGGAGAACATCACCTGGAGGTCGCCCGAGCCGTCCCGCAGGGTGGCGAAGCAGAGCTTGCCGCCGGTCCTGGCCAGCACCACGCGGCCGGTCACGCCGGCCCGCTCGCCGGTCGTGACGTCCGGCTCCAGGTCGGGGTGCTTGGCGCGCAGGTCGGCGATGGTGGTGGTGCGCGGGAAGCCGACCGGGTACGGGTCGACGCCGGCCGCCCGGAGCCGGTCCAGCTTCTCGCGCCGGACGCGCATCTGCTCGGGAAGGTCGTCGGTCGCGGGGATGCTGTTCTGATCGCTCACCCCACCAGGGTAGAACCTCTCCGGGGCCGGCGGGTGGAGCGGTTGCCTACTGGTGTGCGCCTGCCCGGCGGCGGCGCAGGGCCACCACGACCAGAGCGGCACCGAGGACGATCGCGGCGATGCCGGCACCGGCGATCGGGCCGGCGTTCGAGCCGCCGCCGGTGGAGGCGAGCGGTCCGGTGGAGGTGCTCGGCGCGGCGGAGGACTTCTGCCCGGCCGGGACGGCGGACGCGGACCGGGTGCCGGTCGGCTGAACGGCCGGCGGGGCCTTGGTGGGCGCCTTGGTCGGAGCCGTGGTGGCGGGCTTGGTGGGCGTGGTGGTCGGCAGGTTGCCGCTCGCCTGCTCACCCAGCTTGATCGAGCCGAGGTCGTTGGCCGGGTTCTTGTCCCAGGACATCACCGCGGAGGGGTGGCCCGGCTCGTAGGAGCTCTGGCTGTTCTGCAGGGAGAACGGGACGGTGGAGTTCACGGCCTCGGCGGTGAGCGCGAGGGCGAACTCGAAGGTGTACCGGGCGCCGTTGGGGATCCAGATGTCGGTGGAGCAGGTGTAGTAACCCTGGTCCTTGACCTGCTCGCCGTTGGCGTGGCCGCCCGCGCTGCACTTCTCGGGCACGGTGGTGGCCGTGACGCCCTTGGGCAGGACGACCTGGACGCTCGGCGCGGACTCGCCGCCGCTGCGGTCGTAGACACTGCCCGGTCCGCTGTTCAGCATCCCGACGGTGAGCTTGCCGGTCCGGCCGCCGGCCGCCGGGGTCCACTGGGCGATGGCCGAGAAGTCCGCGCTGCTGTCCGCATGGACCTCCAGCTCGGCGTAGTTGTGGGCGCTGCCGTTGTCCTCGTCGATGTTCGGGCCACCCACCGTGGCGACCGGCGCCTCGGGCTTGCCGACGAAGGTGAGCCGGGGGCCGGAGCCGGGCTTGAGGTTGTAGGACTCCCGCATCCAGTGCGTGCCGGTCTCCACGTTGGCGAGGATGTGGAAGTTCGCGAAGGTGTAGAGCGCCGTCGGGGTGACACCGAACTGCATCGGACTGAGCTTGACGGTCTCACCCGGTGCGACCTGGGTGTCGACGGTGCAGATCATTCCGGCGGAGGAGGTCCAGCTGCCGCCGCCCGATTCGGCGCCGTACTCGCAGTTGCCGAAGCGCTGCTTGAACTCCAGCCCGTCGGTGGCGTACATGGCGAGGATGACCCGGTTGGCCGGCAGCGAGCCCTTGTTGGTGATCTCGATCGGGGCGTCGAGCGTGCTGCCGATCTTGACCTTGTTCTGGGCGGGGATCTCCTTGAGCTCCAGCTTCGGGCCGCCGGTGAAGACCTCGACGTCCTGGACCGCCTCCTTGGCGTTGGAGCTGGTCGCCTTGATGTGGAGGACGCCCTTGGCGCCGATCTTGGCGTCCTTGGCCCCGGTCAGCGTCGCATTCTCCGTGAGGTTGATGCGGTCGTACTCCAGCGGGAACCACTGCTTGCAGGTGTGCACGGTGCCGGAGACGGTGCACTGGCCGCTCAGGGTGAGCTCGGCGACGCCGGTCAGGTCGCGGGTGTCGTAGCTGACCACGACGTCCTTCGCCGCTTCCTTGCCCACGCGCCCGATGTAGAGGGGGAGGTTCCCGGCCGAGTGCGGCTCCGGCTTGGCCGTCGGGTCGATCGAAATCGCCGCCGGACCCTCCAGCATCAGGCTGAGGTCCGAGGCCGCCGAGGCGGGGAGGGCGGTGCCGGTCACGGCGAGGGTGAGCGCGGCGGCGATGCCGAACGGGCGCGCCAGGCGTATGAGTACCACTGCTGTCCTTTGGTCACAGGATGTTCACCCCGCACCCTAGGTTCTCCAAATGTCCGGACAGCGACATGATTTGACGGACGATTCGACCAAGGAGCATCAAGGCGGGGCATCCTGGACGGGCGCTTTGTCAGATCGTTACGGGGCGGCACGCCTGAGGGGAGGCCGTGGCGGCCTCCCCTGAGCGTCCGTCAGCCGGTGGCGAGTTCCAGGTCCTCCTGGGACGGGGCCGGGCTGCCGGGCTCGGCGTGCGTACGGCGGCCGAAGAGTTCGGCGGGGGTGGGCATCCGGCGGGGCGTCGGGCGGGCGTCGGCGGGGTGCTTCGGGGCCACGGCGGGGTCTGTCATCGGGAACCGTCCTCCAGCTGGATCGAAGGGGCCGCCGCTGGGGGGAGCGGCGGGGCTTGGTACGGCCGTCAGGTGCCGTTGGCCGGTGCTGAGGGCGAGGCGTTCGCGGACGTCGGCCTCGGCGATGGCGTGACAGCGGCCCGCCAGCCGGGACCTGCGGGAGCGTTCGCCGCTCCCGCAGGGCAGCCGGGTCAGGGCGCGGAGGGCGGTGAGGTCCTCGGCGTTCGGGAGGTAGCCGTCGGTGATGGCCTCCTCCAGGCGTTCCAGATAACCGGAGACGCTGCCGGGCAGTGCGGCGCGGTAGCGGGAGAGGTCGGCGAGCAGGAACGAGCGCAGCCGCCCGCCCTCCTGGACGGCCTCGTCCACGGCTTCGGCGAGGCGCAGGGCCTCCTGGACGTCCTCGGCCCACAACTCGCCCGTAGGAGTCGGGTACGGCATGTGGACCGGGTACAGCGCTTGGGCGAGGGCACGGCGCAACACGCGGACTTCGTCGGCGCTGAAGGCCATGCCGCCGCGCGATCCGTGTGGCGTCGGCATGCCACGACAGTACGTGGCGTACGTCCGATTTATGGCGATTGGCGACGCACTTCTCCCGATTGGCGTATCTGCGGGTGAAATGACGACTCGTCGGCGGCCGCCGGGCCGCAGTGCCGCCGCCCCCGGCGCGGAACGATCAACTATGCTGCGCCGGAGGCGAGTTGGGGTCAGGCGGTGGCGGGCTTGTTGCGCTCGTAGACCAGCCGGAGGCCGATCAGGGTGAGCCACGGCTCGTGGACGTCGATGGTGGCGGCCTCGCCGAGGACCAGCGGGGCGAGGCCGCCGGTGGCGATCACCTGGACGTCGTCCGGGTCCTTGGCGAGCTCCTTGGCCATCCGCTCGACCAGCCCGTCGACCTGCCCGGCGAAGCCGTACAGGATGCCGGACTGCATGCCCTCGACGGTGTTCTTGCCGATCACGTTCCGGGGCCGGGCCAGTTCGATCTTGCGCAGCTGGGCCCCCCGGACGCCGAGCGCCTCGACCGAGATCTCGATCCCCGGGGCGATCGCGCCGCCCACGTAGTCGCCGCGCTCGTTGATCGCGTCGAAGGTGGTCGCGGTGCCGAAGTCGACCACGATGCACGGGCCGCCGTAGAGGTGGTTGGCGGCCAGCGCGTTGACGATCCGGTCGGCGCCGACCTCCTTGGGGTTGTCCATCAGGACGTGCACCCCGGTCTTCACCCCCGGCTCCACGATCACCGCGGGCACGTCGCCGTAGTACCGGCGGGTCACCTCGCGGAGCTNNNCACCTCGCGGAGCTCGTGGAGCACGGCGGGTACGGAGGAGCAGATGGCCAGGCCCTCGATCCGGTCCTCGGCCGAGACGATCGGGTGAGAGCCCATCAGGCCCTGCATCAGCACCGCCAGTTCGTCGGCGGTGCGGCGCGGGTCGGTGGAGATCCGCCAGTGCTCCACGATCTCCTCGCCGTCGAACAGGCCGAGCGTGGTCTGGGTGTTGCCGACGTCGATGGTGAGGAGCACGGGGAGGGCCTTCTGCTAGTGGGAATCAGGCGGAGCGGAGATCCAGGCCGATGTCCAGGATCGGCGAGGAGTGGGTCAGGGCGCCGACGGCCAGGTAGTCCACCCCAGTCTGGGCGACCTCGTGCGCGGTGGCCAGGGTCAGCCCGCCCGAAGCCTCCAGCTTGGCCCGGCCGTTGACCAGTTCGACGGCCTGCTTGAGCTCGGCGACGGTGAAGTTGTCGAGCAGGATCAGGTCGGCGCCCGCCTCCAGCACCGGCGGGATCTGGTCGAGGCGGTCCACCTCGATCTCCACCGGCAGCTCCGGGTACGCGGCCCGGACGGCGTTGAACGCCTCGGCGACACCGCCCGCCGCGATCACGTGGTTGTCCTTCACCAGCGCGGCGTCCGAGAGCGACATCCGGTGGTTGCTGCCGCCGCCCGCACGGACCGCGAACTTCTCCAGCGAGCGCAGGCCGGGCGTGGTCTTGCGGGTGTCCCTGACCTGCGCCTTGGTGCCCTCCAGGGCGTCCGCCCAGGCGCGGGTCGCGGTGGCGATGCCGGACAGCCGGCAGAGCAGGTTCAGCGCGCTGCGCTCGGCGGTGAGCAGGTCGCGGGTGCGGCTGCGGACCGAGAGCAGCACCTGGCCGGCCTCCACCCGGTCGCCGTCCTCGACGTGCCGCTCGACCTCGAACTCCTCCTCGCAGACCAGCGAGACCACGGCCTCGGCGATCCGCAGCCCGGCCACCACGCCGGCCTGACGGGCGGTGAAGTCCGCGGTGGCCACCGCGTCGGCGGGGACGGTCGCGACCGAGGTGACGTCCTCGCCGCCGGCCAGGTCCTCGGCCAGCGCGAGGGTCGCGATGTCCTCCACCTCGACCGGGTCCAGGCCGGCCGCCTCCAGCATCTCCGCGAGCGCCGGGTCCAGGCCGGTCTCGTACGCCTCGCCGTCGCCGCAACCGCAGCCGGCGCCGCAGCCGTCGACCTGGTCGGCGAGCGGGAGTTCCTCGTGGGTGTGGGACATCGGATGGCTCCTAGCTTGGGCGGAAAGTTTGGGCAGGTGATCGAGCATCTATGGTCAGGGGCTCGGGGAACTGCGAGGAGATCTGGCGCCGGGGTCACAATGCAAAGTGCCTGACCACCTACGTACGGATCACGTTTTACGAGGTCGGCGTCGCAGTTCCCCGAGCCCCTGGCTGCCGCAGCGTGTGCCCCGAACTGATGATGTGGCGCTGCCAGGCTGCGTCGTCGCGGTCCGGGAAGTCCTCGCGCCAGTGGCAGCCGCGGGTCTCCTCGCGCTGGGCGGCGGCGGCCACCAGCGCGGTGGCGACCAGGTGGAGGTTGGTGGCCTCCCAACTCTCGACGGCCGGGTCGGCGGACTTCTCGTCGGCGGCGAGCCGGGCCAGGCCGGTGGTGGTGGCGGCCATCGAGCCGGCCGAGCGGAGCACGCCCGCCCCGGTGGACATCAGGTGCTGGATGTCCGCGCGGGCCTCGGGGGCGAGCAGCGGGACGGGCCGGGCGGCCCGGGCGCCGGCCACGTCGACCGAGCGCTCGGGGAGGTCGCCCGCGGCGTGACGGGCAGTCAGGTCGGCGGCGATCCGCTCGGCGAATACCAGGCCCTCCAGCAGCGAGTTGGAGGCCAGCCGGTTGGCGCCGTGCACACCGGTGCAGGCCACCTCGCCGCAGGCGTACAGGCCGGGCACGGTGGTGCGGCCGAGCAGGTCGGTGCGGATGCCGCCGGAGGCGTAGTGCGCGGCGGGGGCGACCGGGATCAGCTCGGTGACCGGGTCGATGCCGTGCGAGCGGCAGGAGGCCAGGATGGTGGGGAAGCGTTCGGCCCACATCGCGGCGCCGAAGTGCCGTCCGTCCAGGTACATGTGCTCGGTGCCGAGCTCCTGCATCCGGCGGGTGATCGCCTTGGCGACGATGTCCCGGGGGGCCAGCTCGGCCAGCTCGTGCTGCCCGACCATGAAGCGCACCCCGTCGGCGTCCACCAGGTGGGCGCCCTCGCCGCGGACCGCCTCGGAGACCAGCGGCTGCTGGCCCTCGGCCTCGGCGCCGAGCCAGAGCACGGTCGGGTGGAACTGGACGAACTCCAGGTCGGTCACCTCGGCCCCGGCCCGCAGCGCGAGCGCGACGCCGTCGCCGGTGGAGACCGCCGGGTTGGTGGTGGCCGAGAAGATCTGGCCCATGCCGCCGGTGGCCAGCACCACGGCGCGGGCCCGGATCGCGCCGACGCCGTCCCGCTGGCCCTCGCCCATCACGTGCAGGGTGAGCCCGGCGGCGTGGCCGTCGGCGTCGGTGAGCAGGTCCAACACCAGGGCGTGCTCGATGAGTTCGAGCCCGGGGTCGGAGCGGACGGCGGAGACCAGGGCTCGCGATATCTCCGCCCCGGTGGCGTCGCCGCCGGCGTGCGCGATCCGGCGGCGGTGGTGGCCGCCCTCCCGGGTGAGCAGGATCTCGCCCTCGGCGTCCAGGTCGAAGGCGGCGCCGGTGGCGATCAAGTGCCGTACGGCGTCCGGCCCTTCGGTGACCAGGGTGCGGACGGCCTCTTCGTCGCAGAGCCCGGCCCCGGCCACCAGGGTGTCGGCCAGGTGCTGTTCAGGGGTGTCGCCTTCGCCCAGGGCGGCGGCGATGCCGCCCTGGGCCCAGCGGGTCGAACCGTCGTCGAGCATCGCCTTGGTGACCACCATGGCCCGCAGGCCGGCCTTGCGGACGTTGAGGGCGACGGTGAGTCCGGCCACCCCGGAGCCGACCACGACCACGTCCGTGGTGCTGGTCCAGCCCGGTGCCGGGGCGGTGAGGCGGTGCGAGACGGTCATGTCCTGTTGCTCCTTAGCGCGCGGCCGAGGGCGCCGCGTTGTGCCCGTCACCGTACGCCCGGTCCCCGCGCAGCAGCCCGCTGCCCTCGGGGGCGTCGGCGGCGTCGGTGCCGTAGCCGGTGATCCGGTTCTCGCCGTCCACGAAGACCACCCGGGGCACGTAGCCCTTGGCCTCGGCGGTCTCCATCTGCCCGTAGGCGATCAGGATGACCAGGTCGCCGGGATGGACCAGACGGGCGGCGGCGCCGTTGATGCCGATCACGCCGGAGCCGCGCGGGCCGGCGATCGTGTACGTCTCCAGCCGGGCGCCGTTGTTGATGTCGACTATGTGGACCAGCTCCCCGGGGAGCAGGTCGGCGGCGTCGAGCAGGTCCTCGTCCACCGTGACCGAGCCGACGTAGTGCAGGTCGGCCTGGGTCACGGTGGCCCGGTGGATCTTGGACTTGAGCATGGTGCGGAGCATTGGGTCACGCCTCCTGTGAGTGCATGCCTAGGGAACTGCTTCTTACCGGACGATGATGCGGACGTTGTCGATCAGGCGGGTCGAGCCCACCTTCGCGGCGACGGCCAGCACCGCCTCACCCTGGAAGTCCTCGGCGGCTTCGGTGAAGTCGTCCGGGTCGATCAGGGCGAGGTAGTCAAGGGTGACACCCTCGGCGCCGTCCAGGACGGCCGAGGCGGCCGCGAGGACGGCCTTCGGGCCCTGCGCGGCCACGTCGCGGCCGGCCAGCAGGGCCTTGGAGAGGGTGAGTGCCTGCTCCCGCTCGGTCTCCGAGAGGAAGCGGTTGCGGGAGGAGAGCGCCAGGCCGTCGGCCTCGCGGACGGTCGGGACGCCGATCACCTCGACGTCGAAGTCCAGGTCGGCGACCATCCGCTGGACGACCGCGAGCTGCTGGGCGTCCTTCTCGCCGAAGAACGCGAAGTCCGGGTCGGTGATGTGCAGCAGCTTGGCCACCACGGTCAGCACCCCGTCGAAGTGGCCGGGTCGGGAGGCGCCCTCGAACCGCTCGCCCATCGGGCCACCGGAGATCCGCACCTGCGGGGTCCCGTTCGGGTAGACCTCCTCGGGCAGCGGGGCGAACACCACGTCCGCGCCGTTCTCCTCGGCCAGCCGGACGTCGGCGGCGAGCGTGCGCGGGTAGCGGTCCAGGTCCTCGCCGGCGCCGAACTGAAGGGGGTTCACGAAGACGGTGACGGCCACCCGGCCGTCCTTGCCGACCTGCTTGCGCGCTGCCCGGATCAGTGCGGCGTGGCCCTCGTGCAGCGCGCCCATGGTCATCACCACCGCGTTGTCCACCGGCTGCTCGTCCGGCCAGAAGGCGGGCTCGAAGTCGGCGATCGTGTGGGTCAGCTCGGCCTTGTGCACCTTGGGTGCCTTGCTCGGCTGCTGCTTGCCACGGGCCATCAGATGTTCTCCTCGTTGAGTACGTCCAGCAGCGCAGCCGCCGACTCTTCGTCGAGCGATCCGGAGCGGACCGCCCGCTGCGCCGTGGCGCGGGCCATCGCGCGGTACGCCTGCCCGATGTCCGGGGCTACCGTACCGAGCTGGTGCAGGTGGCGCCGGAGCGTCCCGGCGTCGCCCCGGGCGACCGGTCCGGTGAGGGCCGCGTCGCCGGAGCGCAGGCTGTTGTCCAGGGCCGCGCCGAGCAGCGGGCCGAGCAGGCGGCCCGGCTCGGCCACACCCGCCGTCCGGAGCAGTTCGGTGGCCTGGGCGACCAGGGTGACCAGGTGGTTCGCGCCGTGCGCGAGGGCCGTGTGGTAGAGCGGCCTGACCTCCTCGGGCACCCATTCGGGCTCGCCGCCCATCTCCACCACCAGGGCCTCGGCGACCGGCCGCAGCTCCTGAGGGGCCGTCACCCCGAAGGGACAGCCCGCCAGTCGGGCCAGGTCGACGGAGGTACCGGTGAAGGTCATCGCCGGGTGCAGCGCCAGTGGCAGTGCCCCGGCCCTGGTCGCGGGCTCCAGCACCGCCACGCCGTGCGCCCCCGAGGTGTGCACGATGATCTGCCCCGGCCGGACCGCACCGGTGCTCGCAAGACCGGTCACCAGGTCGGCCAGCGCGTCGTCCGGGACGGTGAGCAGCACCAGGTCGGCCGCCGCCAGCACCTGCGGCGGGCTGACCAGCTTCACCCCGGGCAGCAGCGCCTCGGCCCGTCGCCGGGAGGTCGCCGACACCCCGGACGCGGCCACCACCCGGTGCCCGGCCAGCTGCAGCGCGGCCCCCAGCGCAGGGCCGACCCGGCCCGTGCCGACCACGCCGACCGCCAGCCGCGCGGGCCGGTTGCCGGGGTCGGCGGGATCACCGAACGGGTCGGCCAGTGCCCCGAACTCGGCCTCGTCGAAGGTGCTCACGGCTCGCCGTCGTCCTCACTTCCGTTCCAGTCCTCTGCAGGTACCGGACGTACCGCGCCATTCTACGGCCGGGCGCGCGGCGGGCTACTCCCCGGCGCCCGCGCGGACCAGGCCGGCCTCGTAGGCGAGGACCACGGCCTGGACCCGGTCGCGGAGGTTGAGCTTGGCGAGGATCCGGCCGACGTGGGTTTTGACGGTGGCTTCGGAGAGGGTGAGCTTGGTGGCGATCTCGCCGTTCGAGAGGCCCTGGGCGACCAGCAGGAAGACCTCGCGTTCGCGGTCGGTGAGCGGGGCCAGCACGGGGGAGCCGGGGGTGGAGCGGGGGACCGGGAGGACCTCGGCGAAGCGGTCGATCATCCGGCGGGTGGTGGTGGGGGCGACCACGGCGTCCCCGGCGTGCACGGAGCGGATCGCGGCGACCAGCTCGACCGGCGGGACGTCCTTGAGCAGGAAGCCGCTGGCGCCCGCCTTGAGTGCGGCGAAGGCGTACTCGTCCAGGTCGAAGGTGGTCAGGATGAGCACGTGCGGGGCGTCCGGGCGCGGGGCGCCGTCCTCGGTCAGGCAGATCCGGCGGGTGGCCTGGACGCCGTCGAGCCGGGGCATCCGGACGTCCATCAGGATCACGTCGACCTCGGTGTGCTCCAGAACTTGGAGGGCCTGCTGACCGTCCCCGGCCTCGGCGGCGATCTCGATGTCGCCCTGGGACTGGAGGATCATCCGGAAGCCGGTGCGCAGCAGTTCCTGGTCGTCGACGAGCATCACCCTGATGGTCACGGAGCAGTCCTTACTTGATGGTCTTGAGGGGAAGTACCGCGCGGATCCGGAAGCCCCCGCCGGGCCGGGGCCCGATGTCGAGGCTCCCGCTGACCATGCCGACCCGCTCCCGCATGCCGATCAGACCATGCCCGGGGCCGTCGTCACCACCGACCGTCAGCTGGTCGTCGGTGGAGCCCCGGCCGTCGTCCTCGATCAGCACCTCCAGCTCGCGGTCGCGGAAGTCCACCGCGACCCGGGCCCGGACGTCCGGGCCGCCGTGCTTGCGGACGTTGGTGAGCGCCTCCTGGACGATCCGGTACACCGTCAGTTCGACGCCGCGGGGCAGCTCCTGGGGCTCCCCTGCGCTGTCGAAGTCGACCGGCAGACCGGCCGTACGGACCTGGTCGAGCAGCTCGGGCAGCTCGGCCACACCGGGCTGCGGGACGTACTCCTCGGTGGTGTCGGTGGTGCGCAGCACGCCGAGCAGCCGGCGCATCTCGACCAGCGCCTGACGGCCCGTCGAGGCGATGGTGGAGAGCGCCTCCTTGGCCTGCTGAGGGGAGTTGTCCAGCACGTAGGCGGCGCCGTCGGCCTGAACGATCATCACCGAGACGTTGTGCGCCACCACGTCGTGCAGCTCGCGGGCGATCCGGGCCCGCTCCGCCGCGACCGCGATCTTGGCCTGGGCGCCGCGCTCGCGCTCCAGCCGGGCGGCCCGGTCCTCCAGCTCGGTCAGGTACGCCCGGCGGACCCGGGTGAGCCGGCCCCAGGCCCAGCAGAGCACGAAGGGGGTGGACATCAGCACGGCGAAGAAAACCGCCTGCGGGGCACCGGTGATCGAGCCGGAGCTCCGGTCGAGGAACCGCGCCACGGTCAGCGGCCCGGCCGCCAGGCCGGCCCCGAGGGCCAGCCGGGACGTCCACACCGACCCGTAGGCCGCGCCGGTGTACGCGAACACCAGATAGGCGATGCTCTCCGCGCCGGGCTCGACGCCGGCCGCCACCTGGCTCAGGCCGAGGACCACCGCGGCGACCGTGGTCGCGCTCGGGTGCTTCCGCCGGAACACCATCATCCCGGCGACCAGACCGCCCAGGACGTAGGCGGCGTCCTGCTGCCAGCCCGACTGGTTGTCGGCGGCGGAGATCAGGGCCATCAAGGCAAGCAGCAGCGCCCAGGCGGAGTCGACCACCATGGGGTGACGGCGGAACCAGGCGTTGAGTCGGTGCACAGCTCAAGCCTAGGCACCCCAGGGCAGTGGAAAGGTCCGCCGGGAGAGCGATCCGTCCTACTCCGCAGGGTGGAGAGCCGACGTGACGCCGGTAACGTCCGGGGCATGAGTTGGATGCGGTGGCGGACCGCCATGGAGCAGGCGTTGTACGGGGCGGACGGCGGGTTCTACCGCAGGCCGGAGGGCCCGGCGGGGCACTTCAGGACCTCGGTGCACGCCTCGCCGAGGTACGCCGGAGCGGTCACCCGCCTCCTGACGGAGGTGGATGCCGCGCTCGGCCACCCCGAGGAGCTGGCCCTGGTGGACGTCGGGGCCGGCCGGGGCGAGCTGCTGGCCGGCGTACTGGCGGCGGTCGGCCCGGAACTGGCCGGGCGGCTGCGCCCGTACGCGGTGGAGCTGGCCGACCGGCCGGCCGGGCTGCCGGAGTCGGTGGTGTGGACGGACCGGGTACCTGACGGGGTGTCGGGTCTGCTGTTCGCCAACGAGTGGCTGGACAACGTGCCGCTGGACAGCGCGGAGCGGGACGAACAGGGCTTGCGGTACGTGGAGGTGGCGCCGGACGGGACCGAACGGCTCGGCGACCCGGTCGACCGGGCGGACGCCGACTGGGCCGCGCGGTGGTGGCCTGAGGGGCCTCGGGTGGAGCTGGGCGGTCCCCGGGACGCGGCCTGGGCGGCGGCGGTCGGAGCACTGGAGCGCGGGCTCGCGGTGGCGGTGGACTACGCCCACACCCGCGCCGACCGGCCGCTGTTCGAGACCCTGACGGGGTTTCGGGAGGGAAGGGAGGTTCGTCCGGTTCCTGACGGTTCGTGTGATCTCACCGCGCACGTGGCGCTGGACGCGGTGGCCGTCCCCGGTGTCCACAGCCTGTGGACAACCCAGCGCGAGGCGCTCCGGGCGCTCGGGGTGGACGGCGCGCGGCCGCCGCTCGCGCTCGCCTCCAGCGACCCGGTGGCGTACCTGCGCGCGCTCGGCGGCGCAGGTGAAGGGGCGGAGCTGACCGACCCCGCCGGGCTCGGCGGTTTCGGCTGGCTGGCCCAGGCTGTCCGGATGCCGGTACCGGAGAGCCTGGCGGGGCTGCCGGGATGGCAGACTCTCACCCCATGAGGGAGACCACGGTCGGCGTCGGCGCGGGTGCGGAGAATCTTGTCGGGGAGCTGGGCACCAGTGACATGGTGCTCAACATCGGCCCGCAGCACCCTTCCACGCACGGTGTGCTGCGGCTGAAGCTGGTGCTGGACGGCGAGCGGATCGTGGCCGCCGAGCCGGTGATCGGCTACATGCACCGGGGGGCCGAGAAGCTCTTCGAGGCCCGCGACTACCGCCAGATCATCATGCTGGCCAACCGGCACGACTGGCTGTCCGCCTTCTCCAACGAGCTGGGTGTGGTGCTCGCGGTCGAGCGGATGCTCGGCATGGAGGTGCCCGAGCGGGCGGTCTGGATCCGCACCATGCTGGCCGAGCTGAACCGGGTGCTCAACCACCTGATGTTCCTCGGCTCGTACCCGCTGGAGCTCGGCGGGATCACCCCGGTCTTCCACGCCTTCCACAGCCGCGAGGAGCTCCAGCACGTGCTGGAGGAGGCCAGCGGCGGCCGGATGCACTACATGTTCAACCGGGTCGGCGGCCTGAAGGAGGACCTGCCGGCCGGCTGGCTGGGCCGGGTCAGAGCGGCGGTCGCCTCGGTCCGCTCGCAGCTGCCGGTCTTCGAGGACCTGGTGCTCGGCAACGAGATCTTCCGGGCCAGGACCGCCGACGTCGGGGTGCTCTCCGCCGAGCACGTGAAGGCGTACGGCGCGAGCGGCCCGATCGCCCGGGCCAGCGGCGTCGACTTCGACCTCCGCCGGGACGAGCCCTATCTGGCGTACGGCGAGCTGCAGGACGTGCTCCGGGTGGTCACCCGGCAGGAGGGCGACTGCCTGGCCCGGTTCGAGTGCCTGCTCGAACAGGCCGTCAACTCGCTCGACCTGGCCGACGCCTGCCTCGACCGACTGGCCGAGCTGCCGCCCGGCCCGGTCAACCTGCGGCTGCCCAAGGTGCTCAAGGCCCCCGAGGGCGCCACCTACGCCTGGACCGAGAACCCGCTCGGCATCAACGGCTACTACCTGGTCTCGCGCGGCGACAAGACCCCGTGGCGGCTCAAGCTGCGCTCGGCGTCCTACAACAACATCCAGGCACTGACCGAGCTGCTGCCCGGGACGCTGGTCGCGGACATGGTGGCGATCCTGGGCTCGATGTTCTTCGTGGTCGGCGACATCGACAAGTAACCCCTTTGCAGGAGTTCGGCCATGCACCACCAGGGGCTCGGGGCTCTGCTGACTTGCGGCTCCGCCGCGTGGGCGAGGAGATCTGGCGCGTGGGTCACTGCGAAAGTGCCTGACCAGCTACGCAGGGATCAACCTGTTTCGAGGTCGGCGTCGCAGTTCCCCGAGCCCCTGGATGGTGCACGCTTGGGCAGCGAGCCTCAGCTCGGGTCGGCCGGGTGCGGAGCGACGGTGATGCCGCCCTTGATCCGCTGCTCGCAGAGCTCGGCGAGCACCGCGTAGCCCTCGGGGCCCATCAGCTCGGTGAGTTCGGGGCGGTAGCTGACGTAGACCGGGTCGGGGCCCTCGTGGGCGTCCGGGCTGCCGGTGCACCACCAGTTCAGGTCGTGGCCGCCGGGGCCCCAGCCGCGGCGGTCGTACTCGCCGATGGTGACCTGCAGGTAGCGGGTGTCGTCGGGGCGGTCGATCCAGTCGTAGGTCCGGCGGACCGGGAGCTGCCAGCAGACGTCCGGCTTGGTCTCCAGCGGCTCCTTGCCCTCCTTGAGGGCCAGGGTGTGCAGCGAGCAGCCCGCGCCGCCGGGGAAGCCGGGGCTGTTCAGGAACAGGCAGGCGCCGTTCACCCGGCGGGTCTGGCGGTCGCCGTCCTCGTCGAGCATGGTGATGCCGCCGTCGACCTTGATCCGGCCCTTGGCGTCGGTGCCGTGCGCGTGGTTCTCCCAGATCTCCGGGGTCAGCCGGGCGGCGTGGCCGATCACCCGCTGCTCGTCGTCCTCGTCGGAGTAGTGCGCGCCGAGCGTGCAGCAGCCGTCCGACTCGCCCCGGCCAGGGCGGATGCCCTGGCAGCCGCGGCCGAAGATGCAGTTCCAGCGCGAGGTGAGCCAGGTCAGGTCGCAGCGGAAGACCTGCTCCTCGTCGCCGGGGTCGGCGAACTCGACCCAGGCCCGGGCGAAGTCGAGCGGGACCTCGGGCCGCATGGTCGGCATCGCGAGGTCGATCGTGCCGCTCTTCTTGTCCTTGGACTTCTTCGTACTGGTCTTCTTGCTGTCTGCTGCCACCGGTCAAGGGTATGGCCTGGCGCCGGTGTCCTCCGGTGACGGCCCCGGCGGCCGGTGAAGTTGCGGTGAGAAACCCGGACGGGCCCTGCGACGGTGGCGTGCGCTGCCTCTAGGATGGCGGCCAGGTATCTGCACGGGGGCTCTGGGGGAGTGGGCGGATGAGTAACGGTGGCGCGGGCGAGTTCCTGATCAAGCCATGGGAAGTACGCGGTGAGGGGCGGGAGTTCGAGAAGATCTCGAACGATTTCGCCCGGGCCGCGCAGGCCCTGGACCAGGGCCTGGCCGGACTCGGCACGCCGTGGGGCGGCGACCAGCCCGGCAGTGGGTTCGGCACGGCGTACACCGAGGCGCAGGGCATGTTGCTGGCCGGGCTGAACGGGCTGGCCGACCGCCTCGGCGGGATCGGCGCCGGGCTGCACACGATGGCAGAGTCGGTCGACCGGGCCGACGGCGAGGTGAGCGCCGATCTGGCGAAGGCGGACGCGGGCAGACCTCCGGTGATCTGACGCCCCGTCGGGAACCACGGCGGCCCGTCCGTACGTGTTGCTGTCCGTCGCCTTGCTGTCCGTCCCCGCAGAACCCGGAAGGAGGGGCCTGGTGTCCCGAAGCGTGCCCGAGGAACTCGTCCCCGTACTGGCCAGGTTGGGCCATGAGTGGCCGCAGGCCGACGAAGAGGGCCTGCGCCGTGCGGCGGGCGTTTGGCGGGAGTTCGGCGCCGAGGCGGAGCAGCTCAGCCGCCGGGGCGGGGACTCGGCGCAGCGCGTCACCGGCGAGAACTCCGGGAGTTCGGTGGAGGCGTTCGCCGCGCACTGGCGCGGCTTCGCGGGCGGTGGCCGGGGCAGCCTGGACGACGCGCAGACCGCCGCCGAGCTGGTCGGCGCCGCCTTCGAGCGGGCCGCCGGTGCGGTGGACTCGTGCAAGGCGGAGATCATCTCGGCGCTGACCGAGCTGGCCGAGGAGATCAAGCTCGCCCAGAAGGTGGAGGCGGTGGCGCACGCCGCGCTCGGCGTGCTCGGCGACGTGGTGGCCGACGTGGTGGTCGGGGCCGGCGAGCTGATCGCGGTGCAGCTGGCCAAGCACAAGGTCGGCCATCTGCTGGAGGAGCTCGGCCGGGAGATGCAGGAGGGCCTTCAGCAGGCGCTGAAGGAGCCCGCCGTCACCACGCTGGAGCGGATCGCGCAGGCCGACGGGTACGCACCCGCCCGAGCCGCCGGGGCGGCCGGTGCGGTCGCCGGTGCGCTGCTCGGCGGGCGTGCGGTGGCCAAGGTCCGGACGCTGTCGGCGGCCGTCGACCGGCACGGCCGCCTGATGACCGATGCCCAGGGCAAGCCGGTGCTGGTCGACGAGCAGGGCAAGCAGGTGCAGGGCGTCGAGGGCGTCACGGTCGCCAGGGACGAGCAGGGCAGGCCGGTGCTCGGCGCGGACGGCAACGCCCTGGTGGTCGGCCAGGACGGCAAGCCGGTGGTCGGCCTGGCGGTCGGCGCGGACGGCAAGCCGCTGCGGGACGGTCACGGCGGGCTGGCGCTGGTCGGAGCCGGCGGCCTGATAGCGGCCGCCGGGGTCTCGGTGGCGCTCGGCCACGACGGCAGGCCGCTGGTCGGCACCGACGGCGAGGTCGTGGTGCTGGACCAGAACGGTGCGCCGGTCCGCGGCACGGACGGCCACGTCGCCAAGGTGGACGCGAACGGTCAGCTGGTCACCGACTCCCACGGGCGGCCGGTGATGGTGGACGACCGCGGCGCCACGGTGCACGGTCCGGCCAAGCCGGACGCGGGCGTCGGGGTGCACCTCGGCGGGGTCGGGGTCGACCTGCAGGTCGGCCCGGGCGGCGTGGACGCGGACATCGAGCTGAAGGAACACAGCGCCAACGGCAAGGGCCCGCACGCCCAGGTCGAGGTGCAGGCCGGGCCGCTGGCGGCCTCGGTGCAGGCCGAGGCGCCGTTGAGCGGCCAGAGCGGTGGCTACGGCGGTGGCTACGGCGGTGGCGGTCACGGCGGTGGTGGCCACAGCAGCGGGTACGGCAGCAACGACGGCTGGGGTACCAGCAGCCCGTCGCACCGTTCGGAGGCCGCCCAGTCCGGCGGCTACGGCCCGCAGCGCCCGACCGTCTCGGTGGACTACGACTACGACTACGGCTATGAGTCGGCTCCGGCCGCCCCGGTGCACCACGGCCCGGCCTCGGTCCGGACCGACTCGGTGGCGGTCGCACCGTCGCCGGTGACGGTGGGTCCGGTCTTCGGTGACGGTTCGTCGGCTCCGGTGGGCGTCGGCCGTGGGCACGGCGCCGAGGCGCCGATGCCGGGCGGTGGCGGTCCCTCGTCCGGGCCCGGCCCGGTCGGTGGCGGCACTCCCGGCGTCCCGGCCGGTGCGCCGCCGATGGCGCCCCCGCCGGCGGGGGCCGCCCCGGCTGCTCCGGTGGCCGCAGCGCCGTCGGCTCCGGTGGCGTCCGGTACGCCCGGTGCGGTCGGTACGCCCGGCGCTGCCGGGGCCTCCGGCGCGGCAGGTGGTCAGGCGGGTGTGGTCGGAGCGGTCGGCGCCGTGGGTGGCCAGCCGGGCGCCGGTGCCCATGGCGCGGGCCCGGGCCGCCCGGCCGGTGCGCCGCCGGTGGTCGGCCTGGTGCCCAACCCGCTTCCCGCGCAGCCCGGTTCGGCCGGTGCCTACGCGGTCGGGCCGGTGCCGCTGCGCGCCTTCGAGGTGCCGCCCGAGGTCCGCCGCCGGGACGGCGAGAGCCTGGCCAGCCCGCTGCAGGCCGCCCCGGTGGCCGCGATGTTCCTGATCGCCCACTCCTACCGGCGCACCGCACCCGAGCAGCCGGGCGAGCGACCGCGCCCCCGGATCATCGCGGACGGCCGCCCGTACGAGACCGGTGGCGGCCTGGGTCCGGTCGACCCGGCGCACCAGGCCGAGGTCGAGCGGCGGGTGCCGCGCGACGCCGAGGGCCTGCCCTCGGTCCACCCGGACCCGCGCTTCGGCGACTGGCCGGAGGCGCTGAACGGCGGCGGCTTCGGCGAGCCGGGCCGGGCCAACAACGGGATCGACCTGGCGCTGTCCGCGCTGGACAGCTACCTCGGCAACACCACCTGCGGGGCGCCCCGGCTGCCCGACGGCCCGGCCGGCGAGTTCGGCGGGCGGGACCGTGCGGAGCGTGAACTCGGCACCCAGTTCAAGGACTTGGGCTACGGTTCGGATGCCCTCGGGCAGCTCGCCGAGGTGCTCAGGCGGTGCGGCTCCGGCACCCAGGCGGTGCTGCTCACGCTGGACGAGTACGGCCGTTCGCACACCTGGAACGCGTTCGTCTCCGGTGACACCCTGACCTACCTGGACCCGCAGACCGGCTACCGATCGGCGGCCCCGCTGCACCCGGCCGACCAGGGCCTGTGGGCGATCGCACTGGAGGCCTCCGGGCGTCCGCTCGACCTCTCGGCGCTGCAACCGTCCATCCCGGTGGTCGAGTTGACCCCGGCACCGGCGCCCGACCTGATGGCCAAGCCGGTCCCGGAGCCGCCTGCCCCGCCGCGTTCGCGGCTGACCATCCACCGCAACGCCGCCAGGAGCTCCCGTCGATGACCACCCTCGCGCAGGCCCTCGACACCGCCCACCGGTGGGTCAACGGCGAGTTGGCCCAGGAGAGCCAACGGGCCGTCAAGGCCCACGAGTTCGACCTCGGCTGGGTGGTCTGGCCGGAGCCCGCCCCGGTCCGGGTCGACCCGCTGACCGGTGACCGGCGTGCCCCGGACGAGCTCGGCGCGGCCTGCGCGGTGGTCGACCGGACCACCGGCGAGCTCACCGTCTGGCCCTCGGTGCCCGTCCCGCAGGTGGTCCAGCTCTACCGCGACCGGATCGGCGCGGGCGGCCACGACCCCGCCCTGCCGCCCGCCACCGGCCCCGGCTGCCGGGCCCAACTCGACTACCGGGACGCGCTCGGCGAGGAGCGCACCCTGGTGCTGCGCTCCGCCACCGGCCGTCCGCACCCCGCCCTGCGGGCCTGGCGGCAGCTCGCCGAGCAGGGCGTCCCGCCGGAGGACGTGCTCTCGGTGCACACCGACCTGCGGCCCGCCATGCTGCCCGGCGGCTACGTCGCCGCCGCGCTGCTCGCCGCCCTGCCGACGGCCCGGCACAGCCACGACCTGGCCTACGGCCCGCGCTACGACGGCCGGGCCCGCGCGGTCCGCTCGGCGGGCGCGGCCAACCCCCGGCCGAACCGGATGCCCTTCCCGGGCAACGTGCCGCCCGCCCAGCCGGAGGCCGAAGCAGCCCTGAACGCCCGGCTGGCCGCCCAGTTCGGCCCGCAGGGCGTACGCCGCTTCGACCCGGCCCACACGACGGCCGCCGACCTGCCCGAGGCGGTGGCCCGCCCGCTCCAGCAGACCGGCCTGCCGGTGGCGGTCGAGGGCTTCTTCACGCTGCACCACCCGGTCTCCGACGGGATCGCGGCCGGCACCCCGGACGCACCCGTCCTGCCGGACCTGGCCGGCTACCTCGCCGCCCACGGCCTGGGCGGCCGGGCCACCGAGCAGGCCCGCCGCGAGCTGCTCGGCCAGCTGCTGATCGGTACCGACGGGTGGGCCCTGCTCACCGTCGACACCGCCCAGGGCCGGATCCGCGCGGTCGACCCCGAGACGGCCGGCACCCGCTACGTGAACGCCGACCTGACCGCCTTCGTCCGCTCGCTGGCCCTGCTCGCCGACCGGCTGCCCAAACTCCGTGACCTGCACCCCCTGGCGGGCGGCCAGGCCGTGGCCGAGCTCCAGTGGTCCCTGGCCGGGCTGGACCGCACGGTCTTCAACGACCCCGAGAACTGGTGGGCCGTCATCGTCGAGCAGCTCTGGCACGGCACCCTCTGAGGCACACGGTGCACCACCAGGGGCTCGGGGCTCTGCTGATGTGCGGCTCCGCCGCGTGGGCGACGCCGACCTTCCCCGAGCCCCTGGACAGTGCAACTCACCCTCGGAGGAAGCTCTCCAGCGTGGTGGCCAGCGCGACCGGGATCTCGTACATCGGGTAGTGCCCCGAGTTGGGCAGCATCTCGAGGTCCCCGTTCGGGTAGTGGGTGAGCCAGGTCGCGGCGTACAGCTCCGGGTTCAGGGCCGGGTCGTACTCGCCGACGAAGACCCGGGCCGGGAGCGGAAGTCCGGTGACCTTGGGGGCGAGGTCGACGGTGGTCCAGTCGTTCAGGTAGGAGGCGAAGGCCTCCGGCCGGGAGCCGTTCACCGACTGGGCGGTCATCCGGTCCAGCCAGACCCCGGTGGCCCGGTTGCCGGTGACCAGGTCGAGGATGGCGCGGCGGTTCGCGGGGTGCGCGGCGGCGCCGTGGAACAGGTCGAAGGCGTCGTCCAGCGGGTACGCCCCGGCCGGTACGGGGGTGAGCCCGGCCAGCCGCTGCACCCGGTCGGGGGCCAGGGCCAGCACTTGCTGGGCCGCCTTGCCGCCCATCGAGTGGCCGACCAGCGAGAAGCGGTCCCAGCCCAGTTGGTCGGCCAGCGCGAGGGCGTCCCCGGCGATCTCGGCCAGGGTGTACTCGCCCGGGACGTCGGCCCGCTCGCCGTAGCCCCGGTAGTCCAGGAAGGCATAGCTGAAGGTCTCGCCGTCCAGGTAGTCGAGGAACGGCCCCCAGCCGGCACTGGTGCCGAACCAGTCGTGCAGCACGATGACCCGTTGTGCGCCTTCGCCGACCAGACGGTGAGTGATCGTCATATCTTGCTCCCTAAAACCGAGTTGGTGCTGTAGGGCTACCCAGGGCCCCCGGGCTGATGCCTCCACGGGCCGGGACGGAGTGGTGTTATCCGGCCACCTCCGGGGCCGGATCGCGTAGCGTGACCCGTTATGCGACTCGGTGTACTCGACGTAGGTTCCAACACCGTCCACTTCCTCGTGGTGGACGCGCACCCCGGTGCTGCCCCGCTGCCCGCGTACTCGCACAAGGCGGAGCTGCGGCTCGCCGAGCTGCTGGACGAGGACGGGGCGATCACCGAGGTCGGCGTCGACAAGCTGGTCGGCATGGTGGCGTCCTCGCTCCGGGTGGCCGAGGACAAGGGTGTGGTCGACCTGCTGCCGTTCGCCACCTCCGCCGTCCGGGAGGCGGCCAACGGCGAGGCGGTGATCCGCCGGGTGACCGAGGAGACCGGGGTCGAACTGCGGGTGCTGTCCGGGCAGGACGAGGCCCGGCTGACCTTCCTGGCGGTCCGCCGCTGGTACGGCTGGTCGGCGGGGCGCATCCTCGACCTGGACATCGGCGGCGGCTCGCTGGAGCTGGCGGCCGGCCTGGACGAGCAGCCCGACGTGGTCTGTTCGCTGCCGCTCGGCGCGGGCCGGCTGACCGCCCGGCTGCCCGGGGAGATGGCGGACCCGGACGACGTCCGGGAGCTGCGACGCTACATCAGAGCCGAAATCGCGCAGGTGGTCGGCGAGTTCGCCCGGCGCGGTGTGCCGGACCACGCGGTCGGTACCTCCAAGACCTTCAAGCAGCTGGCCCGGATGACCGGCGCCGCTCCCGCCGACGCGGGCCCGCTGGCGGTCCGCAAGCTCACCCGGGCCGGCCTGGCCGCCTGGGTGCCCCGGCTGACCGGTATGACGGTGGCCGAGCGGGCGCAGATCCCCGGCGTCTCCGAGGGCCGGGCCCGGCAGCTGCTGGCGGGCGCACTGGTGGCCGACGCGGCGATGGACCTGTTCGGCCTCGACGAGCTGGACATCGCGCCGTGGGCGCTCCGCGAGGGCATCATCCTGCGCCGGCTGGACACCATGGACAGCCCCGCCGACCGGCGGGCCGCGCTGACCGGGTGACCAGTGCCACGCCCGGCAAGGTCTGCCGCGGCACTGGCGCACACCAATACCGCGCGCGGCCGCATACGCTGTTCCCCGTGGCGGAACCAGCGGACGAGGACGGAACGCGGGCGGGCCGCGCGGCCGGTGACCCTGCCCGGCAGCCGCGGCCGGCTCGGCCGCGCCGCGCCAAGGCCGCGGCCGAGCGGATCCCGGACGGGGACGGCCGGCGGACCCTGGGGGAGCGGGCCGCCAAGGCGGCGAAGGCCGCGAAGCCGGCCAGAGCGGCCAAGAGTGGCAAGGCCACGGACCGCAAGACCGGCAGCAGCAAGTCCACCGGGAGCAAGCCCACCAGCGGCAAGGCCACCGCAGCCAAGCCCGCCGCCCCCGCCAAGCAGTCGCAGCTCGCGCTGGCCACCCAGGCGGTGAAGGCGGTCCGGGCCGCGAAGAAGCCGGCCCGCCGGGCCCCGCTGCTGCGCACCACCGACCGGCTGGTGCTGCCGCCGCACGGCGACGGTCTGCACGTACCGGACACCAAGGTGGTGCTCTCCACCGCCTCGGTCTACCCCGAGAACACCGTGACCGCCTTCGAGCTGGCCGCCAAGCTCGGCTACGACGGCGTCGAGGTGATGGTCTGGAACGACCCGGTCAGCCAGGACGTCGAGGCGCTCCGCCGGCTCTCGGACGCGCACCGGATGCCGATCCTGGCGGTGCACGCGCCCTGTCTGCTGATCACCCAGCGGGTCTGGACCACCGACCCGTGGACCAAGCTGGTCCGGGCCAGGGCCGCCGCCGAGAAGCTCGGCGCGGACACCGTGGTGGTGCACCCGCCGTTCCGCTGGCAGCGGCAGTACGCCCGGGAGTTCGTCGAGGGCATCAACCGGATGGCGGGCGAGACCCACGTCCGGTTCGCGGTGGAGAACATGTACCCGTGGCGCTACCGGGACCGCGAGATGCTGGCGTACGCACCCGGCTGGGACGTCACCGAGGAGGCGTACCGGCACTTCACCATCGACCTCTCGCACGTCTCCACCTCGCGGATCGACGCCTTCGAGATGGTGGACCGGATGGGCGACCGGCTGGCCCACGTCCACCTCGCCGACGGTGCGGGCTCGGGCAAGGACGAGCACCTGATCCCCGGCCGGGGCACCCAGCCCTGCGCCGCCCTGCTGGAGCGCCTGGCCAGGACCGGTTTCACCGGCCACGTGGTGCTGGAGGTCAACACCCGCCGCGCGCTCTCGCCCGCCGAACGCGAGGCCGATCTGGCCGAGGCATTGGCCTTCACCCGGCTGCACCTGGCCACCGTGGCCAGGTAAGGGCGGACTACGGTGGCGGTATGACGAGCTATCAGCGGCAGGACCACGCGAACTCCTTCGGCGCGGTGGCCGCCGAGTACGAGGCCGGACGCCCGTCCTACCCCGCCGAGCTCTTCGACGAGCTGGAGCGGCTGACCGGCCGTCCGCTCAAGGGCGCCGAGGTGCTGGACGTCGGCGCGGGCACCGGCATCGCCACCCGCCTGCTGGCCGCCCGGGGCGCCAGGGTCACCGCCGTCGAGCCCAGCGCCGGGATGGCCGCCCAGCTGCGCGCCGTCAGCCCGGAGCTGCCGCTGGTCAAGGGCACCGGCGACGAACTGCCGTTCCACGACGCCACCGCCGACCTGGTCACGTACGCCCAGGCGTTCCACTGGACCGACCCGGACCGCTCGATCCCGGAGGCCCTGCGGGTGCTCCGCCCCGGCGGCTCGCTGGCCACCTGGTGGAACGTCAAGGACCAGCAGGCTCCGTGGGTGAAGGCGATGGGTGAGCGGCTGGCCGCCGGCATCCCCGAGGGCTACCACGGGTACGGCGCGGTCAACGAGATCGCCGAGGTGTTCGCCCCGTACGGCGGCACCGTCGGCCGGGCGGTGCTGCTTTGGGAGCGGGTGATCACGGTGGACGCGGTGATCACCGACCTGCGCTCGCGCTCCTACGTCGCGGTGCTGCCGCCGGAGCGGCGGGAGCCGCTGCTCGAGGTGGAGCGGGCCGAGCTGCTGGCGGCATTCCCGGACGGGCTGGTCACCGAGCCGTACGTGCTGGACCTCACGGTGCTCACCAAGGGGTGACCGGATGGCGGACAACGTGTCCGTCCGCTGGTACCAGGGGCGTAGGCTCGAAAGCCACGGCGACCCTGCACCCTCCCACCTTCAGCAGGGCCGCGAACGCGCCTGAGAAGGAGTGGACACAGTGCCCGAGCTGAAGTCCCGTACGGTCACCCACGGTCGCAACATGGCAGGCGCCCGGGCGCTTCTCCGGGCCGCCGGCGTAGCCCGCGAGGACTTCGGCAAGCCGATCATCGCGGTGGCCAACTCCTTCACCGAGTTCGTGCCCGGGCACACCCACCTGCAGCCGGTCGGCCGGATCGTCTCCGAGGCGATCCAGGCAGCGGGCGGT
Organism: Kitasatospora sp. Root107; assembly: GCF_001424875.1. Lineage (GTDB taxonomy): Bacteria > Actinomycetota > Actinomycetes > Streptomycetales > Streptomycetaceae > Kitasatospora. The sequence goes on along the minus strand of NZ_LMCT01000012.1, from coordinate 421,985 downwards.
ATCCCGCGCGAGTTCAACACCATCGCGGTGGACGACGGCATCGCGATGGGCCACCACGGCATGCTCTACTCCCTGCCCTCGCGCGACCTGATCGCCGACTCGGTCGAGTACATGGTGAGTGCGCACTGCGCGGACGCGCTGATCTGCATCTCCAACTGCGACAAGATCACCCCCGGCATGCTGATGGCCGCACTGCGCCTCAACATCCCGACCGTCTTCGTCTCCGGCGGCCCGATGGAGGCCGGTCAGGCCGTCCTGGTGGACGGCACGGTCCGCAAGCTCGACCTGGTGAACGCGATCTCGGACGCCGTCAACGAGAACGTCTCGGACGCGGACATCGCGATCATCGAGGAGAACGCCTGCCCGACCTGCGGGTCCTGCTCGGGCATGTTCACCGCCAACTCGATGAACTGTCTGGCCGAGGCGATCGGCCTGGCCCTGCCGGGCAACGGCTCGGTGCTGGCCACCCACACCGCCCGCAAGGCGCTGTACGAGGACGCCGGCCGGACCATCGTCGACATCACCAAGCGCCACTACGAGCAGGACGACTACTCCGTCCTGCCGCGCTCGGTCGCCTCCCGCGCCGCGTTCGAGAACGCGATGGCGCTGGACATCGCGATGGGCGGCTCGACCAACACGATCCTGCACCTGCTGGCCGCCGCCCAGGAGGCGGAGATCGAGTTCGACATGCGGGACATCGACGCGATCTCGCGCAAGGTGCCCTGCCTGTCCAAGGTCGCGCCGAACGGCAAGTACTACATGGAGGACGTGCACCGGGCCGGCGGCATCCCCGCCATCCTGGGCGAGCTGTACCGGGGCGGCCTGCTCAACGAGGACGTCACCACCGTGCACTCCACCTCGATGGAGCAGTGGTTCAAGGACTGGGACATCCGGGGCGGCGCCGCCACCGAGACGGCCGTCGAGCTGTTCCACGCGGCCCCCGGCTGCGTCCGCTCCGCCACCGCCTTCTCGCAGTCGGAGCGCTGGGACACCCTGGACACCGACGCGGCGAACGGCTGCATCCGCAGCATCGAGCACGCGTACTCCACCGAGGGCGGGCTCGCCGTGCTGTACGGCAACCTGGCCGAGGACGGCTGCGTGGTGAAGACCGCCGGTGTCGACGAGTCGATCTGGACCTTCAGCGGCCCCGCGGTGGTGCTGGAGTCGCAGGAGGACGCGGTGGACGCGATCCTCACCAAGCGGATCAAGGAGGGCGACGTCGTCGTCATCCGCTACGAGGGCCCCAAGGGCGGCCCCGGTATGCAGGAGATGCTCTACCCGACCTCGTTCCTCAAGGGCCGGGGCCTGGGCAAGGCCTGCGCCCTGATCACCGACGGCCGGTTCTCCGGCGGCACCTCCGGCCTGTCGATCGGTCACGCCTCGCCCGAGGCGGCCTCCGGCGGCACCATCGCGCTGGTCGAGGACGGCGACGTCATCGCCATCGACATCCCGAACCGCTCGGTCGAGCTGAAGGTCTCCTTCGAGGAGCTGCACGAGCGCCGCCTCAAGCTGGAGGCCGGTACGGGCTACCGCCCGAAGGACCGGGTCCGCCCGGTCAGCGCGGCGCTGAAGGCGTACGCGGCGATGGCCACCTCCGCCGACAAGGGCGCGGTGCGCGACGTGAGCAAGCTGGGCTGACGCCTGGTCAGGCGGCCGTCTCCCTGCTGGGGAGGCGGCCGCCTTCGTCGTTCGAGGGGGTGGCCGGGCCATAATCGACCTCGTGGACGAGCAGCAGAACCCCCAGGCCAAGCCCGCCGGTGCCCCCGAGCCGGAGCCGATCCGCTGGTTCGGCACCAGCTGGGCGGAGCGCGGCAGCGGCTACTGGGCCCGCCGGGTCGTGGTGCCGCTCGGCGCGCTGGTGGCGGTGGCCGCCGGACTGCTGCTGCTGCGCTTCGCGGTCGAGGGCGTCCGGGACTCCGAGGCCGGCGGCTTCGTCTACGGGCTGCTGGTCGCCGCGATCGCTCTCTGCTCGCTGCTCTCCGGCCTGCGGATGTGGAAGCTGCTGAGCGAGGGCAAGCCCGCCCTGACCGGCTGGATGACCGAGGAGAAGTCGCTCGGTGCGGTCTGGCTGATCGGCTTCGCCGGCGCCCTGATCGCGTACTTCCTGCGCAGCCTCACCGAGGCTCCGGGCGAGGCGGTCAAGCGGGCCGGGTACGACCGGGCCGTGCTCGACTTCGAGCGCCGGCAGAACGGTCGCACGGCCCGCAGCGGAAATCCGAAGCGGGCCAAGAAGCGCCGCTGAGCCGTCTGATCGACCGAGCCGACGTCAGACCGGCCTGGGCACCTCGGTCGCCGCCCTGGGCGTGGCATCCGCGCTGGGCTGTACGGCCGGGCTGCTCGGCGCCGGGCGCGGCTGGTCGCCGACCGTGTCGGTGGCGACCTGGAGGCTGAACAGCACGATCGCGATCATCGCCAGCACGATCAGCCAGGTCTGCCACGCCTTGCTGCCGCCGCCACGGGTCCGGCTCCGCTTGGGCCCGTCGTTGACGGAGCGTCGGCCGCCCGGGTCGACCGGCGGCTGGTGCTTCCACCGCGCGGCGAGCATCCGGGTACGCCCGGACTGCTCCTTGACGGTGGCGGACCGGACGAACTCCTCGTCCAGCACCAGCCCCTCGAACGGGTCGGGCTGCTCGGCCGGACGCTGCTCCGGCTCCTCGGCTATCGGCACGTCGTCAGTATGCCTCGCGAGCCGCCCGGGGGCCGCTGGTTTCCGATCAACTCCGGCTGACCGTCCCGCAGCCGCCCGTCGTGCGGAGTGCCCCGCTGCGGTCGTACGGGTCGGTGGTCGGCCCGGTCTGCAACGGCTCGGGCGAGGAGCCGAACGCGAGCTGGTCGAACTGCGGGTGGTAGAAGCCGTCGTCGATGTTGCATGCACTGTTGCCCGCGGAGCTCTCGGTCTTCTCGAAGCTGATCTTCTTCGGGTCCACCTTGTAGGTCTTGGGGTTGTAGAACCGGAAGGTGATCACCCGCCGCACTACGGTGCGGGCGGTCCAGGTGGTGGGGGCCGCCGTGGCACCGGCTACCGGGGCAGCTCCGCTGCCCGGCCGCAGGGCGTAGACGAAGGTGTAGTCGGTGTGAACCAGCACACCCTTCTCGCCGTCGCCCTCGAAGCTCGTCCGGCCCTGCACCTTGACCGTGTCCGTGGCCGGGATCGCGTCCCTCAGGTTGAAGCGGCTGAACATCCAGGTCCCCTCCAGCTCGGCCGAAGGGTGGTCCAGCGCGGTCACCGCCTGCTCCCGCGCCTGACGGTCCAGCAGGGTGAGGGCCGCTTCGGGTCGGCCCGCCGCGATCACCGCCGGGTCGAGGTTGGCGGCCACCAGGAAGTCCTTGACCAGCTTGAGCTGGGCGGCCACCTGCTCCTCGTCGAAGACACCGACGGCGGTGGCCTGAGGCAGCACGATCGCGTCCGGCCCGGCGGGCCACCCCTCGGCGGGCGAACCGGCCCACGGGCGGGCCACCGTCGGCTGCTGGTCGTCCACCGGCGGCGGTGCGGCGGAGGGCTTGGCGGTCTCCGGGCCGACGGTCGGGACGGTACGGGGTGCGGCGTCGGCCGAGTCCGTACCGCGCCGGGCGGCGTTCCAGTTGCGCAGGTCCTCGATGTTCAGTGCGGCGAGCGCCACCCCGACCGCGAGCAGGACGAAGACCGGGGCCTGCCAGTTCCGCTTCGGCCGCCGGACGTTGCCCCAGGGGTCGACCGGCTTCGGCTTCCGGCCGAACCGCCGCTTCGGCTTCGGCCCGTCGTTGACGGAGCGTCGACCGCCCGGGTCGACCGGGGGCGTGTCCTTCCAGCGGGCGGCGAGCATCCGGGTCCGGCCGGACTGCTCCTTCGTCTCGGCGGCCCGGATGAAATCCTCGTCCAGGACGAGCCCCTCGAACGGGTCGTCGGTGGGGCGCTGTTGTGGGTCTTCGGCGGTCGGCACGTGGACAGTATGTAGATCAGCCCATCACAACACCCGCACCGGGTCGGGGGTTTGCCACCCTGGGTGGGTGTTCCGTACCGGTACGACGCGTTTCGTCCAGTGGTGACCCGGTGTCAGTCCTGCTTCCGGGCCTTCTTCACCGATCCGACCACACCCGCGATCAGCAGCAGCACCCCGGCGGGCACCAGCGAGCCGAACAGCGCGGCGAACAGCCCGGACCCGCCGAGCAGCATCATCGACAGGGCGTTCAGCCCCCAGAGCGCACCCGCCGCCGGCAGGGCCGAGCGCCACGGGTGCTCGCTCGCCCAGCGGTGCAGGCGCCGGTCGGCGGTGTCCCGGCGGAGCTTGCCGCCGACCGTGCCGACCAGGAAGAAGAAGAACAACCCGAGCCCGACCGGCCCGGCCAGGATGTCCAGGGACCAGTGCCCCGTCACCACATCCACCCCGAGGGCGGCCCCACCGACCAGCACCCCGACCCCGGCCGCCGTCCGCCACGGCCCCAGGCCCGCCGAGGCGACCGCCAGCTGCCGGTTCTCACTACGCGACAAATCTCCGTGTCCCATACCTCCACGGTGCTCCGCCCGGAGCCCGGAAGCCATAGGGGTAGCCCCGGACTTTCCCCCTACGGGGTGCCGCGGGCCTATCCGGCCCGGCCAGGTGAGCCCCGGGCCGGGCCGGACGGGGTCAGCGTCGGTACTCGAGGGTGAGAACGGCGTTCGCGCCGCGCTGGAGGAAGAGGTAGCCGGTCGAGGCCAGGGCGTGGTCGAAGCCGAGGCGGAGCTGGACGGTGCCGCCCGGGGTGATGGCGGCGAGGCCGGCGGCGGTGAAGTCGGTGGAGACCCGGGTGCCGCTGCTGAAGGCGGCCAGGGTGGCCACGGCAGGGGCGTCGGCGGGGGCCGTGTAGTCGTCGGTGCCGGTGGTGCAGGCTGCGCCGAAGCAGCCGCTTCGGGTGTCGACCGTCAACTGGCCCTCGCCCCAGGGGTTTCCGCTGCCGCTGCCGTACGAGACGGTGAGCCGGGCGGCGGTGACCACGGCGCCGGCGGGGAGGGCGGTGGTGTCGAAGGAGAGCAGCGAACGGTTCTGCTTGCCGTCGGTGCCCCGGCCGACGGCGAGACCGAGGGAGCCCGCGAGGGTGCCGACGGCGGGGGCGGAGCCGTCCGCGTTGGCCTTCACGTAGCCGTCCCGGGAGGTGTCGTCGGTCAGGGTCAGCGTGCCGGTGCCACCCGTGGGCGACGGGGAGGGCGTAGGCGTGGGCGAACTACCGTCCAGGCCCCAGAACTTGCCGATCCGGTAGGAGGCGCAGATGTTGACGTCCAGCAGGTACGCCCCGGCGACACCGCACTGTTCGGCGCCGCTGCCCGGGTCGACCGGCTGGCCGTGGCCCATGCCGGTGAGCGAGTAGGTCTCCACCCTGGCCTGCCCGTCGGCGTCCGCGTACACGGCGTGCGGGTAGCCGCCGACGGTGTCGCTCACCGTCGGGGTCTGGCCGATCCCGTTGGCGTCCGTCCACTGCTCCATCAGCTCGGTGAGGTTGGTGGACTTCACCACGTAGTCCGAACTGCCGTGCCAGATCGACACCTTGGGCCAGCGACCGGTCCAGGACGGGGCGGAGCCGCGGACCAGGTCGCCCCACTGCTGCGGGGTGAGGTTGCGGCCGGTGGTCATGCAGTCGACGCTGGCCTGGGTCTGGCTGGTGGCGCACCGCGCGGGCAGCCCGGCGACCACACCGCCGCCCGCGAACACGTCGGGGTAGTCGGCCAGCAGGGCGGCGGTCATCGCGCCGCCGGCCGAGAGCCCGGTGACGTACACCCGGGCGGCGTCGGTGTCGAGGTCGGCCCTGGTCCGGTCGATCATCTGACGGATCGACAGCGCCTCGCCCTGGTCCCGGGAGAAGTCCCCGGACTGGTACCAGTTGAAGCAGGACGAGGAGTTGTTGGCGGACTGCTGCTGCGGCAGCAGCAGCGCGAAGCCCCACTGCTCGGCCCACCTGGTCCAGCCGGTCTCCTCGTCGAAGGCGGCGGCGGACTGGGTGCAGCCGTGCAGCGCGACCACCAGCGGGCGGCCGCTCGCCAGCCCGGTCGGGACGTAGCGGTACATCAGCAGGTTGCCCGGGTTCGAGCCGAAGCCGGTGACCTGGGTGAGCGCGGCGGCGGCGGCGGTGGCCCGGCCGGGCTGGAGGCCGAGCAGCCCGGCCAGTACGGCGAGCAGGGTCAGCGCGGCCCAGCAGAACCGGGGGAAGGGACGTACATGCATGGTGTCGGCTCCTGGGTGGGGGTGAAGCCTTGGGTGGGGTGCCGCGACGGTACGGCGGAGCGGAACCGGCCGGGCACGGTCCGGACGAACACCGCCCCGCCTGCCGGGTATCGGTCACGCACATTGCCCACACCGTGGGACGTCGCCCCGGCGGCACCCGGTCGGGTGCGAGGATGGCCGCACACGTACGTAAGGAGCGGCCATGTCCGGACAGAAGATCGCCTTCCTCGGTACCGGCAAGATCGGGGAGGCGCTGCTCTCCGGCCTGCTGCGGGCGGGCACCGACCCGGCCGACGTGCTGGTCACCGCGCGCCGTCCGGAGCGGGCCGCCGAGTTGGCGGAGAAGTACGGCGTCACCGCAGTGACCAACGCGGAGGCGGCCAAGCTGGCCGACACCCTGATCCTGGCGGTCAAGCCGCAGGACATGGGCACCCTGCTGGAGGAGCTCTCCCCGCACGTCAGCCCGGACCGGCTGGTGATCTCGGCCGCCGCCGGTGTGCCGACCCGCTGGTTCGAGGCCCGGCTCGCCGCCGGTACGCCGGTGGTCCGGGTGATGCCCAACACCCCGGTGCTGGTGGACGAGGGGATGAGCGTGATCTCCGGCGGCTCGCACGCCGAGGAGCGGCACCTGGTGCGGGCCGAGGAGATCTTCCGCTCGGTCGGCAAGGCGCTGCGGCTACCGGAGTCCCAGCAGGACGCGGCCACCGCGCTGTCCGGTTCGGGCCCGGCGTACTTCTACTTCCTGGTCGAGGCGATGACCGACGCGGGCATCCTGCTCGGCCTGCCCCGGCAGGTGGCGCACGACCTGATCGTGCAGTCGGCGATCGGTGCCTCGGTGATGCTGCGCGACTCGGGCGAGCACCCGGTCAAGCTGCGCGAGGCGGTCACCTCCCCGGCCGGCACCACCATCGCGGCCATCCGCGAGCTGGAGGTCCACGGGGTGCGGGCCGCGCTGCTCGGCGCGCTGGAGGCGGCCCGGAACCGCTCGCAGGAGTTGGCCTCCGGCGGGAAGTGACGCCCGCAGTAGGCTCGCCCGGGTGAGCTACGACTTGGTGATCTTCGACAACGACGGCGTGCTGGTGGACAGCGAGCCGATCTCCAACCGGGTGCTGGCCGAGTACCTGACCGAGCTCGGGTACCCGACCACGGTCGAGGACTCCTACCGGGACTACATGGGCTGCGCCGCGCACACCGTGCACGACGTGATCGGCGAGCGGTACGGGGCCACCCTGCCGGAGGGGTTCGACGAGCTGTTCCACGCCCGGGTGTTCGCCGCCTTCGAGCGTGAACTCGTCGCCGTCCGGGGCGCGGAGCAGCTGCTGAAGACCCTTCAGCAGCACGGCGTCCGGTACTGCCTGGCCTCCTCCGCGCACCACGAGTGGATCAGGACCGCGCTGGACCTCACCGGCCTGCGCGGCCACCACCCCGAGCAGCGGATCTTCAGCGCCCAGGACGTCGGCATCGGCAAGCCCGCACCGGACCTGTTCCTGCACGCGGCCCGCACCATGGGTGTCGAGCCCGGTGCCTGCCTGGTGCTGGAGGACAGCCGCAACGGCGTGCTCGCGGCCAGGGCGGCCGGGATGGACGTGTACGGCTACGCCGCGCTGACCGACCCCGCCAAGCTCACCGGCGCGGGGGCCACCGGGCTGATCACGGCGCTCGCCGAGGTACCGGGCCTGCTGGGGCTGCCGGACTGACCGTCAGTCCTGCTGCTCCTCGCCGGTCCTGGGCTTCCGGGGCGTCCGGTCCCGGCGGGGCCGATGGGGCATCAGCTCGCGTCGGCCGGTCCCGTCGGAGGCCCGCACCAGCGGAATCCGGGGCGGGAACGGCAGCACGGCGGCCTCCGCAGGACTAGCCCCGGCCGGGCCGGAGAACGGGGCGGAGCCGGGATCGGAGCCGGTGGTGCCGTCCTGGCGCCGGGGCCGGCTCTGCTGAGCGGGCACGGTGGCCTCGACCGCGGCCTGGGCGAGCTGGCGCCGGGTGTGCTGGACGGCGTCCTGCCACCCCTGGGCGTAGGCCTGCTCCCTGCTCTGGTCGTACTCGGCGGGGGTGGTGACCAGGACGCCGTCCGGCAGGGTCGTCTGGACCAGGGCGGCGATCACCCGGGCGATCAGCACCGGGGAGAGCCGCTGGCCCGCTCCGATCGGCTGCCGCTCGGCGATCCCGGTGATCAGGGCGAGGAGGTCGAAATCCTCCTCGCCCGAGGGGTGTTCGGGGGTGTCGGGGCCGTCGTTGCGATTCTTCTGCCCGACCACGCGCTGAACGCCTCTCACCGATCCACGAGTCAGCCCGCTGCGAGCCGCCTCGTCACCTTGCGCCCGGTGCCTTCGCCCTGGCTCGGCCGGTCGGCCACCGCCGACTGGTCGGGGGTGAACTGCTGGGCCACCTTGATGAACATCTCGCGGCGGTCGTCGGGGATCCCGAGCGCCTCCGCGACCTGTTCGAGGGTCATCCGTGCCCCGCCGGTTCCGGCGGACGCGCTGTCCTCAGCAGGGTAACTGACGGCCTGTGGGAGATCCTCGGCCGTCAGCTTGCCCGAGCGGATGAGCACTTCCCGGATCGGCACCCGGAGCGCGTGCGCCAGACCCCGCATGGTGTCCAGGTCGGGCATGCTCTGACGTTGCAGCAGCCGGGTCACGGCCGCTCGATGAACACCTGCGTCCTCGGCGAGCTTGGACTTCCCGCCGCCGCGTGGACTGTCGATATCGTACCCGCGGTCGCGCATCAGGTCCTCGACCCAGGATGCGAACCGATCGATGTCCGTGCTGCTCGGCACCATATGGCGCTCCCTCCGCGCTTTTATTCCCGCGGGACAAGGCTACCGCTCGCGCGCACGCGCAATAAGAGCTTACGCACGCGCAATCATGTCGGATTGGTCACGAATGCGCCCGAAGCATGGCCGGAATCGAAAGCACTTGCGTGCGTACGCGCAACGACAGATGATGTGTGCGAGCGCGCAACATGCCTCGTCCCTTCCAGCTCCGTGGAGCAGCCCCGCCATGACCGCCTTGGAGCAACCGACCGGCTTCGCCTTCGAGCGCGACCACGCCGCCGACTGGCGGGAGTTCGCCGCCTGCGCCGGACTGCCGTCGCGCACCGTCTTCGCGACCCGGCGGACCGAGGCCGCGCCGGCGCTGGCCCGCTGCGGGCACTGCCCGGTGCGCAGCCAGTGCCTGGCCGCCGTCCAGCCCGACCAGTCCTGGTTCGACGGGGTCTGCGGCGGACGGCTCTGGCGCAACGGCCGGACCGTGACGACCGGCTGAGCGCCCGTCATTCGCAGTACCCCTTCCTGTCCCCGTTCCCGCCAGGAGAGTCGTCGTATGAATGCCCAGACCGACCACGCGTCCACCGTCTCGGGCCGCCAGGTCGCCCGAGCCGCCCTCTGGCTCGATCTCCTGCACCGCCAGTTCCCTGAGCTCATCGAGGAGTTGGCGCCAGGACGGACCGGTGCTCCGGGCCGATCCGCCCCGCCGCCGGATGCTGCCGCGTCGGCCCGTCGGAGCGCCGCCGACCGGGCCGACCGGGATGCCGCGCTCTGGAACGAGCAGCACGGCCTGCGGGGTGCCGGCGGCGGCAGTGCTCCGCTCCGGCTGCACGTCTCGGACGCGCTGCGCGACATCACCGACGGCGTGGTCGAGCTGGAGGAGGCGATCCGCGACCGGCTCGGACTCGGCCGCCCGCCCCGGGCCGACGTACCCGCCCGACTGCGCCGGATCGCGGGCCTGCTGGCCTCGGTGGCCGACCACCCGGTGCTGGCCGAGCACGTCCTGGCGGAGTGCCGCCGGATGTCGCGCCGCTGCTCGGCCGCGCTGGGGGAGGCCGAGCAGCTGGTCCGGGTCCGGGGGCGCTGCCCCTGGTGCGACTCGGTCTCGCTGCGGGCCTTCCCGGCCTGGCGGGCCGTGCTCTGCGTCAACCCCGGCTGCCGGTGCACCGAGGCGGACTGCGAGTGCCGGACCAGCCCGGGGCACCGGCACACCTGGGCGGAGACCTCGTGGTCCCAACTCGCCCTGGACGCAGGGGTGGACGAGAGCGAGCTGGCGGTCCTGGTCGAAGCGGCGGAGCCCGCCGACGGATCGGGGTCGGTCAGTGGGTCGGAGTCGGTCGGCGGATCGGGGTCGGCCGCGTGAACCCGATCTCGCTGCCCGGGGTCGCCACCCTGGTCACCGCCCCGATCGCGGCGGTCGAGGTGGCGGTCGCCCCCGCCACCATCCGCAAGTGGGTGCAGCTCGGCCACCTGGCCGCCGCAGGCCGGCAGGGCCGGTCCCTGCTCTACCGACTGGAGGACGTCTTCGCCGCCGAGCGCCGTACCCGGCGGGGCCGCCAGTCCTGACCCTCCCTCAACTCGCCCCCGTCGCAGCCGAACAGCTGCGGCGGGGGCGTTCTGATGCCCGGGAAAGTCGTCTCCGCCGCAAGTTGCGATCGCGCGCGCAATGCGTCACAGTTGGAACAGCGGCGGAGCTGTGCCCCGAAAAACGGGGCGCGGCCCGCCGCTTCGCGTAGGGCGGCCGTACCCGTCGGGTGCAAGCCCTCCCTCCCTCCTCCCGCACCGAGGCCGCCGACACCTCGGCAGGTCCGGCTGCCCTGCGCACCACCCCTGGCCCCCGTCAGAAAGGAGCAGCACCATGCCCGATCCGCTGCTGGCGCTCCCCGACGTCGAACGACTGATCGTCGACGTCCTGCGCAACCGCACCGAGCTGGCGACCGCCACCGTCGACAACAAGCCGCCCGCCGGCTTCGACGGCACCCAGGCCGTCGTCCTGGTCTCCCGGACCGGCGGGGTCTGGATCGACGACCAGCACCTCGATCTCCCGCTGGTCGACCTGGAGGTCTACGGACCGACCAAGACCGCTGCCCACGCACTGATGCAGCTGGCCCGCGCGGCCGTCTTCCAGCTGCGCGGCACGGTCTACGGCGGTGCGGTGGTCACCGACTTCCAGGAGACGGACGGCCCGCGCTGGCTGCCCGACTACAACCGGCCGACCGGCAACCGGTACCGCAACACGGTCCGGCTGACGCTCCGTCCGATCTGAGCAGCCCCGCACCGCTCACCCCCCTGATCGGGCCCTTCGCCTTCTGCGATGGGCCTTCGTCGTATCCGCGACCGCAGATACGACAACCCGTCACCACATCCTCCCTAGGAGAGCACCATGGCAGGCACCAACGCCTCCGAGATCCGCGTCGCAGGCACCGGCCGCATCCTGGTCGCCCCGACCGGCACGCTCGCGCCGGTCGACACCACCGTGGCCTGGGCCGCCGGCTGGAAGGACCTGGGCTACACCACCACCGACGGCATCAAGTTCGCCAAGAAGGACAAGATCGACCCGGTCAAGACCTGGCAGTCCTCCAGCACCGCCCGGCTGATCTACGGCGACCGCGACCTCACCCTCAAGTTCCAGCTGCTGCAGATGAACGAGGACACCCTGCCGTTCTTCCTCGGCGGCGATGCCACCACCGAGACCGCCGTGGGCTCCGGCATCTACAAGTACGACCTGGCGTCGGCCCCCAAGGCCAACGAGAAGGCCCTCGGCATCGAGTTCACCGACGGCTCGGCGATCACCTACCGCTTCGTCATCCCGCGCGGCCAGGTGACCGACACCGAGGAGCTGGGCCTGACCCGGACCGCCGCCATCAAGCTCGGCGTCACCTTCACCGCCCTGTCGGCGGACGACACCAAGCCGCTGGCGACCATCCTGATGAAGGACCCGGCGTACTCGCTGGTCTGACCCTGAGTCAGTAACCCTCCCTGGGCCCGGCGGAGAGCCTCCTCTCCGCCGGGCCCGCTCCTTTTCCATCCCCCTGATTGGAGTCCCCTGATGGCTACCTTCTCCGTGAACGCGGCCCGGGCCCAGCGCCTCGAAGCCCTCGGCAAGGCATGGACCTTCGAGCTCGACGACGACCTGTTCGAGCTCCCCACCGAACTCGCCCGCAGCACCGCCCGCAAGCTCGCCAGGCTCGACGACAACGACGTCGACGGCCTGCTCCGACTCCTGCTCGGTGAGGCGCAGTTCGAGCGCTTCGACCGCCACGAGATCACCATGCAGGACGTCGCCGCGATCCTCGAGGCGTACGGCAAGGAGACGGGTCTCGGCCTGGGGGAAGCCTGAGCCTCGGCGAGTTCGTCGACGAACACGCCGAGGCCCTCGAAGCCGACCTGCTCCGGCACTACGGCGTGGACCTCCTCGACTGGCACCGCGAGCGGCTCTCCTCCCGCCGGCTCGCGGTGCTGATCAAGCACCTCCCACGCGACAGTGCCCTCACCCGCGAACTCCACGACGACGCCGTCGACTGGTCCACCACGGACTACCTGCTGGCCAACGTGGTCGACCACCTGGCCGTCGCCAACTGGATGTTCGCCACCATCAACCGCGACGAAGAGGCAGAGCCCCTCGACCCCCCGGAGCCGACGGCCCGCCCGGGCGGCGCGACCGGCGAGGAGTCGGGCGAGGTCGCGATCCACCAGGAGGCCGTGCCCGAGGTCTCGGCCTCGACGCTCGCGCTGTTCTTCGGCGCGGGGGTCCAGTAACTGCGATTGGAGCAACGATGGCTGGTACTGGTGGTCCCGAGCCGGTATTGAGGTACTGGACCAGGGACGATGCCGACATCTACAAGAAGAAGCTCAATGCGATCAGCACGACGGTCAATGGGCTGAGCGGATCGGTCGATTTCCTGAAGGTAGCCCTGGGAGGGCTCAGTGTGGCCGTCACGGCTGCATCCTTCGGTGTCACCGTAGCCAAATTCGACTACACCTTCTGGAAATTCGACGAGAAGGGTGTCACGTATCGCGGAAAGCCCGTGCACACGTGGAGTTGGGTCGATGCGGCGAAATGGGAGAAAGAACGACGTGAGTGGCTGAACTGGCGGGCGACCAAGGCGGAGCCGGAGATCAAGGAATTGAACTCCAAGCTCCGTTCCCTGGTTGCGGAGGCCAAGCGCCAAGAGGCGCATATCGGCAGGGCAAATGAGGCAAAGGCTCGCAAGTCAGACCCGGCAGATATTCAGCGCATCGAGAACAGGGTCAAGGAACACGCCGCGAATCTGAAGGCCACCATGGCGGAGGCCGACAAGGTCCAGGCGAAGCTCGATCGGAAGCTCAAGACTGCCAAGCACGAGCGCCTCGATACCAAGGTCGTCAAGAAGAAGGACGACGCAAAGGACAAGGCCGTCAAAGCCCAGGCCAAGAACGTCGAGGAGATTCGAACCGGCCTGAAGAACCTCGACGGCGACATGAAGCGGCTGAATGAGACCTCGAAGAAGCTCCAGAGTGCCCTGGGAGGGTGACGTGTGCCTTCAGGGGTCAGTTCTTCCACGGATCCGGATAGAAAGGGGTCAGGTATCTCATGAGTCTCAAGAGCGCAATTGATGGAGTCGGTGCCAGTGCCAGGCGTTTCGGCGCCGACATGCGGCAGGCCAACTCGGCCATGGGGCAGCTCAAGTCGGGCGCCTCCCAGGCGGAGGGTTCGATCGCCGGCACCGGAAAGGCAATGGCGGCCACCGGCAAAGCCGGGTCCACCACCGGTGGGCTGATGGGGAAGTTCAAGTCCGGGCTGGATCTCGCCACCGGCGGGATGAAGGGCCTGAACACCGCGATGAAGGGCAACCTGATCGGCCTGCTGCTGATGCTGCTGGCCCCGCTCATCGCGAAGATCGTCGACATGGCGATGCAGTCCAAGACCATGCAGAAGATCATGGACACCGCCTTCAAGGTGATCGGCCAGGTCATCGACACGGTGATGAAGGCGATCGGTCCGATCATGAAGCAGACCGGCGACATCATCGCCAAGGTCTGGGGCAGCGTCCAGACGGCCATCGCCACGGTGGTGGACTGGATCTGGACCGCGATCAAGTGGTACTTCAACGCCTACAAGACCGTGATCACCACCGTGCTGGACATCGTCCTCGGTGTGGTCATCGGGGCGTGGAACGGGATCCGGGGCGCGATCTCCGGGGTGCTGGACTGGATCAAGAGCGCCACCACCGGGGCGTTCAACACCGTCAAGGACGCGCTGAGCAGCGCCTGGGGCGCGCTCTCGGGGATCGCGGAGAGCGCGTTCAACGCCGTGTTGTCAGCGGTGAGGACGCCGCTGAACGCGGTGATCGGCCTGGTGAACAGGGCGATCAGCTCGATCAACGGGATCCGGATCGACATCCCGGACTGGGTGCCGGGGATCGGCGGCAAGGGGTTCGGGGTCAACATCCCGACCATCCCGATGCTGGCCAACGGCGGCGTCATCGCGCCGTCCGCCGGCGGCACCCTCGCGCTGATCGGTGAGGGCGGGCAGCACGAGGCGGTCATCCCGCTGGACCGGCTGGACCGGATGCTCAGCTCGGGCGGCTCCTCTCCGGCGGCGGTCAACCGCCTTGCGGCGGCCGTCGAGTCGCTCGCACTGCGGCCGGTGCTGATCCAGGTGGACTCCCAGACCATCGCCCGGGCGGCGATGGACGGGCAGCGCCAGCTCGTCCGCCGCTGACCGACGGCCACCAGAACTCACCACCTACTGAGAGGAGTTGTGCCTCATGCCGCACAACCTGTGGATCGGCCGCCCCGGTTCGCTCCGGGAGATCGACCAGGCCGCGAAGAGCTGGGACCGCAGTGCCGACCTCGGGGTGACCGAGTTCCGGTCGCTGAGCGGGCGGGCGACGGTGGTGTACGCGCCGAGCTCCGTCCGCCGGCTGAAGCTGAGCTGGGAGTCGTTGGACCAGGCGACGGCCGCCTATCTGGACCGGCTGGTCCGCCGGGTGGACGGCAACGGACCGCTGGCGGTGCTGGATCCGGTGGTGGTGAATCTGCTGACGGCGGATCAGTCGGCGGGCCGGGCGCTGTCCCCGGTCGCGGCCGGGGCGGATCCGGCCAGGCCGGGGCAGTGGTACCCGGTCAACGGGCTGCTGGTGGAGTCGGTCAACGTCCCCGGGGCGTACGCGTTCCAGGCCGCGGTGGCCACCGCGACGGTGAGTTGGAAGCACCCCAACTGGGCGGGGCTGCCGGTGGTGCCGGGGATGGCGGTGACGTTCGCGTTGCCGACTGCGTTCCCGGCGGCCACCTCGGTGGCGCAGGTGAAGTTCCTCAACTCGGCCGGGAACGACCTCGGTTCAGGGGCGCTGAGCCAGCCGGGCCGGACCGTGAACGGCGCGGTGCCGGCCGGCGCGGTGTACGCGGTGCCGTTCGGGACGCCGGGTGCAGTCGGCAACCATGCGCTGGCCGGGGCCTGCTTCACGGTTGGCGGTGACTGGGCGTCGGAGGAGCAGCCGGGTGAGGGATACCCGGCGATGGCGGTGATCGGCTACTCGGACACCCCGGCGGCCAAGCTGCCGTACCGCAACATCTCGATTGATCTGCTGGAAGCGGCGAGCACTGCGGGCTGACCCCGAACGAAGCAGAACTCGCCATCTACTGAGAGGAGTTGTGCCGTATGCCGCACAACCTGTGGATCGGTCGGCCCGGCTCGCTCCGGGAGATCGACCAGGCCGCGAAGAGCTGGGACCGCAGCGCCGACCTCGGTGCGACCGAGTCCCGGGCGGCGAGCGGACGGGCCACCGTGGTCTACAAGCCGAGGCCGGTCCGCCGGCTGAAGCTGAGCTGGGAGTCGTTGGACCAGCGCACCGCTGTGTACCTGGACCGGTTGGCCCGCCGGGTGGACGGTGCCGGTCCGTTCGTGGTGATCGACCCGGCGGCGGTGAACCTGCTGGAGGCCGCCCAGGCGGCGGGCCGGGACTGGCCCGGCAGCGGGGGGAAGGTCAACTGGTTCGGCCACGGGCCGGCCAGCACGGTGGTGGAGTCCGGTACGGCGCCGGGCGCGTTCGCCCTCCAGGCCGGTGCGGTGGACAGCGGCATCGGCTGGCGGCACCCGTACTGGGCGAAGATCCCGGTGGCTCCCGGCATGACGGTGTCGTTCCGCAGCCCGACCGCCTTCCCGCTCACCGGGGTCACCCAACTCGACTTCAAGGACGCCACCGGGGCCTACCTCAGCACGGCCACCGGCACCGCGGGCCAGGTCACGGCCGTCACGCCGACGGGCACCGCCTACGTCACCCCGGTGGCCAAGCCGGGCGCGGTCGGCAGCTACTCGCTGGCCGGCGCCTGCTTCACCATCGGCGGCGACTGGCCGGACCCGACGCTGCCCGGTGACGGCTGCCCGGCGATGGCGGTGACCGGCTACTCGGACACCCCGGCGGCCAAGCTGCCGTACCGCAACATCTCGATCGACTTCCTGGAGGTGGCAAGTGCAGCAGGATGACGCGGTCCTCGGGGCCGCCCTCGCGGTGGGCGAACGTTCCTACCGGAACACCACCCGGCTCGGTGGTGTCGATCTGTCCTCCCAGATACAGGCATGGAAGGTGGACAGGGCCTACACCACCGACCTCCCGCAAGCGATGCGGGCCTTCTCGGGCAGTTCCTCGGCCCAGCTGGACCTGGAGCTGGCCGGAACCGGCGGGGTGTCCGCGCCCGCGCTCTATTCGCCGTGGTCCGGCCGGATCACGGGCGACGTGGTCCGGCCGGGCCAGTCGGTGGTCCAGCTGAGCGGCCTCGGTGCCGGCGTCCAACTTCCGGTCTTCCGGGGCACGGTGCGCAACCGCAGTGCCGACTCCGGAACCGACACGGTGCGGATCAGCGCGCTGGACGGTGCGGAGCGGCTGCGCGGCCCTGCCCTGTTGCCGAAGCCCTACCTCGGTTTCAGCGCCAACTCCCGCCAGCCGGTGGCCAGCGCCACCTGGTGCGTCGACGAGCTGCTGCGGCAGGCCGGCATCCTGACCTGTCCGCCCGCCCGTGCTCCCGACTACCAGACGGGCAAGCCCTACACGCTGCTGCACGCCTCACTGCACGGCGGCGTGACGCCCGGCATCGGCACCCTGGAGCTGGTCCCGGACGCCAGGCACTACCGCTGGAGCCGGTCGGCGGCGCCGTACGAGATGGCCCTGGTGCCGACCCAGCCGGGGGTGCAGATGGGCTGGATGCCGCGCTCCAGGGTGCTGTTCCCCGGTCCGGGGACACTCCTGGAGGCCACCTTCAACTCCCTTGCCGGAGCCGGGAACAAGGCGGTCTTCAAGCTGTACCTGGACCGGTTGGGGAAGGACTTCGGGCTGCTGAAGTTCTCGGTCGACTTCGCCGCCGGAACGCTGGAGTTCTGGTCCGGCACCATGAAGGAGTCGGGTGTCGAGGAAGGCGTGGCCCAGAGCTGGTCCTTCCCCGCTCTGGCACAGCGGCGCGGGGTCTGGCAGCTCGGTCTCCTGATCGACAGCGCCTGGTCGCTCATGAGCGAGTACGACGCCAGCGGGGACTGGATCAGCAACGAGATCATGGCCATTCCGTTCCTGCGGGGCGAGGACGGCACCGTTCTGCAGGGGAACTTCGCCGAACTCGGCGGCCTCGGCAAGCAGTTGGCATCTGAGCTGTATCGGGTCGATCTGGTGACGGATGTCGCCACCGAGGGCGTCCAGCTGACCAAGGGCTACAACCTGCAGTCGCCGATCGCGGCAGACTTCAAGCAGAGCTGGACCAAGGGCGCCACGCTGGACGAGGTCACCCTCCCGCTCTACAACATCCCGGCGGTCTCCGGCAGCCAGTGGGAGACGATCTCGCAGATCGCCAAGGCGGCCATCGGCACCGCCGAGTTCGACGAGAGCGGCATCTTCAGGTGGCGCAACCACACCCGGTTCAGCAGCCGCCCGACCACCGCCCAGCGGACCGTGACGACACTGCGGGAGATCGCCTCGCTGACCGTGTCGGAGGAGATCGACGCCTGCCGCAACTACTGCGTCCAGCCCTACCAGGACTGGTCCAAGGTGGACGTGGTGGTCGGCGAGACCTATGCCGACGCCGAGGTGCGCAGCATTCCTCCGCAGGGCCGGGTGGAGATCGCCTACTCGGTGGGGGAGGGCGACTTCGACATCTTCGCCCCGCTGGTCGACGACGACGTCCTGGCCGCGGGCGGGTCGGCGCTGCGGTTCGCGCCGACCTCGCCCCCCTATGTGATGGCACCGGCGGTCAAGGGCCGGGTGGAGACCCGGATCCAGCGGGACGGCGGCACGGTCTACCTCACTCTGGAGAGCTGGTCCCCGAACACGGTCTACACCGTGAACCGCGACGGCTCGCCCTCGGTGCGGCTGGTCACCTACAAACCCTCGGCCGATCCGGTGGTGCGCACGGTGGTGGCCCAGAGCGTGGCCAGCCAGGCCAAGTACGGCCGGCAGCAGTACAGCGCGGAGGGCTCGGACTGGGTGCAGGACCAGCGCACCGCATCCGATCTCGCCAAGGCCCTTCTGAACGCCGGTATCTACCCGGTGCCGGTGTTCGGCGGAGTCGACGTCCTCTACGACCCGACGCTTCAACTGGGCGACGTGGTCCGGGTGGTGGATACCGCCGGAGCCGCGCTCGACACCATGGCCTGGGTGGTCGGCATGAGCGTGGAGGCCGGCCGCGACGGTGCGGTCCGGCAGACCTTGACGCTGCGCGGCACCGACTACAACTCGGTGCCGCTGGACGCTCCGGGCGCGGACCAGCCGGTGGACCCGGCGGCTTGGAACACCCGTACATACGCCCAGGTGGCCGGAAGCTATCCGACCCTCGCGGCCCTCACCGCCTCCGGGCGCAGCTACAAGGGCCTGCATTCGAACTGACGTCCCGACCGGGACCGACCCTTCGTCAGATTGGAGCACACCATGAGCGAACCCACCACGGTGGAACTCAGCGCCGTCCAACTCCAGCAGCTCGCCGACTCGGTGGCCGAGCAGCTGGCCGGCCTGCTGATCCGCCGCGATCCGGCCCAGCTGCCGGTCGGCGGCCTGGTCAGCACGCTCGGCCAGTGGGTCACCCCGCCGCAGGGCGCCGTGGCGGTCGCGACCGCACCGGACTTCCCGGAGCTTCCTCCGGTGGAGCCGGGTTCGGTCCCGGCAGAGGCCGTGCAGGACGGCGGTGCGGCGGCATGAGCAAGCTGACCCCGATGAGCCGGCTGCCCTATCCGGAGGCAACCGACCCGGCCGACCTTCCCAAGCACCTGCAGAGTCTCGCCACCGAGCTGGACTCCCGAACCGTGCTCCGGTTCGACGACAGCGCCTCGCGAGACCAGGCGATCACGCAGCCGGTGACCGGCATGGTGGCCCACGTCAAGAACCGCGGCCACACCACCTACGACGGAATCGCCTGGGTGCCGTTGTTCGACCAGCCGCTCGCCATCTACCTGCAGACCACCGCGCAGAGCATCCCCAGCGGTGGGACCTCGCAGCTCACCTGGCCTGCCCCGCAGTTCGACACCCACGGCGGGTACAAGTCGGCCACTCCGACCCGCTACACGCCGGTGATGTCCGGGCACTACCTGGTGACCGCCCAGATCTCGTTCAGCGTGAACCCCAACGGCGGCCGGGTGGTGAACCTGCTGAAGAACGGCACGGCCGGCTTCGGTCAGGCCGCGCACGCGGCCATCCCGGGCACCGCGTACAACACCACGGTGGTCGCCACCGGGGTGATCTACCTGAACGGCGTCGGCGACTTCATCGAGATCCAGGTGGCGCAGAACTCCGGCAGCACCATCGCCACGGTGGCCCCCGGCGCGGACTCCTCCACCAAGCTCACCGTGCTGCGGGTTCACAGCTGACCCTCGCGCCGTCCGTCCCACTGAAGCCCTGCTCCGGCCCAACGGCCAGGAGCAGGGCTTCAGTTCGTTTCCCTTCCGCAAGGAGCACCCATGTCCGACTCCACCCGCCGTACCCTGCGCACCACGGTGCAGACCCTGCTCGGCCTGCTCGCCGCCGTCCCCCTGCTGGTGGACAGCGGCAGCCTGCCCGCCACCCTGCCCGGCCTCGCGCTGGCCGTCACCGTCTCCACCACCGTCACCCGGCTGATGGCGCTGCCCGGCGTCGAGCAGTTCCTGCCGTCCTGGCTGCGCCGGGAGACCGCCGACGCGCCGTCGGGCGAGCGGTGACCGCTGGCGTCCTGGGGACGGCCACCCTCGAGACCGTCGTGGTCTGGTGTGGCGCACTCACCGCCGTCACCGCGGCGACC
The DNA here is from genome assembly GCF_001424875.1 of Kitasatospora sp. Root107. GTDB lineage: Bacteria > Actinomycetota > Actinomycetes > Streptomycetales > Streptomycetaceae > Kitasatospora. The sequence goes on along the minus strand of NZ_LMCT01000012.1, from coordinate 401,819 downwards.
GGCATGCTCTGGCGGCTCGGCCGGGTGGTCCGTCAGATCGCCCACCGGGTAGAGGAGTTCAGTGAGGACTGGCAGGGCACCGAATCCCGCCCCGGTGTCCCCGGAAGGGAGGGGGTGATGACCCGGCTGGACGGCATCGAGCGCCGGCTCACCGCTGTCGAGCACGAACTCCGCCCGAACAGCGGCTCCTCGATGCGCGACGCGATCGACCGTGTGGACCGCCGCACGCTCCGGATCTCCCCCGACGCGGAGGCGTGAACTCCCTTACCCATCCATCGAATTCAGGAGGCATTCATGCAGTTCGTCCCGCGCGCCCAGTGGGGCGCCGCCCCGCCCAGGGGTGACTGGCGATACGTCGACGGCACCCGAGGCGTCAAGATCCACTACGAGGGCACCGCCGTCCCGTCCGACCTCACCCAGCACCACGACCGCTGCGCCGGCCGGGTCCGCGCCATCCAGGCCGCTCACCTGGCCGACCGGAACGAGGGCTGGATCGACATCGCGTACTGCGTCGATGACCAGACCCAGGCGCTCACTCCGTCCGGCTGGAAGAGCTACCAGGAGCTCAACGCCGGAGACGTTCTGCTCACGCTGAACCACGCCACAGGGGAGGCCGAGTGGCAACCCGCACAGGGCATCCACGTCTTTCCCGCCAAGCCTCGCGAACTCATCTCGATGGAGGGGCGTTCGCACTCCTCGTTGACCACACCCGAGCACAGGTGGCCGGTGGAGTACTACTACCGCCGGACCGGGACCACCAGGGTGAAGAACCCGGACGGGACCTGGGCCGACATCGGAGGTCGTTCGCCGAGGAAGGTGCGCGGGTACGAGCGGGTGTTCGCTACCTCCGGGACCCTGACGGACAAGCACCGGATCACGGTCGCCGCACCGGTTGCCAACCTTCCTGTCGAGGCGGTCCACAGCGATGAGTTCGTCGAACTGGTCGCTTGGTTCTGGACGGAGGGCAACATTGCGAGGAGCCGCGGCAAGCTGACCACCGGCGTGACGATCTATCAGTCCCATGTTGCGAACCCTCGGCTGGTCGCAAGGATCGAGCAGACGCTACGGAAGCTCTACGGTGCTCCGGTGACCCAGCTGGACCGGCGTGGTGACACGCTGCCGCGCTGGCGGATGTACGAGAACGGCCACAAGACCGAATTCCGGCTGAACCACGTCGCGGGCCGGTCGCTGTTGGAGGTGGCAACGGCTCCGGACAAGGTCGTCCGCGCCGACTTCGTCACCCAGTTGACCCGGGAGCAGCTGGAGCTCTTCGTGGAGGTGTCCGTCCTTGCGGACGGCTTGGTCGGGGGACGGGGCGGAACGGTCACCCAGAAGGTGCGGGGCAGGCTGGAAGCTCTGCAAATCGCCTGTGCACTGCTCGGCTGGCCTGCCGGCATCCATCCGGCGCACTACCGGGGCCAGGAGCGATGGTCTCTGCACTTCAGCCGGTCCGAGCGGGCGACACGGTTCTTCCCCGTTGCGGCACACAATCGCGGGCATCGGTTCGCCATCAGCAGGGTCAGCCACGATGGTCCGGTCTGGTGCCCGACGACCCCCAACAGTACGTGGCTGGCCCGCCGGAACGGGACGGTCTACTACACCGGGAACACGGCGGTGGTCTGCCCGCACGGCCACGTCTTCGAGGGGCGGGGTGCCCACCACCAGACCGGCGCCAACGGCGGGGCCTCGCTCAACCGGGACCACTACGCGGTCTGCGCGATGGTCGGCGACTCCGGGCTGACCGAGCCCACCGAGGCGATGCTGAACGGCCTGCGGGACGCGGTCGAGTGGCTCCAGCGTGACGGCGGCGCGGGCCCGGAGATCAAGGGCCACCGGGACGGCTACGCCACCAGCTGCCCGGGCGGCCCGCTCTACCGCTGGGTCCAGGCCGGTGCGCCCCGCCCCGGCGGGCAGCCCGCCGTACCGCCGCCCGCCCCCCAGCAGCCCACCGGCCCCGCTTGGCCCGGCGAGTACCTCAGGCTCCAGTCCCCGATGCTGCACGGCGAGAACGTCCGCCGCTGGCAGCAGCGGATGCGCGAACGCGGCTGGCCGATCGACGTGGACGGCTGGTTCGGCCCGGCCTCGGCCGAGGTGGCCCGGCGCTTCCAGGCCGAGAAGGGACTCGGCAGTGACGGTGTGGTCGGCCCCGCCACCTGGGCCGCGAGTTGGAACAGCCCGGTGACCTGAACCGGGGTCAGCCGGGGACCGGTCCGCCCGGGCCGGTCCCCGGCAACGATTCGGTCCGCCCCCTCCCGCAAACACGATCGAACGCCTACGCTCACGGCTCAACATCTCCGTACCGGCCGGTAGCGCCGACAGTGAGCGAGGCCGAGCCATGCCCGAGCAGCAGGTGGACGCGCGGTTGCGCCGGTCGCGGGCGGCGGTGGCGGTGAGCTTCGTGCTCCAGGGCGTCACCTTCGCGCTGCTGGTGACCTGCATACCCGAGATCCAGCGCCGGTACGGGCTGAGCGACGGGCTGCTGCCGGTCTTCCTGGCGGCGGTGCCGATCCTGGCGGGCGTCGGTTCGGTCGCCTCCGAGTCGGTGGCCGGGCGGGTCGGGGCCAAGGTGGTGCTGCGGGTGGTGCAGCCCGCCGTGTGCGTCAGCCTGGCGCTGGTCGGGCTGGGCGGCGAACTGTGGGAACTCGCCATCGCCCTGGGCCTGTTCGGCCTGCTGGTCGGTGCGCTCGACGCGAGTATGAACATGCTCGGGGTCGGCCTCCAGCGCCGGTACGGCCGGAGCATCATGCTCGGCTTCCACGCCGCCTTCAGCCTCGGCGGCATCCTCGGCGCCGCGCTCGCCGGGCTCGGCTCGCACTACGACCTCGGCCTGCCGGTGCTGTTCGGCGGCGCGGCCGCTCTGCTGATCCCACTCGCGCTGGTGGCCGGCACCCGCTTCCCAGGACCGGCCGAACTCGGCGACGCCGTACGGGAGGCGGCCGCCGCCGCAGCCGTCCGGATTCCCTGGCGTCCGCTGCTGCCGCTGTGCGCGGCGATGGCCTTCGCGTACATCGCCGACGCCTCGGTCTCCAACTACAGCGTCAAGTACCTGACCGACGTGCTGGGCAGCCCGGAGGACCTGGCCAAGCTCTCCTACCTCGGCTACATGGTGGCGATGCTGCTCGGCCGGGTGGTCGGCGACCGGGCGGTGGAGCGTTGGGGCGCGGTCCGGGTGGTGCGCAGCGGTGCGCAGCTGGCCGCGCTCGGCTTCGCGCTGGCCGCCGCCGCGCCGGGCGAGTGGGCCGGGGTGGCCGCGTTCACCGTGCTGGGCTTCGGCATCTGCGCGATCATCCCGCAGGTCTTCGCCGCCGGCGGCCGGCTCTACCCGGAGGCGTCGGACGCGGCGGTGGCCCGGCTCAACCTGTTCAACTACGTCGGTTTCCTGCTCGGCTCGCCGCTGGTCGGCGCACTCGCCGAGGCGAGCTCGTTCCGGCTGGCGCTGCTGGCCCCGATGGTGCTGATCCTGGCGATCCTCCCGTTGGCCCGCCACTTCGGGGCGGAGCCCGCCGCCCGATAACGTGTGACCCATGCCCGAGAACTGCAGCGGCCTGCACCTGTACTGGGACGAGGCCGTCACCTCGTACGACTTCGGGGCGGGGCATCCGATGGACCCGACCAGGCTGGCGCTGACCATGCGGCTGGTGGAGGCGTTCGGCCTGACCACCGCACCGGGGGTGACCGTCCGGTCTGCGCCGCCGGCCGGGGAGTCGACGCTGCGGCTGGTGCACACCGCCGGGTACCTGGACGCGGTCCGCCGGATCGCCGCCGACCCGGAGCGCAGCGACCTGGCGCACGGCCTGGGCACCGCCGACACCTGGGCGTTCGCCGCCCAGCACACCGCCTCCGCACTGATCGCCGGTCAGTCGGTGGCCGGGGCGGAGGCGGTCTGGCGCGGCGGGGAGGTCCGACACGCCGTCAACTTCGCCGGCGGGCTGCACCACGCGATGCCGGACCGGGCGGCGGGCTTCTGCGTCTACAACGACCCCGCGCTGGCGATCGCCCGGCTGCTGGAGCTCGGCGCCGAGCGGGTCGCGTACGTGGACGTGGACGTGCACCACGGGGACGGCGTGCAGGCGGCGTTCTGGAACGATCCCCGGGTGCTCACCGTCTCGCTGCACGAGAGCCCGGCCACCCTGTTCCCCAACGAGACCGGCTGGGCCACCGAGACCGGCGGCCCGGACGCGCCGGGCACCGCCGCCAACCTGCCGCTGCCCGCCGGCACGGGCGACGCGGGCTGGCTGCGTGCCTTCCACGCCCTGGTGCCCGAGCTGCTCTCCGCGTTCCGCCCGCAGGTGATCGTCAGTCAGCACGGCGCCGACACCCACCTGGCCGACCCGTTGGCCCACCTGGCGGTCAGTCTGGACGCCCAGCGGCTGGTCGCCGAGGCGATCCACGAGTTGGCCCACCACTACGCGGACGGCCGCTGGCTGGCGCTCGGCGGCGGCGGGTACGCGGTGGTGGACGTGGTCCCGGCCGCCTGGACCCACCTGGTGGCCATCGCCGCCGGGCACCCGATCGACCCGGCCACCGAGCTCCCCGCCGAGTGGCGGGCCGAGGCCGAGCGGCTGACCGGCCGGCCAGGCCCGGCCCGGATGACCGACGGTGCCAAGCCGTACTGGCGGGACTTCCACGACCACGGTTACGACCCCGGCGACCGGCTTGACCAGGCGATCCTGGCCGCCCGCCGCGCCGTCCTCCCGCACCACGGACTGCTGCCGTGAGCCGGGCCGGGCTCACCCGGGCCGAACTGATCGCGCACCTGCTCAGGCACCGGCTGGCAGGACCGGCCGTCCCGACGCTCCGGCAGAACAACCTGCGGCACTACCGCCTGTTCGGCCAGGCCGACCCGGCGGCCCTGATGGGCCTGGACCCGGAGCGCCGCTGGGGCCCCGGCGCGGTGCTCGACCTGATGGCCGAACGGGTCGGCGTACACCCCGACTTCAGCTACGCCCAGGGCCCCGACACCATCGACCCCGAGCGCACCGTGGACGCCCTGGAGCGCCTCGCCGGGCTGCTGGCGGCCACCGCCCGCCGCCGGGGCACCGTGCTGGCCGGCACGGGGCACCCCAACAAGCTGGCGGGCTTCCACGGCGCACTGGCCCGGGCCCTGGAGCGCTCGGGCTGCGCCCTGCGTACGCCCGCGCGCGGCACCCGGTTCCGCGAGCCCACCCCGGCCGGGCAGCGGAGCTGCGTGCTGGACGCCGTCGGCCCGGTCCTGGTGGTCCGCTCCGCCGACGCCGCGGGCGAGCTGCTGCACACCCACTCGCCGCAGCCCGTCCGGCTGGCGCTGGCCGCGCTCACCGAGGCCGGGCAACCACTGCCCGACCTGGTGCTGGGCGACCACGGCTGGCTCTGCGGGGCGGGTCGGCTGGGCGTCCCGGCCGGTGGCCTGGCCGACTCCAACGACGTGGCGCCGTTCGTCGCCGAGGCCGAGGGCACCGTGAAGGTGGCCGTCCCGGTGGACGACGGTGCGCACCCGGACTGCTACAGAGCGCTGAGCGACTACGTACTGCAACGGGCGGATCTCGCACCGTACAAGGACTGAGCTTCTCCCTCTTCCCACTGGTACCACCCTTAACTACTCTGGGGATACACGTGTGCCGGTGGAGTCACCGAAGGGGAAGTCGGTGCCTTGCACACGGGTAAGGGTCGGGTGAGGGTCATGAGTTCCGGCGAACGCCCATTGCAGGAGGTCGTCTTCCTGACCGTGGCAGAGGTTGCCTCGGTCATGCGGGTGTCCAAGATGACGGTGTACCGCCTGGTACACAGTGGAGAGCTGCCCGCGATCAGGGTCGGCCGCTCCTTCCGAGTCCCCGAACAGGCCGTCCACGAGTACCTCAGGGAGTCCTACGTGCGCCTTGAGAGCGCGTAGGGCTGGGGCCTCTTCGGAGCACGATTACGGCTTAACCGCAGCGACGGGTAGGCTAGGCCCTCCGTCAGTCGTATGGACTCCGTCTCTCACGGACGTGAGTCTCAGTGAGCGAGGGTAGTTCCGTGGGCTCTGTCATCAAGAAGCGTCGCAAGCGTATGGCCAAGAAGAAGCACCGCAAGCTTCTGAAGCGCACTCGCGTTCAGCGTCGTAACAAGAAGTAGGCACCCACGGCCGCGCCCTGCGCGCCAGGTGTGCAGACAGCGCCCGTTCCGGTTCAGGCCGGGGCGGGCGCTGTCGTTTGCCCGCATCCAGGCCCGGCGCGATACGGTGCGTGCAGGGCTTTCGAGAGGGGTGCGGCGCAGTGGGCAAGGTCGTGCTCGTCACCGGCGTGGCCCGGCACCTCGGGGCCAGGTTCGCGGCCCGGCTGGCCGGCCGCCCCGGCATCGACCGGGTGGTCGGCGTGGACAGCCGGGAGCCGTGGGGCGGGATGACCGCCGACGGCGTCGAGTACGTCCGGGTCGACCTGCGCCGCCCCGCCGTCGCCCGGGTGATCGCCGAGTACGACGTGGACACCGTGGTGCACCTGGACGTCAGTGCCGGGATACAGGGTGGCCGGGCCACCGCCAAGGAGACCAACGTCATCGGCACCATGCAGCTGCTCGGGGCCTGCCAGAAGGCACCAGGCTTGCGCCGACTGGTCGTCAAGTCCACCACTGCCGTGTACGGCTCCGCCCCGCGTGACCCGGCGGTGTTCGGCGAGCGGATGCCGCCCAAGGCCCTGCCGCGCAGCGGCTTCGGCAAGGACGCCACCGAGGTCGAGGGGTACGTCCGCGGCTTCGCCAGGCGCCGGCCCGACGTGGCGGTCACCGTGCTGCGGTTCGCCAACATCGTCGGCCCGGCCGGGGACACCCCGCTCTGCGACTACTTCGCGCTGCCGGTGCTGCCCACCGTGCTCGGCCGCGATCCCCGGCTGCAGTTCGTGCACGAGGACGACGCCGTCGCGCTGCTGCACCTGGCGGCCACCGAGCCGAGGCCCGGCACCTACAACGTGGCCGGGGACGGCGTGCTGCTGCTCTCCCAGTGCGCCCGCAGGCTCGGCCGTCCCACCGTCCCGCTGCTCGGGCCCGCACTCGGCCTGGCCGCCGGTCTGGCCCGGCGGACCGGCCTCGCCGACATATCGCCCGAGCAGCTCCAACTGCTCAGCCACGGACGGGTGGTGGACACCACCGAGCTGCGCGAGGGCTTCGGCTGGACGCCGACCATGACCACCCCCGAGGCGTTCGCCGACTTCGCCGCCGCCCAGTCCGGTGGGCTGCTGCCGCCCGAGCGGCTGGCCGCGGCCGCCGACCGGCTGGCGGGTCTGCTGACCCGTCAGAACTCTCCGAGGAGCTGAGGCCGAGATGACCGCTGCGCGGGACGCCGAGCCGGCGAAGGTGATCCCGATCGAGTCCGCACCGAGCTGGCAGCCGGAGCCCACCGGGCCCGGTCTGTCGGACCGGATCGCCGACGCGGTCGGCGGCGCGCTGGCCGGGCCGCTGGGCTCGGCCGCCACCCGGGCGCTCGGCAAGGGCTGGGAGGGCCGGGCCGCCAACGGCCTGTCCTTCCTGCGGCGGCGGATCACCGGCGACTACGAGGTGGACGAGTTCGGCTTCGACCGCGAGCTCACCGAGGAGGTGCTGCTCTCGATGCTCCGCCCGCTGGCGGAGAAGTACTTCCGGGTCGAGGTCCGGGGGATCGAGAACATCCCGGCCGAGGGCGGGGTGCTGATCGTCGCCAACCACTCCGGCACCATCCCGCTGGACGCGCTGATGACCCAGATCGCCATCCACGACCACCATCCCCGGCGGCGGCACCTGCGGATGCTCGCGGCCGACCTGGTCTTCGTGCTGCCGGTGGTCGGCGAGCTGGCCCGGAAGGCCGGGCACACGCTGGCCTGCGGCGAGGACGCCGCGGCGCTGCTGGAGCGCGGCGAGGTGGTCGGGGTCTGGCCGGAGGGCTTCAAGGGCATCGGCAAGCCGTTCGCCGAGCGGTACAAGCTCCAGCGCTTCGGCCGGGGTGGCTTCGTGGCCTCCGCGCTGCGGGCCGGGGTGCCGATCGTGCCGTGCTCGATCGTCGGCGCCGAGGAGACCTACCCGATGATCGGCAACGCCCGGACGCTGGCCCGCGCGCTCGGGCTGCCGTACCTGCCGATCACGCCGACCTTCCCCTGGCTCGGACCGCTCGGCGCGATCCCGCTGCCGACCAAGTGGACCATCCAGTTCGGCGAGCCGATCCCGACCGACAGCTACCCGCCGGAGGCGGCGGACGACCCGATGCTGGTCTTCGACCTCACCGACCAGGTCAGGGAGACCATCCAGCACACGCTGTACAAGCTGCTGGTGCAGCGGCGGTCGGTCTTCTTCTAGACATGCCTCAGTGGGGCCAGGGGCGGCTGCCCCTGGCCCCACTGACGTGCACTCAGCCCAGCGAGATCTCCGGCAGCAGGCCCGGGATCAGCGCCGGAATGCGCAGCTCCTGGGTCGGCGGCTGGTCCTGCGGGGCGTCTTCGGCGGCCGGCGCGGGTGCGTCGGCCGCCCGCTCGGGCGAACCGGCGGCCGGGGAGGCCGCACCGCCACCGGTGACGCCCGGCAGCAGCTTGTCGAGCAGACCGGGGCTGGCCTTGCTGCTCGGCGTGGTCGCGCCCGGTCCGGTACCGGCGTTGGGCCGGCCCGGGTCGGTACGCGGCTGGGTCGCGCTGCCGGCACCGGTGGCCGGGGAGGCCGCGGTACCGCCGGGGGACTGCGGAGCGCCGCCGGGTGCGGCCGGGGCGTTGCCCTTCGCTGCCGACGGGGTCAGCTGGAGCGGGGCGACGTCCTCGGTCATCTCGTCGAAGAGCTCGTTCACCTTGCTGGCCTGGCCGGTGAGTTGGGTCGGCAGCTGGCCCTTGACGGCCGCCCAGCGGTCGTCCTCGCCGTCGGCGAAGCCGGCCAGCCGGCGCATCGGGTCGAGCGACCCGTTGCTCCGGTAGACCGAGCGGAGCAGCTCCCGGCCCTTGACCGCCTCGGCGTGCATGTCGTCCAGTGCGCGGCGGACCTGCTCCACCGTGGCCGGGCTCAACGTCGCGCCGGTGTCCGCCCGGCCGAGCAGGCCCTGGGCCTCCTCCAGCCGGGTGGAGGCCTGGTCCAGCAGCAGGGCGCCGACCTCGGAGTCGGAGCCGGCCCAGCTCAGCCGGAGGTCCTCGAGCCCGCGCTTCATGCCGTAGAGGGTGTCCCCCGGAAGGGCGTTGGAGCTGGCGGCAGCCGCACCGGCGAAGCTGCCGACCGCGACGCCGGCCACCAGGCCGCCGATCGCCAGCCGTCGGCCCCAGCGCAGTCGCGCCCCGGACCGGAGCGCCCGGTGCCTGCGCTGCTGCGGCACCTTCGCGGCTGGGCTGCCCGTCCAGTCGCGCTCGAACGCGGCCATCAGCTGGGCGCGTTGGAGCGTCCTGGCCTCGGTGCTGAGCTCGGGCTCGGGCAGTGCGCCGAGAGCGTCCGCCATGGTCAGCAGCTCCGCCATCGCGGTGGAGCCCCCGGGCCGACTGCTGCCGGGTCTCCGGTCCCCTTGGTGGGGCTCTACGTGGTGGGCCTCCAGCGCCTCGGCGAAGGCCCTCGCCCGCCGGTGCTCCAGCATGTTTGCCGTCACGGGCCACACCTCCCTTCGTCGTTGTGGACTCCCCGGCCTGCCGGACGGTTGCCTCGGCGGGCCAAAACCACTCCATCGGGTGAGCGTGGTCGATCCTGCTTGACCGACGGCCCGGCGGGGGCTTGCAGGTTGGCCAACGAGCAGGGCCGGGCGTCGGTTACGCACGGCCCCTCTTCCGCATTAAGCAGAGCATGTGACCGCTCGTTCACCCGCCCGGGGAAGCCAGGTAGTTGATATGACGCATCATCAGCTATTGAGCTCACCGGGCGTCGGGTGGCAGCAGTCGGGCCAGGGTGCGGACCGCGCGGTACTGGAGAGTCTTGATCGCACCCTCGTTCTTGCCCATGATCCTGGCCGTCTCGGCCACCGAAAGCCCCTGCAGGAAGCGGAGCGTGACGCACTCCTGCTGCTGCGGATTGAGCCGTCGCACCGCGTCCAGCAGGGCGGCGTTGGAGAGTGACTCCAGCACCGAGTCCTCGGGGCTGCGCTCGCACTCGTTGGAGTCGAGCATCTCGCCGGTGGTGACCTCCAGGCGGAACCGGCTGGACTTGAAGTGGTCCGCCACCAGGTTGCGCGCGATGGTCACCAGCCAGGCGCCGAAGTCCCGGCCCTGCCAGGTGAAGGTGCCGATCCGGCGCAGCGCGCGCAGGAAGGTCTCGCTGGTCAGGTCCTCGGCGGTGGCCCGCCCGCCGACCCGGTAGTAGATGTACCGGTAGACGGTGTCCGAGTAGTGGTCGTAGAGCCGGCCGAAGGCCTCGCTCTCGCCGGCCTGGGCCCGCTCGACCAACTCCATGATCGGGTTGTGCTCGGACTCGAGCCCCGGCGTGGGTGTGGTTCTGGCCCTGCTCCGGGAGCCGGGCCCGGTGCCCGCGCCGACCCGGCTGCGGGTACCGGTGCCGCCGGCGGTGGTCGAGGAGCGCAGTGCTACCCCGCCCGCCAACGGGACACCGGCCAGCGCCGGTTGGGGCACGTACAGCTCGAACTCGCGGATCGCGGACCGGAGTCGGTCGAGGTGTGTACCGCGGCGCAGGTTGGTGGGCGACGGGCGGGAGGAGGCAGGCGCGTCGTTCCGGACGGGTGGGTACACGGGACTCCCAGAGGCAGAACTGTGGACGGATCACCTCCGCCTGCGCGGAGAGCACACTCCGACTGACCCCTCGTCAACGGGGACGTGTGGGTGGCGTGCATCCAGGAGAGAATAACGCTTTGTGCAATGACAGCTACACCCTGTGGCCGAAGTGGTCGTTTGAGATCCGCTTGGCGTGCATATGCGGCTGGAACTGACCGAACATGGCATCAGCCGCTCGGCTCAATGTGATCGCCCGTGTGCGCCGGGTGACAGTTTCCGGAGGTGAGGGGCCCGATTCCCGGGTTCCGGCCCCGGCAACCCCCGACTTTCCCAACTCTCCGAACGATCGGTTCCGGTCACGGTCGAACACGATCGGAGCACCCGGATCAGGCAGCGGAGTTCGCCCTTAAGAGTGAGCCGCTTTCGGTGCCGTGCTGACCGGCCGTCAGGCCGCCCGCTGCCGACGCCTGATCGCCACCGCGGCAGCGGTCGCACCGGCGAGGACTCCCAGGCCGGCCGCGGTGGGCAGGCCGATCCTGGCCGCCTTGCGGCCGGTCCTGAAGTCGCGCACCCGCCAGCCGTTGGCCCGGGCGTGCCGCCGCAGCGTCGAGTCCGGGTTCACCACGTACGGGTGGCCGACCAGCGCCAGCATCGGGATGTCGTTGGCCGAGTCGCTGAACGCGGCGCACCGGCTCAACTCCAGCCGCTCCCGCCGGGCCAGTGCGGTGACCGCCGCCGCCTTCGCCTCGCCGTGCAGCAGCCCGCCGACCAGCCGGCCGGTGTAGACCCCGTCCACCGCCTCGGCCACCGTGCCGAGCGCCCCGGTCATGCCGAGCTGCCGGGCGATGATCCTGGCCACCTCCTGCGGGGCCGCGGTGACCAGCCAGACCCGCTGCCCGGCGTCCAGGTGCAGCTGCACCAGCGCCTGGGTGCCGGGCCAGATCTTCCGGGTGATCACGTCCGCGAAGATCTCCTCGCAGATCTCCTCCAGCTCGGTGGTCCGCTTGCCCGCCACCAGGCCGAGCGCCTTGTCCTTGGCGTCCGCCATGTGCGCCGGGTCCTCGGCGCCGTGCACCCGGAACCACGCCTGCTGCCAGGCGAACCTGACCATGTCGCGGCGGGAGAAGAACCTCCGCCGGTACAGGCCGATGCCCAGGTAGAAGATCGCCGCACCGCGCAGGATGGTGTTGTCGCAGTCGAAGAACGCGGCGGCCTGCGGGTCGTCCGGGGTCGGCGTGTGGTCCTCCGCCGCAGCGGCGGCGGCCTCGCCCGCCAGGGCCGACTGCTCGTTCGGGGAGCGCCGTACGTGGGAGAGCCTTCTGAGGGCGACCATGGCCCCGAGCATAGCCAGCCCGCGTGACCGGTACTTGAACGCAGGCGCAAGGTTGAGAATGGTGCGGTGACCCCACTGTTGCGACGTGACACCAGCAAGAAGCCCGCCGAGCGGACGGTGACCCTGATCGGGAAGCCCGGCTGCCATCTGTGCGACGATGCCCGGGCGGTGATCGTGCGGGTGACCGGGGAGCTGGGAAGTGCCTTCGAGGAGCGGGACATCACCCAGGACGAGGAGCTGTACCGGAAGTACTGGGAGCAGATTCCGGTGACGCTGATCGACGGGAAGCAGCACGATTTCTGGCGGGTCGACGAACGGCGCCTGCGCGCTGCGCTCGGCGCCTGACGACACGGCAGCCCCTCCGTTCGGCGGGGGTGCTTCGCCAAATCGTTGCCTGCAAAAATGAAGATCGGCTTAGGAAACGCCAGTTGGTCGGCTTACGATCTAAAACGTTTCTGTCCGTCGGGGGCTGGATGACGGAGGAGAGCATTCATGCTTCCCGGCCGACAACTGCCGCCCGCCTCGGGCGGCTTCGCCGTCGTGGACGTCGAGGCCACCGGCCGTAGCCCGTGGCGGCACCGGGTGGTGGAGATCGCCGTGCTGCTGCTGGACGGCCAACTCCGCGCCGAGGGCGAGTTCTCCACCCTGATCGACCCGGTCGGGCCGGTCGGGCCGACCCATGTGCACCGGATCAGCCAGGCCGACGTGGTCGGTGCGCCGAGGTTCCGCGAGGTCGCCCCGACGCTGCTGGAGCTGCTGGCGGGGCGGGTGCTGGTCGGTCACCACGTCAGCTGCGACCAGGCGTTCCTGGAGCGCGAGTTCGCCCGGATCGGGGTGCCGCTGCCGCCGATACCGACGCTCTGCACCCTGCGCCTGGCCCGGGCCCACCTGGCCGAGGCCGGCGGGTACGGCCTGGCGGCCTGCGTCGAGGCGGCCGGGCTCGGCTGGTACCCGGCGCACACCGCGCTCGGCGACGCCCGGGCCACCGCCGACCTGCTCCGGTACGTCACCGGGGCGCGCCCGGACTGGTCCCCGCCGTTGTACGAGGCGGCCGGGCTGCCCTGGCCCCGGCTGAGCCGGGCGCTGTCCCAGCGGGAGGCCGCCGGAGTGCCGCTGATCCGCCGGGAGGCCCCGTTCGGGCCGTGGCCGCAGGGAGTCGAGCCGCCAGGCCTGGTGCTCACGGCTATGGGCGCCGAGCGGTGAGTGGCGCACACTGTCGCAAGAGCGACCACAGACCCTCCGTCGACTGGGGGGCGGCGTCGCGTCGCCGGGGCACGCACCTCGACGGCTTCTCGTCAGTCGCCGATGCTCCGCATGGACTCCCTCCTCGGCACCGCCGAGCCACGCACCCCAACGCCGCTCCTTCACCCGCCCCCCAGTCGACGGAGGGTCTGACCATCAGCGTGATGCGCGTCACTGTGCCCGGACAAATCGGACACCATCTTTGTGCACACGTTCACAAACGCATAGCCTGGCTGCCAAAGCCCAGCTTCACCCACAGGAGCACCGTGGCAATCGGCCGATCCACCCAGAGCACTTCGCAGACGCCCGAGCCGGGCGCCGCGCGCCGACCCTCGCGTGCCCGGGGCATCCCGGAGGCGACTGTCGCCCGCCTTCCCCTCTACCTGAGGGCACTCACCGCACTCTCCGAGCGCTCGGTGCCCACCGTCTCATCCGAGGAACTGGCCACCGCCGCCGGGGTCAACTCGGCGAAGCTCCGCAAGGACTTCTCCTACCTCGGCTCCTACGGGACCCGTGGCGTCGGCTACGACGTGGAGTACCTGGTCTACCAGATCTCCCGCGAGCTGGGCCTGACCCAGGACTGGCCCGTGGTCATCGTCGGAATCGGTAACCTCGGCCACGCGCTCGCCAACTACGGCGGCTTCGCCTCCCGCGGTTTCCGGGTCGCCGCCCTGCTGGACGCCGACCCGACCGTGGTCGGCAACAGCGCCGCCGGTCTCCCGGTGCGGCACATGGACGAGTTGGAGGCGATCGTGGAGAGCCAGCACGTCTCCATCGGCGTCATCACCACCCCGCCCGGCGCCGCCCAGCAGGTCTGCGACCGCCTGGTCGACGCCGGTGTGACCAGCATCCTGAACTTCGCCCCGACCGTGCTGACCGTCCCGGACGGCGTGGACGTGCGCAAGGTGGACCTCTCGATAGAGCTCCAGATCCTCGCCTTCCACGAGCAGCGCAAGGCCGGCGAGGAGTCCGGCCACAACGACTCGGTGCTCGACCGTGCCCCCGGCCCGGTCCGGGCCGCCGCCGCCAAGCTCCGCCGGGCGGCCGGTGCCGCCAAGGCCGAGCCGGTCAAGGGCAAGCCCGCCAAGGGCACCGAGGGCGAGCTCTCCGCGGTGATGCCCGCGTGAGCCGCCAGCAGATCCCGAACCCCAGGGGGCGGGCATGAGTCTTCTCGTCGTCGGTCTGAGTCACCGCAGCGCACCCGTCGGCCTGTTGGAACGCGCCGCGCTCACCGGCCAGGTGCCCACCCGGCTGCTGCACGACACCGCCGCCTCGCCGGCCGTCGGCGAGGCCGCCCTGGTCAACACCTGCAACCGGATCGAGCTGTACGCCGACGTGGACAAGTTCCACGCCGGGGTGGCCGAGCTCTCCCTGCTGCTCGCCCACCACAGCGGCGTGGACCTGGAGGAGCTCACCTCGCACCTCTACGTGCACTACGAGGACCGGGCCGTGCACCACCTCTTCTCGGTGGCCTGCGGGCTGGACTCGATGGTGGTCGGCGAGGGCCAGATCCTCGGCCAGCTGCGCGACGCGCTGGCCCGCGCCCAGGAGGAGCACACCGCCGGGCGCGGCCTGAACGAGCTGTTCCAGCAGGCCCTGCGGGTCGGCAAGCGGGCGCACAGCGAGACCGGCATCGACAAGGCCGGGCAGTCCCTGGTCACCTTCGGCCTGGAGCAGGTCGCGGCCGGGGCCGGCGAGATCGCGGGCAAGCGCGCCCTGGTGGTCGGGGCGGGCTCGATGAGCTCGCTGGCCGCCGCCACCCTGGTCCGCGCCGGGGTCGCCGACCTCCTGATCGCCAACCGGACCGCCGAGCGGGCCGAGCGGCTGGCGGCCAACCTGGGCGCCCGTACGGTCGACTTCGGCAAGGTCCGCGAGACGCTCGCCGACGTGGACCTGGTGATCTCCTGCACCGGCGCGGCCGGTGTGGTGATCAGCGCCGAGGACGTCGCCGCCGCGGTGGCGGTACGGACTGCGGCGAACCCGCTGGCCTTCCTCGACCTGGCCATGCCGCGCGACGTGGACCACGCGGTCCACGACCTCGCCGGTGCGCTGCTGGTCGACCTGGAGAGCCTCTCCCAGGCCCACGCCGCCACCCCCGGCGCCGGGGACGTGGACGCCGTCGTCGGCATCGTCGCGGACGAGGTGGAGGCCTTCGGCGCGGCCCAGCGCGCGGCCCGGATCGCGCCCACCGTGGTGGCGCTCCGCCAGATGGCCTCCGAGGTGGTGCTGAGCGAGCTCGGCCGCCTGAACACCCGGCTGCCCGACCTGGACGAGCGCACCAGGGCCGAGGTCTCACAGACCGTCAAGCGTGTGGTGGACAAGCTGCTGCACGCCCCGACCGTCCGGGTGAAGCAGCTCGCGGCCGAGCCCGGCGGGGCCGGATACGCTGACGCGCTCCGCGAGCTGTTCGACCTGGACCCGGCGGCAGTGCAGGCTGTCTCCCGCACACCGATCGGTGCGCAGGCCAAGGCCGACACCACCCACGCGGGGGGAAGCCCCCGATGAACCACCAGCCAGCCCACGAGCATGACCGGGACGATCACCTCATGAATGGTCAACTGAGCAGCAGCGACGGCCAGTCGCAGCCGCTGCGCCTCGGCACCCGCCGGAGCGCCCTTGCGATGGCCCAGTCGG
This sequence comes from Kitasatospora sp. Root107, assembly GCF_001424875.1. GTDB lineage: Bacteria > Actinomycetota > Actinomycetes > Streptomycetales > Streptomycetaceae > Kitasatospora. Next base: position 386,012 of record NZ_LMCT01000012.1, on the reverse strand, counting down.
GCATGGTCGCCCGTACGGTCGAGCGGGTCACCGGGCGCCCCGTCGAGCTGGTGGAGATCACCACCTACGGCGACACCTCCCGGGAGGCGCTGGCACAGATCGGCGGCACCGGGGTCTTCGTCTCCGCGCTGCGCGACGCGCTGCTGGAGGGCCGGATCGACCTGGCCGTGCACTCGCTCAAGGACCTGCCCACCGCGGCCCCCGAGGGCCTGCTGCTGGCGGTCGTCCCCGAGCGCGAGGACAGCAGGGACGCCCTGATCGCCCGGGACGGCCTGAGCCTGACCGAGCTGGTCGAGAAGCTGGCCGGGCACACCGCCCGGATCGGCACCGGATCGCCGCGCCGGATGGCCCAGTTGAACGCCTGGGCGAGCGCCCGGGGCGTCGAGCTGGAGACCGTCCCGATCCGCGGCAACGTGGACACCCGGATCGGCTACGTCACCTCGGGCGAGCTGGACGCCGTGGTGCTGGCCGCCGCCGGTCTGAACCGGCTCGGCCGGAGCGCCGAGATCACCGAGCACCTGGAGCCGGAGCTGATGCTCCCCGCGCCCGGCCAGGGCGCCCTGGCCGTCGAGTGCGTGAGTCCCGAACTTGCCGTCGCACTGGGCGAGTTGGATCACCTGCCGACCCGGGTGGCGGTGGCCGCCGAGCGCGCCCTGCTGGCCCGGCTCGAGGCCGGCTGCTCCGCACCGGTAGCCGCCCTTGCCACCTGGCAGGGCACCGAACTGCGGCTGGAGGGCGTGGTCGGCACCGTCGACGGCGCCACCCTGCTGAAGAAGACCGCCAACGGTCCGCTCGTCCTCGACGAGACCGCCGAGCGGCAGGCGGTGGCCCTCGGCCACGCGCTCGCCGAGCGGCTGCTCGACGCGGGAGCGGCCAACCTGATGGGGGAGCGAGCCCGATGAGCGCCGCCGCCAACCTCGCGCACACCCCGGCCGTCCAGGCCGGCCGCTGCACCTTCCTGGGTGCGGGCCCCGGTGACCCGGGCCTGCTCACCCTGCGGGCGGTGGACGTGCTGGCCTCCGCCGACGTGCTGATCGCCGACCCGCTCACCGCAGCCGCCGTGCGCACCCACTGCCCGGAGCGGGTCGTGGTGCACAGCACCGTCGGCGAGGACTGCCCGGACGTGGCAGCCGTGGTCGCCGAGGCCGTCAGGACCGGCAAGCACGTGGTCCGCACCGTGGACGGCGACCCGGGCCTGGACGGCTGCGCCGCCGAGGAGATGCTCGGCTGCGCCCAGGCCGCGATCCCGTTCGAGGTGATCCCCGGGGTCGCCCAGTCGGTCGGCGTGCCGGCCTACGCCGGGGTGCCGCTGCGCGGCAGCCGCGGGGCGGACGTCCGGTTCGTGGACGGTGCCGGTCTGCTGGCCGGTCAGACGATCGACCTCGGCGCACCGGAGACCACCCTGGTGGTCCGCACCACGCTGGGCCAGCTGCCCGCCACCGCCGCCGCGCTGGTGGCCAACGGCCGCAAGCCGGAGTCGCCGCTGTCGGCCACGCTGTCCGGCACCACCACCCGGCAGCGCACCTTCACCGCCACCCTGACCACCATCGCCGCCGACCTGAAGGCGGCCAGGGTGCTGCCCTCGCCGGTCTCGGCACCGGTCGACCCGGCCACCTCGGTGATAGCCGTGGTGGGCGAGCAGGTCGCCCACCGCTCCTCGCACTCGTGGTTCGAGACCAAGCCGCTGTTCGGCTGGAACGTCCTCGTCCCGCGGACCAAGGAGCAGGCGCACGGCCTCTCCGACCAGCTGCGCTCGTACGGCGCGGTGCCGCAGGAGGTGCCGACCATCGCGGTCGAGCCGCCGCGCACCCCGCAGCAGATGGAGCGGGCGATCAAGGGCCTGGTGACGGGCCGTTACGAGTGGATCGCCTTCACCTCGGTGAACGCGGTCCGCGCGGTCCGGGAGAAGTTCGAGGAGTACGGCCTGGACGCCCGGGCGTTCGCCGGGATCAAGGTCGCGGCGGTCGGCGAGACGACGGCCCAGGCGCTGGTCGACTTCGGCGTGAAGCCGGATCTGGTGCCCAGCGGTGAGCAGTCCGCCGCCGGTCTGCTGGAGGACTGGCCGCCGTACGACCCGGTCTTCGACCCGATCGACCGGGTGCTGCTGCCGCGCGCCGACATCGCCACCGAGACCCTGGTGGCCGGTCTGGTCGAACTCGGCTGGGAGGTGGACGACGTGACGGCCTATCGGACCGTACGCGCCTCGCCGCCGCCGGCCGAGACCCGGGAGGCGATCAAGGGTGGCGGCTTCGACGCGGTGCTCTTCACCTCCTCCTCGACCGTCCGCAACCTGGTCGGCATCGCGGGCAAGCCGCACAACGTCACGATCATCGCCTGCATCGGCCCGGCCACCGCGAAGACCGCGGAGGAGCACGGCCTGCGGGTGGACGTGATGGCCCCGGCCCCGTCGGCCGCCGCACTGGCCCAGGCCCTGGCCGACTTCGGCGCGGGCCGCCGGGACACCGCCACCGCAGCCGGCGAGCCGGTCTACCGCCCCAGCGAGCGCCGTCCCGGCTCCCGCCGGAAGGCCCGCTGACGCACAAGTTCAGCCACCAGGGGCTCGGGGAACGGCGACGAGATCTGGCGCCGGGGTCACGTACGAAAGTGCCTGACCACCTGTGCACGGATCACCTTTGCAGAGGTCGGCGTCGCAGTTCCCCGAGCCCCTGGTGGTTCCCAGAGGAGAGAGAAGCTCGTGTCCGCTGAGTTCCCGTACGTTCGTCCGCGTCGGCTGCGCTCCACCCCGGCGATGCGGCGGCTGGTCGCCGAGACCAGGTTGCATCCGGCCGAGCTGATCCTGCCCGCGTTCGTGCGGGAGGGGATCACCGAGCCGCGTCCGATCGGGTCCATGCCGGGGGTGGTCCAGCACACCAGGGACACCCTGCGCCGGGCTGCCGTGGAGGCGGCCGAGGCGGGGCTGGGCGGGATCATGCTGTTCGGGGTCCCCGAGGTGCAGGACGCGATCGGCAGCGAGGGCACCAACCCGGACGGGATCCTGCAGCAGGCGATCCGGGACGTGGTCTCCGAGGTCGGTGACCAGCTGGTGGTGATGTCCGACCTGTGTCTGGACGAGTACACCGACCACGGGCACTGCGGTGTGCTGGCCGAGGACGGCAGCGTGGACAACGACGCCACCCTGGAGCGGTACAAGGAGATGGCCCTGGTGCAGGCCGCGGCCGGGGTCCACCTGGTCGGCCCGTCCGGGATGATGGACGGTCAGGTCGGGGTGGTCCGGCGGGCGCTGGACGAGGCCGGGTACCAGGACACCGGCATCCTGGCCTACACCGCCAAGTACGCCTCCGCCTTCTACGGCCCGTTCCGGGAGGCCGTCGGCTCCTCGCTCAAGGGCGACCGGAAGACCTATCAGCAGGACCCGGCGAACGCCCGCGAGTCGCTGCGCGAGCTGGCGCAGGACGTCGCCGAGGGCGCCGACCTGGTGATGGTCAAGCCGGCCATGGCCTACCTGGACGTGCTGCGGCAGATCGCCGACGCCTCCCCGGTGCCGGTGGCGGCCTACCAGGTGTCGGGCGAGTACTCGATGATCGAGGCCGCCGCCGCGAACGGCTGGGTGGACCGGGAGCGGCTGATCCTGGAGACGCTCACCTCGATCCGCCGGGCCGGCGCCGAGCAGATCCTCACCTACTGGGCGACCGAGGCGGCTCTGCTGCTGCGCTGAGCGGACGTCAGGAAGGGGTGTGGGGACCAAGTTCCCCACACCCCTTCCTGCTGACCGGACGTCAGTCGATCGTGGCGCCGCCGCCGACGCCGCCGGCCGCCCAGTCGTCGCCCGCCACGAACCACTCGTGGAAGCCGGCCTTGATGTGGCTGGTCTCGGCGTGACCCCAGGCCTCGCTGGCCAGGAAGGGCTCGTCGGCGGTGGCGGCGAACTGGGCGCCACCGCCCGCGCTGACGTGGGCGTAGGCGGGGGCCGAGACGCCGGCCAGGGCCAGGGTGGCAACCGCGGTGATCGCGGCCTTGCCCAGGATGCTCTTCATCAGATGGTTCCTCTCTGCGTGACAGCAGTGTGACTACAAGTGACCACAGATCGGGCCGCCCGCCGCGCAGCACGCGCCGCATGATCGACAGGCCACCCGAAAGCAGCAGAAAACCGCCGGGCCCGAGGGGAGTTGCTCCCCCTCGGGCCCGGCGGCCGGTGTACGAGCTGGATCAGCCGATCAGGTGGGAGACGCCACCGTCGCCGCTGCCCAGGGTGTTCTGGCCGACGTTGCAGATCTGCTTCGGCTCGTTGTTGAGAACGTCCGCCTCGATCGGCACCGCGACACCGATGACGGCGACCGCGATGTTGTGCACCTCGGGCAGGCACACGTTCGGGTTGTCCAGGGTGTGGAAGTTGTTGCTGTGGTCACCGTGGGTGCCGGTGGCGTTGGTGCCGCCGTTGCCCGAGATGGAGGTGGCAGCACCGTCGGAGTCACCGATCGCCATGGCGGGAGCGGCGGTCATGGCCAGACCAGCGGTGGCAACGCCCACGGCGGCGAGAGCCTTCTTGATCATTGTTCTGTTCCTTTTCGGATCTGATGGGAGAGATGGAGCAGGGTGGATCAGTCGGCCCTTGCGGGCCAAGCCGGCGAGAGGTCAGCCGACCAGGTGGGAGACGCCGCCGTCACCGCTGCCGAGCGTGCCCTCGCCGACCACACAGGTCTGCTTGGGCTGGTTGCTCAGCGCCGCGACCTCGACCGGCACCGCGACACCGAGAACGCCGACGCCGATGTTGTGCACCTCGGGCAGGCAGATGTTGGGGTTGTCGAGCACGTGGTAGTTCGGGCTGTGGTTGCCCCAGGTACCCGTGGCATTGGTCCCGCCGTTGCCCTGGATGGAGCCTGCCGCGCCGTCCGCGTTGCCGATCGCGGAGGCCGGAGCGGCGGTGGCGGCCAGGGCGGCCGCGGCCAGTCCGACAGCCGCGAAAGTCTTCTGGAGCATGGTGGAGATACCTCTCTGGATGAATCACATCGGTTGCCGGCCTGTCCGGGGGGATTACCTCCGACACCGTCCTGGCTGCGACATTTAGATCAAAGAATGACGGGCGCGAAGGTTACGCGGAATCTTGGAAAATCGGTGACGGATCGCCAAAGTCCGGGCCCTGCAGTCGGATTATTAGGCCGTACCGGTTAACTCGTGCTATCCCGAGCCCCGCTTACTCGTTTAGGCAGATTGCTTTCGGCCGCGCAGCGGCTGCTACCGAAGCTCCACAGACAGAACGGTGATCAGCATGAAGCTCTCCAAGCGGGCGACCGGCGCACTACTGCTGGCGGTCGGGTCCGGCGTACTCGCGGGCCAGTCGGCCGCGATGGCCGCACCCGGCAGTGCACCGGTGACGGCCGGTCAGGTCGCGTCGATCGAGGATGAGTGGGGCACCGAGGAGGTCCCGTTCACCATCCCGCTGGAGACCGTCAGCGAGCACCTGCCGCTGCTGCCGAAGGGCGGCCAGGTGTCGGGCGGGGTGCCGACCTCGCTGCTGATGCCGCCGGTGCCGGACTCCAAGCCGGGCGCGCAGCTGATCCCGGACCGGGTCGTCCCCGGCGTCGAGGTCGGCAAGGTCGGCCCCCGGCTGCAGGCCGCGCTGCCGCTGCCCACGGCCGACCACAGCACCGAGCTGGGCGACCTGGCCCTGGACGCCCCGGCCGCCCCGCTGAACGCGCAGGGGCCGGGTCTGACCCTCGGTCAGCCGTTCTCCTGGGTCGAGGGCAACAGCGGCTCGGCCGCCGACGACGTGCTGACCGCCGGCGAGCTGGACCCGCAGCTGATCACCGCACCGGTGCAGGCGATTCCGGGTGCCAAGGCGAGCCTGGGCAAGGGCGACGAGAAGATCGCGGTGACCGACTCGCTGACCGACCTCACCTCGACCACCACCGGCACCATGCGTGAGGTGCTCGACCAGGCCTGACGCACCGTACGGAAGAGCCCGGCACCCGTGGTCCAGGTGGTGCCGGGCTCCGCTGTGGGCGGGCGTGGATTCAGCCGGGCAGCAGGTCGGTGACCTCGCCGACCAGCAGCAGGTCCTCCGGGCCGCCACCACCGCTCAACGGGGCGGTCAGCGGGGCGGTGGAGACCGGCTGGAGGCCGTTGTCGGGTTCGAGCGCGAGGCCGTTGTTCAGCACGTCGGCCGAGGACTGGGCGAACGGGTCGAGCCGGAGCGTCTTGGCCGGCTTGACGCCGTGGCCGAGCGCGCCGGTCACCGCGCCGAGACCCGCGCCCGCGTCCACCGGCTGCAACGTGCCGCCCGGAGCGGGCAGGTCGACCGCCTGGGCGGCGGTGGGGGCGCCGAGCAGGGCGGCGGCGGTGAGCAGGCCGAGGGACAGGTTCTTCCTGAGCGTCATGGGTGCAACTCCTGGGTGGTGCCTGGGCGGACGCCGAAGCCCCTCGGTCGGCGGACCAAGGGGCTTCGTACGGATGTACTACCGATCAGCGGGTGATCAGCAGTCCTCCTCGGCCACCGGGGGCGCCTCGACGTTGGCGCAGGAGTTGCCGAACGCCGGGTTCAGCAGGCCGACCAGGTTGGCGCTGTTGCCGCACAGGTTGACCGGGATGTGCACCGGCACCTGGATCGAGTTGCCGGAGCCGACGCCGGGGGAACCGGCGGTGACGCCCTCGGCGGAGGAGCTCGCCAGTGCGGTGCCCGCGCCGGCCGCGACGATGCCGACAACGGCGGCGCCGACGGCGGCGGCCTTCTTCACGTTCTGCATGGGGGTTGATCTCCTAGATCACACAGGGAGGGTGGGTGGTGCCCCCGTACGAGGGCACCACCCGGGTGAGGCGTGGCTCAGCCGGGGCTGAGTCAGCCGACGTTGGCGCAGGAGTTGCCGAACGCCGGGTTGAGCAGCGCGATGACGTTGACGGTGTTGCCGCAGACGTTCACCGGGATGTGGATCGGCACCTGGACGTTGTTGCCCGAGAGCACGCCCGGGGAGCCCGCCACGACGGCCTCGGCCTCGGAGCTGGCGGTGGCGGCACCGGCCGAGCCGAGCAGCAGGCCGGCGGCGGCGAGGGAGAGGACAGCAGCCTTCTTCATGTTGCGCATGGGGATTCCTCCGTTTGGGCGGGCGACTCGAAATGTCGCCCGAGTTCTGGGGGTACCGTGTGTGGTGTTTCAATCGAGCGGCCCAAGTGCCTTGTTGCGCCCGTGGCTTGGACGGTCTCGCTCGGCCGCTTCGTTCACGCGCCCCGTCGTTCAGTTCTCGCACGGTCGAGATCTGTCCGCAATCGCGGCGCGCCCAGGCGGGTGTCGAAATACTCCACCTGGAAGTCTTTGGTCTGACGTTCCGTCAGAGTCAGGCGTTGACGCAGGAGTTGCCGAACGCCGGGTTCAGCAGACCGATCACGTCGACGGTGTTGCCGCAGAGGTTGATCGGCACGTGCACCGGGACCTGCACGGAGTTGCCGGAGAGCACACCGGGCGAGCCGGCCGTGACGGCCTCGGCGGAGGCGCCACTGCTGTGGTGGCCGTGGCCGTGGCCGTGAGCGGCGGCAGCAGCGGCGCCGCTCAGCAGCAGTGCCGCGGTGGCGGCGGTACCGAGGGTGCCGTAGGCGAGCTTGCGCATGGTGCGAACCCATTTCTTGCGTGTGGATCAGTGGACTGGGTGGAGCTGGTTTCGCCAGTAAGAACGACGCAGTGCGCACGGGGAAACGGGCGGCCTTCGCGATCACCCAAATGCCCGGGTTGCTGCATTCGGGTGATAGTCGAAGTCCCGGCGCAACCGCGCCGGTCGGCCCTCGTTGGACTCGACGCACGCCTGTGCGCTTCCTTGCTCGTCCGCTGTTGGTACGGCAACTGGAAGAACTGATCTACGAGGAGACTCAAATGAGCGTCAAGAAGGCCGCCGCTGTCGGCGCCGCTGTTGTCGGCATCGTTGCCGCCGGTGCGGGCACCGCGATGGCGAGTGCCGGGGCCGAGGGCGTCACCGCTGGCTCCCCGGGTGTCATCTCCGGCAACTCCGTGCAGGTTCCGGTGCACGTTCCGGTCAACCTCTGCGGCAACAGCGTCAACGTGATCGGCGCGCTGAACCCGGCGTTCGGCAACTCCTGCGCGAACGTCGGCTGAATTCAGCCGCGTAACACCTGAGTTGTACCCGAACAGCGTCTGACGCCCCGCCGTCGGACAGCCTCTCGGTCGATTCCGCCGTACCCGAGCCGCCGCTCCCCGCCTCCCCTCCTGAGGCGCGGGGCGGCGGTTCCGTGCTGTCCGGCGCGCGTCAACTCCCTTGTCCTGAACGCGTCCTGACTCTTGTTGCGTTACTTGTCAGTACCTAGCATGTGAGCCGGGCTCATCTTCTGCGCCCACCGTTCCACGCCCGATACTCCGCCCCCACCCAAGGAGTCACGCGTGATCAGGACAGCACTGCCCGGTGCGCGGCGACAACGCCGTGGCGCCCTGACGGCCGCCGTCGGCCTGCTCGCCGCCCTCACCCTGGCGGGCACCCCCACCGCCTCGGCCGCCCCCACGGCCACCGTGAAGCCCGCCGCCATCGTCGCGCTCGGCGACAGCGCCATCTCCGGCGAGGGCGCAGGCACCGACACCAATGACGCGTACGTGCCCGGCACCGACACCCCCACCAACTACTGTCACCGGCACGCGAAGTCGGAGATCTTCGTCACCGACCTGCCCGGCGTCACGCCGATCGACCTGGCCTGCTCCGGCGCCCAGACCGGCGACCTGGTCAGCGACCCGGAGCTGGCGAAGATCACCGGCTCCGGCAGCGGTGACTTCGGCGAGGTCAAGCAGGACGTCCAACTCGCCCGCACGGCAGCCGAGTACGACGTCAAGATGGTGGTCGTCACGATCGGCGCCAACGACGACTTCGACTTCAGCGGCATCATGATGAGCTGTCTGACCCAGTACTTCCCGATCCCCAAGGACCAGGGCTGCCGGGACACCATCGGCAGTGCCGCGATCACCCAGCGGGCCGAGCGGGTGATCCCCAAGGTGGTCGCGGCCCTCACCAACGTCCGCAACACCATGCGGACCGCCGGGTACGCCGACTCCTCGTACCAGCTGGTCTACCAGTCCTACTTCACCCCGATCACCCCGGACATCCGGCGCAACGACTACGTCGGCAAGGTCGCGGACGGCTGCCCGGCCTTCCCGGAGGACCTGGCCTGGGGGCACAACTGGGTGGTCCCGGTGCTCAGCGACGCGCTCCGGACGGCGGCGGCGCAGGTGCCCGGGGTCAGGTACCTGGACCAGCGGCGGGTCTCCTACGGTCACGAGGTCTGCGCGGGCTGGAGCAGCTCGCCGTACGAGTACACCAACGGTGACGTGATCGACCTGTCCGAGAAGACCAGGAACGGCTGCGACCACGAGATCGGCATCCCGGGCGTCTGCATGAACATGGTGCGGCAGTCCTACCACCTGCGGGTGGCCGGCTACCGGGGCGAGGGGGTCTGCCTCAACCAGTTCTACCGCCAGCCCGAGCTCAAGGAGGCGTTCTGCACGCTCAACCCGCAGAACACCACCTCGATCCAGCCGCTGACGCCCGGTCAGCCGTTCCCGGACAGGCCGGAGGCGGGCGCCTGGTACCAGCTCACCAACCTCGCCACCGGCCAGGTGCTGGACTTCGCGGGCGGCGGTACGTACGGCGACAGCACCAACGGCCGGGCCGCGATCGGCTACCGGGCGACCGGCGGGCTGAACCAGTCCTTCGTGCTCAACTCCCGCGCCGGGGGTGGCTTCTCGCTCAACTTCAGCGGCAACAGGTCGATGTGCCTGGACGCCACCGGGGCGGTCACCGCACCGGGCACCCGGTTGGTCCAGTGGGCCTGCCACAACGGTGACAACCAGCGCTGGATCTTCAAGCCCGCCGCGGCCGGCGGATTCCAACTGGCCGCCGCGATGGACCAGTCCAAGGTGATGGGCCTCTCGGCCCAGCAGGACGGCCAGGGCAACCGGGTGGCCGAACTGGCCGCCGACACCGGTGCGGCGGACCAGCGGTGGCAGATCACCAAGCTCGGTATCGCGTACCTGCCGTGACGGCCTGTCCGTCGTGAGCGCGGACGGGTCCGGGGGCTGCCTGACCCGGACCCGTCCGCTCCACCCGCTACGGCAGCCAGTGGTTCCCGGTGATCGCGATCATCACCTGGAGCTGGATGCTGGCGCCGTAGTAGCCACTCGGGTCCAGCGGCGTGGCGTTCATCTTGTTCCAGAGCGCGTCCAGCCAGGCCTGGCTGGACGCGTCGGTGGCGGCGGCCACCGCGAACGGTGCGATGAAGGCGACCGAGGAACCGGCCTCCGCCACCGAGCCGTTCAGCTTGTAGCCCTGGGCGATCTTGCTCGGGTCGCCGCCGGTGGCCGACTTGATCCAGGTGTTCATCTTCCGCACCGCCGCCAGCGACTTGGCGTCGCCGGTGGTGAGCGCGTCCACGCCGAGCCGCCACGGGTCACGGCAGGCGTTCCACGAGTAGGCGCCGTCCAGCGTGGACTCCAGCACCTTGCCGGGAGCCGGCTTGAGGTCGCTGGTGTTGGTGTTGACCACGAAGTCGGGCAGCAGCCCGGTGCTGGGGGAGTAGGAGCTCTGCAGGTGGCTGACGGCGTTCTGGTGGGCGGTCAGGATGCCGTCCCAAGCGGTGTCGCCGGTGGCCTTCCTGAAGGCCTTGAAGTGGCCGGGCAGCCAGTCCGACGTACGGCTCATGGTGTTGTAGTTGCCGTCGGACCAGTCGCCGAAGTTGGTCAGCTTGGTGCCGGCCACCACCTCGCTGGCCTTGATCGCGTTGATCCGCTTCACCGCGAGCGCCTTGTAGTTGTACGTCCCGGCGCTGCCCCACTGCCGGTCGGCGAGCAGCAGCGCGTACGCGATCTCCAGGTCGCCGTCGGTGGCGGAGTCGCTGCCGTCGACGCTCTTGCAGCTCGCGTCCTGCTCGGCGGCGTGCAGGTCGGCGTTGTTGACCGAGGGGTGGTCGAGGACGAACCGGAGCACCCGGTCGAAGGAGGTCTTGGCACCGGAGTCGGCTCCGGCCATGGTGGCCAGGACGGTGAGGCCGTAGCCCTGGCCCTCCGCGACGTAGGGGTGGTCCGCGTCGGTGGAGGCGATCGCCGACCAGGCGCTGTTCGAGCACTTGGAGGTGACGAAGGCGGCCTTCCACTTCTGGTAGTAGGCCACCACCTTGGCGTCGTTGGCGGCCTGGTCACCGGAGACCTTGATGGTGCCGGCGGCGTAGGGGAAGGAGTGGCTGCCGAACGGCACGTTGACGCCGCCGGGCGTCGGGGTCGGGGTGGGCGTCGGCGTCGGGGTCGGCGTGGGGGTGCCGCCGCTGCCGTACGCCTCCACCTCGAAGAGCGAGTAGCCGTATGCCGTACCACGGGCGGTGCCGTAGACCCGCAGGTAGCGGCCGGTGCCGCTGACCGTCAGGTCGTCGATGCTGCCGTCGCCGGTGCTGGTGGAGTACACCTGACGCCAGCTGCTGCCGTCGTCGGAGAGCTCCACCCGGTACGCCTTGGCGTACGCGGCCTCCCAGTTGAGGACGACCCGGTTGACCGAGGTGCCGGCGCCGAGGTCGATCCGGATCCACTGGTTGTCCACGCCCTCCGTGCTGGCCCAGCGGGTGGTGCCGCTGCCGTCGACGGCCTTGGCGGCGGAGTAGGTGCTGCTCTCGGTGGAGGAGACGGTGACCGGCCGGTTGAGTGCGAGGTTGCCCGGGGCGGCGTTGGCGGGGCTCAGGGCGAGCAGGCTGGTGAGCAGCGCTCCGGCTGCCGTGGCCGCGCAGAGCGCGACCGAAGTCTTGCTTCTGGTAAGGGACATGGCGGGAGCATCCCGGCATGGGACGTCGGCGGTCAACAGGTAGGTTAGTAAAGTTTCCTAATGGAGATCAGTGTTCAGCAGGCTGTAATGCTCCGTGCCCGGACCGGCCAGACGGTTCGTCAAGCCCGTACCTGCTCCTCGATGACCTTGGGCAGCCAGTCGGCCAGCCGGGAGAAGCGGTAACCGAGCTGCTCGGCCCGCGCGTTGTCCACCCCGTAGTAGTGCCCGAAGGAGAACGGCGACGGCTCCCCGGCCTCGGTGAACCGGGCCTCGGGCACGCCCTGCGCGGCGATCAGTGCGCACAGCTCCCGGACGTCCAGCTCCCCGTGCGAAGCGGCGTTCACCGGCCCGGTGACATCCGAACCCGCCGCCCAGACCAGGAAGTCGGCGATCTCGCCGTACTCGACGAAGGTGGCCGGGCGGCTCGGCCGGTGCGCGACGATCTCCGCCCCGCTGCGCATCCGCCCCACGTAGTGCGCCAGCCTTCCGGTGAAGTCGGCGTCGCCGCCGCCCAGGACGTGCGCGGTGCGCACCGCCGCGTACGGCAGCGCGGACTGCCGGGCCAGCACCGCCTCGGCGCCCCGCTTGCCCTCGGCGTACTCGTCGGACGGCGCCCCGGCCCAGGCGGCGGCGTCGAACTCCGCCTCGCCGAGCGGCCGTCCGGGCACCCCGTGCACCTGGTCGTAGACCTCCACCGTCGAGGTCATCAGGTACCGGCCGGCCCGGCCGCCGAACACCCGCAGCGCGATCTCGGCCTGCTCCGGGCGGTACAGCACCTGGTCCAGCACCACGTCGAAGCTCCGACCGCCCAGCGCGGCGAGCAGACCGGCCTCGTCGTCCCGGTCGGCCACCACGTGCGCGACCCCGGGCGGCGGGGTCGCGGACCCCCGGTTCAGCACGGTGACCTTCGCCCCGCCGTCCCGCAGCAGCTCGACCACCCGCCGCCCGAAGTACCGGTTGCCGCCGATCACACAGACCTCGTCCATCGCCCTGCTCCGCTCTCTCGTACGTTGCTCGTACGTATTCTCGTCCCCGGTGCCGCGCGGCCGGCCGTTGCCCTCGGGTGTCCAGCGGACCGCCCACCAGGCGGACAGCTCTGCGGATTCCGGGCCCGATCCAGCAGGATCGAAGGACCACCTGCCTGCCCTGGAGCCCGTGATGACCACCGCAATACCCGGCCCTCGGATCGCCGCCGTCGCCGAGGAGTTCGGCACTCCGGTCTGGATCTACGACGCGGAGATCATCCGGGCTCAGATCGCGAAGCTCCGGCAGTTCGACACCGTCCGGTTCGCCCAGAAGGCCTGCTCCAACACCCACCTGCTCCGGCTGATGCGCGAGCAGGGTGTCGCGGTGGACTCGGTCTCGCTCGGCGAGATCGAGCGCGCGCTCAGGGCCGGATACCGGCCGGACGGCGCCGACGAGCCGATCGTCTTCACCGCCGACCTGCTCGACCGGGCCACCCTGGCCCGGGTGGTCGAGCTCGGCATCCCGGTCAACGCGGGCTCGCCGCAGATGCTCGAACAGCTCGGCGAGGCGGCCCCCGGCCACCCGGTCTGGATCCGGATCAACCCCGGCTTCGGCCACGGCCACAGCCGCAAGACCAACACCGGCGGCGAGCAGAGCAAGCACGGCATCTGGCACGAGCACCTGGCCTCGGCCCTCGACCTGGTCGACCGGTACCGCCTCGACCTGACCGGCTTTCACATGCACATCGGCTCCGGGGTGGACTACGGCCACCTGGAGGCGGTCTGCGAGACCATGCTCAAGCAGGTCAGGATCTCCGGGCATGACATCCGCGCCATCTCGGCGGGCGGCGGCCTCTCCGTCCCGTACGCCGCCGGGCAGCCCGAGGTGGACACCGACCGCTACTTCCGGATCTGGGACGCCGCCCGCCGCGAGCTGGCCGGTGAACTCGGCCACCCCGTCCGACTGGAGATCGAGCCGGGCCGCTTCCTGGTCGCCAACTCGGGCGTGCTGGCCTCCGAGGTCCGGGCCCAGAAGCCGGTCGGCAGCAACCACTTCGTGCTGGTCGACGCGGGATTCAACGACCTGATGCGCCCCGCCATGTACGGCAGCGCGCACCGGGTCACCGTGCTCCGCGACGGCACCGAGGTCGCCGCCCCCCTGATCGACACCGTGCTGGCAGGGCCGCTCTGCGAGTCCGGCGACGTCTTCACCCAGGCGCCGGGCGGCGACGTGCTCCCCGTCCCGCTGCCCCGGGTGGAGATCGGCGACCTCGCGGTCTTCCACGACACCGGCGCCTACGGAGCGAGCATGTCCTCCACCTACAACACCCGCCCGCTGATCCCCGAGGTGCTGGTCGACGGCCCCGAGACCCGCCTGATCCGCCGCCGCCAGACCGTCGAGGACCTGCTGGCGCTGGAGGACTGACGGGCCGTCGGCTACGGTCCCTGCCATGGAACTGGTGGGGACCGGCCGGACAGCCGATGTGTACGCGCTGGACGGCGGCCGGGCGATGACCGCACTGATTCTCGTTCAGGTCGCGTTGGCGGTCCCGGAGTTGACCGTCGCGATCCCGGTCGCGGTCGAGCTGCTGGCGTGCTGAGGCCGCCGGCTAGTCGTGCCGCAGCGCGCTGGGGCGCATCAGGCGGAACAGCAGCGGCAGCCCGGCCGTGGTGACCAGTAGGACCGAGCCGGCCGCCACTCCCGAGAGAGTCAGCATCGCGCCCCAGTCGAAGGCGAAGTCCATCCCGGCCGCGTACTGCAGCACCGTGCCCATCAGCAGTCCGCCGCCCGCCGCCAGCGCCAGGCCGAGCGCCATCGGGATCGCCGTCTGCCACAGCACGGACAGCGCCAGCACCCGGCGCCGGGTGCCGAAGGCGTACAGCACGCCCAGGATCCGGCGCTGCTCCCGCAGTCGCTCCAACTGGCCCACCAGCAGGCTCAGCGAGACCAGCAGCAGGGTGACCCCGGCCCCGGCGGTCAGCACCCGCTTGACGGCGAGATAGGTGTGGTCGGGCTCCCAGGTGAGCGGGAAGCTGGTCCGGGCCTGCGGGGAGATCACCATGGCGTCCGTGATCAGCCGCTCGGCCTGATCGGGCACCCCGGCGGACATCGTCACCAGGACGGTCGCGGGCTGCCCGCGCAGCACGGCGGGCGGGACCGTGCCCGGGGTCAGCAGCAGCTGACCACCCGCCCTCGGCCCGTCGTACGGCGAGACCCCGAGCCGGGACGCCACGGTGGCCGTGATCGTGGGCACCGTCCAGGCCGGGGGCTCACCCTCGCCCCGGAAGTACTGGGCCCGGACCTGACTGCCCGCCACCATCGGCGCGGTCACGCCGGTCTCCCCGGTCGGACCGGTCAGGTAGGCGTCACCGTCCCGGCAGTCCGACAGGGTCGCCAGCTCGGCCAGTGCCGTGCAGTCGGCGATCCGCACCACGGCGCCGTCCCACTCCCGCCCCGCCGGACCGGCCAGGTAGAACTCGGTGTAGCCGAGCGTCCCGGCCACCCCGGGCGACTGGCCGAGCCGGGCGGCCAGCACGGCTGCGTCGGCTCCGGCACCGGGGAAGCCCACGCTCTGCTGGTAGCGGTAGGCGTCAGGGGGAGTCCGGTGCGCGGTGTACTGGTAGCTGACGCTCATGAACAGCGTCTGCAGGGCGATCGCCCCGGCCACCGTGACCACCACTCCGCTCACGGCGGTGGCCGCCGGACCGGTGCCGAGCTGCAGCCGGCGGATCGCCAGCTGCCAGGACAGCGAACCGCCCCTTGCCTGCCGGATCACCGCCTCGACCAGCCAGGGCAGCAAGGTGCAGAGCGCCGTCAGTATCAGCAGCACGCCGAACGAGACCACCAGCGAACCCAGTGTGTCCGGCCCCGAGTCGATCAGGTCGTCAGGCGGGCCACCGACCGGGGTGTAGGCGCTGGGCAGCGCCTTCCCCGCGCCGGCCACCAGCAGCCCGGCCACCAGCAGCATCACCCGCCACCACGGCCGACGCCGCTCCGGACCTGTGCGCCGCACCACCCCGAGCGGGTCCACCGTGACCAGGCGCATCGCCAGCACCGTGACCAGGACGGCCAGCACCGGCACCACCAGCACCACCGCGAGCGCGATCAGCGGATGGGGCGAGATGTCGGAGGCGTAGAAGCTGAACCCCGCCACGGTCAGCCGCTCGATCAGCTGACGCCCGATCAGGAACAGCACCACCCCGGCCGCCAGCCCGAGCACCGAGCCGACCAGCGACTCGCCCGCGGCCAGCCGGGCGGTCATCCGCCGGTCCGCCCCGGCCAGCCGCAGTGCGGCCAGCCGCTGGTCCCGGCGCTCGCCGCCGAACCGGGCGGCCGCCGCCAGGAACACCCCGACCGGCGCCAGCATCACCATCAGCCCGACCACGTTGAGCAGCACCAGGCGCGGGTCCATCGGCTTGGGCGGCGCGAAGTGGCCGTACTCGGTGACCCGGTGCGCCCCGCCGTCCACCGACAGGTCCGTGGCGCCGAGCACGAAGGCGTACTGCCCGGGGCCGAGCAGCCCGTCCGGGCCGATCGTGCCGGTCACCGGGTACGGCAGCCGCTCCCTGAGCAGGCGGTTGGCGGGTTCGTCCAGCAGGTCCGCGAGGGCGGGCGAGACGGCCATCCGTCCCGGCCCGGGGAAGGCGGCCAGGCCCGGTGGGAGGGTGGCCTGCGCTCCCTCGGGCTGCACCACCCGTCCCCGGATCGGCGTCTCCCGGTACCTGGTGTCCGCGTCGGCGACCAGCACGCTGTGCTCGCCCGGGCCGGCCGGGCCTTCGTCGAAGGTGTCGTTCTGCAGGTAGAGCCGCTGGTTGCGGTGTTCGACGATGCCGGGAAAGGAGGCGGTGAACAGCAGCAGCGCCACCCCGAGGCCGACCCCGGCGGCGGTCAGCAGCAGCCGGCCCCAGCCCTCGCGGCCGCTGCCCAGCGCGAGCCGGGCGCCGAGCGCGAAGTGCGCCAGCAGCCGGGAGCGCACCTGCTGCCCGGGCCTCGCTGTCCCGTTGGTCGGGGCGCTCACGCGGTCGCTCACGCTGCTGCCGCCAGATCCCGGGTGCGGCCGTCCCTGACCACGACCTCGCGGTCCGCGTACGCGGCCACCCTCGGCTCGTGGGTGACCAGCACGACCGCCGCGCCGGTCTCCTTCGCGGCGCTCGCCAGCAGCGCCATCACCCGCTCACCGTTCAGCGAGTCCAGCGCGCCGGTCGGCTCGTCGGCGAACACCACCGACGGTTCGGTGATCAACGCCCGTGCCACGCCCACCCGTTGCCCCTGCCCGCCGGACACCTCGCCCGGCCGGTGCGCCGCCACCTCCCCGACCTCCAGCCGCTCCAGCCACTCCAGCGCCCTGGCCTCGGCGGCCGCCCGCCGCATCCCGTTCAGCCGCAGCGGCAGCGCCACGTTCTCCAGGCAGCTCAACTCCGGCACCAACTGCCCGAACTGGAACAGGAAGCCGAACTCGGTCCGCCGCAGCGCACTCAGCTCCGCATCCGTACACCCGGCCAACTCCCGACCCCGGTACGCCACACTGCCGTCGTCCGGCCGGCTGATCCCCGCCAGGCAGTGCAGCAGCGTGGACTTCCCCGACCCTGAAGGCCCCATCACGGCGACGAGTTCGCCCGCCGCCACCGAGATCGAGGCGTCGTCCAGCGCGGGCGTCAGCCCGAAGTTCTTGCGCAGCCCTCGGGCCGAGAGCAGCGTGGCAGGTGCGGTCATCGCACGGCTCCGTGTCGTTTCGGTCGTTCACAGTACGGCCACCACACCCCCGGCGGTCCGTCGGGGCTCGACTATACACACGAGGTATACATCAGGTTTATAGAGCCTGGTCCCGTAAAACCGGATGACCGCCCGCTGTGGGTGGGGCTTGGATACGAGCATGCAGAACGACATCTGGGCGGCCCTGTCCGAGCAGACCCGAGCCGAAGTGGACGAGTTGGTCGGGCTGGGGCGCAACGTGTGGGCGATCAAGGTGATCAGGGATGCGTTCGAACCGCCGAAGCCGGGCATTCACGCCGCCGTTGACGTGCTGAACGACCGCTACCTCGCCCTGGGATCGACGCCCTTCACCCCGTCCCCGCCGCTCGACCTCGACCGGCTCTACGGGACGGTCCGGACGCTGCCCACCCGCCCGGACGCCATCGAGGCGGTCTGGGACGGCGACACCACCGGCTGGTTCGTCGTCCTGCTCGCGGTCACCGCTGACCCGCGCGCCGAGCACGAACTCGGGATGATCCGCCGAGGCACCGACCTACGCCTCTTCGACGGCCCTCCCCCCACCTGGCCCGAGGCCACCGAGGCCGACACCTTCGGCCGGGCCCTCGCCGAACGCCTGGGCCTCCCCTTCCACTTCACCAGCCCCGACCACCCGGACGACACCGCCCCCCGCTGGTGGGACACCCGGTGACGGGGTGACCGGATGTCACATCAGCTGGTCGCCTGAGCCGGTTCAGAAGGAGTTGTGTCCGTGAAGCTGGAGTCCGATCCCGCCTGTGGTGAGGTCCTGATCAGCGGGTCGGCGGCCGAACTGTCCGCCTTGGCACGCGCGGTGGCTGCCGGTGAGGGCTTCGTCGGCGCCGATGCAGGCAGTACCCCGAGCGGTATCGAGGCCCGGCGGACATCCGGCCCCGGGGTGCTAGTGCACCTCGACCTGGAGCAGCGGGTCCTGCTGATCAGCGGCGACGCCGCCGCCCGGGCGGTGCTCGCGGAGAACCTGCAGGCCATGGCCGAGGAGGAGGACGGCGGCCACCTGCACGTCGACTGGTACCCGGGCCACTACTACCTCGCCGAGGGGTCGATCCCGCTGGTAGTCGACAGCCCGCACGGCGGCATGCCGGTCAGGCGCTGACGAAGCAGAATTCGTTGCCCTCCGGGTCGCGCATGGTCTGGAACGCCCCCTGGTCGTCGCGGACGAGCTCCCCGGCCCGGGTGGCCCCCAGGCCGACCGCCACCCGGGCGGCTGCCTCGACGTCGTCCACCGCGAGGTCGAGGTGCAGCCGGTTCTTCCCGGCCTTGTCCTCCGGTACGGGCTGGAACGCGAGCCGGCCGAACCCGGGCGCCTCGACGTGCGCCCAGCCCCGCTCCCGGTCCACCGGCTCGCCGCCGAGCACCCCGGCCCAGAACCGCACCAGCGCGCTCGGCTCCCGACAGTCCACCACGATCTGACGCAGGCTCACTCGCATGCCCGGCAGCCTACGGCGTCTCGCGCTGGAGCCGGACGGCCCGGTGCAGCGTCGGCACGAGCGGCTCCTCGGCGAGCTCGCCACGCGTTCGCGGATGCTTCAGCTCGCTGTGGCAGCCGGCTCGTGGCCCAGGTATCGGGGCATCGCCGTCCTGGCGGCCCGCATGGCGTCCCGGGCCCGGGCGGCACCGGTGTGGGCCACCGCCGCACCACCGCCGACCGCCGCCTGGCGGGTGCCGAGCCCCGCGCACGGTCGGCAGATGCCGGGTCTGGGTACCGGGTCGTGGCACTTGCCGCACTCGGCGTACCGAGCGGTTGACGGCACGTCAGGGGCCTGGACGGATGGCATCCTGCGCTCCAGGCGATAGCGGATCACCGCTGCCGGGGAGTGCATCGTGGCGGGCAGACCGGGCAACAGGGCCCGCGCCAACTCGACGGCGGTGCTGCCGCGTTCCAGCCACCGGGAGACCAGGGGCGCCAGCTCCAGGGCCTCGGCTCGCGACACGTACCGACGGCGGGACTCCGGCTTCGAGGTCGGGCCGGTGTCCACAGGTAGCGTTCAACGGGTCCGCCGGGGATCACCGGGCGTACGCGGAGAGGGAGCGCCAGGGTGGCCGAACCGCAGTTGGCGCCGGAGGTCTTCGACCGGGCGATCGTCGCGATCGCCCTGACCGCAGGGCCGGAGCACCGTCTCGTGTACCGGAACGAGGCCTTCCAGGAGTTGTTCGGGCCCCGGTCGTTGAACGTGCCGGTCGGGGAGCTGTTCGCCGGGCCCGAGCAGGAGGGCTTCGTCCGCACCCTCGACCTGGTGCTCGCCGACGGCACGGCCCGGCAGGTCACCACGCCCCACACCCTGGGCGGCGCGGGCGAACCGGACCACCGGCACTTCGTCTACAGCTGCTCGCCGGTCTCCTCCCGCCACGGCCCCGGCGTACTGATCGCCGCCATCGACACCACCGCGCAGGTGCACTCCGTCCAGGACGCCGAGCGGCTCTCCGACGAACGGCTGCACGCCCTCGAGCGGTACGAGGCCCTGGTCACGGCCGTCTCCCAGCTGGTCTGGGTGGCCAGCCCCGACGGGTCGATGACCGAGCTGGTGCCCGGCTGGGAGCGGCTGACCGGACACCCCTGGCGGGACACCATGGACGAGGCGTGGCTCGAATTCGTCCACCCCCGGGACCGGGAGAGCCTGTTGGAGCGGTGGAGGCACGCCTTGGCGGGCGAGCCTTCGAAGTTCGAGTACACCTACCGGCTGCGGTTCGCCTCCGGGACGTACCGGCACATCTCGGTCCGCGCGGTGCCGGTGGTGCGCGAGGGCGAGTTGGTGGAGTGGATCGGCGCGACCGCCGACGTCGAGGACCGCTGGCGTACCCGGCAGCGCGAGCGGCTGCTGGCCGGCAGCTTGACGGTGACCGCGAGCGCCCGGCCCGAGGACGCCTTCGCCGCCGTCGCCGAACTGGTGGTGCCCGATCTCACCGATGCCTGCACGGTGTTCCTGCTCTCCACCCGGCAGAGCACCGGCCGGCCCGACCAGACCATCGGCACCCGGATTGCCTCCGTCGCCCGGCCCGGACTGCCACCCCTACCCGCGCTGCGTGAACAGACCTTCCGGCTCGGCCCTGCCGCGCTCCGGGCGGTCGCCGAACGGACCCCGGTGCTGCTGACCTTCCCACCAGGGGAGGTGCCGCCCGGGGTGGTGCCCGAGGAGTCCGCCCGCTGGCTGGCCGAGGCGCACGCCACCAGCCTGACCCTGCTGCCGCTGGTCATCGACGGCACCACCGCCGTCCTCGCGGCCGCCGCCACCTGTCAGGACGGGCCGCCGCCCGGTGCCGGCGACATCGAACTCCTCCGCGACGTCCTGCAACGCACCCAGAGCACCCTGAGTCAGACCCTGGAACTCCAGCGGACCCGCCAGGTCGCCCTGGTCCTGCAACGGGCCCTGCTCACCGACCCGCCCACCGTCCCCGGCGCCGGGATCACCGCCCGCTACCAGCCCGGCAACCGGGCCGCCGAGGTCGGCGGCGACTGGTACGACGCCTTCCTGCTGTCCGAAGGCCCGCTCGTGCTGACCATCGGCGACGTGTCGGGGCACGACCTCACTGCGGCCACCACCATGGGCCAACTCCGCGCCATGCTCCGCTCGTTGGCCTACAACCGGACCCGGACCCAGACCCCTGCCGACGTCCTCACCGCACTCGACCGGGCCGCCGACGGGCTCGGCGTCGGCACCTTCGCCACCGCCGTCCACCTCCACCTCACCCGCACCGGGCCCGGCCCTGGCCCCGCCTGGCAGGCCGCCTGGTCGAACGCCGGACACCCGCCACCCCTGCTGCTCCCTGCCACCGGCGAGCCCCGCTTCCTCACCTCAGCCGAGGCGGACGTTCCGCTGTGCGTGGCTCCGGCCGAACCGCGCCACACCCACCACGCCGACCTCGCCACCGGCGACACCCTCCTGCTCTACACCGACGGCCTGGTCGAAGTCCCCGGCGAAGACCTCACCACCGGCCTCGACCGCCTGCTGGCCGCCGCCCACCATGCCCGGCACCAACCCCTGGACGACCTCTGCGACCACCTCCTGGCCCAGGTCCCCGACGCCCGCGACGACATCGCCCTGCTCGCCTTCCGGGCCCTGTAGCCGCGCAGTACCACAGGTGGCCGGCACGCTGGTGATGCATCGTCAACTTTCCATTGGTTCGGCTGAACTGCGGACTGGGCCGAGTCGGGCAGGGAAGGATCACCGTCGCTCGTGCGTGCCGCGCCGCCGCCCGGCGGACGCCGGTCACTGCCGAGCCACCGGGAAGGGTGGGGATGCCGTGTCGGCACGGGACAGCGCGGAGCAGCACGCCGATCGGGGGGCCGAGGCGGTCCAACTCCTGGCCGGGGTCGTCGATCTCGGGCTTGAGCAGGCGGAGGGGCTGCTGCGGCGCGTGCGCGGCGTGCTCGGTCGGTCCGATCTGCAGGAGGTGGTGGCGGACGGGCAGCAGGAGTTGAGGATCCGCGGCGAACTCCTGCTGGGCCGCCTCGCGCCCGCGTCCGAGTCCCACCTGGAGGCGGTGGCCCGCCGGGCGGCGGCTTCCCGGCGGCCGTCGCCCGATGGCTGAGCCGGTGCGGGATCCGACGCTCAAGTCGCGGATCGACGAGGTGTTGCGCGCCTTCGTCGAGGAGGAGGCCGGACTGCTGGTCGCCATCGACGTTCAACTCAAGCCGGTGGCCGATCAGTTACAGGTCGCGGTGGCGGACGGCAAGCGGCTGCGGGCGGCGTTCGCCTACTGGGGCTGGCGGGCGGCGGGGCAGCCGGACAGCGAGGCGATGGTGCGGGCCGCAGCGGCGATGGAGCTGGTGCACGCGGCGGCCGTGGTGCACGACGACCTGATCGACGAGAGCCCGATCCGCCGGGGTGCGCCCACCGCGCACCTGGCCCTGCGGCACGCCGTCGCGGAGGGGCCGGGACGCGACGCCTCGGGCCGGGCACTGGCGATGCTGGTCGGCGATCTGCTGATGTCCTGGGCTGGGCAGCTGTTCGCCGGCTGCGGGCTCCCCGCCGCCTACCTGGCGCGGGCCCGCCCGCTCTGGGCGACGCTCGCCCGCGAGCTGGTCGCGGGGGAGTGCCTGGAGATCCTGCGCACCCGGGCGGCGCCGTCGGCGGCGAGCTCGCTGGAGATCGTCCGCTACAAGACCGCGAAGTACACCGTCGAACACCCGCTGCACCTCGGTGGACGGCTCGCCGGGGCGCCACCTGCGCTGCTGGACGCCTTCACCGCCTACGGGGTGCCGCTGGGCGAGGCGTTCCAGCTCCGCGACGATCTGCTCGGAGTCTTCGGCGACCCGCGGCGGACCGGCAAGTCCAACCTGGACGACCTGGCGGGCGCCAAGCCCACGGCGCTGCTCGCCCTCACCCTGACCGGGGCGGCCGAAGCGGACCGTGCGCGGCTGCGGGCCCTGCTGGGCCGCGCCGACCTCGGTCCGGCCGAGCTGGACGAGCTGCGCGACATCATGATCCGCTCCGGCGCCCGCACCCGGGTCGAGGAGCTGATCACCCAGCGGGCCGCCGCCGCCCGTACCGCACTTGGACGGGCCGCGCTCCCGCCCCAAGCGGCCACCGCCCTGGCCGAGTTGATCGCGGCGGCCACCACCCGCACATCCTGACCAACCCGACACCGAACGAGGGCGCCCGATGACCGTGACACCCGAAGCGATGGACGCCCTGCGTCTGCAGGGTGACCCGACGGCCGATGCCGTGGTCACCGCACTGTTCGAGCGCGGTGAGATCGGCAGGTTCAACACCCTGATGCGCTGGTTCGCGCAGACCGGCCAGCCGCTGCCCGCCGACGTCCCGGCCGAGGCACGCGCCTACCTGGAGGCCACCGCCACGCCGCCCGACTGGGTGGACTGGGACCAGATGGAGAAGGCCCGGCTGTTCTTCATCGACAACAACGTCCACATCTCCACCGCCCTGTCCTTCGCCTCGATGCCCGCCTGCTACGTCGTCCCGCACATCGCCAGGCTGCTCAGCGCGACGCACTCGCTCGAGTACCCCTCCAAACGGATGGCGGAGACCGGCCAGTTCACCCTCTATCTGATGCAGCCCGACGCCTTCGAGGCCGGCGGCCGGTTCATCCCCGCCGCCCAGAAGGTCCGCCTGCTGCACGCCTCGATCCGCCACCACCTGCGCCGCGAGAACCGCTGGGACGAAGCCGCGCTCGGCGTGCCGATCTGTCAGGAGGACATGATCGGCGGTCAGATGATGTTCTCCATCCAGGTGCTGGACGCCCTGCACCGGATGGGCATCCACATCTCCAACGAAGGCGCCGAGGCGTACTTCTACGCCTGGCGGGTGGTCGGCGCGATCCTCGGCATCGACACCGCCGCAGCCCCCGCCGACCTGGAGCAGGCCCGCGACTTCTCCGACCTCTACATGGCCCGCCACATGGGCCCCTCCGAGGAGGGCGTCGCGCTCACCCGCCAGCTCATCGCCCTCTACGAGGAGGTGGTGCCCGGCACGCTGCTCGACCCGGTGGTGGCCGCCCTGATCCGATACCTGATCGGCGACACCTGCGCCGACTGGCTCCAAGTACCGCGCTCCGCCTGGGACAAGGCCATCGGCCTCACCCCGTCCCTGCTCGGCGTCCTCGAAAGCATCGAGGACATCTCCCCGCTCGGGGCCTGGGCGCTGGACCGCCTCGGCGACCTGACCGCCCGCTTCGAGCTCAGCTCCCTCACCCGCGGCCGGGTCATGCAGTACGCCATCCCCGAACACCTCAAGAGCGAGTACGGCGTCCGCTCCGCCAAGCCCCGCACCGACCCCTGGAGCCCGCCGCCGCTCTCCAGCCGGTTGTCTGTCTGACTAGCCGTCAATTGCGTTCGGGGTTTCAGTTCCTTGGGCCCGGGTGCGCGAGGCCGTCCATGACCAGCGTGAGCAGGTGCTCGCGGCGGGCGGCGATCGAGGGAGCCTGGTCGGCGATCCAGCTGAGGGCGTTCACCAGAGCGAAGAGGTCGATGGGGTCCACGTCGGGGCGGATCCGGCCCGCCTCCTGGGCCGCGCGCAGCAGTCGGCCGCCGGCCTCGCGCATGGTCACGCAGGAGGCGTGCAGGGCCGATTCCGGGTCGTCGAGGGTGGCCATCAGCGAGGCGGGCAGCCCACGGAAGGCGCCGGCCCGGAGGGTGAACTCGCCCAGCCAGTCCGCGAGTACGCGTTCCGGCGGCAGCTCGGCGGCGGGTGGGGCGGCGGCCAGCTCGGTGAGGTGGTCGAAGCCGGTCCGCAGCAGGGTTTCCAGCAGTGCGTCGCGGGTCGGGAAGTGCCGGTAGAGCGTGCCAAGGCCGACCCCGGCCCGACGGGCGACGTCCCGGAGCGACGCCTGGGTGCCCTCCTCGCCGACGACCTCGCGGGCGGCGCCGAGGATGCGCTCGCGATTGCGCTGGGCGTCGGCCCGCTGCCCTGAAGGTGTGGGTTCATCTGCCATGGGAATTCCTGACGTTGGCAATCGGAGCACTGCTCCGCTTATGATTCGGAGCAGTGCTCCGGATTCTATCGGCCGGGGCGTACCGGATCCCTGGGGGGACGTCATGGGGACAGTACTGATGTGGGCCGCGCGGGTGCACGCCTTCGGCGGGCCGGAGCAGTTGACGTACGAGCAGGTGCCGAGGCCCGTACCGGGGCCGGGGGAAGTACTGGTCAGGGTGCACGCGGCCGGGGTCAACCCGCCCGACTGGTACGCGCGTCGGGGCTTCGACAACATCCCGGAGGCGATCCGCCCGGTGTGGCCGCTGCCGTTCACGCCGGGCTCCGACATCTCCGGCGTGGTCGCGGAGCTCGGCCCCGGAGACAGCGGATGGCAGGTCGGTGGCGAGGTGTTCGGGCTGGTGAACTTCCCCGGCCGGGCCGCCGGTTACGCCGAGTACGCCATTTCGCCCGCCGCGCACCTGGCCCGCAAACCGGCTGCCCTCGGGCATCTCGAGGCGGCGGCGGTGCCGATGGCGGGCCTCACCGCGTACCAGTTCGTCGTCGATCACCTGCGGCTCGGAGTGGGCGGCACGGTGCTGGTGAACGGTGCGGCCGGCGGAGTCGGTCACTTCGCCGTACAGCTGGCCAGGATCGCGGGCGCCGCGCAGGTCATCGCGGTGGCCTCGGGACGGCACGAGGACTTCCTGACGGATCTGGGCGTCGACCGGTTCGTGGACTACACCAGGGCCGCCGTCGAGGAGGTCGTACGGGACGAGGTGGATGTCCTGATCGATACCGTCGGCGGCCCGGACGGCCACCGTCTGCTGCCGGCGCTGCGTCGTGGTGGCCGGATCGCCCCGGTGTTCCTCGGTGACTACCACCCCGAACGCGCGGCGGCCGCGGGTGTCACGGTGGGCGGCTGGCAGGTGCGCTCCGACGGGAATCAACTGGCCGAGCTGGCGGACCTGCTGGACACCGGCCGGCTCCAGGTCGGCATCGACAGCGTCTTCCCGCTGAGCGAGGCCGCCCGGGCGCACGCCCGCGCCGAACGGGGCCACCTCCAGGGCAAGATCGTCCTCCAAGTGGCCGGGTAGCTACTCGACCGACCCACCGTCAGCGGTGCCGTCGGCCTCCGGCCGGACGGTGCCGTGCCACCAGCCGGGCTTGTCGCCGGGGGACCAGGTGACGGTGGCCCCGGGCGGGATGAAGTCGCGGAGCTGCCGTCGGAGGGCGAGCCCGGCGGTCTCCACCGGATCGTCGGGGGCGGCTGCCTCGACCCAGCCGCAGGCGATGCCGCCCTCGGGGAGGAGGCAGGCACTGAACCGCCAGCTCTCCGGGGTGGCGTAGAGCAGCAGCCAGTCGACCGTCCGGCGGCCCCGGCCCGCGCGCTGCAGCCGGAGCCGGAGGCGCAGCAGGCGGCTCAAGGCCAGACCAGGCAGTACAGCTGGTGCCCCGCGTCGTGCAGCCGGTTCGCGAAGTCCTGCCACTCGTGCAGCATCGTGTAGATCACGAAGGCGTCCCGGGGCCCCCGGCGGTCGGGGACGGTGGACCAGATGAAGGCGGCGGCGCCGAGTTCGGTCTCGTCGGCCTTGCGGAGGGGTTCGACGACGGTGTGGGGGAGCTGGACCACGGCGTAGTCGGGGTGCAGGACGACCAGCTCCAGGGGTGGGACCTGGTGCAGGGGGACGCCCTGAATGCCCGTCAGGACCATCGCGGACATGGTCTCGGGCTTGATCTTGGTGGAGAGGTGGCCGTTCGGGGAGCCACTGGTCTCCATCAGGTCGCCGAGGCGGCCGAGGGAGCCGAGCTCGCCGGCGTCCAGGCCGAGGCCGCCGGGGCCGAGGGCGGTGGGGACTCTGGCGGCGGTGGCGCGGTCGGGTGCGCCGAAGTACTTGTAGGTGACCCCCACTCTGCCTTCGCCCCGCCTTCCCCTGCCGCCCGCACCGGTACCCCCGCCGGCCGCTCCGGCACGCCGACGTGAGCCACCCACGGCCTCGTCGGGGCCGTCCTGCGCCTCGGACACTCGGACCATCCTCACCGGAATTCGCCGCAATCGACAGACCCCCGCACGCTCGGTGTCCCTCCGAACGTGCCCACTACCCGCTCCGCGCTGTCGTACACGGACCGGCCGGTCACAGTCTGACCCATCATCGGAGTGGGCCGCCGATCGCGGTGGTACGGATAACCGTACCCACGACGCTACAGACCGTACAGTCCGTTCGGGTCACATCAAGGCAGTACCCCGCCCGGTACCAGGATCATCGTTCCAGATGATCGGGTCCGACATGCGGAGGTGCAGGACACGATTTGAGACCATGTCCGGGTGACCAACCCGAAGAGCTATCCCTATGAGGCCCCGCAGAGCCAGTCGCTGTTCGACCGCGCGTCGGTCGTGACCCCCGGCGGCGTCAACTCCCCGGTGCGCGCCTTCCGCGCGGTCGGCGGCACCCCGCGCTTCATGGTGTCCGGCACCGGCCCCTATCTCACCGACGCCGACGGCCGTGAGTACGTCGACCTGGTCTGCTCCTGGGGTCCGATGATCCTGGGCCACGCGCACCCCGCGGTGATCGAGGCGGTGCAGCAGGCGGTGAGCCGCGGCACCTCCTTCGGTACGCCCGGCGAGGGCGAGGTGCTGCTCGGCGAGGAGATCGTCTCCCGGGTCGCACCGGTGGAGCAGGTCCGGCTGGTGTCCAGCGGGACCGAGGCGACCATGTCGGCGATCCGGCTGGCCCGTGGTTTCACCGGCCGGGCGAAGATCATCAAGTTCGCGGGCTGCTACCACGGCCACGTGGACGCCCTGCTGGTGGCGGCCGGCTCCGGCGTCGCCACCTTCGGCCTGCCGGACACCCCCGGGGTGACGGGGGCTCAGGCGGGCGACACCATCGTGCTGCCCTACAACGACCTGGACGCGGTCGAGGCGGCCTTCGCGGCCAACCCGGGCCAGATCGCCTGCGTGATCACCGAGGCCTCGCCCGGCAACATGGGCGTGGTCCCGCCGCTGCCCGGCTTCAACAAGGGGCTCTCGGAGCTCTGCCGGAGCAACGGCGCGCTGTTCATCTCGGACGAGGTGATGACCGGCTTCCGTACTTCCAAGGCCGGCTGGTACGGCGTCGAGGCGGCCGTCGAGGGCTGGGCGCCCGACCTGCTGACCTTCGGCAAGGTGATGGGCGGTGGCTTCCCGGCCGCCGCGTTCGGTGGCCGGGCCGACGTGATGGCGTACCTGGCCCCGGCCGGTCCGGTCTACCAGGCGGGCACGCTCTCCGGTAACCCGATCGCCACCGCCGCCGGTCTGGCGCAGCTGCAGCACTGCACCGACGCGGTGTACGAGAAGGTGGACCTGGTCGCCGCCGAGATCTCCGCGCTGGTGAGCCAGGCGCTGACCAAGGAGGGGGTGGCGCACCGGCTGCAGAACGCGAGCAACATGTTCTCGGTGTTCTTCACCGACCGGCCCGTCACCAACTACGACGAGGCGAAGCAGCAGGAGTCGTTCCGCTTCACCGCGTTCTTCCAGAGCATGCTGGCCCAGGGCGTCTACCTGCCGCCCTCGGCCTTCGAGTCCTGGTTCGTCTCGGCCGCGCACGACGAGCGCGCGATCGAGTGGATCGCCGCCGCCCTGCCCGCTGCCGCCCGCGCGGCGGCGGAAGCCCGGCCCGCGTAAGTCATCGAGGAGCGAGCACAGTGAGTGCGAAAGAGATCACCGTCGTCCACCTGATGCGGCACGGTGAGGTGCACAACCCGGAGGGCGTGCTCTACGGCCGGCTGCCGGACTATCACCTGTCCGACCTGGGGCGGCAGATGGCGGACCGGGTGGCCGAGCACCTCGCGGACCGGGACATCACGTACGTGGTGGCCTCCCCGCTGGAGCGGGCGCAGGAGACCGCCGAGCCGATCGGGAAGACGCATGGCCTTGAGATCGCGGTCGACGACCGGCTGATCGAGGCGGACAACATCTTCCAGGGCAAGACCTTCGGCGTCGGTGACGGCTCGCTGAAGAACCCGGCGTACTGGCGGTACCTCACCAACCCGCTGCGCCCCTCCTGGGGCGAGCCGTACATCGAGCAGGCGGTTCGGATGATGGGTGCCCTCGCGGCGGCCCGGGACGCGGCACGCGGGCACGAGGCGGTCTGCGTCAGCCACCAGCTGCCGATCTGGATCGCCCGGAGCTTCGCCGAGCGGCGCCGGCTCTGGCACGACCCGCGCAAGCGGCAGTGCTCGCTGGCCTCGCTGACCAGCTTCACCTACGAGGGCGACCGGATCGTCTCGATCGGCTACCGCGAGCCGGCCCGCGACCTGCTGCCGGCCCACCTGGTGGGCAAGGGGAAGAAGGGCGACGCTCCGGTCGGCAAGAGCTTCGGCGCCTGACCGGACTGACGGCATGTCAACGCCGGTTTGTCCGAATTAAGTGGATCGTAAGCGTAAGAACCGCAGGTCAAGGGGGGTCCGTCGGCTAACGTCGGACCCCCCTAAATCTGCCCAAAGTCTCATGCGAAACTTTTCACATGTCTGGGACGACCCGCCGTTACCTCCGCCCGGCCGCCGCACTCGCGGCCGCCGCCGCGCTGACCCTCACCGGTTGCACTGCGGACTCCAGTAGTTCCGACGGCCGGACCGGATTCATCTCCGATCCGAACGGCGGTCTCGACACCGCTCCGCTCGCCTCCAGGCAGACCGCCCCCGCGATCTCGGGCATCACCCTGCGCGGTGACAAGGCGGCCCTCGCCGACTACCGCGGCAAGGTCGTGGTGCTCAACGTCTGGGGCTCCTGGTGCAACCCCTGCCGGGCCGAGGCGAAGGGGCTCCAGGAGGTCTGGTCGAAGTACCAGGCCCAGGACGTCCAGTTCCTCGGGATCAACACCCGGGACTCCGACGTGAACAGCGCCATCCGGTTCGAGGACAGCTTCGGGATCACCTACCCGAGCCTGTACGACCCGGACGCCACCGAGATCCTCAAGTTCCCCAAGGGCAGCCTCAACCCGCAGTCGATCCCGACCACGATCGTGGTGGACCGTCAGGGCAGGCTCGCCGCCCGCTCCATGCGGCCGATCTCGGCGGAGGACCTGGAGAAGCTGATCCAGCCCGTCCTGGCCGAGCCGAAGTGAGCGCCGCCCTCCTCGCGCTGAGCCAGGGTCTCGCGGCGGGTCAGAACGAGACCGTGGCCAGCGGCGCGATCCTGCTGGCCGTGCCGATCGCGCTGGCGGCCGGACTGGTCTCGTTCTTCTCCCCGTGCGTGCTGCCGCTGGTGCCGGGCTACCTGAGCTACGTCACCGGCTTCTCGGCCGCCGACCTCGCTGATGCCACCGGCGCCAAGCGCGGGCGGATGCTGCTGGGCTCGGTGCTGTTCATCCTCGGCTTCACCGCCGTCTTCGTCTCCGGCGGCGCGCTGTTCGGCTACTTCGGTCAGACCCTGCAGGCGAACCAACGGACCATCAGCATCGTGATGGGTTGCCTCACCATCGTGATGGGGCTCGCCTTCATGGGACTGCTGCCGGGCCTGTCGATGCGTGAGGTGCGCTCGCACCGCCGCCCGGTGATCGGCCTGGCCGGAGCGCCGCTGCTCGGTGTCGTCTTCGGCGTCGGCTGGACCCCGTGCGTGGGACCGACCCTGGCGAGCATCCAGGGGCTGGCCTGGAACCAGGCCTCACCCTGGCGCGGCGCGCTCCTGATGGCCGTCTACTGCATCGGCCTCGGCGTACCGTTCGTGGTGGCCGCGCTGGCCTTCCGCCGGGCGCTCGGCGCCTTCGGCTGGGTCAAGCAGCACTACCAGTGGGTGATGCGGATCGGCGGCGGGATGCTGGTCGTGGTCGGCCTGCTGCTCGTCACCGGCGCCTGGGACTCGATGGTCCGTGAGATGCAGTCCTTCGCCGCCGACTTCTCGATCGGAATCTGACCCGTGAGCACCCAGACAGATCTCGAGACGGACGCGGAGCGCCTCAGCAGCGCGCCGACCGAGCAGGACGGCCCGTCCGGCATAGGAGCGCTCGGCTGGCTGCGCTGGACGTGGCGTCAGCTCACCTCGATGCGGGTCGCGCTGATCCTGCTGTTCCTGCTCTCGCTGGCCGCCATCCCCGGCTCGCTGATCCCGCAGAACAGCCAGAACGCCTTCAAGGTGCAGACCTGGAAGGCGGCGCACCCCGGCGTCAGCCCGGTGTACGAGAAGCTCCAGCTGTTCGACGTGTACAGCTCGGCCTGGTTCTCGGCGATCTACATCCTGCTGTTCGTCTCGCTGGCGGGCTGCATCATCCCGCGGACCTGGCAGTTCGTCGGCGTGCTGCGGGCCAAGCCGCCGGCCGCGCCGAAGAACCTGACCCGGATGCCGGTCTACGCGGCCTGGCACACCGAGGCCGGGCACAAGGCGGTGAACGCCGCCGCGTACGCACAGTTGAAGCGCCGCGGCTTCCGTGCCCACCTCTCCGGCGGCGCGGTGGCGGCCGAGAAGGGGTACCTGCGCGAGGTCGGCAACCTGGCCTTCCACCTCTCGCTGTTCGCCCT
Organism: Kitasatospora sp. Root107; assembly: GCF_001424875.1. Classification (GTDB taxonomy): domain Bacteria; phylum Actinomycetota; class Actinomycetes; order Streptomycetales; family Streptomycetaceae; genus Kitasatospora. Next base: position 354,694 of record NZ_LMCT01000012.1, on the reverse strand, counting down.
GCTGGCCGGCTTCGCCTGGGCCAGCCTGGCCAGCGGCGAGGGCGGCAAGCTGGTGATCGAGAAGCAGGGTTACTCCAACACCGCGACCCAGCTGGACGACTTCACCGGCTCCCAGTTCTACGGCCTGGAGGACCTGGACCCGTTCGGCTTCAAGCTGGACGGCTTCACCGCCAGGTACGCCACCAGCGGCCCGCAGGCGGGCAGCGCCCGGCAGTTCACCGCGCACATCCGGTACTGGACCGGCAGCGACACCGGGAAGCTGACCAAGGGCGACATCGAGGTCAACCACCCGCTGGAGATCGGCGGCAACAAGGTCTTCCTGATCGGCCACGGCTACGCGCCCGTGGTGACCGTGAAGAACGCCAAGGGCGAGAAGGTCTACTCGGGCCCGACCGCCTTCCTGCCGCAGGACGGCAACCTCACCTCGACCGGGGTGCTCAAGGTCAACGACTACGGCGAGAAGGACGGCAAGAAGACCCAACTGGGCTTCAACGGCTACTTCCTGCCGACCGCCCCGGAGAGCTTCGAGAAGACCGGCCCGGTCTCGCTGTTCCCGGACGCGGCCGACCCGATGCTGGTGCTGACCGCTTACGCGGGCGACCTCGGCACCGACTCCGGCTTGCCGCAGAACGTCTACCAGCTCGACACCAAGCACCTCACCCAGCTCACCCAGGACGGCAACCCGGCCCGCGCCAGGCTCAAGCCCGGCCAGGCCTGGACCCTGCCGGACGGCTACGGGACCCTCACCTTCGAGGGCTACCAGCAGTGGGCGAGCTTCACCGTCTCGCACCGGCCGGGCAACTCGATCGCGCTGATCGGCGCGGTCGCCGCGATCCTCGGCCTGATCGGCTCGCTGTTCGTCCAGCGCCGCCGGGTCTGGGTGCGGGCCACCGCGGGCCCCGACGGCCGCACCCTGGTCGAGGTCGCCGGACTGGCCCGGAGCGAGTCCGCGAGGATCGCCGAGGAACTGGCCGAGATCGCCGTCGACCTCCAGGACGACGCCCCGGCCGTCGATGACGAACCATCAGATGAACCAGCCCGCACCGCACAGGACTCCAAGGAGTAGACGGTGAACCTCGCCTCGTCGGTCGACCCGCAACTGGCCGACCTGTCCAACAAGCTGATCTACTCGGCGATGGCCGTGTACGTCATCGCCATGTTCGCCCACATCTTCGAGTGGACGTTCGGCAGCAAGGGCGCCGTCGCGGTCCGCTCGGTCGAGCAGGCCGGTCTGGCCGCCGCCGTCGCGGCCGCGCAGGGCCCGGCCAAGGGCGCCAAGAAGGTCACCGTCACGGTCGCCTCGGCCGACGGCGGCACCACCACGCTGACCCGTACCGCCCTCGCCGACGCGGGCGCCACCGTGGTCACCAGCGGCCGCGACACGGTCGCCGACCTGGACGGCCCGGGCGCGGCGGGCAGCAGCGAGAAGGGCGACCTGGCGGGCCGGATCGCGGTCTCACTGGCCGCGCTCGGCGCGGTGCTGCACGCCGGCGCGGTGCTCACCCGGGGCCTCTCGGTGGTGCGTTGGCCGTGGGGCAACATGTACGAGTTCTCCTGCGCCTTCGCGCTCGCCATGGTGGTCGCCTACCTCGGCCTGCTGGCCGCCAAGAAGCCGGTCCGCTGGCTCGGCCTGCCGGTGCTGGTCGCCGTGATCCTCACCCTCGGCCTCGCGGTCACCGTGCTCTACACCGAGTCCGAGCAGCTCGTCCCGGCCCTGCACTCGTACTGGCTGGCGATCCACGTCTCCACCGCGATCTTCTGCGGCGGCGCCTTCTACGCGGCGTTCATCGCCACCGTGCTCTACCTCGGCAAGGACACCTACGACCGCCGGATCGCCGCCGGTCGGACCAGCGGCCCGCTCGGCACCCCCGCCTCGATCTGGCAGCGGCTGCCCGCCGCCGCCACCTTCGACAAGCTCTCGTACCGGATCAACGCGATCGTCTTCCCGCTCTGGACCTTCACCATCGTGGCGGGCGCGATCTGGGCCGAGGCGGCCTGGGGCAAGTACTGGGAGTGGGACCCGAAGGAGACCTGGTCCTTCATCACCTGGGTGTTCTACGCCTGCTACCTGCACGCCCGGGCCACGGCCGGCTGGAAGGGCCGCAAGGCCGCCTACCTGGCGCTGCTGGCCTTCGCCTGCTGGTTGTTCAACTACTACGGCGTCAACATCTTCGTCACGGGTAAGCACTCCTACGCCGGAGTCTGACGACTCGTCCGTTCGGCCTGTTCCGTACCGCCCGTTCGAAATCCGCGAGGAGGGCCGCACCGTGCTGGAGTGCGACGAGGTCATGCTGACCGTCCGAATCACCGCTGCGGAGCGAGTGCTGCTCCGTCGGCTGGCCCAGAGCCATCGGAGCGACGTGTCGGAGGTGGTGGCGGACGGGCTGCTCGACGTCCTGCCGATGCTGCACCGGCAGGCAGAGGCGTACCGGCTGCTGGCGGCGCTCGCGCCGCCGGCGCCGTGTGCGCAGACGGTCTGGCTGCCGGCCGCACTGGCCGACCTGCTGGTGCTGGCCGCCGCCCGGGTGGCGCAGCTGACGGGGGTTCGGCTCGGCTCGGCCAGCGCGATCCTCGGCGCGGCCGTCCGGCTGTGGCTCTGCCAGGACCCCGTCCGCCTGGAGGCCAACCTCAGCGTGATGCACGCCGGGCGCAAGGCCCTGGCCGTGGCCTGAGCTGTTGGCAGGGCACCCAGTTGGCACACACCAGGGGCTCGGGGAACTGCGACGCCGGCCTCGTACAAGGTGATCCGTACGTAGGTGGTCAGGCACTTTCGCAGTTCCCCGAGCCCCTGGGTAGTGCAACTTCCGTCAGGCCGCCTGCTGCCAGCTGACGGGGGAGTAGTAGGCCGGGCGACGCTCCACCCGGGACCAGGTGGCGATGGGCTCGGCGGGGGCTGCGGCGGCGTGCTGCGAGGCGGCTGCACGGGCCATCAGGACTGCGGTCAGGGCGGCGAGTTCCTCGTCCGACAGGGTGCCACGGACGATGCGGAGCAGCGGTTCGGCATTGGCGGTCATGAGGTCATTTCTCCCGCGTCTTGAAGTCTGGTGGGTTCCGGGCGGCGCAACGCCGCGTTACATCGGCGGGTTGCCGTGCTTACGGCTCGGCAGGTCGGCGTGCTTGGTGCGGAGCATGGCGAGCGAGGAGGCCAGTACCGCGCGGGTCTCGGCCGGGTCGATGACGTCGTCCACCAGGCCGCGTTCGGCGGCGTAGTAGGGGTGCATCAGCTCGGTCTTGTACTCCTTGATCTTCTGCGCCCGCATCGCCTCCGGGTCCTCGGCCCCGTTGATGTCCCGGCGGAAGATCACGTTGGCCGCGCCCTCGGCGCCCATCACGGCGATCTCGTTGGTGGGCCAGGCGTAGGACAGGTCGGCGCCGATCGAGCGGGAGTCCATCACGATGTACGCGCCGCCGTACGCCTTGCGCAGGATCAGCTGGATCCGCGGCACGGTGGCGTTGCAGTAGGCGTAGAGCAGCTTGGCGCCGTGTCGGATGATGCCGTCGTGCTCCTGGTCGACGCCGGGCAGGAAGCCGGGGACGTCGAGCATGGTGACCAGCGGGATGTTGAAGGCGTCGCACATCTGGACGAAGCGTGCGGCCTTCTCCGAGGCGTTGATGTCCAGCACACCGGCCAGCGACTGCGGCTGGTTGGCGATGATGCCGGTGACGTGGCCGTCGATCCGGGCCAGCACGCAGAGCACGTTGGTGGCCCAGCGCTCGTGGATCTCCAGGAACTCGCCGTGGTCGACGATCTCCTCGATCACCTTGCGCATGTCGTACGGGCGGTTGCCGTCGGCCGGGACCAGGTCGAGCAGGACGTCGTTGCGGCGGTCGACCGGGTCGTCGTTCGGTGTGGCCGGCGGCATCTCGCGGTTGTTCTGCGGGAGCAGCGAGAGGAGGTAGCGGACCTCCTCGATGCAGCTCTGCTCGTCGTCGTAGGCGAAGTGCGAGACGCCGGAGACGCCGGAGTGCACGTCGGCGCCGCCGAGGCCGTTCTGGCTGATCTTCTCGCCGGTGACGGCCTGGACCACGTCAGGGCCGGTGATGAACATCTGCGAGGTCTCGCGGACCATGAAGATGAAGTCGGTCAGCGCGGGGGAGTACGCGGCGCCACCGGCGCACGGGCCGAGCATCACCGAGATCTGCGGGATGACACCGGAGGCGCGGGTGTTGCGCTGGAAGATGCCGCCGTAGCCGGCCAGGGCGGTGACGCCCTCCTGGATCCGGGCGCCGGCGCCGTCGTTGAGCGAGACCAGCGGGGCACCGGCCGCGATGGCCATGTCCATGATCTTGTGGATCTTCTGCGCGTGGGCCTCGCCCAGTGCGCCGCCGAAGATCCGGAAGTCGTGGGCGTAGGTGAAGACCGTCCGGCCGTGCACGGTGCCCCAGCCGACGATCACGCCGTCGGTGTGCGGCTTCTTGGCCTCCAGGCCGAAGCCGGTGGCCCGGTGCCGGCGGAGCGGCTCGACCTCGCGGAAGGAGCCCTCGTCCAGCAGCAGGTCGATCCGCTCACGGGCCGTCAGCTTGCCCTTGGCGTGCTGGGCCTCGGTGGCCTTCTCGCTGGGGCCGCGCAGCACCTGGCTGCGGAGTTCGTGCAGTTCGGCCACGCGCCCCCGGGCGTCGGCCGGGGTCTCGGGGATCTCGCCACCGGCGGGCGCCTCGTGCAGAACCGTCATCTCGAACCACTCCAAGTCTGAGGGAACTGTCCTGCGGCGGGCCGCTGTGGCGGGCCGGTCGCTGCGAACACTTCTTCACCTACGACAGTACGAGGGATCATGGCTCCGGCTCGGCGTCGATTCCGTACAAGGTCGGGCGCCAGAAGCTGTCAGGGCTGTACAGAAAACGGCCCGGCCGAAAGCTCGGCCGGGCCGCTGTACGGACTGCACGGGGTGCCTGCCGCGAGGGGAGATCCGCAGGTCAGGCGGGAAATTCAGGGGTTTCGGGGCGGGTCTGCACCGACTGCCGAGGGGTGTCCCGGCTCGTAGGGATGCGCCAAAGCAGGTCAGCGCTTGTCGGGGTTCCCCTCTTCGCCCTTGTCGCGCAGCTCCTCCTCGCGGCGGCGCAGGTCGAGCTCCCACTGCTTGAGCAGCTCGGCGTCCCGGTCGCTCTGGTCCTTCTTGAGCGAGGCGAGGAACTCGGGGTTGTCGTCCGGCGCCACCTGGCGGCCGCCCGAGCGGCCCGCGCCGCGGGCGGTGGTCAGGCCGTCGCGCTGCTTGCCGATGGCCAGCCAGGCGATCGAGCCGATCAGCGGGAAGAGCAGCACGATGATCACCCAGATCACCTTGGGCATGTGCTTGACCTCCTGCTCCGGAGTGGTCAGGCAGTCGATGAACGCCCAGATCCAGAGGGCGAGCAGGAGCAGTGGCGGCAGAATCCTCAACACGGTGTGATCTCCCCCGGGGAACGACAGGTGGGGCCCTCTTGGCGTGGCCAGAGTAGTCCGTATCGGATACTGGCCTGCATGGCATACGACGATCTCCGTTCGTTTCTCCGGGCCCTGGAGCGAGAGGGCGACCTCAAGAGGATCAAGACCGAGGTCGATCCCCATCTGGAGATCGGCGAGATCGTCGACCGGGTGCAGAAGGCCAAGGGTCCGGCGCTGCTCTTCGAGAACGTCAAGGGCTGCTCGATGCCGCTGGCGATGAACGTCTTCGGCACCGAGCGCAGGCTCGCCAAGTCGCTCGGCCTGAAGGGCCCGGAGGAGATCTCGGAGAAGATCGCCGGGCTGCTCAAGCCCGAACTGCCGCACGGCTTCACCGGTTTCCGGGACGCGTTCGGCAAGCTGGCCTCGATGGCGCACGTGCCGCCGAAGAACGTGAAGTCCTCGGACGCGCCGGTCCAGGAGGTGGTGCTGACGGGTGATCAGGTCGACCTCGACCAGCTGCCCGCGCTGTTCACCTGGCCGCTGGACGGCGGTTCGTTCTTCAACCTGGGCCTGACCCACACCAAGGACCCGGACTCCGGCATCCGCAACCTCGGTCTGTACCGCCTGCAGCGGCACGACAAGCGGACCATCGGGATGCACTGGCAGATCCACAAGGACAGCCGCAACCACTACGCGGTGGCCGCCAAGCGCGGCGAGCGGCTGCCGGTCGCGATCGCCTTCGGCTGCCCGCCCGCCGTGACGTACGCGGCCACCGCGCCGCTGCCCGGCGACATCGACGAGTACCTGTTCGCGGGCTTCGTGGCCGGTGAGCGGGTGCGGATGGTGGACTGCAAGACCGTCCCGCTCCAGGTCCCGGCCGACGCCGAGGTGGTGCTGGAGGGGTGGCTCGAGCCCGGCGAGATGCTGCCCGAGGGCCCGTTCGGCGACCACACCGGCTTCTACACCCCGCAGGAGCCGTTCCCGGCGCTGACCATCGACTGCGTGACGATGCGCAAGCGGCCGATCCTGCAGTCGATCGTGGTCGGCCGGCCGCCGACCGAGGACGGGCCGCTGGGGAAGTTCACCGAGCGGTTCTTCCTCCCACTGCTGAAGATCATCATCCCGGACATCGTGGACTACGACCTGCCCGAGGCGGGCGGCTTCCACAACTGCGTGATCGTCTCGATCGACAAGAAGTACCCCAAGCACGCGCAGAAGACCATGCACGCGATCTGGGGCGCGCACATGATGTCGCTGACCAAACTGATCATCGTGGTGGACTCCGACTGCGACGTGCACGACTACCAGGAGGTCGCCTGGCGGGCCCTGGGCAACACCGACTACAGCCGCGACCTGACCGTCGTGGAGGGCCCGGTGGACCACCTGGACCACGCCTCCTACCAGCAGTTCTGGGGCGGCAAGGCGGGCATCGACGCCACCCGCAAGCTGCCCGAGGAGGGCTACACCCGGGACGGCGGCTGGCCCGAGATGGTCAGCTCCGACCCGGAGACCGCCGCACTGGTGACCGCACGCTGGAAGGAGTACGGACTGTGAGCGCGATCGCCGCCGTCCCGCCGAACAAGGTCCGGGCCTTTCTCAACCTGGTGCTGATCGAGCACTCGATCTTCGCCCTGCCGTTCGCCTTCACCGCCGCCTTCACCGCGATGTACCTGACGGACGGTCGGATGCACTGGGGCACGCTGGCCCTGGTCACCGTCTGCATGGTCGGCCTGCGCACCTTCGCGATGGCCGCCAACCGCATCATCGACCGCGAGATCGACGCCCGGAACCCGCGCACCGCCAACCGCGAACTGGTCACCGGCGCGGTCTCGCTGCGTACCGCGTACGTCGGCTCGGCCGTCGCACTGCTGGTCTTCCTCGGCTCGGCCGCGCTGCTCAACCCGCTCTGCCTGGTGCTCGCCCCGGTCGCCGTCGTCCCGATGGTGGTCTACCCGTACGGCAAGCGGTTCACCGACTTCCCGCACGCGATCCTCGGCCTGGCCCAGGCGATGGGCCCGATCGGCGCCTGGCTCGCCGTCACCGGCAGCTGGTCCTGGGATGCGGTCGTACTCGGCCTCGCGGTCGGCATCTGGATCGGCGGCTTCGACCTGATCTTCGCCACCCAGGACGTCACCGCCGACCGCGCCGAGGGCGTCCGCTCCGTCCCCGCCCGCTTCGGCGTGCCGGCCGCGCTGTACGGTGCCCGCGCCTGCCACGCCGTGACGCTGGCGCTGCTGGTCTGGTACGCGCTGCTCAGCGACGCGGGCCCGGCCTTCTGGGTCGGCCTGGTGGTGGTCGCGGCAGCCTTCGTCTACGAGCACACCATCGTCAAGCCGCACGACCTCTCGAAGCTGAACCGGGCCTTCTTCACCACCAACGGCTTCGTCGGCATGTCCCTCTTCGCCTTCGCCCTGCTGGACCTGGTGTTGCGCGGCCTGCGCCTGTGAAACGAAGCCTCTGGAAGGTGGGCGGCTGATCAGCGCCGTTGGCGGAAGCCGAGCCCCCAGAGGGTGACGGCCGCCGCCGTCGCCGCCAGGGCGGCCGCGATCAGTGCGGCCGGAGCTCGAGGGGTCGTCAGGACCGGGCCACCAGCACCAGACCCAGGCCGCCCCGGCCAACCCCACCACGTCCCAGCGCGGCTGCACCCCGTTCCGCCCCCAGAGCACCACGAACGCGGCCGTCCGGCGGGGCGTCAGAGGTCGAGCGGCAGCAGTCGGAACGCCGGGTGCACGGTGAGCGGTCGGACCATCCGGAAGTGCTTGACGTCGAGGGTCAGCACGCAGGAGGTACGGAACTCCCGTGCCAGCACGACGTTCATGGCGTCGGTGAGTCCGATGTCGGGATAGGTCTGCATGACCGCTCGCGCGGCCGGGAGATGAGCGCCGACCTCGGGCACCTCGAAGCGCGAGCGGAGCACTCCCTGCGAGATGTAGCCAAGGGCGCTCAGTGCGGCCGTGCCACCGGCCCGTGCGGTCAGCAGGTAGTCCAACTCGGCCAGCACGAACGGTGGAACGACCAGGTGGCCGAGTCTGCGGAGCGCCAGCCGGCACTGGTCGTGGTGCGGGTCGCGCGGGTTGAAGAACGCCAGTAGGCCGGAGGTGTCGGCGACGGCAACGGCGAGTTCCGAGCGATCAGTCAAGGCCGAACCCCTGTCGCATCAGCTCGTCCTGCTCGTCCACGTCCATCGGGTCGAACTCGATGGACGGCGGCTCCTGGAAATACGGGTCCTCACCCATCGGGTCGGTGCGGAAGCCGTAGGCCGGCGGGTCCTCCGTGCCGTACGGGCGCAGTATGGCCACCGGCCGGCCGTTCTTCGTGACGGTCACCGTCTCGCCGGCCTCGACCCGGGCCAGGATCTGGGCGGTCTGCTGGTTGAGCTCACGCGCCGGTACTTCGCTTGAGATCTCCATGGGAACCAGAGTACTACGCGTACTACGCCTTCTTCAGGGCCAACCGGGCGTAGGCGCGGACGTCGGCGTCGGGGTCGGCGAGGCGGTCGCGGAGGGCGGCGGTCAGGGCGGGGTCGGCGGTGTGCGGGGCGGCGGCGCGGACGGCGGATTTGCGGACGTCCATGTGAGGGTCCGTCAGCAGGGGGAGCAGGGCGTCGAGTGCGGCGGCCGAACCGAGTGCCGTGGCGGCGGTCTTGCGGACCTGCCAGTCCGGGTCGGGTTCGGCGGCCAGGGTGAGCAGGGGTTCGGGGCAGTGCAGTCCGGCTGCGCCCTGGAAGGCGGCGGCGCGGACCAGGGGGTCGGGGTCGGTGGCGAGGGTGGTCAGGGTGGGGACGGCGACCGGGTCGCCGATGGTGCCGAGGGCCTCGGCGGTGGCGACCCGGATCTCCCGGGCCGGGTCGGCGGCGAACGGGAGCAGGGCTGACGCCGCGTCGAGGGAGACCAGTCCGTGCACGGCCTGCAGCCGGACCGGGACGGCGGTGTCGGTGAGCGCGGAGGCGTAGAGGGGGAGCTCGCCGGTGTGCAGGGCGCGGGAGAGTTCGAGTACACCCGCACGAACCACCGGGTCGGGGGAGGCCGCGTGCGGCAGCAGCCCCGGGCCGAGCACGGGGGTGAGGGTCGGGAGGAGTTCACGCAGCCCGGCCACCGCGGCGGCGCGGACTTCGGCGGCAGCGTCGGCCAGCGCGTGGGCGAGCTCGGGGCCGGTGCCCGCAGGGGCCTGTTCGGTGAGCAGCGCGACGGCGGTGCGCCGGACGTCGGCGGCCGGGTCGCGCAGGTAGGGGAGCAGCTCGGCCAGGGCGGGTTCGTCGAGCAGCAGCAGATCGCGCAGCCGGGGCGAGGAGGGGGCGGCAACGGCCTCGGCGGTGGGGGAACTGACGGTGCCTCCGGTCCGGCCGACCAGCAGGGCGTGCACCTCGCCGAGCACGGTGACCGGCAGCGCGGGCGGCTCGAAGCCGTCCACCGGCACCAGGTAGGGCGCGACCGGGCGGATCAGGAACTCCATCGCGCCGTCCGCCCGGCGGCGCAGGTTGAGGTGGCTGAACCAGCGTTCGTCGTCGCGCCCTGGGTGGTCGATCCGCTCGTGGTAGAGGCCCCAGCGGCTCTCGGTGCGGGCCAGCGAGGAGCGGGCGGCCATCTCGGCGCAGTCCCGGATGAAGTCCACCTCGACCGCCCGCATCAGCTCGTGCGGGGTGCGGGCGCCGATGCCGGCGATCTCGCCGCGCATCCGCTCGAAGTGCTCCAGCGCGACCGAGAGCCGGGCGCCGGTCTTCGGCGGCGCCACGTAGTCGTTGACGAAGCGGCGGAGCTTGTACTCGACCTGCGGCTGCGGCGGCCCGTCCGGGTTGCGCAGCGGACGGTAGATCAGCTCGTGCGCGGCGGCCAGCTGGTCAGCCGGCAACTCGGCGCGCTCGGAAGGGAGGTGGGCGGCGGCGTGCGTACCGGCCAGGTCGCCGAAGACGAAGGCGCCGATCATGTAGTTGTGCGGCACGCAGGCCAGGTCCCCGGCCGCGTACAGGCCTGGCACGGTGGTGGCGGCGTTCTCGTCCACCTGGACGCCGCTGGCCGAGTGCCCGCCGCAGAGGCCGATCTCGGAGATGTGCATCTCGATGTCGTGGGTGCGGTAGTCGTGGCCGCGCCCCGCGTGGAACGTCCCCCGGCTGGGGCGCTCGGTGGTGTGCAGGATGGATTCGAGGGCCTGCACGGTCTCCTCGGGCAGGTGGGTGGTCCTCAGGTACACCGGGCCCCGGTCGGAGGCCAGCTCGGTGGCGAACTCGGCCATCATCTGCCCGGACCAGTAGTCGGAGTCGACGAACCGCTCGCCGTGCCGGTTCACCTGGTAGCCGCCGAACGGGTTGGCCACGTACGCGCAGGCGGGGCCGTTGTAGTCCTTGATCAGCGGGTTGATCTGGAAGCACTCGATCCCGCTCAGCTCGGCGCCCGCGTGGTACGCCATCGCATAGCCGTCCCCGGCGTTGGTCGGGTTCTCGTACGTGCCGTACAGGTAGCCGCTGCTGGGCAGGCCGAGCCGGCCGCACGGGCCGGTGGCCAGCACCACCGCGCCGGCCCGGACGGTGACGAACTCCCCGCTGCGGGTGTCGAAGGCGGCGGCGCCGACCGCCCGGCCGCCGGAGGTGAGCACCCGGACCGGCATCACCCGGTTCTCGATGGTGATCTTCTCCCGCATGTGGCGCTGCCTGAGCACCCGGTAGAGCACCTTCTTGACGTCCTTGCCCTCCGGCATCGGCAGCACGTAGCTGCCGGACCGGTGCACCTGGCGGACCTGGTACTCGCCGTACTCGTCCTTCTCGAACTTGACCCCGTAGCCCTCCAGCCGGCGGACCATGTCGAAGCCCCGGGTGGCGGTCTGACGCACCGTCCGCTGGTCCACGATCCCGTCGTTGGCCCGGGTGATCTCGGCGACGTAGTCGTCCGGCTCGGCCCGGCCGGGGATGACGGCGTTGTTGACCCCGTCCATGCCCATCGCCAGCGCGCCGGAGTGCCGGACGTGCGCCTTCTCCAGCAGCAGCACGCTCGCACCGGCCTCGGCGGCGCTGATCGCTGCCATCGTGCCTGCGGTGCCACCGCCGATCACCAGCACGTCGCAGCTCAGTCGGCGGGCCTCGGACGGGTGGGGGATCTGCATGGGGTCAACGGCCTTTCGGGACAGCTGGGTTGAGGACGGCTCGGTTCGGGCAGCCGGGTTCGGGGCGGCCGGGTTCAGGACAGCTCGGACAGCAGCCGGGCGCGGAGCGCGAGCACCGTCGGGTCGGTCCGGGCCGCGCTCTCGCGGGCCCGGGGCACCTCGTGCAGGGCGGTCAGCCGTCCGCCGCCGAGGACCGCCACCCGGTCGCCGAGCAGCAGTGCCTCGTCCACGTCATGGGTGACGAAGACCACCGTGCAGCGCTCCTTCTCCCAGACGGTGAGCAGCAGTTGCTGCATGGCGTGCCGGTTCTGCGGATCCAGCGCGCCGAACGGTTCGTCCATCAGGACGGCTTTCGGGGAGTTCGCCAGGGCCCGGGCCAGCTGCACCCGTTGGCGCTGGCCGCCGGACAACTGCCGTGGCAGCCGGTCGTGATGGCCCTCCAGGCCGACCCGGTCGAGCCAGTCCGCGGCCGGGGCGCGGCGTTGGCGCCGGGGCACCCCGGTGATGGCCAGCGGGAGTTCGACGTTGCGGCGGGCGGTGCGCCAGGGCAGCAGGCCGTCCTCCTGGAAGACCAGGGCGCGTTCGGCGGACGGCCCGCGGACCGGTACGCCGTCGGCCAGCAGCTCGCCGCCGGTCGGCGGCAGCAGCCCGGCCAGGGCGCGGAGCAGGGTGGACTTGCCGCCGCCGGAGGCACCGACCACGGTCAGCACCTCGCCGGGCGCCACCTCCAGGTCGAGGTCCGCCAGCACCGGGTGGCCGGTGTGCCCGAGGGAGAGCCCACGGGCGGTCAGTCGCAGGCTCATCGCGCACTCCCCAGCTGTGGCGGCAGCCAGCCGGTCAGCCGGCGGCCGAGGAGCTCGACGGCCCCGGAGGTCAGCCGGCCGAGGAGGCCGATGGTGGCCATCCCGACGAAGACGCCGGGGTAGTCCAGCACGGTGTACGCCTGCCAGGTCCGGTAGCCGACCCCGAACTGGCCGGAGACCATCTCGGCGGAGATCACGCAGATCCAGGAGACCCCGATCCCCACCGAGAGGCCGCCGACCACCCCGGGCAGCGCGGCCGGCAGCACCACCCCGGACAGCACCCGCAGGCGGCTGCCACCCATGGTCCGGACGGCCTCCTCCCAGAGCGGCGGTACCGCCCGGACGGCGTGCCGGGTGGCCACCGCCACCGGGAAGAACGCGGCGGCGAAGGTGATGAAGACGATGCCCTGCTCGTTCTCCGGGAACAGCATGATCGCCACCGGCACCAGGGCGATCGCCGGGATCGGCCGGATCACCTCCAGCACGGGGCCGATCAGGTCGGCGGCCCAGCGTGAGCGGGCGGTGAGCACCCCGGTGGCCACCCCGAGCAGGGCGGCCAGCAGGAAGCCGGTGCCGATCCGCAGCAGACTGTCCGTCAGGTCCTGCCAGTACTCGGCGGTGCCGAGTCTGAGCCCGAAGGCCTGCCAGACCTGGACGGCGGTCGGCAGGTGGTCGAACCGCACCCAGAGCCGGACGTGCTGCGCGGTGAGCAGCTGCCAGAGGGCGACGAAGCCCAGCAGCGAGAGCAGCCGGATCAGCCGACGGCGGGTCATGCGGCGGCCAGGGCTTCCTGGTAGGAGAGCAGGGCCGCGCCGGGGTGCCCGGCCAGGTAGGCCCGGGCGCCGTCCTCGGTGGTGAACGGCAGCAGTGCGGCGCCGTCTCTGACCCAGAGGTCCTTGTCGGCGAACCAGCGGGTGCCGGTCAGGGTGTCCGGCACGTACGCGGCGCGGAGCTTGGCCCCGGAGGCGGAGGCGGCCTTGACGGCCTTCAGCAGGCAGCCCGGGTCGGCGGCCGGCTGGGTGGCGGTGGCGCCCTCGAACCAGAGCTCGCCCGCCAGCTTCGGATCGGTGACCGGCCTGCCGCAGACCGGGTCGGTGCCGGTGATCCGGGCCGGTTCCACCGGCGGCAGGGCGGCCCGCTCCAGGTAGGAGCGGTCGATGAACCTCTCCACGTCCAGCGCCTTGAGCACGCCGACCGACTTGAGGAACGGCACGTCCTCACGGAGCGCGTCCAGCAGTTCGGGGCGGAGCGCGGTGGCGAAGGTGGCGATGCCGTTCGGCCCGTTGTAGAGGTGCACCACCTCGGCGGGCAGTCCGGTCGCCTCGGCCACCTTCGAACTGGCGGCCAGCGGCTGCTCGTTGAGGTACTTCGTGGCGTCGCCCTGGGCGGCCAGGAAGGCCCCCACCACGGTGGGGCGCTCGGTGCCGAACTTCTGCCGGATCACCACCCCGTGCAGGGTCGGCCTGGCCAGCGCGGCGCCGTCGTAGAGCAGCCGGGCGTCCCCGGCGAAGACCACCGCGCCCGGCCAGGCGACGAACTGGGCCAGCGCGTCCACGCTGCCCGCCTTGAGGGCGGAGGCGCCGACGGCGGGCTGCTGGTTCTGCTTCTGGATCTCGGTGTCCGCCACCCCGGCCTTGCGCAGCGCCTGTACCAGGGTGCCGTCGGCGGCCGAGCCGACCGAGGTGGAGACCTTCTTCCCCTTCAGGTCGGCCAGCGTGCGGGCGGTCGAATCCACCGGCACCACCACGCTGTTGAGCGCGCCGAGCAGGTTGTACCCGGTGACCGAGACCAGCCGGGTGCCCGGGCCGCCGGCCTCCTGGGCCCGGGAGCCGTTGATCAGCAGCGGGTAGTCGCCCATCGAGCCGATGTCGATCTTCTCGGCCAGCATCTGGGCGGTGATCGGGGCACCGGAGTCGTAGTCCTGCCAGCTGACCTTGTAGCGGTTGCCGTCGGCCCTGCCCAGCTCGGCCAGCCGCTGTTCGAAGTACCCCTGGGCCCGCAGCAGGGTGCCCGCCGTCACGGTGTTGATGGTCTTGGACTGGTAGCCGACCACCACCTCGACGGTGTGCTCGCCACCGTCGCCACCGGGGGCGGAGCAGGCGGTGGCGGCGGTCAGGACTGCTGCGGCCAGTACGGCTCCGGTGCGCACTCTCATGTCTGACTGTTCCTCAACTATCGCAGCAGGTAGGGCATGTTGACGCTGACCGCGCCGGTGGGGCAGCGGGCGGCGCACGGGCCGCAGTACCAGCACTCGTCCACGTGCATGAACGCCTTCCCGCTGTCGGGGTTGATCGCCAGTGAGTCCAGCGGGCACATCTCCACGCAGAGCGTGCAGCCCTCGATACAGAGCGAGGCGTCGATGGTCACGGGCACGTCGGAGCGGTGGTCGGCGAGTGCCATGGTGGGTCCGTCCTTCGGGTCAGGGGAGGTCGCGGAGCAGGTGGCCCTGCATGGTGAGCCGGTCGCCGCGGAACCGGACGTACTCCAGGTCGACCGGGCGGCCGTCGGCCAGCGAGGTCAGTCGCTCCAGCATCAACAGGGCGGCTCCGCGCGGCACTTCGAGCACGGTGGCGGAGTGCGGGTCGGCGTTCACCGCCTCCAGGGTGATCTCGGCCCGGCCGAGCGGCTGCCCGGCGATCTCCTCGATCAGCCGGAACAGGTCCTGGCCCGCCAGGTCGGCGGCGTCCAGTCCGGCGCCGATGTCCGGCGCCAGGTAGGTCAGGTCGAGCGAGAGCGGCAGCCCGTTCAGCCGCCGCAGCCGCTCCACGTAGACGACGTCGGCGCCGTCCGGCAGGCCGAACCGGCGGGCCACCGGGCCCGGTGCGCGGACCGGGCCGAAGGCCCGTACCTCGTTGACCACCTCGCCGTGCTCGTGCAGGGTCTCGGCCAGCCCTTCGAGCCGGTTCAGGCCGTGCGGCACCTTGGCCGCGACCACCACCGTCCCCGAGCCGGGCACCCGGCGCACCAGCCCCTCGGCGCGGAGCAGGTCCAGCGCCTCCCGGACGGTGTTCCGCGACTCGCCGAACTCCTCGGCCAGCTGCTCCTCGTGCGGCAGCGGGTGCTCCCGCCCCTGCTCCGCCAGCACCTGACGGCGCAGCACGTCCGCCACCTGCCTGGCCCGGTCGGCCCGCAGCCGCCTGGGGCCCGGGCGGCCGGCGTTCTCGCTGGTCATGGTGGTTGCTCCGGGATCGGCGGCTTGGGGTCGCCAGAACCATAGGGCCGTACCGGCCGGTTTTTCGTTGCAGCGGCATTACGCCACCTGGGGGTCCCGGAGCACCGCTCTGACCTGCGACGATTCGTCCGCCATGGGTCGAACTGCCACCTGGTCCCGGCCGGGCGGGATGCTGGGGGGGTACAGGTCCCCGTCTGCTCCAGGAGTGGTCCCGATGATCGGCAAGCTGCAGTGCGTGGTGCTCGACTGTCACTACCCCGCCGGGCTGGCGCACTTCTACGCGGCCCTGCTCGGGGGCGAGGTGGACCGCCCGGACCCGCGCTGGTCGCTGGACGAGTACTGGTCGACGGTGCACGTCCCCGGCGGCATGGTGCTCGGCTTCCAGCGGGTCGAGGACTACCGCCCGCCGATGTGGCCGGACCCGGCCCACCCGCAGCAGCTCCACCTGGACGTCGACGTCGAGGATCTGGACGTGGCGGAGGCCGGGGCGCTGGAACTCGGTGCGGTCCGCAAGGCTGTGGAGACCGGCTGGCGGGTCTATCTGGATCCGGCGGGCCACCCGTTCTGCCTGGTGCAGGGCAGCTGACCCGGCACACGGCACCGGCCCGCCCCTTGTGGTGGGCGGGCCGGTGGGTGGTGGTGCGGGGGTCAGTGGCCGGTGGCGAGGATCTGATCTGGGTGGAGTTGTTGGGCAGGCCGGTGATGGCGATGGTGTTGGCGGCGAAGGTGTTGGCGCCGGCGGCGCCGGGGACGAGTTGGAAGTTGCTCCAGGTGCCGTTGGCGTAGCGGGCCTTGTGGTAGATGAGGTTGTTGTCGGGGGCGATGGCGAGGATCTGGGCGGCGCCGTCGGGGGTGGCGGCGATGGCGATCTGGGTGGCCTTCATGGTGGGGGCGTTGACGCCGGTGATGGGCTGGAAGCCGCTCCACTCACCGCTGGCGTAGCGGGCCTCGTGGTAGACGTTGCCGTCCGCGCCGATCGCCAGCACCTGCGCTGTACCGTCCGCTGCGCCGCTGACAACCACCTTCTGGGCTTTCATGGTGGGCCAGCCGACACCGGCCAGGAGTTGGAACTCACTCCAAGTGCCGTTGGCATAGCGGGCCTTGTGGTAGACAAGGTCGTTCGATCCGATGGCCAGGACCTGCGTCGCACCGTCGGGCGTGCCGGCGATCGCGATCTCCTTCGCCTGCATCGTGTCGGAGTCGACGCCCCGGATCAGCTGGAAGCCGCTCCAGTTGCCGTCCGCGTAGCGGGTCTGGTGGTACACCAGACCGTTGCTTGCTATAGCCAGGATCTGCGCGCTGCCGTCGGGCATGGCGGTGATCGCGACCTTGTGGGCCTGCATGGTCGGTGCGCTCACGCCCGGCAGGGCCTGGAAGCCGCTCCA
>NZ_LMCT01000012.1:218678-337849 GCF_001424875.1 Kitasatospora sp. Root107 | reverse complement strand
TCCAGCCCGATCCCCAGCACCTGTGACGATCCGTCGGGCATCCCCGCGATCGCAGCCTCCGCCCCCTTGAACTCGGTGGCCCCGTTCGCCCCGGCCAGCGAACCGAAACCGGTCCAACTGCCGTCCGACTGACGCACAGTGTGGAAGAACTGCTGCGCCGTGGCGGAAGGCTGCGAAGGATCCGGATCCGGGTACGGGTTGGACCGGTCGGTGTCGAGGCCGGTACCGGGCCAGCAATCCCAGGCACGGTAACCCTGGTCGGCGAGGATCCTCTCGGCTATCAGGATCTGCTGCTTCTTCGTGGCCAGGTCCGGGCGGGCGGCGTACTCCGTTCCGCCGTAGTACTGCCAGTTGTGGAGGCTGATCTGCAGGCCACCGAGATAGGTGGTGCCGGTGTTGATGCTCCAGTCGCCGCCGCTCTCGCACTGGGCCACCTTGTCCCAGGTGGTGATGGAGGCGGCCTGGGCCTGGTGGGTGGTCGAGACCGTGGCGGCCAGGGTGAGGGCTGCGGCGGCCATCGCGATGGCGCGCGGGAGGGTTGTGCTGCGTCGGGTCGTCATCGGGCTGCTCCAGGCATGGTGGGGAGCCGGCCCGCCCTTTTTTGGGGGGCGGGCCGGCGCGCGGATCTGGGTGGAGTTGTTGGGCAGGCCGGTGATGGCGATGGTGTTGGCGGCGAAGGTGTTGGCGCCGGCGGCGCCGGGGACGAGTTGGAAGTTGCTCCAAGTCCCGTTGGCGTAGCGGGCCTTGTGGTAGACGAGATCGTTGGGGGCGATGGCGAGGATCTGGGCGGCGCCGTCGGGGGTGGCGGCGATGGCGATCTGGGTGGCCCGCATGGTGAGGGCATCGACGCCGGTGATGGGCTGGAAGCCGCTCCACTCACCGCTGGCGTAGCGGGCCTCGTGGTAGACGAGGCCGTTGTCCCCGATCGCCAGCACCTGCGCCGATCCGTCCGCCATGCCCGTGATCGAGACCTGGCTGGCCTGCATGGTGTCCCAGCCGACGCCTGCCAGCAGTTGGAACTCGCTCCAGGTGCCGTTGGCGTAGCGGGCCTTGTGGTAGACGAGGCCGTTGTCCCCGATCGCGAGGATCTGGGCGGCGCCGTCCGGGGTGCCGGCGATGGCGATCCCGCGTGCCGCCATGGTGTCGGCATTGACGCCCCGGATCAGCTGGAAGCCGCTCCAGTTTCCGTCCGCGTAGCGGGTCTGGTGGTAGACCAGGTTGTTGTTGGCGACCACGAGGATCTGCGCGCTGCCGTCGGGCATGGCGGTGATCGCGACCTTGTGGGCCTGCATGGTCGGTGCGCTCACGCCCGGCAGGGCCTGGAAGCCGCTCTCCAGCCCGATCCCCAGCACCTGTGACGATCCGTCGGGCATCCCCGCGATCGCAGCCTCCGCCCCCTTGAACTCGGTGGCCCCGTTCGCCCCGGCCAGTGCGCCGAAACCGGTCCAACTGCCGTCCGACTGACGGGCGGTGTGGAAGAACTGGTTCGCGGTGGCACTCGTCGGTACGGTGATCCGGTCGACGACGTTCTTCGCCCGGACCGGCCGGTAGGAGCTGCCAGGGTACGAGATCTGCCGGTAGAGCGCGCCACTGCGAGTGAAGTCATAGCCCCAGAAGGAACTGTGACTGCTATCGGCCCATTTTTCGAACAGCTCCACGTGTCCCGCGGCGCCCGCGGCATCGTTCAGCAGGGCGTCGCCCGGCGCCAGGTCCTCCTTGCCGATCCAGTAGGCCACGCCCATCGGCACGTAACGGGTGGTGTCGAGCCCGCCATTGGCGGTGCTCAGACCCCAGGCCATCGAGACGAAGCCCGAGCAGTCCGTGCGGTAGCCCTGGTAGAGGCCCCCTCCGTCGTACTGCAGGCGCGGGGTGACCTCCGTCCAGGACTTCGCCCGCGCCAGCACCTGCTCCCTGGTCAGGGTCTGCGGATTCTCATGGGCCCACTCGCTGGTGCGCGGGTTGTCGCCGTCGGTGCTCTGGCTCACTGTCAGCGAGCCGCCGGGGGTTTGGGCCATGGCCGGGCCGACCGGGCCGGCGGCCAGGACCGCCGAGGCCAGGCCGGTGGCGAGCAGGGTTGCGATGGTCCGGTGAATGCCGCGCTGGTTGGACATTTCTGGCTCCTCGTCCGACTGTCGGCCGGCCCCGGTCGCGGGCCCGCCGTCCTCACGAAAGGAGCTTGCGATGGTCCTCTAACACGGAGATAACATCGGCCTAACGCCGCCCTTCGGAGGCTGGCGTGGCGGCGTTGCGGGGGATCGGGGACGTGCGGCATGTGGTTCGGTCTGCTGGGCCCGATGACCGTCCGGAACGGCACCGAGGAGTGCCCCGTCCGTGGCCCCAAGGCACGGGCGATGCTGGCGTTGCTGCTGCTCAACGCGGATCGGCCGGTGTCGCTGGACCGGCTGGCGGCCGCCCTCTGGGGTGAGCGACCGCCCGCCACCGCCGAGGCCTCGCTGCGCAACCTGGTGGCCCGGCTGCGTCGAGCGCTCGGGGACGAAGGCGGTGAACGCCTCCAAGCGGTGCCGTCCGGTTACCTGCTCCGGGTCGGCGCGGAGGAGCTGGACGCCCGGCTCTTCGAGCGGGACGTCCAGCTCGCCCGGGTCGCCCACGCGGCCGAGGACTGGGCGACCGTGCTGCTCCGGACCGAGGCGGTGCTTTCGCTGTGGCGGGGGGAGCCACTGGGTGACCTGCCCGAGCTGGGGCAGCCCCTCGCCCAGGGCGAACAGTGGCGGGAGGACCGGCTCCAGGCGCTCGAATGGCGCTTCGACGCCGAACTGCGACTGGGCCGCCCGCACGGGTTGGTGCCCCAGCTCACCGGTCTGGTGGGCGAGCACCCGCTCCGCGAGGCGTTCCACGGTCAACTGATGCTGGCCCTGCACCAGAGTGACCAGCGGGGCAAGGCCCTGACGGTCTACCAGAACCTGCGCCGGACCCTGGTCGACGAACTGGGCATCGAGCCCGGGGCGGCGGTTCAGGAGATCCACCGGATCGTCCTGAACGCGGACGGTCCGAAGGCGGCCGTGCCGCCGACTGCTCCCGTCGGCCCTCCGGTCACCACCCCTGCCCAACTTCCGGCCACCCCATCCCACTTCGTCGGCCGTCAGCAGGAGCTGGCCGTGATTCGGCGGGCGCTCACCGAGCGCCGGGGACAGGCCGGGCTGGCCGTGGTGAGCGGGATGGCCGGGGTCGGGAAGTCCGCCCTGGCGATCCACTGTGCCGACGCGGTGCGGGCCGAGTTTCCCGACGGGCAGCTGTTCCTCAACCTGCGCGGCGCCACCGCCGGACTGACGCCGCTTCAGCCGCTCCAGGCGCTTGCCACCCTGCTGCGCGGGCTGGGCGTCGACCCCGGGCGGATCCCGGACGACGTCGAGGCGGCGTCCGCGCTGCTCCGGTCCACGCTGGCCCCGACCCGCACGCTGCTGGTGCTGGACGACGCGGACTCGGCAGCCCAGGTCAGGCCGTTGCTCCCGGCCGCACCGGACTGTGCGGTGCTGGTGACCAGCCGCTCGGCCCTGGCCACGCTGGGCGGTTCGGCCGTCCGGCTGGGGACCCTCACCGAGCGCGAGAGCGTCGCCCTGGTGAGCCTGGCCTCGGGCCGGGGCATGGCGGCCGACGCGACGGCCGCCGCCCGGCTGGTCCAGCTCTGCGGCCGGTTGCCGCTGGCCCTGCGGATCGTCTCGGCCCGACTGGCGGCGCGCGACGCGCTGCCGGTCCGCACCCTGGTCGAGCAGCTGGCCGCCCAGGAGCACCGCCTGGACCAGCTGGAGCTGGACGACCTGAGCGTGCGTCAGTCCCTGATGGTCGCCCTCGACGCGCTGCGGGACTCCTCCCGCCGACCGGACCGCGAGGCCGCCACGGCTCTCAGCACCCTCGGGGCACTCGACCTGCCCGAGTACTCCGCCCCGCTGATGGCGTACCTGGCCGGGGGCAGCACCGGAATGGCGGGCCTGGCCCTGGACCGGCTGGTCGACGTCGCCCTGCTCGCCGAGCCGCGGCTGGGCCGCTTCGTCCCGCACGATCTGGTCCGGGACTTCGCCCGCGAGCTGGCCGCCGAGGACATCGACGGTCGGCGGCGGAATGTGGAGCGGGCCCTCGGCTGGTACGCGGCGGCCGCCTGCCGCTCGGCCCTGGTGCTCGCCCCGCAGACCCATACCCTGCGCCGACTGCCGGACGGTTGGCCGGTGGAACCCTTCGCCCACCGGGACGAGGCGCTGGCCTGGGGCGACCAGGAGGTCGTCAACCTGGTCGCGTTGGCCGAACGTTGCGCGGCGGAGCGGATCGGCGCCACCGACCTGCTCGTCCTGGTGCAGGCGGGCTTCCTGTACCTGCGGGCCCGGGGCCGGACCGCCGAGGTGGCGACGCTCAACCGGCTGGCCCTCGACGTGGCCCGCCGGACCGGTGATCTGCGTGCCCAGGCGCAGGCGACGACCGATCTGGCCGGGGCGGAGTTCGACGCGGGCCGGTTCGAGAGCGCGCTGGGCCTGATCGAGGAGGTCACCCCGCTCTGGCACGAAGTCGCAGACAGTGCCATGCAGCAGATGGCGCTGAACAACCGCGGCATGCTGCTGGAATTGCTCGGCCGGGATGCCGAGGCGGTCGCCGTCCTGGAGCAGGCCCTGACACTCAGTCTGGAACGGTCGGACGCCTACAACGAGGCCGTCGCCCTGAGCGGCCTCGGCAACGTCCACGAGAAGAGCGACCCGCGCGAGGCCATCAGGTACCACCGGCTCAGCATCGAGGCCGCGGACCGGGCCGGCCGGCCGATCACCAGGACCATCGGGAAGAGCAACCTGGGCAACGCCCACCTGGCCCTGGGCCGACCTGCCGACGCCCTGCCATTTTTCGAGGAGGCCCTGGCCGGGGCCATCGCGGCGGCCCAGTGGCACATCGAGCGGGACTGCCGGGTCGGCCTGGTCCGGGCGCTGCGTGCCCTGTACCGCCCGGACCAGGCCGCCGTACGGTGCCGGACCCTGCTGGAGCTCGCCGAGGAGCGGGCGGACGAGTACGGGCAGGGACTGGCCCACTACGAGTACGGGCTGCTGTTGCGCGCCGACGGGGAGCCGGCCGGGGCGCTGGCGCATTGGCGATCGGCGCTGCGGCTGCTGGCGGAGGGCGACGCCAAGATCCTGCCTGAGCTGCGGGCCGCGATCGCCGAGGCCGAGGACGAGGTCCTGCGCGCGGCCGGGCGGCACTCCGCAGTCGCCGCCGGGCGGGGCCGGTTCGCCCGGCGGTCCGGTCCGGTCGGCAGCGGCTGACGGCCTATCATGTCGCCATGGCTGCCGCTGAGTTGATCAGGATCGTGTCCCGCTCCTCGCCGATGGCGCTCGCCCAGGTGGAGCGGGTGCGGGCCGAGCTGGCCGTGCTGCACCCGGGGATCAGGACCGAGGTGGTGCCGGTGGTCACTTCGGGGGACCGCTGGATGGGTGATCTGGCGAAGCTGGGCGGGAAGGGCGCGTTCACCAAGGAGGTGGACCAGGCGCTGCTGGCCGGGGAGGCCGACCTCGCGGTGCACTGCCTCAAGGACGTACCGGCCGACCGGCCGCTGCCGGCCGGGACGGTCTTCGCCGGCTACCTGCGGCGGGACGACATCCGCGACGCGGTGATCCACCCGGAGGGCCTGACGCTGGACCGGCTCCCGGCCGGCAGCCGGATCGGGACCTCCTCGGTGCGCCGGATCGCCCAGCTCGCCGCCTCCCACCCGCACCTGGTCTGCGTACCGATTCGGGGCAACGCCAACAGCCGGCTGGCGAAGCTGGCGGCCGGGGAGGCCGACGCGCTGCTGCTGGCCGCCTCCGGGCTGGAGCGGATCGGCGAGAGCGGCCGGATCACCGAGATCCTCCCGCTCGACGCGATGTGTCCGCCGATCGGCGCGGGCGTACTCGCCCTGCAGTGCCGGGAGGACGACCACGCCACCATCGAGGCCGCCGCCGGTCTCGGGCACCACGACACCTGGCGCGAGGCGACGGCGGAGCGGATGTTCCTGCACGTCCTGCAGGGCCACTGCAACAGCCCGATCGCCGGGTACGCGACCGCCGAGCCGGACGGGCGGCTCGCGCTGCGCGGTCGGGTCTTCTCGCCGGACGGCAAGCAGATCCTGGACGCCCACGAGTGGGCCGGTGCGCTCAGCCCCGAGGACCTCGGGACCTCGGTCGCCCTCGCCCTCAAGCGGCAGGGCGCGCACGAGCTGATCGCCGCCATCCCGCACTGACTCGCCGTCAGGCCGCCTGCCGGAGGGTCTTAGCCCAGGGTGAGGTGGTCGCCGACCCGTAGGTGCCCGGGGCTGGTGACGGTGGCGAGGGCGTCCAGGCGGGCGTCGTGGGCCTGGGCGAGGGCCTTGAGGATCTCGGGGGCGTGCGGCAGGCCGGGCTGCGCCGTACCGGACATGACGCACCGTTCGCTGGCCTGGACGAAGGCGAGGGCCAGGCCGCCCGGGGTGGTGGCCGAGCGGCCGAACCAGCTGTCCTCGACGAACGGGGCGGTGCCCGGCGGGGTGCGGAGCAGGATGTTGGGCCGGAACCGGCGCTCGTCCACCACGGTGCCGGGGAGGGCCTCCCGGATCCAGTCCAGGGTGGCGGTGGTGAGCACGCTCACGGGCAGCTGGTCGAAGTGCGAAACGGTGTCCTCGCGGGCGAGTTCGACACCGTCCCGCTGGAGGTAGGCGCACAGGAAGGCGTTCGGGTCCGGCACGGGGCGGCCCAGCGGGTCGAGCAGTTCGGGGGCGGTCAGCCGGTTGCCGAGCCGGGATCCCAGGCGGAGCAGGCCGTCCATCCGGCGGAACCGTCGGGTGTTCTTCCCGGAGCCGATCCGGCCGGTGCTGTCCCGGACCGCGTACAGCCGGTCTCCGGCCAGTCCGCGTTCGTCCACCTCCACGGAGTCGAGCCGCTCGCCCCCGGTCGACTTGACCGGGTAGCGCCACAGCCGCTCGATCACCCCGACGATCTCTGCCATGGCGCGAGCCTAGCGCTGCCCCCGGTCGATGGTCTAGACCAAGGGGTCCAGGCGGCCGGTCCGGGGACCGCGCCGGCACCGGGAGGTACGGTCGCGGCCCCCGAACCGAGAGGAGTGGGAGGTCAGTTGTTGCCGACGCCGATCACGTTGACGGAGTTGCCGCAGATGTTGATCGGGATGCTGATCGGGATCTGGATGTTGTTGCCGGAGAGCACCCCGGGTGACCCCACCACGACGGCGGACGCGCTGGCTCCACCGGTGTTCACGCAGGTGTTGCCGCCGCCGGTGAACTCGGGGGCGAACTCCTCCTGGTGCTGTACCGGGCCGAGCTCGTCGCAGTCGGCGGCCAGGGCCGGAGCGGTGCAGCTGAGGGCGAGGGCGATGCCGAGACCGACGGTCGCCGCGAACTTCTTGGTTCGGTTCATGGCGGAAGGAGTATCCAGTCCGGACCCGGCTGACCGGCTCCGCCGGGTCCGGTCACCCGATCGACCGGTCGGAATCACACCTGTCGTCAGTTCGACTGGGGCAAGTGGACGACCCGGGAGGCGCTCCGCCGGAAGCTACCCCAGCCGGGCGACCGCCCGGACCGGGGCGCCGTCGGCGGCGGTGAGGCGGAGCGGGAAGAACGAGACCGTGACGGCCAGCCCGGCGGCCGAGGCGTCGAGCAGCGGCGTCAGGTCGGCGAGGTTCTCGCACAGGACGGCGCCGCCCGGGCTGCCGAGCAGCGCCCGGTGGGCGGCCAGGGTGGGCAGGTCCGGGGCGGGGTCGTGCTCGTCGGTCAGGTCGGCGAGCAGGGCGGCCACCGCCGGGTCGGCCGGTCCCGGGTCGGGGGTCGGGTCGATGCTCAGCGCGTCCACGCCCACGCTGCGCACCCCGGCGGCGGCGATCGCCTCGGCGGCGCCCGGGGTGAGCCAGGGGTGGGCGTAGTAGTGGTCGGTGGCCCAGTACCGGTGCCAGCCGGTGGCCAGCAGGAGGACAGCGCCGGGCGTCACGGCGGCCAGCGCAGGGGCGAGCTGACCGGCCGTCACCCCGGTCCGCGGGGGCAGCTCGCGCAGGTCGGCGAGCACGGCGCGGCCGGTGAACAGGCCGAGCGGCAGCCCGTCCAGGGTCGGCCAGGTCACGTCCACGTGGTACGGCGCGTCCACGTGCGTGCCGGACTGCGAACCCAGGTGCAGCGACAGCACGTTGACCCCGTCGGTGGCGGTGGTGAGGGCGGGCCGCAGCGACACGGCCGGGTCCCCGGGGTACACCGGCATCCCGGTGGTGACCGGGTGGGTGAGGTCGATCAGCGTCGGCGGCATGGGTCCATCCTGGCCCGCGTGGCTCGTACGGGCACACGGAACGAGTCTTGCCCGCCGATCTGACGGACTGTAGGTTGCTCGCGTCGTCGGCCGGGTGTGCGTCCCGCCGGAGACTGCTCTCTCCCTGAACCCTCCCGGTCGGCAGCCCGGCGTTCGCTGCCTGTTCGGCCGACTGTGGTGGAGCGAAAGGGAGTTGCGTGAACACCGAGGTAACGACGCGGCAGATCCCGTGCACCGGGGCCCGCACCGGGGAGGGCCCCGTGACCTGGGGCCAGCAGGCCATCTGGACCGCGCTGCAGAAGCTGCGGCCGGGTGACCACGCGTACAACGTCCCGCTGGACGGCCCGGTCCCGGGCGGCATGCCGCTGGAGGTGATCGAGCGGGCGTTCAGCGGGCTGCTGTACGTCCACGACGCGCTGCGCACCCGGGTGGTGGCCGAGCCGGACGGCGAGCTGCGCCAGCACCTGGACGGGGACGGCGGCGCACCGCTGCACCTGCGCCACGGCACGCCGGAGCAGGCGGCCGGGATCGGGGCCGCGCTGCGGGAGGAGCTCTGGGGGCGGGCCTTCGACTACGCCGACGAGTGGCCGGTGCGGTTCGGCGCGGTGGTCTCCGAGGGGCTGGTGCACCACGTGGTGCTGATCTTCTCCCACACGGCGGCCGACGCCTGGGGCCTGCCCAGGCTGCAGGGTGACCTGCAGGCGCTGAGTCTCGGTGCGGATCCGGTCGAGGTACGGGCCGAGGCGGAGCGGGCCGGGGTGCTGCAGACCCTGGAGCAGGCGGCCGAGCAGGCCTCCCCGCGAGGGCGCCGGCTGGACGCGGCGGCCCGTCGGCAGTGGCGCTCGGCGGCGGCCGGCGCCCGGGCCCCGCAGATCGCCCCGGCGCCCCCGGCAGGGGAGCCGCGCTACCGCCGGGCCCACCTGCTCTCGCCCGCACTGCCGGGTGCGCTCGCCCGGGTCTGCGAGACCCACCGGACCAGCACGGCGAGCATTCTGCTGGCGGCGACCGCCGAGACGATGGCCGACTGGGCCGGCACCGGCAGGTGCGGTCTCCAGCTGATGGTCAACAACCGCTTCCACAGCGGGCTCGGCCGGGCCGGCGGACCGCTCGCGATGGAGGGCTACCTCGCGGTGCGCACCGAGGGCGCCGCCGACTTCGGAGAGCTGCTCGCCCGGACCAGGAGCGCCTCGCTGGCCACCTACCGCAGCGCCTTCTACGACAAGCGCGCCCTGGAGGCCGACCTCGCCCCGTACGCCGAGGACGCGGGCGTCACCTTCGAACGGTCCTGCTGGTACAACGACCAGCGGGTGGCCGCCCCCGAACCGGCCTCGGCGGACTGGTCATCCGAGGCGGCCGGGGAGTCGACCCTCAGCTGGGAGCCCGCGACCGACCACGGCGGCACCGTCAGCTACGTCCTGCACATGGCCGACAAGCCGGACGCCATCGAGATCGCGATGACCGCCGACACCCACCTGTTCACCCCCGCCGACATGGAGCGGCTGCTCCGCACCATCGAGCGCACCGTCCTCGACCAGGCGGCGACCTACCGGCCCGCACAGGCGGGCTGAGACGGAGCCCGTGCGGGGAGGGGCCCGGCCCTCCCGGTACGGTCCCCCGAGGCGATCCGGATGATCAAGGGGGACGGACGTGGCGTTCGCGCGTCGGACGAAGGTGCTGCTCGGGGTGGCCGCAGCGGCGGTGCTGGTCGAGCTGATCGGTGGGCTCAACCGGCTGGATGGCGGGTTCGTGCTGCTGCGCGGGCTGCACCGGCCGGGGCTGCTGTTCCCGGTGGTGCTGGTGGCGCTGCTGACGGCGGTGCTGCTCGGGCGGGCGGACGCCGGGACCAAGGTGCTCACGTCGCTCCTGGTGGGCCTGCTGCTGTTCCTGACGATGTCGGTCGCCATGGTCGGCGGCTTCGACGGCCCCCGGCGGACGGAGGTCCTGCCCGCCCCCGACGGTAGCGGCCGCCGCCTGGTGGTGGACAAGGGGGCGGACTGGATCGACCCGCTCTGGTGGGTCTCGGTGGAGTCCGGCAGCGGGCCGACGGCCCGGCGCTGGAAGATCGGCTACTTCGACGGGGACGACCACAGGAACGCCCTGGTCGAGGCGGTCTGGGACGGCCCGGGCCGGGTGCGGCTGGTCACCGGCGACCAGCAGGTCCACCTGATCGACGTGGGATCCGACGGCCGGCCGGGCCGGACGCTGTCGCTCCGTCGGTGACCCCTCGGCCGGACTATCGTGCCCGGTATGAGCAGTGATCAGCAGCAGACGCCACGTCAGCCCTGGGTGGTCGGGGTCTCCGGGGCGTCCGGGACGCCGTACGCCGCCTCGGTGATCCGGGCCCTGCTGACGGCGGGTGAGACGGTCGATCTGGTGGTCAGCCGGGCGGCCCGGCTGACCATCCTGGACGAGACCGGGATCTCCTTCCGGGACGCGCACTGGCGGGCCGACCTGGGGGAGTGGCTGGGCACCGAGGAGCTGGACGGCGTCCGGTACTGGGCCGCCGGGGACTTCGCGGCCGGACCGTCCAGCGGCTCGTACCCGGCGAAGGGGATGCTGGTGGTGCCGGCCACCACCGGGGCGGTGGCCGGGATCGCGCTCGGGCTGAGCAAGGACCTGCTCCAGCGGGCCGCCAGCGTCACCCTGAAGGAGCGCCGGCCGCTGGTGCTCTGTCTGCGCGAGACACCGCTCAACGGGGTGACGTTGAAGCACCTGGTGGAGCTGGACGCGCAGGGCGCCGTGGTGCTGCCCGCCGCGCCGGGCTTCTACGCCGGGGGCTCCACCGCCCGGGAACTGGTGGATTTCGTGGCCGGCCGGGTGCTCGACGCGGTGGGTGTGCCGCACACGCTGTACCGGCGCTGGGCGGGCGAGTTGGGCGACGGGGGGAAGGTCGGGTAGGCGGAGCGGCCGGGCGGGACGGTATGTTCATTGCGATATCCGGGTCGATCCAGGTGTGACGCCTTCGAATCCGGATAATGATCTGTGGGTCTGGAGAGGTTCGGAAGGACGCGGGCGGATACATGGACACGGTGGACAGACAGCTCATCCAGGCGCTTCGGGAGAACGGCCGCGCGTCGTACGCCGAACTGGGCCGCCTGGTCGGCCTGTCGGGCCCGAGCGTGACGGACCGGATCAACCGGCTGGAGCAGGCCGGGGTGATCACCGGCTACCGCGCCACCGTCAACCCGGCCTCGCTGGGCTTCGGGGTCACCGCCCTGATCGGTCTTCAGCTCACCGACGCCGCCGACCACGAGGACGTGGCGCACCGGCTGAAGGACCTCGGCGAGGTCGAGGACTGCTGGTTCATCGCGGGCGACGACTCGTACATGCTCAAGGTCCGGGTCTCCGACGTGGAGGGCCTGGAGTCGGTGGTCAAGCGGCTGTCCGGCACCAAGGGCGTGGCCCGGACCAGAACCACCGTCGTTCTCTCCACCAAGTGGGAGAACCGGGTCAGTGAACTGCCGTTGGAGCCAGGGGAGTAGCTCATGTCGTTGATCGGCCTGGAGGAACTGCGCGCGGCGCAGCAGCGGATCGCCGGAGTGGCGGTCAGGACCCCGCTGATGCCCGCCCCGTGGGCGGCCCAGGGGGAGCGGGCGCTCTGGCTCAAGCCGGAGGGCCTCCAGCCGACCGGCGCGTTCAAGATCCGCGGGGCGTACAACCGCCTCGCCGCGCTGACCGAGGCCGAGCGGGCCCGTGGTGTGGTCGCGCAGTCCAGCGGCAACCACGCCCAGGCGGTGGCGTACGCCGCCCAGCTGCTCGGCATCAAGGCCGTCATCGTGATGCCGGACGTCTCACCCGCCGTCAAGGTCGAGAACACCCGCTCCTTCGGCGCCGAGGTGTTCCTGGTCGGGGCCGGCGAGCGGGACAGCCTGCCCGCCGAGCTGGCCGAGAAGCACGGCTACGTCTGGGTGCCGCCCTACGACGACCCGTACATCATCGCGGGCCAGGGCACGGTCGGCTTGGAGATCGCCGAGGACGCCCCCGACGAGCTGGACACCGTGCTGGTGCCGGTCAGCGGCGGCGGCCTGATCAGCGGCACCGCCGCCGCGCTCAAGCTGGCCTGCCCGGGCGTCCGGGTGATCGGCGTCGAGCCCGAGCTGGCCGCCGACGCACAGGCCAGCTTCCGGGCCGGCGAACGGCTGAGCTGGTCCACCGACCTGACCTACCGGACCATCGCGGACGGGCTGCGCACGCCCAGCGTCGGGGTGCTCCCGTTCGAGCACATCCAGGCGTACGTGGACGACATCGTGACCGTCTCCGAGCAGCAGATCCGGGACACCGTGGCACTGCTGGCCCGGCGCGGCCGGCTGGTCGCCGAGCCCTCGGGCGCGGTCGCCGCAGCGGCCTACTTCCACTGCGCGGCGGAGCTGGAGGGGCGGGTGTTCGGCGCGGTCGTCAGTGGTGGGAACATCGAACCGAGCCTGCTGGCCGAGCTGCTGGCGGCTGCGCCTCACCCGGCAGGGGAGGCCCCGTGAGGAGCGTCGTTCGGTGCGTGCTATCGGCGTGCCGGCCGGAGGCCCTCGTAGCGGAGCTACTTGGGCCTTTGGCCGGTGCGGCGAGAGTGCGTGCCGGGCGGCGCGACGGGGTGGCCCCTGCCGGGTGAGGCGCAGGGCGTAGGCTCGGCGAAGGTCAATTCTCACGGCACGAGGAGGCAGGTCACCGCATGGACGCAGGGCTGAAGCGTGAGCTGGAGGCGAAGGTCTACGCGGGTGAGCGGCTGACCCGCGAGGACGGCGTCGCGCTCTACGAGAGCGACGACCTGGCCTGGCTCGGCGGTCTGGCGCACCACGTGCGGACCGAGAAGAACGGCGACGTGGTCCACTTCAACGTCAACCGTCACCTCAACATGACCAACGTCTGCGCCGCCTCCTGTGCCTACTGCTCGTTCCAGCGCAAGCCGGGCGAGAAGGACGCGTACACCATGCGGATCGAGGAGGCCGTCCGGCTGGCGAAGGCGATGGAGGTCGACTCGCTGACCGAGCTGCACATCGTCAACGGTCTGCACCCGACCCTGCCGTGGCGCTACTACCCGCGCAGCCTGCGGGAGTTGAAGGCCGCACTGCCGAACGTCTCGCTGAAGGCGTTCACCGCCACCGAGATCCACTGGTTCGAGCGGATCAGCGGCCTGACGGCCAGTGAGATCCTGGACGAGCTGATCGACGCCGGTCTGGAGTCGCTCACCGGCGGCGGCGCGGAGATCTTCGACTGGGAGGTCCGCCAGCACATCGTCGACCACGAGACCCACTGGGAGGACTGGTCGCGGATCCACCGCCTGGCGCACGAGAAGGGTCTGAAGACCCCCGCGACCATGCTGTACGGGCACATCGAGGAGCCCCGGCACCGGGTCGACCACGTGCTCCGGCTGCGGGAGCTGCAGGACGAGACCGGCGGCTTCCAGGTCTTCATCCCGCTGCGCTACCAGCACGACTTCCACGACTCCAAGGACGGCGTGGTCCGCAACAAGCTGATGGCCCGCACCGAGATGGCCACCGGCGCCGAGGCGCTGAAGACCTTCGCGGTCTCCCGGCTGCTGTTCGACAACGTCCCGCACGTCAAGGTGTTCTGGGTGATGCACGGTGTCACCACCGCGCAGCTGGCGCTCAGTCACGGTGCGGACGACATGGACGGCTCGGTGGTCGAGTACAAGATCACCCACGACGCGGACAACTTCGGCACCCCGAACAAGCTGGGCCGCGACGACCTGCTCGACCTGATCAAGGACGCCGGCTTCCGCCCGGTCGAGCGGAACACCCGGTACGAGATCATCCGCGAGTACGAGGGTCCGGACCTGAACCGCCGGGAGACCCCGCAGGCGATGCGCCTCTGACTGCTCTGCCAGCACGCCCTCCGAGCCGAACCGGCTCGGAGGGCGTTGTCGTTTCGGGGGGTGCCGTATGCTCACAGGCTCACCACACGCCAGGGGTTCCGTTTCGGCCCACGGCTTTGGAAGGATCGTCCGCATGTCCGGTTCCCATCGTGCCAAACCCCGCAGTCGGGCCGACGTGCCCGCCGACGCGGCGACCAGGCCCCGTGGGCACCGTCGGAAGACGAAGAAGAAGCGCGGTGGCCGCGCCCTGATGGGCAGTACGGCGATGCTGCTGGCCGCCGTCTCGGGTTGGTTCACCGTCGGCCCCGGGCGCTCCACCCCGGAGGTCGCCGCCGCCGGGATGCCGGACCTGCCGCTTCCTGACACCTCGTCGGCCGCCCCGGACGCGGTCGCCGCCCAGGCCGGGCAGCGGACCGAGCAGCCCGCCGCCGACCGCTCCGACCGGAGTGACGGGAGCGTCCTGACCATCCCCGGCCTCGGCCCCAAGTTCACCGCGCAGATCCCCGCCGACACCCGGCAGCTGGTGGTCGCCACCGGCAAGGACAAGAACGCCTCGGAGACCGGCGTCACGCTCTGGACCAGGACCGAGGACAACCGCTGGAAGCCCGGCGCGGTCTGGGCCGGCCACAACGCGTACAAGGGGTGGACCACCGACCACCGCCAGGGCGACCTGCGCAGCCCGGTCGGGATCTTCGCGCTGACCGACGCGGGCGGCCGCAAGGCCGACCCCGGCAGCAAGCTCCCGTACGACCAGGACAAGGCCTTCGTGATCGGCGGCAACGGCTTCAACGGCGAACCGCTGGCCGGCTCCTTCGACTACGTGGTGGCGATCAACTACAACCGGGTGGCCGGCACCTCGCCGCTCAGCACCAAGTACCCCGAGGGCGTCGCCAAGGGCACCGGCATCTGGCTGCACGTCGACCACGGCGGCCCGACCCACGGCTGTGTCTCGCTGCCGGAGGCGCAGATGATCGAACTGATCAAGGCGCTCGACCCGGCCGCCAAACCGATGGTCGTGATGGGTGACGCCGCCGCACTGGCGTCCTGAGGCCGGATTCGGGCGAGTCGTTGGCCCAGACCCCGCAAGGGCTATTGTCCGGCCCCTACAGGTTCCGACCTTGGACGTTGTACCCGGGCGTCACCCACGGACTGGTCGGTAACGTTGTTGAGTGGCGGTATGACCGCCTCCCGTATCGTGTCGCTCGGCCACTTCCAGCCGCCGAAGGTCCTCACCAACGACGACCTCGCCCTGCTGGTCGACACCGACGACGAGTGGATCCGCTCCCGGGTCGGCATCAGGTCCCGGCACCTCGCCGAGGACGAGACCCTGGTCGACATGGCCACCGAGGCGGCCCAGAAGGCGCTCGCCAACAGCGGCCTGCTGCCCGAGCAGATCGACCTGGTGGTGGTCGCTACCTGCACCGCGGTCGAGCGCAGCCCCAACACCGCCGCCGCCGTCTCCGCCCGGCTGGGCATCCGCTCGCCCGCCGCGTACGACATCAACACCGTCTGCTCCGGCTTCTCCTACGCGCTCGCCACCGCCGACCACGCGATCCGGGCCGGCTCGGCCACCCGGGCGCTGGTGATCGGTGCCGAGCGGATGTCCGACACCATCGACTGGAGCGACCGGACCACCGCGGTGATCTTCGCGGACGGGGCCGGGGCCGCGGTGGTGGAGGCGGTTCCTGACGAGCAGTCCGGGATCGGCCCGGTGCTCTGGGGCTCCGAGCCCGACAAGGGCGACGCCGTGGTGATCACCGGCTGGGACCCGACGATCAGTCAGCAGGGCCAGACCGTGTTCCGCTGGGCCACCACCCAGCTCGCCCCGCTGGCCCGGGAGACCTGCCGGAAGGCCGGGATCGAGCCGTCCGAGCTGCGCGGCTTCGTCGCGCACCAGGCCAACCTGCGGATCATCGACGCGATCGCCAACAAGCTCGGGCTGGCCGAGGACGCGGTGGTCGCCCGCGACGTGGTGGAGTCGGGCAACACCTCGGCCGCCTCGATCCCGCTGGCGCTCAGCAAGCTGGTCGAGCGGGGGGAGCTGCGGACCGGGGACCCGGTGCTGCTGTTCGGCTTCGGCGGCGGGCTCGCGTACGCCGGCCAGGTCGTGCGCTGCCCGTAGCCTCCGCAGGACGTGCCGAAGGGGCGGCCCGGGTGGGCCGCCCCTTCTTGGGGTTTGTGCGTGTTGCGCGGTCAACGTCGGCGAACCTCCCCCGAGGACACGGCCGCCGTCCGACGCGCCCCGGACAGGAAACCGGGACGGAGCACGCGGGGTGGACGGGTGGGTTACTTGGGCGGCTTCTTGCCCGTCACACCCAGGTAGACCTGGAGGGCGAGGTTGGGTTTGAGGTCCTTGACCTTCACGCCCCAGGCGGTGAAGGCCTTGGAATGCTCCGCCGCCGAGGCGAGGAGCGAGACCAGGGACCCGGAGAGAGCGGCCGGATCGACCGACTTGTCGGTCTTGGCCTGGTTGGCCTTGATGGCTTCACCGAGTGGCCCGGCCACCGAGTTGAGGACCTTCATGCGGATCTTGAAGAACCGCTTGTCCCCTTCGGCTGCACCGAGAGTGACCACTCGGAGAATGGCATCGTTCTTGCGCCAGAAGGCGAGAAATCCGTCCACCAGGTCTTCCGACGTGGTGAAGCCGGTCTTTCCCACCCAGGACTTTCCATCGAGGAGCTCCTTGAGCTCCACGCTGTCCTCGGCCATTTCCTCGGCGATTTCGAGGACAGCGCCCTCGACATCCGGGAAGTACTGGTAGAAGGTCGCGGGGGAGGTACCCGCCATACGGGCGACGTCGATGACCTTGACGTCCCGGTAAGGCGACGTGCTGAGCATCTCGCGGAGGCAGTCGAGCAGCTTCTGCCGCGTCTCCTGTCCGCGTCGCCCGGCGACGCGACCGTCGACGGTGCGAACTTGTCCTGTCATGCCGTCAGCTTACCGTGGCAAGATCTTGGCGCGATTCGGTGATGTGACTATTACTCCAGGCGAGGGGCGATCAGCCGACGGATATTCAGTTGCCGCTCCCGCGCACGATGCCCCCCCGTGTTCTGACGGAGCCCCAGCGTGACGGGGTGTCGGCTGAGGGATGGTCGGGTCGCGCAGAGTGACCGTCAGGGCCCGGAGCCGTCGGTCCGTCAGTTCCGGTCCGGCACCACGCGGTGCGAGGGCCCCGAGCAGGGCCGATTCGCCTGGCGGCGGGGGAGATTGGATCAGGCGGGGCAGGCGTTGGAGAATCGGGGGCGGCGCACCCCGACCGGGTGGCCGCAGGACGGGGAGGTGGCAGCGGAGTGGACCAGCTTTCAGCGCACGATCCGAGGCGGATCGGGCCCTTCGAGGTGCTCGGGCGGCTCGGTGCGGGCGGGATGGGCCTGGTCTACCTGGCGCGCTCCGCGTCCGGCCGGCGGGTCGCGATCAAGACCGTACGGGGGGAGCTGGCCGAGGACGAGCTGTTCCGGGTCCGGTTCGCCCGGGAGATCGCGGCGGCCAAGACGGTGGGCGGCTTCTACACCGCGGCCGTGGTGGACGCCGACGCCGACGCACCGGTGCCGTGGCTGGCCACCGCGTACGTGCCCGCGCCCTCGTTGGAGGAGCTGATCGGCCACTGCGGGCCGCTCCCGGTGGACGCCGTCCGCTGGTTGATCGCGGGCATCGCCGAGGCCCTGCAGTCCATCCACGCGGCCGGGTTGGTGCACCGCGACCTCAAGCCGTCCAACGTGCTGGTGGTCGAGGACGGCCCCCGGGTGATCGACTTCGGAATCGCCGCCGGGGTCTCCAACTCCCGGCTCACCATGACCAATGTCGCGGTCGGCACCCCCGCCTACATGTCGCCGGAGCAGGCGAAGGACAGCCGCAGCGTGACGGGCGCCAGCGACGTGTACTCGCTCGGCTCGCTGCTGGTCTTCTGCGCCACCGGCCACGCCCCCTACCGGGGCGCCAACCCGGTGGAGACGGTCTTTCAGCTGCTCCGCGACCAGGCCGACCTGTCGGGTCTGCCGGTCGAACTGGCCGACCTGGTCCGGGCCTGCATGCGCCCCGCCCAGGAGGAGCGGCCGACGCCCGCGCAGATCCAGGCCGAGCTGGCCCCGCACCTGTTCTCCCGGGACGACGCGGCCGGCGAGGCGGGGGACTGGCTGCCGACCGTCGCGCTGGACCTGATCGAGCGCAAGCGCACCCGCCGGACCGTCTCACCCCCGCCCGTACTGCCGCCGGTGGTGCCCCCGCAGCCGCCGGGGCCCGCCTCGGTGGTCACCGAGAAGATCGCCGAGCGCCGGCCGCCGGCCGCCGGGGAGATCCGGCTGGCGCCGCCCCGGTCTCGCCGCCCGCGCCGCGCTGGCGGCCGTGGCGGTTCCGGATGTCCAACGACGTCTGGGGCACGCCCGTGGTCGCGGGGGGCACCCTGTTCGTCTCCAGCTTCGAGGTGCACGCCCTGGACATCGGCTCCGGGCAGCGCCGTTACAAGACCCGCGACGTGGCCTGGGCGCTGGCCGTGGACGCCGGGCGGGTGCACGCCGCCGACGGTCCGCACCTCTACACCGTGGACGTGGCCGACGGCACCGAGCGCTGGCGCAACTCGCTGGACGGCTGGATCTACTCGCTGGACGCCGCCGACGGCGTGCTCTGCTGCGGCATCAGGGGCGGCGGCGTGCAGCTCCGTTCGGCCGCCAGCGGTGCCGAGCTGTGGCGGGCCGACGACGCCCAGCAGGACTACGAGAACCCGCAGTCCGGGCCCGCGCTGGTGGGCGGTGCGGCGTACTACTACGGCGGTGGGCGGCTGCGCTGCGTCGATCCGCGCGGCGGGCGGCTGCGGTGGGCCTTCCAGGTCGGCGAGGAGGTGCCGTCCCGGCCGGTCGAGCTGGGTGGAACGCTCTATCTGACATCCGGTACGCGGGTCTACGCCCTGGACGTCGCGACCGGGGCCGAGCGGTGGCGGTTCGAGGCGGCGGTGGTGCTCTTCACCCCACCGGCGGTGGACGGCGGGGCGGTGTACGTCGCGGACTACCTCGGGACGGTCTACTCGCTGGACGCCGCGACCGGACGGGACCGCTGGCGGGGGCGGACCGGGAGCCGGCAGGGGGCCGAGCCAGTGGTGGTCGCGGGCGGCACCGTCCTGGTCGGGGCGGGGGACACCCTGCACGCCTTCGACACCGGGTCGGGGCGGGAGCGCTGGCGCTACAGCGCGCGCGGCGAACTGGTCGGCGCGCCGGCCGTCGCCGACGGCCTGGTCCACCTGGGCAGCCGGGACCACTCGCTGCACACCCTCGATCTGAGCACGGGTCAGCTCCGCTGGGAGCTCGGCACCAAGGGCGAGCTCACCGGCTCCCCGGTGGCGGTCGGCGGCCGGGTCTTCGTCGGCAGCAAGGACCGCTGCGTCTACGCCCTGGACGCCTTCTACGGCACGGCGGTGCCCAGCTGATCGAAGCGGGTCGCCGGGTAGGACCGGGCCCGGCAGGCCGTACCCCCCTTGCGCGGTGGGTGGCCTGCCGGGCCCGGCTGTCGGTGGGTCAGAGACTGCCGAGGGTCACCTCGGCGGTCTTGGTGGCGCCGTCGCGCTGGTAGGTGACGGTGACCTTGGCGCCGGGCTGGAGCGCGGCCAGCGCGGTGGTCAGACCGTTCAGGTTGGTGATGGTGGTGTCGCCGATCTTGGTGATCACGTCGCCGGGCTGGAGGCCCGCGTCGGCGGCCGGGCCGCCCGCGGTGACCCCCACGACCACCGCGCCCGCGGGCTGGTAGTCGGCGTCGAAGTAGGTCCGGGCGGTGATGCCGAGCGCGGCCCGGCCGGAGTTGGTGACCTTGCCGTCCTTGATCAGCTGATCGGCGATGTTGGTGATGGTGGCGGACGGGATGGCGAAGCCGATGCCGGGGGCTGCGCTGCCGTTCATGTCCGGGTCGGTGGCGGCCAGGGTGTTGATGCCGATCACCTGGCTGGAGAGGTTGACCAGCGCGCCGCCGCTGTTGCCCGGGTTGATCGCGGCCGAGGTCTGCACCATGTTGCCGATGGTGGCACCCGGTGAGTCGCCGCCCTTGGGCTCGGAGACGGTCCGGCCGGTGGCCGAGACGATGCCCTGGGTGACGCTGGAGGAGAGCCCGAGCGGGCTGCCCATGGCCAGCGTGATCTGGCCGACCTCGACCTTGCCGGAGTCGCCGAAGGCGGCTGGCTTGAGCCCGCTCGGCGGGCTGTCGAGCTTGATCACCGCGAGGTCGGACTCGGGGTAGCTGCCGACCAGCGTGGCCGCGAGGGCCTTGCTGCTGTTGGCCAGCGTGACGGTGAAGGTCTTGGCGCTGCCGACCACGTGGGCGTTGGTGATGATGTTGCCCTTGGTGTCGTAGACGATGCCCGACCCCAGCCCACTGGCGGTGGTGATCTGCACCACCGAGGGCAGCACGTTGGCGATCACCTTCTGGTAGTCGTCCTGGAGCTGGTTGCCGCTGGACGGTGCCGGGGTCGAGGGGCTGCCGGATGCACCGGCCGAGGAGGAGGAACCACTGCTGCTGCAGCCGCTCACCAGGGCGGCGGCCAGCA
Source organism: Kitasatospora sp. Root107 (assembly GCF_001424875.1). Classification (GTDB taxonomy): domain Bacteria; phylum Actinomycetota; class Actinomycetes; order Streptomycetales; family Streptomycetaceae; genus Kitasatospora. The sequence goes on along the minus strand of NZ_LMCT01000012.1, from coordinate 317,250 downwards.
CCAGGGCAGACCCGGAGAGCAGCAGGCGGGGCCCGGTCGGTCGCGGACCCGCCGGGATCGGGCGGGTGGGTTCCTTCTTGGGGTGCACCTGGACGTCCTCCGGTTCCGTACGCGGACAGCATTGGGCAGCATTGCACCGATATGTCCGATTCGGCAGAATCGACGCGCCGTCACGTCCGGGGCTGTTCTCGTCCGGTCCACCCCGGTGGCGGCAAGGTAGTATCCGGGGCATGACGTGGTTGATCACCGGCGGAGCCGGCTACATCGGCCGACATGTGGTGCACCAGCTCGCCGAAGCGGGTGAACGCGTGGTGGTGCTGGACGATCTCAGCAGCGGTTCGGCCGACCGGATCCCCGCCGGGGTGCCACTGGTGCAGGGATCCACCCTCGACCGAGCGGACCTGGACGCGGTCATCAAGGGCCACGGCGTCACCGGCGTGCTGCACATCGCCGCCAAGAAGCAGGTCGCCGAATCGGTCGCGGAGCCCCTGCTCTACTACCGGGAGAACCTGACCGGGCTGCAGAACGTGCTGGAGGCCGCCGTCGCGGGCGGTGTCCGCAAGGTCCTGTACTCCTCCTCCGCCGCCGTCTACGGCACGCCGGACGTCGACCTGGTCACCGAGTCGACGCCCTGCGCACCGATCAACCCGTACGGCGAGACCAAGCTGGTCGGCGAGTGGCTGATCCAGGCCGCGGCCAAGGCGTACGGGCTGTCCACCGTCGCACTGCGGTACTTCAACGTCGCCGGGGCCGCCGCTCCCGAGCTGGGCGACGACGGTGTCTCCAACCTGGTCCCGATGGCCTTCCAGCGGCTGACCGACGGTCAGGCCCCGCTGATCTTCGGCGACGACTACGCCACCCCCGACGGCACCTGCGTCCGCGACTACATCCACGTCGCCGACATCGCCTCGGCCCACGTCGCCGCGGTGCGCCGACTGAACGCCGCCGCCGAGCCGATCTCGCTGACCCTGAACATCGGCCGTGGCGAGGGTGTCTCGGTCGCCGAGATGCTGGCCGTCATCGCCCGGATCAGCGGCAACCCGGTCGCCCCCCAGGTTGCCCCCCGTCGCCCCGGCGACCCGGCCCGGGTGGTCGCCTCCGCCGAGCTGATCCACCGTGAGCTCGGCTGGAAGGCCGAGCACGACATCGACTCCATGGTCAGCTCCGCCTGGGCCGCCTGGCAGCTCAGGCACTGACCACCCGTCAGCGGGCCACCCGGGTCCGCCAGGGGAGCTCGACGGTGACCGAGGTCGGGCCGCCGGCCGGGCTGTCGACCAGCAGCAGGCCGTCCACCGCGCCGATCCGTTCGGTGAGACCCGCCAGGCCGCTGCCGGGGTAGGAGGCCGCGCCGCCCTTGCCGTCGTCCTTGACCTGGAGCATCAGGCGGTCGGGGGCCTGCCAGACCTCCACCGAGGCGGACCTGGCCCCGGCGTGCTTGGAGATGTTGGTGAGCAGCTCGCTGACGGTGAAGTAGGCGATGCCCTCGACGGCCGAGTCGGGCCGGCCCGGCAGGTCGACCTTCACGGTGACGCCGCCGGGGACGGTGCAGCGGGCGGCGATCGCGGAGAGGGCGCCGTCCAGCCCACGGTCCGTCAGGACGGCCGGGTGGATGCCCCGGGCCAGGTCGCGCAGCTCCTGCAGGGCCAGCTTCACCTCGCCGTGCGCGGCGCCGACCATCTCGGCGGCCGCCTCGACGCTCCGGGGGTCGGAGATCTCGGTGAGCTTCTCCTTGGCGAGACCGAGATCCATCGCCAGGGCCACCAGTCGGGCCTGGGCGCCGTCGTGGAGGTCGCGCTCGATCCGGCGCAGGTCGGCGGCGGCGGTGTCGACCACCGCACCCCGGTCATCCTCCAGCTCGCGGACCCGCTCGGAGAGCGGGTTCGGGCTGAGCAGGCTGTCCACCAGCATCCGGTCCACGGTGGACAGGAAGCGGGCCGCCCACGGCAGCAGGGGCCAGCCGATCAGCACCAGCACCACGGTGAGGGTGAAACTGATGATTCCCCAGGGCAGCAGCAGCACCGCGTACAGCGCCGAGCGCCAGCCCAGCGCATCCGTCAGAGCCGCCGAGACCCGGGCGGCGAGACCCGGACGAGTGGCCAGGACCGGCGGCGCCTCGGTCATCTCCAGATCCAGCGCCAGCGCGCAGCGGTGGCGGGCGAACTGGCCGAACCGGCGGCAGCCGGTCAGCCCCGCAGCCAGCAGCGGCAGGCCGACCACCGTCACGGCGAGCGCGAGCCCCACGCTCAACAGCGTGACCGTGAAGGTGAATCCGACCACCCCGAGCGGCAGATTGAGCAGTAGGTGCTGTACCTGGCGCCAGAGCTTCGCCCCGTAGAGCGGGGGACGGTCCGGGGTCTCCTGCATCATGCACCAAGCCTCTCGTAGAACCTCTGTGACCAGCATCGCGGTTGGGGACGGGCCGGGACCATGGGGGCAGTTGGCATTCCGGGGGTGGGGATATCCCCACCGCGGTGTGTCTTACGGGTCGGGCAGGGGGTAAGGGGAGCAGGGCGCTGCACTTAGACTCACGCCTTGACGGTTTCGGATGTGTGAGATCAGCGGTGCACCGGGAGGCGAACGCATGGAGGGGCAGTCGGCCGTGGCCGACCCTGCCGTGGGTGGTGGCTACTTCGACGCGTACGCGGCGGTGGGCCTGCTCGCGGTCGTCGGAGTGCTGTTCATCGCGGTGTCCTTCACCGCCAACCGCCTGCTCCGGCCGGTGGTGCACTCGCCGGAGAAGCTGCTCGCCTACGAGTGCGGCGTGGACCCGGTCGGTGAGGGCTGGGCGCACACCCAGATCCGGTACTACGTCTACGCCTTCCTCTACGTGATCTTCGCGGTCGACGCGATCTACCTCTTCCCGTGGGCGACCGTCTTCGCCGCCGCCGGGTTCGGGATGGCCACGCTGGTGGAGATGTTCGTCTTCATCGGCTTCCTCGCGGTCGGGCTGCTCTACGCCTGGAAGAAGGGCGTTCTGGAATGGACGTGACGCACTCGCACGGTGCCGGGGGCCCGATCCCGCTGGGCATCCCCGACCCGGCCAACCCCGGTGCGGTGGAGCCCGCCCGGCTCGGCCCGCTGGCCCGGCTGGCGCCGGACCCGGTCAAGGTGGTGCTCAACTGGGGCCGCCGGTACAGCCTCTGGTGCTTCAACTTCGGGCTGGCCTGCTGCGCGATCGAGTTCATCGCCGCCTCGATGGCCAAGCACGACTTCATCCGGATGGGCGTGATCCCGTTCGCACCGGGCCCCCGGCAGGCCGACCTGATGATCGTCTCGGGCACCGTGACGGACAAGATGGCGCCCGCCGTGAAGCGGCTGTACGAGCAGATGCCCGAGCCCAAGTACGTGATCTCCTTCGGCGCCTGCGCCAACTCCGGTGGTCCGTACTGGGATTCGTACTCCGTCACGAAGGGCGTCGACCAGATCATCCCGGTCGACGTCTACGTGCCCGGCTGCCCGCCCCGTCCCGAGGCGCTGCTCCAGGGCATCCTCAAGCTGCAGGAGAAGATCGCGGCCGAGTCGCTGCCGCAGCGGTACGCGGCGCCCGCCGCCGCGCTGCGCCGACCGCTGGTGGCCGGGCCGGAGGCTGACCAGAAGTGACCGACCCCCAGACCACCGCCGAGGCGATCGGCGAGTGGGCCACCGCCGCCGAGGCGTACGACCTGCTCACCGTGGACGTGCCCGCCGAGCACTGGATCGAGGCGCTCACCGCCGCCCGGGACACCCTGGGCCTCACGTACTTCGACTGGCTGAGCGCCGTCGACGAGCTGGCCGACGGCTTCTCGGTCGCCGCGCACCTGGCCGATGCCGGGTCGGGCCCGGTGCGCCACCTGCTGATCCGCACCAGGGTCGCCCGCGCCGCCGCCGCGCTGCCGACCGCCGTCGGCGTCTACGCCGGGGCCGGCTGGCACGAGCGGGAGACCGCCGAGATGTTCGGCATCGACTTCACCGGCCACCCGCACCTGGTCACCCTGCTGCTGCCGGACGGCTTCGAGGGCCACCCGCTGCGCAAGGAGTTCGTGCTCGCGGCCCGGGTCGCCAAGGCCTGGCCCGGCGCCAAGGAGCCCGGCGAGAGCGAGAGCGAAGGCCCGGCCCGCCGCAAGATGCAGCCGGCCGGTGTGCCCGACCCGAACGAGTGGGGTCCGCTCAAGGGCACCCTCCCCCCGATCGCCGAGCGCCCGGCGCGCGCCGCCCGTACGCCCCGCGCGGCCGCCGCAGGGCCGGCTGCGGAGGGCGCGGCAGGCGCTGAGGCCGCACCCCGTCCGCGCCGTACCCGCAGCATCAGCGACGGCTCGGTCAGCCAGAGCGAAGGCACCCCGCCCGCGCCCGAGCGCCCGCGCCCGGCGCGCACCCAGTCCTCGGACGCGCCGTGGCACAACCCGGTCCCGGCGACCGCTGACGAACCGTCGACTCCGCCCGCCCCGCCCGCCCCGCCCGTGAGTGGTGGCCCGGGCGCCCCGGCGGTACCCCCCGTGTCCACGGAGCCCGAGCCGAAGGACGGAGACAGCGCATGACCTTCCTCGAAATGCTGCTGCGCTGCGTCGCGGTGCTGATGGTCTTCCTGGTGTTCCCGCTGGTGATCGGCCAGACCGAGCACAAGGTGATGGCGCACATGCAGGGCCGGCTCGGCCCGATGTACGCGGGCGGCTTCCACGGCTGGGCCCAACTGGTGGCCGACGGCGTGAAGTTCGTCCAGAAGGAGGACATCGTCCCGGCCGACGCCGACCGCCGGGTCTTCCAACTGGCGCCCGCCGTCGCGCTGCTGCCGTACCTGGTGGTGCTGCTGGTGATTCCGGTCGGGCCCGGCGGCTTCGTCGGGCAGGCGGTCGACGCGGGGATCTTCTTCGTGCTCGCCGTGATGGGTATCGGGGTGCTCGGCTCGCTGATGGCGGGCTGGGCCTCGGCCAACAAGTTCTCGCTGCTCGGCGGTCTGCGCACGGCCGCCCAGCTGATGGCGTACGAGCTGCCGATGCTGCTGGCCGCCGCCTCGGTGGCGATGGCGGCCGGCACCCTCTCGCTGCCCGGCATCCTGGAGCAGTTCGAGTGGTGGTGGGTGCCGTGGCAGATCGTCGGCGCCTTCGTGTTCTTCGTGGCGGGGCTGGCCGAGCTGCAACGTCCGCCGTTCGACATGCCGGTGGCCGACTCCGAGATCATCTTCGGCGCGTACACCGAGTACACCGGTATCCGCTTCGCGTTCTTCCTGCTCTCCGAGTACGTGGGCATCCTGGTGATCTCCGCGCTCACCACGGTGCTCTTCCTGGGCGGCTGGCACGGCCCGCTGCCCGACCAGCTCGGCTGGCTCTGGACGATCCTGAAGACCTTCGCGCTCGCCCTGGTGGTGATCTGGCTCCGGGTCACCTTCCCCCGGCTCCGAGAGGACCAGCTGATGCGGTTCGCCTGGACCACGCTGATCCCGCTCGCCCTGGCCCAGCTCGCCCTCACCGGCATCGTCAAGGTGGCGATCACTTCATGAAGCTCCCCGGCAGCGGCCTCGCCAAGGGCCTGGCCGTCACGCTCCGCACCATGACCAAGAAGACGGTCACCGCGCAGTACCCCGAGGTGCAGCCCGACCTCGCCCCGCGTACCCGGGGCGTGATCGCGCTGCTGGAGGAGAACTGCACGGTCTGCATGCTCTGCGCCCGGGAGTGCCCGGACTGGTGCATCTACATCGACTCCCACAAGGAGACGCTGCCCGCCGTCGACCCGAACGCCCGGGCCCGGACCCGCAACGTGCTGGACCGGTTCGCGATCGACTTCTCGCTCTGCATGTACTGCGGGATCTGCATCGAGGTCTGCCCGTTCGACGCGCTGTTCTGGTCCCCGGAGTTCGAGTACGCCGAGACCGACATCCTGGAGCTGACCCACGAGCGGGACCGGCTCCGGGAGTGGATGTGGACGGTGCCCGCACCGCCCGCGCTCGACCCGGCGGCCGAGGAGCCCAAGGAGATCGCGATGGCCCGCAAGGCCGCCGACAAGGCGCACGCCGCCGCCGCGGCCGCGAAGGCGGGTGACGAGTCGTGAGCCTGCTGGCCGCCGCCGGCCCGTTGGAGCCGGCCGCCCGTTCCTTCCTCTCCCCGACCGGGGTGGAGATCGTCTTCCTGCTGGTCGGCGTCGCCGTGCTGGGCGCTGCGCTGGTCACCGTGACCACCAGGCAGCTGGTGCACGCCGCGCTCTGGCTGGTGGTCGCGCTCGGCGGCCTGGCGGTGGAGTTCCTGCTGCTCACCGCCGAGTTCATCGCCTGGGTGCAGGTGCTGATCTACCTCGGCTCGGTGGTCGTGCTGGTGCTGTTCGGCCTGATGCTCACCAAGGCCCCGATCGGCCGCTCCCCGGACGCCGACTCCGGCAACCGGTGGGCCGCGCTCGCCGTCGGCCTGGCCACCGCCGGCACCCTGGTGACCCTGGTGGTGGACGCGTTCCGCACCTCCTGGATCGACCTGGGTGCGGGTGCGGGCAGCGCCAAGGCCACCGGCGAGTACCTGTTCCGGCACTGGGTGCTGCCGTTCGAGGCGCTCTCCGTGCTGCTGCTGGCCGCGCTGGTCGGCGCGATCGTGCTGTCCCGCCGGGACGACGAGGGCAAGAAGCCCAGGCCGCGCCCGGGCAAGCTGCGGGCCGGCAAGCCGGTCGGCACCAGTAGCGGCAAGGAGAGCTGACGATGCATCTGGCCTACCCCGCCGTCCTGGCCGCTCTGCTCTTCGCGATCGGCGTCTACGGCGTGCTCGCCCGGCGCAACACGGTGCTGGTGCTGATGTCCGTCGAGCTGATGCTCAACGCCGTCAACCTCAACCTGGTCGCCTTCGACGTCTGGCTGCGCGACGCGCTGCACGGCGGCCAGGCGCTCACACTCTTCACCATCACGCTGGCCGCCGCCGAGATCGGCCTCGGCCTGGCCATCGTGCTGCTGGTCTTCCGCACCCGCCGCACCGCCGACATCGACCGCCTCACCGCGCTCGGCGACCCGGCCGAGGACGGGCCCGCAGAAGACGACGAAACGTCGGACGCCACGTCAGCAGAGGCCGTCGCATGAACCTCGCCCTCCCCGTCCTGGTCCCGGTGCTGCCCGCACTCGGCGCCGTCGCCACCCTGGCCTCCGGCAAGCGGGCCCCCGGCCTGACCCGGCCGCTGGCGATCCTGCCGGTGGCCGCCTCGGCGGTGCTCGCGCTGGTGGTCGCCCTCCAGCTCGGCACCGGCCAGAGCCTGGACGCCGCCACCCGGCTGGCTCCGACCGGCGGCCCCGAGCTCTCGCTCGCCCTGCACCTGGACGGTTTCAGCTCGCTGATCTCGGTCCTGGTCGGCCTGGTCGCCACCTGCGTGCAGGTGTACTCGACCGCTTACCTCAAGGACGACCCGCGCTACCCCTCGTACGCGGCGCTGGTCTCGCTCTTCACGGCGGCGATGTTCCTGGTCGTCTACTCGGGCGACCTGGTGGTGCTGCTGGTCGGCTGGGAGGTGATGGGCATCTGCTCGTACTTCCTGATCGGCCATCACTGGGAGACCGCCGACGCCCGCTCCGCCTCGCTCAAGGCCTTCCTGGTCACCAAGCTCGGCGACGTGCCGTTCCTGATCGGCATCTTCCTGCTCGGCGCGGACGCCGGCACGTTCCGGATCGAGGGCGTGCTCAAGGCCGCCACCGAGGGCCAGCTCTCGCACCCGACACTGACCGCGCTGCTGCTGCTCGCGGGCGTCGCGGGCAAGAGCGCCCAGTTCCCGCTGCACACCTGGCTGCCCGACGCGATGGCCGGTCCGACGCCGGTCTCCGCGCTGATCCACGCCGCCACCATGGTCGCGGCCGGCATCTACCTGGTGGCCCGGCTGCTGCCGGTCTTCCTGACCTCCGGCGCCGCTCTGGTGGTGCTGTCGGTGATGGCCGCCGTCACGATGGTCGGGTCCGCCCTCTGCGCGCTCGCCCAGGACGACCTCAAGCGGGTGCTGGCGTACTCGACGGTCGGTCAGCTCGGCTACATGGCGGGTGCGCTGGCCGCCGGTGACCGGCAGGCCGCCGTCTTCCACCTGGTCAGCCACGGCGCCTTCAAGGCACTGCTGTTCCTGGCCGCCGGTGTGATCATCCATGCCGCGCACACCAACTCGCTCAGCGCGATGGCCCGGATGCCCGAGCTGCGCAAGAAGGTGCCGGACGCCTACTGGACGATGGGCATCGCACTGATCGCGCTGATCGGCCTGCCGCCGTTCTCCGGCTTCTTCAGCAAGGAGGCGGTGCTCACCGCCGCCGAGCACGCCGCCACCGGCGAGGCGCTGACCAACGGCCTCGGCCCGGCCTCCGCCGTACCGTCCGCCGCCGGCTGGATCGTGCTGGTCGCCGCCGGGCTGACCGCGCTGCTCACCGCCGCGTACGCCGCCCGGCTCTGGCTGCTGGCCTTCCACAGCGCGCCGGTCGCCCTGACCGCCGCCACCGACGCCCCGTACTCCGCCGAGATCGACGAGGCCGACCCGGCGCACGCCGAGCCGCCCGCGATGCGCTGGCCGCTCTGGGTGCTGGCGATCCCGACGATGGGCTTCGGCCTCTTCGGCCTGCGCTCGGACTGGCTGCCCGCGCTGCTGGACGGCGGCTCGCTCCGGCCCGCCCTGGAGACCGCCGTGATCGCCACCGGCCTCGCGGTGGCCGGCGCCCTGATCGGGTACGGCGCCTGGCGCTCCGTCACCGCCCGGGCCGCCGCGGCCGCCGAGCGCGTACCGGAGCAGGCGGGCCCGCCCGCCGCCGAGACGCTGGCCCCGGCGCTGCCCAAGCCGCTCGCCGACCCCGGCCGGCTGCTGCTCGGGCCGCTGTTCGGCCCGGCGCTGCACGGCTTCCACGTGGACCGGCTGTACAGCGCGCTGTTCGTCCGCCCGACCCTGGCCGCCGCGCAGCTGGTCCGCTTCCTGGACCGCGAGGTCGTCGAGACCTACGTCCGGGGCACCGGCACCGGTGCCAACCTGCTCGGCTGGGCGGTCCGCCGGAGCCAGACCGGCAACGCCCAGACCTACCTGAGCGTGCTGCTCGGCGCCGTCGTGGTGCTCACCGTCCTGGTGGCGGTCGGCTCATGACTCTCTCTCACCTCTGCTGCTCCGGAGGCCCCCGGTGAACGTGCTCCTCATCGCCCTCCTCGTCCTGCCGCTGCTGGGCGCCGCCCTCACGCTGGCCCCGCTCGGCGAGCGCGCCGCGCTCCGCCTCGGCGTCGGGGTCACCGGCGCCGTGCTGGCCGGCACCGTCGCGCTGGCCGCCTGGTTCGACCACTCCGCGCCGGGGCGGATGCAGGCGGTCACCGACGCGAGCTGGATCCCCGCGATCGGGGTCAGGTTCCACCTCGGGGTGGACGGCATCTCGCTGCCGCTGCTGGTGCTGACCGCGCTGCTCACCTTCCTCTGCGCGGTGTACTCGACCCGGAAGCTCCCGGCCGGGCCCGGCGCGCGGGCCTTCACCGGTCTGGTGCTGCTGCTCGAAGTGGGCATGCTGGCCACCTTCGTGGTGCTCGACCTGGTGCTGTTCTTCCTGGCCTTCGAGATCGTGCTGATCCCGATGTACTTCCTGATCGCGCGGTGGGGCAGCGGCGCCAAGGTGCCGGCCGCCAACCGCTTCATCCTGTACACCCTGCTCGGCTCCGCCCTGATGCTGCTCGGCTTCCTGCTGATCGGCAGTCAGGCGGGCACCTTCGACCTGACGCAGCTGGCCGCCGCGCACGGCAGCGGCCTGACCCACACCACCCAGGTCACCGCCGCGCTGGCGATCATGATCGGCCTGGCGGTGAAGGCCCCCGCCTTCCCGCTGCACAGCTGGCTGCCGGACGCGCACACCGCCGCGCCCACCGTCGGCTCGGTGCTGCTGGCCGGCGTGCTGCTCAAGATGGGCACCTACGGCCTGGTCCGGGTGCTGCTCCCGGTGGTCCCGGACGGCACCGCCACGCTGGCCCCGTACCTCGGAGCGCTGGCCGCCGTCGGCATCGTCTACGGCTCGCTGGCCTGCCTGGCGCTGGCCAGGCCCGGCGCCAAGGGCGACCTCAAGCGGCTGATCGCGTACTCCTCGGTCGGCCACATGGGCTTCGTGCTGCTCGGCATCGCCTCGCTCACCCCGAGCGGGGTGAACGGCGCGCTGTTCGCCAACATCGGCCACGGCCTGATCACCGGCCTGCTGTTCTTCCTGGTCGGCGCGGTCAAGGACCGCTACGGCACGGCCGACCTGGACACCCTCGCCGGAGCCACCGGCGCCGCCCTCTACGGCCGGGCCCCCAGGATCGGCGGGCTGCTCGCCTTCGCCGCCGTGGCCAGCCTCGGCCTGCCCGGACTGGCCGGCTTCTGGGGCGAACTGCTCGCCATGTACGGCGCCTTCGACCCGGCCGCCGGGCTCTCCCGCCCGGCCTTCCTCACCTACCTGGTGCTGGCCGGCCTCGGCACCCTGCTCACCGCCGGCTACCTGCTGGTGGTGGTCAAGCGGGTCTGCATGGGTGACCCGAAGCAGCCCGGCCTCTCGGACGTGCCCGACCTGCAGGCGTACGAGGCCGTCAGCTGGACCCCGCTCGCCGCGCTCACCGTGGTCGCCGGGCTCTGGCCCGCGCTGCTGCTCGGGCTCTCCGACCCGGCCGTCAAGCACCTGCTCGGAGGTGGCTGACCGTGCTCACCTCCACTCCACTCCTGACTCCACTTCTGGGGCAGCCCGCCATGACTCCTCTCGCCGTCGCCGACCCGGGCGGCCTGGTCCAGTCCGTCGACTGGGTGGCCATCGCGCCCCCGCTGACCGCCGCGCTGGCCGGTCTGGTGGTGCTGGTGGCCGATCTGTTCTTGAAGGGCAGTCAGAAGAAGGCGCTGTCCTGGATCGCGATCGGCGGCCTGGTGCTCGCGCTCGCCGCGCTGCTCCCGCTCGCGCTCGACTCTGACGCCCGCTCGACCTTCTGCCTGGCCGACGGCGGCTGCTCGTACGTCGCGGACCACTTCACCCTCGCCTTCCAGCTGCTCGCGCTCGGCGGCGCGCTGATCGCCGCGCTGCTCTCGGTACACACCGTCGCGGCAGACCGGCTGCCCGGCGGTGAGTTCTGGTTCCTGCTGCTCAGCAGCGCCGCCGGGGCCGCCCTGCTGCCCGCCTCGCGGGACCTGGCCACCCTGGTGGTCGCGCTGGAGGTGGCCTCGCTGCCCGCCTTCGCCCTGGTCGCGCTGCGCCGGGACGGCCGGGGCGCGGAGGCCGCGCTCAAGTTCTTCCTCACCTCGGTCACCGCTACCGCCGTGATGCTGCTCGGCGTCAGCTTCGTCTACGCCGCGACCGGCACCCTGCACCTGTCGGCGATCGCTGACGCGCTGACCGTGGCACCCGCCCAGCTGCGCCATCTGGCCGAGGCCGGGGCGGTGCTGACCCTGGTCGGTTTCGCGTTCAAGACCGCCGCCGTCCCGTTCCACTTCTGGGTGCCGGACACCTACGTCGGCGCCCCGGTGCCGGTCGCCGGTTACCTTTCGGTGGTCGGCAAGGCGGCGGGTCTGGCCGGGCTCGCCCTGGTCACCACCGTCGCGTTCCGCCCGTACGGGCACACCTGGGGCCTGGTGCTCGCGGTGCTCGCGGCCGTCACCATGACCGCCGGGAACGTCGCCGCGCTGCGCCAACGCGCTGCTGCCCCCAACAGCGCGGTGCGCCTGCTCGCCTGGTCCTCCGTCAGCCAGGCCGGGTACCTGCTGGTGCCGCTGGCCGCCGCCGGGTACGCCGACTCCGACCGGCCGGTCGGGGCCACCGTGGCGTACGCGCTGGTCTACGGCGTGGTGAACCTGGGCGCCTTCGCGGCGGTCGCGGCCACCGGGCACTCCCGGCTGGACGACTTCCAGGGCCTGTTCGCCCGGAACCGCTGGACGGCGCTGGCACTGGCGTTCTTCCTGCTCTGCCTGGCCGGGCTGCCGCCGGGCGTGGTCGGCCTGTTCGGCAAGGTGGTGGTCTTCCGCGCGGCGGTGGACGCCGGGCTCGGCTGGCTGGCGGTGGTGATGGCGGCCAACGTGGTGGTCGCGCTGTACTACTACCTCGCCTGGACGGCGAAGCTCTTCGCCGCCGGGGCCAGTGCCCCGGCCCGGGTCCCCGGCCCGCTGCGGGCCACCCTGGGGCTCACCGCCGCGGTCGCCGTGGTGCTCTCGGTGGCCCCGCAGCTGGTGCTACAGGTGGTCTCGGGCTCGCTCTTCTGACCCACCTCGAGTGGTGCCGGGAACGAAGCCGCCTCGTCCTGCCGTTGATCCTGGCAGAGGGACGATTTCAGAAGGCTTCCCACCGCACCACCTGGAGGGCCTGCGTGCACCGGCAGCACAACGGGTTGAGGACGGCTGCACTGCTCGGCGGGCTGTCGGCGCTGATCCTGGTGATCGGCAGCTTCTTCGGCCGGACGGGCTTCGTGCTCGCGCTGCTGATCGCCCTCGGCACCAACGCCTACGCGTACTGGAACAGTGACAAGCTCGCCCTGCGGGCGATGCGGGCCCGCCCGGTCAGCGAGATCGAGGCACCCCGGCTGTACCGGATCGTCCGAGAGCTCTCCACCTCGGCCCGGCAGCCGATGCCCCGGCTCTACATCTCGCCGACCCCGGCCCCGAACGCCTTCGCCACCGGGCGGAACCCGCGCAACGCGGCGGTCTGCTGCACCGACGGCATCCTGCAGCTGCTCGACGAGCGCGAGCTTCGCGGGGTGCTCGGCCACGAGCTCAGCCACGTCTACAACCGGGACATCCTGATCTCCTCGGTGGCCGGGGCACTGGCCACGGTGGTGATGTTCCTGGTGAACTTCGCCTGGCTGATCCCGTTCGGCCGGAGCGAGGACGACGACGGGCCCGGCCTGTTCGGGATGCTGGCGATCATGATCCTCGGCCCGCTCGCCGCCTCCCTGATCCAACTGGCCGTCAGCCGCTCCCGGGAGTACCAGGCCGACGCCGACGGAGCCCGGATCACCGGCGACCCGCTCGCCCTGGCCAGCGCGCTGCGCAAGCTGGAGACCGGCACCCAGCGGCTCCCGCTACCCCCCGAGCCCCGGCTGAAGGCCGCCGGCCACATGATGATCGCCAGCCCGTTCCGGACCGGCGAGAGCGGCACCCGCTTCTTCGCCACCCACCCACCGATGGCCGAGCGCATCGCCCGCCTGGAGCGGATGGCCGGCCACCGGCTGCCGTGACGCCTCGGTCCGGACGCCGCGACGCCGCCCACCATGTGCCGGTCGGTCTTAGTCCCGGTAGGTGCAGAGCGCCCAGACCACGAAGGCGCTCAGCGCGATCGCGACCAGGGACCAGAGCGGGTAGTAGGGCAGGAAGAGGAAGTTCAGCACCAGGTTGAGCGAGACCAGGGCGATGCCGATCACCCGGCCCCAGGCGGCGCCCTTGAGGACACCGAAGCCGACCACGGCGAGCACCACCCCCATCGCCAGGTGGATCCAGCCCCAGGTGGTCAGGTTGAACTGGAAGATGTAGTCCCGGGTGGCCACGTAGAGGTCGTCCTTGGCGATCGCGATGATGCCCTGGAAGATCCCCAGCAGGCCGCCGACCAGCATCATCACCCCGGCGAACATCACCAGGCCGGTGACGGCCCCGGAGTTTCGGCGGCCTGCGCCCGAGACCGGCACGGGACCTGACGGATCGTAGAGCGGACCGGATGCCTGGGCCATGGCTGCCTCCTGTTGATCATCTGACGCTGTACCAGTTTGTCCAAGTATGTGAGGACGGTCAGTGTCCGGCATTTCGGCCGGAGCGGCAGATGGACGGCCGACCGGCGCCGGGAGACGATGAAGTGGCAGGAGAGGGGTCAGTCATGAGCGAGCACCGCTTCCACCGGGACCACGGCAGCCACTCGGTCACCGTCAACCTCCGGCACGGTCGGCACACCGAGATCGAGCTGCTGGTGGACGGCAAGGAGGTCGGGCTGCAGCGCGTCCAAGGCCACGGCCCGTGGACCGTGCGGGACGCGCTGCCGGACGACCCGCCCCGGCCGTTCAGCGTCCGGATCGGCCCGGAGGGGCCGGCCTGCGTGCTGGAGATCGACGGTACCGAATGGCCGATGGTGGTCAGCTGACGTGCAGTTCGGCCCCGGTCGGCGGGTTGGCCCCGGCCCGGGAGACGGTGACCGCGGCGGCCCTGGCGGCGTACCGGAGCAGCTCGGCCAGGACCGCCGGGGTGATCGCGGCGAGGGCCGGGCGGGCGGCCGCGCCGAGCAGTCCGCGGGTGGCCAGTGCGTCCAGGGCGGCCGACATGAAGGAGTCACCCGCGCCGACGGTGTCGACCACGGTGGCCGGTGCGGCGGGTTCCTCGACGGTGCAGTGCCGGGTGAAGGCGGCTGCCCCGTCGCCGCCCCGGGTGATCAGGACCAGCGCGGGGCCGAGGCTCAGCCAGCGCTCCGCCACCTGCTGCTCGGACCACCCCGGGTGGAGCCAGGCCACGTCCTCGTCGCTGGCCTTCACCACGTCGCCGAGCGCGACGCAGCGCTCGACCTCGGGCAGCACCTCGGCGCGGGAGCCGAGCAGGGCGGCCCGAATGTTCGGGTCATAGCTGACCGAGGCGCCCGCCCGGAGCCGTGCCACCAGCCCGAGCGTGGCGTCCGCACCGGGCGGCAGCACGGCCGCGATCGACCCCAGGTGCACGTGGTCGACCCGGACCGGCGGGTCCACCGGCCGCAGTGACCAGTGGATGTCGAACTCGTACCCGGCCTTGCCGTCCGGATCGAGCGTGACGATCGCGGTAGGCGTCCGCACCCCGCTCTGACCATCGGTCAGCACCTCCACCCCGGCCGACCGCAGGTGGGCGGAGATCAGCCCGCCGGCCTCGTCCGCCCCGAGCTGGGTGAGCAGCGCGACGCGGTGGCCCAGCCGACCCAGCCCGTACGCCACGTTGGCCGGGCTGCCGCCGGGGTGCGGGACGTCCGGCTGCCCGGGGGCGCGGACGATGTCGGCCACGCTCTCGCCGACGACGAGGAAGGACGGGGAGGAGGTCATGGACCGTCAGGCTCCAGTACGGGTGGGGAGGGTCGCGGACGACCTTCACCGTACCGATCACCCTGGCTGCCGGGGAGTGGGCCGGTTACGCTGGCCGCTCCTGGGGCGGGAGGTGGGCGTGGTGGGGGAGGGCGAGCTGCTGGCCGAGCTGCTGGCGGCGGTGCGACAGCTGGCCGGCCGGTCGGCGGCCCGGCCGTGGCTGGTGCGGCTGGCCTCCGGGGAGGTGTCTGCCGAGACGCTGCGGGTGGCCGTCGAGGCGGCCGGACTGGACCCGGACGAGGGCTTCCAGGGCTGGGCGGTGGACGGGCCGGAGGCGACGGAGGCACAGGAGCGGCTGGACCGGCTGCCGGGGCGCTGCGCGGTGGGGGAGGGCCCGGAGGGGCTGCTGATTCTCAGTCAGGGTGTCCTGGAGAGCGATCTGCCGGCGGCGCTCGGGGACGTGGGCCGGGTGGCGGTCGGACTGCTCAGGATCGGCCCCCACGCCGCCCGGGAGACGCTGGCGGACGTCCGGGCGGTCGCCGCACTGGCGGGTGGCCGGGCCGGGCTCTGGCGGTATCAGGACCTCTGGCCGCTGGCGGCGACGGCGGCCCTCGCCGACCGGCTCGACCCGCTGCTGGCGCCTGCCGTCGCCACCGCCCGGACCTTCCCTCATCTGGCCGACGCGGTACGGGCGTTCGCCGACCACGGCTTCGCGGTGGACTCCGCCGCCCAGGCCCTGCGGCTGCCCGCCGACACGCTGGCCCGCCGCCTCGACCGCTGGCAGCAGCTCACCGGCGCGGACCTGCGCACGCTGCCCGGGCTGACCGCCTCGCGCACGGCGGTGGAGCTGGCGGCGCGCGGGTCATGAGTCAGCTGGTCTCGGGCGGCAGGCCGACTCCGGTGCGGAACGCCGTGAGGGCGAGGGAGAGTTCGACGATGTGGGCCGGTTCGCCCAGCGTTCGGCTGGTCAGCTGCTCCAGGCGGCGGATCCGGTTCAGCACGGTGTTGCGGTGGCAGTAGAGGCGGTCGGCGGCGGTGGTGGCCGAGCCGCCGGAGTCCAGCCAGGCGGCCAGGGTGTCGAGCAGGGAGTGCCGCTCGGCGTACGGCAGGGCGAGTACCGGGGCGAGCAGCCGGGTCAGCCGCTGGGCCAGGTCGGGCTGGGCCACCAGCAGGGCGGCGGGCAACCGGTCGTCCAGATGGGCCAGTTCGGGGCCGTCGGCAGTGCAGGTCTGCAGGGCGGTCTCGGCCAGCCAGCGGGCCCGTCCGACATCGGCGAGCGAACCGACCACCGGGCTGATCCCGACCCGGACCGGCTGCCCGCCGAACTGCCGCCCCAGCTCGGCCGGTTCATGGCCGCGCAGCTGGACCAGCGCCACCTCGCGGTCGGCATGGATCCGCCAGAGGACCCGCAGGCCATCTTGATCACCAGTCAACTGCTCGTGGCTCGCCCGGGATTGGTGACCGGGCAGGGGGCGGAGCACCGCCACCAGGTAGCGCCCGCGCTCGGGCAGCCCGAGCCGGGAGACCGCCTCCGGGATCGATCCGGTGGCCACACCGGAGCCGTCCAGCAGGGTGTCGAGCAGCGCGGTACGCCGGTCCTGGTCCCGGGCCGCCAGCGCGGCCGCGGCGCTGCGGTACGACTCGGTGACAGCGTCGCAGGTCTGGTCCAGGACGTCCCACAGGTCGGCGGCCAGCGGCAGCAGATCGGGCAATGCCCCGGGGTGGTCGACCCGGACCAGCTCGGTCACCCGCAGCCACATCAGTCGGCCGCCCCGGCGATAGGCGTGCAGCAGTGAGGCCAGCGGCAGCCCCTGCTCGGCCCGGCGGCGGCCGGTCAGGGTGGCGTCGGCCAGGTCGATCGGCCGCCCCTGGGCATGGTCCAGCAACGCGGCCAGCGCCTGGCAGAGGTTGTGCTGGATCCGGGCCCGCAGCTCGGCGGGCGGCACCAGCTCGACGTACGCGGTGTCCTGGCGCAGGATCTCGGCGGTCAGCTGGTGCGCCACCGCCGGGAACCCGGCGGTCAGCGCCCCCTGCACCAGGCCGACGATCCGGATCGCCTCGGAGCGGCCGGGGGCGGTGGTTGTGGCCCGAGCATCCATGCCGCTCTCCTTCGCTGTCGTCCGCCTCGCCTCCGCCGAACGCTGCGCGGCAGGTCAGCGTGGCACGGAAGGCCGGGCGCGGGTAGCCCTCCGTCGCGAACCGTCCGCCGGACTGTGCGGGTGCACAGCCGGGCCGGGGGCGGGTTGGGGAGGTGCAGCGGATTGCCTCGGGGTGCTTCTCCGCCCGGTCGGGCGGGTGCTGTGATGCCTGGCCACCCACCCCCTTCGACTAGGAGACCCCGTGCTCAGCACCATGCAGCGGCACCAGCTGAACGTCACCACCCTGCTGCGGCACGGCGCCACCGTGCACGGCCGCAGCGAGGCGGTCACCTGGGCCGGGGAGACGGCCCGGCGCACCAGCTACGCCGCGACCGCCGACCGGGCCGCCCGGCTGGCCGGGGCGCTGCGCGCACTCGGGGTGGACGGCGACCAGCGGGTCGCCACTCTGATGTGGAATCAGCAGGAGCACCTGGAGGCGTATCTGGCCGTTCCGGCGATGGGCGCCGTCCTGCACACCCTCAACCTGAGGCTGCCCGCCGACCAGCTCGCGCACATCGCCCGGCACGCCGAGGACCGGGTGGTGATCGTCTCCGCGGACCTGCTCCCGGTGCTGCCGACAGCCCCCTCGATCGAGCACGTCGTGGTGGTCGGCGCGGCCGAACTCCCGTCCCTGCCGGGTGTGCTGGTGCACGACTACGAAGCCCTGCTGGCCGCCGCCCCGAAGCGGTTCGACTGGCCGGAGCCGGACGAGGACTCGGCGGCGGCGGTCTGCTACACCTCCGGCACCACCGGCGACCCCAAGGGCGTGGTCTACTCGCACCGCTCGGTCTACCTGCACTCGATGCAGGTCTGCCTGCCCGAGGCGCTCGGCCTCTCCGACGCCGACCGGGCGCTGGCGGTGGTCCCGATGTTCCACGCGATGGCCTGGGGCATGCCGTACGCGGCCTTCCTGGCGGGCAGTTCGCTGCTGCTGCCGGGCCGGCATCTGCAGGCCGCCCCGCTGGCCGCCTTCATCGCGGCCGAACGCCCGACCACGGCCGGGGCCGTCCCCACCGTCTGGGCCGCACTGCTCGCCCACCTGGACGCCGAGGGCGGCGACGTCTCCTCGCTGCGCGAGGTACTGGTCGGCGGCGCGGCCTGCCCGCCCGCGCTGATGACCGGCTTCGAGGAGCGGCACGGCGTCCGGGTGATCGCGGCCTGGGGGATGACCGAGACCTCGCCGCTCGGCACCGTGGCCCGTCCGCCGCAGTACGCCAGGACCGCCGAGCAGCAGTGGCCCTACCGGAACTCGGCAGGCCGCCCGCCGGCCGGCGTACGGCTGCGGCTGACCGCCGAGGACGGCACCGTACTGCCCCAGGACGGCGTCGCCATAGGCGAGTTGGAGGTCAGCGGCCCGTGGGTCACCGGCTCGTACCATCTGACGGCGGCACCCGACAGCTTCCGGGACGGCTGGCTGCGCACCGGCGATCTCGGCACGCTGACCGCCGACGGCTGCCTGCGGCTCACCGACCGGGCCAAGGACGTGATCAAGTCCGGCGGGGAGTGGATCTCCTCGGTCGAGCTGGAGAACCAGCTGATGGCCCACCCCGCCGTCCGGGAGGCCGCCGTGATCGGCGTACCCGACCAGCGCTGGGACGAACGCCCGCTGGCCGCAGTGGTGTTGACCGAGCCGGTGGCACCGGCCGAGCTGGCGGCCTTCCTCGGCGAGCGGATCGCCCGCTGGCAGCTACCGGAGCGCTGGGCAGTGCTGGCCGAGATCCCGAAGACCGGGGTGGGCAAGTTCGACAAGAAGGAACTGCGGTCCCGCTACCGCGCGGGCGAACTGACCGTCACCCTGCTCGGTGCGTGAGAGCGCCGGCCGAGGGTCGGTTCTGGCCCTCGGCCGGCGGTCGGTGCCGTGCTCAGGTGAGCAGCTTGGCTTTTGCCTTCTGGTACTCCTCGTCGGTGAGGGCGCCCTGATCCTTGAGCGCGGCGAGCTTGGCGAGTTCGTCGGCCCCGCTGGCGGCGGCCGCGCCGCCCGCAGGTGTGCCCGCAGCCTCGCGGACGTACTCCTTGAATGCGGCGTCGGCCTTCTGGGCCTGTTCGACATCCCGGTGGCCCATCGACCTGCCACGGGCGATCAGGTAGACGAAGACGCCGAGGTAGGGCAGCAGGATCACGAAGATCAGCCAGCCCGCCTTGCCCCAGCCGCCCATGTCGTGGCTGCGGAAGATATCCGTGATGATCTTGAAGAGCAGGAAGAACCAGAGGATCCAGAGGAAGAGCCACATCATGGTCCAGAACACGTTGAGCAGGGGATAGTCGTCCATGCAACCCACAGTGGTGACTGCTCGGGCGCCCCGCGCGCGGAGCCGCAGCAGGTTGCGCCGTTCGGGGCAGGCCGGCCGCACGGGGCGGGCAGCTGGACTCGCCAGCGGGGGATGAACCCTTGCACGAGCCGGGATCGTGGGAGGGTGGGTGCCATGAAGGTGCTCGGTTTCGTGCTGAACGTGCTCTGGTTGATCTTCTGTGGCATCTGGATGGCTCTCGCCTACGTCGCCGCCGGGATCATCTGTTGCGTCCTCATCGTCACCATCCCGTTCGGCATCGCGTCGTTCCGGATCGCGGGGTACGTGCTCTGGCCGTTCGGGCGGACCACGGTGGAGAAGCCGGACGCCGGTGCGCCGTCCTGCGTCGGGAACGTGATCTGGCTGGTGTTCGCCGGCTGGTGGCTGGCGATCGGCCACCTGGTGACCAGCATCCCGCTGTTCCTGTCGATCATCGGGATCCCGTTCGGGTGGGCGAACCTCAAGATGATCCCGATCTCGCTGATGCCGCTCGGTCGTGAGGTCGTGCCCACGGACGAGAAGTTCGGCGCTCGCTGAGGCGTCGGGGCCGCCGGCCTCAGGCTTGCTGCTGCTCGTTTCCGCGCCGCAGCAGGCCGTACGCCCAGCGTTCGTTCAGTCCGGCGAGGAAGCCGACACTGCCCCAGAAGAACCAGGCCTTGATCAGCGCCTGGTGCCCGGCCGGTGTCAGCGGTACGGCTCCGCAGAGGTCGTCCGGCGTGGCGGGCGGGGTGAGCAGGGTGAGGATGCCGCCGTTGATGAGCAGGAAGAGCGAGGTGGCCAGGAACCAGCCGACCACCACCCGGTACCAGCCCTCCTGACGCATGGTCCGGGCCAGCTGCACGGGGTTGGCCGGGAGGTCGGGCGAACCGCTGCGGAGCGGCCCGCGCTGTATCAGCTGGTAGGCGTCGCGGAGCCGGATGATGACGCTGAAGACCGCGCCCATCGCCCCGCCCGAGAAGCAGACCAGGGAGTACATCAGGCTGAGCTGTTCCGGGCAGCCGAGGGTGCCGTGGAAGAGCGGCGGCACGGCCCGGCCCACGGCGAGGGTCAGGATCAGGACGACCGGGCTGAGGAGTATTCCGAAGGCCAGGCCCGTGTTGAGACCGCGGCCGCCGGCCAGTGCCGCGTCCGCTTCGAGCTGCTGGGCGGCCCCATCCGCCTCGTCCTTGAGGTAGTCGGGCTCTCGGGCGGGGGCGGTCGCCGCCTCCCGCAGGGCGACGCGCACCACGCGCTCCAGAGCCCGGCACACGTCGACGCGCGTACGCCGCTCGAAGGCGTGCTGTGCTGCCGTGTGCAGGCGCTCGATCCGGACGAGAAGCTCCGGCTCCGCATGCCGCAGGTGCTGCAGCCCGGGAGCGTCCTCGGCCAGGCCGAGCGCGGCGGCCAGTGTCCTCGGCTCGGCCGGGGCCGCCCCCAGCAGCCACTCCCTGACCCGTTGTGCCTGACCTGCTCGCTGCTCACTCACGTCTGTCCCTTGGCGTCGTAGTCGATGTGGTCAGCTGGTGCCCGGGGTGGCCCGGGCACGGAGGATCGTGGCGGTGGCCTCGTCGGCCGGCAGGAACGCCTCCAGGTGCAGCTCGGCGAGCGTGACGTCGAGTGCGGTGGCGAACGAGGTGATCGTGGTGATCAGGCGCAACTCCCCGTCCGGCGTGGCGAGTCGGAGTGGGACGGCGAAGCCGAGGTGGTCCGGGTCGGGGGCGGCGGGCGGCAGGTAGCCCTCCAGCTCGGCGATGAAGGCGGCCAGGCGTGGGTCGTGGCCACCGTTCGCCAGGGCCCGGTGCATGTTCTCGGTGACGTGGCGGCCCCACTGGGGGAGGTTCAGCACGCGGCGGGCCATGCCGTCGGGGTGCAGCAGCAACCGGAGCATGTTGACCGGGGGAGCGAGGAGTTCGGCCGAGCAGCCCTCGGTGATCAGATCGACGGCGCTGTTCGCGGCGACCAGTTCACCGTACGGGCGGAGCACCAGCGCGGGGTAGGGCAGATGGCCGCGCAGGATGACCTCCAGCGCTTCCCGCACGGGGCCGAGCATCGGGGTCTCCAGTCGGGACTCGGGGTACACGGGTGCGTAACCGGCCGAGTGCAGCAGGGAGTTGCGGTCGCGCAGCGGCAGGTCGAGGGACTCCGCGATCCGGATCACCATGGTCCGGCCCGGGCGGGAGCGGCCGCGTTCCATGAAGCTCAGGTGCCGCTGGGTGGTGCCCGCCCGCAAGGCGAGGTCGAGCTGGCTGAGCCTGCGTTCGGTCCGGCGGCGGCGTAACTCGGCAGGGAACGGGCTGGGTTCGGTAAGGGTGGTCACCGGACGGTTATAGCCCGCGCCGTCATTCCCTGCACGGAATTGTCCGCACTCGGCGGCTCGCGCAGGATCGTTCCTGTCACCCCGTCGAGGAACGGAAACCACCATGAAGAGCTACCACGTGACCGGCGCCGGCACCGGAACAGCAGGTCTGACACTGCGTCAGCACGATGTGCCGGAGCCCGGCCCCGGGCAGGTGCTGGTGCGGATGCGTGCCAACGCCGTCAGCTTCCGGGACGGACTGATCCTGGCCGACGATTACCCGCTGCCGGTCGTACCGGACGTGGTCGCCGGGTGCGAGGGAGCGGGCGAGGTGGTCGCGGTCGGGCCGGCCGTCGGCACCTTCGGCCTCGGCGACCGGGTCATGCTGACCGTCTTCCCGGACTGGCTGGACGGCCCGTTCGGGCTGGACCGGGCCGCCCAGCTGGGTTCCTCGCTGGATGGCGCGCTGGCCGAGTACCGGGTGGTCGCGGAGCGGGCCCTGGTGCGGATACCGGGCCACCTGTCGTACGAGGAGGCCGCCGCGCTGCCGCTCACCGCGCTGACCGCGTGGAACGCCCTCACCGGCGGCCGGCCGCTGCTCCCCGGCGAGACCGTGCTCACCCTCGGCACCGGCGCGGTCAGCCTGGCCGCGGCGCAGCTGGCGCTGGTGGCCGGGGCGCGGGTGATCGCCACCACCTCGGGCGGGCCGAAGGCCGTACGGCTCAAGGAACTCGGCGTGCACGAGGTGATCGACCGGACCGCCGAGCCGGACTGGCACCAGCGGGTCCGCGAGCTCACCGGCGGCCGGGGTGTGGACCAGGTGGTGCACGTCGCGGGGCCGCTGGACCAGTCGCTGCGCTCGGCCGGGATCGGTGCCGAGCTCGCGTACGTCGGTTACCGGGTCGCCGACGCCCCCACCGCTCCGCCGGTCGACGCCCGGCTGCTGTTCGCCTCGGGGGTGCAGGTGCGGAGTGTCGCGGTCGGCAGTCGGGCGCAGTTCATCGCGCTGAACCGGGCGGTGGAGGTCCACCGGGTGCGGCCGGTGGTGGACCGGGTGTTCCCGTTCGACCAGGCCCCGGAGGCGTTCCGGTACCACCGGGAGGGCGGCGCCTTCGGCCGGGTGGTGATCAGCCACGGGTAGGGCCACGGGTACGGCTCAGGCGCCGGAGCCGAGCCGTCCGCTGAGTGCCCCGTGCAGTTCGGCGCTCCGGGAGTTGAGGCCCACCAGTTCGACGGTCTTGCCGCGCTGGGCGTACTTGCCGGTGATCGCGTCCAGGGTGGCGACCGAGGTGGCGTCCCAGATATGGGCCTCGGTCAGGTCGATGACCACCTTCGCCGGGTCGTTCGCGTAGTCGAACCGGGTCACCAGGTGGTTGCTGGAGGCGAAGAAGAGCGCGCCGGTCACCGCGTAGTTCACCTGGTCGCCGCCGGGTTCGGTGACCGAGGTGACGTCCGCGAGGTGGGCGACCCGGCGGGCGAAGACCACCATGGCGCTGACCGAACCGATGATCACTCCGACCGCGAGGTTGCCGGTGGCGACCACGCAGCCGACGGTGATCACCATGACGGCGCTCTCGCCGACCGGCAGGCGGCGCAGGGTGCGCGGGCTGACGGAGTGCCAGTCGAAGGTGGCGACGCAGACCAGCATCATCACCGCGACCAGGGCGGCCATCGGGATCTTCGAGACCACCGGCCCGAAGACGATGCAGAGCACCATCAGGAAGGCGCCGGACAGGAAGGTGGAGAGCCGGGTCCGGGCGCCGGAGGCCTTCACGTTGATCATCGTCTGGCCGATCATCGCGCAGCCGCCCATCCCGCCGAAGAAGCCGGTGACGATGTTGGCGACGCCCTGGCCGATGGACTCCCGGGTCTTGTTCGAGCGGGTGTCGGTGATCTCGTCGACCAGCTGAGCCGTCATCAGCGACTCCATCAGCCCGACCAGCGCGAACGCCAGCGCGTACGGCGCGATCAGGGTCAAGGTGGCCAGGGTGAACGGCACGTCGGGCAGGCCCGGCAGCGGCAGCCCGGACGGGAGCTCGCCCTTGTCGCCGACCGTGGGCACGGCCAGGTGGGCGCCCACGGTGACGGCGGTCAGCGCAACGATCGACACCAGCGGCGCCGGGACGGCCGTGGTGAGCCGGGGGAGCAGGGCGGTCAGCGCCAGGCCGCCGGCCAGCAGCGGGTAGACGGCCCAGGGGACGTCCACCAGGTTCGGCAGTTGGGCCAGGAAGACCAGGATGGAGAGGGAGTTGACGAAGCCCAGCATCACGCTGCGCGGGACGAACCGCAGCAGCCGGGCCACCCCGAGCGCACCGAGGGCGATCTGGCAGAGACCGCCGAGGATCACGGTGGCGATCAGGTAACCGAAGCCGTGCTCGCGCGCGAGCGGGGCGACCACCAGGGCGATCGCACCGGTGGCGGCGGAGATCATCGCCGGCCGGCCGCCGACCACCGCGATCACCACGGCCATCGTGAACGAGGCGAACAGCCCGACGCTCGGGTCCACGCCCGCGATGATCGAGAAGGAGATCGCCTCCGGGATCAGCGCGAGGGCGACCACCAGGCCGGCCAGCACCTCGGTGCGGGCCACCTTCGGGGCGAGCCAGGACGGGCGGAAGTCGCGCAGGCGCGCGGCGGCGGACAGCATGGCAGTGGGCAAGACGGGTACCTGTCGTACTCGGTTCGTACTCGGTCGCGGTCGACGCGGACACGCGGGGCAGTGGGCGGGCGGCCGAGCCACGGCGCGGTGGCGCCCGGGGCTGCCCGACCGCTCGACTCTACCGGCGCCCGGAGAGCAGCTCCGGCCGTCCGCCCGGTCCGAGGTCGGACGGTGGGGTGCGGAGCGGCCGAACTCCTTTTCTGTGGACGGTGGTTCGCCCGGTGGATGGCGCCACGTGAATTCGGTGTGTCCAGTCCGGGGCGCCATTGCGGGCCGCCGACGGAAGCCCCTATTCTCGCCTGCATGGCAGCCGGAGAGATCCTCGCTGCCCGCCGCCACGTCGATTTCGGCCGACTGGCCAGCGGGCTCTGTAGCGCCGCCGCGTGACCTTCGCGGCCCGTCGCCGCTGATCGCAGCGTCGACGCTGCTTCTGTCGTGAATCCCGGGATGTTCCTTTCCCCCCTCGGGTTCACGCGTTCTCCCACAATCCCGGTGCCGATATCGGTGTGTCCTGCCGTGCGCGCCGGAGTTCACCGACGCCGAAAGGAATTCCGTGGTGCCCGAGAACACCCGTCCCGAATTCGGCCGGCGGGGCTTCCTCGCCGGAGCCGCCGCCGTGGCCGCCGCCGGAGCGGTCCCGCTGGCGGTGGCCGCCGCCCCGGCCGCTGCCGCTACCGCCGCCCGCCCGAACGTCCTGCTGATCGTCACCGACGACCAGCCCAAGCACACCGACTGGGCGATCCAGAACACCATCGCCTGGCTCGGCGGCCAGGGGGTGACGTACTCCAACGGGCACGTCGCGACGCCGCTCTGCGCGCCGTCCAGGTCCTCGATCTTCTCCGGCCGGTTCGCCCACAACCACGGGGTCCGCAACAACGGTGCCTCGGCCGCGTTGGACCAGCACACCACCGTGCAGCGCTACCTGAGCCAGGCGGGCTACCGCACCGGCCTGTTCGGCAAGTACCTCAACTCCTGGGCGCTGGCGGACAATCCGCCGCACTTCGAGGACTGGCTGCTGCTCCAGCCGTCCTACCAGGACGCCAACTACAACGACAACGGCACCGTCCGCACCATCAGCGGCTACGCCACCAACGTGATCAAGAACCACACGCTGGCCTTCCTCGACAAGGCGGCCACCGACACCCGCCCGTGGTTCGCCTACGTCACCCCGTACGCCTCGCACGAACCGAACCAGCCGGCCGCCAAGTACGCCGACACCCCCGTACCGGCCTGGAACGGCCGCCCCTCGGTCACCGAGGCCGACCGCAGCGACAAGCCCGCCTACATCCGCAACGCCACCGCCACCCTGGCCGACGCCCAGGCGCTGCGGCAGCGTCAACTCCGCACCCTGCTCTCGGTGGACGACGCGGTGCAGGCGTTCCACGACAAGCTGGCCGCGCTCGGCCAGCTCGACAACACCCTGGTCATCTACGTCGGCGACAACGGCTACACCTGGGCCGACCACGGCTGGCTGAAGAAGTCCGTGCCGTACTCCCCGTCCCACCAGGTGCCGTTCTACCTCTCCTGGCCCGCCGGCGGGCTCGGCGCGGGCACCACCGACAACCGGATCGCCGCCAACATCGACATCGCCCCGACGATCCTGGACGCGGCCGGGATCGTCCCGAACACGCCGCAGGACGGGCACTCACTGCTCACGGCCTACCGGCGGGACCACCTGCTGGTCGAGTGGTGGCGGCAGGGCGCCGGGACGGGTACGCCGAACACCTGGGCCTCGTACGTGGCCACCGATCGGCAGTACACCGAGTACTACGATCTGAACACCGATGCGAACGGGACGGTCTCCGGCACCGGGCAGGTGCTGTTCCGGGAGTACTACGACCTGGCGAGCGACCCGTACCAGCTGCAGAACCTGCTCCACCAGGCCACCCCACAGCAGGAACAGGCCCTCGGCATCCCGGCGCTGGCCGCCCAGTTGGCGGCCGACCGCGCTGTCTGACCCGCCACCGTCCCCCGGGCCGCCCGGCCCGGGGGACACCTTCGAGAGGACGACCAGCCGTGAGCACCGAGCCGACCAAGCCCTGCTGCACCCCGGCCCGGGCCGAGTCGGGCCCGGCGGTGCTCACCGTGGCCGCCGCTCCGGTACGGCCCGCCCGGGGGCTGCTCGCGCTGCCGGGCGGACGGTTCCTGATGGGCACCGACGACCCGGTGGGCTTCCCCGCCGACGGCGAGGGACCGGTCCGCGAGGTCGAGGTCGGCCCGTTCCGGATCTCGCCGACCGCCGTCACCAACGCGCAGTTCGGCACCTTCGTGAAGGCCACCGGGTACGTCACCGAGGCCGAGCGGTTCGGGTTCAGCTTCGTCTTTGAGGGCTTCCTCACCGCGGCGGTGGCGGCCACCGCGCAGTCGGTGGCGGGCGTCCCGTGGTGGCGCGCGGTGCCGGGCGCCGACTGGCGGCGGCCCGAGGGCCCCGGCTCCTCGGCGGGCGACCGGCAGAACCACCCGGTGGTGCACGTCTCCTGGCACGACGCCCAGGCGTACTGCGCCTGGTCCGGCAGCCGCCTGCCCACCGAGGCCGAGTGGGAGTACGCCGCCCGGGGCGGGCTGGAGCAGCAGCGCTACCCGTGGGGCGACGAACTCACCCCCGGCGGGCGGCACATGTGCAATATCTGGCAGGGCGTCTTCCCGACCCTGAACACCGCCGCCGACGGCCACCGGGGGACCGCCCCCGTGAAGACCTACCGCCCCAACGGCCACGGCCTGTACAACGTGGCGGGCAACGTCTGGGAGTGGTGCGCCGACTGGTTCAGCCCCGACTTCCACCGGACCGGCCCGAGCCACCACCCGGTCGGCCCGCCGGACGGTACCCGCCGGGTGATGCGGGGCGGCTCGCACATGTGCCACGACTCGTACTGCAACCGCTACCGGGTCGCCGCCCGTAGCTCCAACACCCCCGACAGCTCGGCGGGCAACATCGGCTTCCGGGTGGCCGCCCAACAGACTGGCGCCGCCGTCCGGTAGGAGGTAGACAGACCGTCATGAGTGCTGACGTTCCCCTGAACTTCCTGCCCACCTTCGCCCCCGCCGACCTGGCCGGGGACGGCTTCGGGCTCCGCCCGTGGAGCCTGATAGGTGAACCGGCTCGCCGGGCCCGGGAGTTGTCCGCACTCGCCGCCGACCCCGCGATATCCCTCTGGAACCCGCTCCCGGTGAGCAGCGTGGCGCACGCCGAACGCTGGCTGACCGGCCGGGCGGCCGGCTGGGAGCGCGGCGACCTGGCCTCCTTCGCGCTGCTCGCCCCCGACTTCGACGAACTCCTCGGCGCTGTCACCGTCCGCTGGGCGGACCGGGCGGACGGCCTCGCCATGATCGGCTACTGGCTGCTCCCCGACGCCCGGGGCCGCGGCCTCGCCACCCGCGGTCTCGAAGCGGTCACCCGCTGGGCCTTCACCACCGCCGACGCCCGCCGGATCGAACTCGCCCACGCCGTCGGCAACTCCGCCTCCTGCCGAGTGGCCGGCCGGGCCGGCTACCTCCTGGAGGGCACCCTCCGCGCGAGCCACTGCTTCGGCGACGGCAAGTACCACGACGAACACCTGCACGCGCGCCTCGCCAGCGACTGAGTGGGCAGGTGCTCAACCATGTGAGACCAGGGGCTCGGGGAACGGCGACGCCAGCCTCGTAGAAGGTGATCCGTGCGTAAGGGGTCAGGCACTTTCGCAGTGACCGCACGTTCCCCGAGCCCCGCACATCACCCGAGCACCGTCACCGCCCGCTGCCGCAGCGCCCAAGCCGCCGCAACCACCGTGCACGGCACGGCAATCGCCGCACACGCCCCAGCCGTCCCGCCGAGCGCCTGCCACGGCACCACCAGCGGCGGATCAACCCCCAGCAACCGCAGCGCAACCTGCATTCCGCCCAGGTTGATCCCGGTCACCACCGCCCCGAGCACCGCCCCCACCGTCACCGCGAGCAGCGACTCCGCCGTCACCACCCGGATCACCTGGGCGCGGGTCGCCCCGGCCAGCCGCAGCTGGGCCAGCTCCCGCTTCCGGTCCACCGTCGCCAGGACCAGCGTGTTGGCCAGCCCGATCGCGGTGTAGAGCAGCGCGAGTCCGAGCACCAGCACCGCCCGCAGCCAGGACACCCGGTTCGGCGCGACCGGGTAGGCGGCCGCCAACCACGCCTCCCCGGTGGCCAGTTCAGCACGGTACCGAGCCGCCAGCACCCCGATCGCCGACGCGCCGATCGCCGACGCGCCGATCGCCGCCGTGCCGGAGCCGCGCAACTCGATCCGGTCGGTCCGCGCCCCGGGCGCGTTACGCGCCGTCAGGTACAGCCCGTTGTTCCCGGTCCCGTCCCGCAGGACGCCCGCCACCCGGAGCGTCCGCCTGCTGCCGTCCGCGAGCACCAGCTCCACCGGCGCGCCCACGGTGTGCTGCTCCCACTCCTCGGGCAGGACCACCGACTCGTCGTCCAGATCCGCCAACGACCCGGCCAGCAGCGGGAGTCGGGACACCTCGCCGTACGTCGCCGGATCCACCGCCCGGGCCTCCGTCCGTACCTGCACCCCGTCGCTCTCCAGGACCGAGACCACGGTCGGCGCACTCGGCGAGACCACGACACCCGGCAGGGCCCGCAGCTCCCGTACCAACGCGTCCACCCCGGCGCCCCGTTGCGGCGTCAGCACGTGGTCCGGCACGCTCTGCGCCTGCGCTTCGGCGGCCCGGCCCGCCGCCACGGTGTTCATCCCGCCGAGCAGCGAGCCCGCCAGCGCCACCGAGACCAGCACCGGCGCGGCCACCGCACCCGTACGCCTGACCCCACCCAGCGCGTTCGCCCGGACCAGCCGCCCGGCGTACGAGGTCAGCCGGGCCGGCAGTGCGCCGAGGCCCTGCAGCAACGGTCCGGCCAGCACCGGGGTCAGCAGGCCGCAGGCGGAGATCAGCACCATCGGCTGCACGGTGTAGTTCTTCCGCCGCAGCAGGGTGCCCGGGGCGTCGACCAGGGCCGTACCCATCAGCACCATCGCCGTGACCAGCAACCCGATGCCCCACAGCCAGCGGCCGGGCGTCATCACCCGGGAGTTGACGTCCGCCTCGCGCAGCGCGTCCAGCGGGCCGAGCCGTCCGGCCCGGTAGGCCGCCGCCGCGACGCCCGCGACGGCGACCAGCAGGCCGGTCCAGAATGCGGCGTGCAGCGGCCAGCTCTCCGTCCCGATCGCGAACCCGTCCGGCGCGGTGCCGACCAGGACCAGCTCCCGCCCGAGCCGGGGCGCACCGGCCGCGCCCAGCGCGCAGCCCGTCGCCGAGGCCGCCACGCCGAGCGCCAGCGCCTCGAACAGCACCATCCGCCGGATCTGCCCCCGGCTCGCCCCGGTCAGTCGGAGCAGCCCCAACTCCCGCTGCCGCTGCGCCACCACGTACGAGAAGGTGGAGGCGATCACGAAGCCCGCGACGAAGGTGCTCACCCCACCCGCCGTCCCGAACGCGGAGTTCAGGCCGATCGCGGCCTCGCCCCACGGCAGCCGGGCGGTGGCCGCCAGCCCGAGCAGCATCACCGTCATCAGCGCCACACCGAGCGACAGTGCGACGAAGGCCCCGATCAACGAGACCCAGCGCACCCGCAGCGACTTCCAAGCGATCCTCGACATCCTCATGCCCCGAGCCAACCGCCCCGCGCCCGTCCGATCACCAGCCCGGGCCCCACTCCCGGAGGTAGGGCCAGCCCTACCTGAGAGGGTGGCCCGGTACGAGTCCCCGACCCTTCGGAGGTGGTGCGGGATGTCTGCGTCCGCCGACGCCTGGCAGGCCCTGGCCCGCCCCGGCTTCCTGCGGTCGGCCCGGCCCTGGCGGTCGGCCGGCTATCTGCTGGCCACCGGGCTGTCCGGGCTGCTGCTCTGCGTCGTGCTGCTGGTCAGCGCGGTCGTCGCGGGCGTGTTGGTGACGGTCGTGATCGGCCTGCCGATGCTGGCCGCGCTCGCTCTGGCCGGGCTGCCGTACGCGGCGCTGGAGCGCCGACTGCTGCGCCTGCTGCCGGACCAGGCGCCGGTGGAGTCACCGCACCGCGAGCCGGACCGGCCGGGCCTGGTGGCCTGGCTGCGCACCCGCTACCGGGAGCAGGCCACCTGGCGTGAACTCGGCTGCGCCGCGCTGGCCGCCCTGATGCTCTGGGTGATCGACCTCACCGCGATCGGCGGCGCGGTCTTCGTCCCGGTCTGGCTGCTGGCGACGCCGGTCCTGCTGGCCCTGGACGGTGAGCAGGTGAACGTCCTGAAGGTCTGGCAGATCCACGACCAGCCGACGGCGTTCGTACTGACCCTGGCCGGCGCGCTCCTGCTGGCGGCCCTGAGCTACCCCCTGGCAGCCGTCGCGGTCGGCCGCGCAGCCCTGGTCCGCCGGCTCACCGGCCGGACCGAGCAGGACCACCGGATCGGCGAACTGGTCCGCTCCCGGGCCCGGTTGGTGGACGCTTTCGAGGCCGAACGCCGCCGGATCGAGCGCGATCTGCACGACGGTGCCCAGCAGCGGCTGGTGGCCCTGGCGATGAACCTCGGCCTGGCCCGGCTGGACGTCCCGACCGGCAGCCCACTGGCCGGACGGCTGGCCGACGCCCATCGCGAGGTCGGTCAAGTGCTCTCCGAGCTACGCGAGTTGATCAATGGTATCCATCCGCAGGTGCTGGCCGACCGGGGCCTGCCGGAGGCGGTGGCCGACCTGGCCGACCGGTCCCCCGTCCCCGTCGACCTCGCCTTCGAGCTGCCCGGCCGGCCGCCACCCGCCGTCGAGGCGGCCGGGTACTTCGCGGTCGCCGAGGCGCTGGCCAACATCGCCAAGCACAGCGGCGCGAACCGGGCCCGGCTGACCGGCCGTTACGCTGGCGGTCGGCTCGCCGTCGAAGTGTCGGACGACGGCCACGGCGGCGCCGATCCGGCCCGGGGCACCGGCCTGACCGGCCTGGCCGACCGGCTCGCGGTGGTGGACGGCACCCTGACGGTGAGCAGCCCGCCCGGAGGACCGACCCTGCTGCGCCTGGAGATACCGTGCACCCTGACCAGTCCGCCACCGCACCGCTCCGGGTAGTGCTGGCCGAGGACAGCGTCCTGCTGCGGGAGGGCCTGGTCGGCCTGCTGGAGCGGTTCGGACACCAGGTGGTGGCGGCGGTCGGCGACGCCGAGGCGCTCCGGGAGGCGGTGGCCGAGCACACCCCCGACCTGGTGATCACCGACGTCCGGATGCCGCCCGGCCAGGCCGACGAGGGGCTGCGGGCCGCCGTCGAACTCCGCGAGGCCAGCCCCGGGCTGCCGGTTCTGGTGCTCAGTCAGTACGTCCAACGCTCCTACGCCGCTGACCTGTTGGACTCCGGCGACGGCTCCGGGGTCGGCTACCTGCTGAAGGACCGGGTCGGCCAGATCGAGGACTTCCTGGCCGCCGTCGGCACCGTGGCGGACGGCGGCACGGTGGTCGACCCGGAGGTGGTCCGGCAGCTGATCGGTCGTCGCCGCGACCCGCTGGCCCGTCTGACGCCCCGTGAGCGCGAGGTGCTGGCGCTGATGGCCGAAGGCCGTTCCAACGCGGCGATCTGCCGGGAGCTGGTGGTCACCGAGGCCGCCGTCTCCAAGCACATCGGCAACATCCTGGCCAAGCTCGACCTGCCGCCGGCCGAGCAGAGCCACCGTCGGGTGCTGGCGGTGCTCACCTTCCTCCGGGGCTGAACACAGCTCACTCCTCCCCGATCTGCACGATCGCCTTTCCGGTGTTCTCCCCGGCCAGCATCCCGAGGAAGGCGTCCACCGACCGGTCGAAGCCGACCGTCACGGTCTCGTCCGGCACCAGGGCCCCCGAGCGCAGGTACGGCGCGAGGTACTCCTCCAACTCGCCCTGCACCTCACGGTAGTTGCGCACCAGGAAGCCCTCCAGGCGCAGGCTCTTGCTCACCACGTCGTAGAGGTTGTACGGCGCGGCGGGCGGGTTCGCGGGATCGTCGTACTGCGCCACCGCGCCGCACCAGGCGATCCGGCCGCCGTCCCGCAGCACGTCGATGGCGCCCGCGAGGTGATCCCCGCCGACGTTGTCGAAGTACACGTCCAGTCCTTCGGGGGCGGCCCTGCGCAGCTGCTCGCCGACCGGGCCGTCGTGGTGGTCGAAGGCGGCGTCGAAGCCGAGCCGCTCGGTCAGGTGCCGCACCTTGGCGGCCGAGCCCGTGCTGCCGACCAGCCGGCCGACCCCCATCAGCCGGGCGAGCTGCCCGACCGCCGTGCCCACCCCGCCTGCCGCCGCGCTCACGTACAGGATCTCGCCGGGCTGCAACCGGGCGATCCGGGTCAGGCCGACGTACGCCGTCAGGCCGGTGCCGCCGAGCAGGCTCAGGTAGGTGCGCAGCGGCACCCCGGGCGGCGGGGTGACCACCCGGACTCCGGCCGAGCGGAGCGCCGGTACGCCGGGCTCGCGGAGTCGGACCTGGACGCCGCCCGGGTCGGGTGCCGAAGTGCGCGACGGGATCTGATCGGGGCTCAGCAGCGCGTGGGTCCGCCAGCCCAGTCGGTGCGCGACCAGGTCACCGGCCTTCAGATGATCCGACCGGGACTCCACCACCCGGCCGAGCGCGCGGCCCTCCATGGGGGCGTGCAGGTCGCCGAAGTCCATCACTTCCCGCATGTACGGATCGACCGAGAGGTACAGGTTCTCCACCAGCGCGCCGCCCGGTTCGACGGGCGGGAGCGGGGCCTCGACGAAGGCGAAGTCGGCGGGGGAGGGGTGGCCCTGCGGGCGGGCGACCTGGTGGACGAAGCGGGCGGTGCGGGTCATGATCGGGGACTCCCTGTTCGGTGTGATGATCACGCTAGAGAGACCCGGGCCGGCCGGGCAGGGGGTCGCGTCGATGGTTCGGGCCGTTCCATGAGCAGCCTTCATGGAAGCCGCCGGTCCGGGATAGGTTGCTCGGATGACCGACCTCGCCCCGCACGAGCTGCGCATCCTCGTCGCCGTCGACCGCGATCGCAGCTTCACCGCCGCCGCCACGGCACTCGGCATGTCCCAGTCCGCCGTCTCGCACGCTGTGCGCGGGTGCGAACGCAAGCTGGGCGCGGTGCTGTTCGAGCGAGGGCGCCACGGTGCGCGCCCCACCCCGGCCGGCGCGCAGGCCGCCGCCCACGCCCGGCAGATCCTGCACCTGCTCGCCACCCTGGCCACCGAGACCCGGGCCGCCGCCCAGCAGACCGCCGAACTCACCGGCCCGCTCCGCATCGTCGCCTTCCGCAGCGCCGCCGCCCACCTGCTCCCCGGCGTGCTCGCCCGGCTGACGGCACGTCACCCCGGCCTCGAACCGGAGCTGCGGATCGTCCGCGAGATCGGCCGTGGCACGGCCGGCGAAGTCGCCGACGGCCACGCCGAACTCGGCATCGCCACCCTGGACGCGGCCACCGGCCAGTCCCCGTCACCATCCCTGCCCGGACTGCTCGCGGGCCGCCTGTTCACCGAGCCGTACGCGCTGGCGCACCCGGTGGGCCACCCCCTGCCGCGCACCCTGCCGCTGGTCGACTGGGACGAGAACTGCGGCTCGTACACCCGCGACTGGTGGCGCAGCCAGGACTGGATCCCGGCCGCCACGGTGAACGTCGAGGACGACACCGTCACGCTCTCGCTGGTCGCCCAGGGCCTCGGGATGTCGATCATGCCCGCGCTCACCCTGCTCGGCGCCCCGCCCGGCGTGGCCGTCACCGGCCTCGGTCCGCAGCCACCCACCCGTACGGTCGGCTACGTCACCACCCCGGCCCTGGCCCGTACCGCAGCCGTCCGCGAACTGATCCGCGAACTCCGTTCCGTCCCCGCGCCGACTCTGGCTCCGTCCGTTTAGCGATCGGGGTTAGCGCTCGGGCAGCGCCTCGCGCAGGCGCCGGAACTCCTCGGCGATCCCGTCCAGGGTGTAATGAGCGTTCAGTCCACTCGGGTTGGGCAGCACCCACACCTCGGTGCCGCCGATCCCCTCCGGCTGCCGCCCGACCACCGCGCCCCGCCGCCCGAACGCGGTCCGGTACGCCCCGATCCCCAGCACCGCCAGCACCTCGGGCCGTAGCCGCTCCACCCGCTCCACCAGGGCCTGCCCGCCCGCCCGATACTCCTCGGCGGTGAGTTCGTCCGCCTTGGCCGTGGTCCTGGCCACCACGTTGGTGATGCCGAGGCCGTAGCCGAGCAACTCCAGCTGCTCCTCCGGCCGGAGCTGACGGGGCGTGAAACCCGAGCGGTGCAGCGCGGGCCAGAACCGGTTGCCCGGCCGGGCGAAGTGCTGCCCGGTCGCCCCCGACCAGAGCCCCGGGTTGATGCCGCAGAACAGCACCCGCAGGCCGGGCGCCGCCACGTCCGGCACGGTCCGGCCCCGGGCCGCCGCCAGTTCCTCGGCTCCGGGCCTGAGCTGACGAACCGTCGGCTCGCTCTCCTCGTTCATCCAGCCAGTCTGCACCGCTCCCGCCGGCACCCCGGCCGCCGAGCCCGTTCGAACGCACAGCGAGTTCGATAATCCGCTCCCGCACCGTTGTCGGAAGGCGCAGAATGGCTGGATGTCCTACGAACTGAAGGCGCTGATCGCATCACGGGAACTGCTCGACGTGGTGGCGGCCGAGGTGCCCGTCGCCCGGGTCGCCGGACTCGAACAGAAACTGGCGCTGATCCCGATGACGGACCTTCTCTTCGACACCGTCACCGAGCACGGCGGAGCGATCCAGCCCGGCTTCGCCTCCTTCCCCGGCGGCTTCGGCCGCCGGATGGCGGCCTGGTCCAAGGCGGGCCCGATCGGCTACGTCGAGGCGGACTTCTTCGGGGGCGAGGGCACCCAGCACGCGGCGGTCTGGTTCGACGCCCAGGTGGTGCTCGGCCCGCTCGCCTCGGTCACCGGTCAGCCCTTCCCCGCCGAGGGCAGCCCGATCTCCCAGGCGCTGCGCCGGGTCGGCGCCCAACACACCCACGGGCAGGACGAGTTCGAGGCGGTCGGGCTCGACCGGCACCGACGCCTGGTCGACTGGTGCTCCGGCTGACCTGGCCAAGACCGTTCTGGCGTCCGGGTCCCGGACCATTCGGCGTACAAGCAGTGGCCGGGGCAGGTGCGGTGGCCCAACGTGAAGTTCAGGCGATTCCGCCTGAACTTCACTGAGAGGAAGCGCATCCCATGCGTGCCACCTGGACGGCCGTCGTGCTGACCGCAACCCTTGGCCTCGCCACGGTCACCGCCACGTCCGTCACCGTCGCCAACGCTGCCGACACCGCCGCGGCGACCACCATCCGTCCCCTCGCCCTGCCCCTCCCGCTGCCGCCGATCGTTCCGCCGGCTCCCGACCTGCCGGTGCAGCCCCCGGTCGACCTGCCCGTGAAACCCCCGGGCGGCGTCGACCTCCCGGCCGTCCCCGATCCGGCCAAGAACCTCGCGGTGCTCGGCTCGCTCGGCGACGTCCTCGGCCAGATCACCAAGCTGGTGACCTCCGCGACCTCCGCCGCCCCCGACCCGGCCGCCCTGCAGAAGCAACTGGCCGACCTGCAGGCCGCGGTGAAGTCGCTGCTGGCCCTGCTGCCGGCTCCCCCGGTCCCGGTCCCGGCGACCGTCCCCGGCCTGCCGGTCGGCGACGCACGGGTCGTCCCGCCGCTGCCGGCCAACCCGGCGGACGCCCTCGACCAGGTCCAGAAGTCCGCGGCCGACCTGGTCACCAAGGCCACCGCCACCAAGCCGGACCCGACGGCCGTCAAGGACGCGGTCCCGCCGCTCTCCACCAGCACCGTCACCGCCACCGTGGCCACCGCGACCGCCTTGGTCACCGGCTGACCCCCACTCACGTGCACGGTCCGGGCCCCGACGGCGTCGCTGCCGCAGCGTCAGCGGTAGTTCACGAACTGGATCGCGAACTCCAGGTCCTTGCCCTTGAGCAGCGCCTGAATGGTCTGCAGGTCATCACGGCTCTTCGAGCTGACCCGCAGCTCGTCACCCTGAACCTGCGCCTTGACGCCCTTCGGGCCCTCGTCACGGATGATCTTCGCGACCTTCTTCGCGTCGTCCTGGGAGATGCCCTCCTTCACGTCCGCGGTGATCCGGTACTCCTTGCCGGAGAGCTGCGGCTCGCCTGCGTCGAGCGCCTTCAGCGACAGGCCACGCTTGATGAACTTGTCCTTCAGCACGTCCAGGATCGCCTTGACGCGCTCCTCGCCGTTGGCCTTCATCTCGATCTTCTCGCCCGACCGCTTGACCTCGCCGCCGACGTTCTTGAAGTCGAACCGGGTGGCGATCTCGCGGGAGGTCTGGTTGATCGCGTTGTCGACCTCCTGCCACTCGACCTTCGAGACGATGTCGAAACTGGAGTCGGCCATGTGTCTTGGTCTCCTTGATGCTCTGGCTTCACTGTCCGCCCCCACCCCAACGGAGCAGGCGCCGCCCAAGCCTATCCACCCCCGCCCCCGCCCACCCCCGCCAGCCACGCCCCATCCCCTTGATCATCACGTGACCAACCAAGTGGCGAAGCACCCCCATCCATCAGGTATCGTTTACGAGGTCGAACGGGGCAGCGCCCCGCAAGACACCATCCTGGCTGGTTGCCCGAGCGGCCAAAGGGAGCAGACTGTAAATCTGCCGCGCAAGCTACGCAGGTTCGAACCCTGCACCAGCCACAGGATAAAGAAGGGCCCCTGACCAGCGGAAACGCCGGTCAGGGGCCCTTCTGTTGTGTCTGGATGACCTTCACAAAAGTCACCCGTTTTGTGCGGCTTGTCTCACCCCGTCTCGCCCGGATCGCAGGTCCGACCAGCACTTCCGGACCAGTCACGGACCAGACTCAGGGGCCGGCCGAGCGCGGCCGTCGAGCCACTGGCCGATCAGCTGATTGGCCCGCTCCTCATCCCCGTGGATGCACTTCGCATAGACCCGGTGGAGCACGGCAATGCTGTGCCCGGCCCGGCGAGCGCACTCGGCCGGCGCGACACCGGAAGCCAGCCAGCCTGAGATCCCGGCGTGCCGCCAGTCGTACGGACGCTCGCAGAGCGACGTCTCGCGCTGTTCGGGAGTCAGTGCCTCGGCATGGGCCTTGGACCAGACGACACCGTTCGAACTCTCCTGGACCAGGCCGCCCCCGAAGGTCTGGAACAGCCGCTCGTCCGGCGCTGTGCCGTACTTCTCGATGTGCTCGCGGAGCAGCCGCACCAGGACCGGCGCGTGGCCGGCCTCGATCCGGTCCTCGTCAGCGAGCATCATCAGCTGCTCAAAGGCCAGGGCCCGACGGCGCTCCGCATCGGTCAGGTCCATCAGCAGGTCATGTTCGGTGCGCGGCATCGCCCTGATGTCGTGAGTTGCCGAGTAGGCCAGCACATTTGCGTAGACGCAGGACCGAATATCACCGGCGTACTCGACGTAGGTGTCGAGCGTCTTCTTATCC
Organism: Kitasatospora sp. Root107; assembly: GCF_001424875.1. Classification (GTDB taxonomy): domain Bacteria; phylum Actinomycetota; class Actinomycetes; order Streptomycetales; family Streptomycetaceae; genus Kitasatospora. The sequence goes on along the minus strand of NZ_LMCT01000012.1, from coordinate 279,630 downwards.
CAGCGGACCTGGAGTCCGTCCTTCGCCTGCTCCGCTCCATCATCTGGTTCGTCACGTAGGTGGTCTGCGCACCCAGAGCTACGGCGGCGCGGGTCACGAGCTGGGTGATGGTATCCGCGGGCCCCGCACAGGATGTGAAGCACAGTCAGCTCAAGCTGCCGAGCCTAGCGGCGGGCGGGCCGGAAGTGCATGGGAGAGCGAGGAAAGGGAGTGATGAGAAGGAGTGCGCAAAAATCTTCTCTACGGGTTCAAGGCGCGCGCGGCCTCAGCCGCTCGCCGTCGCTCCTGTCTTCGCCCCGCTTCGGCGGCGGCCAGCCGCGCCAGGCGAGGAACGGTCAGAGGGGTGGCCAACCCCGCCGTGGCTGGCGGCGGGCGGTTCCACGGTTACCCACGTGTCGGGACCGGGACCCGCACCGAGCAAGGCCCTGACCGAGACGCGATGAGCTTACGGCCCCCCGATCATGCTCGGACCCAGATCAGACAGGGCACCGGCAAAACCGCTCCACCACCCGCGAGTCAAATGTTGCTCACGTCACCATTCGAGCATTTGTTGTATATCTCCTGTGGCGTATGGGGCTGGGAGGAACTCTTGTGACTCATGAGGCAAAAAACCGCCATAGTCCCGCCATGCACCACGACCACTTCGCCAGGCTTCGCCAGGGTCAGCCAGTGGTAGGCGCCCTAGCTCGTGCCTCAAGCTAAGGGAACATAACGAAGCCCGCCGACGCCGCAGGGGTCTGGACAACCATGCGCGGCGTGGCGGGCTATGACAGTCCTACGAAGGGAACCATCACAGTGAGCATGACGCCTCTGCCCCATGACCTGTCAACCCTGCAGTCCCTCGCTTGGCCCACGATGTTGATCATCATCGTGGTGGTGCTCCGGGTGCCGGCGCGGGCGCTGCCAGGTATTTGCCATGCTGCGATTGCACAGGTCCGGCGACCGTGAGGGGCGTAGTCGCGAGCGAAAGAGCCCCCAGTAGTATTGAGCGTCTAGTTGCCCGAGTTGCTTCGGGACGAAAGGTCCTAATTCGCTGACTGCGTGAGAGATCCGGGGAGTGGCGGGGTTGGAATGCCACGATCCGGACCAATCGCGGACCATGGTTTGTGCGTTGTTGGTCCGCAGCAGGTCAAACGCAGTTTGGCCAGCGCCTGTAAATCTGCCGCGCAAGCTGCGCAGGATCGAACCCTGCATCAGCTGTAGGGCGAATAAGGGCCCCTCGCCGGGCGGAAATGCCGGCCAGGGGCCCTTATTCGTAGCCCGGTCGCCGAAGGCGATGGGCTGTTCAGTCACGGTGCCCTACCGGCGTTGGCCGGAATGGCACCGCGAAGTGCCCAGCAGAGCTCAGAGGGGGAGCGAGTCTGCTTCGTCGCTGATCGCCGCTAGGTGCAGGCGACGGGCGGTCTTTGCGAGGGTGCGGCTGAGCCGATCCTTGTTTGCACCATGTGTCTTCAGTGCATGGCAGTTGGGGCAGAGGGCAATCATGTTGGGTGGGAGGTCTATCCCACCCTTGGCCAGGTCGTGGACGTGGTCTACCTGCAGGATTGGTCGTCCGGCGGTGGTGAGTTCTGAGGGGTGGCCGGCGCAGCCTGGGTTTTCGCAGCGCCCCCCGCTGCGGCGTATCACCGCGGCTCGGGCGCTGCGGCTCCGTAGGTGACGGTCCACGGTGGACTGCTGCCTGGCGTTGTGTCGCTCTGCGGACCGGCGCTCGGCAGCCTCGGCCAGGCGCCGGTATGCGGCCTGGTCGGTTTCCTGTGTGGACCGTTGGGCGGGGTCGACGTCGCCTGGCTGGTAGTCCGTCGTGTCGTCATGGATCTCGCCGGTGTCGCTGGCGAGCGCCTCCAGTACATCGGTTGGCCAGCTCTCAGGGGAGGGCGAGGGGACGGGCGCCAGGATCCAGAGGAATTCACGGCGCCACGCCTTGTCCTTCCCCTGCCCCCAGCGTCGACGAAGCTGGACGACGACAGCCCACGTCTCGAAGGTGAACTCGCCCTTATATGGCATGTGCCAGTAGCGCAAGGGCCGTTGCGCAGCTTGATGCTCTGTCAGGACTTGGTTGCCGGCGACAAGTTGCTGGTCGCCTGAGAGTCCGTCGCCAACGTAGGAGATCCAGTTGGTGTCGGGGAGTCGGCCATCGGCATACGGGCCCTTGTCGTCCGAGAACACGCTGAGGATGCCATCGTTCAGGTGGCCGATTCCGGCCACCTTCTGCCCGCCGTAGGTCTGCCAGATGGCGGTTCGGTCTTTGAAACGTTCCCCGCAGAGTGGACGCAGTGCGTTGGCCCACCGGCTCGTCAGCAGGTCGTGCAGTCCCAGGTCTTCTAGGAGGTCGCCCGGCAGTGGGGAGAAGTAGCGGAGCAGGAGCCCCGCCGCTGCCTCGGCAGCGACTGCTGGGTATGCCTTCAGCAACTCGTAGTCGCTCTCCGGCAGTCCGGCTTTCGGGTTCAGCGATTCCAGGGTGTGACGCAGTTCCTGGCTGACGGAGCCCGGACGAGTAGCGGTGACCTGCGGCATGACCCACAGGTCATCGCGCGTGAGCGTCGCGAATGGGTAGAGCGCGTCCTTGGCACCGTCCTGCGTATCTCCGTACTTTTCCAGCAGCGGGGACAGTGCAGACCGGGTGTCAGACCAGGAAGCTGCGCGAGGCGCGCCTGCCAGCGCACGCCCGATGGCCCACAGCAGCAACAGGGCCTTGTGGGTGGCTAGGGAATCGCCAGCTTTCTTGGGGCGCACATCGCCAATGCGCCTGACGAAGGACTTGGAGACCTTCAGCACGGTGAAGCCCTCGCGTTCCAGCCAAGCGACTGCGTTCTGCTGGTCGCCGCTGAACTCGTTCGGCTTGAGAGCTCTCCCGAACGTGTAACGGTGCGCGACGCCCGCGATGGCCTTGGCCTCGTACTCCTGGCCTTCATGTGCGACTACGAACCCGGAGGCCTCACGGTAGCCGTGGGTGCTTCGGAAGGTTTCTTCGCCGAGGGTGTCGTGCTCTCCGAGTACTTCGAGCACGTCTGCTCGCGTGATAGCGCCCAGTTCCATGGCCGTACGGTATGGCACTCGAGTGACATCTGAGGGCGGGGCCGGGGCTACGCAGGCTGAGCCTCGCCGCTCAGTTTGAGGGGCGAGGCTCAGAGCTGTCACCAGGGGCAGGCTGGGTCAGGCGCCCGTGGCGGTGGTGAAGCGGGTGGTGACGTCGGTCCAGTTGACGATGTCCCAGAGGCGGGTGACGTAGTCGGGGCGGACGTTGCGGTACTGGAGGTAGTAGGCGTGCTCCCAGGCGTCGAAGGCGAGGAGCGGGGTGGTGCCCTGGCCGACGTTGCCGTGGTGGTCGTAGACCTGCTCGACGATGAGGCGTTGGCCGAGGGGTTCCCAGGAGAGGATGCCCCAGCCTGAGCCCTGGACGCCGACGGTGGCGGCGGTGAGTTGCTTCTTGAAGGCCTCGAAGCTGCCGAAGTGTTCGGTAATGGCGTCGCCGAGGGCGCCGTCGGGGCGGTCGCCGCCGTCGGGGGAGAGGTTCTCCCAGAAGAGGGAGTGCAGGACGTGGCCGGAGAGGTGGAAGCCGAGGGTCTTCTGGAGGCCGACCAGGCCGCCGAAGTTCTCCTTCTCGCGGGCTTCGGCGAGCTGCTCGAGGGTGGTGTTGGCGCCGGCCACGTAGGCGGCGTGGTGCTTGGAGTGGTGCAGCTCGAGGATCTCGGCGGACATCGCCTTCTCCAGCGCGGAGTAGTCGTAGGGCAGATCGGGGAGCGTGTACTGACCCATGAGTAGAGGGCTCCTAGTTGCTGTGCGTAGGGGTCTGCGGCATGCCGGGCCAACACTATTGCGTATACCTTGCAATTACATTCAGATGGCAGCAGAGTGTCGAGCGGGGGTGGCCGGCCCGTGTCCAGCCGCCTGCTGACGTACGTCCCGGCCGTCGCGCCGGGGGTCCCTCCGCCCGTGCTGATCGTCTTCCCAACCGGCGCCCGCCGGGACGTCCGGTCCGCCACCCCCACCACCAGGCAGACCAGGCGGACCGGGTGAGTGCCCGTCAGGTACGAATCGGGACACGCCGGACATCCGCTGGCCCCGGAAACCTGACGCCCCGGCACTTACGCTCGCCAGTGTGTTCAACGTGCCCCAGGCGCTGAAGCGCCTCGTGATCGGCCGGGCCATGCGCAGCGAGGAGCTGGGCGAGACCCTGCTCCCCAAGCGCCTGGCGTTGCCGATCTTCGCGTCCGACCCGCTCTCCTCCGTCGCGTACGCGACCCAGGAGATCCTGCTGGTGCTGACCGTCGGCGGTACGGCGTTCCTCTACCTCACCCCGTGGGTCGCGCTCGCGGTCGTGGCGCTGATGGTGGTCGTGGTGCTGTCGTACCGTCAGGTGGTGCACGCCTACCCGAGCGGTGGTGGCTCCTACGAGGTGGTGTCCAGGAACCTCGGCCCCAACTCGGGTCTGGTGGTGGCGGCTTCGCTGCTGGTCGACTACGTGATGACGGTGGCGGTGTCGGTCGCCTCCGGGGTGGCGAACATCATCTCCGCGCTGCCGAGCCTGGTGGACTACCGGGTGGTGATGGCGGTCGGCTTCGTGGCGCTGCTGGCGGCGATGAACCTGCGCGGCGTACGGGAGTCGGGCAACGCCTTCGCCGCGCCGACCTATCTCTTCATCGGCGGCATCCTGATCATGGTGGGCACGGGGCTGGTCCGGTACCTGCTCGGGGACGCGCCGGTGGCCGAGAGCGCCAAGTACGGGATCACGCCGGAGCCGGGGGAGGAGACCTTCGCCGGGTTCGCGCTGCTGATGCTGGCGCTGCGGGCGTTCGCCTCCGGGTGTACGGCGCTGACCGGGGTGGAGGCGATCTCGAACGGGGTGCCGGCGTTCCGGAAGCCGAAGTCGCGGAACGCCGCCACCACGATGGCCGTGATGGGCATCACCGCGATCGCGATGTTCTCGGGGATCACCACGCTGGCGATGGTCGCCAAGGTGCACATCACGGACGACACCTGCCAGCTGATCGGATACACCGGGGACTGCGACACACCGCAGCAGACCGTGATCGCCCAGCTGGCGGCGGCGATCTTCGGCGGCAGCGACAGCATCCCGTTCTACCTGATCCAGGCAGCCACCGCGCTGGTCCTGGTCCTGGCGGCGAACACCGCGTTCAACGGCTTCCCGCTGCTGGCCTCGATCCTGGCCGAACACCGTTACCTGCCACGGCAGCTGCACACCCGCGGCGACCGCCTGGCCTTCTCCAACGGCATCATCGCGCTGGCCGTGGTGGCCGGCGGGCTGCTCTGGCTCTACGACGCCAACGTCACCAGCCTGATCCACCTCTACATCCTCGGCGTGTTCACCTCCTTCACGCTGTCCCAGATCGGCATGGTCCGGCACTGGAACCGCACCCTGCGCGAGCACCCCACCCGGCAGGCGCGACGCGACGCGCACCGGGCCCGGGTGATCAACGCGCTGGGCGCGGTGGTGACCGGCCTGGTGCTGGTGATCGTGCTGGCCACCAAGTTCACCCAGGGTGCCTGGCTGGCCGTACTGGCGGCGGTCGTGCTCTGGCTGATGATGCACGGCATCCGGCGCCACTACGACCGGACGGCGGAGGAGCTGGCGGTCGACGACCCGCACGAGGAGTCAGTCCGCCCGTCGAAGGTGCACGGCATCGTGCTGGTCTCCAAGCTGCACAAGCCGACCCTGCGCGCGCTCGGCTACGCCCAGGCCTTCAAGCCGGACACCCTGGAGGCGCTGACCGTCGCGGTCGAGCGCGACAGCACGGACGAACTCCGGCAGAAGTGGGACGAGTTCGACATCCAGGTGCCGCTCAAGGTGCTCGACTCGCCGTTCCGGGAGATCACCCGGCCGGTGGTCGGGTACGTCCGGAGCGTCCGCCGGAGCAGCCCGCGCGACGTGGTCGCGGTGTTCATCCCGGAGTACGTGGTCGGGCACTGGTGGGAGAACCTGCTGCACAACCAGTCCGCCCTCTGGCTCAAGAGCCGGCTGCTCTTCACGCCCGGCGTGATGGTGATCAGCGTCCCCTGGCAGCTCAACTCCTCGGCCGCGGCCAACCACCCGACCGGCCGCGCGCCAGGGGCGGTCCGCCGGGGCGAGCCCGCCAACCCGAAGAGCAGATAGCCGCTACCGGGGCGCGCTCAACAGCCACCCCGGCGTGCGCAGCGGTCACGCGGTCACCCCGGGGTGCTTTGCCGGGGCAGCGCCAGCGCCACCGTGTCGGCGAACTCCCGGACGGCGCTGGTCCGGCTCACCACCCGGCCACTGTGGATCACCAGCCGGCTGTGCCCGCCCGCCAGCGCCCCGGCCAGCGAGTCGCCCCGGACCGCCAGCAGCTCGGCCGGGAAACCGGCGTCGACCCGGACGGGCTGCAGCCCGAGGGCCGTCCGGGCCTGGTGGGAGACCGCCTCGTACGCCGCCTCCAGGCTCATCCCGCCGCCCGCCGCGAGCAGGTACGCGGCCTCCAGCGGGTCGGCCCGGCCGACCGGGTTGGCGAGGTCCCGCAGGCCGCCCGCGCCGGCGGCCAGCGGGATCCCGGCCTCGGTCAACTCCCGTACCTGGAAAGGCCGCAGAGGAGCAGCCGGGCCTTCGAGGCCGACGCAGCCGCCGTTCTGCGGCAGGCAGACCACCCGCAGTCCGGCGCCGGCCAGCACCGCCGCCCCGCCGTCCGCCAGCGCACTCACCGGGCCGACCGTGACCCGGGGCCGCAGCGGCGCCAACACGGCGGCCATTCGGGCGAGTTGAGCCGGGTCGCGGCCCAGGGTGTGCAGGTCCACCGGGCAGTCCGCCTCGCGGGCCGCCTCCAGCAGGACCTGGACGTAGCCCACCGGGTCCGGGTCGAGGTCCGGGCAGCCGCCGGCCGCCGCCGCGCCGAGCTTGAGCGCCTCCCGGAGCTGGGCCCGGCCGTCCGCACCGGCCCGGCCGGTGAGCAGCCGGGGCATCGCCACCGCCTGGAGCTCGGCCAGTCCGCGCAGTGCCTGGCGGGCCGTCAGGACGGCCTCCAGCCGGCGCAGCCCGTGCGCGCCGCCGATCCCGACGTGGGTGCGCTGGGCGGTCGCCCCGTACCCGAGCGCGGTGAGCGCGCCCTCGGTGACCCGGCGGATCAGGTCGGCGGGGGTCTCCGGCGGGGGTGTCGGCAGGGCGGCGGAGAAGGCGACGTCGTAGTGCGCATGCGGTTCGGCGGGGGCGGGCAGCAGGAGGTAGCCGCCGAGGTCGATCCGGGCGCCGGTGGTGCTGGTGGGGCTGCCCGGCGTGGCGGGCAGCGGGCCGAGGCTGCCGGTGGTGCCGACCGCCTGGATACGGTCGCCGCGGATCCGGACGTCCACCACCCGGCCGTCGGTGAGCCGGGCGTTGGCGAGCAGCAGGACCGGGCCGTGGCCGAGCGGGTTGGGTCCCTTCGACGACCCCTCGCCCGGGTGCGGCCCCTCGGCGGGTGCGCTGTCCGCGGTCATCGGCCGGCTCCTCGCTGCCCGGCGGCCTCGGGGCGCCCCGGGAGCCGCAAGATCACTGAGGGTCGAGCCTATGGGGAGTCGGGGCGGGGTGCTCGGAGGCTCGCAGCAGTCGTACCGGGTCGAGGGTGGCCGGCACCGTCGGTTCCGAGGCACCGTCGAACGCGAGTACTGCACAGGAGCGTCCGTACGGGCCGCCCACCTGCGATCTTCCGGGCCGGATACGGATTTCACCTCTGGCCGGGAAACGTGTAATCTCTTCCTCGTTCGCCCCTATAGCTCAGTCGGTAGAGCGTCTCCATGGTAAGGAGAAGGTCTGCGGTTCGATTCCGCATGGGGGCTCTGGTGAGAAGGTTTCAGATCTTGGTCTGACGCACGATCATCAAAGCGGTGTAGCTCAGTTGGTAGAGCAAGCGGCTCATAATCGCTGTGTCACCGGTTCAAGTCCGGTCACCGCTACCCGCGTAGTCGGTCGGGAGATCGAACTCCCGATCGGCTACTCTTGTTGTGTCATCACCCATTTTTTAGGAAGGCACTCCCGTGGCTGCCACCGACGTCCGCCCGAAGATCACGCTGGCCTGCGTGGAGTGCAAGGAGCGGAACTACATCACCAAGAAGAACCGGCGTAACGACCCGGACCGTCTTGAGATGAAGAAGCACTGCCCCCGTTGCAACTCGCACACCGCGCACCGCGAGACCCGCTGACCCCGCAAGGCGTCGTCGGGCCTGGTGTGATCAGGCTCTAGGCTCCAGGCCGTGTCCCGCAAGGGGCACGGCCTGGAGCTTTTTTCTGTACCAGCTGTGTGACCCACTGTCAGAGGAGTAGCCCATGGCCCTCGACCCCTCGTTCATCGGGCGGACCTACCCGCCCACCGAGCCGTACGAGGTAGGCCGGGAGAAGATCCGCGAGTTCGCGACCGCGATCGGCGACGCCAACCCGGCGTACACCGACGTCGAGGCCGCGAAGGCACTCGGGTATCCGGAAGTGATCGCGCCACCGACCTTCCCGTTCGTGATCACCTACCGGGCCGCGGCCCAGGTGGTGAACGACCCCGAGCTGAACCTGGACTTCAGCCGAGTGGTGCACGGCGACCAGAAGTTCAGCTACAGCCGCCCGGTGCACGCCGGGGACCGGCTGACGGTCACTGTCGCGATCGACGCGATCAAGTCGCTGGCCGGCAACGACGTACTGACCGTCAGCGGCAAGGTGCACGACGAGAGCGGCGAGCACGTGGTGACCGCGATCATGACGCTGGTGGCCCGGGCCGCCGACCAGGCGGGGGAGTGACCAGGATGACCATCAGCTTCGACCAGGTCGAGGTCGGCACCGAGTTGCCCGCCCAGTCCTTCCCGGTGACCCGCGCCACGCTCGTCCAGTACGCGGGCGCCTCCGGTGACTTCAACCCGATCCACTGGAACGAGAAGTTCGCGGTCGAGGTCGGCCTGCCCGACGTCATCGCGCACGGCATGTTCACCATGGCCGAGGCGATCCGGGTGGTCACCGACTGGGTCGGCGACCCGGGCGCGGTGCTCGACTACGGAGTCCGCTTCACCAAGCCCGTCCCCGTCCCCAACGACGGCGTCGGCACCGTGATCGAGGTCACCGGCAAGGTCGCCGCCCTGCTGGACGACCGCCGGGTCCGGGTCGACCTGCTGGTGAAGAACGGCGAGAACAAGGTGCTCAACATGTCCCGCGCGGTGGTCCAGCTCGGCTGACACCCGAAGGCGAGGGTCGTCCTGCCCACCGGGCCGGGCGACCCCCGTACGCTGGGGGCGTGCTTGTTGAACTGGACGCCCCCCTCGCCCCGCTGACCACCCTCCGGCTCGGCGGACCGGCCCGTCGGCTCGTCACCGCCACCACCGACCAGGAGGTCGTCGAGACCGTCCGGGCGGCGGACCAGGCGGGCGAGCCGCTGCTGGTGATCGGCGGCGGCTCCAACCTGGTGATCGGCGACCAGGGTTTCGACGGAACGGTGCTGCGACTTGCCACCACCGGGTTCGCCCTGGACGGGGTCGAGCTGGAGCTGGCGGCCGGCGAGGTCTGGGCCGACGCGGTGGCGAGGGTGGTGGACGCCGGGCTGGCCGGCATCGAGTTCCTGGCCGGCATCCCCGGCTCGGCCGGCGCCACGCCTGTGCAGAACGTCGGCGCGTACGGCCAGGAGGTGGCCACCGGCATCACCGAGGTGGTCGCGTACGACCGGCGGGTCGGCGAGACGGTCACGCTGACCAACGCGGAGTGCGAGTTCTCCTACCGGCACAGCCGCTTCAAGGCCGACCCCGAGCGGTACGTGGTGCTGCGGGTCCGGTTCCGGCTGGAGGACGCCGAGGGGCAGTCCACGGCCGTCCGGTACGCGGAGGTCGCCAGGACGCTGGGCGTCGAGGCCGGGGAGCGGGTCGCACTGCGGACCGCCTACAAGACGGTGCTCGGCCTGCGGGCGGGCAAGGGCATGGTGCTCGACCCGGCGGACCATGACACCTGGTCGGCGGGCTCGTTCTTCACCAACCCGGTGCTGACGGCCGCTCAGTACGCCGACTTCCTGGCCCGGCTGGGGGAGCGCACGGCGCCCGCCTACCCCGCGCCGGGCGGATGCACCAAGACCTCCGCCGCCTGGCTGATCGACCAGGCCGGCTTCGGCAAGGGGTACGGGGCGGGCGCGGCCACGCTCTCCACCAAGCACACGCTGGCCCTCACCAACCGGGGCGCAGCCAGCACCGAGGACCTGCTCGGCCTGGCCCGCGAGATCCGGGACGGGGTACGGGCCGTGTTCGGCGTCGAGTTGGTCAACGAACCGGTCATGATCGGCGTCAACCTCTGAGAGCAACCACCAGGGGCTCGGGTCACTGCGAAGGTGCCTGACCCTGTACGTACGTTGAACACTCCTGAGGTCGGCGTCGCAGTTCCCCGAGCCCCTGGTGGTGCAGCCCGGCTGTCTAGGCGCCGAGCCAGGCGTCGATGTCCGCCAGGAGTTGTTTGCGGACGTCCTCCGGGGCGCGGGTGGCGCGGACGGACTGCCGGGCCAGCTCGGCCAGCTCGGCGTCGCTGAAGCCGTGCACGTCGCGGACCAGCTCGTACTGGGCGGCCAGCCGGGAGCCGAACAGCAGCGGGTCGTCCGCGCCCAGCGCCATCGGGACGCCCGCCTCGAACAGCTTCCGCAACGGCACCTCCTCGGCGCGCTCGTAAACCCCGAGCGAGACGTTGGAGGACGGGCAGACCTCGCAGGTGATCTGACGGTCCGCCAGCCGCTGCATCAGGCGCGGATCCTCGGCGGCCCGGACGCCGTGGCCGATCCGGCCCGCGCCGAGGTCGTCCAGGCAGTCCCGGACCGACTCCGGCCCGGAGAGCTCGCCGCCGTGCGGGGCGGCCAGCAGCCCGCCCCGGCGGGCGATCGCGAAGGCCCGGTCGAAGTCCCGGGCCAGGCCCCGCCGTTCGTCGTTGGAGAGGCCGAAACCGACCACGCCCTGGTCGGCGTAGCGGACCGCGAGCCTGGCCAGCGTGCGGGCGTCCATCGGGGACTTCATCCGGTTCGCCGCGACCAGCACCCGGATCCCCACGCCGGTCGCGGCGGAGGCCTCCCGGACGGCGTCCAGGATCAGCTCCAGGGCGGGGATCAGCCCGCCGAGCCGGGGCGCGTACGAGGTGGGGTCGACCTGGATCTCCAGCCAGCGGGAGCCGTCGGTGGCCTCGTCCTGGGCGGTCTCCAGCACCAGGCGCCGGATGTCGGACTCGTCCCGCAGCACCGAGCGCGCGGTGTCGTACAGCCGCTGGAACCGGAACCAGCCCCGCTCGTCGGTGGCCCGCAGCTGGGGCGGCTCGCCGGAGCTGAGCGCCTCGGGCAGCCGGACCCGGTGCTTGTCGGCCAGCTCCAGCAGGGTGGCGGGCCGCATCGAACCGGTGAAGTGCAGGTGCAGATGGGCCTTCGGCAGGCTCCGGACATCACGCTGGCGTTCCATTCACCGATCCTGCCGTATCAGGGCCCCGAACGGGAACCGCCCCTTTCACATCCCTCGAAGGGGTGAAAGGGGCGGTGACCGGCAGGACACCGGAAAGAGGGCGACGGACCGTCAGGCGCGGGCCTCGCCGAGCAGCTTCTGCATCCGGCCGATGCCCTCGGCCAGGTCTGCGTCGCCGAGCGCGTACGACAGCCGCAGGTAGCCGGGGGTGCCGAAGGCCTCGCCGGGTACGACCGCGACCTCGGCCTCGTCCAGGATCAGGGTGGCCAGCTCGGCGGAGGTGGCCGGGCGCTTGCCGCGGATCTCCTTGCCCAGCAGGTCCTTGACCGAGGGGTAGACGTAGAACGCACCCTCGGGCTCGGGGCAGAACACGCCGTCGATCTCGTTCAGCATCCGCACGATGGTCTTCCGGCGGCGGTCGAACGCGGTCTTCATCTCGTCCACCGCAGCCAGGTCACCGGAGACGGCGGCCAGCGCGGCGCGCTGCGCCACGTTGGAGACGTTGGAGGTGGCGTGCGACTGCAGGTTGGCGGCGGCGTTCACGACGTCCTTCGGGCCGATCATCCAGCCCACCCGCCAGCCGGTCATCGCGTAGGTCTTGGCCACACCGTTGACCACGATGCACTTGTCGGCCAGCTCGGGGAGCAGGGCGGGCAGCGAGGTGAAGGTGGCGTCGCCGTAGACCAGGTGCTCGTAGATCTCGTCGGTGAGCACCCAGAGGCCGTGCTCCAGCGCCCAGCGGCCGATCGCCTCGGCCTCGGCCTCGGTGTAGACCGAGCCGGTCGGGTTGGACGGCGAGACGAAGAGCACCACCTTGGTGTTCTCGGTGCGGGCGGCCTCGAGCTGCTCGACCGAGACCTTGTAGCCGGTGGTCTCGTCCGCGACGACGTCGACCGGGACACCGCCGGCCAGCTTCACGGCCTCGGGGTAGGTGGTCCAGTACGGCGCCGGGATGATGACCTCGTCGGCCGGGTCCAGGATCGCGGCGAAGGCCTCGTAAATGGCCTGCTTGCCACCGTTGGTGACCAGCACCTGGGAGGCGTCCACCTGGTAGCCGGAGTCGCGAAGGGTCTTCGCGGCGATCGCGGCCTTCAGCTCCGGCAGGCCGCCGGCCGGGGTGTAGCGGTGGTTCTTCGGGTCCTGGCAGGCGGCGACGGCGGCGTCGACGATGTAGCCGGGGGTCGGGAAGTCCGGCTCTCCGGCGCCGAAGCCGATCACGGGGCGGCCGGCCGCCTTGAGGGCCTTCGCCTTGGCGTCCACCGCGAGGGTGGCGGACTCGGCGATGGCACCGACACGGGCGGAGACGCGGCGGTCTGCGGGGCGGGGGGTGGGAGCGCTCATGCCGCAATCGTTGCAGAGTCCTTCAAGGCCGCGTACGGCGGTTTCAGCATGTGTACGGATCCGTCCACTATGCGTACCCGCCGGTGGGCGGTCCGTGAATGGGGTTCGACCAAACGCTCCGGAACACGTACACTCACTGCTCGATGGCTCCCGAAGTGCGGCTCCACCGGTGCGTAACTCACGCAGCGACCCGGATGCGGTAGGTTGGTGGTCATCTCCGGAGCCGCAAAGCTCCGTAGGGCAATAGCTCAATTGGTAGAGCACCGGTCTCCAAAACCGGCGGTTGGGGGTTCAAGTCCCTCTTGCCCTGCTGCTTGAACCGTATCCAGCCCGTTCGCTCCACAGGAGTGAGCGGGCTTGATGCGGAGATGGCTCCACCGCACTGCATTCGCCGGATCGCCCGCACCAACGCGAAGCGACGCTCGGCAGGACCCGGATTCAGGTGAGGACGAGTGACGGAGACCACGGGCTCCACCGCAACGCCTGAGAGCGGCAACCCCGACGGCGCGGAGGCGACTTCCGCCGACGTCAACGACAAGGTGCCCTCGCGTCGCGACCGTAAGCGTGCCCAGAAGTCCGAGGGCGGTGACGGCGAGAAGAAGTCCGGCAAGCGGGCCAAGAAGAGCATCTTCGCCCGGACGGCGCTGTTCTACCGCCAGATCATTGCCGAGCTTCGCAAGGTCGTCTGGCCGACCCGCAGCGAGCTGACCCAGTACACCACCGTCGTGGTGGTCTTCGTGGTCGTGGTCATGGGCCTGGTGGCCAGCATGGACTACGGCTTCTCCAAGCTCAGCCTGTGGGTGTTCGGCTGACCGGCCGTCACCTCCCCAGCTCCATCCCGACCCGGGCCGTGCAAACGGTCCGGGTCGAGCTGTCGGCGCACTCAGGGCGATCCCGCTACCGTTGACTCGGTACTGTGGAGGTATCCGAGTTGTCCCCGCAACGTGCCCGTGAGGGTGCCGGACAGTCCGGAGCCGTTCCAACTCACATCCCAGGAAAGAAGCAGCCACCGTGTCTGAGTCCCCCCTGTACGACGCCGACGAGACCGTCCGCGAGGCGGATGTCGCGGCCGAGGCTGCTGACGTCGAGGACGCCGAGCAGATCCTGGACGCGGTCGACGCCGACCAGGACGAGGTCGAGGCAGCGGACGAGGCCGAGGCGGGCGTGCCGGCCGAGCAGGACGCGGTGCACGAGGTGACCGAGGACGAGTCCCTCGAGGAGGACGAGACCGAGGCCGCCGAGGACGAGGCTGCCGAGGACGTCGAGGACGAGACCGAGGCTGAGGACGTCGAGGCCGAGGACGAGGTCGAGATCGACCCGGTCGTCGCCTTCCGGGAGCAGCTGCGCACCGCGCCGGGCGAGTGGTACGTGATCCACACCTACGCCGGGTACGAGAACCGGGTGAAGCAGAACCTGGAGCAGCGCGCCGTCTCGCTGAACGTCGAGGACTTCATCTTCGAGTCCGCCGTTCCGCAGGAGGAGGTCGTCCAGATCAAGAACGGCGACCGCAAGACCGTCCGGCAGAACAAGCTCCCCGGCTACGTGCTGGTCCGGATGGACCTCACCCCCGAGTCCTGGGGCGTCGTCCGCAACACCCCGGGTGTCACCGGCTTCGTCGGCAACGCCTACGACCCGTACCCGCTGACCCTGGACGAGGTCGTCAAGATGCTCGCCCCCGACGTCGAGCGCGACGCGGCCAAGGCCGCCGGCAAGGCGTCCCCGCACCGCCCGGTCGAGGTCCAGGTGCTCGACTTCGAGGTCGGCGACTCGGTCACCGTCACCGACGGTCCGTTCGCCACCCTGCAGGCGACCATCAACGAGATCAACCCGGACTCGAAGAAGGTCAAGGGCCTGGTCGAGATCTTCGGCCGGGAGACCCCGGTCGAGCTGTCGTTCGACCAGATCCAGAAGAACTAGTCCAAAGCTTCGATTCGGGGGCGGAGCTTCGGCTCCGCCCCCGAACTCGTTTTGGTCCAGGCCGCAACAGCGGTTAGCCTGGTCCGATGTGTGTTCTGCCTGGCCGGGTGTCGCTCCGGCTGCGGACGCACCAGTAATCCACTCTCGGAAGGACCCGGAGAGCATGCCTCCCAAGAAGAAGAAGGTCACGGGGCTTATCAAGCTCCAGATCAAGGCCGGCGCGGCCAACCCGGCTCCGCCGGTCGGCCCCGCGCTGGGTCAGCACGGCGTCAACATCATGGAGTTCTGCAAGGCCTACAACGCCGCGACCGAGTCGCAGCGCGGCATGATCGTGCCGGTGGAGATCACGGTCTACGAGGACCGCACCTTCACCTTCATCACGAAGACGCCGCCGGCCGCGCGCCTCATCCTGAAGGCCGCCGGCGTGGACAAGGGCTCGGCCGAGCCGCACAAGACCAAGGTCGCGAAGCTCACCAGCGCCCAGGTCCGCGACATCGCCACCACCAAGCTCCCCGACCTGAACGCCAACGACCTGGACGCGGCGGCGAAGATCATCGCCGGCACCGCCCGGTCGATGGGCATCACCGTCGAGGGCTGAAAAGCCCCCTAGTCCACCGTGGTAGGGCCCGCGCGGCCCGTCCCACGAACTCCATTCACCTTCAGGAGAAGCAGTGAAGCGCAGCAAGGCTCTCAAGGCCGCGGACGCCAAGGTCGACCGCAGCCGGATCTACGCTCCCCTCGAGGCCATCCGCCTCGCCAAGGAGACCTCCACCGCCAAGTTCGACGCGACCGTCGAGGTTGCCATGCGTCTGGGTGTCGACCCGCGCAAGGCCGACCAGATGGTCCGCAGCACCGTGATCCTTCCGCACGGCACCGGTAAGACCGCTCGGGTCCTGGTCTTCGCGACCGGCGAGCGTGCCGAGGCCGCGCGTGCTGCGGGCGCCGACATCGTGGGCTCGGACGAGCTCATCGACGAGGTCGCCAAGGGCCGCCTGGACTTCGACGCCGTCGTCGCCACCCCGGACCTCATGGGCAAGGTCGGCCGCCTCGGCCGCGTGCTCGGCCCGCGTGGTCTGATGCCGAACCCGAAGACCGGCACCGTCACCCCCGATGTCGCGAAGGCTGTCAACGACATCAAGGGCGGCAAGATCGAGTTCCGCGTCGACAAGCACTCGAACCTGCACTTCATCATCGGTAAGGCCTCCTTCACCGACGAGCAGCTGGTCGAGAACTACGGCGCCGCGCTGGACGAGGTCCTCCGGGCCAAGCCGTCCGCCGCGAAGGGTCGCTACATCAAGAAGACGGCGATCTCCACCACGATCAGCCCCGGCATCCAGGTGGACCCGAACCGCACCCGGAACCTCCTCGTCGAGGAGGACCCGGCCTCCGTCTGAGCCCTCGAGCTCCAGCGGTAACCGCGTTCAACGGGCCCGTATCCCCCTTCGAGGGGGGTGCGGGCCCGTCGGCGTATGTACATCAATTAGAGTCCGCTTTCCGAGATCCGAACGAGGGGGAGACAGCCATGCGGGACCTGCGGACGATTGCCGTCACGGCGCTGCTGGTGGGCGGCCTGACCGCCTGCGGTTCGAGCGGATCGGGGGCGGGCGAGGCGGCCAAGCCCTCGGCGTCCGCCAGCCCCTCGGCCGGTTCGAGCGGTACGGCGGCCCCCCAGCCGGGCGCCTCCTCCCCGGCCGCCGCCACCGCAGGCGCCACGGCCGGCGCCGGCCAGGTCCCGGCGCCCACCGGCGCGCCCAAGGACGTCCTGCTGGCGGCCGCCGGCGTGATGGCCAAGGCGGGCAACGCCGGCCTGGTGCTCAGCACCGGGGGAGCGGACACCGGCAGCGGTGCCCTGCGCTGGGGCGGGTCGGCCGCCGCCGACCTGACCTTCAAGGTGGACGGGCAGGACGCCAGGCTGCGCTCGGCCGCCGGGGCCAGTTTCGTCGGCGCCTCGCCGGAGACCTCGGCGCTGGCCGGTGGGCGGCACTGGATGAAGGTGAACGCCGCGGCGCCCGCCAACGGCGCGGGCCTGTCGGCCGGCGGCGAGGACGCCCGGACGCTGGCCGTCCTGATGAAGGCGCTCGACCCGGCAGTGCCGCTGGCGGTCGGCGCGGCCAGCCCCGGGCTGGCCAAGGTCGGGGTCGAGCAGGTGAACGGCGCCGAGGCGGTGCACTTCCACGCCGCCGGGGTGGCCCAGGCGCTGGTCGGCGCGATGGCCGGGCTGACGGAGGACCAGAAGGGGCAGGCGCTGGCCGAGCTGGGCAAGGGCGGCGGCGCGCTGGACCTGTGGATCAACGGCCGGAACGAGCTGGTCCAGCTCCGCAGTGCGGACCTCACCCCGGCCAGGACCGGCGAGATGACGGTCCGTTACACCGAGCTCGGCAAGGCCCCCGAGGTGGCCGCCCCGCCCGCCGCGGATGTGTTCGAGGTCGCAGATCTGCTCAAGGGCTTCGGCGGCTGAGCTCCGCATGACAGGGTGTCGGAGGGAACATCGGCGGCGGGGGGACAGGGTGACGGCAGGTCAGCGGTCGGTGGCCGCGGCGATCGCCGTGCTGCTGCTCACCGGCGTGGCCGGCTGTGGCGGCGGACCGGAGCCCCGGCCCACCGCCACCCCCTCGGCCAGCGCCGTGCCGACCGGCCTGCCCAGCCCCACCGACCGGTCGCCGCACGGCGTGCTGCTCTCCGCCCAGCTGGCGATGAGCACCGCCCGGCGGGCCGAGTTCTCGTACCGGCTGGGCGGCGACCCGGCCAGTGGGGTGCTGTTCTGGGCGCCGAAGACGGTGCTCAAGGTCAAGTACCCGGACACCGCCGAGCAGCTGATCGTGCTGGACACCACCGCCTACCGGGGCGGCGACCAGGCCACCGCCGAGCGGACCGGCGGGCGGCACTGGGAGAAGTTCACCGTCCCGGGCGGCCGGCGGGAGATCCCGTACGCCGAGCTGGTCGACCGGATCAACCCGATGGTGGGGCTGACCGCCGCCGTCGCCGCCGAGAGCCCGAGGCTGGTCGGTGAGGAGGAGCTGGGCGAAGCCACCGTCCAGCACTACCGGGTGGACATCGGCGTGGACCGGTACGTCGCGGCGCAGACCCAGCTGCCCGCCACCCGGCAGCAGGCCCTGCAGGCCGCGCTCGGAGCCGGCGGGGTGCGCCGGCTCACCCTGGATCTGTGGCTGAACGACAAGGACCAGCTGGTCCAGCTTCGCCGCAGCGGCGGGGGCGGCCCGGACGACACCGTGACCTACCGGGGCTTCGGCGGCCCGATCTCGGTGCAGGCCCCGGCCGAGAACGACACCGTGGACACGGGCAGCCAGAGCCTGCCGCCGCTCGTCTCCTGACGGATTTGGCCGATTCGCGGGGGGTCGAGTACGGTGGGGGCTGCCAAAGACCGCTGGTTGTCGGCTGCGCCCGCAAGGGTGCTGACGACCGAAGGTTCCGCGATTCGTCGCGGACAGCCCGCGCAGGAGTGTTTGGAGCTTGGACTTCCGGTCCGTGCGGCTTGCCGCCTGGATCGTTGAGGTCATTCAGAGCCCCGTGCGCCTGCGCACCGGGGCTCTCACTGTTTCTGCAGAGCTTCCTGGCCGGTGGTTTGAGGCGTTGGATGGTCGACTGTTCGAAGGTCGGCCTGACTTCGACATCACGGAAGGAGGCGTAAGCCTATGGCAAGGCCCGACAAGGCTGCTGCCGTCGCCGAGCTCACGGACAAGTTCCGTGCCTCGAACGCGACGCTGCTCACCGAGTACCGCGGTCTCACGGTGAAGCAGGTCAAGACCCTGCGTCGCTCGCTGGGGGACAACGCCCAGTACGCCGTGGTGAAGAACACGCTGACCAAGATTGCGGCCAATGAGGCCGGGATCTCCGAGCTGGACGACCTGTTCTCGGGTCCGACGGCTGTTGCCTTCGTCACCGGTGACCCGGTGGAGTCGGCGAAGGCTCTGCGTGACTTCGCCAAGGACAACCCCGCACTCATCATCAAGGGCGGTGTCCTTGACGGTAAGGCGCTGTCCGCCGATGACATCAAGAAGCTCGCGGACCTCGAGTCCCGCGAGGTGCTGCTCGCCAAGTTCGCGGGTGCCCTGAAGGCCAAGCAGTCCCAGGCTGCCGCGCTCTTCCAGGCTCTCCCGTCGAAGCTCGTCCGCACCGTGGACGCGCTTCGCGACAAGGTCGAGCAGGGCGGTGCCGGTGCGCCGGCTCCCGCCGCCGAGGACGAGGCCGCCGAATAATTCGGCAGGCTCACGCCTCGCTGCGGGCCAGTGCCCGCCCAATCCGTACATCCGGCACCTACCTGCCGATTTAGTGGAAGGACGCCAAATCATGGCGAAGCTGACCCAGGACGAGCTGCTCGCGCAGTTCGAGGAGCTCACCCTCATCGAGCTCGCTGCCTTCGTGAAGGCCTTCGAGGACAAGTTCGACGTCACCGCTGCCGCCCCGGTCGCCGTTGCCGCCGCCGGTGGCGCCGGTGTCGTGGCCGAGGCCGTCGAGGAGCAGGACGAGTTCGACGTCATCCTCGAGGGTGCCGGCGACAAGAAGATCCAGGTCATCAAGGAGGTGCGCGCCCTCACCTCCCTCGGCCTGAAGGAGGCGAAGGACCTCGTTGACGGTACCCCCGCCACCGTCCTGGAGAAGGTTGCCAAGGACGCTGCCGAGAAGGCCAAGGCCCAGCTCGAGGCCGCTGGCGCCAAGGTCACCGTCAAGTGACTCAGTGCCCCCTCTGAGGGGGCGCGAGGCCGGGCCGATCACCCTTGCGGGTGGTCGGCCCGGCCTTTTTGCGTACCCGGCCTCGGGCCTGCTCCACCCGCTCGCCCAGCAGGGTCCACCCGGTCGGCGGACGGGCTTCACCAGCCTGGCGGACTGTGTACTCGGCCACTGTCGGCAGGGCCCGGTAGGGTGAGCGCAGTCACTGGGGAGGCTCCCACCACGGGTTCTGTAACGCGGTGGCCTGCTCGGACGATGAACGCTTCGAGGTCCGCACTCCGGTGAGGGCCTTGACGAACTCCACCGGGCGCGCGATTCTCAAGGCGCGCCCCACAGGAGGCGAGTCCAACCGGTCGATGTGGTTCCGGATGCATATTCGGTGGCCCCGACGGGAATTGACTCTTGGTGAGGTGCGGTGGCTCGGAGCGTCCGGGGCACGGCGGAGCGGTATGAGGGGAGTCTCCGATTCGGTCTCCGAATCAGAGCTTGTCAGCAGTGTGCCTTTTGGCTACACTGTCCCTTTGCGCTGCCTGTTAGCTGCTCCGTGACTCGTCGCCCGGAGCAAGCACTGCCCTGAAGGGGTCTGGCACCGCCTCCGCAAAGCGGCTCTGACCTGGGAGATCTTCCCGGCTGAGACCCACGGCGCCGGGGGTGGGACCAAGCCCGTCGAGGCCGGCCGGTACGCGCGCAGTGAGCTCCGAGCCCTCGGAAGGACCCCCCTCTTGGCCGCGCCGCGCAACGCCTCGAACAACGCCAATTCCACCGCCCCGCTCCGCGTCTCCTTCGCGAAGATCAAGGAGCCCCTCGAGGTCCCGAACCTCCTGGCCCTGCAGACCGAGAGCTTTGACTGGCTCCTCGGCAATGCGGCCTGGAAGTCTCGCGTCGAGGCGGCCCTGGAGAGTGGTCAGGACGTCCCCACCAAGTCCGGTCTGGAGGAGATCTTCGAAGAGATCTCCCCGATCGAGGACTTCAGTGGGTCGATGTCGCTGACCTTCCGCGACCACCGTTTCGAGCCGCCGAAGAACTCGATCGACGAGTGCAAGGACCGCGACTTCACGTTCGCGGCCCCGCTCTTCGTCACGGCCGAGTTCACCAACAACGAGACCGGTGAGATCAAGTCCCAGACGGTCTTCATGGGCGATTTCCCGCTCATGACCCACAAGGGCACCTTCGTGATCAACGGCACCGAGCGTGTCGTGGTCTCGCAGCTGGTCCGTTCGCCGGGTGTGTACTTCGACTCCACCCTGGACAAGGTCTCCGACAAGGACATCTTCTCCTGCAAGGTCATCCCCTCGCGTGGTGCCTGGCTGGAGATGGAGATCGACAAGCGCGACATGGTCGGTGTCCGCATCGACCGCAAGCGCAAGCAGTCGGTCACCGTGCTGCTGAAGGCGCTCGGCTGGACCAACGAGATGATTCTCGAGGAGTTCGGCGAGTACGAGTCGATGCGCGCCACCCTGGAGAAGGACCACACCCAGGGCCAGGACGACGCGCTGCTCGACATCTACCGCAAGCTGCGCCCCGGCGAGCCGCCGACCCGCGAGGCCGCGCAGACGCTTCTGGAGAACCTCTACTTCAACCCGAAGCGCTACGACCTCGCCAAGGTCGGCCGTTACAAGGTCAACCGCAAGCTGGGCAACGCCGAGTCGCTGGACTCCGGCGTGCTCACCGAGCCCGACATCATCGGTGCGATCAAGTACCTGGTGAAGCTGCACGCGGGCGAGACCGACTGGCGGGACGACGCGGGCCGCGACATCGTCGTGGAGGTCGATGACATCGACCACTTCGGCAACCGTCGTCTGCGCAATGTCGGCGAGCTGATCCAGAACCAGGTCCGTACGGGTCTTGCCCGTATGGAGCGTGTCGTGCGCGAGCGCATGACCACCCAGGACGTCGAGGCGATCACGCCGCAGACCCTGATCAACATCCGGCCGGTCGTCGCCTCCATCAAGGAGTTCTTCGGCACCAGCCAGCTGTCGCAGTTCATGGACCAGACGAACCCGCTCTCGGGTCTGACCCACAAGCGTCGTCTGTCCGCGCTCGGCCCCGGTGGTCTGTCCCGTGAGCGGGCCGGCTTCGAGGTCCGTGACGTGCACCCCTCGCACTACGGCCGCATGTGTCCGATCGAGACCCCCGAAGGCCCGAACATCGGTCTGATCGGCTCGCTCGCGTCCTACGGCCGGGTGAACGCCTTCGGCTTCATCGAGACCCCGTACCGGAAGGTCATCGACGGTGTCGTGACCGAGGCGGTCGACTACCTCACGGCAGACGAGGAGGACCGCTACGTCATCGCGCAGGCCAACGCCCCGCTGACCGACGAGCTGACCTTCGCCGAGCCGCGTGTCCTGGTCCGCCGCCGTGGTGGCGAGATCGACTACATCCCGGGCACCGAGATCGACTACATGGACGTCTCGCCGCGCCAGATGGTGTCGGTCGCGACCGCCATGATCCCGTTCCTCGAGCACGACGACGCCAACCGCGCGCTCATGGGCTCGAACATGATGCGCCAGGCCGTTCCGCTGCTGCGCAGCGAGGCGCCCGTGGTCGGTACCGGCATGGAGTACCGCTGTGCGGTCGACGCCGCCGACGTGATCGTGGCCGAGAAGGCGGGTGTCGTCCAGGAGGTCTCGGCCGACTACGTCACCGTGGCCAACGACGACGGCACGTACACCACGTACCGCGCCGCCAAGTTCACCCGCTCGAACCAGGGCACCGCCTTCAACCAGAAGGTGCTCGTGGACGAGGGCGCCCGGGTCGAGGTCAGCCAGGTGCTGGCCGACGGCCCGTGCACCGACCAGGGTGAGATGGCGCTGGGCAAGAACCTGCTCGTGGCGTTCATGTCCTGGGAGGGTCACAACTACGAGGACGCGATCATCCTGTCGCAGCGCCTCGTGCAGGACGACGTCCTCTCCTCGATCCACATCGAGGAGCACGAGGTCGACGCCCGTGACACCAAGCTGGGCCCGGAGGAGATCACCCGGGACATCCCGAACGTCTCCGAGGAGGTCCTCGCCGACCTCGACGAGCGCGGCATCATCCGGATCGGCGCCGATGTCACCACCGGCGACATCCTGGTCGGCAAGGTCACGCCCAAGGGTGAGACCGAGCTGACCCCGGAGGAGCGCCTGCTCCGCGCGATCTTCGGCGAGAAGGCCCGTGAGGTCCGCGACACCTCGCTGAAGGTGCCGCACGGTGAGTCCGGCAAGATCATCGGTGTCCGCGTCTTCGACCGCGAGGAGGGGGACGAGCTTCCCCCGGGTGTGAACCAGCTGGTTCGCGTCTACGTCGCCCAGAAGCGCAAGATCACCAACGGTGACAAGCTGGCCGGCCGTCACGGCAACAAGGGTGTCATCTCCAAGATCCTGCCGGTCGAGGACATGCCGTTCCTCGAGGACGGCACCCCGGTCGACATCATCCTCAACCCGCTGGGTGTCCCGTCCCGAATGAACCCGGGACAGGTACTGGAGATCCACCTAGGGTGGCTCGCCAAGCAGGGCTGGGACGTCTCCGGTCTCGCCGAGGAGTGGGCCACCCGCCTGCAGGCGATCGGCGCGGACAAGGTCGAGGGCGGCACCAACCTCGCCACCCCGGTCTTCGACGGCGCCCGCGAGGACGAGATCACCCACCTGCTGGACCACACCACCCTCACCCGTGACGGTGAGCGCCTGGTGAACTCCACCGGTAAGGCGCGGCTGTTCGACGGCCGCTCCGGTGAGCCGTTCCCGATGCCGGTCTCGGTCGGCTACATGTACATCCTGAAGCTGCACCACCTGGTCGACGACAAGCTGCACGCCCGTTCGACCGGTCCGTACTCGATGATCACCCAGCAGCCGCTCGGTGGTAAGGCGCAGTTCGGTGGTCAGCGATTCGGTGAGATGGAGGTGTGGGCCCTTGAGGCGTACGGCGCCGCCTACGCACTGCAGGAACTCCTCACCATCAAGTCCGACGACGTTCTCGGCCGGGTGAAGGTCTACGAGGCCATCGTCAAGGGCGAGAACATCCCCGAGCCGGGCATTCCTGAGTCCTTCAAGGTCCTCATCAAGGAAATGCAGTCGCTCTGCCTCAACGTGGAGGTGCTGTCCTCGGACGGCCAGTCCATCGAGATGCGGGACTCCGACGAGGATGTCTTCCGTGCCGCCGAGGAGCTCGGCATTGACCTGTCCCGGCGCGAGCCGAGCAGCGTCGAAGAGGTCTGACGGAGGTTGGGTCGGCCACCCAGTGTGGCCGGCCCGCCCCCAGGCCCCCTCAGACCAGATGAACACCTTTCGACTTACGAAAGAGGGCTTGACGACCAGTGCTTGACGTCAACTTCTTCGACGAGCTCCGCATCGGCCTCGCGACCGCCGACGACATCCGCCAGTGGTCCCACGGTGAGGTCAAGAAGCCGGAGACCATCAACTACCGCACCCTGAAGCCGGAAAAGGACGGGCTCTTCTGCGAGAAGATCTTCGGCCCCACCCGGGACTGGGAGTGCTACTGCGGCAAGTACAAGCGCGTCCGCTTCAAGGGCATCATCTGTGAGCGCTGTGGCGTCGAGGTCACTCGCGCCAAGGTGCGTCGTGAGCGGATGGGCCACATCGAGCTGGCCGCGCCGGTCACCCACATCTGGTATTTCAAGGGTGTCCCCAGCCGCCTCGGCTACTTGCTCGACCTGGCGCCGAAGGACCTCGAGAAGGTCATCTACTTCGCCGCCTACATGATCACCTGGGTGGACGACGAGCGTCGCCAGCGCGACCTCCCGTCCCTCGAGGCGCATGTCTCGGTCGAGCGTCAGCAGATCGAGAACCGCCGCGACTCCGACCTCGAGGCCCGGGCCAAGAAGGCCGAGACCGACCTGGCCGAGCTCGAGGCCGAGGGCGCCAAGGCCGACGTGCGCCGCAAGGTGCGCGAGGGTGCCGAGCGCGAGATGAAGCAGCTGCGTGACCGTGCGCAGCGCGAGCTGGACCGTCTGGACGAGGTCTGGGCCCGCTTCAAGAACCTCAAGGTCCAGGACCTCGAGGGCGACGAGCTGCTCTACCGCGAGCTGCGCGACCGCTTCGGCACGTACTTCTCCGGCTCGATGGGCGCCGCGGCGCTCAAGGACCGCCTGGAGACGTTCGACCTGGCCGAGGAGTCCGAGCGGCTGCGCGAGATCATCCGCAGCGGCAAGGGCCAGAAGAAGACCCGGGCGCTCAAGCGCCTCAAGGTCGTCTCCGCCTTCCTGCAGACCACCAACAAGCCCAACGGCATGGTGCTGGACTGCGTCCCGGTCATCCCGCCGGACCTTCGCCCGATGGTGCAGCTGGACGGTGGCCGCTTCGCGACCTCCGACCTGAACGACCTGTACCGCCGCGTGATCAACCGCAACAACCGCCTGAAGCGGCTTCTCGACCTCGGCGCGCCCGAGATCATCGTGAACAACGAGAAGCGGATGCTCCAGGAGGCGGTCGACGCCCTCTTCGACAACGGCCGTCGTGGTCGCCCGGTCACGGGCCCCGGCAACCGTCCGCTGAAGTCCCTCAGCGACATGCTGAAGGGCAAGCAGGGTCGTTTCCGCCAGAACCTGCTCGGCAAGCGAGTCGACTACTCGGCCCGTTCGGTCATCGTCGTCGGCCCGCAGCTCAAGCTGCACCAGTGCGGTCTGCCGAAGGCCATGGCGCTGGAGCTCTTCAAGCCGTTCGTGATGAAGCGCCTGGTGGACCTCAACCACGCGCAGAACATCAAGTCGGCGAAGCGCATGGTCGAGCGCGCCCGCCCCGTGGTGTGGGACGTCCTCGAAGAGGTCATCGCCGAGCACCCGGTGCTGCTGAACCGTGCACCCACCCTGCACCGCCTCGGCATCCAGGCCTTCGAGCCCCAGCTGGTCGAGGGCAAGGCCATCCAGATCCACCCGCTCGTCTGCACCGCGTTCAACGCGGACTTCGACGGTGACCAGATGGCCGTCCACCTGCCGCTCTCCGCGGAGGCGCAGGCCGAGGCCCGCATCCTGATGCTGTCCTCGAACAACATCCTGAAGCCGGCCGACGGTCGCCCCGTCACCATGCCGACCCAGGACATGGTGCTCGGTCTGTTCTTCCTGACCTCGGACCGGGAGAAGGTGAAGGGCGGTGGTCGCTCCTTCACCTCCGCCGCCGAGGCCGTGATGGCGTTCGACGCCAAGCAGATCGACGTCCAGGCCGTGGTCGACATCCGCCTGCCGATCGGCACCGTCCCGCCCCGTGGCTGGACCCCGCCGGTCGACGAGGACGGTCAGTCGAGCTGGTTCGAGGGCGAGTCCTTCCGCCTGAAGACCACTCTGGGCCGCGCGCTCTTCAACGAGCTGCTGCCCGAGGACTACCCGTTCGTCGACTACGAGGTGGGCAAGAAGCAGCTCTCCGCGATCGTCAACGACCTGGCCGAGCGGTACCCCAAGGTCGTCGTGGCGGCGACCCTGGACAACCTGAAGGCGGCCGGTTTCCACTGGGCCACCCGCTCGGGTGTGACGGTGTCGATCTCCGACGTCGTGGTGCCGCCGAACAAGCCGCAGATCCTCGAGGGCTACGAGGCCCAGGCCGAGAAGGTGCAGCGTCAGTACGAGCGCGGCCTGATCACCAACGAGGAGCGCAAGAGCGAGCTCATCGGCATCTGGACCCGTGCGACCAACGAGGTCGCCGAGGCGATGAACGCCAACTTCGAGAAGACGAACCCCATCTTCATGATGGTGGACTCGGGCGCTCGAGGAAACATGATGCAGATGCGTCAGATCGCCGGTATGCGTGGTCTGGTGTCGAACGCAAAGAACGAGACCATCCCGCGACCCATCAAGGCGTCGTTCCGTGAGGGTCTCACCGTGCTGGAGTACTTCATCTCCACCCACGGTGCCCGTAAGGGTCTGGCCGACACCGCGCTGCGTACCGCCGACTCCGGCTACCTGACGCGTCGTCTGGTCGACGTCTCGCAGGACGTCATCATCCGCGAGGAGGACTGCGGCACCGAGCGCGGCCTCAAGCTGGCGATCGGCACGGTCGAGAACGGCGTCCTTCGCAAGACGGACGACGTCGAGACCAGCGTCTACGCCCGGATGCTGGCCGAGGACATCACGGTGGACGGCAAGCTTCTTGCCACCGCCAACACCGACCTCGGTGACGTCCTGATCGACGAGCTGATCCGCCACGGCATCAGCGAGGTCAAGACCCGCTCGATCCTCACCTGTGAGTCGGCAGTCGGCACCTGTGCCTTCTGCTACGGCCGTTCGCTGGCCACCGGCAAGCTGGTCGACATCGGTGAGGCGGTCGGCATCATCGCCGCCCAGTCCATCGGTGAGCCCGGCACCCAGCTGACGATGCGTACCTTCCACACCGGTGGTGTGGCAGGTGACGACATCACGCAGGGTCTGCCCCGTGTCGTCGAGCTCTTCGAGGCCCGTACCCCCAAGGGTGTGGCCCCGGTTGCCGAGGCTCAGGGCCGGGTCCGGATCGAGGACACCGAGAAGACCCGCAAGCTCGTCGTCACCCCCGACGACGGCACGGACGAGATCGCCTACCCGATCTCCAAGCGCATCAAGCTGCTGGTCTCCGAGGGCGAGGCGGTCGCGGTCGGCCAGAAGCTGACCGCCGGCACGATGAACCCGCACGACGTCCTGCGGATCATGGGTCAGCGCGCCGTCCAGATCCACCTGGTGGCCGAGGTCCAGAAGGTCTACAACTCGCAGGGTGTGTCGATCCACGACAAGCACATCGAGATCATCATCCGGCAGATGCTCCGCCGCGTGACGATCATCGAGTCGGGCGACGCCGAGCTGCTCCCGGGCGAGCTCGTCGAGCGCGGCCGCTTCGAGACCGAGAACCGTCGCGTGGTCTCCGAGGGCGGTCACCCCGCCTCCGGCCGTCCGCAGCTGATGGGTATCACCAAGGCCTCGCTGGCGACCGAGTCCTGGCTGTCGGCCGCCTCCTTCCAGGAGACGACCCGGGTGCTCACCGACGCGGCGATCCACGCCAAGTCGGACCCGCTGCTGGGCCTCAAGGAGAACGTCATCCTCGGTAAGCTCATCCCGGCCGGTACGGGTCTCCCCCGCTACCGCAACATCCGGGTCGAGCCCACCGAAGAGGCCAAGGCCGCGATGTACTCGGCCGTCGGCTACGACGACTACGACCTGTCGCCGTTCAGCGCCGGCTCCGGCCAGGCAGTCCCGCTGGACGACTACGACTACGGCCCCTACACCGGCTGAGTCACGGTCACCTGATCGCACGCAGGGCGGTCACCCCACACGGGGTGGCCGCCCTGCGGCGTTTCCTCCCCCGGGCGGGGGAGGGCGGGGAACCGCTCGGGGGAGGGATCCGCGGCCGGGGGGTCGGGCGGAAGGATTCTCGGGGTCAGAAGGTGTGCAGCGAGGGGAGCTTGTCGTGAAGCGGGTACTGGCCGGGCTCGGGGTTGCGGTGGCTGTGGTGGCGGGGGTCACCGGGTGTGCGGCGCAGGAGGAGCGGGAGGTCGGGTACGGGGTGACCGAGGCGGTGCGGGTGCTGGTGGTGGACGGGGGGACCGGGGATGTCGAGGTGGTCGGGGACGGGTCGGAGGTGCGGGTGACGGAGCATCAGTCGTACCGGGGGACGGCGCCGGAGGCGACGCACCAGGTGGCGGACGGGACGCTGACGCTGTCGTACCGGTGCCCGGAGGACGGCTGCGGGGTGAGCTACCAGGTACGGGTGCCGGCCGGGACTGTGGTGAAGGTCAGGTCGGGGACCGGGAACGTGCGGCTGACCGGGCTGACGGGTGAGGTGGAGGCCTCGGCCGGGACCGGCGGGATCACGGCGGAGCGGCTGGGCGGGCAGAAGGTGCAGCTGACCGCGGGCACGGGCGACGTGAAGGCGGGCTTCGCCGTGGCGCCGGCCGAGGTCCGGGTGAAGGCGGGCACGGGCAGTGTGCGGGTGACGGTGCCGAAGGGCGAGGAGTACGCGGTGGAGGCGGCCGCGGGTACCGGCAGGGTGGACGTCCAGGTGCCGGTCCGGACCATGTCGGAGCGGAAGATCGTGGCCCGGGCGGCGACCGGTGACGTCACGGTCAGTGGTGGTTGATCAGGGCACGGTGCGGCATGATCGACTTCACGGGGGTGGGAACGTGGAGTTGATGTCGCGCTGGCAGGCCCGGGCGGCCGGTTTCGGGGAGCGGGTGCAGGCACGCTTCGCCGGGGTGAACCCGTACGTGCTGGACGTGCTGTTGGCGGTGGCCTCGTTGGGGGTCGCGCTCTGGACGGTCTGGCACGACGAGGGGGGCTGGTCCTGGTGGGTGTACGCGCTGGCGGCCGGGACGGTACTGCCGCTGCCGTGGCGGCGGCGGGCGCCGTTCACCGTGTTCGCGCTCAACGGCCTGGCCTCGGTGCTGCTTTCGCTGGCGGCGCACTCGGTGATGCCGCAGCTGCCGCTGGCCTCGGTGGTGGCGATCTACACGGTGGCGGACCGGGGCCGGGAGTGGCAGCGCTGGCTGATGCTGGCGTTGCTGGTGTGGGGCAACGTGGCGGGCACCAAGTCGGTGAACGGGGCGCTGTTCAGCCTGCTCACCTCGGTCGGGGCGTTCGTCTTCGGTTCGGTGGTACGGGAGTTGCGCCGGCTGGCCCGGGTGCAGGCGGGCCGGGCCGAGGAGGTGGGCCGCCGGGCGGCGTCGGACGCGGCGCGGGCGGTGGCGGAGGAACGGGCCAGGATCGCCCGGGAGATGCACGACATCCTGGCGCACGCCGTCTCGCTGATGGTGATCCAGGCGGAGGCGGGCCCGGTGGTGGTCCGCAGCGATCCGGACCGGGCGATCCGTACCTTCGACACCATCGCCGACTCCGGTCGCGACGCGATGGTCCAACTCCGGCGCGTGCTGGGTGTGTTGAAGGAGCAGGGCGCCGGTCCCGAGCTGGCCCCGCAGCCGACCCTGGCCGAACTGCCCGCGGTGGTCGAGCGGGTGCGCGAGTCCGGGCTGCGGGTGGATCTGACGGTGCAGGAGTACGGCCCGGCCGACGTCCAGGCGGCCGCGTACCGGATCGTGCAGGAGGCGCTCACCAACACGGTGAAGCACTCCGGTGCGACCCGGGTCGCGGTGCGGGTGGCGAAGGTGCGGGAGGCGTTGGAGGTCGTGGTCGAGGACGACGGCCTGGGTGTGCCGGTCTCGGTGACGGGGGTCTGGTCGGGCGGCCGTGGTCTGGTCGGCATCCGGGAGCGGGCCGCCGCCTGTGGCGGCCGGGCGGAGGCCGGTCCCGGCCCCGACGGTCGCGGCTTCGTGGTCACGGCCACGCTGCCATTGGGGAGTTGAGAGGGAGAGCATGACGATTCGGGTGGTGGTCGCGGACGACCAGGAGCTGGTCCGGGCCGGGTTCGGGATGATCCTGGACGCGCAGCCGGACATCGAGGTGGTGGCCGAGGCGGCGAACGGCGCCGAGGCGGTCGAGGCCGTCCGCGAACACGCGCCGGACGTCCTGCTGCTGGACGTCCGGATGCCCGTGATGGACGGCCTGGAAGCGGCCCGCCGGGTCTGCGCGGACCACCCGGACACCAAGGTGATCATGCTGACCACCTTCGATGTGGACGACTACGTCTACGACGCCCTGTACGCGGGCGCCAGCGGCTTCCTGCTCAAGGACGTCCGCCGGGACGACCTCGCCCACGGGGTACGGATGGTGGCCTCCGGGGAGGCGCTGCTGGCCCCCTCGGTGACCCGTCGGCTGATCGCCGAGTTCGCCGCCCGCAAGGGCAGTGGCCCGCAGGCGGTGCGGGCGCCGTCCCGGCTGCTGGAGCAGCTCACCGGACGGGAGACGGAGACCCTGCGGCTGCTCGCCCGGGGCCACTCCAACGCCGAGATCGCGGCCGAGCTGGTGGTCAGCGAGCACACCGTGAAGACGCACGTCTCCAACGTGCTGGCCAAGCTCCGACTCCGGGACCGGGTGCACGCGGTGGTGTTCGCGTACGAGTCCGGCGCGGTGGTCGCGGGCGAGGACTGAGGACTGAGCCCCTAGGGGTTCAGCCCTGAAAGGTCCCCTCCCCCGCGTGGGGGAGGGGACCTTTTCGCCGGTGCGGGCGATCCGGGGCGAGGGGTGGCCGGAGCAGGATTCGGGTGTCGAACCGAGCTGCTCCGAGAGGGACTTGAGATGAAGAAGTACCAGCCTGCCCTGGCCGCCCCGCTGTTGATCGGCCTGTACGGCGCGATCCGGCTGCTGCCGGGCAGCAAGGAGCCCGAGGCGGGCTGGCTGCTCGGGCACGCCGCCCTGCTGGCCGGGCTGCTGCTGTTCGTGCCGGTGTTGCTGGAGCTGCGCCGCCGGGTGGCCTCCCGGCTGCTGGGCACGGTCGCGCTGGTGGTGGCGGGCACCGGTCTGGCGGCCTCGGTGGGGCAGACGCTGATCGACCTCTGGGTCGGTGCGGTGGCGGTGGACAAGGCAGACCAGCACCGGCTGTTCGGCGAGATCCAGGACGTGCCCGGGGTGCTGCCGGTCTTCTACACGGCGCTGCCGACGCTGTTCTACCTGGGCCTGCTGGTGCTGCTGGTCGCGGCGGCCCGGCAGATCCCGCTGTGGAGTCCGCTGCTGGTGCTGGTCGCCACCGTGCTGATGGCGATGGACCTGGACCTGATGACGCCGGGTGCGGTGCTCTTCGCCCTGGCGCTGCGCCCGCTGACCGTCCCGGCGGCTGCTCCGGCCCGGTCGGTGGTGCGCAGTCGGATCGTCAGCACGCGCTGAGCAGGGCCGCCGCGAGGGCGGCGGCGCCGTCGGCCGGGGGTGGCACGGGGAGCGGGGTGGCGGCCCGTTCGACCGTGACCACCCCGCCGGGCGTCTCGGGTACGGGGGCGTAGCCCGCCTGCCGGAGCGCGGCCAGGGTGGTGTCGGCGTCGGCCGTGCCGGTCAGCACGGTGGGGGCGATCCGGCGCAGGCCGAGGCCGGACAGTACGCGGGCATGGGCGAGTTCGAGCACCAGGGCCTCGTCGTCCGAGCGCAGCACGCAGCCGACCCGGGACACGGTGATTTGGCCGTGGGTGCGGGCGGCGTCCTTGACCAGGTACTCCAGCGGCTGGGGCAGGTCGCCTCTCGCGCGCAGCCGGTCGACCAGTTCGGCGGCGTCCAGTCCGGTGTCGAGGGCGCGGCGGACGGTGGCGGGGGTGAAGCGCCAGACGGTGGCCTGGCCGTCCGACTCCCGGTCGGCGGTCAGGTCCAGCAGTCCGGCCAGTTCGGCGGTGGGCGGACCGGTGACCACGGCGGTCAGGTCGGCCTGGAACCGGGCGGTGTCGACCATCGGTGGCATCAACTCGACCAGCGCGTCCTGGAGTTGGCGGGTCGGCGGGACGGCCGGGAAGCAGTGCGCGGCCCCGGTGTCGAGCAGCTCGCGGACGGCGCGCCCCACGGGGGTGGGCACGCCGTGCGCGAGCACCCCGAGCAGTTCGGCTTCGGCGAGGGTGGCGGTCACGGCGGCCGGCTCCGGGGCGGGGCCGAGCGGGCGGTGCCAGGCCGCTGCGGCGAGCAGGTCCGCCGGTGCCACCAGGCCGTGGCCGGGCGGGAGGTGGGCCAGTGCGTGCAGCAGGGCATGGCGCAGCGGTACGGCGGTCGGATCGTTCGGAGTGGTGAGCACGGCCGGGGCGGTGCCGAACACCGCCGGGGTGACCGCCCAGGCGGCGATCAGCGGCGCCAGGCGTTCGGCGGGCGGGCCGGCCACCCAGTCGTCGTACCGGGCGGTGGGCAGCAGCCGGAGTGGCGCAGGGGAGGGGGCGAGCAGCCCGGCGTTGGCGGCCAGGTCGAGCCAGAGCGCCGCGTGCGGCTCGGTGAGCCCTGCCTCCTTGGCGAGCTGCCGGACCTCCCGGACGGCGAGGCCGCCGGCCCGGCGGATGGCCGGGGGCTGCGCGGCGGCGGCCCGGAGCAGCAGCCCGACCCGGGCGGCGGCCTCCGTGACGGCGGCCCGGGCGGCTCCGGCGGCGTGGGCGGGCAGCGCAGTGGCCGGCAGCGGCGGTGCTTCCGGCGTGAAGTCGAGGGAGCGGTACGGGGGTTGCTGGTGCAGCGCGGCGGGGACCAACAGCTGATCGCCGTGCGGGGGCAGCAGCAGGGCGCGTTCGGCCAGCCCGGCCAGCAGGGGGGTGGCCCGGTCGCCGAGCAGGTCCAACAGCGCGGAGCGGGGGACCGGGCGGGACGCGGGGTCGAGGGCGGGCCCGGCGGCGCCGCTGATCCGCCGCCCGGCGAACCCGGCCGGAGCACTCGGCACGGGCACCGGGGCGGGCCCGTACCGACGCTCCGCCAGCACGGCCACGGCGGACAGCACCTGGAGCTCGGCCAGGTTCAGCGTGGTCAGCGCGAGCCGGACGGACGGGTTGCCGAGCAGGAAGGCCGCCAGTCGACCCGGCTCGGCCAGCCCCGGGACACCCGCGTACGGCAGCTGCCGCCGCTCCAGCAGGACGGTCAGCTGATCGGCGGTCCGGCTGGTCAGCCAACTGGTCAGGTCCTCGGCGCTGCTCACCGCCCCACGGTACGGGAAACCGGTGGCCCGTCCGGGGCGCGAGCCCGTAGCGTCGGCCGGTATGAACGCCAAGCGACCGCTGATCGCCGTCCTGACCGGAGCCGGGATCTCCACCGACTCGGGTATTCCCGACTACCGGGGCCCGAAGGGTCTGTGGCAGCGCGATCCGAGCGCGCAGGACCTGGTGACCATCGGCCCGTACCTGGCCGACCCGGAGGTGCGTCGGCGGGCCTGGCTGATGCGCCGGGACGCCGGGGCCCTGGCGGCCGAGCCGAACGCGGCGCACCACGCGCTGGTCGAGCTGGAGCGGGCCGGTTTTCCGCTCCGGGTGCTCACCCAGAACGTGGACGGGCTGCACCAGGCGGCCGGCCAGTCGCCCCGCAAGGTGCTCGAACTGCACGGCACCGCGCAGGAGGTGGCCTGCGAGACCTGCGAGGACCGGAGGTCGATGGCCGGGACGCTGGAGCGCGTCGCGGCCGGGGAGAGCGACCCGGAGTGCGTGCGCTGCGGTGGTGTGCTCCGGCCCGCGACGGTGATGTTCGGCGAACAGCTCGACTGGGAGGTGATCCAGCAGGCCGACGCGATCGCCAAGAACTGCGACCACTTCATCGCGGTCGGCACCAGCCTCCAGGTGCACCCGGCCGCCGGACTGGTCGACACCGCCGTCCAGTACGGCGCCCGACTGACCGTGATGAACGCCGAGCCGACCCCGTACGACGTGCTCGCCCAGGAACTGATCCGTGAGCCGATCGGCACCGCGCTCCCCGCCCTGGTGGCCCGGCTGCTGGCGAGCTGACCGGCTGCGTACGATGGCGCTCCCGACGAGCTGGGAGTGGACGATGACCGAGTACGACCCGTGGTCGCCGGAGTTCGTGGCGCATCCGTACGGAGCCTACGAGCGGCTGCGGAAGGAGGCGCCGGTCAGTTTCCACGAGCCGACTGGCCAGTGGCTGGTGGCCCGGCACGCCGACGTCAGCGCGCTGCTGAGGGACCGTCGGCTGGGGCGGACGTACACCCACCGGTTCAGTCACCAGGAGTTCGGCCGGCCGGAGCCCGATCCGGCGTACGAGCCGTTCAACACCCTCAACGAGCAGGGGCTGCTCGACCTGGAGGGGGCGGACCACGGGCGGATCAGGCGGCTGGTGTCGAAGGCGTTCACGCCCCGGACGGTCGAGGAGCTGCGCCCGACGGTGGCCCGGCTGGCCGGGGAGCTGGTGGACGGGCTGGTCCGGGACGGCGGTGGTGACCTGATCAAGGCCGTGGCCGAGCCGCTGCCGGTCGCGGTGATCGCCGAGCTGCTCGGGGTGCCGGAGGCGGACCGGGGGCTGCTGCGCCCCTGGTCGGCCGACATCACCGCGATGTTCGAGCTCAACCCGGCGCCCGAGGTGGCCCGGCGGGCGGTGGCGGCCAGTGTCGAGTTCTCGGACTACCTGCGGGAGCTGATCCGGCAGCGGCGGGCCGTGCCCGGCACCGACCTGATCAGCGGCCTGGTCCGGGCGGCGGACGGCGACGACGCGCTGACCGAGCAGGAGATGGTCTCCACCTGCGTCCTGCTGCTCAACGCGGGCCACGAGGCGACCGTGAACACCACCGGCAACGGCTGGTGGTCACTGTTCCGGAACGAGGACGAACTCGCCCGGCTGCGCGGCTCGGTGGACGAGCTGCTGCCCACCGCCGTCGAGGAGTTGATGCGCTACGACACCCCGCTGCAGATGTTCGAGCGCTGGGTGCTGGACGACATCGAGGTCGGCGGGGTGACCGTGCCGCGCGGCGCCGAGGTGGCGCTGCTGTTCGGCTCGGCCAACCGCGACCCGGAGCGGTTCACCGACCCCGACCGGCTGGACGTCGGCCGGGTCGACAACCCGCACATCACCTTCGGCGCCGGAATTCACTTCTGCCTGGGCGCCCCGCTGGCCAGACTGGAGCTCATCGAGTCGTACGGGGCCCTGCTGCGGCGGGCGCCCGGGCTGCGGCTGGTCCGCGAGCCGAGTTGGCAGCCCGGGTACGTGATCCGGGGGCTGACGGAGCTGGTGGTCGAGGTCTGAGGGGACGAGTATGAAGCGCGCGACGGGCACCTTGCTGGGTCTGGCGATCGGCGATGCGCTGGGCAAGCCGACCGAGTTCAAGGAGTACGACGAGCTGCTCCAGTGGGGCGCGCAGTGGCGTGAACTCCCGCTGCCCGAGCCCGCCTCGGTGACCGACGACACCCAGATGACGCTGGCGCTGGCCCGGGGTCTGCGGACCGCCCAGGAGCGCGGCCCGCTGGGGCCGCTGCGGCTGGCCCGGCCGGTCCGGGAGGAGTTCGTGCACTGGTACTTCGACCCGGACAACAACCGCGCGCCGGGCATGACCTGCCTGAAGGCGTGCCTGCGGCTCAGCAAGCCCGAGCGCCGGTGGCAGGAGGCCAGCGACATCGGCTCCAAGGGCTGCGGCGCCAACATGCGGGTGGCCCCGGTCGGCCTGCTCCCGGGGCTGACGGACCAGGCCAGGTCCGGTGTGGCGCAGCTCCAGTCGGCGCTGACCCACGGTCACCCGACCGCGCTGGCGGCCAGCGACCTCACCGCGTACACGGTCCGGCTGCTGGTGGACGGTGTCGAGCCGGCCGAACTGCCCGCCCGGCTGCGGGAGTACGCGCTGACCACCAAGGCCCGGGGCTACGACGAGTACTGGCTCGGCGACCTGGCCGCGCACGCGCAGGACCCGTCGCCGAGGATGTTCAGCGACCGGGGCTGGGACGACTGCCTGCTCGAACTCGACCGGCTGGACGCCGCATTGGCCCGGCCGGAGCCGGAGGGTGACCCGTGCACGGTGACCGGCGAGGGCTGGGTGGCGGAGGAGGCGTTCGGCACCGCGCTGCTCTGCTTCCTGCTGTTCCCGGACGACCCGGTGGCGGCGGTGCGGCGGGGTGCGTTCTCCTCGGGTGACTCGGACTCGATCGCCTGCCTGGCCGGTGCCTTCGCGGGTGCCCGGCACGGTGCGGCGGCCTGGCCGGCCGACTGGGTGGAGCGGATCGAGTACCGCGACGAGCTGCTGGAGCTGGGCGCGCTCTGGGACTGAACGAGCGGTCACCCGGGGCACGGGCCCCGGGTGACCGTGGGTCAGACGGTGTCCTTGAAGGTGGTGCCGGCCGAGCGCAGGGCCGCGATGTTCGCGGTCACCTGGGCCGGGCTGAGCACCTGGTCCTTGACGAAGTAGACGTAGTCGACCTGCTCGTCGTACGAGCGCGGGGTGCTGCTGGTCTGGCCGTTGAGGTCGATCAGCCAGTGGTTGAAGTCGATCCACTGCGGGGTCTCGGGCAGGTACGGCTCGCCGTGACTGGCGAACTGCACCCCGTCGATCCAGTAGGTGATGGCGGAGTTGTCGACGGTCAGCACCAGGTCGTGCCAGCCGTCGTAGGAGCGGCGCTGCTCGCCGTGGGCGTTCACCGCGTTCCACGGGTCGGGGTTGTAGGTCTCCCAGGAGGTGGTGTACATGATGTTGCCGGTCTCGCCCCAGCCGCCGTTCGGCAGGTACTCGAAGTCCTGCTCGCTGTAGTCCGGATCCATCGGCGCGTTGAGCGGGGTGAAGGTGAAGAAGGTCTGGTTGACGTGGTCGCCGTCCGGGCCGCCGGTCGGGGTGTCGTCGAACTTCACCCGGGCCGCGTAGGTGCCGTTCTTGAACTTCCGCGCGGTGGTCTGGAGCTCGGTCTCCTTGGTGCCCGCTGCGGTGCCGTCGGTGGTCAGCCGCATGTTCATGATGCTGTTGCCGCCGGAGGCGGCGAAGGTGATGTCCCCGGGCGACCAGGTCGCACCGGGCACCCCCGGGCCGCCCTGCCCGGACTTCACCGTCCAGCCGTGCTGCTGGAGCGAACCGTCGGAGCTGGACGAGTAGTTGAAGTCGTCGAACAGCACCGGAGCGTTCGGGTTCGGCGGCGTGCTCGTACTGGTGCTGGGCGACGGCGATGGCGAGGGGCTGGGGGTGTTGCCCGCCGGTGCGGTGCCGAAGACCACCGCGCCGGACCGCTGCACCGTCACCTTGTCCCAGGTGACGTACGAGGTCTGGCCGCCACCGAACGAGTAGTCGTCGGACTGGGTGATGGTCTGCCAGTCCGAGCGGTAGAACCGCAACTGCATGTCACCGGTGGACTGTCCCGGCGCGAGCGACCCGGCCCCGGCGGTGAAGCCGACCTCCAGGTAGCGGTCGGCCGTGGCGGTCGGGTTGGCCAGGGTGCCGAAGGTGCCGGTGATGTTGGCGCAGC
The DNA here is from genome assembly GCF_001424875.1 of Kitasatospora sp. Root107. Classification (GTDB taxonomy): domain Bacteria; phylum Actinomycetota; class Actinomycetes; order Streptomycetales; family Streptomycetaceae; genus Kitasatospora. Next base: position 242,634 of record NZ_LMCT01000012.1, on the reverse strand, counting down.
CCTTCACCGCCCAGGAGCAGGCGAAGCGGTAACTCACCGACGGGCCGTCGGACTTGAAGTAGTAGCGGAGCGTCAGCTGACTGAGCGGCACGGTGCCGGTGCCGGTGTTGGTGAGCTGGAACCACGGCTCGACCTGGTCGGCGGTGGCCCCGCTCGCACTGGTCCGGTACTGGGCGGTGACCGCCTCCCCGGCCGCCGAGGCGGTCGGGGTGAGCAGGACGGAGCCGGCCAGCCCGGCGGCCGCGCAGACGGCCAGGGCCGCCCGCAGCCGGGTGTTCTTACGCAGTCGTACGGACATCGGAGTCCTTTCCTCGTGGGGGAGTTGCTGCGCGTACGGGCGCGCGGTGGGGGCGCGCCCGGTGTCTCACCTCCGGGCCCGGACGCCGAACGCCGAGAGGCGCCGCTCGTGCCGGGGCAGGGCCGGGAGGAAGTCGGTGGTCCAGTCCGAGGCCGGGTTCCAGGCCCGGTCGGCCAGCGCGGCCAGCCGGGGGAAGGCCAGGTGGTCGAACGCGTCCCGGGTGGCCATGAACTCGCTCCAGAACTGGGCCTGGGTGCCGAGCACCCGGCCCCGCTCGGCGGCCGTCCAGTGCGCCGGGGTCGGCTCGTTGGCGTGCACGGTGGCCAGGTCGACCACCGCGCCCGCCTGGCCGAGCGGCTCGTCCGGGTGGTCGCGCTGGGGGTAGTCCAGGTAGGTGGAGCGGTGCGGGGCCATCACCACGTCGTGCCCCCGGCGGGCCGCCGCCAGGCCGTGGTCGGCGTCCCGCCAGGGCATCACGGTGAACTCGGCCGGCAGCGCGGAGGTGCTGTCCTCGGCCCAGCAGACCGGGCTGCGCCCCCGCTCCAGCAGGAACCCGCCGACCTGGCCGAGGAACCAGCCGTGCAGCTCCTTCGGCGAGGCCAGCCCGAGTTCGGCGGCCCGGGCCACCGCGGCCGGGCTGTGCTCCCACTCGGTGGTCGGGCACTCGTCGCCACCCAGGTGCACATAGCGGGACGGGAAGAGGTCGGTCACTTCGCCGAGCACCGTGCGGCAGAAGTCCAGCACCTGGTCGTGCACGCCGAGCACGTTCTCGCAGACGCCCCAGTCGGTCCACACATCCAGCTGCCGGTCAGGCCGATTTCCCAGCGGCGGGTAGGCCGCCAGCGCGGCCCGGGTGTGGCTGGGCATCCCGATCTCCGGCAGCACGGTCACGCCGCGCACGGCGGCGTACCGGACCAGCTCCGCCAACTCACCCTTGGTGTACGAGCCCTGGTGCGGCCGGTCGTCGTACTCGGTGGACCCGGCCTGCCCGACCATGGACCGGGACCGGCGCGAACCGACCTCGATCAGGCGGGGGTAGGCGTCGACCGGGAACCGCCAGCCCTGGTCGTCGGTCAGGTGCAGGTGCAGCACGTTCAGCTTGTGCAGGGCCAGCAGGTCGACCGTCCGGAGCAGGAAGGGCAACGGCTGGAAGTGCCGGGCCACGTCCAGCAGTGCGCCGCGCCAGGCGTGCCGGGGGGCGTCGGTGATCTCGACGCAGGGCAGCCGCCAGACCACCCCGGGGGCCGGGCGCGGTGACAGTGCCTCGGGCGGCAGCAGCTGACGCAGCGTCTGGATGCCGTGCCGCAGCCCGGCGGGTCCTGCGGCGGTCAGCCGGATGCCCTCGGGGGTGATGCTCAGGCGGTAGCCCTCGCCTTCGTCCCCGGTGAGGCCGAGCCGCAGAGCGCCGTCGGGGCTGAGCGGCAGCGGCAGCCCGGTGGCCGGGCCGAGCAGGGTGCGGAGCAGCGCGGCGGCCGGTCCGGCGCGGCCCGGGGCGTGCACGGCGGTGTCCCGGTCGAGGACGAACTCCCCTGCGCTGCAGGTGAGTTCGACGGGAGTTGGCAGGATCACGAGTGGTCCTCTGTTGGAGGGCGGCCAGGAAGGCGATCAGCCCTTGACGGCACCGGCGGTCATCCCGGTGGTGACGTTGTTCTGCAGGACCAGGAAGACCAGCAGCACGGGCAGCATGAAGAGCGAGGCGGCGGCCATGGTGGCGCCCCAGTCGGTGCCGAAGACGTTGCCGAAGGAGGACAGCCAGACCGGCAGGGTCCGGGCGTCCTGGTTCTTGATGATCAGCGTGTTGGCGAAGGCGAACTCGTTCCACGCCGTGATGAAGCCGAACAGCGAGGTGGCGAGCAGCCCCGGGGCCAGCAGCGGCAGGGTGACCCGGCGGAACGCGGCCGGCCGGGTGCAGCCGTCCACCTGCGCGGCCTCCTCCAGCTCGGCGGGCACGGTGGCCAGGAAGCCGCGCAGGGTGACGATGGTGAAGGGCAGCGTGGTCATGAAGTAGACCAGGGTGAGCATGGTCAGGCTGTCCAGCAGACCGGTGTCCCGGGCGATCACGTACATCGGGATCAGCAGCGCCTCCCAAGGTGCCATCTGCGCGGTGAACACCAGCAGGACGAACGCTCGCCGCCCGCGCCAGCGCAGCCGGCCGACCGCGAAGACGGCGGGCAGCGCGACCAGCAGGGCGAGCAGTACGGCGCCGACGGTGACCAGCAGGCTGTTGCGCCAGAACCCGGCGAACCCGGCCGAGCCGACGGCGGTGCGGAAGTGTTCCAGGGTCGGGTGCAGCGGGAGGAAGGTCGGGGTCTCGGCCTGGATCTCGACGGCCGGTTTGAAGGCGGTCAGCACCATCCAATAGACCGGGAAGACCGCGACCGCCAGGACGGCCAGTGCCGCGAGGTTGAGCGGTAGTCGGCGCAGGGTTCTCATGACTGTTCCTCGCGTTCCTGACGGAACATCCGGCGGAGGTTGACCAGCAGGGCACCGAGCAGGATCAGCACGGTGAGGGTGGAGGCGGCCGAGCCCACGTCGTACTTGTGCAGCGACTGGGCGACCTGGAAGGCGTACACCGGCAGCGTGGTGGTGGCGCCGCTCGGGCCGCCCTGGCTGACCACCCAGATCTGGGCGAAGCACTTGAAGGTCCAGATCACCTCCAGCGAGGTGACCAGCGCGAACAGTGGCCGCAGCAGCGGGAAGGTGACCAGCCGGAAGGTCTGCCACCGCCCCGCGCCGTCCAGCCGGGCCGACTCGTACAACTCGGCCGGGACGGTGGTCAGTCCGCCGTACAGGGTGAGTGCGGCGAACGGGACCGACTGCCAGACCACCAGCGCCACCAGGACGGCGAAGGTCGGGCCGCCGTGCGCGAACCAGGCGTACTCGCGGAAGCCGTGCAGCCCCAACTGGTCAAGCAGCCAGTTGACCACTCCGTACCTGGACTGGAACAGCCACTGGAAGACGGTGGTGGCCGCGATCACCGGCGTCGCCCAGGTGAGCACCAGGGCGCTCAGCACCGCCAGCCGCAGCCACCGGCCGAGCCGCACCAGCAGCAGCGCGACCAGGGTGCCGAGCACCGTGATCAGGGCGGTGTTCAGCGCCGTCCAGCCGAGCGTGCGGCGGACCACGGTCCAGAACTCCGGGTCGCCGAGCAGCTCGGTGTAGTTCCGCAGACCGACGAACTCCGGGTTGCCCCGGATGAGTTGGGCCATCCGGAAGTGCTGGACGGACATCAGCAGGTTGCGCAGCACCGGGTAGAGCAGCAGGTAGGCCGCGCCCAGCAGGGTCGGGGCGACCAGCAGGTAGGGCAGGAGGGCGCCGAGCCGGGCGCGGGTCGCGGTCATCCGGCGCTGTTCAGGGCCTTGGTGATCGCTGCGGAGGCGGCCCGCCCGGCGGCGGGGTCGGCCCCGGTGAGCACCTGGGTGAGGAACTGCTTGACCGGGTTGTTGGCCTCCACGGCCGCCCAGGTGGGGGAGTTGGGAGTGGCGTGGCCGTTCGCCGCGCCCGCCGCCATCGCCGCCGCGCCCTCGTTGCCGCTCAGCGCCCCGGCCAGCGAAGTGCGGTTGGGGACGTAGCTCATCTCCTTGGCGATCTCGCGCTGCCACTTCTCGCCCGCCAGCTCCCTGACCACCTGGTACGCGGCGTCGGCGTGCCGGGACGCCTCGGGGATCACCAGGTCGGAGCCGCCGGTGAAGACGGCGCCGGGCTTGGCGGCGGTCTTGCCGGGGATCGGGAAGAAGCCCAGCTTGTCCTTGAGCGCGGGGTTGGCCTTGAGGATCGCGGCGGCGCCACCGGGGGAGGAGATCAGCTGGGCGGTCTTCCCCTTGGCGAACACCTCGGCCTGCAGCGGCTTGGCCTCGTCGGAGTCCTTCGGGCCGTGGCCGAGCGCCTGGAGTTGCTGGTAGAACGCGGTCGCGGCGGCGGCCTGCGGGGTGTCCAGGGCGCCCTGCCACCTGCCGTCCGATCCCTTGACGGCCAGGTCGCCGCCCTCGTCCCAGAGGAAGCCGGCCAGTACGAACCAGTTCTGCCCCGGCAGGTAGATCCCTTCGGTGTCACCGGAGTTGAGCTTCGCGGTGGCGGCGGTCCACTCGTCCCGGGTCTTCGGCAGGGCGGTGATCCCGGCCTGGGCGAACAGGTCCTTGCGGTAGATCACCACCCGGTTCGCCGCGTACCAGGGGATGCCGTACTGCTTGCCGTCGACCTTGCCAGGCTCGGCGAGGCCGGGCAGCCAGTCGGCGCCGTTCAGCTCGGCGGTCCTCGCGGAGAGGTCGCGGACGCCGCCGCCGGCCGCGTACTGGGCGACCTGGGTGTTGCCGACCTCGATCACGTCGGGGGCATCGTTGCTGGCCAGGGCGCTGGTGATCTTCTGGCCGATGCCGTCCCACTCCTGGATCTGGATCTTCAGGGTGGTGCCGGGATGGGTGGCCTCGAAGTCGGCCTCGAAGCGCTGGAGCAGGCCGTCGGTCAGGCTGTCACGCATGATCCAGACGGTCAGCTCGGCCGGTCCGGTGGAGCCGGCCGAGCCCGCGGAGGAGCAGCCGGCCGCCGTGAGCAGGGTGACGGCGGCCAGGGAGAGGGGGAGTAGACGCGAACGCACGGGGGTTGCCACCTCGGTGTTGATGTTTACCAGTTGGGCCAGTGGTAAGAGAAGGTGGCATAGACCAGTTGGGCCGTCAATACCCTTGTGCTGACCGGGATGTGGCGGAAGGTGCGGGGTGCCGTGGCGTCAAGATCCAGGACCGGCTAGGCTCAAGTGGTCAGATCCGGTGAACTGGTCAAGGAGTGGCGGCATGGCGGAGGCGGTGGGCCCGGCGTACAAGCGAACCCGGGTACGGGACTACCTGCGGGACCTGGTGGAGGCCCGCTCGGCCGGTGACCCGATCCCTTCCGAACGCACGCTCTGCGAGCAACTCGGCGTCTCCCGGCCCACCTTGAGGTCGGCGGTGGACGAGCTGGTGAGCACCGGGCTGATCGTCCGGGAGCACGGCAGGGGCATGTTCGTCGCCCCCGCGAAGATCACTCAGGAGCTGACCGCCGCTCCCGAGGAGCACGGCTTCACCCTGCCCCGGGCCGGCGGCTCCTGGGCCGGGCGGGTGCTGGAGTTCTCGGTGGTCCGGGCCGGCGCCCGGGTCGGCCGCAAGCTCCGCCTCTCCCCGACGGCCGAGGTCGCCTACATCGCCCGGCTGCGGCTGGTCGACGGCGAACCGATGGCGATCGAATACCTGCACGTACCGGCCGAGTTGGTGCCGGGGCTGCAGCCCGCCGACATGGAGAGCGGCGACTTCTACGAACTGCTCCGCGAGCGCCACGGCGTCCGGGTGCGCCAGGCCGTCCAGTCGATCGAACCCACCGTGGTCAGCGAGAAGGAGGCCCACCTGCTCGGCGTCCCGGCCTTCTCACCCGCCCTGCACTTCGAACGCCTCACCACCGACCACGACGGCCGCCCGGTCGAGTACGTCCACTCGCTCTACCGAGGCGACCGCTACCGCATCCTGTCCCGCATCACCCTCGGCGAGACCGCCCCGCCCCCGGCCCCCGGCGCCGACCGCCACCACCCCGGCATCCCACCCGGCGACCTGGCCACCCCGCGCAGCAGCCACACCCTGACCACAGGGGACGTGCAGCCGACGATCTAGGTCTAGGAGCTGATCGTCTTCCCGTCGTACGCGGCGAAGCCCCGCTCGATCAGCTCGCGCAGGGCCGTCTCGTCAAGGGCGTCCAGCCGCTTGACGTACAGACAGCCCTTGCCGGTGGTGTGCGGGCCGAGCCGGGCCAGCAGATCCTGGTGCGGCTCGAAGCCCTCGGCCACGTACAGCGTCAACGCCTGCTTGCGCGGCGAGAAGCCGACCGGCGGCCAGTCGCCGCTGCGCCCGCTCGCGCCCCGGTAGTGGTACGTGCCGAAGCCGACGATCGAGCTGCCCCACATCACCGGCGGCGCCCCGGTCACCTCCGCCATCAGCGCGCAGAGCGCCTCGGCGTCGGCCCGCCGCCGCTCGTCCGGCACGGCGGCCAGAAAGGCGGCGGGGTCGGCGGCGGTCGGCTTGGTCTTCGGCTCGGCCATACCCGTCAGGCTAGTTCGGCCCGCTCCAGCAGCGCATCGGCCATCCGGACGATCAACTCCCGGCCCTCGACCACCGCCAGCCAGTCGGCGGGCAGCGCCGCTGCGCCGTACAGCGCGCCGGCCAGGTTGCCGCAGACCGCGCCGGTCGAGTCGCTGTCGCCCGAGTGGTTGACCGAGAGCAGCAGCGCCGAGCGGGCGTCGGGGGCGGTCACCGCGATGGCCGGGCACTCCTCGGCGATCCAGCCCAGCCCGACGGTCGCCGCCAATGCCTCGGTCAGCACCAGGTCGACCAGCGCCGCGAACGCACCCGCCGCCAGCTGCCCGGTCGGGTGACCGTGAGTCAGCTGCGCGCACTGCGCGGCCAGTTCGAAGGAAGCCCCGGGCCCCAGCCCGCTCAGACAGGCGTTCCCCGGCGCCCGCCCGATGCTGCGTCAGCAACCAGTGCTGGTACGAGCGATGCAGGTCCGTCCTGGCAATGGGTTGCACTGCCCAGGGGCTCAGGGCTCTGCTGATGTGCGGCTCCGCCGCCGGGGCGACGGTTCGTGGCCGGCGGGGCCAATGCGAAGGTGCCTGACCGCCCATGTACGGATCACCTCGTACGAGGTCGGCGTCGCAGTTCCCCGAGCCCCTGACTCCGTAGCGGGCCGAGCACCTGCCCAGGCCTTACCGCTCGATGGCCCCCGTGCCGTGGTGGAGGGCGGCCCGGTCGGCGGCGGCGCGGCCCTCGTGCCAGCCGTGGGCGTTGCTGATCCGGACCCGCTGGGTGGTGAGCTTGGGGAACATCTCGCCGACGGCGTGGTCGACCGCCTGCTCGCGGGCGGCCAGCGCGGGCAGCAGGCGCTCGTCGGGGGTGAGCTGCTCGCTGCTGCCGTCCGGGTTGAGGTGCCGGCCGGCCGCGGCCTCGCGGGTGGTCTCCTCGGTGGCGGCGGCCAGCCGCTCGCGGATCCGGGTGGCGTACGCGATCAGGAAGGACTGCCGGAAGGACTTGGTCCTGGCCGCGCCCTCCTTGTGGTGCCGGCTGCCGGCCCGGTGCATGGAGGCGTTCGCCTGCACCAGCAGCGAGGTGTAGAGCAGCTCGACCGCGTCCAGGTCGGAGTCGAAGCCGATGATGGTGCAGAAGCCGAACTCCTTGGCCCAGACCGTCCGGCAGCGGTTCGCGGAGGCCACCGCGTCGAGCAGCATCGCCTTCGGGCTCTCGTACGGGTTGTCCACCCCGATCCGCAGCGCTCCCGGGGTGTCCCGGGAGGGCTGACTGGCCGTCAGCAGGGCCTCGTCGATGGAGTGCTGGGCGACCAGCTGCTGGGCCTTGGCGGTGAGCGCCTCGGCCTCCTCGGGGAACTCGGTGGACTCGGCCTTGGCGAGCAACGCCCGGATCCGGGACAGCATCCGGGGCTCGCCCGGCATCGGACCGTTCGGCCGGTACACGGTGGCCCGACCGGGGGTGGGGCCGACCGGGGTGACCGGCGGGAGCTGCGCCCAGAGCCGGTTCAGCTCCAGCACGGCGGTGGCCAGCGCGAACCGGTCCAGCCGGTGCCGGGTCGCGAAGTCGGCGAGGTACGCCTCGTCGCCGGACCACCAGATCTCGACGGCCAGCTCGCGCAGCTGCTCGTGCCAGCGCCGGTCCAGGGTGGCCGCCGGGTGGCTGCGGTTCTCGGCGGCGATCAGGTCGACCGCCAGCGGCTGGTGCACCGCGCCCAGCTCGCGTCGGACCAGCCGGACCAGGTCGGCGGGCCGCCAACCGATCGCCCAGGCACGGGTGACGGTGCGCTCGACCTGGGCGATCAGCGCCCGGCTGACCTCGGGCCAGTCGGCAGCCGCCAGCATCGACGCGGCGGTGTCGAGCGCCAGGTCGAGGGTGTCGGGGGAGGCGGCGACGACCTGGGTGGCGGCCTGGGTGACCAGGGCTTCGGCGGCGGACGGCTGGGCCACGGGGGATCGCCTCAAGAAGTTGGGGGTTGAACTGGCAATGATGCCCGAGCCCGGGACACTCCGGGCCCGGGCATCGGGTTCAGCGCTCGATCGCGGTGGCCAGGATCTCCGGCAGCCGGTCCAGCAGCCGCCCGGCGGCGAACCGGGTGCCGCCCAGAGCCAGCAGCACCCCGAAGCCGAGGCCGATCGGCAGCAGCGCCCAACCCGGCAGGACGAACACCAGCAGCCCGACCGGGGCAGTGACGATCAACACTCCGATCATCGAGCCGAAGGTGTTCAGCACCACCACCCCGCTCTGGCCCGGCGCGGCGTTCCGCATCGGGTTGGAGTCGGCCGGCATCGCGTACGGCGCCAGCACGCTGAGCAGTGCGCCGAGGCCGACCCCGGCGCCGAGCGCGGCGTAGGTCAGGCCCAGCGCGGGGGCCAGCTCGGCCCACTGCCCGGTGGCGGCGGCCAGCACCAGGCCGAGCACGGTGGCGGCCGGGACGGCGTACGAGAGCACCGCGTAGGCCCGGCCGCGCAGCTCGTCCCGGGCGTCGGCCGGGGTGGCCAGCGTGCTGGAGACCATCCAGAACGCCGAGCCGTCCATGCCGAAGAGGTTGACCATCTGCAGGCCGAGCATCAGACCGGCCATCACCACCACGTACACCGTGCCCCAGCCCTGCACCACCGAGAGCACGCAGAACACCAGGGTCATCCCGATGCTGGTGAAGACCGCCGCCTTGGCCCGGGGTTCGCGCCAGGCGTACCGGAGGTGACGCTGCATCACCGCGCCGACCCGGCCGTCCGGGAAGAAGGTCCGCGAGGAGGACCGGCCGACCGACCTGGCGGTGATCAGGGTCGACGCGTCGGCGGTCACCATCAGGTCCTGCAGGCTCCGCTGCCACCAGCGCAGCAGCAGCACCAGCAGCGCGCCGGTGGAGGCCAGCTGGAGCAGCGCCAGCGGGACGGAGTCCCCGGCGGTACGGGCCGAGTCCAGGGCGCTGACCGGCGGGATCCAGCGCAGCACCGAGGCGAACGGCTTCAACGGTGAGAGGTCGAGGCCCTCTTCGCCGGGCCGGCCCAGGACGCTCTGCGAGGCCAGGTTGCCGACCTGGATCAGGACCGCGAACAGCAGACCGCCGAAGATGGCGAAGTCCTTGCCCCGGCGGCTGGAGAGCAGCTTGGCGTTCCCGGCCGCGACCGAGCGGGAGAGGGTGACCAGGCAGGCCAGCGTCAGCGGTACCCCGAGCACGGCGAACGGGACCGACACCGCCCCCGCGGCGGCGGCGATCACGGCGCCGGACAGCAGCACCAGCGCGATCACCGGTCCCGGCCCGATCAGCGCGGCCAGCAGGGTGCCGCGCAGCAGCGGGCCCGGCCGCAGCGGCAGCATGGTGAGCCGGGTCGGGTCGGAGCTCTCGTCGCTGCTGAACAGGAAGAGCGGCAGCGCGGCCCAGCCGATCACCAGCGAAGTGGTGAGCATCACAGCCGCGTCCGCGGCGCCGGCGTGTCCGTTCAGGAAGGCGAAGGCGGTCGCGATCGCGGCGGTGAAGAGCACGCCGAGCACCGAACCGGCCATGTACAGCGCCCGGCGGCCGGGGCTGCGGCGCAGCCCGTTGGCGAGCAGCCGGAGCTTGAGCGAGACGAGGGTCCGGACCACCACGCGGTCCGCAGGGGCGTTCATCGGGCCTCGCCCAGCCAGTCCAGGCTCTGCTCGTCCTGCTCGCGGACCCCGATCAGGTCCAGGAAGGCAGTGTGCAGCGAGCGCTCGCCCCGGACGGTGTCCAGCGGGCCCTGGGCGATCACCTGGCCCGCGTTTATCACCGCGACCCAGTCGCAGAGCTGCTCGACCAGCTCCATCACATGGCTGGAGAAGACCACGGTGGAGCCGCTGGCGGCGTACCGCTTGAGCACACCCCGGATGGTCTGCGCGGAGACCGGGTCGACGCCCTCGAACGGCTCGTCCAGGAACAGCACGTCCGGGTTGTGCAGCAGCGCGGCGGCCAGACCGATCTTCTTCCGCATCCCGGTGGAGTAGTCGGCGACCAGCTTGTCCGCGGCAGCGGACAGGTCGAGGACGGTCAGCAGCTCCTCGGCCCGGCGGTCCACCTCGGCACCGGGCAGACCGCGCAGCCGACCGTTGTACTGGAGCAGTTCACGCCCGCTCAGCCGCTCGAACATCCGCAGGCCCTCGGGCAGGATGCCGATCCGCGCCTTGACCCCGACCGGGTCGGTCCAGACGTCGGCGCCGTGCACCAGCACGGTGCCCTGGTCCGGCCTGAGCAGGCCGGTGACCATCGAGAGGGTGGTGGTCTTGCCCGCCCCGTTGGGGCCGACCAGGCCGATGAAGGAGCCGGCGGGCAGGTCCAGGGTGAGTCCTGCGACCGCGGCGTGGTCGCCGAAGCGCTTCCACAGGTTGTGGATGCTGACGGCAGGTGTCATGTGGGTACTCCTGTTGGTACGGATGTGCGGTCAGCTTTTCAGAGGTGGGACCGGCAGCGGCACCCCGCGAACGACTGGTTTGTCTGCTCCGATCGGGTGAACGTGCAACTGTGCGGGTGTGCCGTTCGTCATGCACCATGAGAGTCCGTCAGGAGGTGGGTCGGGATGAGCATGCAGTCATGGGGACCGCAGCAGCCGCAGCCGTACGGCGCCGGTCAGGCCGCCATGCGCGCCGGGCACACCGACCGCGAGCGCGCGGTGGACGTGATCAAGGCCGCGTACGCCGAGGGGCGCCTGTCGGCGAACGAGTACAGCGCCCGGTTCGACGGGGTGCAGCGGGCCAAGACGTACGGTCAGCTCGCCTACCTGGTCTCGGACTTGCCGGTCGGCCCGGTGGCGCTGCCGATGATGGGTCCGATGGCCGGGCCGCCGATGATGATGCAGCCGGTGTACACGCCCCGGCCGAGGAACAACCCGCTGGCCGTCGCCTCGCTGGTGCTGGGCCTGCTCTGCCTGCCGAGCTTCGGGATGTTCGGCATCCCCGCCGTGGTGACCGGCCACCTCGCCAAGAGCCAGCTGCGCGGCAGCGGCGAGGAGGGCGACGGGATGGCCACCGCCGGGCTGGTGCTTGGCTGGCTGTCGGTCGGTGGCTGGGCACTGTTGGTCCTGCTCGGGTTGCTCGGCAGCATCACCTGAGGTATGCCGGATGCAACCGCTCTTCGGGGGCCGAGCTGCGGCGTTGCATTTGTTTTGACCGGCGCCGATGCGCTAGGTACGCTCTGATCTGTGCCTGGGGTGTCCCCGGGTCCTTGTGCGTGCCAGCAGACCGGCCGCCGTACCGGAGTGTTCACCACTCCGTGAGCGCCGCCGCTGCACATCGGCTCATGGATTCCGCCCTCGAAAGAGGCTCAACACACCCGACCGCGTGGGTCGGAGTGTTGGGGTCACCGCAGGTTAGTTTTACGCAGCCTTGGCACACAGAAAACGGAGAAACGGTGCCTACGATCCAGCAGCTGGTCCGAAAGGGCCGGCAGGACAAGGTCGAGAAGAACAAGACGCCCGCGCTGAAGGGTTCCCCTCAGCGCCGCGGTGTTTGCACGCGTGTGTACACCACCACCCCGAAGAAGCCGAACTCCGCGCTTCGCAAGGTGGCCCGTGTGCGCCTCACCAGCGGGATCGAGGTCACCGCCTACATTCCGGGTGAGGGCCACAACCTGCAGGAGCACTCCATCGTGCTGGTGCGCGGTGGCCGTGTGAAGGACCTTCCTGGTGTCCGCTACAAGATCATCCGCGGCTCGCTCGACACCCAGGGTGTCAAGAACCGCAAGCAGGCTCGTAGCCGCTACGGCGCCAAGAAGGAGAAGTAAGAATGCCTCGTAAGGGTCCTGCCCCGAAGCGCCCGGTCATCATCGACCCGGTTTACGGCTCGCCGCTTGTGACCTCGCTGGTCAACAAGATCCTGCTCCACGGCAAGCGCTCCACCGCCGAGCGGATCGTCTACGGCGCCCTCGAGGGTGTCCGCGAGAAGACCGGTGCCGACCCCGTGGTCGCCCTCAAGCGCGCGCTTGAGAACGTCAAGCCCACCCTTGAGGTGAAGTCCCGCCGCGTCGGTGGCGCCACCTACCAGGTGCCGGTCGAGGTCCGTCCGGGCCGCGCCAACACCCTGGCGCTGCGCTGGCTGGTCGGCTACTCCCGCGCCCGTCGCGAGAAGACCATGACCGAGCGTCTGCTCAACGAGATCCTCGACGCCAGCAATGGCCTCGGTGCTTCCGTGAAGCGTCGCGAGGACACTCACAAGATGGCCGAGTCCAACAAGGCCTTCGCGCACTACCGCTGGTAGTCCTAACCCCGTCACTAGACAGAGAGAGAACGAGCCACCATGGCTGCAACCTCCCTTGACCTGGCCAAGACCCGGAACATCGGGATCATGGCCCACATCGACGCGGGTAAGACCACCACCACCGAGCGGATCCTGTTCTACACCGGTGTCTCGTACAAGATCGGTGAGGTCCACGATGGCGCTGCCACCATGGACTGGATGGAGCAGGAGCAGGAGCGCGGCATCACCATCACGTCGGCCGCGACGACCTGTCACTGGACGCTCGATGACAGCGATCACACGATCAACATCATCGACACCCCGGGTCACGTCGACTTCACCGTCGAGGTGGAGCGTTCGCTCCGCGTGCTCGACGGTGGCGTGACGGTCTTCGACGGCGTCGCCGGTGTCGAGCCCCAGTCCGAGACGGTGTGGCGTCAGGCCGACCGTTACGGTGTCCCGCGCATCTGCTTCATCAACAAGCTGGACCGCACGGGCGCGGACTTCTACTTCTGCGTGCAGACCATCGTGGACCGCCTCGGCGCGACCCCGCTGGTCATGCAGCTGCCGATCGGCGCCGAGGGCGACTTCGCCGGCGTCGTCGACCTGGTGAAGATGAAGGCCCTGGTCTGGTCCGCGGACGCCCCCAAGGGCGAGATGTACGACACCGTGGACATCCCGGCCGACCTGGCGGACAAGGCTGCCGAGTACCGCGAGGCGCTGCTCGACACCGTGTCCAACGTCAGCGACGAGGTGATGGAGCTCGCCCTCGAGGGTGAGGACATCCCCGAGGAGCTGCTGATCGCCGCGATCCGCAAGGGCACGCTGAACTCGGACTTCACTCCGATCTTCTGCGGCTCCGCGTTCAAGAACAAGGGCGTCCAGCCCCTGCTCGACGCGGTCGTCAACTACCTGCCGTCGCCGCTCGACATCGAGGGCATCGAGGGCACCAAGCCGGGCGACGACTCGGTGAAGATCACCCGCAAGCCTTCGGACGACGAGCCGCTGGCCGCGCTGGCGTTCAAGATCATGTCCGACCCGCACCTCGGCAAGCTCACCTTCGTCCGGGTCTACTCCGGGCGCCTTGAGGCCGGCACCGCCGTCCTCAACGCGGTGAAGGGCCGCAAGGAGCGGATCGGCAAGATCTACCGGATGCACGCGAACAAGCGTGAGGAGATCGACTCGGTGGGCGCCGGCGACATCGTCGCCGTCATGGGTCTCAAGCAGACCACCACCGGCGAGACCCTGTCCGACGAGAAGCACCCGGTCATCCTGGAGTCCATGGACTTCCCGGCCCCGGTCATTCGCGTCGCGATCGAGCCGAAGTCGAAGGGTGACCAGGAGCGTCTGGGCACCGCGATCCAGCGGCTGGCCGAGGAGGACCCGTCCTTCCAGGTCAACACCGACGAAGAGACCGGCCAGACCATCATCGCGGGTATGGGCGAGCTGCACCTCGAGGTGCTGGTCGACCGTATGAAGCGTGAGTTCAAGGTCGAGGCCAACGTCGGCAAGCCGCAGGTCGCGTACCGCGAGACGATCCGCAAGGCCGTCGAGCGTATCGACTACACGCACAAGAAGCAGACCGGTGGCTCCGGTCAGTTCGCGAAGATCCAGATCGCGATCGAGCCGATCGAGTCCGGCGAGGGCTACGAGTTCGTGAACAAGGTCACTGGTGGCCGCGTTCCGCGCGAGTACATCCCGTCGGTCGACGCCGGCTGCCAGGAGGCCATGGAGTTCGGTGTCCTCGCCGGATACCCGCTCCAGGGCGTTCGCGTCACCCTGCTCGACGGTGCCTCGCACGACGTCGACTCGTCCGAGCTCGCCTTCAAGATCGCCGGTTCGATGGCGTTCAAGGAGGGTGCTCGCCGGGCCGGTCCGGCCCTGCTCGAGCCGATGATGGCCGTCGAGGTCACCACGCCCGAGGACTACATGGGCGACGTGATCGGTGACATCAACTCTCGCCGTGGCCAGATCCGGTCCATGGACGAGCGTCACGGTGCTCGCGTCGTCACGGCGCTGGTGCCGCTCTCCGAGATGTTCGGCTACGTCGGTGACCTGCGCAGCAAGACCTCTGGTCGCGCAAGCTACTCGATGCAGTTCGACTCGTACGCCGAGGTTCCGCGGAACGTGGCGGACGACATCATCGCCAAGGCCAAGGGTGAGTGACGTCCCGCAATCGGGATGTTCGTAAACCCTTAGGCTATTAGGAGGCGAACCTGGGGGATCCTCCCGGATCCCCCAGGCTCCTCCGCCCCCACCCGCGGGACGGCACGCTCCGTGCCAAACCCGATCAAAGACCAACTGACGTCAGCACGGCGTACAGAACTGTCCTCAGGAGGACTGCAGTGGCGAAGGCGAAGTTCGAGCGGACGAAGCCCCACGTCAACATCGGCACCATTGGTCACATTGACCACGGTAAGACGACCCTTACCGCGGCCATCACCAAGGTGCTGCACGACGCGTACCCGGAGATCAACCCCTTCACGCCGTTCGACCAGATCGACAAGGCGCCGGAGGAGCGGCAGCGCGGTATCACCATCTCGATCGCGCACGTCGAGTACCAGACGGAGGACCGTCACTACGCCCACGTCGACTGCCCGGGTCACGCGGACTACATCAAGAACATGATCACCGGTGCCGCGCAGATGGACGGCGCCATCCTCGTGGTCGCCGCCACCGACGGCCCGATGCCGCAGACCAAGGAGCACGTGCTCCTGGCCCGCCAGGTCGGCGTTCCGTACATCGTTGTCGCGCTGAACAAGTCCGACATGGTGGAGGACGAGGAGATCCTGGAGCTCGTCGAGCTCGAGGTTCGTGAGCTGCTCTCCGAGTACGACTTCGACGGCGACAACCTGCCGGTCGTCCGCGTCTCGGCGCTCAAGGCGCTCGAGGGCGACAAGGAGTGGGGCGAGAAGCTCCTCGGCCTCATGAAGGCTGTCGACGAGAGCATCCCCACCCCGGCGCGTGACGTCGAGAAGCCGTTCCTGATGCCGATCGAGGACGTCTTCACGATCACCGGTCGTGGCACCGTCGTCACCGGTCGTATCGAGCGTGGCGTGCTCAAGGTCAACGAGACTGTCGACATCATCGGCATCAAGGAGACCAAGACCACCACCACGGTCACCGGCATCGAGATGTTCCGCAAGCTGCTCGACGAGGGCCAGGCGGGCGAGAACGTCGGTCTGCTCCTCCGTGGCATCAAGCGCGAGGACGTCGAGCGCGGCCAGGTCATCATCAAGCCGGGTTCGGTCACGCCGCACACCGACTTCGAGGCCCAGGCCTACATCCTGTCGAAGGACGAGGGTGGCCGTCACACCCCCTTCTTCAACAACTACCGCCCGCAGTTCTACTTCCGTACCACGGACGTGACCGGCGTCGTGACCCTCCCCGAGGGCACCGAGATGGTCATGCCGGGCGACAACACCGCCATGACGGTCGTGCTGATCCAGCCGATCGCCATGGAGGAGGGCCTGAAGTTCGCCATCCGTGAGGGTGGCCGCACCGTCGGCGCCGGCCAGGTCACCAAGATCCTCAAGTAATTCGAGGGCCTGACCTGCCTGCACCACAGGCAAGCCGAGGGGCTCCGCACCCGTCCGCAAGGACGTGGTGCGGAGCCCCTCGGCCGTTCGTCCCTCCTTGGGGCCAACCGGTTCGGCAGCCGTCGGAGACAGGCCGCTAGACTGAGCGCCCCACAGCCTTCGCCAGGTGCGAGGGTTGATCGAGGCTTCTGAGCCCAACTCGCCGAAAGCTCTCTCGAATGACTTCTGCTCCGATCCTGACGAAGCCATCGCGCCTTCGGCGCCGCTCGGCGGCCCGCTCGCAGGATCCTTCCGCTCGTCCCCAGCGGCCCCGGCTGTACGCGCTCGACGGCATGCGGCTCTTCGCGGCGCTGAGCGTGCTCTCCTTCCACTGGACGGCGTATGTCGGAATCGCCGGTGTATGGCAGGGCGTCACCCCGAAAGAGGTACTTCCGGCGCTGAACCGGGTGGCCGCCTACGGCTGGCTCGGCGTCGAGCTGTTCTTCGTCATCAGCGGCTTCGTGATCTGCATGAGCTGCTGGGGCAAGCGAGCCGGTGAGTTCTTCACCTCCCGGGTCGTACGCCTGTACCCGGCCTACTGGGCGGCCGTCGGGCTGACCGCCTTCGTGGTGCTCACCTTCACCCAGTACGCCCGCTGGGGGGCCGACGAGGGCCTCGACACCAAGACCGTCCTCGGCAACCTGACGATGCTTCAGCAGCCGCTCGGCATGCGGCACGTCGACGGCGTCTACTGGACGCTCTGGGTCGAGATGCGGTTCTACCTGCTCTTCGCCATCGTGGTCGCGGCCGGTCTGACCTACCGCAAGGTGGTCGCCTTCTGCGGCATCTGGACGATATTCGCGGTGCTCGCCCCGCAGGCCCAGATCCCGCTGCTGACCACCTTCGCGATGCCGAACGAGTCGCCGTTCTTCATTGCGGGCATCGGCATGTTCCTGATGTACCGCTTCGGCCAGAACCTGCTGCTCTGGGGGATCGTCGGCTTCTCCTGGATCCTGGCGCTCACCCGGCTGACCTCCATCCAGACGATCTACGTCGGGGTCCTGAACCACCCCCTGTCGTGGAAGGTGATGGCCCTCGGGGTCACCCTCGCCTTCGCTCTGGTCCTCGGCGCGGCGCTGGGTCTGTTCAACTGGGTGCAGTGGAAGTGGCTGACGGTCGCCGGTGCGCTGACCTACCCGCTCTACCTGATCCACCAGGAGGCCGGCTGGACCATGATCCACTTCTCGCTCACCCGCGGGTTGGGAGTCAAGTCCGCCCTGCTGGTGGCGCTCGCCACGGCGCTGCTGACCGCGTGGCTGATCCACCGGCTGGTCGAACGCCCGGTCTCGAAGTGGCTGAAGAAGGGGATGGACCGCTCGATGGCCACCCTTCGCCGGGTGTCCGACGAACCCGCTCCCGACAAGAAGTGATCCTGATCGCCCCGGTGACCGCTCGTGGGACGACGAACCGCGTGGGGCGGTAACCGCCCGGCTGCCAGACTCCGTGGCCCCGGCCCGACCACGCAGCTCCCCCGCATCCGTAGTCGGTCGGCCGGCGGATCCGGCGAACCCACCGACCTCGGCCGAACGCTCTCAGAGACATAAGGACAGGCGAACAGCGATGTACAACGCAGCAGCACCGGCCGGCGGCACCACGGCGCCCGCTCCTCTGTTGTCGGTAGTGATCCCGATCTACAACGAGCAGGAGGCGCTGCCGCTGACCGTCGAGCGGCTGCGTCCGATCCTGGACGCGCTCGACGTGACCTACGAGGTCGTCGGCATCGACGACGGCAGCACCGACGCGACGCCGCAGATCATGCACAAGATCCGCCAGGACTGGCCACAGCTGCGTATCGTCCGGTTCGCTCGCAACTCCGGCCACCAGGCCGCGCTCACCGCCGGGATCCACCGGGCCTTCGGAGACTACGTCGTCAGCATCGACGCTGACCTCCAGGACCCGCCGGAGAAGATCACGGAGATGCTCGCACTCGCCCGCGAGCAGAACCTCGACATCGTCTACGGCGTGCGTGGTGACCGCAACACCGACACCTTCTTCAAGCGCCGCACCGCAGGTGGCTACTACTGGCTCATGCGCAAGCTCGTCGGCAAGAAGATGCCCGCGCACGCCGGTGACTTCCGCCTGCTCAGCCGGGCCGCCGTGAACGCGCTCAAGTCGCTGCCCGAACACCAGCCGGTCTACCGCCTGCTCGTTCCGTGGCTGGGCTTCAGCAGCGGGGAGGTCGTCTACGACCGCGAGGAGCGGGTGGCGGGCAGCACCAAGTACCCGCTGTCCAAGATGATCCGATTGGCTCTCGACAGCATCACCAACTTCTCCGCCAGCCCGCTGCGGCTGGCCACCTGGCTCGGCGCGATGAGCTTCCTGGTCTGCTTCGGCCTCGCCGTCTACACCACGGTCAGGTACCTGGCCGGTGCCACCGTGCCCGGCTGGTCCTCGCTCTTCATCGCCATGCTGTTCATCGGGGGGGTCCAGCTCATCTGCATGGGCCTGCTCGGCGAGTACGTCGGCCGGATCTACGAGGCTGCCCAGGCCCGCCCGGCCTACTTCGTCGGCTACGACTCGGCGGAGGAGGCCCCCCGGGTCGGCCTCGCTCAGGCGGCGCACGCCGCAGGGTGAGGCAGGCGGTCCCGTGGCAGTGCGGCCACTGCCACGGGACGATTCAGCAGGACCCGGCACAACCACGCGGCTGACCGCAGAGCTCGCAGGAGATCACGTACCGATGGACACCACCGACAGCACCGCACCCGTCTCCGGCGCGTTGACCGCGCCAGGAGGGCGGTCGAAGACCGCGGGCCGGGGTGCGAGACCGGTCGGTGCCGCGCTGTGGAGGTTCCTGCCGGCCGTCAGCGCCTATCTCCTGCTCGCCGGGCTGCTGCTGGCCGCCGACACCTCGGCCGGTGACATCGCGCGCTACACCGGGTATGTCGCCTGGGGCGTGCTGCTGCCGGGCACGCTCGTCTTCCGGGCTCTGCGCCGGCGGCCGCACACCCTGGTCGAGGACCTCGCGTTCGGCGCGGTCACCGGTCTCGTCCTTGAGCTGGCGGCCTGGGCGGTCTTCATGGCGGCGGGCGTCCAGTCGGCGGTGATGGCCTGGCCGCTGCTGGTGGTCGTCCCCTTCGCGGCGGTGCCGCGGCTTCGCCGGCACTGGCGGCCGCGCGGCTACCTGGCCACCTCGCTCGGGTGGTCGTGGTCGGTCGCCGCAACGGTCGGCCTCGGCAGCACCTACCTGTACGCGGTGTTCCTGCGGAAGTACGAGGTGCTGCCGGTCGAGGGATACGCCAAGCAGTACGTCGACCTGCCCTACCTGCTCTCGCTGGCGGGCAACGCCAAGCACAACTTTCCGCTGACCTTCCCGCAGGCGGCCGGTGAACCGCTGCACTACCACTGGTTCACCTTCGTCCACATGGCGATGACCGACATGGTCGGGCACATCGACCTGGCCGTCGTGCAGATGCGGCTGATGGTCCCCGCGCTGGTGGCGCTCACCATGGTGATCACCGCGGTGGTGGCCCGGCGGCTCACCGGCCGCGCCTGGGCCGGCCCGGTGGCTGCCGTGCTGGTCTTCCTGATCGGCGACTTCAACGCGATCTACCCCAACAACGTCCCGAACTGGACGTTCGGCGCGACCGCCGTCCCCCTGATGGCCTGGGCGAGCCTCTCACTGACCTACAGCCTGCCGCTGCTGATCGCCCTCATCGGCGTCATCGGCGACGTTCTGCGCGGTCGGCAGGCGGACGGCGTCGACAGCGGTGCCGCAGGTGACACGCCGCCCGGCGGCACCGGTGGGCAGGTCCCGGGGCTGGGGCGCGGGGCCTTCGTCCTCACCGCGATGTTCGCGGTGGCCTCCAGCGCGGCCAAGGCCAGCTCCCTCCCGGTCACCCTGGCCGCGCTCGCCTTCGCCGGGCTGATGGTGCTCATCGGCACGCGGCGGATCCCCTGGGCCATCGTGGGTCTGGGCGCGATCGTCGGGGCGGCGCAGCTCTTCGCCACCGCCGTCCTGTTCAAGTTCGAGAGCTACGGTCTGCAGGTCGTGCCGGCCGGCAACATCAGCCGGTACTGGGCCGACCCGCTGCACACCCGCACCACGACCGGCCAGGCCGCGGTGGTCGCCATGACGCTGGCGGCGTTCCTGCTCAACCACCAGCTGCGCATGGTCGGCGCGATCCCGCTGATCTGGCGTCGGCGGCTGAGGCTCGACCCGGTCCAGTGGTTCCTGCTCGGCGGCGCGATCGCGGGCCCGGCCGTCTACCTCGTGGTGAACGGCTTCAACGCCAGCTACTTCACCCTGGCCGGGATCCCGTTCGGCGTGCTGCTGTCCGCCTGGGGATACTGCGAGGTCTTCGAGCGGGCGGAGCTGTCCGTCCGCGCGAAGGTCCTGCTCGGGGTGGGCAGCCTCGCCTTCACGGCCCTGCTGACGGTGGGCATCTACCGGTATGCCGGTGACTGGGCGACGTTCGTGCTGAAGCTGTTCGACGACAGCACGGGCACCAAGTCGTACACGGCGTTGCTGCCGGCGCTCGGCGCCGCGGCGGCGCTGGCCGCCATCGCCGCCGTGCTGGGCCTCCTGTGGCGGGGCGCGGGGTGGCTGCTGCCGGGCCTGCGCAGGCGCGGCGGCGTCGTGCTGCTCACCGCAGCCCTGATGGCGAGCGCCCCCGCGCTCGTACTGGACGTCCTCCAGACCTCGCAGAGTGCATGGATCGGGACGGCGCTGCTCCCGGCGGAGCAGGTCCAGGCCGCCCGCTGGGTCCGCGCCCACAGCGATCCTTCGGACGTCCTGGCGACCAACAGCCACTGCCAGTCGTTCGACGACTACGCCGACCCCGGCTGGGTCTGCACCAACAACGCGCAGTCCTTCTGGCTCAGCGGCTACTCCGAGCGATCGGTGCTGGTCGAGGGCTGGGCCTACTCGCCCCGGCTGATGTCGGAGCAGTCGACGGCCTTCTGGGACCTTCCGCTGCTCAAGCTCAACGAGGACGCCGTCTACGCCCCGACGGCCGGGCTGCTCCACACCTTGCGGGTCGAGCACCACGTCCGGTACGTGGTGGTGGACCGCAAGGTCCACGCCGAGTCCGCGCTGCTGAAGTCGCTGGCTCGGCCGGTGTACGACAACGGCCGGGTGGCCGTCTACGAGATCTCCTGATGGCACCAGTCCATATCCCAAGCGAATCGGTGGCTTCTCCCATGCTCCCTCTCGACGACTCGGCCGCTGCGCCGCAGGCCGGTCCGGACGCCGGGTCGTCCGGCACGATGAAGCGGCAGCTCCCGGCTTTTCTGGTCATCGGGATCCTGAGCACCCTCTTCTATCTGCTCCTCTACGTGGCGGCCCGTCAGGTCGTCGACGCGCAGCTGGGCAATCTGATCGCACTGCTGGTCAGCGCGGTCGCCAACACCGCGGCCAACCGCCGCTTCACGTTCGGTATCACCGGCTCCGAGGGCGCGCTCCGGCACCAGCTCCAGGGCGGGGTGGCCTTCGTGGTCGGCCTCGCCCTCAGCAGCGGTGCGCTGGCCCTGCTCGAGCTGGCTGCGCCGGACGCCTCGCGGGCGGTCGAGGTCGGGGGCCTGATCGTGGCCAACGGCTTGGCGACGCTCGTGCGGTTCCTGCTGATGAAGGTCTGGGTTTTCAAGTCCGACTAAGCCTTTTCAGTGGTAGGCCGTGCTGATAACCAGGGAGTTCCGGTAGGAGCTGCCGGGCGCTCAAGTACCATGACCGGTGGCTTCCGGGAATCCGCAGATCGGGCTTTCCGACAGGCGGCGCGGCGGTTGCACAAATCAGACCCGACCGTGATGTGAACGATACTTATTTCGCGTATGGGTATTCAAGGAGACGGTGGGGACATGGCAAGCCAGCTATCGGAGTCGACGGAGCGCCCGGGCGTCCCGCAGCCGAGCCCCGCCCCGGGCCCGCGCGGTCGGCGGTTGGGGCTGCTGGCCGGCGCGCTGACCGCCTCCTGGGTCCTCCCCGTCGTGCTCGACGCGCTGAATCTGGACATCGTCCTGATCCCGGTCTTCGTGCTCGCGGTTGCGAGTCTGCTGAGGGTCGGCGGAGGCCTGCTCGACCGGCTGGTCATCGCCACCTTCGTGCTCTGCGGTTCACTCCTGGCACTCGGTCTCGTGCTGTCGCTGTGGCCCTGGGGGATGCAGCCAGTCCCGACCTCCGGTGTGATCCTCTCGACGGTCAGCATCGCGGCCTGGGTCGGTCGCCGGGCACCCCGGCTGCCCTGGCGTTTCCGCACCTCCGACCTGGTGATCATCGGTACCGGTGCGCTCGTCTGGCATTACATCCACCACCCGCTGATCGGGCGTTCGTCGACGGGGCGTCTTCCTTTCGTCCTGTCCATCGAGGACCGAATCGTCCATTTCTCCATTTTTGACGCGATCCACCAATTCGGTGGATTTCTCTTTTTCCACCAGGAATCCGCCAAGGTCCTGGTGCCCACGCCGACCGAGGCGGTCTATCCGCAGGGCTCGCATTTCCTGCTGACCTGGTTCGACATCTTCGTGCGGTCGAACACCGCGACCGGTGACCCGACGGCCGCGTACAACCGCTACTACCTCTATGTGCTGGCGTCGTTCGCGATCCTCTGCGCCCTGATCGTCTGGGGCGCCCGGTGGATCGCCGGACCGCGGCTGACCGGTTGGCGGACGGCGGCGGTGTGCACCCTGGTGGCCGGGCTGGCGGTGGCGAGCCCGCTGGGGGGCATGGTCAAGGTCGGCTTCGACTCGCAGATCTCGGGCCTGATCTTCCTGGCGGTGGCCATCCCGCTGATCGTCCGCCCCGCGATGGGCTGGGGCACGTACGCGGCGGTGTCGGTGGCCGCCTTGATCACGGTGGCGTACACCTACAACATCCTCGCGGTGTTCGTGGGCATCGCGCTGGTGGTCGCGGCCTTCGTGTACCGCAAGCGCCAGGCCCGCCACTGCTGGCTGCTGTACGCGATCCAGGCGGTGGGTGGCGCGGTGGCCGTGCTCCCGAGCCTGATGTCGGTGATGGGTACGTTCGACGTCGAGGCCCAGGCTCAGGCCCGGGGGATGGTGCTGCCGTTCGACCGGTCGCTGCTGCTCGGCCTCGCGCTGCTGATCGTGCTGGTCGCACTGCTGGCCGGCCGGCGGCGCACCGGCGTCGGGATGATGATGCTCGGCACCGTCGCGGGTGGGGCCCTGGTGCTCGGGGTGTTCGGCGCCTGGCAGATGCACACCATAGGGAGCCTGCCGTACTACTTCGAGAAGCTCGCCACCGGCGGTTTCGTCCTCTGCCTGGTCGGGCTCGGCACGGTGGGGACGATGCTGCGTCCGTTCGGTCCGTCGGCCAAGACCTTCCGCAAGGGCTGGTGGATCGAGGGCGTCGCCTCGGTGGTGGCGTTCGCGGCCGGACTGAGCCTGTTCGCCGGGATCCAGTGGGGAGTCCCGTCGGTGCAGGCCGCTCCCACGGTCTGGCAGAGCAGTGAGCTGGCCCAGTGGAGCAAGGAGAAGGGCGGGGACAGTACCGTCGCCAGGATCCTGGTCACCCGCGACATGGCGCGGGTCGAGGAAGGCTCGGCCGTGGTCACCCTCTACACCAACGATGGCTACGTGAACTGGAAGCTCAGCTTCTTCGCCACCACGCTGGCCCGTCGGGGCGGCCTGGCCGCGAAGTACAGCGACCTGCTCAACGTCTACATCGGTGGCAGCCCGGTCGCGAAGGCGCAGTACGACAACTCGGTCACGTCGCTCAAGCATGCGATCGAGCTGATGCCGGCCGGCAAGGTGACCCTGCTGGTCGCGGACGCGACGACGGCCGACAGCCTCCGCAGGGATCTGGGCTCGCTCAAGAACAAGACCGTCACCGTGCTGCACACGCCGGTCCAGGGCTGACCGCGCGGGAGTAGCGGAACGGGCCGTGGGCCGGGGCTGAT
>NZ_LMCT01000012.1:128991-218564 GCF_001424875.1 Kitasatospora sp. Root107 | reverse complement strand
TGATGCCCCGGCCCACGGCCCGTTCCACTTGATGAGCGCTATCCGACGGGCGCCGACCGGACCTGGGCCTGCCAGAGCGACTCGAGGGACTCCCGCATGCTGCGCCGGGGGGCCCAGCCGAGCTGCTCGCCCGCGGCGGTGATGTCGAGCTGCTGCCACTCGGTCTCCGGTCCGGCACCGTCCGGGCCGGGGACTTCGGTGATCTCGGTGGGCACGCCGCTGACCTCGACCAGCAGCTCGACCCACTCGCGCGCCGAAGTCGCGGAGCCGGTACCGATGTTGAGCACCGGCTGGGTGCCCGGGGTGGCGGCCGCAGCGACGATCGCGTCGATGCTGTCGGTCAGGTCGACGAAGTCGCGCAGCGCGGTGAGCGGGGCCAGCGAGAGCTGGGCGGTCCGCCCGGCCAGCCGGGCCTCGTCCAGCTTGGCGGCCATCACGCCGAGCAGGCTGTGCCCGGGCTGGCCGGCGCCGACCACGTTGCCGAGCCGCAGGGTGACGGCGTCCAGGCCGTGCTCGCGCACCGCCCGGGTCACGGCCTCGGTCGCGGCGAGCTTGAGCTTGCCGTACTCCATGGAGGGCGCCGCCGCGCTGTCCTCGTGCTGGTCGGTCCCGATCGGCGCGAAGCCGTACTCGTGCACCGTGCCGAGGTGGACCAGCCGGGCCGGGGCGGCCATCGCGCCGATCGCCTCGATCAGCCGGTCGACCAGGACGACGTTGGCCACCTGCATCTGATCGTCCGTCAGGCCCCACATCCCGCCGGCCGCGTTGACGACGAGTCCGACCTGCTCACGGTCGAGCAGCTCGGTGAGCTCGGCCGGGGCGGCCGAGGTGAGGTCGAACGCGACGAAGCGGCCGGGCGCGGGGACGTCGGGCGCCTTGCGCGCGATGGACAGGACGTCGTGGCCGAGCTCGGTGAACCGGTCGCCGAGCACCCGGCCGATGAAACCGGAGCCACCGAGGACGGCTACGCGGGCCGGAGCCACATGCGGTGCGGACATAGCGGAGGTGCTCCTAGCGGGAGAGGGGGTCAGCGGGCCCGGTTGGCGGTCGAGGTGACGTTGCGCAGCAGCGTCTTGGCGCCGTCCCACTGACCGGCGCGCAGGGCTCCAGGCACCAGGGTGAGGGCGTGGATGCGGGCGGAGAGGTGCAGCCGGGCGGCCTTGGCGGCGCGGGTCCACCCGTGCGCGTCGAGCCGGTCGGCGGCGTCCAGGAAGTACCGCCTGGCCTCGGTGAACCGGGTGCCGCTGTACGCCGACTTCGAGGAGATGCTGACGGTGTGACGGCGGTACTGGAAGCAGCGGGTGTCGTCGACGACCATCTGCTCGCCCGCCTGCAGCAGGTCGATGACCAGGGCGAGGTCCTGGATGATCTCCAGGTTGTCCCGGAAACCGGTCTTCCTGATGGTCTCGGTGCGCCAGCAGATCGACGGGAAGTACAGCCAGTTGCCGCGCAGCAGGCTGACCGCGAGGTCCTCGCCGCCCATCAGCGTCCGGCCCTGCTCCCTGGGGGCGTAGAGGCGGCGCTTGGCCTCGTCCGCCAGGGTGCTGACGGGCTTGCCCGCACTGTCGATGACCTCGACGCCGGGCTGGACCATCGCCACGCCGGGGTGCTCGGCCAGGGCGGCCCGGATGGTCGCGACGTAGTTGGGCAGCATGATGTCGTCGGTGCCCATGAAGACCAGGTACTCGTGCTCGGCGAGACCGAGGCACTTGCGGTAGTTGCCGGTCACCCCGAGGTTCTGCTCGTTGCGCTGGTAGCTGACCCGGGGGTCGTCGAGCTCCGCGAACCACTCGGGGACGCCGGGCTCCTTGCCGTCGTCCACGACGGTCAGCCGCCAGTCCGGGTCGGTCTGCGCGAGCACGCTGTGGACAGCGGCCTGCATCAGCGCGACGTCCCCGTAGTACGGGAGGAGCACATCCAGAGTGGTCATGGTGGGGCACATCCGCTGGTCGAGGTCGTGGCGGGGGCATGCTTGCCGGCCCGGCTGCCGCGCAGGGTCAGCCTGCGGCGGGGCAATCCTACTTGCTCGCCTCCGGCCCCCGGCCCGGGCCGGGGGCCGGAAGCACGACACCTCGCGCCGGGCGGGCCCGGCGCGAGGTGCGGTGTCGTACGGCCGGTCGGTCAGGCGCCGCGCAGGCTCTCGGTGAAGGCCTGGCAGGCCTGGTAGTCCGGCAGCAGCCCGGACGCGAGCGCCTCGGCGAGCGACGGGGCGGCGGCGTCCCGGGCGGACAGCTGCGGGCTGTCGGCCGGCCACTCGATGCCGAGGTCGGGGTCGAGCGGGTGCACGGAGTGCTCACCGGTGGGGTTGTACGTCTCCGAGCAGACGTAGGAGAGCGTGGCGTCGTCGCTCAGGGCGCAGAAGCCGTGGCCCAGCCCCTCGGGGATGTAGACCGAGCGGCGGTCGACCTCGTCGAGCCGCACGCCCTCCCACTGCCCGAAGGTGGGGGAGCCGACCCGCAGGTCCACGATGATGTCCAGCACCGCGCCGCGGACGCAGCTGACGTACTTGGCCTGGCCGGGCGGCACGTCGGCGAAGTGGACGCCGCGCACCACGCCACGGGCCGAGACGGACAGGTTGCCCTGGGCCAGCCGGAGGGGGTGCCCGACGACCTCGGCGAGGCGGTCGAAGCGGTACCACTCCATGAACAGGCCGCGCGGGTCGCCGTGCAGCTGCGGGGTGACCTCGTAGGCGCCGCCGATGGACAGTTCGCGGAACTTCATCGGGCGCTCTCCTCGTCGAGCAGGGCGATCAGGTAGTCGCCGTAGCCGCTCTTGCGCAGCGGCTCGGCGAGCTCGCGCAGCTGCGCCGAGTCGATCAGCCCGGCGCGCCAAGCGGTCTCCTCGATGCAGCCGATCTTGAAGCCCTGGCGCTCCTCGATCACCCGGACGAACTCGGAGGCCTGCACCATCGAGACGAAGGTGCCGGTGTCCAGCCAGGCCGTACCGCGGTCGAGGATCGTCACGTGCAGCTCGCCGGCCTGGAGGTAGGCCTCGTTCACCGCGGTGATCTCCAGCTCGCCGCGGGCGCTGGGCTCCAGCTTCCGGGCGATGTCGACGACCTGGTTGTCGTAGAAGTAGAGGCCGGGCACCGCGTAGCGCGACTTCGGCTGGACGGGCTTCTCCTCCAGGGAGAGCACCTGGCCCTGTTCGTCGAACTCCACCACGCCGTACGCGGACGGGTCCGCCACCGGGTACGCGAAGACCCGACCGCCGACGGGGGCGGTGTGCTGGGCCAGCCTGGTGCCGAGGCCGCTGCCGTGGAAGATGTTGTCGCCGAGGATCAGCGCGACCGACTCGTCGCCGATGAAGTCGGCCCCGAGGACGAAGGCCTGAGCGATGCCCTCGGGCCGTTCCTGGACCGCGTACTCCAGGCGCAGGCCGAACTGGGAGCCGTCGCCCAGCAGGCGCTGGAACTGCTCCTGGTCCTGCGGAGTCGTGATGATCAGAATTTCGCTGATGCCCGCCATCACCAGGGTGGAGAGCGGGTAGTAGATCATCGGCTTGTCGAACACCGGAAGGAGCTGCTTCGAGACGGCTCGGGTCAGCGGCCACAGTCGTGAGCCGGTGCCGCCTGCCAGGAGAATTCCACGCATGTCGGCAGCTTATGTGAGGTGAGTGTCCGACCGCTGGCCCGGGGTGGGTGCTTGACGGGGCGCGGGTAGACTGCCCCCACTATGCGCATCCTTGTGACCGGCGGTGCCGGCTTCATCGGTTCAGAGTTCGTCCGCCAGCTGCTCGGAGCAGACGCCTCGGCCCAGATCACCGTCCTCGACAAGCTGACCTACTCGGGCGTCGAGGCCAACCTCGCCCCCGTCGCGGATCACCCCGGGTACTCCTTCGTCCGGGGCGACATCTGCGACGTCGACGCCGTCGACCAGGTGATGCCCGGTCACGACGTGGTCGTGCACTTCGCGGCCGAGTCGCACGTCGACCGGTCGATCGAGGGCGCGGGCCCGTTCGTCCTGACGAACGTGGTCGGCACCCAGGTGCTCCTCGACGCGGCCCGCAAGCACGGGGTCGGCCGTTTCGTCCACGTCTCGACCGACGAGGTCTACGGGTCGATCTCGGAGGGGTCCTGGACCGAGGAGTGGCCGCTCGCGCCGAACTCGCCCTACTCGGCCTCGAAGGCCGGCTCGGACCTGCTGGCCCTGGCCTACCACCGCACCCACGGCATGGACATCGTGGTGACCCGCTGCTCCAACAACTACGGGCACTACCAGTTCCCGGAGAAGGTCATCCCGCTCTTCACCACCAACCTGCTGGACGGCAAGAAGGTGCCGCTGTACGGCACCGGCGGCAACATCCGCGACTGGCTGCACGTCTCGGACCACTGCCGCGGCATCGAGCTGGCCATGCGCAAGGGCCGGGCCGGCCACGTCTACAACATCGGCGGCGGCACCGAGATCACCAACAAGGAGCTGACCGGCCTGCTGCTGGAGGCGGCCGGCGCGGGCTGGGACATGGTCGAGCCGGTCGCCGACCGCAAGGGCCACGACCTGCGCTACTCCCTCGACATCAGCAAGATCAGCGAGGAGCTGGGCTACGCCCCGCAGGTCCGCTTCGAGGACGGCCTCGCGGCCACCATCGCCTGGTACCGCGACAACCGCACCTGGTGGGAGTCGCTCAAGACGAAGGCCGAGCTCGCCGGATGAACCTCGTGACCGGCCGATGACCAAGTCATCGGCCCTGGGACTGCCGGCCAAGCTGCTCGGCGCGCTGCCGCCGGGCGTGCGGCTGGTGGTCGGAGGCACCGTGGTACTCGGTGCCTCCTCGTACATCTTCCTGGCGCTCGCCGGTCACAGCCTGGACACCGACCAGGTCGCCGGGGTCTCGGTGCTGTGGACCGTGGTGATGTCCGTCGGCTACGGCCTGTTCTCGCCGGTCGAGCTGGAGCTGACCCGGCTGGTGGCCGCCCGGGACGCGGCCGGCCACGGCCCGCTGCCCGCAGTGCGCAAGGTCCTGCTGCTGACCCTCGGGGTGCTGGCGGTCGTGCTGCTGGCGATCCTGTCGGCGAGCGGGCCGATCGCCGACCGCCTGTTCGGCGGCGACCGGGGGCTGGTCCTGGGCCTCGGTGGTGCGCTGGTCGGCCTGGCGATCAGCTCCGTGGTCCGCGGCGCGCTCGCGGGTCTCGGCAACTTCCGTGCGTACGGCGCCCAGTTGGCGGTCGATGGCGGCCTGCGGATCCTCTTCGGGGCGATGGTGCCGATCTTCGGCCTGCACTCCGCGCTGGCCTTCAGCCTGATCCTGGTGGTGGCCCCGCTGGCCGCGTCGGTGATCGGGCTGCGGTCCGTGCTGGGGGACCGGCGCGCCGGGCCCGCCCCGGCCTGGCGCGAGGTCACCCGCGGCCTGGTCCTGCTGACCGGCTCGACGCTGCTGGCCCAGCTGATGGTCAACGCGGCCGTGGTCAACGTGAAGCTGCTCTCGCCGTCCTCCACGGCGCTGGTCGCGGCTCTGCTCAACGCGGTGGTGCTGGCCCGGGTCCCGCTCTTCGCCTACGCGGCCATCCAGGCCTCGCTGGTCTCGGCGCTCTCCGGTGCCGCGGCCGTGGGCGACCACCGGGAGTTCCGCAAGGTGCTCTCGCGTACGGCGGCCATCGTGATGCTGATGTGCGCGGTGGCCGGACTGCCGACCGTCCTGCTCGGGCCGTGGTTGATCCAGGTCCTCTTCAAGGCCCAGGCGGTGCTCGGATCGCTGGACTTCCTCTGGCTGGTCCTCGGCACCCTCTGCTACATGCTGGCCACCGTCTTCGGGCAGGCGCTGCTGTCGCTGGGCCGCCACCAGCGCCAGCTGTTCTCCTGGCTCCTGGGCACCGTGCTGATGGTCGTGGTGACGCTCGTACCGGGTGACATCGCCACCAGGGTCGAGGTGGGCTACCTGGTTGGTGCCGCCGCCAGTGCGGCTGCCATGCTGTGGTCGCTGTTCCGCTCGCTGTCCGAACAACCGGCCGTATCCGGCGAGGAGCAGTCGGCGGCGGTCGACCAGCGCCCGGCCGGAGCGCTGCGAAGCTCCTGAGGTCGCGGTGCACACCGGGCGTGAAGAACCTGAGTGCGACACGCCCATATGATCTGCCTACTATTGCCACGCCACTGCCGCTGAAAGGCGCCTCCCGTCGTGCAACTCACCGTCATCACCTCGGTCACCGGACTCCTGGTGCTCGTGTACATCCTCGAACTGCTGCGCCGCCAGCAGCTTCGGGAGAAGTACGCGACGATCTGGCTCGCCATCGGCGTCGTCGTGGCGCCGCTGGGCTTCTTCCCGGGCATCCTGGACTCGACCGCGCGTCGGCTCGGGATCGCCTCCGGAGTCAGCCTCGTCCTGTTCGCCGGCTTCGTGCTCGTGCTGATGGTCAGCCTGCACCTCAGCTGGGAGGCCAGCCGGCTGGAGGCCGAGACCCGCACCCTCTCCGAGGAGGTGGCCCTGATGAGGTCCCACCTCGTTGAGCACCACGGCTACCCCGTGACCAAGCACCAGGACTCCGCCCTGGACGGCACTGACCCCAAGGTGTACTCATGATCGACGGACGACGGGTCCTCATCATCCTCCCCGCCTGGAACGAGGCGGACGGTCTCCCCAGCATCCTCAAGGAGATCCAGGCCCACCTGCCCGGTGCGGACACCCTGGTCGTCGACGACGGCTCGACCGACCGCACCGCCGCGGTCGCGGCGGCCTCCGGCTCAACGGTGGCCCAACTGCCGTACAACCTCGGCGTCGGCGGCGCCATGCGCCTCGGCTACCGGTACGCGCACCTGCACGGCTACGACGTGGCCATCCAGATCGACTCGGACGGCCAGCACGACCCGTCCTACGTGCCCGTCCTGCTGGACAAGCTGAAGGAAGCCGATCTGGTGATCGGCGCCCGCTTCGACGGCGAGGGCGACTACAAGGTCCGTGGCCCGCGCAAGTGGGCGATGGGCCTGCTCTCGGTGGTGCTCTCCCGGATCACCCGCACCAGGCTCACCGACACCACCTCGGGCTTCCGCGCCTGCAACAAGTCGCTCATCGAGTTCTTCGCCAACTGGTACCCGGTCGAGTACCTCGGCGACACGGTGGAGAGCATGGTGGGCGCCGCCCGCTGCGGCTTCGTGGTGCGCCAGGTGCCGGTCGCGATGCGCGAGCGGACGACCGGCACACCGAGCGCCTCCCCGATCAAGGCGATGGTCTACCTCTCGCGGGCCGGGCTGGTCCTGCTGCTGGCGATGATCCGCCGGATGCCCCCGCACCTCAAGGCGATCGCGGCATCCGCCCCCGACCACCGTGGCCGGCAGCTCGTCGGCCGCTGAACCAGGCCGCAGCCCGCTACGGCGCCGCGGTCCTCCCAGGGCGGTCCCCACCCGAGCAGATCCGGGGGGACCGCCCCAGCCGCGGCAGCACGCCGCTTCACGAAAGTGATTTGAGATGACGGACCTGGTCAGCGGCCCGCCCACCGAGAGAAGTCGGGGCGAGGCCACGCAGGCGGACCTGAAGCACTCCACCCGTGGCATCTCCCGGATCCAGCGTCTGACCTCCCGGCGCTGGGTGCTCCCGCTGGCCGAGGGCGTGGTGAGCATCACCGCCGGCATCGGCTTCATGCTGCTCAGCATGCACATCAGCGTCAACCCGCTGAACCGGATCGGCCAGGTCAGCGGTCTCGCCAAGGTGCAGCAGTACGTGGCCGTGGTCGGTCTGCCCGTCCTCGCGGTCCTGCTCTTCGTCGCCTACCGGGGCACGCTGCGGAACTACCGGACGGTGCAGCGGCTGGCCTGCGCCGCCATCGCGGGTCTCGCCACCGGTGTGGTGGCCGGCGGCATCGCCGTCGCCCTGCACGGCACGCCGTGGGGCCTGGGCGGCCAGGAGGGCGACCCGGGCAACCTGATGGGCATGGCCAACGACATGATGCGCGGCGAGGGCCTGCCGGGGGTGTACCCGCCCGGCTTCCCCGCGCTGCTGGCGCTCTGGGCGGAGCTCTTCCACGGCGGTGTCGCCGGTGTCGGGCACGCGCTGAAGGACCTGCAGCTGCTGCTCAGTGCACTGGTCGGACCGATGGCGTATCTCTCCTGGCGGATGATGCTGCGCCCGTTCTGGGCGATGGCCATCGCGGTGCCGACCTCGATCACCTTCCTCGACCCGATCCGGCCGTACAGCCACGGCGCGATGCTGGTGCTGCTCCCGCTGCTGGCCGCCTGCTTCCGCGAGCTGCGCCGGGCCGGCGAGCTGTCGACCCGCTCCGCCCTGCTGCGCGGGGTCGGCTTCGGGGTCGCGTTCGGCGCGATGTTCATCTGGTACTCCGGCTGGTACCTGTGGGCGGCGCCCGGTGCGTTCCTGCTGGCCGCGCTGCTCTTCCCCTGGCGACGCGGCCGTCTCGCGGTCAAGCGCGCACTGGTCTTCCTCGGCGGCATGCTGGTCACGGCCGCGGTGATCGGTGCCCCGCTGCTCTACCAGCTGGTCCGGCTCGGTGCCACGACGGTCGACCGGTACGCCTACATCAACACCTACATCGACCCGGCCTACGTGATGAGTTGGGCCTCGGACCGCCCCGGCCCGCTGACGTACCACGACTGGCCGGCCTCCGGTGAGCTGGCCGGCCAGAGCGGCTTCGTGGTGGTTCTGCTGCTCGGCGTCGGGCTCGGGGTCGGGCTGGGCCTGCGCAACGTCGTCGTGCGGACCGCCGGGTTCGTGCTGGTCGGCGCCTGGCTGCTGCGCTTCTGGTTCGCCTCGCACATGGCGCACAACCAGGCCGTGCAGCTGTACCCGCGGACCACCTGGATCATCCTGTACTGCCTGATCATCCTGGCCGTGCTCGGTGTGAAGCTCTCGTACGAGCGCGGGGCCGGCCGGTTCCGCAGCGCGTTCGAGGCGGTGAACCCCGCGAAGGCTGTGACCCTGATCTCCCCGCGGACGTCGGCGCAGCTGGCGACCGGCCTGATCTGCGTGATCGCGCTGTTCGGGACGATGGGCGCCTCGTGGTCGGCGAACCGCTACATGCCCTCGGCCAACCCCAAGGTGGAGGACATGGGCCTGGACGCCTACCGTGCCCACCTCCAGCAGCTGGACAACGGCGAGTGCCCCAAGTACTCGCCGTACAAGGGCAAGCAGGGCTGCAACCCGATCAACATGGAGCTGTCCGAGTACACCTTCGTGCCGGACCAGCCGCACCTGTGGTGCGCGAACACGGAGGACCAGTGGGCGGTCTGCGGCCGTAAGGGCTGACCCGCATCGGTCGGGGCGGGTGAGGGAGACCTCGCCCGCCCCGATTGGCATTTGTGCAGCGTGCTGTGGCAGGATAGCCAAGTTGCTCGGTTGAGTGCCGATGCTGCGCGCCTCCCACCGGGAGGACTGGAAGCGAGTCCCAGGTACTCGTCGTTCCCGTGATGGCCGTTCATGTGTCCACGTGTCTTGTGTGGATGCAGTGGTGTGTAGTCGACACCGCGGCAGCTGCGGGGCGGACGTACGGGAATCTTCCGGGAAGCGTGGGCGGGGCCTCGATCCGGCACCTGGTGGGTGCAAGGCTCACCGATCCCGCAAACCGAGAAGGGAAACCTTCCCGGTTCTTTGCAAGCGCCAGGGCGACACGCCCGAGCGCGGGGGTCGGAAGTAACCACCCAAAGGGGCCACCGGACCAAGCCACCCGGCCGAATCCGGCAGAAGAAGCAGCAGACGAGACAAAGGACTACTGAGTAGCCATGGCGGGACAGAAGATCCGCATCCGGCTCAAGGCCTACGACCACGAGGTGATTGACTCCTCGGCGAAGAAGATCGTCGAGACCGTCATTCGCACTGGTGCGCAGGTCGCGGGCCCGGTGCCGCTGCCCACTGAGAAGAACGTGTACTGCGTCATCCGCTCGCCGCACAAGTACAAGGACTCGCGCGAGCACTTCGAGATGCGCACTCACAAGCGTCTGATCGACATCCTCGACCCGACCCCGAAGACCGTTGACTCGCTGATGCGCCTCGACCTTCCGGCCGGCGTCGACATCGAGATCAAGCTCTGAGAGGCGCGACGAAGATGGCAAAGCAGATTAAGGGAATCCTGGGCGAGAAGCTCGGCATGACCCAGGTCTGGGACGAGAACAACCGGATCGTTCCGGTGACCGTCGTCAAGGCCGGGCCCAATGTCGTTACCCAGATCCACACCGCTGACGCTGCCGGCTACGACGCCGTGCAGATCGGCTTCGGCGAGATCGACCCCCGCAAGGTGAACAAGCCCCTCGCGGGCCACTTCGCCAAGGCCGGTGTCACCCCGCGTCGTTTCCTGGTCGAGCTCCGCACCGCGGACGCGTCCGAGTACGCCCTCGGCCAGGAGATCACCGCTGAGCTGTTCGAGGCGGGTGTCAAGGTCGATGTGACCGGCACCTCCAAGGGCAAGGGCTTCGCCGGTGTCATGAAGCGTCACAACTTCAAGGGCCTCGGCGCCGGTCACGGCGTGCAGCGCAAGCACCGTTCGCCCGGCTCGATCGGTGGCTGCGCCACCCCGGGTCGCGTGTTCAAGGGCATGAAGATGGCCGGCCGGATGGGCCACGAGCGCGTGACCACCCAGAACCTGACCGTCCATGCCGTTGACGCGGAGAAGGGGCTGCTCCTCATCAAGGGCGCAATCCCGGGCCCGAACGGCGGCCTCGTCCTCGTCCGCACCGCGGCAAAGGGGCTGTGAGGATATGAGCACCATTGACATCCTGTCGCCCTCGGGCGACAAGGCCGGCAGCCTCGAGCTGCCCGCCGAGATCTTCGACGCCAAGGTCAGCGTTCCGCTGATGCACCAGGTCGTCGTGGCGCAGCTCGCTGCGGCCCGTCAGGGCACCCACTCGACCAAGCGTCGTGGCGAGGTCCGAGGCGGCGGCCGCAAGCCGTACCGCCAGAAGGGCACCGGCCGCGCCCGTCAGGGCTCGACCCGCGCTCCGCAGTTCGTCGGCGGTGGCGTCGTGCACGGCCCCAAGCCGCGCGACTACTCGCAGCGGACGCCCAAGAAGATGATCGTCGCCGCTCTGCGTGGCGCGCTCACCGACCGGGCCCGCCACAACCGCATCCACGTCATCACTGACGTGATCGCGGCCGAGGCGCCGTCGACCAAGGCCGCCAAGGGCCTGTTCGGCAAGATCTCCGAGCGCAAGAACGTCCTCCTGGTCGTCGAGCGCGCGGACGAGGTGGGCATCAAGTCCGCTCGCAACCTGCCGAACGTGCACATCCTGGACGCCGGTCAGCTGAACACCTACGACGTGCTCGTCTCCGACGATGTGGTCTTCACCCAGGCTGCTTTCGAGCGTTTCGTGGCCGGTCCGGCCGCGTCCGCCAAGGCTGTGGCTGCTGAGGGCGAGCTCGAAGGGAGCGCCGCCTGATGGCTGCAGAGATCACGAGCAAGACGTTCACGGACCCCCGTGACGTCCTGGTGAAGCCGGTCATCTCCGAGAAGAGCTACTCGCTCCTCGACGAGAACAAGTACACGTTCGTCGTGTCGCCGGGTGCCAACAAGACCCAGATCAAGCAGGCCGTCGAGGCGGTCTTCTCGGTCAAGGTCGAGTCCGTCAACACGCTCAACCGTCAGGGCAAGCGCAAGCGCTCCAAGACGGGCTTTGGCAAGCGCAAGGACACCAAGCGCGCCATCGTGACGCTGGCTGAGGGCAACCGCATCGACATCTTCGGCGGTCCGACCTCCTAACGGGGTCCGGATCGTCGATAAGGACGAGGACGAGAGAGCCAAATGGGCATCCGCAAGTACAAGCCGACTACGCCGG
Source organism: Kitasatospora sp. Root107 (assembly GCF_001424875.1). Classification (GTDB taxonomy): domain Bacteria; phylum Actinomycetota; class Actinomycetes; order Streptomycetales; family Streptomycetaceae; genus Kitasatospora. The sequence continues at coordinate 206,859 of NZ_LMCT01000012.1, read as the reverse complement.
GCCGTCGTGGCTCCAGCGTGGCCGACTTCGTAGAGATCACGCGGTCCACGCCGGAGAAGTCGCTGGTTCGCCCCCTGCACAGCAAGGGCGGCCGTAACAACGCCGGTCGTATCACCGCTCGCCACCAGGGTGGCGGACACAAGCGCGCCTACCGCGTGATCGACTTCCGTCGTCACGACAAGGACGGCGTGCCGGCCAAGGTCGCGCACATCGAGTACGACCCCAACCGCACCGCTCGCATCGCGCTGCTGCACTACGCGGACGGCGAGAAGCGCTACATCATCGCGCCGCGCGGCGTCGGCCAGGGTGACCGGATTGAGAACGGCCCGACGGCCGACATCAAGCCCGGCAACAACCTGCCGCTGCGCAACATCCCGGTCGGTACCACCATCCACGCGGTGGAGCTTCGTCCCGGTGGCGGTGCCAAGATGGCCCGCTCCGCCGGTTCGGGCATTCAGCTGCTCGCCCGTGAGGGTCGCATGGCGCACCTGCGCATGCCCTCCGGTGAGATCCGTCTGGTGGACGCGCGCTGCCGCGCGACCGTCGGCGAGGTCGGCAACGCCGAGCAGTCGAACATCAACTGGGGCAAGGCCGGCCGTATGCGCTGGAAGGGCGTTCGCCCGACCGTGCGTGGTGTGGCCATGAACCCGATCGACCACCCGCACGGTGGTGGTGAGGGTAAGACCTCCGGTGGTCGCCACCCGGTCTCGCCGTGGGGCAAGAAGGAGGGTCGCACCCGTAAGGCCAACAAGGCTTCGGACGCTCTCATCGTGCGCCGCCGCAAGTCCAACAAGAAGCGCTAGGAGCAGGTCAGATGCCGCGCAGTCTCAAGAAGGGCCCCTTCATTGACGGCCACCTTCTCAAGAAGGTGGACGCGCAGAACGAGGCGGGTACCCAGAACGTCATCAAGACCTGGTCCCGTCGCTCCGTGATCAGCCCGAGCATGCTCGGTCACACGATCGCGGTCCACGATGGCCGTAAGCACGTCCCGGTGTTCGTCACCGAGTCGATGGTCGGCCACAAGCTCGGCGAGTTCGCGCCGACGCGCACCTTCCGCGGGCACGTCAAGGACGACCGCAAGTCGAAGCGTCGCTAGTCGCCAGCGAAGTACCGACTCAATGACTTACACCAGCAAGGGGACAACCATGGAAGCCAGGGCCCAGGCGCGGTACATCCGCGTCACGCCCATGAAGGCCCGCCGCGTGGTGGACCTCATCCGTGGCATGAGCGCCACGGAGGCACAGGCCGTCCTGCGTTTCGCTCCGCAGGCCGCCACCGTGCCGGTCGGCAAGGTGCTCAACAGCGCCATTGCCAACGCCGCGCACAACTACAACCACTCCAACGTGGACGACCTCGTGATCAGCGAGGCGTACGTTGACGAGGGCCCGACCCTGAAGCGGTTCCGTCCGCGTGCCCAGGGCCGTGCCTACCGGATCCGCAAGCGGACCAGCCACATCACCGTGGTCGTCAGCAGCAAGGAAGGGACCCGGTAATGGGCCAGAAGGTTAACCCGCACGGGTTCCGCCTCGGCATCAGCACGGACTTCAAGTCCCGCTGGTACGCCGACAAGCTGTACTCGGACTACGTCAAGGAAGACGTTGCCATTCGTCGCATGATGACGAAGGGCATGGAGCGGGCCGGCATCTCGAAGGTTGAGATCGAGCGCACCCGTGACCGCGTCCGCGTGGACATCCACACCGCTCGCCCCGGCATCGTCATCGGTCGCCGTGGCACCGAGGCCGACCGCATCCGCGGCGACCTCGAGAAGCTGACCGGCAAGCAGGTCCAGCTGAACATCCTCGAGGTCAAGAACCCCGAGCTGGACGCCCAGCTCGTGGCTCAGGGCGTCGCGGAGCAGCTGTCCTCCCGCGTGTCGTTCCGCCGTGCCATGCGTAAGAGCATGCAGGGCACCATGAAGTCCGGCGCCAAGGGCATCAAGGTCCAGTGCTCCGGTCGTCTCGGCGGCGCCGAGATGAGCCGTTCGGAGTTCTACCGCGAGGGTCGTGTGCCGCTGCACACCCTTCGTGCGAACGTCGACTACGGCTTCTTCGAGGCCAAGACGACCTTCGGTCGTATCGGCGTCAAGGTCTGGATCTACAAGGGCGACGTCAAGAACATCGCCGAGGTCCGCGCTGAGAACGCTGCTGCCCGCTCGGGCAACCGCCCGGCCCGCACCGACGCCCGCCCCGCGCGTGGCGGCGAGCGCGGTGGCCGTGGTGGCGAGCGTGGCGGCGCCCGTGGTGGCGCCCGTCGTCCCCAGAACACCGAGGCTCCGGCCGCGGCTGTGACGGAGACGCCGGCTGCCGAGAGCACCGGAACGGAGGCCTGACCGTCATGCTGATCCCCCGTCGGGTCAAGCACCGTAAGCAGCACCACCCGAAGCGCCGTGGCGCTGCCAAGGGTGGCACCGAGCTCGCGTTCGGCGAGTACGGCATCCAGGCCGTTACCCCGGCCTACGTGACGAACCGGCAGATCGAGTCCGCTCGTATCGCCGTCACCCGTCACATCAAGCGTGGTGGCAAGGTCTGGATCAACATTTACCCGGACCGCCCGCTCACCAAGAAGCCTGCCGAGACCCGCATGGGTTCCGGTAAGGGTTCCCCCGAGTGGTGGATTGCCAACGTTCACCCGGGACGGATCATGTTCGAGCTGTCCTACCCCAATGAGAAGGTTGCTCGTGAGGCGCTCACCCGCGCTGCTCACAAGCTCCCGATGAAGTGCCGGATTGTCCGGCGCGAGGCAGGTGAGAGCTGATGTCGGCCGGCACCAAGGCTGCTGAGCTGCGCGAGCTTGACAACGAGGGTCTCGTTGCGAAGCTCCGCGAGGCCAAGGAGGAGCTGTTCAACCTCCGCTTCCAGGCGGCGACCGGGCAGCTCGACAACCACGGACGGCTCAAGCTCGTCCGTAAGGACATCGCGCGGATCTACACCCTGATGCGCGAGCGCGAGCTGGGCATCGAGACGGTGGAGAGCGCCTGATGACTGAGAACACCACCAACGAGACGCGCGGTTTCCGCAAGACCCGTGAGGGTCTCGTCGTCAGCGACAAGATGGACAAGACCGTCGTCGTCGCCGTCGAGGACCGCGTCAAGCACGCTCTGTACGGCAAGGTCATCCGCCGTACGAACAAGCTGAAGGCGCACGACGAGGCCAACGCCTGCGGCATCGGCGACCGGGTTCTCCTGATGGAGACCCGTCCGCTGTCCGCGACGAAGCGCTGGCGCGTCGTCGAGATCCTCGAGAAGGCCAAGTAACGAAGCCGATGTGGTACGGCCGTATGTGCACCAGGTCCCTCAGGGGCGCTGGTGTGAGCAGCGGCCGGCCCGTCGTCTCTCGTTGACGATCAGGAGAAAGCAGTGATCCAGCAGGAGTCGCGACTGCGGGTCGCCGACAACACTGGTGCCAAGGAAATCCTTTGCATCCGTGTTCTCGGTGGTTCCGGTCGCCGCTACGCCGGTATCGGGGACGTCATCGTCGCCACCGTCAAGGACGCGATCCCCGGTGGCTCGGTGAAGAAGGGTGACGTCGTCAAGTGCGTCATCGTTCGGACCGTCAAGGAGCGTCGTCGTCCGGATGGCTCGTACATCCGCTTCGACGAGAACGCCGCGGTCGTTCTCAAGAACACCGATGGTGACCCCCGTGGCACCCGCATCTTCGGCCCGGTGGGCCGCGAGCTGCGTGACAAGAAGTTCATGAAGATCATCTCGCTGGCGCCGGAGGTGCTCTAACCCATGGCAAACAGCATGAAGATCAAGAAGGGTGACCTGGTCCAGGTCATCACCGGCAAGGACCGCGGTAAGCAGGGCAAGGTCATTCAGGCCATCCCCGCCACCAACAAGGTCCTGGTCGAGGGTGTCAACCGGGTCAAGAAGCACACCAAGCCGGGTCCGGGTACTCAGGGTGGCATCATCACCGTCGAGGCCCCGGTTCACGTCTCCAACGTCCAGCTGGTCGTGGAGAAGGACGGCAAGAAGGTCGTCACCCGCGTTGGCTACCGCTTCGATGACGAGGGCAACAAGATCCGCGTTGCCAAGCGAACCGGTGAGGACATCTGATGTCTGAGACGACTGTTGAGAAGGTGACCCCCCGCCTCAAGGAGCGTTACAACTCCGAGATCAAGGGGCAGCTCCTGGAGGAGTTCTCGTTCGAGAACGTCATGCTGATCCCCGGCCTGGTCAAGGTCGTGGTCAACATGGGTGTGGGCGAGGCCGCCCGCGACTCCAAGCTGATCGAGGGCGCGATCCGCGACCTCACCGCCATCACCGGCCAGAAGCCGGCGGTGACGAAGGCTCGTAAGTCCATCGCGCAGTTCAAGCTGCGTGAGGGCCAGCCGATCGGCACCCACGTCACCCTTCGCGGTGACCGCATGTGGGAGTTCCTGGACCGTCTGGTGTCGCTGGCTCTGCCGCGTATCCGCGACTTCCGTGGCCTCTCCCCGAAGCAGTTCGACGGCCGTGGCAACTACACCTTCGGTCTGACCGAGCAGGTCATGTTCCACGAGATCGACCAGGACAAGGTCGACCGTCAGCGCGGTATGGACATCACCGTCGTGACCACCGCCCAGACCGACGACGAGGGCCGGGCGCTCCTGCGCGCTCTGGGCTTCCCGTTCAAGGAGGCGTAACACCATGGCGAAGAAGTCCCTTATCGCGAAGGCCGAGCGCAAGCCGAAGTTCGCTGTCCGCGGTTACACCCGCTGCCAGCGCTGCGGCCGCCCGCACTCGGTGTACCGCAAGTTCGGCCTCTGCCGTGTCTGCCTCCGTGAGATGGCGCACCGCGGCGAGCTGCCGGGCGTGACCAAGAGCTCCTGGTAACCCAGGCTCTAGGTTCCCTGCGAATCAGCAGGTGTGCCCGACCCCACGTGCCCCGTTTTTGGGGTCCCGTACGGAATCCCGTAAGGTAGTGGGGTCGGGCCCCCTGTCGCGGCAGCCAGAGCTGTCCGCGACCCTCCTATGAGGGCTCGCACCCAGTCTTACTAACGCCGCAGGTCCCCTGCGTCTGTGCCCCTGCCCGCACTCCTCGCGAGTGCGGTGGGGGGACCTGGCGCGGAGAAACCACGGCGAGAGAGGCCTGAGGCCATCATGACCATGACCGACCCCATCGCAGACATGCTCACGCGTCTGCGTAACGCGAACTCGGCGTACCACGACACCGTGGCGATGCCGGCTAGCAAGATCAAGGCGCACGTCGCCGAGATCCTGCAGCAGGAGGGGTACATCTCCTCCTGGAAGGTTGAGGAGCCGGTTGAGGGCGAGGTCGGCAAGAAGCTGACCATCGACCTCAAGTTCGGCCCCAACCGTGAGCGCTCCATCGCCGGCATCAAGCGCATCAGCAAGCCGGGTCTGCGCGTTTACGCAAAGTCCACCAACCTGCCGAAGGTTCTCGGCGGCCTGGGCGTGGCGATCATCTCCACGTCCTCCGGCCTCCTGACCGACAAGCAGGCCGCCAAGAAGGGCGTAGGCGGAGAAGTTCTCGCCTACGTCTGGTAATTCGGGAACAGGAGGTACAGCAATGTCGCGCATTGGACGGCTGCCCATCCCGGTTCCCGCCGGCGTGGACGTCACCATCGATGGCCAGGCAGTCTCGGTGAAGGGCCCCAAGGGCTCCCTCACCCACGTTGTCGCCGCGCCGATCGAGATCGGCAAGGGCGAGGACGGCACTCTGCTCGTCACCCGCCCCAACGACGAGCGTCTGTCGAAGGCCCTTCACGGCCTTTCCCGCACGCTGGTGGCGAACATGATCACCGGTGTGACCGCGGGATACCGCAAGTCGCTGGAGATCAGCGGTGTTGGTTACCGAGTCGCAGCGAAGGGCTCCTCCATGGAGTTCCAGCTCGGCTACAGCCACCCGATCCTGATCGAGGCCCCGGAGGGCATCTCCTTCGTGGTCGAGTCGCCCACCAAGTTCCACGTGGACGGGATCGACAAGCAGCTGGTCGGCGAGGTTTCGGCCAAGATCCGCAAGCTGCGTAAGCCCGACCCGTACAAGGCCAAGGGCGTCAAGTACGCGGGCGAGGTTATCCGCCGCAAGGTCGGAAAGAGCGGTAAGTAAGCCATGAGTCTTTCTGTGAAGATCGGCAAGGGCAACGGCTACAAGAACGCTGCCCGCAAGCGCCGCGCCATCCGCGTTCGCAAGCGCGTCACCGGCACCGAGGCTCGTCCTCGTCTGGTCGTGACCCGCTCGAACCGCCACATGGTCGCCCAGGTCATCGACGACGCCAAGGGTCACACCCTCGCGTCGGCGTCCACCCTCGACGTGTCCATTCGTGGCAACGAGGGCGACAAGACCGAGCTGGCCAAGAAGGTCGGAGCCCTGGTCGCCGAGCGCGCCAAGGCCGCCGGCATCGAGTCGGTCGTCTTCGACCGCGCGGGCAACCGTTACGCGGGGCGCATCGCCGCCCTGGCGGACGCTGCCCGTGAGGCCGGGCTCGACTTCTAAGCCGCTCGTCGGCTCAGTCGACGGACGTAATCGAGAGAGGTAATTCCAATGGCTGGACCCCAGCGCCGCGGTAGCGGCGCCGGCGGCGGCACCGGCGGTGGCGGCGAGCGACGTGATCGTAAGCGCGACGACCGGGGCAACGCCCCCGCCGTCGAGAAGACTGCTTACGTTGAGCGCGTGGTCGCGATCAACCGTGTTGCCAAGGTTGTCAAGGGTGGTCGTCGTTTCAGCTTCACCGCGCTGGTCGTGGTGGGCGACGGTGACGGCACCGTAGGTGTTGGCTACGGGAAGGCGAAGGAGGTTCCGGCCGCCATCGCCAAGGGTGTTGAGGAGGCCAAGAAGAACTTCTTCAAGGTCCCCCGTATCCAGGGCACCATCCCGCACCCGATCCAGGGCGAGAAGGCCGCTGGCGTCGTGCTCCTGAAGCCGGCTTCCCCCGGTACCGGCGTTATCGCCGGTGGCCCGGTGCGTGCCGTTCTGGAGTGCGCCGGCGTCCACGACATCCTGTCGAAGTCGCTCGGCTCGGACAACGCGATCAACATCGTGCACGCCACCGTGGCTGCTCTGAAGGGCCTCGTGCGCCCCGAGGAGATCGCGGCCCGCCGTGGCCTGCCGCTGGAGGACGTGGCCCCCGCTGCTCTGCTCCGCGCTCGCGCGGCCGGGACCGCGGCGGTGAGTGCCTGATGGCTCGCCTGAAGGTCACTCAGACCAAGTCGTACATCGGCAGCAAGCAGAACCACCGTGACACCCTGCGTTCGCTCGGCCTCAAGCGGCTGAACGACACCGTGGTGAAGGAGGACCGCCCGGAGATCCGCGGCATGGTCCAGACCGTTCGTCACCTCGTCACGGTTGAGGAGGTGGACTGAAATGGCAGACAACTCGCCGATCAAGATCCACAACCTGCGCCCGGCCCCCGGCGCCAAGACCGACAAGATCCGTGTCGGTCGTGGTGAGGGTTCCAAGGGTAAGACCGCAGGTCGTGGTACCAAGGGCACCAAGGCCCGCTACCAGGTTCCGCAGCGCTTCGAGGGTGGGCAGATGCCCCTCCACATGCGTCTGCCGAAGCTCAAGGGCTTCAAGAACCCGGCGCACAAGCAGTTCCAGGTCGTGAACCTGGAGAAGCTGGCCGAGCTCTACCCGCAGGGTGGCGAGGTCACCGTGGCCGATCTGATCGCGAAGGGCGCCGTTCGCAAGAACGAGCTCGTCAAGGTCCTCGGCACCGGCGACATCGCGGTTGCGCTGCAGGTGACGGTTGACGCCGTCTCCGGCTCCGCGATCGAGAAGATCACCGCCGCCGGCGGTACGGTCACCGAGCTCCTCTGAGCTAGCTGATCCTCACGAACCCCGTATCTCCCTCCTGGGAGGTACGGGGTTCGTGCTTTTAGGGTGGCTTTTGTGGTTGAAAACGGGCATCCCGTCCCCCGTGCGTGGGGGAGGGGCCGCGCACGCTTCTTTCGGGTGGCCACACACTGTTAGAGTCCGTGGAGTTCCCTTGTAGGCTGCGCCCAGGCTTGCCTGTGCCGTCCGGTTGACCGGACTCCTCGGGGGGCCCGCACACTCCACTCCCCATTCAGGACCGACCCTCCCGCCGACGACGTGCGGGAGGCGCAGGAGGCACCGTGCTCAGTGCGTTCGCGCGGGCGTTCCAGACGCCCGACCTGCGCAAGAAGCTGCTGTTCACGCTGGGCATCATGGTGCTGTTCCGGCTGGGCGCTCACATCCCCGTGCCGGGCGTCGACTTCGTCGCGGTGAACCAGTGTCTGAAGGAAGGCCCCAACGGCCTGTTCGGCCTGGTGAACCTCTTCAGCGGCGGCGCGCTACTGCAGCTGACGATCTTCGCGCTCGGCATCATGCCGTACATCACGGCCAGCATCATCCTCCAGCTCCTCACCGTCGTGATCCCGCGACTCGAGGCGCTGAAGAAGGAGGGCCAGTCCGGCCAGGCCAAGATCACCCAGTACACCCGCTACCTGACCATCGCGCTCGCCGTGCTCCAGGGCACCGGCATCGTCGCGACGGCCTCCAGCGGTGCGCTGTTCTCGGGCTGTGTCTACGCCAACCAGGTCGTGCCGGACCAGTCGGTCTTCCGGATCGCCACCATGGTGATCACGATGACGGCCGGCACCACGATGGTGATGTGGCTCGGCGAGCTGATCACCGACCGTGGCATCGGCAACGGCATGTCCATCCTGATCTTCACCTCGATCGCGTCGGGCTTCCCCGGCTCGATGTGGGCGATCAAGCTCTCGGGCACGATCGGTGACGGCTGGGTCGAGTTCTTCAGCGTCATCGCGATCGGCGTCATCGTGGTGGTCCTGGTCATCTTCGTCGAGCAGGCGCAGCGCCGGATCCCGGTCCAGTACGCGAAGCGCATGATCGGCCGCAAGGCGTTCGGCGGGACGTCGACCTACATCCCGCTGAAGGTCAACCAGGCCGGTGTGATCCCGGTCATCTTCGCCTCGTCGCTGCTGTACATCCCGGCGCTGGTCGCCCAGTTGACGAGCAGTGAGGCCGGCTGGGCCACCTGGATCAAGGCCAACTTCGTCCGCGGTGACCACCCGCTCTACATGGCCACGTACTTTGTGCTGATCGTGTTCTTCGCGTTCTTCTACGTCGCAATCTCCTTCAACCCCGAAGAAGTTGCCGACAACATGAAGAAGTATGGTGGGTTCATCCCGGGCATCCGGGCCGGCCGACCGACGGCCGAGTACCTTAACTACGTGCTTACCCGCATCACGTGGCCGGGGTCGCTCTACCTGGGCCTGATCGCGTTGATCCCGATGATCGCCCTGGTTGCCTTCAACGCGGACCAAAACTTCCCGTTCGGTGGCACCAGCGTGCTCATCGTCGTCGGTGTCGGACTCGAAACTGTGAAGCAGATCGAGAGCCAGCTCCAGCAGCGTAATTACGAAGGGTTCCTCCGCTGATGCGTATCGTCCTCGTCGGACCTCCCGGGGCCGGGAAGGGTACTCAGGCGCACGTCCTGGCCAAGACCCTGTCCATTCCCCACATCTCCACCGGAGACCTGTTCCGCGCCAACATCAGCCAGGGCACCCCGTTGGGGCTCGAGGCCAAGGCGTACATGGACGCGGGTCGACTGGTACCGGATGAGGTCACCATCGGGATGGCCAAGGACCGGATGTCGCAGCCCGACGCCGCCAACGGCTTCCTGCTGGACGGGTTCCCCCGGAACCTCGGTCAGGCCAAGGCCCTGGACGAGATCCTGGCCGAGTTCGGCATCGCCCTCAACGGCGTGCTGGACCTGGAGGTCCCCGAGGACGAGGTGGTCAAGCGGATCGCCGGCCGCCGGGTCTGCCGGGTCAACGGCGGCCACGTGTTCCACGTGGTCTACAGCCCGCCGAAGACCGAGGGCGTCTGCGACGAGTGCGGTGGCGAGCTGTACCAGCGCTCGGACGACACCGAGGAGAAGGTGCGGACGCGGCTGGAGGTCTACCACACGGAGACCGAGCCGATCATCGAGTACTACAACCAGCAGGGCCTGCTGGTCACCATCTCGGCGCTGGGCAAGGTCGACGAGGTGACCGAGCGCGCGGTGGCCGCGCTGGAGAGCAAGAAGAACTGAGACCGACGAGACGGCCGGGACGCCCCCGCACGGGGGAGTCCCGGCCGTTCTGTCGTCGTACGGTGGTAACGGCAGCACGGCCCCCCGGCAAGGACCGGACGGGCATTCGACAGTGGAAGGCGTGGACCAGATGGTGGAGATCAAGACCCCCGAGCAGATCGCCAAGATGCGGGTGGCCGGACTGGTCGTCGCCGAGGCGCTGAAGGCGGCCCGCGAGGCCGTCCGTCCGGGTGTCACCACCCAGGAGCTCAACGACATCGCGGCGAAGGTGATCGCCGACCACGGCGCCACCTCCAACTTCCGCGCGGACCACGGCGGCCTGTGGTTCCCGGGTGTGATCTGCGCCTCCGTCAACAACGAGGTGGTGCACGGCATCCCGGGCGACCGAGTGCTGGTCGAGGGTGACGTCATCTCGATCGACTGCGGTGCGATCGTGGACGGCTGGCACGGCGACGCCGCGATCACCGTGGCGGTCGGCGAGGTCGCGCCCGAGGTGGAGATGCTCAGCCGGGTGACCGAGGGCTCGATGTGGGCCGGCATCGCCCAGATGAAGAAGAACAACCGCCTGGTCGAGGTCTCCAAGGCGATCGAGGGCTTCGTCCGCCGCCAGCCGCTGCCGCCCAAGGGCAAGTGGGGCATCACCGAGGGGTACGGCGGCCACGGCATCGGCACCGCGATGCACATGGAGCCGCACGTGCTGAACTACGTCGAGCGCGGCCGCGGCAAGGGCCCGAAGCTCGTCCCCGGCACCGTGCTGGCGATCGAGCCGATGGTCTCGCTGGGCACCCCGCACACCACGGTGCTGGAGGACGACTGGACGGTCGTCACCAACGACGGCACCTGGGCCTCGCACTGGGAGCACTCGGTGGCGATCACCGAGCAGGGCCCGCTGGTGCTGACCGCCTTCGACGGCGGCAAGGCCGAGCTGGCCAAGCTGGGCGTCGTCGCGGCGCCGGACCCCCTGGGTTAGTCGCTGACGGATCGTCAAGGGCTCGGTGGGTTTCGCCCACCGGGCCCTTTGTCCTATTTTTAGGAGCTGACAACTTCGAAGGGACAGCAAGTGCTCAAGGGATTCCGCGACTTCATGATGCGCGGCAACGTGATCGACATGGCGGTCGGTGTCGTCATCGGCTCGGCCTTCACCGCGGTGGTGACCGGCTTCGTCGCGGCCTTCCTCACCCCGCTGGTGGGCGTGGTGGTCGGCGCGGCCGGCGACTTCCGCTCGTACAGCTTCGAGCTGGTCGGGGTGACCTTCCCGTACGGCCAGTTCCTGAACGTGCTGATCGCGTTCCTGCTGACCGCCGCGGTGCTGTACTTCTGCGTGGTGCTGCCGGTCACCAAGGCGACCGCCCGGTACCTGCCGAAGAAGCCGAAGGCGCCCAAGCGCCCCTGCCCCGAGTGCCTGACCGAGATCCCCGAGGCCGCCCGGCGCTGCTCCGCCTGCACCGCGCACGTCGAGCCGCTGGTCAAGGTCGGCGTCTGAGCCGTTTTGGTCCGGGAGCAGGCGGTGGCGTACGATGGACCGTCGGCTCACTCGTAGCGTGCTTCAGCGCGCCCTCTACCCGGTTCGGGCAGGGGTGAACCCAGGTTCGCACGAGCGTGCCGCATACGGTAGCCGTCCCCGGAAGGTGGATCTCGCAGTTCATGGCAAAGAAGCAAGGCGCCATTGAGATCGAGGGCACCGTGATCGAGTCTCTTCCGAACGCCATGTTCAGGGTTGAGCTGCAGAACGGTCACAAGGTCCTCGCGCACATCAGCGGCAAGATGCGGATGCACTACATCCGTATCCTCCCGGACGACCGCGTGGTCGTTGAGCTCAGCCCGTACGACCTGACTCGCGGCCGGATCGTCTACCGGTACAAGTAAGCAACTGTCAGATCTAGACCCGGAGTACCTGAAGCATGAAGGTCAAGCCGAGCGTCAAGAAGATCTGCGACAAGTGCAAGGTGATCCGCCGTCACGGCCGGGTCATGGTGATCTGCGACAACCTGCGCCACAAGCAGCGCCAGGGCTGACCAGCCTCACTCAGCATTTCTCGTACGTCTTTGCGTGAGCACTGCTTCGCGCGACGCGAAAAAACGTCATAAGCGGGCTACCCGATCCGTCCCCAGGACGGACTGCCACCCCCGGTCAGAGGCCGGGGCTCCCACACCGAGAGGTGTCGGAGTAGGTAGCACGTCAGACCTCTGAAGAAAAACAGGAGCCTTGAATGGCACGCCTCGCAGGCGTTGATCTCCCGCGTGAGAAGCGCATCGAGATCGCCCTCACTTACGTCTACGGCATCGGTCGCACCCGCGCGCAGCTCGCGCTCGCGGAGACCGGCGTGAACCCGGACACCCGGGTTCGCGAAATCTCCGAGGACGACCTGGTCAAGCTTGGCCAGTACATCGACGCCAACTTCGAGGTCGAGGGTGACCTCCGCCGTGCGGTTGCCGCTGACATCCGCCGCAAGGTCGAGATCGGCTGCTACGAGGGTCTGCGTCACCGCCGGGGTCTCCCCGTCCGCGGCCAGCGCACCCACACCAACGCGCGTACCCGCAAGGGCCCGCGTCGCGCGATTGCCGGCAAGAAGAAGCCGGGCAAGAAGTAGTCCGCCCGTAACCGGACTTCCCTCCGGCCCGCGGGTTAGCGGACCGACCACCTCAGTAGGAGAACAGACTTATGCCCCCCAAGGGTCGTCAGGCTGCCGGCGCCAAGAAGGTGCGCCGCAAGGAGAAGAAGAACGTCGCTCACGGGCACGCCCACATCAAGAGCACGTTCAACAACACCATCGTTTCGATCACCGACCCCTCGGGCAACGTGATTTCCTGGGCCTCTGCCGGCCACGTCGGCTTCAAGGGCTCGCGCAAGTCCACTCCGTTCGCCGCGCAGATGGCCGCCGAGTCGGCTGCCCGTCGCGCGCAGGAGCACGGCATGCGCAAGGTCGACGTCTTCGTCAAGGGTCCGGGCTCCGGCCGCGAGACCGCGATCCGCTCGCTCCAGGCCACCGGCCTGGAGGTGGGTTCGATCCAGGACGTCACCCCCACCCCGCACAACGGCTGCCGTCCGCCGAAGCGCCGCCGCGTCTGACGCAGCGCCTTCGGGCAGTCTGAGTTTTTAAACCACGTGCGGGGTCCTGTTTCTGACGGGACCCCGTACGCTGGTTCTGTTCGGCATCAAATAGTGGGTGCCGAGTTCCAACTGGAGGATCTGAAAACATGCTGATCGCTCAGCGCCCCTCGCTGACCGAAGAGGTCGTCGACGAGTTCCGCTCGCGGTTCGTGATCGAGCCGCTCGAGCCGGGCTTCGGCTACACCCTCGGCAACTCGCTCCGCCGCACGCTCCTCTCCTCGATCCCCGGTGCCGCTGTCACCAGCATCCGGGTCGACGGTGTCCTGCACGAGTTCACCACCGTGCCGGGCGTCAAGGAGGACGTGACCGACCTCATCCTCAACATCAAGCAGCTGGTCGTCTCCTCGGAGCACGACGAGCCGGTCGTGATGTACCTGCGCAAGCAGGGTCCGGGTGTGGTCACCGCCGCCGACATCGCGCCCCCGGCCGGTGTCGAGGTGCACAACCCCGAGCTGGTCCTCGCCACGCTCAACGGCAAGGGCAAGCTGGAGATGGAGCTGACCGTCGAGCGCGGTCGCGGCTACGTCTCCGCCGTGCAGAACAAGGCTTCCGGCCAGGAGATCGGCCGCATCCCGGTCGACTCGATCTACAGCCCCGTGCTGAAGGTCACCTACAAGGTCGAGGCCACCCGTGTCGAGCAGCGGACCGACTTCGACAAGCTCATCGTCGACGTCGAGACCAAGCCCGCCATGCGCCCGCGTGACGCCATGGCGTCGGCCGGTAAGACCCTGGTGGAGCTGTTCGGTCTCGCCCGCGAGCTGAACATCGACGCCGAGGGCATCGACATGGGCCCGTCCCCGACGGACGCCGCCCTGGCCGCTGATCTCGCCCTGCCGATCGAGGAGCTCGAGCTCACCGTTCGGTCGTACAACTGCCTCAAGCGCGAGGGCATCCACACCGTGGGTGAGCTCGTTGCCCGCTCCGAGGCCGACCTGCTCGACATCCGCAACTTCGGTGCGAAGTCGATCGACGAGGTCAAGGCGAAGCTGGCCGGCATGGGCCTGGCGCTCAAGGACAGCCCGCCCGGGTTCGACCCGACCGCCGCCGCCGACGCCTTCGGCGCCGACGACCTGGACGACGCGGGTTACGCGGAGACCGAGCAGTACTAAGGAATTCGACGGGGGCGACCCTCGCGGGTCGCCCCCTGTTCGATGCAAGAAAGCCGTAGCGGCAACAGTGCCGCTACGCCCGTCCCGGTACCTGATACGGCCGGGTTCGGAGATTTGAGGAGCAATCATGCCCCGTCCCACGAAGGGTGCCCGCCTCGGCGGTGGCCCGCACCACGAGCCGCTGCTGCTCGCCGGCCTGTGCCGCGAGCTGTTCACCTACGGCCGCATCACCACGACCGAGGCCAAGGCCCGTCGGATGCGCCCGCTGGCCGAGCGCCTCATCACCAAGGCGAAGGTCGGCGACATCCACAACCGTCGCATCGTCCGCAAGACGATCACCGACGTCTCCGTGCTGCACACCCTCTTCACCGAGATTGCGCCGCGCTACGAGAACCGCCCGGGTGGTTACACCCGTATCACCAAGATCGGTCCCCGTCGTGGCGACAACGCCCCGATGGCCGTGATCGAGCTGGTCGAGGCGCTGACCGTCGCGCAGACCGCTGTCGGCGAGGCCGAGGGCGCCACCAAGCGCGCCGTCAAGGAGGCCGACGCCAAGGTCGAGGCCACCGAGACCGAGGTCGTCGCTGACGAGGTCGAGGCCGACAAGGCCTGACACCTTTAGGTGTTCGTTCGGGCCCGCTTCCCGCCCCCTCTATTTCAGGGGTGCTTGGGGAGGCGGGCCCGTTCCTTTCTGTCTGGAGTAGATGTGCAGAACGACTGCGCCGAGCAGCCCCCGGTCAAGGACGGTCCGGCGGACGGCCGTGTCCGGATCCGGCTCGACCTCGCCTACCAGGGCGCGGAGTTCGCCGGCTGGGCGCGGCAGCCCGGCCGGCGCACCGTCCAGGACGAGCTGGAGAGCGCCCTCCAGGTGGTCACCCGCAGCCCCGAGCTGTTCCCGCTCACCGTGGCGGGCCGGACCGACGCCGGGGTGCACGCCCGGGGCCAGGTCGCGCACGTCGACCTGCCGGTCGAGCTGTGGGCCGCGCACCGCGAGAAGCTGCTCCGCCGGCTGGCCGGGCGGCTGCCCGCCGACATCCGGGTGTACCGGCTGACCGAGGCGCCGGCAGGCTTCGACGCCCGGTTCGCCGCGATCTGGCGCCGGTACGCGTACCGGGTCGCCGACCAGCAGGGCGGGGTGGACCCGTTGCTGCGGGGTCATGTGCTGTGGCACGACCGGCCGTTGGACGTCGAGAAGATGAACGAGGCGGCCCGGCTGCTGCTCGGCGAGCAGGACTTCGCCGCGTACTGCAAGAAGCGCGAGGGCGCGACCACCATCCGTACCCTGCTCGAACTGCGCTGGGACCGCGTCCCGGTGGACCCGTACGCGGCCCAGGAGGGCACCATGGCGGTCGCCACGGTGCGGGCGGACGCGTTCTGCCACAACATGGTGCGCGCGCTGGTGGGGGCCATGCTGCTGGTCGGCGACGGCCACCGGCCGGTGGAGTTCCCCGGCCAGGTGCTGGCGGGCCGGGTACGGCACTCGGCGGTCAACGTGGTCCGGCCGTACGGGCTGACGCTGGAGGAGGTCGGCTACCCGGCCGACGACCGGCTCGCCGAACGGAACCGCGTCTCGCGGCAACTGCGGTCGCTTCCCGGGCAGACATAAAGGGTTTTGGTCCGTAGCGACACGCTTGGCACAATTCCTGCCATGGGACACGTCGAGATTTCGCACCTGGAGTACTACCTGCCGGACGGGCGGGTGCTGTTCGACGACGCGTCCTTCCGGGTCGGCGAAGGGTCCGCCATCGCACTGGTGGGGGCCAACGGGGCCGGTAAGACCACGCTGCTGCGCATGATCGCGGGGGACACCCAGCCGCACGGCGGCTCGGTGACGGTGAGCGGTGGGCTGGGCGTGATGCGCCAGTTCGTCGGGACCACCGGGCGGGAGGACCAGCGGGAGACGCCGGGGGCGCTGGCCGCCGACGCGTCGGTGCGGGACCTGCTGGTGTCGGTGGCACCGCCGCGGATCGCGGTGGCCGCGAAGGCGGTGGACGCCGCCGAGCTGGCGATGATGGCGCAGGACGACGAGAAGTCGCAGATGGCGTACGCCCAGGCGCTCTCGGACTGGGCCGACGTGGACGGCTACGACTACGAGACGGTCTGGGACGTCTGCACCATGGCCGCGCTGGGGATGCCGTTCGACCGGGCCCAGTTCCGTGGTCTGAACACGCTCTCCGGCGGTGAGCAGAAGCGGCTGGTGCTGGAGGCGCTGCTGCGCGGCCCCGAGGAGGTGCTGCTGCTCGACGAGCCGGACAACTACCTCGACGTGCCGGGCAAGCGCTGGCTGGAGGAGGCGATCCGGGCCACGCCGAAGACCGTGTTGTTCATCTCACACGACCGGGAGCTGCTGTCCCGGGCCGCCGACAAGATCATCAGCGTCGAGACCGGTTTCGGTGGCGGCGGCAGCAGTGTCTGGGTGCACGGTGGCGGCTTCGAGTCGTTCCACGACGCCCGCAAGGAGCGGTTCGAGCGCTTCGAGGAGCTGGGCCGCCGGTGGGACGAGGAGCACGCCAAGCTGAAGAAGCTGGTGGTGAACCTCCGTCAGGCCGCCTCGATCAGCCATGCGCTGGCCACTCGGTACGCGGCCGCGCAGACCCGGCTGAAGAAGTTCGAGGAGGCCGGCCGGCCGGAGGAGCCGCCGCGCGAGCAGAACATCACCATGCGGCTGAAGGGCGGCCGGACGGGTGTCCGGGCGCTGACGATCGAGCAGCTCGAACTGAGCGGCCTGATGAAGCCCTTCGACCTGGAGGTCTTCTACGGCGAGCGGGTCGGCGTGCTGGGCTCGAACGGCTCCGGCAAGTCGCACTTCCTGCGGCTGCTGGCGGGCGACGAGACGGTGAAGCACAACGGCGCGTTCCGGCTCGGCGCCCGGGTGGTGCCGGGCCACTTCCGGCAGACCCACGCCCACCCTGAGCTGCTCGGACGGACCGTCAGGTCGATCATCGAGGAGGAGCACGCGCTCAGCCGCGGCGCCGCGATGGGCGCGCTGCGCCGGTACGAGCTGGACCGGCAGGAGGAGCAGAAGTTCGAGTCGCTCTCCGGCGGCCAGCAGGCCCGGCTGATGATCCTCAAGCTGGAACTCACGGGTGTCACCGCGCTGCTGCTGGACGAGCCGACGGACAACCTGGACCTGGAGAGTGCCGAGGCGCTCCAGCAGGGCCTGGAGGCCTTCGACGGCACCGTGCTGTGTGTCACCCACGACCGCTGGTTCGCCAAGACCTTCGACCGTTTCCTGGTTTTCGGGGCCGACGGACGGGTCTACGAGTCCCTCGAACCGGTCTGGGACGAGACCCGGGTGCAGCGTGACCGCTAGCCCGGCCGGGCGTTTTTGACCCGCACGGAGCTGCCCGGTAGGCTGGGCCCTTGTTGTGCGTATTGGCTCGCTCCATCTCACGTGAGAGGTCGGTACGCCGGAGTTACCCAGGCCGATGACCAGCGGCTCCCCCTTGAATTGCGTCCAAGCGGGACCAGGCTGATCTCTCGTCCGGGTGCTCCTGTCAGGACTCACTCACTGAAAAGCGAAGGCTACGACCGTGCGTACGTACAGCCCCAAGCCCGGCGACGTCCAGCGTCAGTGGCACATCATCGACGCGCAAGACGTCGTGCTCGGCCGCCTGGCCTCCCAGGTCGCCAACCTCCTCCGGGGCAAGCACAAGGCGATCTACGCGCCGCACGTTGACACTGGTGACTTCGTCATCATCATCAACGCGGACAAGGTGCACCTTTCGGGTAACAAGAAGACCCAGAAGATGGCCTACCGCCACAGCGGTTTCCCGGGCGGTCTCCGCGCGGTCCGCTACGACGACCTCCTGGACAAGAACCCGGAGAAGGCCGTCGAGAAGGCCATCAAGGGCATGATCCCCAAGAACAGCCTGGGCCGCCAGATGCTCTCCAAGCTGAAGGTCTACTCGGGCGACCAGCACCCGCACGCTGCGCAGCAGCCGGTGCCGTTCGAGATCACCCAGGTCGCGCAGTAATTCCGGCCACCAAGCCCCATCACTGAGAAGCTGAGGAACACCGTGGCCGAGACTGCCATCGAGAACACCCTTGAGGTTGAGTTCGACGAGACCGTCGAAGAGTTCACCTCCGAGGAGAGCTACACCTCCGAGTCGCTGGCCGGTCGCTTCGGCGAGGCCATCCCCGGCGCCGGCCTCGGCCGTCGCAAGGAGGCCATTGCCCGCGTCCGGATCGTTCCGGGCACCGGCAAGTGGAAGATCAACGGCCGCACCCTGGAGAACTACTTCCCCAACAAGGTGCACCAGCAGACCGTGAACGAGCCCTTCAAGCTCCTTGAGCTCGATGGCCGTTACGACGTTGTCGCCCGCATCTCGGGTGGCGGCGTCTCCGGTCAGGCCTACGCGCTGCGCCTCGGCGTCGCCCGTGCGCTGAACGAGGCGGACGTGGACAACAACCGCGCCGCGCTCAAGAAGGCCGGTTTCCTGATGCGTGACGCGCGTGCCGTCGAGCGCAAGAAGGCCGGTCTCAAGAAGGCCCGTAAGGCCCCGCAGTACAGCAAGCGCTAAGCACCTCGACCGGGGGGCGTACCATCTCGATGGTTCGCACCCCCGGGGTGTGCTGCAACACCCCGGAGCACTCCGTGTGCTCCGGGGTGTGTTGTTTTTCTCTCCCCGTACGCCTGTGCGGAGGCCGGGGAGACGCGAGAGATTTCTTGCCTGTGGAACGGCGACGGAGGACGGAAACTGTGGGACGACTCTTCGGTACGGACGGCGTGCGCGGTGTGGCCAACCAGACCCTGACGGCCGAGCTGGCGCTCGGTCTGTCGGTGGCGGCGGCCCATGTACTCGGTGACGCGGGGGCCTTCGACGGCCACCGGCCGGTCGCCGTGGTCGGGCGCGACCCCCGGGCGTCCGGGGAGTTCCTGGAGGCCGCCGTGATCGCCGGTCTGGCCAGCGCGGGCGTGGACGTCCTGCGGGTGGGCGTGCTGCCCACCCCGGCTGTGGCGTATCTCACCGGCGCGCTCGGCGCGGACTTCGGCGTGATGCTGTCGGCCAGTCACAACGCGATGCCCGACAACGGCATCAAGTTCCTGGCCCGCGGCGGGCACAAGCTGGACGACGCGATCGAGGACGCGATCGAGGCGCACTACCACCGCTACGGGGTCGGCTCGAACGAGGACTGGCAGCGCCCGACCGGCGCGGCCGTCGGCCGGGTCCGGCAGTACACCGAGGGCTTCGACAAGTACGTCGCGCACCTGGTCGCCGTGCTGCCGAACCGTCTTGACGGTGTGAAGGTCGTCATCGACGGCGCGCACGGTGCGGCCGCCCGGGTCGCCCCCGAGGCGTTCGCCCGGGCCGGGGCCGAGGTGGTTTACACGCTCGGCGCCGAGCCGAACGGTCTGAACATCAACGACGGCGTCGGCTCGACCCACCTGGACAAGCTCCAGGTCGCGATGCGCGAGCACAAGGCCGACCTGGGCATCGCCCTGGACGGCGACGCCGACCGCTGCCTGGCCGCCGACGCGGACGGCAACGAGGTGGACGGCGACCAGATCCTGGCCATCCTGGCCGTCGCCATGAAGGAGGCCGGCACGCTGCGCCGGGGGACCGCGGTGGCCACCGTGATGTCCAACCTCGGCTTCAAGCTGGCGATGGAGCGCGAGGGCATCGAGCTGGTGCAGACCGCGGTCGGTGACCGGTACGTGCTGGAGGAGATGAAGCAGCACGGTTTCGCGCTCGGCGGTGAGCAGTCGGGCCACGTGATCCTGCTCGACCACGCGACCACCGGCGACGGCACGCTGACCGGCCTGATGCTCGGCGCGCGGCTGGCCGCCACCAAGCAGCCGCTGGCCGACCTGGCCGCCGTGATGACCCGGCTGCCGCAGCTGCTGATCAACGTCAAGGGCGTGGACCGGACGAAGGTGAACAGCTCGGCCGAGCTGGCCGCCGCGGTCGGCGAGGCCGAGGCCGAACTCGGCGCCACCGGGCGGGTGTTGCTCCGTCCGTCGGGGACCGAGCCGTTGGTCCGGGTGATGGTGGAGGCCGCCGACCAGGTGCAGGCGCAGGCGATTGCCGAGCGGCTGGCCGAGGCCGTACGCACCCACCTGGGCTGATTCGCCGTCAGAGGGCGGTCGGCCGTTGGGCACAGTTGCATTCCGGTATGACAAATGGTTGGCCCGGGCCTTGGTGTGGCCATGGAACCATCACATTTTCCGGATATCATCTGGACGCATTGGCTTAAAGGTGGCGGAGGCTCAAATGACCGACGGGCAGCAGCAGGAACAGCTGGAGGGGCCCGGGTCGGCGGGTGACCCGCCGGCCGGTCGGCCACCGCTGTCCGGCCGGCCCGCGGCCCCGGGGCGCGGCAATCCGCAGGCACCGTCCCCGTCCAGGTTCCCCGGGGTGGCCGCCACGCCGCCCTACCGGGGCGGCCACAGCCAGGGCGACCGCCCGCAGGCCTACCCGGGCCAGCCGGTCGAGGGCCGGTACGGCCCGTCCACCTTCCGCTCGCCCGACGTCGACGAGCCCGACTGGTCGGCGTTGGCCCAGCAGAACGCGGAGGCGCGCCGCCTCGGCAAGAGTCGGCTGCTGAGGGCTTTCAGCAGCCTCGGAGCGATGCTGGTGATCGGCACGATCGTGGCCGTGTCGGTCTACGTGACGAATGGTCAGCCGCGCGTCCCGGTGGCCGCGGTCCAGACCGCGCCCGCCCCCTCCGCCAGCGCCGCCCCGTCCCCCTCCGCCAGCCGGCCGGCCCTGCCGCCGTCCAAGAAGCCCGAGGAGCTCCTCTCCAAGGGCAGCACGGACAAGGCGACCCTCAACGCGGAGGCGCTGTTCCCGAACGACACCTTCACCGTTCAGGCGCGGACGTACACCAGGGCAGCCGTCGACTTCAGCGGTAGCTGCGGCGACTACACGGCCAACGGCCTCGGGCCGATCCTGCGTGACCAGATGTGCCGGGGTCTCTACCGGGCCACGTACACCGCGGACAAGGTTGCGGTCACCCTCGCGGTGGCCGTCTTCGACACCAAGGCGCAGGCGGACAAGGCCGGCAGCGTCTACAAGGGCAACGTCCAGCCCCTCGCCAAGGGCGGGGTGCAGAAGTTCTGCACCGACGTGAAGAGCTGCGCGGTCACGCACGACGCCTTCGGCCGCTACCTGTACTTCACCGTGGCGGGCAGCAAGGACGGCGCTCCGCTGGCCGCCACCGACCCGAGCGGCAAGGACGTCACCAACGCGCTGAAGGCCGTACTGGTCGCCCGGGGGACCGAAGCCGCCAAGAAGACGGGCTGACGACACTCGATGGCGTGGTGGAGGGAAGCGGCGGGCGTGGCACTGTCGGGTGGGCTGCGGCGGGTACGGTTCAGCCCGGCGTGGGGGGCGTCGATGATCTGCGGGCTGGCGCTGGTGATGCTGGTCGGGCTGCTCGCCTTCGAAAGCGAGGACGGCCCCGACCGGACCGGGATGCCCGGTGGCACGCCGACGTCCACCGCGCCGGAACGGCCGAGGGAGACACCCAAGCCCTCCGGCTCCGGCTCCGGCACCGTGACCACGATGGCCGAGCTCCGCGCGCCCAAGGCGCTGCACTTCGGAGTGAGTACGCCCGGGTCGCCGAACGAACCGGAGACCGAGACGGTGGCCACCGCGGCCGGCCGACGGCCCACCGTGCAGGAGTACTTCGTCAACTGGAACCAGGAGTTCGAACCCGACCGGGTGACGGAGTCGTATCGCCTGGGCGCGGTGCCGGTGGTGACCTGGCAGCCCTCGGCCGGCAAGGAGGCGGGGGAGGATCAGCCCACCTATGCCCTGAGGCTGATCGCCTCGGGCGCGCACGACGCCTACATCGCCCGGTTCGCGGACTCGGTCAAGAGCGCCGGGCGGCCGGTGGTGATCCGGTTCGCGCACGAGATGAATGCCGAGTGGTACCCGTGGTCCGAGCAGCACAGCGGCAACCGGCCGGGCGACTTCGTGGACGCCTGGCGGCACGTCTACGACGTCTTCGCGACCCGCAAGGTCGCGAACGCGCTCTGGTTCTGGTGCCCGAACATCCACCGGGGCACCAACAAGCACGAGTTGGCGCGGTACTTCCCGGGCGACAAGTACGTCGACTGGATCGGTATGGACGGGTACAGCGAGAGCGAGACGTCCGCCGGAAAGGTCTTCGACGAGACCTATGAGGACCTGGTCTCGCTCTCCCGGAAGCCGATCTTCATCGGGGAGACCGGCGTCAAGCCGACCCCCAACAAGGCACTGTGGACGGTCGACTTCTTCCGCTGGATCAAGAACCGCCCCCAGCTGGTGGGCTTCTCCTGGTTCCAGCACAGCGACCAGGAGGGCGGCCGCTTCGACTGGCGGTTCACCACCTCGCCCGGCGCGCTGAAGGCCTTCCAGGACGGTCTGGCGGACCAGAACCTGGTGTCCTGGCCGATGAGCTGAGCTCCTCCACCGGGCCGGGGGGTCACTCCTCGCCGGGTGCGGGCTGGATGCGCTCCAGCAGCACCAGCTTGAGGCCGTGCAGCTGCTTGGTGTCGACGGTCTTGAACTGCTGCGTCAGCACGTCCTGGGTGCTCTTCGGCAGCTGGGCGAGCGGGTTGGGCCCGATCGCGGTGCTGACCAGCCAGAGCCGGTCGGTGAAGCGCGCGCACTCCGAAGGGTCGGTGCACTCCACGCCCTGGAAGCGTCCGAGGTCCTCCGGGTAGTACTGGAGCAGGATGTCGGTCGGTGCCTGACGGTCCCTCAGCTCGTAGGCGAGTGCCCGGCGGGCGTTCAGCAGACTGTTGATCACCATGCCGTCGCCGGGCTTCGTCTGGGCGGCGAGCAGGTCGGCGGCGCCCCGGTAGTCGGGTTCGGACTTGAGGTTGTCGCGCAGGGTCGCCATCGTCGGCTGGCCGAGGACGGCGACCCCGCCGAGCAGCGCCACCGCGAGCACGCCGGCCGCCACCCGGCCGACGGCGGACCGGCCGAAGGGGGAGAGCAGCCAGCCGGCCCCGGCGGCGGCCAGCAGCACACACGGCGCCAGGACGAACAGCAGGTAGCGGTCCAGGAAGAGGTGGAGCCGGTCCGCCGTGACGTACGTCAGGACGGGCGGGAGCACGATCCAGCAGACCAGCAGACCGGCGTGGCGCCGGGCGGGCCAGAGGCCGATCACCGCGAGCCCCAGCACGACGGCTGCGGTGGTCCAGGAGCCGAAGAGTTCCTTGGGCAGGTCGGTCAGGTCATCGAGGGTCGGGTTGTTCCAGGCGATCTGCTTGCTCTGGCCGTTGCCCCGCAGCAACAGGGCGGCTATGCCCCCGACCCCGACCAGTGCGGCGAGCGCCCACCGCCAGAACGCGGCGCGCTCGCGGGCGCGCAGGGCGAGGGTCAGTGCGGCGAGCAGGTGGGCGGCCAGCACGAGCAGCGAGACCAGGTGGGCGGCCCCGACCAGGGTCACGCTCGTGGCGTACCAGGCCCAGCGGGCCACCGAGGGCTGCTCCAGGGCCCGCAGCAGCAGCAGGGTGGAGACCAGAACAGCGAGGACCGAGAAGGCGTAGGGCCGAGCCTCCTGGCCGTACCGCGCGACGGCGGGCAGCAGCGCGAACGCCAGGCCCGCGCCCAGCCCGGTCAGGGAGGCCACGAGGCCCGTACCGGAGACGCCGGCCCGGGTCGCCAGCCGGCGGCCGAGCACGGCGGTCACGGCGGCGGCCAGCGCCATCGCCAGAGCGGAGGGCGTGCGCAGCGAGGCGGCGGAGTCGCCGAAGCCGGCGATCCACAGGCGCAGCAGCAGGTAGTACGGCGCGATGACGGCGTCGATGGTGCCGAGCAGCGCTCGCAGGTCCTGGAAGCTCAGGGCGGCGGCCCACCAGCTGGCGTGCTCGTCGCGCCACAGCTGACGGCTGCCGATCCCGTCGAGGCAGCGGTAGAGGGCGACCGCTGCGGGGGGCAGGACGGTGAGCAGCGTCAGGGCCCGCCGCCTCGCCGAGGAGAGGACGGGCTCGGTGGGCTGCGCGGCTTCCGCCGGCTGCCGACGCTCCGGGGGTACGGGGTCGGTGGCCCGCTGCGGTGCGGTGCGGAGCGGCGACTGCTGCATGCTCACTCTGTGTTCTTCCTGCCGTCCGTGGTGGCGTGCCGGGAGTTGACGCTGGGTCAGCCCAGTCCCTTGGCGAGTGTGATCTGTCGGATGCCGTTCGAGAAGGCCCGCAACGACGCGGTGCTCTCGTCGAAGCGCCAGTTGGCCTTGCCGCCCTCGGCGACGTTGCGCTGGAACCAGATGAACCCGATCACGTCCGGCTGCTTGGCGAGCCAGGTGAAGAAGTCCGCGGTCCAGGCGGGCTTGTAGGCAGCGCTGGTCTCACGCCCCGTCTCCGTGATGAGGACCGGCTTCTTGGAGATCTGGCGCAGGGTGTCCAGCGTCGGACCGAAGGTCTCGTCGGCGGTGCGCTCGCGGTTGGTGCCGTAGCCGACCATGCCCATCCAGTCGACGTAGTCGTCACCGGGGTAGAGGTCGGGGATGCTGATGTCCTTCACCGGCCGCAGGATGTTCGGGCTCCAGATCCAGATGACGTTGGTGGCACCCTCCTTGGCGAACACGTCGTGCACGTGGCGCCAGGCCTGCACGTACTGCCCGCGCTGGTTGCCGTTGACCTGTTCGGACCACGGGTACCAGTTGCCGTTCATCTCGTGGGCGAAGCGGATCGCCAGCGGCCACTTCTGGGTGGCGACGCCCTGGGCGAAGGCGCGCAGGTAGTCGTCGTGCTTGCCGTCGATGATGGTGGAGAGGCTGTAGTTCGGCTGGTTGGCCGAGCCCGCCTCGCCGCCGGCCCACGGCTCCCATGCCAGCACCGGCAGGGTCCCGTGGCTGTAGGCCGCGCTGACCGCCTTGGGGTCGAAGTTCTGGTTCCAGCGGACGAAGTACTCGACCATGGTCGGCCAGGCCCCCGAGGACTGCTTGACCTGCTGGAGCTCCTTGCCCGACCAGGGCGCCTCCTTGGTGCTGACCCCGAAGTGCTTGCCGTCCGGTGCGCTGAAGACGCTGCGATCCGGGATCGGAGGCGCCTTCTTCTCCGGCTGGAAGAGCTCACTGAGAGCGGGGACGCCGGCGTTCTGCCCGAGCCCCTCGTACCGGGCACCGTCGTCCGCGACGGCCAGGGCGGCCATCACCCCGTAGGTCAGCACCGAGAGGATGGCGACGTTGCAGACCATCCAGAGCCGGAGCCGCACGCCGGAGCCACGGCTCCACCAGTGCATCTTCTTCGCGCGCCTAGACACTCATCATCACCGAGCCGATCAGAATCGCTCCGCCGAGCAGGTAGGGGATGACGACCTTCGGGCTCCGGGCGCGCTCTCCGGCGAAGCTGTCGTCGCGGGTGCCCCAGGACGCGTTGTGGCCCATCTTGAAGAAGCCGAGCAGGCGGACCGGGAGCAGCAGGAAGGTGTTGATCACCATGAAGATCGGGAGATAGAGCATGTCCGTGGAGCGGTAGGCGAAGTGCCTCCCGAAACGGATGGCCAGGGACACGGTGGAGAGCATGGCCGCCAGGACGAGCAGCGTCAGCAGCGCCTTCCAGTGCTCGACCGGCAGCGGCAGGCCCTCGTACAGGCTGGGGCCAGAGCCGTGCCAGATGGCCACCGCCCAGGACGAGAAGCTGCCCAGCAGCATGAACGGGACCAGGATGTCGACCGTGTAGAAGAGGGCGAGCATCTTGGCCCGGCGCAGCATCCAGGGCAGCATCCGCAGGGTGTTGTACTGGGAGCCGCGGGCCCAGCGGTACTGCTGCTTGGCCAGCTTGCCCAGTGCCAACGGGGCGTCCGTGTACACCAGGGACGTCGACTGGTAGACGGTCTTGTAGCCCTGCTTGAGCGTGTAGTTGGTGAGAGTCCGGTCGTCGCTCACCTCGAGGAACACCCCGAGGAACTTCTCGCTGAGGAAGTCCTCCATGCAGTCCACCAGGATCTGCCGGCGGAAGGCGATGGTCCGGCCCGGGAGGCAACCGACGGTGCCGAGCACGCTCATGGCCGGCAGGGAGTACTGGCAGCGGACGCTCTCCAGCCAGTCCGCCCAGCGGGTGAGCACGGAGCGGCCGGGGTCGAGGATGCGCTGACGGGTGGTCACCCCGCCGACCTCCGCGTCGCGGAAGGGCTTGATCAGTTCGCTCAGGGTGGTCGGGGTCCAGACCGTGTCGGAGTCCACCAGGACCGCGACGTCTCCGGTGCAGACTTCGAGGCCGACCCGCAAGGCGTTGCGCTTGCCGGGGGTCTCGGTCCACTCCCAGTAGACGCCCAGCCGGTCGCAGACCTGCTCGAGCACCTCGTTGCGCTTGCCGTTGATCACCACGACCATCTCGGTCGGCTGTTGCTCGATGATGCGGTCCAGCACCGAGCGGAACAGGTCGGCCGGTTCGTCCACCACCGGAATGATCACGGACGTGGTGGTCGAGTACGGGCGCACCCAAGGCTTGTAACGGCGGGTCAGAACGATCCGGATGAGCCACAGCAGCCATACGACGGACATGAAGACCGCGAACGGATAGATCGTTCCGAAGGTCCACCACTGCTGTATCTCAAGGAGGAAGGCAAGCATTTTTGAGGTGGTCCGTGTCGATTTAGAGGCTGGGAGTGACTGGCATCGTTGATACTACGACCGACACTTGTGCACTATTTCCGACGATTGCTACCAAAGCGGACAGGTCGGAATGTGATTCCGGTCAATCGGGATGTATTCGTGATGCCCCTCGGAGTAAGCCGAGTTGAGCGGACGGACCCCCCTAGAGCTTGCGCAGCAGTGCCCGCCGGACCTTGTGGTCGGCGCCCTTCTGCAGCACCAGGGTGGCCCGGCCGCGGGTGGGCAGCACGTTCTCCACCAGGTTTGGCTTGTTGATGGTGCGCCAGACCTGGCGGCCGTACTCCATCGCCTCCTCCTCCGGCACTTCGGTGAAGCGGCGGAAGTAGGAGTTCGGGTCCTGGAAGGCGGTGTCCCTGAGCTTCTTGAAGCGGGACAGGTACCAGCTCTCGATGTCGTCGGTGCGGGCGTCGACGTAGATCGAGAAGTCGAAGTAGTCGGCGACGGCGAGCCTGGTGCGGCCGTCGGTGCCGGGCAGTGCGGGCTGCAGCACGTTCAGGCCCTCGACGATCAGGATGTCGGGGCGCTCCACGGTGAGGCGCTCGTCCGGCACGATGTCGTAGACCAGGTGCGAGTAGACCGGGGCGGTGACCAGCTCCTTGCCCGCCTTCACGTCCGCCACGAAGCGCATCAGCGCCCGGCGGTCGTACGACTCGGGGAAGCCCTTGCGGGCCATCAGGCCGCGGCGGCGCAGCTCGGCGTTGGGGAGCAGGAAGCCGTCGGTGGTGACCAGCTCGACCCGGGGGTGCTCCGGCCAGCGGGCCAGCAGGGCCTTCAGCAGGCGGGCGGTGGTGGACTTGCCGACCGCCACCGAGCCGGCCACGCCGATCACGAACGGGGTCCGGGTGCGCTCGGTGTCGGGGGTGTCCAGGAAGGTCCCGACGGTGCTGCGCAGCTCGTGGGTGGCGTGGATGTAGAGGTTGAGCAGCCGGGACAGCGGCAGGTAGACGTCCCGCACCTCGTCCAGGTCGAGGGCGGTGCCCAGGCCGCGCAGCTTCTCCACCTCCTCGGCGGTCAGCGGCATCGGGGTGCGCTCGCGCAGCGCGCTCCACTCGGCCCGGTCCAGATCCACGTACGGGGAGGGGGTGGGCGTCGCGGGGGCGCCCCTCGTACAGAGTTCGGTCAGCACATGGTCCATTGTGGGCCGTTCCGGGGGTTCGGGGTGCTGTGGTGTCGGTCACCAGGGGGTGGCGAGGGGTTCGGGGGAGCGCCGATATCCTGGCGCGATGTGCGGAATCGTAGGTTATGTGGGTCCTCTTGAGGCCCAGAATGTAGTGATCGAAGGTCTGCGACGGCTCGAGTACCGGGGTTACGACTCCGCCGGTGTGGCCGTTCAGACGCGAGGCGCCGACGGGCAGTGGAGCCTCGCCACGGACAAGCGCGCGGGCAAGCTGGTCAATCTGGAGAAGGCACTGGCGGAGACCCCTCTCCCCGCCGGCACCTCCGGTATCGGCCACACCCGCTGGGCCACCCACGGTGGGCCGACCGACGCGAACGCCCACCCCCACCTGGACGACGCGCGCCGGGTCGCGGTGGTGCACAACGGCATCATCGAGAACTTCGCCCAGCTCCGGGCCGAGCTCGCCGACCGGGGCCACACGCTCCGCTCGGAGACCGACACCGAGGTGGTCGCGCACCTGCTGGGCGAGGCGTTCGCCGGTGACCTGGCCGAGGCGATGCGGGTGGTGTGCCGTCAGCTGGACGGTGCGTTCACCCTGGTCGCGGTGCACGCCGACCAGCCCGGTGTGGTGGTCGGCGCGCGGCGGAACTCGCCGCTGGTGGTCGGGCGCGGCGAGGGCGAGAACTTCCTCGCCTCGGACGTGTCGGCCTTCATCGCGCACACCCGGGAGGCGGTCGAGCTCGGCCAGGACCAGGTGGTCGAGCTGCGCGCGGAGTCGGTGACCGTCACGGACTTCGACGGGGGGCCCGCCGAGGTCCGCGAGTACCACGTGGACTGGGACGCCTCGGCCGCCGAGAAGGGCGGCTACGACTACTTCATGCTCAAGGAGATCGCCGAGCAGCCGAAGGCGGTCGCCGACACCCTGCTCGGCCGGATCGGTGCGGACGGGCAGCTGACGCTCGATGAGCTGCGGATCTCCGACGCCGAGTTGCGCCAGGTCGACAAGGTGGTGATCGTCGCCTGCGGCACCGCGTTCCACGCCGGCATGATCGCCAAGTACGCGATCGAGCACTGGACCCGGATCCCGTGCGAGGTCGAGGTCGCCTCGGAGTTCCGTTACCGGGACCCGATCCTGGACGACCGCACGCTGGTGATCGCGATCTCGCAGTCCGGCGAGACGATGGACACCCTGATGGCGCTGCGGCACGCGCGGGAGCAGGGCGCGAAGGTGCTGGCGATCTGCAACACCAACGGGTCGACCATCCCGCGTGAGTCGGACGCGGTGCTCTACACGCACGCCGGTCCGGAGGTCGCGGTTGCCTCGACCAAGGCGTTCCTGACCCAGCTGGTGGCCTGCTACCTGGTCGCGCTGTACCTGGGCCAGGTGCGCGGCACCAAGTGGGGCGACGAGATCCAGAGCGTCATCCAGGAGCTCCGCGAGGCTCCCAAGCAGGTCGAGCAGGTGCTCCGGACCATGGAGCCGGTGCGCGAGCTGGCCCGGTCCCTGGCGGACGCCAAGTCGGTGCTCTTCCTCGGTCGGCACGTCGGCTACCCCGTGGCGCTGGAGGGTGCGCTCAAGCTCAAGGAGCTGGCGTACATGCACGCCGAGGGCTTCGCGGCGGGCGAGCTCAAGCACGGCCCGATCGCGCTGATCGAGGAGGGCCTGCCAGTGGTCGTGGTGGTGCCCTCGCCGCGCGGCCGGTCGATCCTGCACGACAAGATCGTCTCCAACATCCAGGAGATCCGGGCCCGTGGCGCCCGGACCATCGTGATCGCGGAGGAGGGTGACGAGGCGGTCGCCCCGTACGCCGACCACCTGATCCGGATCCCGGTCACGCCGGTGCTGCTGCAGCCGCTGGTCTCGACGGTGCCGCTGCAGGTCTTCGCCTGCGAGCTGGCCACCGCCAAGGGCCACGAGGTGGACCAGCCCCGCAACCTGGCGAAGTCCGTCACGGTGGAGTGAGACAGGTCGCTCCCCTGGGGTGCTTCGTCACCTCAGGGGAGCGGTGTCCAGGGCGAAGGAGAACGGGGCGGGCAGGTCGAGCGGCTTGCCGAACGGGACCTTGGTGAGGGCGGCGTAGTCGCCGTTCACCGGGTCGGTGAAGAGCACGGCCTCGGCGCGGGTCCGGTCGATCAGCAGGTAACAGGGGATCAGGCCGGCTGCGTAGCCGCGCCGTTTGGCGTCCCGGTCCTTGGTGGGGTTGCTGGAAGTGATCTCGAAGACCAGCAGGACGCCGGTGGTGTCGGCCCAGGGCTCGGAGTCGTGGAAGTGGCCGACCGGGCTGACAGTGCCGTCCGGGACGAAGTGGCCGAGGGGGGTGATCAGGCCCTTGGTGCCGGCGATGTCGAAGTCCGCCGCCGACTCGCGGATGAACTGTCGGATCAGCGAGGCGAATGTCGTCTCGTGCGAACCGTCCGGCGGTGGGGTCACGATGATCTCCCCTTCGATGAGCTCTGCCTTGTAGCCCAGCGGTGTCTCAAGGCTGAGGAAGGTCTGCAGGAGATCGTCCTCGGGCAGCGGATGCTCGATGGCTGGCATGGCGACCATGGCCCTTCTCCCTCCTGGTGGGTGCGGTCTGCGCGACACGGTAGGTGGACGGGCCGTCACCCGGAGGGGATCGAAGCGGTTCTCACTCGAAAGTGTGCCGTAAGGTCCGGGCAGCGAGGGAGAGGAGCCGAGCGCGGTGATTGTCGGGGTCGGGATCGACGTGGCGGAGATCGAGCGGTTCGGGGCGGCGTTGGAGCGGACGCCCGGGATGGCGGAGCGGTTGTTCACGCCGGGGGAGTTGCTGCTGCCCAACGGTCAGCGGCGGGGGGTGGCCTCGTTGGCGGCGCGGTTCGCGGCGAAGGAGGCGCTGGCCAAGGCGCTCGGGGCGCCCGGCGGGATGCACTGGACCGACGCCGAGGTGGAGGTCGGGGACTCCGGCCGGCCGTTGCTGACGGTGCGTGGGACGGTGGCGGCGCGGGCGGCCGAACTGGGCGTCAGGTCGTGGCACGTGTCGCTGAGCCACGATGCGGGCGTAGCGTCGGCCGTGGTGATCGCGGAAGGCTGAGCCCGGAGGTTGTCGCATGCGGTACGCCCATACGGTGGAACAGGTACGTGCGGCGGAGGCCGAGGCGATGGCCCGGCTGCCCGAGGGCATGTTGATGCAACGGGCGGCGTACGGCCTGGCGGCCGTCTGCGTACGGCTGCTGGACCGGGTCTACGGCAGCAGGGTGCTGGTGCTGGCCGGGAGCGGCGACAACGGGGGCGACGCGCTCTACGCGGGCGCGCTGCTGGCCCGGCGGGGGGCGCGGGTCCGGGCCTTGCTGCTGTCACCTGAGCGGGTGCACGCGGGCGGACTGGCGGCGCTGCGTGCCGCCGGTGGGCGGGTGACGGTGGATCAGGCGGAGTTCGCCGAGGCTGACCTGGTGCTCGACGGCATCGTCGGGATCGGCGGCCGGGGCGGGCTGCGGCCGGCGGCGGCAGGGTTCGCCGGGATGGCGCGGCGGGGTGCGGTGGTTGCGGTGGACGTCCCGAGCGGGGTGGACGCGGACAGTGGTGAGGTGGCCGGGGCGGCGCTGCGGGCCGATGTGACGGTCTGTTTCGGTACGTACAAGCCGGGGCTGCTGGTCGACCCCGGGGCCTCGTACGCCGGGGTGGTGCACCTGGTGGGGATCGGGCTCGACCTGCCGGAGGCGGCGGTGACGGCCCTTCAGGAGGCGGACGTGCGGCGGCTGCTGCCGGTGCCCGGCGTCGAGAGCGACAAGTACCGCCGGGGTGTGGTCGGCATCGCGGCCGGGTCGGCGAAGTACCCCGGTGCGGCGGTGCTCGCGGTGGCGGGGGCGCTGCGGGGCGGGGCCGGGGCGGTCCGGTACGTCGGTTCCGCGGCGGGCGAGGTGGTGCGACGGTTCCCCGAGGTGCTGGTCAGCGACGGGGACCTGGCGGCGGCCGGGCGGGTGCAGTCCTGGGTGGTCGGGCCCGGTGGCGGCGAGGGGGTCGGCGAGGTGCTGGACCAGGCGCTGGCGGCGGGGGGCCCGGTGCTGGTCGACGCGGACGGGCTGACCGAGCTGGCCCGGCGGGGGCCCGGCGCGGACGTACCGCTGGTGCTCACCCCGCACACCGGCGAGGCGGCCCGGCTGCTCGCCGGGGCGACCGGTCAGGCGCCGCCTGCTGCGGAGGAGCTGGCTTCGACCCGGCTGGCCACGGCGCGGCGGCTGGCGGAGCTGTACGGGGCGACGGTGCTGCTCAAGGGCTCCACCACGGTGGTGGCCGCCCCCGACGGCCGCTGCCGGGTCAACCCGACCGGCACCTCCTGGCTGGCCACGGCGGGCAGCGGCGACGTCCTGGCCGGCCTGCTCGGCTCCCTGCTGGCGGCCGGCCTCACCCCCTTCGATGCCGCCTCGGTCGCTGCCTACCTGCACGGCCTCGCGGGGCGGCACGCTGCGGAGCACCGGACTCCGATCACGGCGCTGGACGTTGCGCAGGCGCTCAACCAGGCACTACCAGGGGCTCGGGGAACTGCGACGCCGACCACGGGAGCGTGATCGCCGCGTGCATGGGGTGACCTGAGCCGTGGCCGGCGTCGCTCACGTGGCGGAGCCGCACACCAGCAGAGCCCGAGCCCCTGGCGTGTGTCACCAGCGCGGGTGCCAAGGGCGGAGACTCGGTCTGGGAGACTGATACGCGATGACGACTGCGAACACGACCGGGACGGCCCTGCTCACCGACGGGGTCCGCGCCGAGGCGACCATCGACCTGGCCGCCCTGCGCGGGAACCTCGCTGCGCTGCGCGAGCGCACCCACGGCCCCGAGCTGATGGCAGTGGTCAAGGCGGACGCCTATGGCCACGGCGCGGTCAGTTGTGCCCGGGAGGCGGTTGCGGCCGGCGCCCGCTGGCTGGGTACGGCGACGCCGGAGGAGGCGCTCGCGTTGCGGGCGGCGGGGATCGGGGCGGACCTGGCCCGGGTGCTGTGCTGGCTGTGGACCCCGGGCGGGCCGTGGGCGCAGGCGCTCCGGGCGGAGATCGACATCTCGGTCAGCGGCCGGTGGGCGATGGACGAGCTGCTCGCCGCCGTCCGGGAGACCGGCATCCAGGCCCGGGTCCACCTGAAGGCCGACACCGGGCTGGGCCGGAACGGCTGCCAGCCCCGGGACTGGCCGGACCTGGTGGCGTCGGCCCGCGCTGCCGAGGCCGAGGGCCTGATCACGGTGGTCGGCCTCTGGTCGCACTTCGCCGCGGCCGACGAGCCCGGCCACCCCTCGATCCGGCTCCAACTGGACGGCTTCGCCGAGGCGGTGGCCTCGGCCGAGCGGGCCGGGCTGCGCCCGGAGGTGCGGCACCTGGCCAACTCGCCCGCGACGCTGCTGCTCCCGGAGTCGTACTACGACCTGGTCCGCCCGGGTCTGGCGATGTACGGGCTCTCCCCGGTGCCCGAGGTCGGCGGACCGGCGGACTTCGGGCTGCGGCCGGTGATGGCGCTGACCGCCAGGCTGGCCCTGGTGAAGCACGTACCGGGCGGACACGGCGTCAGCTACGGGCACCACTACACGACTTCGGGCGAGACCACGCTCGGCCTGGTGCCGATCGGCTACGCGGACGGCATCCCCCGGCACGCCAGTGGCACCGGCCCGGTGCAGGTCGGCGGCAAGTGGTACACGGCGGCCGGCCGGGTGGCGATGGACCAGTTCGTGATCGACCTCGGCGGGGACACCGCCCGGGCGGGCGACGAGGTGCGGCTGTTCGGCAACGGTGAGCACGGCGAGCCGACCGCCGAGGACTGGGGCCGGGCCTGCGGCACCATCTCGTACGAGATCGTCACCCGGATCGGCGCCCGGGTGCCGCGTCGCTATCTCGGGGCGTCGTCGTGACCGAGAAGACGCCGGGTGTGGGCCGGGCTGCCGGACTGATCGGGATCTCGGTCGGTCTGCTGGCCGCCGGTGCGGCGGCCGGCGTCGCGGTGGAGCGGCTGGCGGTGGGTCGGGCGACCCGGCGCCGGGCACAGGAGGAGCTGGACGCGGCGGCTCCGTACGGGTCGCTGCGCGGCCGTCCGGTCAGGGTGGCGGCCGCCGACGGGACCGAGCTGTACGTCGAGCTGGACGGGGTCGAGGACGCGCCGCTCACGGTGGTGTTCAGCCACGGGTACTGCCTGAACCAGGACAGCTGGCACTTCCAGCGCGCCGCGCTGCGCGGCAGCGCCCGGCTGGTGTTCTGGGACCAGCGCAGCCACGGCCGGTCCGAGCGCTCGCGCTCGTACCTGGCGGGGGAGCCCGCGAGCATAGACCTGCTGGGCGCCGACCTGAAGGCGGTGCTGGACGCCGTCGCGCCGACCGGGCCGCTGGTGCTGGTCGGGCACTCGATGGGCGGGATGACCGTGATGGCGCTGGCCGAACAGGAGCCGGAGCTGTTCCGGGACCGGGTGGCCGGGGTCGCGCTGGTCGGCACCCTGGCGGCGGGCTGGGACTCCGTCACGCTGGGCCTGCCCGCCGCCCTGGCGAAGCCGATGAAGCGGCTGGCGCCCGGGGTGGTGAAGCTGTTGGGCCGTCAGGCGGGCCTGGTGGAGGCGACCCGGAAGTTCGGGGCCGATGTGACGGCGGTGTTCTACCGGCGGTACTCGTTCGGGAGCGCGGACGTCGACCCCGGGGTGTCCCGGTTCGCCGAGCAGATGCTGGACGCCACCCCGTTCGACGTGGTGGCCGAGTTCTACCCGGCGTTCAGCGCGCACGACAAGCTGGCCGCGCTGGCGGCGATGGCCGGGCGGCCCGCACTGGTGCTGGCCGGGACGAAGGACCTGCTGACCCCGCCCGAGTACAGCGAGGCGATCGCGGCCGCGTTGCTCGGTGCGGAGCTGGTGCTGGTGCCGGACGCGGGGCACCTGGTGATGTTGGAGCGGCCGGAGCTGGTGGACCGTCACCTGACGGAGCTGCTGGCCGCCGCCGGAGCGAAGGAGTGACCGCGGTGATCACAGTGGAGACCCCCGAACGGATGAACCGGCTCGGGCGGGCGCTGGCGGGCGTACTGCGCCCCGGCGACCTGGTGCTGCTCTCCGGCGAGCTGGGCGCGGGCAAGACCACCCTGACCCGGGGGCTCGGCGAGGGCCTCGGGGTGCGCGGCGCGGTCACCTCGCCGACCTTCGTGATCGCCCGGGTGCACCCCTCGCTGACCAGGGGACCGGCGCTGGTGCACGTGGACGCGTACCGGCTGGGCGGCGGCCTGGACGAGATGGAGGACCTCGATCTCGACGTCTCGCTGCCGGAGTCGGTGGTGGTGGTCGAGTGGGGTGAGGGCAAGGTCGAGCAGTTGACGGACGATCGGCTGGAGGTCCGGATCGAACGGGCGATCGGCGACGCGGCCGAGGACGACTCCGACCCGCGCCAGGTCCGGCTGACCGGGATCGGCCCGCGCTGGGCCGACGTCGACCTGGCCGGGCTGGCCACGGTCTGAGACCCTCCGGCAATTGGGGGGCGGAGGGTCTGAGTTTCCGACGGAGTGTCGGCAAAGTGTTGTCGGTGAGGTCCCGGATGTGGTGGGATGGACTCCGCGGTTAGGTGTGCCTAACTAGGGAGACGCATCATGTCGAGCACGACACCCGCTCCACAGCAGACCCCCATGCGGGCCCTGCTCGCGGCCGCTGCGGCAGCCCGCGCGGTGTCCACGCCGCCGAAGGTCCTGGTGGGGGGACAGTCCGAGGCCAAGAAGGCGGCCTAGGGGATCACCACGACCCTGGTGCCGTTCGGCGCGAAATCCCAGAGGGTCTGGCTGTCGGCCCGGCCGGAGCGGATGCCGCCGGTCTTGGCCTTCGGATCGGCCGACGGGGTCGCCCCGTCCAGTGCGGCGCTGAAGCCGAAGACCACGTTGTTCTGCTGGGCGAACCGGATCACGTGCTCGATCTGCCGGCCGTCGGTGCCCATGCCCGCGGCCGTCCGGCTGTAGACCGTGTAGCTGCCGGGCGTCGGCTCGACCGAGCCCGGGGTGACCGGGAAGGCGGCCTGGGCCGGCGGGGTCTTCTTCGGGTCGACCAGCCAGACGTAGTGGCTGCCCGCCGAGTAGACCACCCGTCGGCCGGTGCCGGAGGAGGCGGGCAGCGCGGGGGCGGAGGGACTGGCGGAGGCGCTCGGGCTCGGCGCGGCGGCCGAGCTCGCGGCGGGCTTGGCCTCCGGGATCCGGGTGGCCGCGCCGTTGGCCTGGAAGGCCAGCAGGCCGACCGCCGCCAGTGCCGCCAGGGTCAGACCGGTGACCACCACTCCAGGACGTGACACGTCTGCTCCCGCCAGGCTCGTACCCGCTCGTGCTCTCCCGGCCCATCGTGCCAGGTCCGGCGAGCCCGTCCGGACCGTCGTGGCCGTGTGTTCAGGCCCGGTATGAAATACCGACCCCGGCGCACCCCTTAACCTTGACCCCGTGCTGCTGCTTGCGTTCGACACCGCCACCCCCGCCGTCACGGCCGCCGTCCACGACGGCACCAGAGTGCTGGCCGAGGCCCACCAGGTGGATGCCCGCCGGCACGGGGAGCTGCTGCTGCCCTCGATCGACCGGGTGCTGCGGGAGGCGGGTGTCGACAAGCACTCGCTGACCGGCATCGCGGTCGGCGTCGGCCCCGGCCCGTACACCGGCCTGCGGGTCGGCCTGGTCACCGCGGCCACCCTGGGCCACGCGCTCGGGGTGCCGGTGCACGGTGTCTGCACGCTGGACGCGATCGCGCACCAGGCCGAGGTGACCGGTCCGTTCACGGTGGCCACCGACGCCCGGCGCAAGGAGGTCTACTGGGCCTCGTACGACGCGGACAAGCGGCGGACGGCGGGCCCCGAGGTGGGCCGCGCGGCCGAGCTGACGCCCGAGGCGGTCGCGGTCGGTGCGGGCGCGCTGCTGTACCCCGAGAGTTTTCCGCAGGTGACCGGCCCCGAGCACGTGTCGGCCGGCTGGCTGGCCGACTTCGCGGCCCAGGAGCTGGCGGCCGGGCGGGAGTTGCTGCCCAACGTGCCGCTCTACCTGCGCCGTCCCGACGCCCAGGTGCCGGCAGGCTACAAGGCGGTGCTCCCGGCATGACCACCGCCCGGCTGCGGCCGATGCGCTGGTGGGACATCGAGCCGGTGATGGAGCTGGAGCTCCGGCTCTTCCCCGAGGACGCCTGGTCGCGCGGCATGTACTGGTCCGAACTGGCCGACACCGGCCCCGGCGGCACCCGGCACTACACGGTCGCGGTCGGCGAGGACGGCGGCATCGTCGGCTACGCCGGTCTGATGGCCGTCGGCGCCGAGGGTGACGTGCAGACCATCGCGGTCGCCCAGGAACAGCAGGGCGCCGGGCTCGGTGCCCGGCTGCTCGCCGACCTGGTGGCCGAGGCCGCCCGGCGGCAGTGCGCCGAACTGCTGCTGGAGGTGCGGATGGACAACCCGCGCGCCCAGCGGCTGTACGAGCGTTTCGGCTTCGAGCCGGTCGGCATCCGCCGCGGCTACTACCAACCCGCCAACGTGGACGCACTGGTGATGCGTCTCGACAATCCCAAGGAGCCGGCCGATGGCTGACGAACCGTTGGTCCTCGGTATCGAGACCTCCTGCGACGAGACCGGTGTCGGCATCGTCCGGGGCACCACGCTGCTGGCCGACGCGGTCGCCTCCAGCGTCAACGACCACGCTCGGTTCGGCGGCGTGGTGCCGGAGATCGCCAGCCGGGCGCACCTGGAGGCGATGGTCCCGACCATCCAGCGCGCGCTGGACACCGCCGGGATCAAGGGCTCCGACCTGGACGGCATCGCCGTCACCGCCGGGCCCGGACTGGCCGGTGCGCTGCTGGTCGGCGTCTCGGCCGCGAAGGCGTACGCCTGGGCGCTGGACAAGCCGCTGTACGGGGTGAACCACCTGGCCTCGCACATCTGCGTGGACCAGCTGGAGCACGGCCGGCTGCCGCAGCCCACCATGGCGCTGCTGGTCTCCGGCGGGCACTCCTCGCTGCTGCTCAGCGCGGACATCACCACCGACGTCCGCCCGCTCGGCTCGACCATCGACGACGCGGCCGGCGAGGCCTTCGACAAGATCGCCCGGGTGCTCGGACTCGGCTTCCCCGGCGGCCCGGTGGTGGACCGGATGGCCCGGGACGGCGACCCGAAGGCGATCCGCTTCCCGCGCGGGCTGAGCGGTCCGAAGGACCCGGAGTACGACTTCTCGTTCTCCGGCCTGAAGACCGCGGTGGCCCGCTGGGTCGAGGCCAAGCGGCGCGCGGGCGAGACGGTGCCGATCGCCGACGTGGCGGCCTCCTTCCAGGAGGCGGTCACCGACGTGCTGACCCGCAAGGCGGTCAAGGCCTGCAAGGACAGCGGCGTCGACCACCTGATGATCGGCGGCGGGGTGGCGGCCAACTCCCGGCTGCGCGAGATGGCCCAGCAGCGCTGCGACAAGGCGGGCATCGTGCTCCGGGTGCCGCGCCCGGGCCTGTGCACCGACAACGGCGCGATGGTGGCGGCGCTCGGCTCCGAGATGGTCTGGCGGGACCGCGCGCCCTCCTCCTTCGACCTGTCGGCGGACTCCTCGCTGCCGGTCACCGAGGTCTCGGTCCCGCACACCGACCTGCACGCCGCCGCGCACGAGGCGCTGCGGTGACCTTCGCGCAGATGTGGGAGGCCCGGGCTGCCGACGGCCGGGGCGCAGAACTCTCCGCCTGGGTGCGGGAGTTCGCGTTGCCCCAGCTGCGCGGCTCGGTCCGCGCGGAGTTGTTCAGCGCCCCCGGTGACCGGGTGCTGCTGATCACCTGGTGGGACGGCGATCCGGTGCCCGTGGCCGAGCCCCCCGCCGGTCTGCTGGCGCGCCCCGTCCATCGGTGGGGGTTCACCAGCGAGCACGTCGAGTAGCCTTCCTGAGAGTTGGCTGAACGACGGGGGAACGGTGAAGAAGACGTACGGGGCGGCTGCGCTTGCCCTGTTGCTGGCGACCGGTTGCGGCAGTGGCGGCGGCCGAGCCCCGGTGGGTCCGCCGTCACCGACTCCGGTCGCCTCCAGGTCGGTTGACGCTCCGCCAGTGACTCCGTCGGCGGCCGGGAACTGGGCCAAGTGGGGCCTGGCTGCGCTGCCGTCGGCCCCCGCCGCCCCGGCCGACAAGCCGGTCAAGCTGACCGCGACCGGCCCGGTGCCGGTCTTCAGCGAGGTGCCGACCAAGGACAAGGTGGTCTTCGTCACCATCGACGACGGGGCCGAGAAGGACCCGAAGTTCGTCGAGATGATCACCGACCTGAAGGTCCCGATCTCGATGTTCCTGACCCGGGACATCGTCAAGGACGACTACGGCTACTTCAAGCCACTCCAGGCGCTCGGCAACCAGGTGCACAACCACACCACCGACCACGCGCAGCTCAGCAAGGTCCCGGCGGAGAAGCAGAAGTCCGAGGTCTGCGACGCCCAGGCCGCGCTCACCCAGCAGTACGGCAAGGCCCCGCTGCTGTTCCGCCCGCCGTACGGCGACGGCGCGCACACCCCGCAGCTGAACACCTCGGTGGCGCAGTGCGGGCCGCGCGCGATCGTGCTCTGGCGCGAGTCGATGCAGATCCACGACATGCAGTACCAGGCCGCCGACAAGAAGCTGAAGCCCGGAGACATCGTGCTGGCGCACTTCCGGGGGCCCAAGGACCTCAAGGGCGAGACGATGACCGAGATGTTCGCCGAGCTGCTGCGCCGGATCCAGGAGCAGGGCTTCGCGGTGGCCCGGCTCGAGGACTACATTCAGGCCCCGGCCGGCTGACCCGGCGTCACCGGCTGACCCAGCATCATCAGCGGGCCCCGGTCGGTCCGGCAGAGGATCACCGTGACCTCGTTCGGGCCGCTCGGCTTGAGCTGCTTGCGCAGGTCCTCGGGGGTGATCGCGATGCCGCGCTTCTTGATCACCACGGTGCCGACGCCGCGCTCGCGCAGCAGCGCCTTGAGCTTCTTGATGTGGAACGGCAGCACGTCGGTCAGCTCGTACGCGTGCGCGTACGGGGTCGCCGCCAGCCGGTCCGAGGTCAGGTACGCGATCATCGGGTCGATCAGCCGCCCGTCCACCTGCTCGGCCACCTCGGCCACCTGGTGGGCCCGGATCACCGCGCCGTCCGGCTCGTACAGGTAGCGGCCGACCGGCCCGGGGGCCGGGTCGGGGAGTTGACCGCCCGTCAGGGTGTGCGGGCCCGGCAGCAGGGTGGCCCGGTGCGGCTCGGTGGCCCCGGTGCCGAACCAGAGCACCGCCTCCTTGACCTCCCCGTGGTCCGAGACCCACTCGGCCTCGGCGCCCTCGGGCACCAGCGCGTGCGGGATGCCGGGCGCCACCTTGAGCGCCCCGTACGGGGTGCGGCGGGCCGCCTCGATCGCCCAGGAGAGCGGCGGGGAGTACGCCTCCGGATCGAAGACCCGCCCGCGCGCCGTCCGGCGCGCCGGGTCGGTGAAGACCGCGTCGTACCCGGTGACGTCCACCTCGGTGACGTCCGCCTGCCGGACCTCGATCAGCCCGCCCAGGCCCAGCGCGGCCGCGTTGGCCTCGGCCACGGCGCAGGTCAGCTCGTCCCGGTCGACCGCCAGGACCGCGATCCCGGCCCTGGCCAGGGCGATCGCGTCGCCGCCGATCCCGCAGCACAGGTCGGCCAGCCGCCGTACGCCGAGCGCGGCGAACCGCTGCGCCCGCCACTCGGCGACGCTGCGGCGGGTGGCCTGCTCGACCCCGTTCGGGGTGAAGTACATCGCGTCGGCGTCGTCACCGAACTTCGCCCTGGCCCGCTGCCGCAGCCCCGCCTGCGCGAGCGCCGCACTGACCAGCTCGGCCGGGTGCTCCTTGCGCAGCCGGGTGGCCAGCGCCAGCTCCTCACCGGGCTTGAACTCCCGGAGCTCGGCCAGCAGGGACTGGCCCTGATCGGTCAACAGGCCACGGAACGATTCGATCTCCACGGGCCCATTCTGCCGCTCCCGGTCAGTTGCACCGGCCGCTGCCGCTGTAGCAGGGGTGGCAGTTCCAAGGACGCGCCGGCCACCGAGGCGAGCAGGAGCATGGCGGCCATTCTGGCCGGGGCCGTCTCGTACATGAGTGCGGCTACTCGGTTTCCGGCGGTTCTCCGGGCCACGCCGTTGGCACTCTGGTTGACTGAGTGCTAACGGCCGCCTATGGTCGTTCCTGGCACTCCCCACCGGGTGAGTGCTAACGCGATGAAGCGAGTCTGACCCCCGCGACGGCAGACCCGTACTCATCGCCACCTACCTGAAGAACAACCCCGTAATCTCCGAAGGGGAGCTCGGACGTGACCGCCAGCAGCAAGGTTGCCATCAAGCCGCTCGAGGACCGCATTGTGGTCCAGCCGCTCGACGCCGAGACCACCACGGCCTCCGGCCTGGTCATCCCGGACACGGCGAAGGAGAAGCCCCAGGAGGGCGTCGTCCTGGCCGTCGGTCCGGGTCGCTTCGAGGACGGCCAGCGTCTCCCGCTGGACGTCGCCGTCGGCGACATCGTCCTGTACTCGAAGTACGGCGGCACCGAGGTCAAGTACCAGGGTGAGGAATACCTGGTTCTCTCGGCGCGCGACGTTCTCGCCATCATCGAGAAGTAAGACGTACCAGCCCGCCCCGGATTCTTGTCACCAGTGACAGGGGCCCGGGGCGCGGTTGTTGGCTCACGTCGTCAGTAGACCCCTTTAGGAAACGGAATCATGCCGAAGATCCTGCAGTTCGACGAGGACGCCCGCCGCTCGCTCGAGCGTGGCGTGAACAAGCTGGCCGACACCGTCAAGGTGACCATCGGTCCCAAGGGCCGCAACGTCGTCATCGACAAGAAGTTCGGCGCCCCGACCATCACCAACGACGGTGTCACCATCGCTCGCGAGATCGAGCTGGACGACCCGTACGAGAACCTTGGCGCGCAGCTCGTCAAGGAGGTCGCCACCAAGACCAACGACGTCGCGGGTGACGGCACCACCACCGCCACCGTGCTGGCCCAGGCCCTGGTCAACGAGGGTCTCCGGAACGTCGCCGCGGGCGCCGGCCCGGCCGCCCTGAAGAAGGGCATCGACAAGGCCGTCGCCGCCGTCTCCGCGCACCTGCTCGCCAGCGCCCGCGAGATCGAGGGCAAGGAGGACGTGGCCGCCGTCGCGTCCCTGTCCGCCCAGGACCCGCAGGTCGGCGACCTGATCGCCGAGGCGATCGACAAGGTCGGCAAGGACGGTGTCATCACCGTCGAGGAGTCGAACACCTTCGGCGTGGAGCTCGACTTCACCGAGGGCATGCAGTTCGACAAGGGCTACCTGTCGCCGTACTTCGTCACCGACGCCGAGCGTCAGGAAGCGGTCCTCGAGGACCCGTACATCCTGATCAACCAGGGCAAGATCTCCAGCATCCAGGAGCTCCTCCCGCTGCTCGAGAAGATCCTGCAGGGCGGCACCTCCAAGCCGCTGCTGATCATCGCCGAGGACGTGGACGGCGAGGCGCTCTCCACCCTCGTGGTCAACAAGATCCGTGGCACCTTCAACGCCGTCGCGGTGAAGGCCCCCGGCTTCGGCGACCGCCGCAAGGCCATCCTCGGCGACCTGGCCACCCTCACCGGTGCCACCGTCATCTCCGAGGAGGTCGGCCTCAAGCTCGACCAGGCCGGTCTGGACCTGCTCGGCAGCGCCCGCCGCGTCACCATCACCAAGGACGAGACCACGGTCGTCGACGGTGCCGGTGACTCGGAGGCCGTCGCCGGTCGCGTGAACCAGATCAAGGCCGAGATCGCCAACACGGACTCGGACTGGGACCGCGAGAAGCTGCAGGAGCGCCTGGCCAAGCTGGCCGGCGGCGTCTGCGTGATCAAGGTCGGCGCGGCCACCGAGGTCGAGCTCAAGGAGCGCAAGCACCGTCTCGAGGACGCCATCTCGGCGACCCGCGCGGCGGTCGAGGAGGGCATCGTCGCCGGTGGCGGCGCCTCTCTCGTGCACGCCCAGAAGGTGCTCGACGGCGGCCTGGGCCTGACCGGCGACGAGGCGACCGGTGTCGCGGTCGTCCGCAAGGCGCTCGCCGAGCCGCTGCGCTGGATCGCCCAGAACGCCGGCCTCGAGGGCTACGTCATCACCCACAAGGTCGCGGAGCTGGAGGCCGGTCACGGCTTCAACGCCGCCACCGGCGAGTACGGCGACCTGCTGAAGGCCGGCGTCATCGACCCGGTCAAGGTCACCCGCTCCGCCCTGGAGAACGCGGCCTCGATCGCGTCGCTGCTGCTCACCACCGAGACGCTCGTGGTCGAGAAGCCGGCCGACGACGAGCCGGCCGGTCACGGTGGCCACGGCCACTCGCACTGACGCTCC
Organism: Kitasatospora sp. Root107; assembly: GCF_001424875.1. Lineage (GTDB taxonomy): Bacteria > Actinomycetota > Actinomycetes > Streptomycetales > Streptomycetaceae > Kitasatospora. The sequence continues at coordinate 163,689 of NZ_LMCT01000012.1, read as the reverse complement.
GTCACCACTCCGCGGGCCCGGTTCACTTCGGTGAGCCGGGCCTTCGGCGTTTCGCGGGTGCTCAGGAGGAGATCTGGCGTGCGGGTCACTGCGAAAGTGCCTGACCACCTACGTACGGATCACCTTGTAAGGGTCGGCGTCGCAGTTCCCCGAGCCCCTGATGTGGTTGGCCATTTGCCCAAAGGATCGCTTATAACTGAGGCATGATCGAGGCCCGCCATCTCCGCGTCCTGCGCGCCGTTGCCCGTAGCGGTTCGTTCTCTGCCGCTGCCCGGGAGCTGGGCTGTACGCAGCCTGCGGTGAGCCAGCAGATGAAGGCGCTGGAGAAGTCGGTGGCGACCCCGTTGGTGGCCCGGTCGGGGAAGGGGATGCAGCTGACCGAGGCGGGTCAGGTGCTGTTGAAGCACGCGAACGGCATTCTCTCCGGCCTGTCGGCGGCCGAGGAGGAGGTGGCCGCGATCACGGGGCTGCGGGCCGGGCGGGTGCGGTTGGTGTCGTTCCCGACCGCGAGTTCCACTCTGGTGCCGCCGGCGGTAGCCCGTCTGCGGGGCGCCCGTCCGGGGGTGCGCGTGTCGCTGGTGGAGGCGGAGCCGCCGGAGTCGCTGGCGATGCTGCGGGGTGGCGAGTGCGAGGTGGCGCTGGCGTTCCGGTACCCGGACTCGCACGGTGGGGCCGTGCTGCCCGCCCCGCACACCACGGCCCGGGAGGCGAGGGCGGAGGCGACCCTGGAGGCGGCCGCCAGCCAGGCCGCGAACGACTGGTCGGACCTGGTGGTCCGGCCGCTGCTGGACGACCCGCTGATCGGCCTGCTCCCGATCGGCCACCCGTTGGCGGCCAGGGACGAGAGCAGGCCGGTGGATCTGGTGGAGCTGGCGGCGGAGCAGTGGATCGCGGGCTGTCCGCAGTGTCGGGGGCACCTGGTGGAGCTGTGTGCGGGCGCGGGCTTCGAGCCGCGGATCGACTTCGCCACCGACGACTACCCGGCGGTGGTCGGGCTGGTGGCGGCCGGGCTCGGGGTGGCGGTGCTGCCGGGCCTCGCGCTGGAGGCGGTGCGGCACTCGAAGGTGGCCGCGGTGCCGGTGCGGGCCGCCTCGGGTGCCCCGGCGGTGCGGCAGGTGGTCGCACTGACCCTGCCGGATCTGGCGGAGGTCCCGGCCGTGGCGCTGATGCTGGATCAGCTTGCCGGGGCGGCCGCCGACCGGTAGCCGGGGCGGGTTTCGTCGATGAAACGTTTCTGCACTACCTGACGTCCGGTCAGCGCCTGATCGTGGCGGGCAGGGTGAGCGGTACCTCGACCAGCCGGTTGCGCGAACGGCCCATCAGTTCCTCGCGCTCGTCCTCGGTGAGGCCGCCCCAGACGCCGTACGGCTCGCGGACCGCCAGCGCGTGCGCCGCGCACTCGGTCCGGACCGGGCACCGCATGCAGACCTCCTTGGCGCTTGCCTCGCGCGAACTGCGCGCGGCCCCGCGCTCGCCCTCCGGGTGGAAGAAGAGCGAACTGTCCACGCCGCGGCAGGCGGCGGAGAGCTGCCAGTCCCAGAGGTCTGCGTTGGGGCCGGGGAGGCGGGAAAAGTCTGCCATGGCTCTTGTATCCCTTCATGGACCGGTATGCACACCTGGAAATATGACTTACGGCAACCACTGGGACAAGTCACTCACAGAGCCACACAACAGTCAATGACCGTACAGAAGCTATAAAACCGGACAAAGAGGGCATGGTGTTTGCGGGTACCGGCGTGGCATTCGGGTGGCGCCGGGGGCGTGGGGGGATGCTCAAGAGCGCTGGTGGTGCGCGGCATGCGTGTGATCAGCACAAATGCGCGGCGTGTGCACCGCGATGCGGCTGATCGGTAACGGGTCGGCCACGTACAGTGGTGGAGATGGCCCTGAAAGCCGTAACTCATTCGAGTGACGGTCGTTGGAAGTGCGGAGGCGGTTAGCAGGCGCTGGACGTCGGGAACGATCACGGGAGACCGTCGGTCCGACCGAAGTCCTTCGTCATTCGGCCGTGTCGGAGAGATTCGTACCAGCCAGGAGGCTCAACGTGACGCGGATCAGCTGCGGAGGACGGTCATGACATCCGTACTCGTCTGCGACGATTCCCCCCTCGCCCGGGAGGCGCTTCGCCGCGCGGTGGCGACGGTCCCCGGTGTCGACCGGGTGACCACGGCGACGAACGGTGAGGAGGTCCTCCGCCGTTGGGTGGCCGACCGCTCCGATCTCGTCCTGATGGATGTCCGGATGCCCGGCCTGGGTGGGGTGGAGACGGTCCGTCGGCTGCTCTCGGCCGACCCGGGGGCCCGGATCATCATGCTCACGGTGGCCGAGGACCTGGACGGGGTCGCGCTCGCGGTCGCCGCCGGGGCCCGGGGCTACCTGCACAAGGACGCCTCGCGCGCCGAGCTGCGGGCCACCGTCACCCAGGCCCTGGCCGACCCGACCTGGCGGCTCGCCCCGCGCCGGCTGCGCAGCCCCGACATGGGTGCCGCACCGACGCTGACGGCGCGTGAGATCCAGGTGCTCGAAGGGATGAGCCACGGCCGGAGCAACGCCGAGATCGGGCGCGAGCTGTTCCTCTCCGAGGACACCGTGAAGACGCACGCCAGGCGGCTGTTCAAGAAGCTCGGCGCCTCGGACCGCGCGCACGCCGTGGCGCTCGGTTTCCGTTGGGGCCTGGTCCGCTGACCGGCCCTCACCGGCCGGCAGAGTCCAATGCTCGCTCAGACGTGTGACGTTACGGTCCCGAGGCTGCACCATGGAGTAATGGAGCACCTCGGGGACCAGCGGGCGGAGGCGGCGGTGGGGGAGGCGCATAACGTTCCGATGCACAACTCCGGACGCGGTGCCATGTTTTCCGCTCCGACCAGGCACCATGGACCGATGCGCGACGACGATCCTCCCCGAGCCGGCGGTTCGTCCTCGGCATCGGTGGCCTCGGTCGAGTTGAGCTCCCTGGTCGCTGCGGCGGTGTCGGGCGAGGGCCCGGCCATCGAGGCCCTGTTGGCGTACGTCCACCCGCTGGCCCTGCGCTACTGCCGGGGGCGGCTGGTCCGGCTGCCCGGCGGCGCCAGGCACCACGTGGACGACGTGGCCCAGGAAGTCTGTGTGGCGGTGCTCTGCGCGCTGCCCCGGTACAAGGACGAGGGGCGTCCGTTCGAGGCGTTCGTCTACGGGATCGCCGCGCACAAGGTGGCCGACCTGCAGCGGGCCGCGATGCGTGGCCCCGGTTCGACCGTGATCCCGCCCGACGACATGCCCGAGCTGCCGGACGACGCGCTCGGCCCCGAGGAGCGGGCGCTGCTGAGCAGCGACGCCGCCTGGGCCAAGGAGCTGCTCTCCAATCTGCCGGCCCGTCAGCGCGAGCTGGTGCTGCTCCGGGTGGCCGCCGGGCTGTCGGCGGAGGAGACCGGGGAGGTGCTCGGGATGTCGCCCGGCGCGGTCCGGGTCGCCCAGCACCGGGCGCTCAGCCGGCTGCGTGCGCTGGCCGAGCTGACCGAGGAACCTTCCTGACCTGGAAGGGATCGAGTCCTCGCGGTGTTGTCAAGGGGGCGCGAGTTCGGCATTCGGGTTGCCAGTACCATGGGGTATCGGCGCCTGGGCAGGTCGCCAAAGTTTCGCGGGTGCGCATGGGGTTCCGTTGGAGGTTCCTCCAGGTCCCCGGGTGTCTTGGCGGTCTGAGCTGGTGCCGGTTCGAGAGCAGCGTGCCCGGGACCCTCACCGGGCGCGGGATCAGATCGACGGCCGCCACGGAAGGTCCCCACTCATGTCCTACAACGCCGCAGGCGTACCCGAGAAGTTCGCGATGCTCGGACTGACCTACGACGATGTCCTGCTGCTGCCCGGTGCCTCCGAGGTGCTCCCGAACCAGGTGGACACCTCCTCCCGGGTCTCCCGCAACGTCCGCGTGAACATCCCGCTGCTCTCGGCCGCGATGGACAAGGTGACCGAGTCCCGGATGGCGATCGCGATGGCCCGCCAGGGTGGCGTCGGCGTGTTGCACCGCAATCTCTCGATCGAGGACCAGGCCAACCAGGTCGACCTGGTCAAGCGCTCCGAGTCCGGCATGGTGACCGACCCGATCACGGTCGGTCCGGAGACCACGCTGGGCGACGCGGACGCGCTCTGTGCGAAGTTCCGGATCTCCGGTGTGCCGATCGCGGACGAGGCGGGCAAGCTGCTCGGCATCGTCACCAACCGCGACATGGCCTTCGAGTCGGACCGCAACCGCAAGGTCCGCGAGATCATGACCCCGATGCCGCTGATCACCGGCAAGGTCGGGATCTCCGGTGTGGACGCGATGGCACTGCTCCGCCGTCACAAGATCGAGAAGCTCCCGCTGGTCGACGACGAGGGCCGGATCAAGGGTCTGATCACGGTCAAGGACTTCGTCAAGGCCGAGAAGTACCCGAACGCCGCCAAGGACGCCGAGGGCCGCCTGCTGGTCGGTGCCGCCGTCGGCGCCTCCGCCGAGGCCTTCGAGCGGGCCCAGGCCCTGGTGGCCGCCGGGGTGGACTTCCTGGTGGTGGACACCTCGCACGGGCACAGCCACAACGCGCTGTCCTGGATCGCCAAGATCAAGTCGGCCGTCGCGGTCGACGTGGTCGGCGGCAACGTGGCCACCCGGGACGGCGCCCAGGCGCTGATCGACGCGGGCGTGGACGGCGTGAAGGTCGGCGTCGGCCCGGGCTCGATCTGCACCACCCGCGTGGTGGCCGGCATCGGTGTCCCGCAGGTGACGGCGATCTACGAGGCCGCGGTGGCCTGCCAGGCGGCCGGCGTGCCGGTGATCGGTGACGGTGGCCTGCAGTACTCCGGCGACATCGGCAAGGCGCTGGCCGCCGGTGCCGACACCGTGATGCTGGGCAGCCTGCTGGCCGGCTGCGAGGAGTCGCCGGGTGAGCTGATGTTCATCAACGGCAAGCAGTTCAAGTCGTACCGGGGCATGGGCTCGCTGGGCGCCATGCAGTCGCGCGGCCAGGGCCGCTCGTACTCCAAGGACCGCTACTTCCAGGCCGAGGTCTCCTCGGACGAGAAGCTGATCGCCGAGGGCATCGAGGGCCAGGTCCCCTACCGCGGCCCGCTGTCCACGGTGCTGTTCCAGCTGGTCGGCGGTCTGCGGCAGACCATGGGCTACGTCGGCGCGGCCACGGTCGCCGAGATGGAGTCCAAGGGCCGGTTCGTCCGGATCACCTCGGCGGGCCTCAAGGAGAGCCACCCGCACGACATCCAGATGACCGTCGAGGCGCCGAACTACCACGGGCGCTGAGGCTCCGGATCACCACGGCAGGGCACCACCCGCGGCAGTTCCGCAGGTGGTGCCCTGCCGTTTCGCGTGTCCATGGTGCGGTCGTGGCGAGGGCCAGGGGGCCGAGTACGGGATACTTGGGGCGACCAGCAAGCAGCAGGAAGGGCTCGAAGTGACTGAGATCGAGATCGGGCGAGGCAAGCGCGGCCGCAGGGCGTACTCCTTCGACGACATCGCCGTCGTCCCCAGCCGCCGTACCCGCGACCCGAAGGAGGTCTCGATCGCGTGGCAGATCGACGCCTACCGGTTCGAGCTGCCGTTCCTGGCGGCGCCGATGGACAGCGTGGTCTCGCCCGCGCAGGCCATCGAGATCGGCCGGCTCGGCGGGCTCGGCGTGCTCAACCTGGAGGGTCTGTGGACCCGTTACGAGGACCCGCAGCCGCTGCTGGACGAGATCGCCACCATCTCGGACGAGGCCCTGGCCACCCGTCGGCTGCAGGAGATCTACTCCGCGCCGATCGACCCGGAGCTGATCAAGCAGCGGATCAAGGAGGTGCGTGAGTCCGGTGTGGTCACCGCCGCCGCGCTCTCGCCGCAGCGGACCGCCGAGTTCTCCAAGGCCGTGGTCGACGCAGGCGTGGACGTCTTCGTGATCCGGGGCACCACGGTCTCCGCCGAGCACGTCTCGGGTGCGGCCGAGCCGCTGAACCTGAAGCAGTTCATCTACGAGCTGGACGTCCCGGTGATCGTCGGTGGCTGTGCCACCTACACCGCCGCGCTGCACCTGATGCGGACCGGCGCCGCCGGTGTGCTGGTCGGCTTCGGCGGCGGTGCCGCGCACACCACCCGCAACGTGCTGGGCATCCAGGTCCCGATGGCCACCGCCGTGGCCGATGTCGCGGCCGCCCGCCGGGACTACATGGACGAGTCCGGCGGCCGGTACGTGCACGTGATCGCGGACGGCGGGGTCGGCTACAGCGGCGACCTGGCCAAGGCGATCGCCTGTGGCGCGGACGCGGTGATGATCGGTGCCGCACTGGCCCGGGGCACCGACGCGCCCGGTAAGGGTTTCCACTGGGGCATGGAGGCCGTGCACGAGGAGCTGCCGCGCGGAAAGCGGGTGGACCTCGGCACCGTGGGCACCACGGCGGAGATCCTCACCGGCCCGTCGCACACCCCCGACGGCACCATGAACCTGTTCGGCGCGCTGCGCCGGGCGATGGCCACCACGGGGTACTCGGAGCTCAAGGAGTTCCAGCGCGTCGAGGTGACGGTCAACCCCGCGCAGCACCGCTGACGGTGCATCACGCCGAAGGCCCCCGCCGTGACGACACGGCGGGGGCCTTCGGCGTTGCGGGTCAGGAGGTGGCGAACTTGGTGGTGTACGTGTAGCCGAAGTACACCGCGAAGCCGTAGAACAGCAGGTCGATGATGTCGCGCTCGCCCTTCCAGACCTCGATGGTGAGGTCCAACTGGCTGGTCAGCAGGTCGCCGACGGAGATGCCGAGCTCCTGGTGGCCGAAGAGCGCCATGGTGAAGATCTGGCCGAAGAACAGCCCGAGGACGGACAGCGCCGCGCCGATCACGGGCAGCGCCTGACCCCGGCCGCCGAGTCGGCCCAGGGTGAAGGTGACGGCGGCGGCGATGCCGATCACGGCCCAGCCGATCTCGCGCTCGATGGCCTTGGCGATGAAGCCGTACGCCAGCCCGGCGACGATCGCGGCGCCGAGGGCAGCGGCGATGGCGACGCCCTGGGCCTGCGGGGCGGCCGGAGCCGGGGCGGCCGGCGGTGCGGGCATGGCGGGGCCGGGCAGGTCGGTGCTCATGGTGGGTGTCCCCCGGGAAGAAGAAGTGAACGACGGCGAACGCTAGCAGCGCCGAAGTGGCCGGGAACAGCCATTTCTGATCACGGGTCGAGTACGAACTCCGCTCTGCCCGGGGGCGGCTGACGCGTGGTCGGGGTGACACGACATGATGGGGGCTTGGCCGACCGCACTATGGGGGACGTGGCGATGACCGAGACCGGCGGACGTCTGTTGGGCGGGCGTTACCGGCTGACCGGGGTGCTCGGGCGCGGTGGCATGGGCACCGTCTGGCGGGCCGAGGACGAGATGCTCGGTCGGACGGTCGCGGTCAAGGAACTCCGGATGCACGACGGCGTCGACGAGCAGGACCGGCACCGGCTGGTGGTCCGGACCCTGCGCGAGGCCAAGGCGACCGCCCGGATCAGGCACACGGCGGCGGTGACGGTCTTCGACGTGGTCGAGGAGGACGACCGGCCGTGGATCGTGATGGAGCTGGTCGGCGGCCGCTCGCTGGCCGAGGTGATCAAGGAGGACGGGCCGCTGTCGCCGGTCCGGGCCGCCGAGATCGCCCTCGAGGTGCTCGGAGTGCTGTGCGAGGCCCACGAGTTGGGCATCCTGCACCGGGACGTGAAGCCGTCCAACGTGCTGATCGGCGACGACGGCCGGGTGGTGCTGACCGACTTCGGCATCGCCAGCGTGGAGGGCGACACCTCGGTCACCTCCACCGGCATGCTGGTCGGCGCGCCCTCGTACATCTCGCCGGAGCGGGCCCGGGGCCAGAAGCCGGGACCGCCGGCCGACCTGTGGTCGCTGGGCGGCACGCTGTACGCGATGGTCGAGGGCAAGCCTCCGTACGACCGGGGCTCGGCGCTGGCCACGCTCACGGCCGTGATGACCGAGCCGCTGACGCCGCCGGTGAGTGCCGGACGGCTGCTGACGCCGCTGATCGAGGGGCTGTTGGAGAAGGACCCGGCGCTGCGGGTGGACGCGGCGGCGGCCCGGCCGCTGCTGCGCCGGGTGGTGGCCGAGGGCACCGCGCGGGCGGAGTCCACCACCGAGGTGGCGGCGATACCCGTGGCCGGGCCCGCCCGGCGGTGGCCGCTGGTGGCCGCCGCCGTACTGGTGGTCGTGGCGCTGGTGGCCGGGGTTGTGCTCTGGCAGCCGTGGAAGGACAAGGATCGGGGCTCGGCGGCCGGTCCGGTGGCGAGTGCCCCGGCGGCCGCGAGTACCCCGGCGGGGAGCGCCTCGGCAGGGAGCAGCCCCGCGACCACCCCGACGCCGACCCCCGCCACCACGCCCAACCCGACGCCGGGTCAGCTGACGGGCTATCGGGAGGTGCGCGGCGCCCAGGGCTACACCATCAAGGTGCCCGACTGGCTCAAGGAGGACGGGGTCAGCGACGACGGCTCCCAGTTCTACTACCGGGGCAACGGCATCACCCTTTCCGTCGCCTGGACCGCCAAGCCGGGGCCGAGCGCGCTGAAGGTCTGGGAGGAAATGGATGCGGGGCGTGACTTCCGCGGCTACAAGAGCCTGGGCACCAAGGCGCTCACGTTCCGGTCCTGGACCAACGCGGCCGACTGGGAGTGGACGTACGACGGCAGGACCGGCATCCGTCAGCACTCGCTCGACCGGGGTTTCGTGACCGGGAAGTACGGCTACGCGATCTACTGGACGGTGCCGGACGCGGACTGGTCGAAGCCGGAGGTCGTGCAGGCCCGGCAGGTCTCGTTCGACAGCTTCCAGCCGGCGCCCTAGCCCTGGAGCAGCTTGGCCTTGGCGAGGGCGAACTCCTCGTCGGTGAGGGCGCCGGAAGAGTGCAGCGCGGCGAGCCGTTCGAGCTGGTCGAGCAGGTCGCCGGCCGGGGCCGCCGGGGCGTGGTGGCGGTCGCGGGCGGCCTGAGCGGTACTGCGGAGCTGCTCGGAGAAGAACTCGGCCTTGCTCACGTCCTCGAAGCGGTGGGCGCCGGTGAGGGCGACCACCTGGAGGATCTCGCCGTTCAGACGGCTCCTGGTGACCGTCACGTCGGTGACGCCCTCCAGCGGAACCGGTACCGGGGGCTTGCCGTCCTTCAGGAAGAGCAGGCGGTGGGTGGTGAGCACCAGCGCGCCCTTGCGGAAGTGGTCGGGGTGGCGTCCGGCGGTGGCGGCGACCGGTCGTTCGTCGGGCAGGGCGGCCTGCTGCACCGAGTGCAGGGCCGAGCTCTTGTTGCTGTCACTGCCCAGGGCGTCGAAGGCGACGTCGATCAGATCGGTCCAGTCCATGTTTTCGAGGGTAGCCCGCGTACTGTGACACCCCTAGGGAGGGACGACGCATTGCTGGCCCCGGGGCAGGTGGTAGGCGGGCGGTACCGGGTGACGGACCGTCCGATCGGTGCTGACGTGCGCGCGGTGGAGTCTCACAGCGGTGAGCAGACCCGGCTGGCGGCGCTCGACCTGCCGGAGTTGCTGAACCAGGACGACTGGGATGCGGAGCCGTGGACCGGGCTGGCCGAGCGGCTGGCGGCCAGGCTGGCGACGGTGCCCGCGCACCCCCGGCTGCTGCGGGGTTTCGGGGCGTTCGTCGAGGGGCGGCGGCTCTGGGTGGCGGAGGAACTGCCCGCCGGGGTGCCGCTGGCCGAGCTGGCCGAGCGGCCGTGGTCGCCGTACCGGGTGGCGGAGTTGGCGGCGGATCTGGCGGGTGCGCTGGGTGCGCTGCACCGGGCCGGGCTGGTGCACGGGAACGTTTCGGCCGATTCGGTGCTGGTCGGTGAGGACGGGGCGGCGCTGCTCGGCGGGCTGTTGGCCGGGGCGGCGGAGGAGGGGTTCTGCGCCGCGCTGGGCGGTCCGGTGCCGCGCCGGGTGTACGAGGCACGGGCGGTGCTGCTCGGGGTGCGGGCCGAGCGGTGGGCGCCGGTCGGCGGTGCGGCCGGGGACGGCTGGGCGCTCGGCGTGCTGATGTACCGGCTGCTGACCGGCCACTCGCCGTACCCGGAGCGGGAGTTGGGCGAGCTGCTGGCGGCGGTCCGGGACGGGCGGGCCGCCCCGGCGGACGGCTGTGGTCCGCTCCGGCCTGCGGTGGAGGGGCTGCTGGCCGGGGGGCTGACGCTGGGACAGTTGCGGTCCTGGCTGGCCGCGTTCCTGGCCGGGGCGCCGGAGCCGTTCGAGCGGGTGACCCCCTTGCTGCCGGTGGTCCGGCCGCGCGGTCCGGTGGTGCGCAGGCCGCGGGCGAAGACCCCGGTGGTGACCGCGGGCCGGATCGGACGGAAGGTCAGCCCGATGCTGCTGGGGCCGTTGTTGGTGGGTGGGGTGCTGGTGCTGCTGGCAGCGGCCCTGGCGGCGGTGGTCGCGTTCGGGGGCTGATCTAACCTGTGCAGGGAACGTGAATCGAACGTCTGGTACGGGGGAGCAGCCACTGTGGACGCAGGGGAGGGTCAGCGGCTGCTGGCCGGCAGATACGCGCTGGGCGAGCGGCTGGGCCGGGGCGGGATGGGCACGGTCTGGCAGGCCAGGGACGAGCTGCTGGACCGTGAGGTGGCGGTCAAGGAACTGACGGTCAGCCATCTGCCGGAGGAGGAGCTGGAGATCCTCCAGTCCCGGATGAAGCGCGAGGCCAGGGCGGCCGCGCGGATCAAGCACCCCGGCGTGATCACCATCCACGACGTGCTGGAGCAGGACGGCCGCCCGTGGATCGTGATGGAGCTGATCGACGGCCGCTCGCTGGCCGATGTGATCAGCCAGGACGGCACCCTGACGCCCCGGGAGGCGGCCGAGGTCGGCGCCCAAGTGCTGGCCGCGCTGCACCGTGGGCACCAACTCGGCGTACTGCACCGGGATGTGAAGCCCGCCAACGTCCTGCTGGAGCACGGCACCGGACGGGTGGTGCTGCTGGACTTCGGGATCGCCACCTTCGAGGGTTCGACCGAGCTGACCAGGCCGGGGGACCTGGTCGGATCGCCGGACTACCTGGCGCCGGAGCGGGCCCAGGGCGAGCGTCCGGGACCGGCCTCGGACCTGTGGGGTCTCGGCGCGACGCTGTACGCGGCGGTGGAGGGCGAGTCGCCGTTCCGGCGCAGCTCGCCGATCACCACGCTGGCCGCGGTGGTGGGTGACCCGCTGCCGGAGCCGCGCCGGGCGGGGGCGCTCGGTCCGGTGCTGGCGGCGCTGATGGCCAAGGACCCGGCCGACCGGCCGGGGGCGGACCAGGCGCTGCGGATGCTGGCGGAGGTGACGGCCGGTCACACCTTGGAGATCAAGGCGGCGCCCGCGCCCCGGCCGCAGGTGGAGCCGACCCAGTCGGTCCCGGTGGTGGACCGGTCCGAGCCGGCCGAGCCGGCGGTCGCACCGGAACCGCCGACCGAGCGGCTGACCCGTCGTCGGGTCTGGCCCCGGGTGCTGGTGGCCGGGTTGGCCACGGCTGTGCTGGCGGGGGCCGCCACGTACGCGGTGACCACCGTGACGAAGGGCGGCGCGGCTGCGCAGGAGCAGCAGCAGAGCCCGGTGCCGACCACGTCGGAGTCCTCGGCGGCCGCGCCGAAGGGCTACCGCTGGATGGACGATCCGGCCGGGTTCCGGTTCCTGCTGCCGACCGAGGGCGGTACCTGGGCGCGCTCGGTGGAGAACAACCAGATCTACTACTCGCCGGACCGGCCGGAGAGCCGGCAGCGCTACCTGCAGTTCGCGGTGGCGGTGGGCCAGCCGATGGAGCCGATCGCGCACTTCCGGGAGATGGAGGCGTCGGTCCGCAGCGGGAGCAAGGACTACCGGCAGATCTCGCTGACCAAGGTGGACGTGAACGGGGCCGAGGGCGCGGTCTGGGAGTTCACGTACACCAAGGACGGCAACCGACGGCACGTCAAGGACGTGGAGTTCCGGGATGCCAAGGGCACCTCGTACACGCTGCTGGTGGCCGCGCCGGACAACGACAAGGACTGGGTCGCGGGGCAGCGGATCCTGACCACGGTACTCAACGAGTTCGTACCGACGAGATAAAGATCTGCCACAGATATTTTCCTGTTACCGACGGGTACCGTTCGGGGCTTCGAGCGCCTAGGCTGCGCCCCATGACGGACACCACGGCAGTCGGACAGACCACCGGACGCAACCCCGCCGCCCCGGGCGCGGCCCGGACGGTCGCCTCGGCGGTCCCGGCGGCGGTGGTCGCCCGGCTCGCTCGGGGCGTCACCGCGACCGGCGAGCCCGAGCTGGTGCACACCACCGCTCCGCTCACCGGCGAGCGGCTGGCCACCCTGCCGCAGTCGACCCCGGCCGATGTCGAGGTGGCGTACCAGCTGGCCAGGCGGGCCCAGAAGGCGTGGGCCGCGCTGCCGGTCCGCCGCCGGGCCGGGGTGCTGCTGCGCTTCCACGACCTGCTGCTGAAGCGGCAGGACGAGGTGCTCGACCTGATCCAGGCCGAGACCGGCAAGGCCAGGCTGCACGCCTTCGAGGAGGTGCTCGGCGCCGCGCTGGCCGCCCGGCACTACGGCCGGAAGGCGCCGTCCTACCTGCGCGACCGCCGTCGTGGCGGTGCGATGCCGGTGCTCACGCACGCGATCGAGGCCCGTCGCCCCAAGGGTGTGATCGGGCAGATCTCGCCGTGGAACTACCCGCTGGAGCTCTCGGTCGGCGATGCGCTGCCCGCCTTCGTGGCCGGCAACGCGGTGGTCAACAAGCCGGACACGCAGACCGCGCTGACCGCGCTCTGGGCCCGCGAGCTGCTGATCGAGGCGGGGCTGCCCGCCGACCTCTGGCAGATCGTGATCGGCGACGGACCGGTGATCGGCCCGGCCGTGGTCGAGCACGCCGACTACGTCTCGTTCACCGGCTCCACCCAGACCGGCCGCGACGTCGCCCAGCGCGCCGCCGCCCGGCTGGTCGGCGCCTCGCTGGAGCTGGGTGGAAAGAACGCTCTACTGGTGCTCGCCGACGCCGACCTGGACAAGGCCGCCGAAGGCGCCGTCCGGGCCTGCTTCTCCTCCGCCGGGCAGCTCTGCATCTCGATCGAGCGGCTCTACGTGCACCGTTCGGTCGCCGAGGAGTTCCTCCGCCGGTTCGCCGAGCGGACCAGCGCACTGCGGCTCGGCGGCGGCCTGGCGTACGGGGCGGACATGGGATCGCTGGTCTCCGACCGGCAGTTGGAGACCGTCACCCGGCACGTCGAGGAGGCCGTGAAGGCCGGCGCCACCGTGCTGGCGGGCGGTCAGGCCCGCCCCGACCTCGGCCCGCTGTTCTTCGAGCCGACCATCCTGGACGGGGTCACCCCCGGCATGGCGGTCTGCGGCGAGGAGACCTTCGGTCCGGTCGTCTCGGTCTACCGCTTCGACACCGAGGACGAGGCGGTCGAGGCCGCCAACTCGACCACGTACGGCCTGAATTCGAGTGTCTGGACCAAGGACGCCCGGCGCGGCCGGGCGATCGCGGCCCGGCTGCGCACCGGCACCGTCAACGTGAACGAGGCGTACGCCGCGGCCTACGGCTCGGTCGGCGCGCCGATGGGCGGCATGGGCGACTCCGGGCTCGGCCGCCGGCACGGCTCGGACGGCATCCTGCGCTTCACCGAGGCGCAGACCATCGCCACCCAGCGGATGCTGCCGATCGCGCCCTCGCTCGGTCTGGACGACGAGAAGTTCGCCGCGCTTTTCACCACCAGCCTGAAGGCGTTGAAGGTCCTCCGTTTCAAGTAGTCGAAGCTGCAAGTAGAGCGTTCTTTCTAGGAGTTGCAGGCAATGGCGGATGGCGCTTTCGACTACGACGTGGTCGTGGTGGGTTCGGGTTTCGGCGGTTCGGTGGCCGCACTGCGGCTGACCGAGAAGGGGTACCGGGTCGCGGTGCTGGAGGCCGGACGGCGGTTCGGCCCGGACGAGCTGCCGAAGAACTCCTGGGACACCAGGAACTACGTCTGGGCCCCCGCCCTCGGCCTGTACGGCATCCAGCGGATCCACCTGTTGGCCAACGTGCTGGTGCTGGGCGGGGCCGGCGTCGGCGGCGGCTCGCTGAACTACGCCAACACCCTGTACGTCCCGCCGAAGCCGTTCTTCGAGGACCGGCAGTGGCAGCACATCACCGACTGGCAGGAGGAGTTGGGCCCGTTCTACGACCAGGCCCAGCGGATGCTCGGGGTGCGCACCAACCCGACCGTCACCCCCTCCGACGTCCACCTGAAGGCCGCCGCCGAGAAGATGGGCGTCGCCGACACCTTCCACCTGGCGCCGGTCGGGGTCTTCTTCGGCGACGGCCGGGACGGTGACGGCGAGGCCAAGGTGGCGCCGGGCACCGAGGTCGAGGACCCGTACTTCGGCGGGGCCGGGCCGAAGCGGAAGTCCTGCATCGAGTGCGGCGAGTGCATGACCGGCTGCCGGCACGGGGCCAAGAACACCCTGACCGAGAACTACCTCTACCTGGCCGAGCGGAACGGCGCCGAGATCCACCCGCTCACCACGGTCGAGCGGCTGCGCCCGGTCGAGGGCGCCAACGGGGAATGTGGCTATGCGGTCGACGTCCGGCGCACCAACTCCCGCTCCAAGGATCGGGAGAAGGCCGGGGCCCGAACCATCACCGCCGCCAAGGTGGTGGTCGCGGCCGGCACCTACGGCACCCAGACCCTGCTGCACCGGATGCGTGACAACGGCCACCTGCCCGCCATCTCGGCCAGGCTCGGCGAGCTGACCCGGACCAACTCCGAGGCGCTGGTGGGGGCTTCCACCACCGACCGGCGGTACGGCGAGAAGGTCGACTTCACCAAGGGGGTGGCGATCACCTCCTCGATCCACCCGGACGAGTTCACCCACATCGAGCCGGTCCGCTACGGCAAGGGCTCCAACGCGATGGGCGCGCTCAGCGTGCAGCAGGTGCCCGGGGTCGGTCGCGGGCCGCGCTGGCTGCGGTACGCCGTCACGGCGGCCAGGCACCCGGTGATCTTCGCGCAGTCGATGAACCAGCACCGCTGGTCGGAGAAGACCATCATCGGCCTGGTGATGCAGTCGCTGGACAACTCGATCACCGTCTCACTGAAGAAGTCCGGGATCGGCAAGGGCAAGCTGACCTCCCGTCAGGGCCACGGCGCGCCGAACCCGACGTACATCCCGGCCGCCGAGGCGGGCGCCAGGGCGCTGGCCGAGTCGATCAACGGCTTCGCCGGCAGCACCGTCGGCGAGATCTTCGACATCCCGATGACCGCCCACTTCATCGGTGGCTGCCCGATCGCCGACAGTCCCGAGGGCGGCGTGGTCGACCCGTACCAGCGGCTCTACGGCTACCCCGGCATCAGCGTGGTGGACGGCTCCACCATCTCCGCCAACCTCGGCGTCAATCCCTCGCTCACCATCACCGCCCAGGCGGAGCGGGCGATGTCGATGTGGCCGAACAAGGGCGAGACGGACGCCCGCCCCGAGCAGGGCGAGGAGTACCGCCGGGTGCCCGCGGTCACCCCGCTGGCGCCGGCCGTCCCGAAGGGCGCCTTCGGTGAGCTGCTGATCCCGGTGCCGAAGGTGCCGAAGAAGCTCGGTTGACACTCTCTCGACGGCGGTGGGATAACGGCCCCTGACGAGGGGGAACGAATGGCGATCTGTGGTGGGTGCGGCGCGGCGTCGGCCGAGGGGGCGACGCGCTGCGCGGCGTGCGGGCAGTCGCTCGCGATCGGTGAGGTCGAGTTCGGCGGCGGTGGGCTCAATGCACCGCAGCAGGAGGGAAGTTGGGGCGCAGGGGTGGTGGTCGAGGCGAAGCCCCGGCCGGCCGTGCTGCGCTGGTTCACCGAGGCCGACTGGCGCCCGGCGCTGAGGGCGGTGGCCGCGCCGACCGCGCTGCTGCTGGTGGTCGCGCTGCTGCTGTCGTTCGGCCTGGCAGGCGAGCGCGGAACCCTCGGCTTCGGCACTCGCTTCGGCGTCGCGCTCGCTGTGGTGCTGACCGCTTTCGGCGGCCCGGTCGGCAGTCGCATGGAGATCGGTGACGAGAAGTTCTCCTCAGCGCTGGTCAACCAGATGTGGGTACTGCCGATGACGGTCACCCTGCTCTGGGCCGTGCTGTTCGGGTACGGCCTCCGGGCGGCCCGGCGGCGCCTGGCGCCGGAGCCGACCATCCGTCGGCTGCTGGCCGAAGCCGGCCGCCCGGTGCTGTTGACGGTGGTGGTCACCGCCGCGCTCGGCCTGCTCGCCGGGGTCGAGCACCACAACTCCGGCCGCCGGGAGGAACTGGGCGGGCCGATGGACTGGCTGTTCCAGTTCGCCTTTGCCGACCATGTGACGGTGTCGGTCGGCACGGCCTGGTCGGCACTCGGCTCGGCCGTCCTGGCCACGGCTCTGGCTGCGGGGGTGTACGGCGCGGACAGGCTGCGCGGGGCCCTCGGCGACTGGACGGCGAGTGCGGCGGCCGCCGCTCGGGCGCTGTCGCTGACGGTCGCGTTGGCCACCGTGGTGGCGCTGGTCCTGACGGCTTCGCTGATGCCGCTGGAGGTGACACTGCTGGGGCTCCTGGTGCTGCCCAACCTCGGGCTGAACCTGCTCGGTTTCGGCTCGGGTGCCACGGCGGGGCTGTGGCAGGAGCGCAGCGGGCCGGCCGAGTTCGACCTGCGCGACGAGCTGGACCAGAACTTCTCGCTCTTCGACCTGGCCGGGCAGACAGGTCACTGGCGGTGGACCGTGCTGCTCGCGCTGGCTGCCGCTCTGCTGCTCGGTCGGGCGGTGCGCCGGCTCGACCTGGCCGGCCGGATCCGGGCGGCGGGGTTCTACTGGATCGGCGCCAGCCTGCTGATGCTGCTCTCCGGGATGACCCAGTGGAGCGGGGCCGACCTGCGCGGCACGGCCGGCGAGGCATTCGGGATCGACCCGGCGGAGCCCGTGGGCGCTCAGGCCTCGATCGGCCTGGCGCTGCTCTCCGTCCTTGCGGCCAACCTGGTCTGGACGGCGGTCGGTGCGTTCGCGGTGCCGCTGCTGTTCCGCCGCGAGCCGCTGCCGCTGCCGGTGCTGCCGCCTGAGGCGCCGTCAGTGGTCCCGCCGCAGCCGACACACGTGCCGTTCGCCGGTGAGGTACTGGACTCGCACACGACCGACAGGTAGCCGGACGGGCAAAGGGCCCCGCGGGGGAACGGGGCCCTTTGTCGTTCAGCACACGGCGTCAGGGCGGCGCCGGTGCTGCGGTGACGGCGCCGGGGGATGAGCGCCGTCCGGAAGGATGGTCCGGATGCGGGGCGGCCCTTAACGGAGCGTGATGTTCAGGCTGACGACAGGTCAACCCCGCATGCAGCATCGTGCTGGACGGAGCCCCGGGTCTGCAACCGGTTCGACGCAGTTCGGTACAGTCCGACTCGTACTCGGTCGGACCGGCGTACCCTGTCCGACGGTTCGGAGACGAGCGAATCGGACCGGAAGGTCGACTACGCTCCGTAGTAGTGGCCAGTGGGACGGGTCGAGAGCTCCAGAGGTACGGCGGCCGGAGCCCGGCGTCCCGGACGCAGGCCGCCGTACCTCTTTCACTGGTTCAGTCGTGCCCGGGCGGCTGTCCCCTGCCGATCCGGTCACACCACCCGCGCACGGTCCCACGGCGGGCCGTCCCCGACAGGGGAGCGGCGGCGCCACGCGCGCCGGTGGACTGAGAGATCCACGCGCATGGGTCGGGTTCGACCACCCGGCCGGCCTCGCGCCTGGCAGGCGCGACCCGGAAGGTGCGGTCGTCAGGAGCAACGATCCTGCCGGGCGCCGGTCACGCCGGACGGCGTGGGCAAGCGGGTGAAACAGGGGCGCTGTGTCGGCCGGTAGAATCTGAGGTGACACCCCCACACCGCTGCCGGAAGGCCGTCCGTGTCCTCTGCTACTCCCGACCAGTCCGCTCCCGAGCTCGACACCGTACTGGTGGTCGACTTCGGCGCCCAGTACGCCCAGCTCATCGCCCGTCGGGTGCGTGAGGCCCGGGTCTACAGCGAGATCGTCCCGAGCACCATGCCGGTGGCCGAGATGCTCGCCAAGAACCCGAAGGCGATCATCCTGTCCGGTGGCCCCTCCTCGGTCTACGAGGACGGCGCGCCCCGCCTGGACCGCGCGATCTTCGAGGCCGGGGTCCCGGTCTTCGGCATGTGCTACGGCTTCCAGCTGATGGCCATCACGCTCGGCGGCACCGTCGACAACTCCGGTGCCCGTGAGTACGGCCGCACCGAACTGCACGTCAGCAAGTCCGGCTCCACCCTGTTCGAGGGCACCCCGGCCGAGCAGGCGGTCTGGATGTCGCACGGCGACGCCTGCTCCGCCGCCCCCGAGGGCTTCACCGTCACCGCGTCCACCGACGTGGTGCCGGTCGCCGCCTTCGAGAACGACGAGAAGAAGCTCTACGGCGTCCAGTACCACCCCGAGGTGCTGCACTCCACGCACGGCCAGCAGATCCTGGAGCACTTCCTCTACCGGGGTGCCGGGATCGCGCCGAACTGGACCACCGTCAACGTGGTCGACGAGCAGGTCGCGCTGATCCGCGAGCAGGTCGGCAGCAAGCGCGCGATCTGCGGCCTCTCCGGTGGCGTGGACTCCGCCGTCGCCGCCGCACTGGTGCAGCGGGCCATCGGCTCGCAGCTCACCTGCGTGTACGTCGACCACGGTCTGATGCGCAAGGGCGAGACCGAGCAGGTCGAGAAGGACTTCGTCGCCGCCACCGGCATCCAGCTCAAGGTGGTCGACGCCCAGGAGCGCTTCCTGACCGCGCTGGCCGGGGTCAGCGACCCCGAGGAGAAGCGCAAGATCATCGGCCGGGAGTTCATCCGGGTCTTCGAGCAGGCCCAGGCCGAGATCGTGGCCGAGGCCGGCGAGCACGGCGAAGAGGTCGAGTTCCTGGTCCAGGGCACCCTGTACCCGGACGTGGTGGAGTCCGGTGGCGGCACCGGCACCGCCAACATCAAGTCGCACCACAACGTCGGCGGGCTGCCCGAGGACCTGCAGTTCAAGCTGATCGAGCCGCTGCGCAAGCTGTTCAAGGACGAGGTCCGGATGGTCGGCCAGGAGCTCGGCCTGCCGGAGGAGATCGTCCAGCGCCAGCCGTTCCCGGGCCCCGGCCTGGGCATCCGGATCGTCGGCGAGGTCACCAAGGAGCGGCTGGACCTGCTCCGCGAGGCCGACGCGATCGCCCGTGAGGAGCTCACGCTGGCCGGTCTCGACCGCGAGATCTGGCAGTGCCCGGTGGTCCTGCTGGCGGACGTCCGCAGCGTCGGCGTGCAGGGCGACGGCCGCACCTACGGTCACCCGATCGTGCTGCGCCCGGTCTCCTCCGAGGACGCCATGACGGCCGACTGGTCCCGCCTGCCGTACGAGGCGCTGGCGAAGATCTCGACCCGGATCACCAACGAGGTCAAGGACGTCAACCGGGTGGTGCTGGACATCACCAGCAAGCCCCCGGGCACCATCGAGTGGGAGTAATTCCCACCGTGTGATGAACGGCCGCGCCGCTGCCCCCGTATGAAGGGGTGGCGGCGCGGCCGTTTCGGTAGGGGGCCGTGCCACCGAAACGGCGGGACAACGGGCAGAATCGGACCGGACCTGTCAGCAGTTGACGGGCCGCGAGCGGAGGGTGTCGGCGCATGGCGGTGGGGCATGGTGGGCCGGAACAGTCGGGAAGAGCGGAACGAGTGGCGCAGTGGCGGGAGTTGGGCACCCGGTACGCACTGCTGCCGCTCCGGCTGTTCCTCGGACTGACCTTCGTCTATGCCGCCTTCGACAAGCTGTCGGACTCGCACTACCTGGCCGGGGCCGGTGACGCGGCCTCCTTCGTCTCGCAGACCACCGCCGTCAAGCCGCTCAGCCCGATCGGCTGGGCGCTCGGTCCGGCGCTGGACTACCCCACCTTCTTCGCGCTGGCCATCGCCTTCGGCGAGCTGGCGGTCGGCCTCGGCACCGTGTTCGGCCTCTGGGGCCGGATCGCGGCCACCGGTGGCGCCCTGATCAGCCTCAGCCTCTGGCTGACCGTCAGCTGGAACGTCGCGCCGTACTACCTCGGCAACGACCTGGTCTACCTGATGGCCTGGCTGCCGCTGGTGCTGGCGGGTACGCCGTACCTGTCGGTGGACGGCTACCTGGCCGGGCGCTCAGGCCGGGACCGGGGGCGCGGGCTGGCGGAGGACCAGGTCCGCCGCCGGGCGCTGGTGGACGGCGGGATCGCGGCCGTCGCGCTGGGCGGGGCCGGGCTGCTGGCCGGGTCGCTGACCGCCACCTTCGGGCGGGACACCAAGACCGTCGCGGCTCCGACACCGCCGCCCACCTCCTCGCCGGGTGCCGCCACGGGCGGTGCCAAGGTGTCGGTCGCCGCCGCCAGTGTCCCGGTCGGCGGGTCGGCCCAGGTGAAGGACCCGGCCTCCGGCGACGCGGTCTACATCGTGCAGCCCAAGGCGGGGCAGTACTGCGGCTTCTCCTCGGTCTGCACCCACTCCGGCTGCGCCGTGGACGCCCCCAAGAACAACCAGATGTACTGCCCGTGCCACGGCTCGCGGTTCGACGCCACCACCGGTGCGGTGATCAACGGACCGGCCACCAAGCCGCTGCCCAAGTACACCGTCACCAAGAACGGCGAGCAGCTGGACCTGGGCGCGGTGCAGTCCTAGGCCCCTGGCCCCTAGGGCGTGTCCTCCGGGTCGGCCGGGGTCGGGTCGGCCTGGAGTTGGCCGGCCGGCCGGCCGCGCCGGGTCATCGCCGACACCGCGCCGGCCAGGCCGGCCGTGCCGAGCACGATGAAGGTGACCGGGAGCACGATCCGGCCGTTCACCGTGCGGTCGTTCAGCGAGGCGACCAGGTAGAGCACGGCGATCACGGTGAACAGGGTGCCCGCGATCAGGGAGTAGACGTCCAGCCGGTGCTTCCTCATGACTGCACCACCCTGAGGTCGCCGAGGCCGACGGTGAGCGTGAGGTCGAGCGTCCCCTTGGACGGCTGACCGTTGGTCGGATGCAACTGGTACTCCACGTTGTTGCCCGCCCCCGAGGACAGGTTGCGATCGGCGACCCGGATGTCGCCCAGGACGGCGTGCAGGGTCAGTCGGACGTCCACGTCACCGGGGACGGTCACCCGCAGGTCACCCGCGCCGAGCTTGGCCGCCGTGGTGACGGTGCCGCCCGCCGGGTCGATCCCGCTCAGGTCGAGGCCGGCGTCGCCCGCGCCGAGCCGGTACTCGGGCTGCATGTCGGCGACCGAGGCGGGCGCCCACAGGCGGTCCCCGAAGCTGCCCTCCAGGGTGACGTTCGAGCCCGAGGCCCCAGCCAGCGCGATGGTCAGCAGCACGGCGGGTACGGTCAGCCCGCGCGCCCGGCCGTACCGGGCGCCGACCAGGATCACCACCCCGAGCGCGAGCAGTGCGGCCGACAGCACGGTGGAGACCCGCACCGTGTCACCCTGACTCCTCATCAGCCACCAGGCCAGCGTGCCCGCGCCGCCGGCCAGCAACAGCCCGGCCGGGCCCAGGAACGACCGCTCCCGGCGCCGCACCGCCGGTCGCGGTCGAGCGGGTGGCAGCGGGGCGGACCGGCCGCTCTTGCGCAGCGGGTCGCCCGGCGGCAGATCGGTGCGCTGCCACCACGGCAGGGCCTCGTGCGGCGGGCGCGGGGCCGGTGGCGGCTGCGGGGCCTGCGGCGGCTGGGGGAGCTGCCCGGCGTACGGGTTGCGCTCCGGGTGCCGCGGATCCCAGAGGTAGCCGGAAGGACCCGGCGCCGGGGTGTCGGTCGGTACGGTGCCCGCCGACCGCTCCCGGGCGTGCTGCTCGGCCGCCCGCTCGCGCCAGTCGGCCGGAGTGCCGCCGAGGTGGTACGGGTGGCCGTTCTCGTCCACCGGCCGGTCGTACGGCCCGGCCGGGCCGTACTGCCAGTGGTGGAAGCGCCGGCCGAGGCGGCCTCGGCGGCGCCGCTCCGGGTCGTACCTGACGGCCAGCAGGATCAGGCCGCCGAGCAGCAGGATCGGGAACAGCTGCCCGCCGTCGCCCATCGAGGAGAAGAACACCCCGGTGCCGATCAAGGTCAGCAGCACCGCGCCGATCGACTGCCCGTCCACCCGGCCGGTCAGCACCCGTTGCAGCTCGGTCCGGCCCGGCCGGCCCTCGGCCGTCGGCTCGCGCGGCACGATCAGCCAGGCCAGGCCGTACAGGAACAGGCCGAGGCCGCCGGACAGGCAGAGCACCGCGATCACCACCCGGAACACCACCGGGTCGATGTCCAGGTGCCGCCCGAGACCGCCGCACACGCCGGCCACCACCCGGTGCCGTTCACTGCGGGTCAGTGGCGGGCGCTGCCGCTCCGGGTCGGCCGGCGTGCCCGTCGGGCCCGGCGCGGTGATCTGGTCGTCCGTCATGGCTCCTATCCTGCTGGTCCGACCGCTCGTGCCCAACCTTCCGGTGCCCGGTACGGACCCTGATCTCTCCCTGAGAAGGATCGGGGGTGCCACCCTGATGCGTTCGGGGCGGCGGACGTGTGACCATCGGTGGCGTGGCAGCACCCGGCACCGATCCCAGACCCCTCGCACCCGACGGCCCGCGCCCCTCTGACGCACCGTCAGCCGACCTCGGGGCGGCATCCCCGCCCTACCGCCGGCTCTACCGGAGCCCGCACGGACGGATGCTCGGCGGCGTGGCGCACGGCCTGGCCCTGCACCTGGGCCTGCCGGTCACCTGGGTCCGGGTCGCCTTCGTGCTGCTGTTCTTCGCGCAGGGGATCGGGGTGCTGCTGTACGCGGCGTTCTGGTTCGTGGTGCCGATCGGCATCGGCCAGCCCGCGCCGGGCGGCGGGCCGCGCTGGGCGTACGTCAACGGTGGGTTCGTGCCCGCCGACGCGGTGGTCGGCGGCGAGCTGCGCAAGGGCCGACCCGGCCGGGTCGGCCGGCTGCGCGAGCTGCTGCAGCGCACCTTCCACGGCGAGACGGCGGTGGCCGGAGGCCCCGCGGAGGCCGTCGCGGACGCCAGGCCGACCAGGGGCGGGTTGGGGCAGCTGCTCGCGCTGCTGCTGCTGGTGGTCGGGATCATGGCGCTGCTCAACGCGCTGCACATCCAGACCGCAAGGCCGTACGTCTGGCCGCTGCTCACCATCGGGGTCGGTGTCGCGCTGGTCTGGCGGCAGGCCGACGACTCGCGCTGGCAGCGCTGGTTCGGTCTGGAGGAGGGCACCAAGCGGCGGGCCGCGTACACCAGGGTCGGCACCGGGGTGCTGCTGGTGGTCGCGGGCACCGTCGGCTTCCTGATCCTGCAGGGCAGTGACTCCACGGTGTCCTCGGTGATCGAGGCCGCGCTCGCGGTGCTGGCCGGCGTGCTGGTGCTGGTCGGCCCGTACGCGCTGCGGATGTGGCAGGACCTCGGCACCGAGCGGACGGCCAGGATCAGGGCCCAGGAGCGGGCCGAGATCGCCGCCCACGTGCACGACTCGGTGCTGCACACCCTGACGCTGATTCAGCGCAACGCCGACGACGCCAAGGAGGTGCTCCGTCTCGCCCGGGCCCAGGAACGGGAGTTGAGGCTCTGGCTGTACCGCCCGGAGGCCGCCGCCGAGGCCGCCCCGGACACCCTGGCCGAGCGGATCCGCTCGGTGGTGGCCGAGGTGGAGGACCTGCACGGGGTGCCGGTGGAACTGGTCTGCGTCGGCGACTGCCCGATGGACGACCGGATCGCGGCCCAGATCCAGGCCGGGAGGGAGGCGATGGTCAACGCCGCCAAGTACGGTGGCGGAGGACCGGTCCAGGTCTACGCCGAGGTGGAGGGACGGACGGTGTCGGTGTTCGTCCGCGACCACGGGCCCGGCTTCGACCCGGACGGCGTGCCGGAGGACCGGATGGGCGTACGGGAGTCGATCATCGGCCGGATGAAGCGCAACGGCGGCACCGCGAGGGTGCGGCCCGCGCCGGACGGCGGGACCGAGGTCGAGCTGGAGATGGAGAGAGCAGATGACTGACGCTGTGTCGGGGGCCGTTGAGGCTGTGCCGGATCGGGTTGCCCGGGTGGTGCTGGTGGACGACCACCGGATGTTCCGGACCGGGGTGCGGGCCGAGATCGGGCGCACCGAGGTCACCGGCATCGACGTGGTCGGGGAGGCCGACGACGTCGAGTCGGCGATCCAGGTGGTGGCCGAGACCCGGCCCGACGTGGTGCTGCTCGACGTCCACCTGCCCGGCGGCGGCGGGGTCGAGGTGCTGCGCCGCTCCGCCCCGCTGATGTCCGACCCGAACGGGGTCCGCTTCCTGGCACTGTCGGTCTCCGACGCCGCCGAGGACGTGATCGGCGTGATCCGCGGCGGTGCGCGCGGCTACGTCACCAAGACCATCACCGGTGCCGACCTCGTCAACGCGATCTTCCGGATCTCGGACGGCGACGCGGTGTTCTCCCCGCGGCTGGCCGGCTTCGTGCTGGACGCCTTCGCCGCCACCGACACCCCGCCGGTCGACGAGGACCTGGACCGCCTCACCCAGCGCGAGCGCGAGGTGCTCCGGCTGATCGCGCGCGGCTACGCGTACAAGGAGATCGCCAAGCAGCTCTTCATCTCGGTGAAGACGGTGGAGTCGCACGTGTCGGCGGTGCTGCGCAAGCTCCAGCTGAGCAACCGGCACGAGCTGACCCGCTGGGCGACGGCGCGGCGGCTGGTCTGACGGCGGTCCGGGGCTGGGGCCGGGGGGAGTGGGCTGTTTTCTCCGGAGGTGTCGGTGCGGGCCCATAGACTCGTAGGGCCATGACTAGCCTCTTTGACAACCTTCCGCTCCCCGGCTTCGAGCTTCCGTCCTCGGCCGGGTCGAAGCAGCCACCCGCAGAGCCTCCGTTCGCGGACGAGGAGCCGCCGCCGTACGACGATGTGCCGTACGACGACTCGTACGAAGAGGCGGTGCCGGACGGGCTGTTCCAGACCGACCACGCGGCTCAGGCCGAGCGGGACGCGTTCTACCGGAACGGTGCGGCGCGGACGGTGATCGACCCGGCGCAGCTGCTGGAGGGGATGAACGACCCGCAGCGGGAGGCGGTGATCCACTCCGGGGCGCCGCTGCTGCTGGTGGCCGGGGCCGGGTCGGGGAAGACCCGGGTGCTGACGCACCGGATCGCGTACCTGCTCGGCGCGCGGGGGGTGCAGCCGGGGGAGATCCTGGCGATCACCTTCACCAACAAGGCCGCGGGCGAGATGCGGGAGCGGGTCGAGGCGCTGGTCGGGCCGCGGGCGCGGGCGATGTGGGTGTCGACCTTCCACAGTGCGTGTGTGCGGATCCTGCGCCGGGAGAGCAAGGTGCTCGGCTTCACGTCGAGCTTCTCGATCTACGACTCGGCGGACTCGCAGCGGCTGATGGCGCTGGTCTGCCGGGATCTGGATCTGGACCCGAAGCAGTTCCCGCCGAAGTCCTTCACCTCGAAGATCAGCAACCTGAAGAACGAGCTGATCGACGAGGAGACGTACGCCGGCCAGGCGGCGAACCCGATGGAGCGGAAGCTCGCCGAGGCGTACCACCTCTACCAGCGGCGGTTGAGGGAAGCCAACGCGCTGGACTTCGACGACATCATCATGACCACGGTGAACCTGCTCCAGGCCTTCCCGGACGTGGCCGAGCACTACCGGCGGCGGTTCCGGCACATCCTGGTCGACGAGTATCAGGACACCAACCACGCCCAGTACATGCTGGTCCGGGAGTTGAGCGGCGGCGCGGTGGCCGCGCAGCCGAAGCGGACGGTGGACGGGGACTTCGTGAACCCGGCGGCCGGCCGGCTGTCCGAGGTGCCGCCGGCCGAGCTCTGCGTGGTGGGTGACGCGGACCAGTCGATCTACGCCTTCCGTGGCGCGACGATCCGGAACATCCTCCAGTTCGAGGAGGACTACCCGAACGCGACCACCATCCTGCTGGAGCAGAACTACCGCTCCACGCAGACGATTCTGAGCGCCGCGAACTCGGTGATCGAGCGCAACACCGGGCGCCGGGAGAAGAAGCTCTGGACGGCCGGTGACCACGGCGAGAAGGTGATCGGCTACGTCGCGGACGACGAGCACGGCGAGGCGCAGTTCATCGCCGACGAGATCGACCGGCTGACGGACGCCGGGAGTGCCAGGCCCGGTGACGTGGCGATCTTCTACCGGACGAACGCGCAGTCCCGGGTGTTCGAGGAGGTGTTCATCCGGGTCGGCCTGCCGTACAAGGTGGTCGGCGGGGTGCGCTTCTACGAGCGCAAGGAGGTCCGGGACGTGCTCGCGTACCTGCGGGTGCTCTCGAACCCCGAGGACACCGTGCCGCTGCGGCGGATCCTGAACGTGCCCAAGCGCGGGATCGGCGACCGCGCGGAGGCGATGATCGACGCGCTCTCGCAGCGTGAGCGGATCAGCTTCTCGCAGGCGCTGGTGCGGGTGGACGAGGCGTACGGGATGGCCGCCCGGTCGGCCAACGCGGTGCGCAAGTTCAACGAGATGATGGCCGGGCTGCGGCAGATCGTCGAATCCGGGGCAGGTCCGGCGGCGGTGCTGGAGGCGGTGCTGGAGGAGACCGGGTACCTGGCGGAGCTTCAGGCCTCGACCGACCCGCAGGACGAGACCCGGGTGGAGAACCTCCAGGAGCTCGCCTCGGTGGCGCTGGAGTACGAGCAGGACCCGGGTGAGCGGCCGGAGGGTGACGACGAAGGGACGCCGCCGGTCGGCTCGTTGGCGGACTTCCTGGAGCGGGTCGCGCTGGTCGCGGACTCGGATCAGATCCCCGATGACGAGGACGGCGCGGGTGTCATCACGATGATGACGCTGCACACCGCGAAGGGGCTCGAGTTCCCGGTGGTGTTCCTGACCGGCATGGAGGACGGGATCTTCCCGCACATGCGGGCGCTCAACCAGGTCAAGGAGCTGGAGGAGGAGCGGCGGCTCGCGTACGTCGGGCTGACCCGGGCGCGGGAGCGGCTGTACCTGACCAGGTCGGTGCTGCGCAGTGCGTGGGGGCAGCCCTCGTACAACCCGGCCTCGCGGTTCCTGGAGGAGATCCCGGCCGAGCTGGTGGAGTGGAAGCGTACGGGGGCGTCGGCGGTGCCGGCCTCGCGTGGGTTCTCGTCGTCGGGTGGCTCGTCCGGTTCGGGTGCCAGGAAGTCGGCGGGGGCGGCGAGTTCGCCGAAGGCCGGCTGGGGCCAGTCAGCCCGGCGGGTCACCGAGCGGGAGGCCGTCTCGCTGGCGGTCGGCGACCGGGTCACCCACGACAGTTTCGGGCTCGGCACGGTGGTGGCGACCACGGGCGTCGGGGACAAGGCCCAGGCCACGGTGGACTTCGGGGCCACCGGGCGCAAGCAGTTGCTGCTGCGGTACGCACCGGTCGAGAAGCTCTGACGCGCTTCGGCGGCCGGCCGTTCTGAGAGGTACGGGGCCCGTGGATGTTGTGATTTTCCCCTCCTCTGGGGAGGGGAATCCGTCAACGGGCCCCGAGAGCGCTAACCTCCCCTCAGATTCGTTATCAGTGGTTAACCACGTGCGTCCGATCAGTTCGGCCGCTGGTGGTGGGACGACGTGGTCCAGGAGGCAGTCATGGGTGTGTCAGGGCCGATCCGTGTGGTCGTCGCCAAGCCGGGGCTTGACGGTCACGACCGGGGCGCGAAGGTGATTGCGCGCGCCCTGCGGGACGCCGGTATGGAGGTCATCTACACCGGCCTGCACCAGACGCCCGAGCAGGTCGTCGACACCGCGATCCAGGAGGACGCGGACGGGATCGGCCTGTCCATCCTGTCGGGCGCTCACATGACGCTCTGCGCCCGGGTGATCGAGCTGCTCAAGGAGCGGGACGCGGCGGACATCAAGGTCTTCTGCGGCGGGATCATCCCGGAGGCCGACATCATCGAGCTCAAGCGGATCGGGGTCGCGGACATCTTCACCCCGGGCACCCCGACCCGCGACGTGGTCGCCTGGGTCGAGGCGAACCTCCGCGTCGCCAGCTGATCGGTAGTCGGTCAGCCCGCGAGTTCGGCCAGCATGACGGCCCTGAACCGGAGCGTCTCGGCGAGCCGGGCCAGGGTGTCCGCCCAGGCCGAATTCGGCGTCGCGTCGGCGGCCAGGGCGGCGACTGCGGGTGCGGTCTCGGGCGCAAGGGCGCGCTCGGTCATGCCGAGCACTCCGCTGTGGCTCCACGGGTACGCTCCCGAGGCGGCGGCCCGCTCCAGCGCCGCGACCACGGCTGTGCTCAGCGGCGGGGTCCACGGCGTGGCGCAGGCGCCGAGCAGCTGGAACGCCTCGCCGAGGCCGTGGGTCTGGATGAACGCGGCCGTCCAGGCGGCCCGTTCGGACTCCGGTAGGACCGCGAGCAGCCGGGCCGGTGCGCCCGGCGAGGGCTTACCTGCCGTACGTGCCTGTCGGTTGCCGGTGCGCCGGGGAGCCGGACCGAGCAGAGCGCGGGCCCAGCCGGCGTGCTGCTGACGGACCGCCGCTCGGGCCCAGGCCTCGTGCAGGTCCTCGGCCCAGTCGGGACCGGCCGGGTCGGTGTCGCTGACGGGGAGTCGGAGCAGCTGCTCCGGGGTGAGCCCGGTCTCCGTCGTCCAGTGCGCGAGCGGCGCGGCGGCGATCACCTCACCGAACCACCAGGCCCGCTGCCCGCGGCCGGTGGGCGACTTGAGCGGTATGCCGTCCCGCTGCATTCCGGCGTCGCACTCCTCGGGTGGGCTGACGGTCAGTCGGCTGCCCGCTGCTTCCAGGCGCACGGCGGCCCGGGCGCGCTCCGCCATCCGGACGGCCAGGGCTGATTCCGGCAGGGTGGAGAGCAGTTCGGCGGCGGTGGCCCGGACGTTCTTGCTCCGGTCGGTGAGGGTTGTCTCCAGGAAGCTCTCGTCGGCGAGGGACAGGCCTTCGTGCAGGGCATCCAGGAAGAGCAGCCGGTCCTCGGCGCGCTCGGTGGACCAGGTGCCGCGTAGCAGCTCCAGCGCGGCGGTCGGCTCGGTCCGGCGCAGCCGGGAGATCAGGGTGACCCGCTCGGCGAACAGGCCCTCCAACCAGAGCTGTTCGTCGGGCTCGGCGCCCGGCTGCTCGGTGGCGGTGCGGTGGACGTACTTCCAGTCCGGATTCTGTCCGGCGAGCCAGCGGCCGAGCGGACCGGCGAGGGCCACCACGTCGGGGCGCAGCTCGCTGCGCGCCCGGGCGGCGTCCAGCAGCGCCGGGACGGGGCGGCGGCGAGCCACTGCGGGAGCAGCTCGCCCAGGTTGGCGGTGCCGGTGTGGTGGCCGCCGAGCAGGACGGTCAGCCGGCGGACGGCTGCTGACGGGGGCTCAGGCCGGGTGTCCCCGGCGGCCGGGGTGGGCGGCTGGACCGCCGGCTCCGGGCGGGCACCGGCGCGGCGGCGGACGGTCTCCAACGCGGCCAGGTCGAGCAGCGCGGTGGCCGGGTCGGACCGGTCCACCCCGGCGGCCGGGCCGGTCGGGCTGGGCGGCAGGGGACGGCGGTCGGTGCCGAGCAGGGCGGTGGTGTGCAGCTCCTGCCAGGCGTCGGTGATGCTCATCGAGGACTCCGTAGTAGTCAGGGCACACGCCAGGGGCTCGGGGCTCCGCTGATGTGCGGCTCCGCCGCGTGGGCGACGCCGGCCACGGGACTGGGCCAAAGTGCGGGTGCGGCTTAGGTCACCTGGTGTGCGGGTTCAAGCGAAAGTGCCTGGCCAATCACGCGGCGATCACGCACCACGAGGTTGGCGTCGCAGTTCCCCGAGCCCCTGGTGGTGCATGGCTGAGGGCCTGCCTAAGTGAGGGGCGTGGCCCGGCCGTTGGTGGGCCAGGCGGTGATGGGGGCGAAGCCGCGGTGGCCGGATTCGCCGAAGACGGTGAGGGGGTGGCCCGCGGAGACCGCGGCGAGGCGCCAGAGGGCGGGCTCGGGGCAGCTGCCGGCGCGGACGGGGAGGCTGTGCTGTCCATCCGTCAGGCGCCAGCCGTCGCTGCCGAGTACGGGGACGACGCCGGAGAGCACGGTCGGCCAGGACTCCACCCAGGGGTCTTCGGCGACCGCCCGGCCGTACTCGGCCACCGCCTCCCCGGCCGTCACTCCGTCGGGCACCGAGGCGTCCGGCTCCGGCTCGCCGTACCGGCTGCCGAGCACGGCCCGCAGCGGGCGGACGCCGGGGTGGAAGGCGAGATCGGCCTCCAGCAGCCGGCCGACGGGGAGGGCGAGTTCGGGGGCCCGGCCCGGGCCGCCGAAGGCGAGCAGCAGGGCCGGGCGGCCGGTCTTGGCGCCGCGGAGCCAGATCCGGCGGGTGGTCAGCCGGTCGTCGGCGGTGTCCCGGGAGCCGAGCACCAGCCAGCGGTCCCGGACCGTCGGCCCGGACAGCAGCTCGGCGGTGTCGGTGGGGACGCCGACCCGGTGGCGGACGGTGGCGGCGAGCTCCTCGGGCAGCTGGTCGGCCCGGCCGACCGCGCCCGCCAGCAGGTGCAGCAGCGCGTACTCGGCCAGCCGCTCCTGGCTCGGCAGGTGGCTCAACTCCCGTACCTGGGCGGCGAGCCTGGGGGCCTGGGCGTCGACCATCCGGGCGGCCACCTCGTCCCAGTCGCCGGGTGGTTCGTCGGCCAGGCCGTGCCGGACCCGGTCGGCCAGCCGGAGCCGCAGCTCGGCCGCGCCGGCCGCGATCCGGGTGGTGCGGCGGGCGGCCCGGCGGGCGGCGGCGGCCGGATCGGCCGGGGCGGTGGTGGCCGCGGCCCGGCGCTCCACCGTCTGCTGACGGCTGCTCAGCCACTCGGCGACCCAGTCGGGCGGCTCGGTCGCGGTGATCGCCAGGAGGTCGCCGCTCCAGAGCAGCAGCAGGCCCAGCGCGTGCTTGCACGGGAACTTCCGGCTGGGGCAACTGCACTTGTAGGCGGGCGTGGTGAGCTCGACGACTGTTCGGTACGGCGTGCTCCCGCTGCCCGCACACAGGCCCCAGAGCGCGCCCTCGCCCTGGCCGGTCGCGGACCAGGGGGTGGGGGCGGACAGCTTGCCCGCCGCCTTGCGGGACGGCTGGTCGGGGGCGAGGGACAGGACGTGTTCGGTGCTCCAGCGTTCCTCCATGCCGATGACGCTAGGAGGGGGCACTGACAACGAGGCGGCCCGTTCACTCGAACTGATGATCTATCACTCCAGGGTCTCGAATTGTCAGTCCCGGGGTGCATGGTTGTTCTCGCAGCCCGGGAACGGATGTCCGAATCCGGGGCCTGTCCTCACTGGTAAGACGCCTGCGCCCAGTCACCCCCGACCTCTCCGTCCCTTGCCACAGCTCTGCCCTCAGCCTGCCGTCGAGCCTGCCCGCGGCCGATCCGAAGGAGCCCTGATGACCACTCGCACGAGTGCCCCCGAGACCAGCGAGGTGCTCCGCGAGCACGCCGAGGACGCCTTCGCCGCCGAGCTCGCCGCGCTCGCCGCGCAGGACGACCGGCCGCGCCCCGAGCGCTGGCGGCTCTCGCCCTGGGCGGTGGCCACCTACCTGCTCGGCGGCACCCTGCCGGACGGCACGGTGATCACGCCCAAGTACGTCGGCCCGCGCCGGATCGTCGAGGTCGCCGTCACCACGCTGGCCACCGACCGCGCGCTGCTCCTGCTCGGCGTCCCCGGCACCGCCAAGACCTGGGTGTCCGAGCACCTCGCCGCCGCCGTCAGCGGCGACTCCACCCTGCTGGTGCAGGGCACCGCCGGCACCCCCGAGGAGGCGGTCCGGTACGGGTGGAACTATGCCCAGCTGCTGGCCAACGGCCCCAGCCGGGCCGCCCTGGTGCCGTCCCCGATCATGCGGGCGATGGCGGACGGCCAGATCGCCCGGGTCGAGGAGCTGACCCGGATCCCGGCCGACGTGCAGGACAGCCTGATCACCATCCTCTCGGAGAAGACCCTGCCGATCCCCGAGCTCGGTCTGGAGACCCAGGCGGTGCGCGGCTTCAACCTGATCGCCACGGCGAACGACCGCGACCGGGGGGTCAACGAGCTCTCCAGCGCGCTGCGCCGCCGGTTCAACACGGTGGTCCTGCCACTGCCGGGCTCGCTGGAGGAGGAGGTCGACATCGTCACCCGCCGGGTCGGCCAGCTCGGCCGCTCGCTCGACCTGCCCGCGCTGCCCGAGGGCGCCGAGGAGATCCGCCGGGTGGTGACCGTCTTCCGCGAGCTGCGGGACGGCGTGACCACCGACGGCCGGACGAAGGTGAAGACGCCCAGCGGCACGCTCTCCACCGCCGAGGCGATATCGGTGGTCACCAACGGTCTGGCCCTGGCCGCCCACTTCGGCGACGGCGTGCTCCGGGCGAGCGACGTGGTCTCCGGTGTCGCGGGCGCCGTCCTGCGCGACCCGGCCACCGACCGGGTGATCTGGCAGGAGTACGTCGAGGGCGTGCTCCGCGAGCGGGACGGCTGGAAGGACTTCTACCGCGCCAGCCGGGAGAACTCCCGCTGACCGACGCCTGGTTGAGCCACAGGCAGTAGACGACTCGTTCGAGGGGAGCACGGTATGAGCGACGCAGCGGTGACGTTGCTGGGCATCCGGCACCACGGCCCGGGCTCGGCCCGGGCGGTGGCCGCCGCATTGGAGCGGCTGCGGCCGGACGTGGTGCTGATCGAGGGCCCGCCCGAGGCGGACGCCGTGGTCGGCCTGGCGGCCGAGCCCGGCATGGTGCCGCCGGTCGCCCTGCTGGCCCACGCGGTGGACGACCCGGCGCAGGCGGCGTTCTGGCCGTTCGCGGCCTTCTCCCCGGAGTGGGTGGCGATCCGGTACGCCCTCGACCAGGGCGTGCCGGTCCGGTTCATCGACCTGCCGGCGGCGTACGGCCTGGCGGCGGGTGCGGAAGTGCCGGGGGGCACTTCCGCACCCGATGGCCGAGCGCCCGAAGCCCCCGATGGTGAGGGCGCGTTGGCGCACGATCCGATCGGGCAGCTGGCCGCTGCGGCCGGTCACGCCGACTCCGAGAGCTGGTGGGAGGACGTGGTCGAGCACCGCGCCCCGCCCGCCGACCCGGGGGCCGACGCGCTGGCCCCGTTCGCCGCCGTCGCCGAGGCGATGACGGCGCTGCGCGAGCGCGCCGGCACCAGCCGCCGGGACGAGCTCCGCGAGGCGTACATGCGCCAGGCGGTCCGGGCCGCCCGGCGCGCCAAGTACGCCCGGATCGCGGTGGTCTGCGGCGCCTGGCACGTCCCGGCGCTGAGCGTCATGCCGACCGTCGCGCACGACCGGGCACTGCTGGCCGAGCTGCCGAAGAAGGTGAAGACGGAGATCACCTGGGTGCCCTGGACGCACCGCAGGCTCTCCCAGCACACCGGCTACGGCGCCGGCATCGACTCGCCCGGCTGGTACCACCATCTGTTCGCCAACGGTGCTTCGGGCGAGGGGAGTTCGGGCGGCGGGTCGCGGGCACTGGCGCACTGGATGACCAGGGTCGCCGAGCTGCTGCGGGCCGAGGACCACCCGGTCTCCTCGGCGCACGTGATCGAGGCGGTCCGGCTGGCCGAGACGCTCGCCGCGATGCGCGGCCGCCCGCTGGCCGGGCTGGCCGAGACGCTGGACGCGGTCCGGTCCGTGATGTGCGACGGCTCGGAGGTGGCTCTCGCGCTGGTGCAGGACCGGCTGGTGGTCGGCGACGCGCTCGGCGAGGTCCCGGAGTCGGCGCCGACGGTGCCGCTCCAGCGGGATCTGAGCAGGCTTCAGCGCAGCCTCCGGCTCAGGCCCGAGCCGGATCCGCGCGAGCTCGACCTCGACCTCCGGAAGGAGAACGACACCGCCCGCTCGCAGTTGCTGCACCGGTTGCGGCTGCTCGGCGTCGACTGGGGCAGCCCGGCCCGCTCGACCGTCAACTCGACCGGCACCTTCCGGGAGAGCTGGCGGCTGCGCTGGCAGCCGGAGTTCGCGGTCCGGATCGCGGTGGCGGCCCAGTGGGGCACCACGGTCGAGGCGGCCGCCACCGGCCGCGCGGTCGAGCGGGCCGCCCGGGCGACCGCCCTGCCACAGCTCACCGAGCTGGTCGAGCACTGCCTGCTGGCGGGGCTGCCGGCCGCTCTGCCCGCCGTGATGCGGGCCCTCGCCGACCGGGCCGCCCTCGACACCGACGTGGCCCAGCTCGCCGAGGCGCTCCCGGCACTGGTCCGGGCGCTGCGGTACGGCGACGTCCGAGGGACTGACAGCGCGGCCCTGGAGGGTGTCGCCCGGGGCCTTGCCGACCGGATCTGCGTCGGGCTCCCGCCCGCCTGCGTCGGGTTGGACGCGGAGCAGGCGGCCGCCCTACGCGGCCATCTGGAGAGCGTGCACGCCGCGATCGGCCTGCTGGAGACGGACGAGCCGCCCCGGGCGGCGGAGCCCGCTGACTCGTCGGCCGACTCGCTGGGCGAGCGCTGGGCGGCCACATTGCGCTCGCTGGCGCGGCGTCAGCCTCCGGCGCAGGCCGGTACCGGGGCGGCCGGTACCGGGACGGGAGCCGGGGTGCCCGGGTTGCTCCGCGGCCGGGCCACCCGGCTGCTGCTGGACGGTGGGCGGATCGACTCCGTGGAGGCCGGGCAGCGGCTCGGCCTGGCCCTCTCGCACGGCAACCAGCCGGCCGACACCGCGGGCTGGGTGGAGGGCTTCCTGGCGGGCAGCGGCGTTCTGCTGCTGCATGACCCGGCACTGCTCGGCCTGCTCGACCGCTGGCTGAGCGGGGTGCCCGCCGAGGCGTTCACCGATGTCCTGCCGTTGCTGCGGCGCACGTTCGCCGCCCTGGAGGCCGGGGTCCGCCGCACCGTCGGCGAGCGGGTCGCGGCCGGCGCCCTGGGCGGCACCGCCGCCGGAGCCGGCTCGGG
>NZ_LMCT01000012.1:28808-128972 GCF_001424875.1 Kitasatospora sp. Root107 | reverse complement strand
CCCGCCGAGCTGGACATCGAACGCGCCGACGCCGCCCTGCCGGTGCTCACCCTGCTGCTGGGGCTGAGCCCGAGCAGTACCCCGGCCACTGCCACCGCCGTGGCCAGGATTCCCCGTCAGACCGACCGCAGGAGTGCCGGATGACCACCACTCAGTTCACCCCCGGCCCCGACACCCCCGAGCAGGACCGGCTCCGTCGCTGGCGCCTGGTGCTCGGCGGCGACTCCGACGGCACCGGCTGCACCCTCACCGGCCGGGACGCCGCGATGGACGGCGCACTCGCGGCGCTCTACCGGGGCGCCGAGGCAGCCGGCCCCGGCGGCCGGTCCGGTGCGACCCGGGCGGCCGGTCTCGGCGGCTCCGCCCCGCAGGTGGCCCGCTGGCTCGGCGACATCCGGGAGTACTTCCCGACCTCGGTGGTGCAGGTGATGCAGCAGGACGCGATCACCCGGCTCGGGCTGGAGCGGCTGCTGCTGGAGCCGGAGATGCTGGAGGCCGTCGAACCGGACGTGCACCTGGTCGGCACCCTGCTCTCGCTCAAGCACGCCCTGCCCGAGACCACCAGGGAGACCGCCCGTGCGGTGGTCGGCAAGGTGGTCGCCGACCTGGAGCGCAGGCTCGCCGACCGGACCAGGACCACCCTCGGCGGTGCACTCGACCGCAGCGCCAAGGTCAACCGTCCCCGGCACCAGGACATCGACTGGGGCCGCACCATCCGGGCCAACCTGACCAACTACCTGCCCGAGTACCGCACCGTGGTGCCCGAGCGGCTGGTCGGCTACGCCCGGGCGCAGCGCGCGGTGAAGAAGGAGGTGATCCTCTGCGTCGACCAGTCGGGCTCGATGGCGCCCTCGGTGGTGCACTCGGCGGTGTTCGGCGCGGTGCTGGCCTCGATGAAGAGCCTGTCCACCCGGCTGGTGGTCTTCGACACTTCGGTGGTGGACCTGACCGAGCAGCTCACCGACCCGGTGGACGTGCTGTTCGCCACCCAGCTCGGCGGCGGCACCGACATCAACCGGGCGCTGGCGTACTGCCAGTCCCGGATCACCCGGCCGGCCGACACCGTGGTGGTGCTGATCAGCGACCTCTACGAGGGCGGCATCCGGGACGAGATGCTCAAACGGGTGGCAGCGATGAAGGCGTCGGGCGTTCAGTTCGTCGCGCTGCTCGCACTCTCCGACGAGGGAGCCCCGGCCTACGACCACGCGCACGCCGCAGCGCTGGCCGCACTCGGTGCGCCCGCCTTCGCCTGCACGCCGGACGCCTTTCCGGAGATCATGGCTGCCGCGATCGAGCGCCGCCCGCTGCCGATCCCGGAGAGCTGACGACGGGTGAGCGGAGCAGGCAGGGGAGCTGACGGAGTGTTGAGGCCGATTCACCCGGACGTGCGACGGCCGGGCCCGACCTTCCGACGGCCTCACCGGGCCCGCGCACGGGTGGTGAGCTGGGCGCGCGGCGCGCCCGGAGGCACTCGTTGTGACGGTTCTCACCAAAGCCGACCGGGCCCCGGGCGAAACACGCCCGTCGTCCGGGGATAACCTGCCACACGGACGTGACGCGCGTGTTGATTGACGTGTGCGCCCGTGGCTGTGTGGGCCGCAAGGCCGTATCTCTGCGTACCCGCCCAGCCTCGACGACCCGCAGCGAAGATCCTGCCGTGGCACGCTCGTAGAGACACAATCCGCGACCACGAACAAGGACGAACACACGTGGACCTGTTCGAGTACCAGGCGAGGGACCTCTTCGCCAAGCACGGTGTACCCGTGCTTGACGGGGACGTCATCGAGACCCCCGAAGCCGCTCGCGCCATCGCCGAGCGTTTCGGCGGACGCGCCGTCGTCAAGGCTCAGGTGAAGGTCGGTGGCCGAGGCAAGGCCGGCGGCGTCAAGCTCGCCGCCGACCCGGCCGACGCAGTCGCCAAGGCCGAGGCGATCCTCGGTATGGACATCAAGGGCCACACCGTCAACAAGGTGATGCTGGCTCAGACCGCGGACATCAAGGAGGAGTACTACGTCTCCTTCCTGCTGGACCGCACCAACCGCACCTTCCTGGCCATGGCCAGCGTCGAGGGCGGCGTGGAGATCGAGGTCGTCGCGGAGGAGAACCCCGACGCGCTCGCCAAGATCCCCGTCGACGCCAACGAGGGCTGCACCCCGGCGAAGGCCGCCGAGATCGTCGCTGCGGCGAAGTTCCCGGCCGAGATCGCCGACCAGGTCGCCGACGTGCTGGTGAAGCTCTGGAAGGTCTTCATCGCCGAGGACGCGCTCCTCGTCGAGGTCAACCCGCTGATCAAGTCCGGTGACGGCAAGATCATCGCGCTCGACGGCAAGGTCTCGCTGGACGAGAACGCCGAGTTCCGTCAGCCGCACCACGCCGAGCTCGAGGACAAGGCCGCCGCCAACCCGCTCGAGGCGGCGGCGAAGGCCAAGGGCCTCAACTACGTCAAGCTCGACGGCGAGGTCGGCATCATCGGCAACGGCGCGGGTCTCGTCATGAGCACCCTCGACGTGGTCGCGTACGCCGGCGAGGAGCACGGCGGCGTCAAGCCCGCCAACTTCCTCGACATCGGTGGCGGCGCCTCCGCCGAGGTGATGGCGAACGGCCTGGAGATCATCCTGGGCGACCCCGACGTCAAGTCGGTCTTCGTCAACGTCTTCGGTGGCATCACCGCGTGCGACGCGGTCGCCAACGGCATCGTGCAGGCGCTCGCGCTGCTCGAGGAGAAGGGCGAGGCGGTCACCAAGCCGCTGGTCGTCCGCCTCGACGGCAACAACGCCGAACTGGGTCGCAAGATCCTGACCGACGCCAACCACCCGCTGGTGCAGCAGGTGGACACCATGGACGGTGCGGCTGCCCGCGCCGCCGAGCTGGCCAACAAGTAAGGAAGAGGACTACATCATGGCTATCTTCCTCACGAAGGACAGCAAGGTCATCGTCCAGGGCATGACCGGCTCCGAGGGTATGAAGCACACCCGCCGGATGCTCGCCTCGGGCACCCAGATCGTCGGTGGCGTGAACCCGCGCAAGGCCGGCACCACGGTTGACGTCGACGGCACCGAGGTGCCCGTCTTCGGCTCCGTCGCCGAGGCGATCAAGGAGACCGGTGCCGATGTCACCGTCATCTTCGTGCCGCCGAAGTTCACCAAGGACGCCGTCGTCGAGGCGATCGACGCCGAGATCGGCCTCGCGGTCGTCATCACCGAGGGTGTCCCGGTCCACGACTCGGCCGCCTTCTGGGCGTACGCCGGTACCAAGGGCAACAAGACCCGGATCATCGGCCCGAACTGCCCCGGCCTGATCTCGCCCGGACAGTCCAACGCGGGCATCATCCCGGCGGACATCACCACCACCGGTCCGATCGGTCTGGTCTCCAAGTCGGGCACCCTGACCTACCAGCTCATGTACGAGCTGCGTGACCTCGGCTTCTCCTCGGCCGTGGGCATCGGCGGCGACCCGGTCATCGGCACCACGCACATCGACGCCCTCGCGGCGTTCGAGGCGGACCCGGAGACCAAGATCATCGTCATGATCGGCGAGATCGGCGGCGACGCCGAGGAGCGTGCGGCGGCCTACATCGCCGAGCACGTCACCAAGCCGGTCGTCGGCTACGTCGCGGGCTTCACCGCCCCGGAGGGCAAGACCATGGGCCACGCCGGCGCCATCGTCTCGGGCTCCTCGGGCACCGCCCAGGCGAAGAAGGAGGCCCTCGAGGCCGCCGGTGTCAAGGTCGGCAAGACGCCGTCCGAGACCGCTCGCCTGGCCCGTGAGCTGATCGCCAAGTAAGGCTCGGCATTCGCCACGGAGGCCCCCCACCCGACACCGGGTGGGGGGCCTCCGGCGTTCCGTCAGGCCGCATGGTCCGGAGTACTCCTGGCGTTCCCGGTCCGGGCCGCCGGGCTTAGACCGGCCGGCAGCTCCACCGGGAGTTCGACGGCCGTCCCCGGGCAGAGCCGCAGGGCGGGGCAGGGCGCGGGCGGGACGGTGACCGGCAGCGATGGCAGTGGCGGCGCAGCGGGCGGCGTGGTCACCAGCCGGAACCCCTGGCCGGTCGGCCGTGCAGCCGCAGCCGCAGCCGCAGCCGCCGTCGGAGCGGTGGCAGGAGCAGTCGCAGGAGCGGCAGCCGGAGCGGGGCCGCGAGGTATGGACTGCCCAGGGGCCGGGCCGCACCAGTGACTGCGCAGCCCCGGCCAGGCCCCACTGCCGGGGCTCGGGACGGCCGGCCCTGCGCTGCCGCTGGTGGCCGTAGAGCAGACCTGGCCGGGGCCCAGCTCGGCAGGGCGGAACAGTTCTGACGGACCGTTGCCGGTCAGCGTCGCCACGATCGCGGCCGCCATCGCCAGGGTGACCGCCCCGGCGGTCGCGGTGGCCAGACCGGCCCGGGTCCGGCCCCGGACCTTGAGCAGTCGCGCGGAGGGCGGCCGGGGCGAGGGGCAGCCGTGTACCGCAGCCTGGTGCAGCAGGGCGCCGAGGCGGGGGCCGAACTCCGGATCAGCCGGGTCCGGGCCCACCAGGGCGGGGACCGTCCGGGCCAGTGCGGCCCGGGCGCTGAGGATGCGTCCGGTCGCGGCGGCGGTGCTGGACTGCACCTCGGCGGCCACCCGGACGGCGGGCAGCCCGAGTGCGTCGTGCAGCACCAGCGCTCGGCGCTGCGGCCGGGTGAGCCGCTTGAGGGCCTTGAGCAGATCACGGTCGCGCGGCGTCAGCCGGTTCTGGTCGGGACGCGGCGGCAGTTCGGACGGCGGGTGCACCCGGATCTGACGGTGCGGCAGCCTGATCAGGTGCGCCCGGCGGGGCCCGCCCCGGTGCCAGACCGCCTGGGCGGCCTCGAAGGCGTACTCCCGGACCCAGCCCTCCGGGTCCGGCAGCCCGGACACCTCGGCCCAACGGCGCCCGGCGGCCGACAGGGCCAGGTGCACCGCGTGCACGGCACGGTGACGGCAGGCGGTGAGCAGGAAGGTCTGCTGCACCAGTCGGGTGTGGGTGAGTGAGCAGAGCTCCTCGAAGCTCGTGGGGCGGGGTTCGGTCACCGGGAGCGGCCCGGCCGCCACGGCAGTGGGCGCCGGGGCAAGAGCAGGAACAACGACAGGAGCGGGCGCCGGGTGGGTGACCGGTGCGGCGGAGAGCCGGCCGGCGAGGGCGGTGGCCTCCTCGCGGGTGCGTACGCCGAGCTTGCGCATCGCCCGGTGCAGGTGGGTGCGGGCGGTGCCGGGGGAGATGCCGAGCTGTTCGGCGATCGCCCGGGTTTCCAGGCCGGTCGCCAGCAGGGCGAGGGCCTTGGTCTCACGAGGTGTCAGCAGCCGCAGCAGTTGGGTGGGGTCGGCGTGCGGGCGTGCGGGTGCAGGTGAGGGTGGGGTCACCGCACCGCCCGGGGCAGGCGGGCTGAAATGAGACACATAAACAGATAATCCGGGACACGGCGGAGCTTCGCCTCTTCACGGGGCATAACGGGTGATCTTGGGACCATGAGGCCCATGACTCAGCTGATGGGCCGTCCGATCCTGGGCCTGCCGGGCGAACTGGGAGTCCGCCCCTTCCTCGCCGACCTGCTCACCGGTGTCCGGGCAGCGCTGCTCACCCTGGCGGTGATGGCCGTCCCCGTACTCGCCCTCTGGGTGCTCACCCCGTACGCGGACGACACCGCCGCCGGAGCCGGGCGGCTGGCCTGTGCGCTCTGGCTGCTCGGCCACGGCGCCCCGCTGACCAGGGGGGCGACCCAGGCCCCGCTGACGCTGACCCCACTGCTGCTCACGCTGTTCATCGTCGTGCTGCTGGTCCGCACCGGCCGGCGCCTCGGCGGGCGCGAACGCCTGCACTGGCGCGCGCCGTTGGCGGTGTGCGCCGGGTACCTGGGGGTCGCGCTGTGCGCGGTCGCCGAGTGCTCCGGCGCGGGTGCGCTGCGGTCCGTCCCGCTGCTCGACCTGGTGGCGGTCGCGGTGCTGGTGACCGGTTCGGTCGGGGCGGGGCTCTGGTCGGCGGTCGGCGGGTGGTCGGCACGGTCCGGACGGTGGCTGGACCGGGCACCCGCATGGGCCCGGGTACCCGCATGGGCCCGTACGCCCGACTGGGCCCGGGTACCCGGCTGGGCCAGGCCGGCCGGCGGCGGTCCGGTGACGGGCCGGGCCGCCGCCGCAGGCGGCCTCGGACTGCTGGCGGCGGGTGGGGTGGTGCTGGCCGTGACCGTGCTGCTCGGCCTGGGTGCGGCCGGCCGGTCGGTAGCCGGGTACGGTGGCGGGCCGTCCACCGTCGGCGGGTTGACCCTGGCCTGCCTGCTGCTGGTGCCCAACGCCGTGCTCTGGGCGGCCTCGTACGCGCTCGGCCCCGGCTTCGCCGTGGGCAGCGGGACGGTGGTGGCACCGACCGGTGCCCGGGTCGGGCCGGTGCCGGACTTCCCGCTCTTCGCCCTGCTCCCGGAGACCGGCGGGGCGCCCTGGTGGCCGGTGGTCTGCGCGCTGCCACTGCTGGCCGGGCTGGTCCCGGCACTGCTGCTCGGCCGGGCGGCGGCGGAGGCCCGCTGGCATCCGGTGGCCACCGTCGTGTCGGCCGTGGGCAGTTCACTGCTGGCCGGGCTCGGCGCGGGAGCCTGCGCCTGGCTCGCGGGCGGCGCACTGGCCGGCGCCAGGATGGCGGAGCTGGGCCCGGTGCCGTGGCTGGTCGCGCCGATGGCGGCGGCCTGGCTGGCCCTGGTCACCGTGCCCGGCGCGCTGCTGGCCCGCTGGTGGGTGGCCCCGCCGGCCTGGTGGAACGACCTGACCGGCCGTCAGCTCTGCCGGGCCCGCCGGGCCGCCGGGCAGGGCCTGGCCTGGGCGGCCGACCATCTGCCGCCCAGGCGGACGGACACTTGAGCGGAGACCCCGGTCAGCGGTTCTGGTTGTACAGGTTGACCAGGAAGTCCGGGGCGAGGTTTTCGCAGCTGTCCCGGGCCTGGGTGGTGAGCGCCTCGCTGACGCAGCTCACGTAGTCCTGGTAGTACAGCGTGACGCCGAGCGAGGCCAGCA
This sequence comes from Kitasatospora sp. Root107, assembly GCF_001424875.1. GTDB lineage: Bacteria > Actinomycetota > Actinomycetes > Streptomycetales > Streptomycetaceae > Kitasatospora. The sequence continues at coordinate 121,977 of NZ_LMCT01000012.1, read as the reverse complement.
CGAACAGGATGGTCACCCCACCCGTCACCAGCCCGCCGATCGCGGCCGGGGTCTGCGGCCGGACCGGCTGCGGGCCGTGCTGCGGACCGGGCTGGGCGGGGGTGCCCTCGGTGGACTTCGGCCGGGGCGCGCGCAGCGCGCCGATGCCCCAGTACGCGGCCAGCGCGCCGAGCAGCAGTGCCACGTACGGCGCGCCGAGCACGACGCAGAACAGGCTGCCCATGCCCGCGCTCAGTGCGTACCGGGAGCGGCGCTGGACCGGGTCGTTCGGGTCGAACTTCGGTGCGGCGGGCGGCTGCTGAGGCGACCAGCCGCCCTGGTAGCCGGGGCTCCACGGGTGCGGCGGCGGCACCTGCGGGCGGTCGTCCTGCTCGGACGACCCGTCGCCGGAGTCGCCGGAGTCGCCGGACCCGGCGGAGGAGCCATCGGAGGACCCATCGGAGGAGCCGTGCGGCGGCTGCGGGGCGCGCGGCTGCCAGGGCTGGTCGGGGGCATCCGCCGGCGGCGGCGCGAAGGGGTTGCGCTCGCCGGTGTTGTCGCCGCTGCTCATCGGTCAGCCAATCCTTCGTCGAGTGGTCGGGCTCGCTCAATGATCCCGCAGGGGTGTACGAGATTCACACGGGTATCGCCAACCGGAATCACGTGGCGTTCCGGGTCGGTTCCGGAGGCCGGTTCCGAGCCGGAACGCAGCCCGGGGTGTGGCCCACGCCTCAGCTACGCGCGTAGCGTTGCCATCGGGTTACAGGGGGCCTCCGACCAGCCGTTATCGTGGTGACGGTCAGCAGTTCGGAGCAGCCCCGCCGCCTCCCGACGCGACCTGGCGCCGCCCGTAGTGGCCCCACCGACGGTGGATGTACCAGCGGGCGCAACGACGTACGGAGAATCGCGCAGTGGCCGCAGGTTCCGCCCAGTCCGCCCGCACCGCCCGTAGCCAGACTTTCCCGCCGCGCACCCCGGGCCCGGCCCGGCTGGTGGTGCTGGTCTCCGGTTCGGGCACCAACCTGCAGGCGCTGATCGACGCCGTCGCCGACCCGGCCTACGGGGCCGAGATCGTCGCGGTCGGTGCGGACCGGGACGGCATCGCCGGGCTGGAGCGGGCCGAACAGGCCGGCCTGCCGGTCTTCGTGCACCGGATCAAGGACCACGCCGACCGCTCCGCCTGGGACACCGCGCTGACCGCCTCGGTCGCCGGGCACCGTCCTGACCTGGTGATCACCGCCGGGTTCATGAAGATCCTCGGCCCGGAGTTCATCGCCGCGTTCGCCGGACGGATCGTCAACACGCACCCCGCGCTGCTGCCCGCCTTCCCCGGCGCGCACGGCGTGGCCGACGCGCTGGCGTACGGGGTGAAGGTGACCGGCTGCACCGTCCATCTGGTGGACGGCGGCGTGGACACCGGGCCGATCATCGCGCAGGGTGTGGTGCCGGTCGAGGAGACCGACCACGCCGACGGCGGTGTCGCGCTGCACGAGCGCATCAAGACTGTCGAGCGTCAGTTGCTCGTCGACGTCGTGGGCCGACTGGCTCGCGAGGGTCACCGTATCGAGGACCGAAAGGTATGGATTCCGGCATGAGTGCCAGCTCCACCACGCCCCCCGTCTCGGAGAACATCCGCCCGATCCGCCGCGCGCTGATCAGCGTGTACGACAAGAGCGGTCTGGAGGAGCTGGCCCAGGGCCTGCACGCCGCCGGGGTCACCATCGTCTCCACCGGGTCGACGGCCGGCCGGATCGCCGCCGCCGGCGTCCCGGTCACCGAGGTCTCCGAGCTGACGGGCTTCCCGGAGTGCCTGGACGGGCGCGTGAAGACGCTGCACCCCCGCGTGCACGCCGGTGTGCTCGCCGACCTGCGCCTCGACTCGCACCGTGCGCAGCTGGCCGAGCTGGAGATCGAGCCCTTCGACCTGGTGGTGGTGAACCTCTACCCGTTCACCGCCACGGTCGCCTCTGGCGCCACCCCCGACGAGTGCGTCGAGCAGATCGACATCGGCGGCCCGTCGATGGTCCGCGCGGCGGCCAAGAACCACCCCTCGGTCGCCGTCGTGGTCGACCCGGCCCGCTACGCGGACGTGCTGACGGCGGTTCAGGGCGGCGGCTTCGACCTGCTCACCCGCAAGCGGCTGGCCGGTGCGGCCTTCGCGCACACCGCCGCCTACGACGTGGCGGTCGCCTCCTGGTTCGAGGGCTCCGGCTACACCGAGAACACCGAGGCGTTCCCGGCCTTCCTCGGCTCCGCCTACGAGCGGCAGAACGTGCTCCGCTACGGCGAGAACCCGCACCAGGGCGCCGCTCTCTACACCGATGGCACCGGTGGCCTGGCGGGCGCCGAGCAGCTGCACGGCAAGGAGATGTCGTACAACAACTACGTGGACACCGACGCCGCCCGCCGGGCCGCGTACGACCACGCCGAGCCGGCCGTCGCGATCATCAAGCACGCCAACCCGTGCGGCATCGCCACCGGTGCGGACGTCGCCGAGGCGCACCGCAAGGCGCACGCCTGTGACCCGCTCTCCGCGTTCGGCGGTGTGATCGCGGTCAACCGTGCGGTCACCGTCGAGCTGGCCGAGCAGATCGCCGAGATCTTCACCGAGGTCGTGGTGGCCCCGGCGTACGAGGACGGCGCGGTCGAGGTGCTGGCGCGGAAGAAGAACATCCGGGTGCTGCGCGCGGCCGAGGCTCCGGCCAACCGGGTCGAGGTCCGCCCGATCTCCGGTGGCGCCCTGCTCCAGCAGGTGGACCGGATCGACGCGGCCGGTGACGACCCGTCGGGCTGGACGCTGGCCACCGGCGACGCGCTCTCCGCCGACGAGCTGGCCGAGCTGGCCTTCGCCTGGCGGGCCTGCCGGGCCGTCAAGTCCAACGCGATCCTGCTGGCCAAGGGCAGCGCCTCGGTCGGCGTCGGGATGGGCCAGGTCAACCGGGTCGACTCGGCCAAGCTCGCGGTCGAGCGGGCCGGCGAGCGGGCCCAGGGCTCGTACGCCGCCTCGGACGCGTTCTTCCCGTTCCCGGACGGTCTGCAGGTGCTGCTCGACGGCGGCGTCAAGGCCGTGGTGCAGCCGGGTGGTTCGGTCCGCGACGACGAGGTGATCGCGGCGGCGAAGGCGGCCGGCGTGACGATGTACCTGACCGGGACGCGGCACTTCTTCCACTGACCCGGGAACTTGGGTGTGCGGGGCATCTGCCGTACGGTCAGCTGGACTTGACGGACACGGTGCCCATGATCTTGTCCGCGAAGGTCTGCTTCTTGGCGTCCCAGAGCGGCCACAGGTAGCCGATGTAGCAGATGCCGTCGACGAAGTGGCACAGGTAGCGAACGATGGTCAGACCGAAGCCGAGCGGCTGGCCGTCGCTCTCCCGGACCACCCGGATGTTGACCATCTTCTTGCCGGGGGTCTGGCCGGTCTTGCCCTGCTGCGATGCCAGCCAGAGCCCGCCGCCGAGCGCGATCAGCGCGCCGATGCCGATCAGAAGCATGCCGATGGCGGAGACGCCGCCACCGGTGCAGGACGTGCCGTACCTGGTGCTGACACAGTCGGCCGCTTCGGCGCCGACCCCGAGGCCGATGCCGTAGAAGATACCGGCCGGAATGCCGATGATCAGGCTGTCGACCAGGTACGCGGCGACCCGGGAGCCCCAGCTCGCGTAGAAGTTCTGCACCTGACCGGCGTTGGGGTAGCCGCCGGGCTGGCCGTAACCCTGCTGCTGCGGGATGCCGTAGCCCTGCTGCGGGTAGCCCTGCTGCTGCGGGGGCTGCTGCGGGTAGCCGTAGCCCGGCGCGCCCTGCGGGGGGCCCTGCTGCGGGTAGCCGTAACCGGGCTGCGGCTGCTGCGGGGGCTGCGGCGGCTGGTTGTACGGGTTGTTCGGGTCGGGCGGGTAACTCATCAGTGCCTCCGGGCAGGATGGTGAGGTGTGGGACGGGACAGGAAGACCCTGGGACGGACAGGCAGTTGAGTTGCCGACCGGGTGGGACATTAGCGGAACGCGGTGACACCGCGAAGGTCAGTTACCGTCAGAAAGCGTCAGGGTCAGGGAAGTACGACGCCGAAGCGGTGCAACTGCCAGAGCCAGGACACCGTTAAAGCGGTACCGATCAGGACATTCCGGTGGAGGTTGGGGAGTTGCCACCACCAGCGCCCCGGGCCGAGCGGCGCGACCAGCAGGCCGAGCCCGACCACCACCGTCACCGGGTTGGCCAGCAGCCCGGCGCCGAAGGCCCCGTGGCCGGCCTCGATGAAGACCGTGGTGCTCCCGCAGCCGGGGCAGGGGATGCCGGTGAACCGGCGCAGCGGGCAGAGCGCGCCGGGATCGTGCACGTCGTGCAGCGCGGCGACCGTCAGCGCGGCCACCGCCGCACCGGCCCCGCGCAGCGCCATTCGCAGCGCACCGCCCAGCGGCGTACCGGCCGTACTCGTCCAGCGAGCCGTCAACTGGTGGTTCACGATCAGTAGTTCTCGGAGAGGTCGGCGACGGTCGAGTAGAAGACCACACCGGCGATCCCGATCAGGATCCCGAGGACGGAGAGCACCATGCCGCCGATCGCCTGGCTGCGGCCGGTCCCGGTCTGCCGGGCTCTGTTCAGGCCCGCGATACCCAGGCCCAGCCCGACCGGGCCGAGCAGCGCCCCGTAGAAGCAGATCAGGATGCTCAGGAAGCCCAGCACCATGGCGGCGACGGCGAGGTTGTTCGGCGTGGGCGCCGGTACCGGCGGCTGCGGGTAGCCGTAGCCGGGCTGCTGGGGCATGGGCTGCGGGTACTGCGGCGCGGCGTACGGCTGCTGCGGCGGCCCGTACCCGTACGGATCGGGCGGCTGCTGTTGGTACGGATTGCTCACTGTTCTTCGGTCCCCCCGAGCTGTGCTGTCTCCCCCGTGCCGCTCCGACGGGCCGTCACCGGCCGTCGGAGCATGGTCGTGCCGGTCATATCGTGGGCGGGTGCCCCCGGGGCTGTCCAGCGGCGATCGGCACCTGGACGGAACTGTGGCGCAACCGCAACCCGGACGGCACGTGCCGAGCACAGGCCACGATCCGGGACAATGGCGCCATGACTGCCCAGATTCTCGATGGCAAGGCCACCGCGGCCGCGATCAAGTCCGAACTCGCCGTCCGCGTGGCGGCCCTCAAGGAGCGGGGCATCGTCCCCGGCCTCGGCACCGTCCTGGTCGGCGACGACCCGGGCAGCCGCTGGTACGTCAACGGCAAGCACAAGGACTGCGCCGAGGTCGGGATCGCCTCGATCCAGCGCGAGCTCCCGGCCACCGCCACCCAGCAGCAGGTCGAGGACGTCGTCCGCGAGCTCAACGCCGATCCGACCTGCACCGGCTACATCGTCCAGCTCCCGCTGCCCAAGGGCCTGGACCAGAACCCCGTCCTGGAGCTGATGGACCCGGACAAGGACGCCGACGGCCTGCACCCCACCTCGCTCGGCCGGCTCACGCTCGGCATCGAGGGCCCGCTGCCCTGTACCCCGTACGGCATCGTCGAGCTGCTCCGCCGGCACGAGGTCAAGCTGGACGGCGCCGAGGTCGTGGTGGTCGGCCGCGGCGTGACCGTCGGCCGTTCGATCGGCCTGCTGCTGACCCGTCGGTCCGAGAACGCCACCGTGACGCTCTGTCACACCGGCACCGTGGACCTGGCCAAGCACCTGCGCCAGGCCGACATCATCGTGGCCGCCGCCGGCGTCGGGCACCTGATCAAGGCTCAGGACGTCAAGCCCGGCGCGGCCGTGCTGGACGTCGGCGTCAGCCGGGACGGCGAGGGCAAGATCATGGGCGACGTGGAGCCCGCGGTCGCCGAGGTGGCCGGCTGGATCTCCCCGAACCCCGGCGGCGTCGGCCCGATGACCCGCGCGATGCTGCTCAACAACATCGTGGTGGCGGCCGAGCGCCGCGCCAACGGCTGACGCCGATGGCGGCCAAGTCACGCCGACGGCCGGTGAAGACCACCGGCACGCTGCCGCCGGAGGGTTCGGCGGCGGCGCTGGACCGCAGCCACCCGCTGCCGGCCCGGCAGTGGCCGATAACGATGGTGCTGGCCCTGGTCGCGACCGGGCTCGGCATCACCTGGTTCGGTGACTTCAAGTACGGCCTGCTGACCGTCGGCGGGGCGGTGCTGATCGGGGCGGTGCTCCGGCTGGTGCTGCCCGAGGTCGGCATGCTGGCGGTGCGCAGCCGCTTCACCGACGTGACGGTGCTGACCTTCCTCGGCGGGGCGATCGTGCTGCTCACCCTGATCGCCCAGCCGGATCCGTGGCTGCGGCTCTCGGTGCTGGACAACATCGGGCAGTTCATCGGCCGTCAGCGGCGCTGACGCTCGCGGTGGACTCCCACGAACGGCCCCCGCCCGCACCCGGGCGGGGGCCGTTGTGACGTATCAGCCAGTGCCGTGGGCATCCCCGGCGGCGGGCTTGCGATAACCTGACGCCGGATCTCTCGATGTCGAGAGACCGTCCTCGGCTCCAGCGCGTCGGGCGCGCGTGGGGCGTGGCTGGCGATCGCTGGAGTAGACAGAAAATGACTCGCACCCCCGTCAACGTCACCGTCACCGGCGCGGCCGGCCAGATCGGCTACGCGCTGCTGTTCCGCATCGCCTCGGGCCACCTGCTCGGCGCGGACGTGCCGGTGAACCTGCGCCTCCTGGAGATCCCGCAGGGTCTCAAGGCCGCCGAGGGCACCGCGATGGAGCTGGACGACTGCGCCTTCCCGCTGCTGCGCGACATCACCATCACCGACAGCCCGGCCACCGCCTTCGACGGCGCCAACGTGGCCCTGCTGGTCGGCGCCCGTCCGCGTACCGCGGGCATGGAGCGCGGTGACCTGCTGCAGGCCAACGGTGGCATCTTCGGCCCGCAGGGCAAGGCCATCAACGACAACGCCGCGGACGACATCAAGGTCCTGGTGGTCGGCAACCCGGCCAACACCAACGCCCTGATCGCCCAGCGCAACGCCCCGGACGTGCCGGCCGAGCGCTTCACCGCGATGACCCGCCTGGACCACAACCGCGCGGTCGCCCAGCTCGCCAAGAAGCTCGGTGTCACCGTCAACGACATCCAGCGGCTCACCATCTGGGGCAACCACTCGGCCACCCAGTACCCGGACATCTTCCACGCGCTGGTCAACGGCAAGAACGCCGCCGAGGCCGTCAACGACGAGAAGTGGCTGGCCGAGACCTTCATCCCGACCGTCGCCAAGCGCGGCGCGGCCATCATCGAGGCCCGTGGCGCCTCCTCGGCCGCCTCGGCCGCGAACGCCGCCATCGACCACGTCCACACCTGGGTGAACGGCACCGCCGAGGGCGACTGGACCTCGATGGGCATCGTCTCCGACGGCTCGTACGGCGTCGAGGAGGGCATCATCTCCTCCTTCCCGGTCACCACCAAGGACGGCAAGTTCGAGATCGTCCAGGGCCTGGAGATCTCCGACTTCTCCCGCGCCCGGATCGACGCCTCGGTCGGCGAGCTGGTCGAGGAGCGCGACGCGGTCAAGGAGCTCGGCCTCATCTGAGCCCGAGCCTGAGCCACGGATCACCCGAACGGCCGGGTCGCCCCGACAGGGGCGGCCCGGCCGTCGCCGTACACTGACCCCCCGTGACCCTCGCCCTGCTCCTGCTGCTCACCGCCGCGTCGGCCGAACTGCTCCGCCCGCTGAGCCGCCTGCTCGGCTACGCCAGGGGACTCCGCGAGGAGCCCGCGATCAGTTCCGCCGAGCTCCGCGGCCTGGTCGCCGCCAACACCGAACTCGGCCACGACGAGCGGGAGTTGATCGCCGACGTGTTCTCGGCGGGGGAGCGGCAGCTGCGTGAGGTGATGGTCCCCAGGACCGAGGTCACCTTCCTGGACGCCGACCGCCCGCTGGCCGAGGTGCGCGCCGAGACCAGCCGCTCGCCGCACTCCCGCTACCCCGTGGTGGAGGGCTCCTACGACTCGGTGGCGGGCTTCGTGCACGTCCGCGACCTGTACGGGGCGCGCGGCGAGCACGCCCTGCGGGTCCGCGAGCTGACCCGGCCGGTGAAGCTGCTGCCGGCCACCAAACGGGTGCTGGCGGCGATGGGTGAGATGCGCCGGGAGGGCCACCACCTGGCCATCGTGGTGGACGAGTACGGCGGCACCGCGGGCATCGTCACCCTCGAGGACCTGGTCGAGGAGCTGATCGGCGAGATCCGGGACGAGTACGACGCCCAGGACACCACCGCGACCCGGCGGTTGGCCGGTGGTGGGATGGAGCTCGACGGACTGCTCAACCTGGCCGACTTCGCCGAGGAGACCGGCGTCACCCTGCCGGAGGGTCCGTACGAGACGGTGGCCGGATACCTGGTCAGCGAGCTGGGCAAGCTGCCCAGCACCGGCGACCAGGTGGCCACCGAGGACGGCCTGCGGCTCGCGGTGGCCAAGCTGGACGGCCGCCGGATCGAACGGATCCGGGTGAGTGCCGTCACACTGTCGGAACCTCCAGGGGCTGAGGTTTCCTGAGCGGTCGGTGAAGCTGGAAGAATGGCGCTCATGGTCAACGCAGCGGTCACCGGTCCGACGAAGGACCGTCCCCGGGTGCTCTCCGGCATCCAGCCCACCTCGGGCTCGTTCCACCTCGGCAACTACCTCGGTGCGGTGCGCCAGTGGGTGGACCTGCAGGAGGCCAACGACGCCTTCTACATGGTGGTCGACCTGCACGCGATCACCGTCGAGCAGGACCCGGCCGTCCTCCGGGAGAACACCCGGGTCTCCGCCGCCCAGCTGCTCGGCGCGGGCCTGGACCCGGAGCGTTGCACCCTCTTCGTCCAGTCCCACGTGCCCGAGCACGCCCAGCTCGCCTGGATCATGAACTGCATGACGGGTTTCGGCGAGGCAGCCCGGATGACCCAGTTCAAGGACAAGTCCGCCAAGCAGGGCAACGACCGCACCTCGGTCGGCCTGTTCACCTACCCGATCCTGCAGATCGCCGACATCCTGCTCTACCAGGCCGACGCCGTCCCGGTCGGTGAGGACCAGCGCCAGCACCTGGAGCTCACCCGCGACCTCGCGGAGCGCTTCAACACCCGCTATGAGCCCACCTTCACCGTGCCGAAGCCGTACATCCTCAAGGAGACGGCCAAGATCCTTGATCTGCAGGACCCGACTGCCAAGATGAGCAAGTCGGCCTCCTCGCCCAAGGGCCTGGTGAACCTGCTGGACGAGCCCAAGGTCAGCGCCAAGAAGTTCAAGAGCGCCGTCACCGACACCGGCACCGTGGTCTCCTACGACGAGGAGAACAAGGCCGGCGTCTCCAACCTGCTGCGGATCCACTCCGCGCTCAGCGGTCAGTCGGTCGAGCAGCTGGTCGAGCACTTCGACGGCAAGATGTACGGCGCGCTGAAGACCGAGCTGGCCGAGCTGTTCACCGAATGGGTCGGCCCGTTCCAGCAGCGCACCCAGGCCTACCTGGACGACCCGGCGGAGCTGGACCGGGTGCTCGGCCTGGGCGCGGAGAAGGCCCGCTCGGTCGCCGCCGAGACACTGGCCACCGTGTACGACCGGATCGGCTTCTTGCCGCCGAAGCGCTGATGTCGACCGCCGTGCCCGCCCCCGTCGGTGACGGCCTCCCCGAGGCCGTCACCATCGGCGTGTCCATACACGTCCCGGAGCCGTACGGTTCCGCGATCCAGGACGCCCGGGCCGGGCACGGCGACCCACTGGCCCGCTCGATACCGACCCACGTCACCCTGCTGCCGCCGACCGGGATCCCGCTAGACCGGCTCGCCGAGGTGGAGACCCATCTGCGCGCGGTGGCCGCCGGGCACGCCCCGTTCCCGATGCTGCTGCAGGGCAGCGGCACCTTCCGGCCGGTCTCGCCGGTGGTCTTCGTCCGGGTCGAGGAGGGCGCCCAGGAGTGCCGGGCGCTGGAGGCGGCCGTCCGCTCCGGTCCGCTGGCCCGCGAGCTGGCCTTCCCGTTCCACCCGCACGTCACGGTCGCGCACGGTCTCCCCGAGGAGGTGCTGGACCGGGCGTACGCCGAGGCCCGCACCTTCCACGCGGCCTTCCCGGTGCCCGGTTTCGTGCTCTCCCGGTTCGGCGAGGACGAGGTCTGGCGCCCGTTGCGCAGCTACGCCTTCGGTGCGGGCTGACCCTGGTCGGCTCAGCCGCCCAGTTCGAGCAGGCGGTCCACCACCCGGGCGGCGGCCCGGCCGTCGTCCAGTCGGCAGTGGGTGGCGCGGAACCTCCGGTAGGCGTCCGCGTGCCGGTCGGCCAGTGTGCTGTCGGTGGTCAACGACCGCAGGGCGCCGATGAGTTCGGCCGAATCGGCCAACAGCGGCCCGGGGGCCTCGCGTTCGAAGTCGAAGTAGAAGCCGCGCAGGGCGTCCCGGTAGTGCTCCAGGTCGTAGGTGAAGAACAGGATCGGCCTGCCGGTGATCGCGAAGTCGAACATGATCGAGGAGTAGTCGGTGACCAACACGTCGGCGGCCAGCAGGAGTTCCTGCACGTCGGGGTAGTCGCCGACGTCCAGGACGAAGCCGTCGCCGGCGTCCGGCAGCGGCTCGGCCACGTGTGTGTGCGGGCGGACCAGCAGGACGTGGTCCTCGCCGAGCGCGGCCCGGGCGGCGGCCAGGTCGAGCCGCAGGTCGAGCCGGTAGCCGTCGCCGTTGGCCCGCTGCTGGTCCTCCCGCCAGGTGGGGGCGTACAGCACGATCCGCCGGTCGTCGGGGATGCCGAGCCGGCGGCGGACCGCCGAGGCGTCCGCCGGGCCCGCCAGCAGGTCGTTCCTGGGGTAGCCGGACTCCAGGACCTCGCCGGTGTAGCGGAACGCGCGGCGCAGGATCGGGGTGGCGAAGGCACTGGGGGAGAGCAGCAGGCTCCACTGCGGGACCTCGCGGTCGAGCGCGGCCAGGTAACCGGCCTTGGCCAGCAGGGGATTGGCCATGTCGTGGGCGATCCGCTTCAGCAGCGAGCCGTGCCAGGTCTGCAGCACCACCTGACCGGGTCGGCGTTCGAGGAACTCCGGTAGGTGGGTGTTGCCGACCAGGTAGCGCGAGGTGGCCAGCGCCTCGTACCACTCGGGGCTGTGACTGCGGATCGGCCGGACCCCGGCCGGGACCACCGCCTGGGCGTCGTCCACCACCCAGAGGTGCTCCAACGGGACTGCCCGCCGCGCGAGTTCGGCGTGGACGGCGCGGGGTGAGTCGGCGTAGCCGCGCCCGCCGAACACGTCGTAGAGCACGGCGGGGCGGAGCGGCCGGCGCCGGGCGGCGGGGTAGTCGACGGTGCGCAGCCGTCGCTGGGCGTACCGGCTGCGCTCGGCAGGCGCCAGGACGGGCGTGGAGTCGAGGATCAGGGTGTTGTGCCAGCGGCTCTGCAGTACGGCCCGCTTGGCGCCCCCGGCGACCACCCCCGCGGTGGCTCCGAGCCCTACCATGCACGGGAGTTGGGCCAGGGCCCGCGAGCTGAGCAGCAGGGGCTGTTCGGCGTCGGCCCGGCCGGCCGGGCGCAGCCGGAGCTCCCAGATGCCGCGCCGGAGCGGGCGTCTGCTGAGGTCGGGCGCGGTCACGATGGCGGGCACGGTGAGCTCGGCGGGGGTGCCGCGTTCGACCGGACGGCGGATCTCGCCGGTGCCGTTGGCGTGCCGGAGCACCAGTTCCAACGGGCCGTCGCCGGGGAGGGCGACCTGCGCGGTGAGCCGGAAGCCGTCCCGGTCGGGGGTGATCCGGTCGACCAGTACGGCACCGGGCTGGACGCAGAACTGCGGGTACCCATCGGCCAGTTGACGGACCAGCAGGGCACCGCCCGCAGGCCGGGCGAGCAGCAGGCCGCCGGGCCAGGGGCGCTCGTCGAGCACCGGCCGTTCGGTGGAGCCGTCCGGCCGGAGCAGTTCGCCGTGCCAGGAGGCGGTGGTCGCTCCGACGGTGGCGAACGCCTCGAACGGCAGCCGGACGGTGAAGTCCCGGCCGGTGGCGGCGACCGGGTGCCGGCTCTCGGCCCCGGTGTGGCAGTGCGACAGCCGGAACACCGTGCCGGGCGGCAGGTCGTGGGCCCAGCCGGTGAGTTCGAGGCCGTCGTCCACCGGCCGGAGGCCGGTGAGCCGGCTCCACACCCGGTGCACCTTGAGCCGCAGTCGCTGGTCGGCGAAGTACAGCAGCACCCGGACGTTCTGCTCCACCCAGTGCGCGGGCGGGTACTCGCCCGAGCCGCACCAGTGCGGCCGGAGCGGGCCCCGTTCGCGCCGCACGCCGGTCGGCCCGAGGGCGCGCAGCAGCCCGGCGCTGACCTCCCACTCGGCATCCGGCCAGGCGCCGTCGCCGGTGCGCAGCCGCTCCGGGTCGACCGTGGCGGTGAAGGCGGCCCAGTCGTGGTTGTGGTCGCTCTGCGCGCTGTCCTCGGTCACCTCGGGCAGCCGCAGCGGCCGGGTGCGGAACCGGATCGGCGGCCGGCCGGGGCGGGCGAGTTCCAGCACGGTGAAGGAACTGCGGACCTTGCCGCTGCCGCGGTCGTCCCGGCGGGCGAAGCCGGTCAGTTCCAGCCGTCCTCCGGTCCACCTGGCGGAGCGCAGCCCGAGCGCGAGGGCGGCGGGCGGCGCGGCGGCGGGCGCGGCGGGGGTCGTCGGTCTCGACGATCGAGGGGACGGCAGCAGAAGGCGGGAACGGGCTACGGGCATCGCGGGCGGCTTCCTGGGCGGCGCGGTCGGCCGCAGGACGGCCGACGGTCCGGCCGGCTGCCGTGGATCGACGGTGCCGACCCTGACACGGACTGTGAGCGCCATGACATACCCGCCGGACCGGCAGGTCAACCGATGCGGTCGGGAAGGCCCTGAGGACGACCCGATCGGGGGCCCTGGTCGAACCGATGTCCGGGCTTGGTCCGGACATCGGTTCGACTCCGGTCAGCCGAGCAGGGCGTCGACCACCCGGACCGAGGCCTGGCCGTCGTCCAGGTCGCAGTACTTCTGCCGGAAGGCCGCGTACGCGTCGGCGTGCTGCGCGGCCACCGCGTCGACCCCGCCGAGGGCTTCGACCAGCTCGGCCGAGGTCGCCAGCAGCGGGCCCGGCGCGTCCGCCTCGAAGTCGAGGCTGAAGCCGCGCAGGTTGTCCCGGTAGTGCTCCAGGTCATGCGTGAAGAACAGGATCGGCTTGCCGGTGTTCGCGAAGTCGAAGGTGACCGAGGAGTAGTCCGTCACCAGGACGTCCGCGATCAGCAGCAGGTCGGCCATGTCGGGGTAGGTACCGACGTCCCAGACGTAGCCGTTGCCCGCGCCCGGGACCTGACCGCACATCAGCTCGTGGGCCCGGATCAGCAGGACCTGGTCCTCACCCAGGGCGGCCTGGGCCGCCTCCAGGTCGATCCGCAGGTCGAGCTGGTAGCCGCCCTGCGGCCGGCGCCGGTCCTCCCGGAAGGTCGGCGCGTACAGCACCACCTTCTTGCCCTCGGGCAGGCCGAGCCGCTCGCGGACCTGCTCGGCGGTCTTCTCCCGGTCGGGGGCGAGCAGCACGTCGTTGCGCGGGCAGCCGGACTCCAGGATCTCGCCCTGGTACTTGAAGGCCCGCCGCAGCACCCCGGTGGAGAAGGTGTTGCCGGAGACCAGCAGGCTCCACTGGGCGACCTCGCGGTCGAGCAGCTTGAGGTACTCGGAGTCGGTGAACCAGACCTTCTCGAAGTCGTGGCCGATCCGCTTGAGCGGGGTGCCGTGCCAGGTCTGCAGGACCACCTGGCCGGGCCGGCGGACGAAGAAGTCCGGCAGGTGGGCGCTGGTCACCACGTACTTGGCGGTGGCCAGGTGCTCGTACCACTCGGGGCTCAACTGCCGGACCGGCTCGGCGGTCTGCGGCAGGTCGGCCTGCATGTCGGTGCTGGTCCAGACGTGCCGCAGCGGGGCGCCCCGGCGGACCAGCTCCTCGTGCACGGCCCGCGGCGAGCCCGCGTACTGGCTGCCCAGCCCGGCGTCGTAGAGCACCGTGTCGGTGAGCGGGGCACGCTGGGCCTCGGCGAAGCCGTTGCGCAGCCGGCGCTGGCGGTAGCCGCTGCGCTCCTCCGGCAGCAGGTCGGAGTGCGACTCCAGCGAGAGGCTGTCGTAGGTGCGGCGCTCCAGCACCACCCGGCGGCCGCGGGCCTGGATCTCCAGCGGCAGTCCGCGGTGGCAGGAGGAGGCGAGCAGCGCGCGCGGCCAGAGGCTGCCGGGCTCGGCGCCGACCGGGCGGAACACCACGGCCCAGGTGCCGCGGTGCAGCGGGACCTGCCCGGCGAACGAGGCGGTCGGCACGGCGGGCAGCGCGGCGCGGAACCGGCCGTCGGTGATCTCGACCGGGTAGCGGTGCTCCTCCTCCAGCCAGCTGTGCCGGATCACCAGCTCGTAGTGGTGGCTGCCCGGCAGCGGGAAGCTGCCGCTGAGCAGGAAGCCCTCGGTGTCCTTGGCCCGGACGATCTCGTCCACCACCGGCTGCAGCACCTGGTCGGTGAACTGCAGGTACCCGCTCGGCGAGGGCTTGGAGAACAGCGCCCTGGTCCCGTTCAGGATCGGCAGGTTGAGCTGCTGGGGAGCCCGGCGGTCGTCTATCACCACCGGCAGGGTGGTGCCGTCGGCGAGCAGCAGCTCGGTGGCCCAGCGGTCCCGCAGCCGCTCCTCGGCGGCCGGGTCGAGCGCGTCCCAGGCCTCGCGGACGGCGGTCAGCCGATCGATCGGGAAGCTCGCGGTGAACGGCACGTCGCGGCCGGCCGGCGTGCCCAGCTCGACCGGGAAGAGCAGCTCGCGGTCGGACTCGGTGTGCAGCATTCGCAGCTGCACCCCGGCCAGGTCGGCGCCGGAGCCGACCTGCCCCGTGAAGGTGATCTCGCCACCCTGCTCACTGACCGTCAGGGCGCGCACCCGGACCCGCTCGACCCGCAGGTAGACGTGGTTGTTCTTGAGCCACGGCACGATCCGGACGTCGTCCTCGACCCACTGCACCGGCGGGTACTCGGCGTTGTCGCTCCAGCCGCCCGAGATCCGGCCCTTGTAGACGCCGCCCTTGCCGATGCCCGCGATCAGCACCCGCCAGGAGCCGTCCCGCCACTCGCCCCGGTGCTTGAGCCGCTTGGGGTCGATGACGGCGGAGAAGCCCGCCCAGTCGCAGTTGTACAGGTCGTGCGGCGAGGAGGCGGTGGCCTCCGGGCTGTACATGGCCCTGGTCTGCACGGCCAGCACCCGGCGGCCCTTGGCCTCCCGGAGCACCAGCACCTTGACCATGTCGTGCCGGTTCTCGGCGCCCAGGTGCTCGGGGAAGGCGTGCCCGGTGATCTTGAGCTTGCCGTCCTCCCAGGCCGAGTCGTACAGCCGGCTGCGCATCACCAGCGCGTTGTCCAGCCGCAGCACGTCGGCGGGCACGCTCTTGCGGCCACCGCGCAGGAACGGGTAGTCGGCGTACGGACGGAGCAGGCCGCGGGCCGGGGCGGCGCCGTTGCTGTCCTTCTCGAACTCCATCTGGTCGACGAACTCGGACATCCGGTTCTGCAGCGTCAGGTGGTACTTGAGCCGCAGCGGCGCACGCAGCTTGCGGACCTGCTCGGGGCCGATCGCCCGGAGCAGCCGGCTGACGTTCGTCTGGTAGGCCTCCCGGTAGTCCTGGTCGCCCTCCAGGACGGACCAGAAGAACATCGGGATCTCCTCGACGAGGTTGTTCTCGTCGTAGGAGCGCAGGTGCTCCTTGAACTCCGGCTCGGGCCTGGCCAGCAGCCAGGCCCGGACCAGCTCCATCGACTTGACCCGGTCGACCAACCCCTTGGGATTGGTGCGCATCTGAGTGATCGACATCTCGCCGACCTCGCGCTCGCGCCAGTGGTAGATCGGCTCGGAGAGGTCCTCGTACAGGATGCCTTCGGGGTACAGCACGCCGGCCGCGTCGAAGAACGAGCGGCGGTAGACCTTGTTCCACGCCGTCCGGTCGGTGACCAGGCTGGGCAGCTCGGTGACGTGGGTCTTCAGCCTGGTCTCGGCGAACGGCTTGCGGTGCCCGCCGGACGGGTAGTACCCCACCGCCCGGAAGCGCAGCACGTTGCCGGTGACGAAGTCCGAGCCGGTCTCCTCCAGCGTGCCGATCATCAGCTCGTACGCGCTGGGCGGCAGGGTGTCGTCACTGTCGACGAAGTTCAGGAACTCGGTGTCCGGCGAGATGTGCCGGTAGCCGGTGTTACGGGCCGCACCGAGACCCTTGTTCTCCTGCCTGACCAGGCGGAAGCGCGAGTCCTTGGCGGCATAGGCCTCGGCGAGCGCCGCGCTGCCGTCCTTGGAGCCGTCGTCGACCATCACACATTCAAGGTCACCAAATGTCTGGGCGGCGATCGAGTCCAGGCACTCCTCGAGGTAGCGCTCGACGTTGTAGATCGGGACGACGACGGAGAGGCGGGGGGCCATCGGCTGCGCGGGCCTTTCATCGGGGACGTGCGACCAGCTGTGCCCAGTCTCTGCGACCGAACACAGGTCTTCCGCGATCCTACCGTCCGGCCCGTCCTCTCCCACGGTGCCGCAACCCGGCAGGGCACGATGCCGACCAGCACGTACTCGTTGTCCCGGAAGACCCTTCCGGCCACCCCGGGCAGCGGGAAGGAGTAGCTGCGCCCGATCCGCAGTCCGGCCTGTCCGGCGTGTTCGCCAGGTGCTCCAGCACGTGGGTGACCGGCACGCCGGCCCGCACCTCACCGGGTGGAGGCCGGGCGTCGCGGTGGAATCCCGCCGTCCCGGGGCCCCTAGAATGAGGGGCAAATGCCCCGCTTCAGTGTGATCGTCCCGGTCTACCAGGTCGAGGAGTACCTGGCCGAGTGTCTCGACTCGGTGCTCACCCAGTCCTGTCCGGACTTCGAGCTGATCGCGGTGGACGACCGGTCACCCGACGGCTGCGGCGCCCTGCTGGACCAGGCGGCCCGGCGCGACGAGCGGATCCGGGTGCTGCACCTCGCCGCCAACGTCGGCCTCGGCCGGGCCAGGAACGCCGGCCTCGAGGTCGCCACCGGCGACTACGTGATCTTCCTGGACAGCGACGACACGCTGACCCCCGGTCTGCTGCAGGCAGTCGAGGACCGGCTGAAGGCCACCGCCGACCCGGACCTGCTGGTCTACGACTACGCCCGCACGTACTGGGACGGCCGGGTGGTCCGCTCCGACTCCGCCCCGGTCTTCGCCCGTCCGGGCCCCGCGGTCTTCGACCTGGACCTGCGCCCCGACCTGCTCGACCTGCTGATGGTGGTCTGGAACAAGGCCTACCGCCGGGGCTACCTCGCCGAGCAGGGCCTGACCTTCCCGGCCGGGTACTACGAGGACACCCCCTGGACCTTCCCGGCCCTGCTGGCCGCCGGCCGGATCACCGTGCTCGACCTGGTCGGCGTGCACTACCGCCAGCGGCGCGAGGGCGGCAACATCCTGGCCACCGCGACCCGCAGGCACTTCGACATCTTCGACCAGTACGACCGGGTCTTCGCCTTTCTGGACCGCCGCCCCGACCTGGCCCGCTGGCGCCCGGTGGTCTACGGCCGGATGCTGCACCACCTCGGTACGGTGGTCTCCAAGCCGGGCCGGATCCCGCCGGGCGACCGCCGCGCGTACTTCCGCCGGGCCGCCGAGCACTGCGCCCGGCTGCGCCCGGCCGACTACCGGCGGGCCCCGGGCGTCGGGGGCCTGCGGACCGAACTGCTCAGCCGTGGACGGTTTCTGACGTACCAGGGGTTCCGCCTGCCGGCCCGCGGCCGGGCCGCTCTCGGCAGGCTGACCCGGGGGCGCGGGTAGCGCTCCGCCCGGTCCGCGATCGGGGCGGTCGGAGCCCTTTAAGGCCGGGCGCCGGTGCGGTAGTGTCGCGCGCACCTAAGGGACAGCGTGCCGTGACGGCAGGCCGCCGGACGGGTGAATCCGCACCTGGCGGGTGAGGGCGGTCAACCATCCGTACCGAAGCTCACCCAGGAGCGGTGGTCACCCGGACGGCACCGGGTCGTTGCTCCGGTTGGGCCGTCCGTGGCGGTCGGCCGTGCAGCTGTGAGGAGTACCGATGACCGGAAGCACCGCGACCAGCGACAGCCCCAGAATCGTCGAACCGGCGGTGCTGGGTGACGTTCCGGGCTGGTTCTGGGATCTGGACCGGCACGCTTTCGAGTGGTTCCTGGACCGTCAGGAGCAGGCCGGCGTCGGTGGCGACCTGATGGAGCTCGGTGCCTACCTCGGCCGCAGTGCGATCGTGATGGGCCGTCATCTCCAGTCCGGCGAGCGGTTCACGGTCTGTGACCTGTTCGACTCGGACGCCCCGGACGACGAGAACTCGGCCGAGATGACCATGTCGTACCGCAAGACGCTCACCCGCGAGGCGTTCGAGGTCAACTACCTGGCCTTCCACGACCAGCTGCCCGAACTGATCCAGGCCCCCACCTCGGTGCTGGCCGACGGCCGGATCCCGGCGGGCAGCTGTCGGTTCGTCCACGTGGACGCCTCGCACCTGTACGAGCACGTGGCCGGCGACATCAAGGTCGCCCGGGACGCGCTGGCCAAGGAGGGGGTGCTGGTGCTGGACGACTACCGCTCCGCACACACCCCGGGCGTGGCCGCCGCAACCTGGGAGGCGGTGTTCAACCTGGGGCTGCGGCCGATCCTGCTGACCGAGTGCAAGTTCTACGGCACCTGGGGCGACCCGGTGCCCGCGCAGGAGGCCCTGCTGGCCAGTTCCGGCGGCGCCTCCGGCGTCTGGGTGGTGACCGACACCATCGCGGGGCAGCGGGTGCTCCGCCTCGACGGCCAGCCCGACCGGATCGCCGACTTCCCGGTCTCCCGGCACCACGACCGGCTGGTCAAGGAGGCCAAGTCCCGGAAGGGACGGGCCGCCGCCGAGGACCTGGCGGGCCGTCGCGCGAAGGCCGCCGTCGCCCGCCGCCCGGTCGAGGTGGCCAAGCGGGTGGCCGTCGACCTGCTCCCGCCGGTGGTCACCTCCGCCGTCCGCCGGGCCCGCCGCGCGAAGTGAGCCGCCGTCGGCCGGAGCGTTGACGCTCCGGCCCCCGGTCGGGCCGGTATACAGGACCGGACGTTCCGGACCCGACCGGCAAGGTGGCCGTGGAATTCCTGACCAAACTCCCGGTGATCGGCCCGCTGGCCGCCCGAGTGCTCCGCAGCCGACCCTGGCTGGTGTACGCCCACTTCACCGAGGTGCAGGGCAACCGGCTGGCCGGGGCCGTCACCTTCTTCGCCTTCCTGGCGCTCTTCCCGCTGCTCACGGTGGCGCTGGCGATCGCGGTGGCCGCGCTCTCGGACAGCCGGGTGGACCAGCTCCAGCAGGACATCGCCGACCAGCTGCCCGGCCTGTCCGACTCGCTCGACCTGCCCTCGCTGGTCGCCAACGCGGGCACGGTCGGGCTGATCAGCGGTGTACTGCTGCTGATCTCCGGGCTCGGCTGGGTGGCGACCATGCGCGGCTCGATCCGGGAGATGTGGCGGCTGCCCGCCGAACCGGGCAACCCGGTGATCGGCAAGCTCTGGGACTGCGCGGTGCTGCTCGGCCTCGGCCTGGTCTCGGCGGTCTCGCTGGGCGCCTCGGCACTGGCCACCACGCTGGCCCGAAGGGCCGCCGAGTGGCTCGAACTCGACAGCGTGGGCTGGCTGTTGAGCCTGGTCGGGTTCCTGATCGCGGTCGCCGCCGACCTGGTGCTGTTCGCCTACCTGCTCGGCCCGTTCCCCCGGATCACCGAGCAGCAGCGGCGCCGCGCCCTGCTCCAGGGCGCCCTGATCGGCGCGGTCGGCTTCGAGCTGCTCAAGCTGCTGCTCTCCTCCTACCTCGGCTCGGTCGCGGGCAAGAGCCTGTACGGGGCCTTCGGCGTGCCGGTCGCGCTGCTGCTCTGGATCAACTTCGTCTGCCGGCTGCTGCTGTTCTGCGCCTCCTGGACCGCGCTGGCCGACCCGGCCGCGGCCCGGGCCAGGACCAGGGCACAGGCCGACGCCCTGCTGGAGAGCGTGGCCGAGCCGCCGGCCGAGGACCGCTGACGCCGGGTCAGCGGGTGGGCCGGCGCCTGACCCAGTACACGGCACCGACCACGGTGGCCAGGCAGAGCCCGGCGGCCAGCCAGCCGGGCCAGCCGATCCCCTCGGGTACGGGCACCGCCGCGACCTGCTCCACCTGCTCCGCTTGCTCCACCGGCGCGGCCTGCGGCGGTTCGGCGGCGGTGGCCGGGCCGGTGGCTCCTCCGGTACCCCCGGCGGGGGCGGCGGGCGCAGCGGGGGCGGCGGGGGCGGGCGGCAGGTCGGCCAGCCGGCCGACCGGGGTGACCTTGCCGGCCGCGGCGAAGCCCCAGTCCAGCAGCGCCGCCGTCTCGTCGTAGACCTGCTGGTAGCCGGCCGGGCGCATCACCGTCACCAGCAGCGTGCGGCCGCCCCGTTCGGCCGCGCCGGTGAAGGTGGCCCCGGCGTTGGTGGTGTAGCCGTTCTTCACCCCGATCAGTCCCTGGTACTTGCCCAGCAGCCGGTCGGTGTTGGCGATGCCGAAGCTGCCGCGCACCCCGGTGGTCTTGTCGACCAGCCCGGGGAACTGCGCGTCCCGGGTGGCGCAGTAGACCCGGAAGTCCGGGTTGCGCAGGCCGGACCGGGCGAACAGCGTCAGGTCGTACGCCGAGGAGAGCTGCCCGTCCGTGTCGTACCCGTCCGGTGTCACCACCTGGGTGTCCAGCGCGCCCAAGGCCTGCGCCCTGGCCTGCATCTGAGCCACCGTCTCGGCGATCCCGCCGTTCATGTGCGCCAGCACCCGGACCGCGTCGTTGCCCGAGCTGAGGAACACCCCGCGCCACAGGTCGTCCACCCGGTAGTCCAGGTTCTCCTTGATCCCGACCATGCTGCTGCCGTGGCCCATCCCGGCCAGCTCGGCGTCGGTCACCCGGTGCACGGTGTTCTTGTCGAGCTTCGGCAACACGGTGTCGGCGAACAGCATCTTCAGCGTGCTCGCGGGCGGCAGCCGCAGGTGCGCGTTGTTCGAGGCCAGCACCTCACCACTGCCCGCGTCCGCCACCAGCCAGGACTGCCCGGTCAGCCCGGCGGGCAGCGGCGGCGCACCGGCCGACGGAGCCAGCTGCACCCCTGGCTGCCCCAGCCGTTCGCCGCCCACCGTGGAAACCCCGGGCGGCGGCTCCTGCCAGGGCACTCCGGCGGAGCAGAGCGAGACGGCCGCGGCCACCGCGGCGCACCGGTACACGAAGTGACGGAGTGTGGGCACCCACGGACCGTACCCGGACGCCCCGCCGACGGCCCGCCGCGCCGCCATCGTCCCCCGAACGAGTGCCGCCGGTTGGCCCGCCCGGCCCACTCCGCATACTGGACCGGACAGCTCCGCCCCCGCCCGCTAGGACCTCCCATGAAGCTCGGCCGCCGCACCTCCTGGTTCCTCACCGCCTTCGGCGTCTGGTCGGTGATCATCTGGACCACCTTCCTGAAGAACCTCTGGAAGGACTCCGGCGGCCAGGCCTTCACCAACGGCGACCACGGGCAGCCCACCACCTTCTTCTGGGTCCACCTGCTGCTGACCGTCACCTCCCTGGTGCTCGGTCTGCTGGTCGGCGCCGTCGGCGTCCGCAGCCTGCGCACCCTCCGCCGGGCCTAAAGGCATTGCCCCCACCCGGCGGAAATGCCAGGATCCCCGCCGGGGGCGTACACGGCGCACCCTTTTTTCTTCTGGGTGGGGATTTCCAAGTGACTCTCTCTCGACGGCTGCTGGCTTCCGCCGCGACGGTGGCGGCCGTCTCCGGTCTGCTCTCGGCCCCGGCCGCGTCGGCGGCCTCGCTCGACCAGGTCACCGCAGCCTGCACAGCGGACTGGCTGAGCACCACGACCCCGGTCCTGACCGGGACCACCTCCGGTACGGGTGCCCGGTTCGGGCTCTGGGACGAGACCACCGGCACGAAGCTGGTGGGCCGTCAGGTCGACGCTCTGGCCGGACAGCTGTCCGTCACCCCCGAGGCGCTGACGGACGGTCACCGGTACGCCTGGCGGTTCTGGCCGCAGGGCGGCGGACAGCCCACCGCCAAGTGCGGCTTCGGGGTGGACGTCACCGCGCCGGTCGCGGCGGTCAGCTCCACCGACTTCCCGGCCGAGGGCGCCAACAAGTTCGCGGGCCAGAAGGGTGTCTTCACCTTCCGCGCCACCGAGACCGGCTCCGGGGTGGCCTGCTACCGGTACGTGCTGGACGGCACGATCGGTGTCGGGGGTGGCTGCGAGGGCGCCGTCCCGGCGGCCGCCGACGGCTCCGCGACGGTCACGCTCAGGCCGCGTGACTGGGGTACGCATGTGCTCCAGGTCCAGGCCGTGGACCGGGCCGGCAACGTCACCGGGCCGACCGTCTACACCTTCTACGCCCCCTGGAACGCCAACGCCCCCAAGGCGTTCGGCGACGTGGACGCCGACGGTGTCCCGGACATCGTGCTGACCGACCTGGCGGGCAACCTCCAGGTGATCAGCGCGGACGCCACCGGCACCGAGCCGAGCGCCGTCATCCCGGCCCAGGTCGCGCCGGGCGGTACGGGCAGCTGGGACGGTCTGGAGATCACCCACGGCGGCTGGTCCCGGAACACGAACCCGGTGGACGACGTACTGGTCCGCCGACCGGGCTCGGCCGGTGGCTACTACCTCTACCGGGGTGGCCTCGACCCCGCCCGGCTGTCGGCGATTTACACCCGTCTGCCGGCGGCCGAGGGGCTCGACTGGTCCCGGGCCGAGCAGCAGGTGTCGATCGGTTCGGGTGCCCGCTCGGCCCCGGAAGGCCTGCAGCAGCTCGCCCTGGTCGACGGGGATCTCTGGGTGGCCGCCGTGGAGGGCTATTGGGGGGAGACCAGCCGCGTCACCACCACCGGTAACTGGGGTGGATACCAGCTGATCGGTCCCGGCCCCGACGCGGCCGGCAACCTCACGGTCTGGGCCCGCGAGAAGGCGACCGGCACGCTGCGGGCGTACGCCGTCCCGCGCGACGCCGCCGGCGCGTACGACTTCTCGGCGCTGGCTGACCCGGCGGCCGGGACGGTGCTCGGCAGCTTCCCGGTCGCGCAGTACCCGACCCTGGGCAGCACCGGCGACGGCGACGGTGACGGGGCGTCGGACCTGTACGCGGTCACCGCTGACCGGCACCTGGTCACCTTCAGCGGCGTGACGAACCCCAAGGACCTGGGGCTCCTGAAGTAGCAACGACTGAGGGCCCGTCCGGCAGACACCGGACGGGCCCTCAGTTCGTGGCGAAGACTAGAAGCGGCGGGTCACCAGGGCCCGCTTCACTTCCTGGATCGCCTTGGTGACCTCGATGCCACGCGGGCAGGCCTCGGAGCAGTTGAAGGTGGTGCGGCAACGCCACACGCCCTCACGGTCGTTCAGGATCTCCAGGCGCTGCTCGGCACCTTCGTCACGCGAGTCGAAGATGAAGCGGTGCGCGTTGACGATGGCCGCCGGGCCGAAGTACTGGCCGTCGTTCCAGAACACCGGGCAGGAGGAGGTGCACGCGGCGCACAGGATGCACTTGGTGGTGTCGTCGAACCGCTCGCGGTCCTCGGCGGTCTGCAGGCGCTCGCGGGTCGGCTCGTTCCCGCTGGTGATCAGGAACGGCATGACGTCCTTGTACGCCTGGAAGAACGGGTCCATGTCCACGATCAGGTCCTTGAGGACCGTGAGGCCCTTGATGGCCTCGATCGTGATCGGCTGCTCCGGGTTGACGTCCTTGATCAGGGTCTTGCACGCCAGCCGGTTGCGGCCGTTGATCCGCATCGCGTCGGAGCCGCAGATGCCGTGCGCGCAGGAACGGCGGTACGTCAGGGTGCCGTCCTGCTCCCACTTGACCTTGTTGAGGGCGTCCAGGACGCGCTCCTTCGGGTCCATCTCCAGCTGGTAGTCGACCCACACCGGGTCCGGCAGCTCCTCCGGGTTGAACCGGCGGATCCTGAGGGTGACGGTGATCAGCTTGACGCCGCCTACCTCGGCCGCGTCCAGAGCGGCCGAGTGCTTCTCCACGGTCGGAGTGCTCATCAGTACTTACGCTCCATCGGCTGGTAGCGGGTCGTGACGACCGGCTTGTAGTCGAGGCGGATCGAGGTGGTGCCGTCCGCGGCGACCTCCTGGTACGCCATGGTGTGCTGCATGAACTTCACGTCGTCGCGGGTCGGGAAGTCCTCGCGGTAGTGACCGCCGCGCGACTCCTCGCGGGCGAGCGCGGAGACGGCCAGCACCTCGGCCAGGTCGAGCAGGTTGCCCAGCTCGACGGCCTCCAGCAGGTCCGTGTTGTAGCGCTGGCCCTTGTCCTGGATCGCGACGTGCTTGTACCGCTCGCGCAGCCCGGCGATGTCGGCCACGGCCTGCTTCAGGGTCTCGCCGGTGCGGTAGACCATGGCATTGGTGTCCATGGTCTCCTGCAGCTCCTTGCGGATCTGCGCGACCGACTCGGTGCCCTCGGAGTCCCGGAGACCCTCGATGATCGCCACGACCTTCTCGGCCGGGTTCTCGGGGAGCTCGGTGTGCTCCACCGTCTGCGCGTAGTCGGCGGCGGCGATACCGGCCCGCTTGCCGAAGACGTTGATGTCGAGCAGGGAGTTGGTGCCCAGGCGGTTGGCGCCGTGCACCGAGACGCAGGCCACCTCGCCGGCCGCGTACAGGCCGGGCACCACGTCGGTGTTGTTGCGCAGCACCTCACCCTGGACGTTGGTCGGGATGCCACCCATCGCGTAGTGCGCGGTGGGCTGGATCGGGATCGGGTCCGTGTAGGGCTCGATGCCGAGGTAGGTCCGGGCGAACTCGGTGATGTCCGGGAGCTTGGCGTCCAGCTGCTCCGGCGGAAGGTGCGTCAGGTCCAGGTAGACGTGGTCGCCGTCCGGGCCACAGCCGCGACCCTCGCGGATCTCGGTGTAGATCGCGCGGGAGCAGACGTCACGGGACGCGAGGTCCTTCATGACGGGGGCGTAGCGCTCCATGAAGCGCTCGCCGTCCTTGTTGCGCAGGATGCCGCCCTCGCCGCGGGCGCCCTCGGTGAGCAGGATGCCCATCCGCCAGATGCCCGTCGGGTGGAACTGGAAGAACTCCATGTCCTCCAGCGGCAGGCCGCGACGGTAGACCAGCGCCTGGCCGTCACCGGTCAGGGTGTGCGCGTTGGAGGTCACCTTGAAGAACTTGCCGGTGCCGCCGGAGGCGAAGACCACCGACTTGGCCTGGAAGACGTGGATCTCGCCGGTGGCCAGCTCGTAGGCGACGACGCCCGCGGTCTTGCCGTCGTTGATCAGCAGGTCCAGGACGTAGAACTCGTTGAAGAACTCGACGCCGTGCTTGACGCAGTTCTGGAACAGCGTCTGCAGGATCATGTGGCCGGTGCGGTCCGCGGCGTAGCAGGACCGCCGGACGGCCGCCTCACCGTGGTTGCGGGTGTGACCGCCGAAGCGGCGCTGGTCGATCCGGCCCTGCTCGGTCCGGGAGAAGGGGAGACCCATCTTCTCCAGGTCGAGGACGGCGTCCACGGCCTCCTTGCACATGATCTCGGCGGCGTCCTGGTCGACCAGGTAGTCACCACCCTTGACCGTGTCGAAGGTGTGCCACTCCCAGTTGTCCTCCTCGACGTTGGCGAGGGCGGCGCACATGCCGCCCTGGGCCGCGCCGGTGTGGGAGCGAGTGGGGTACAGCTTGGTCAGCACTGCGGTGCGGCTGCGCTGGGTCGACTCGATGGCCGCGCGCATGCCCGCGCCACCGGCGCCGACGATGACGGTGTCGTACTTGTGAATCTGCATGGGGTCTACGTCGCCTCTGGCTGGCCGATTAGATGTTCGGGTCGAAGGTGAAGATCACCAGGGTGCCGAGCAGGACCGTGAAGACGGTCGCGGCACCCATCAGGGTCTTCAGCCACAGCCTGGTGGAGTCCTTCTCCGCGTAGTCGTTGATGACCGTGCGCATGCCGTTGCTGCCGTGCAGCATGGCGAGCCACAGCATCAGCAGGTCCCAGCCCTGCCAGAACGGCGAGGCCCAGCGACCGGCTACGAAGGCGAAGTTGATCTTCGACACGCCGCCGTCGAGCACCAGCATGATCAGCAGGTGACCGAGGATCAGCACGACCAGCAGGACACCCGACAGGCGCATGAACAGCCAGGCGAGCATCTCGAAATTGGTGCGGGTACGGCGAGGGGTCTTCTTGGTACGCGCACGCGGGGGCTCGACGACGAAGGCGTCGGCGGGGTTCCCGGTGCCCAGGCCCTGGCCCGTGTGGGCGTGGACGGAGGGGACCACCAGGGTCTCGTTGGTGTCAGCAGCCATCGTCGATCACTTCCCGAACCAGGAGAGGAGGGTGTGCTCGAGGATCGGGTAGAAGGCACCCGCCATCAGCACGACCCAGACACCGACGACGGTCCACAGCATCTGCTTCTGCAGACGCGGACCCCTCGACCAGAAGTCCACCGCGATGACCCGGAGGCCGTTCAGCGCGTGGAACAGGATGGCGGCGGTGAGGCCGTACTCCATCAGGTTCACCAGCGGTGTCTTGTACGTCGCGATGACGGTGTCGTACGACTCGGGTGACACCCGCACGAGAGCGGTGTCGAGAACATGGGCGAACAGGAAGAAGAAGATGAGGACGCCGGTGACTCGATGAGCCACCCAGCTCCACATGCCTTCCCGGCCGCGGTACAGCGTTCCAGCCGGCACGGAA
This sequence comes from Kitasatospora sp. Root107, assembly GCF_001424875.1. Classification (GTDB taxonomy): domain Bacteria; phylum Actinomycetota; class Actinomycetes; order Streptomycetales; family Streptomycetaceae; genus Kitasatospora. The sequence continues at coordinate 95,387 of NZ_LMCT01000012.1, read as the reverse complement.
AACCCTCCGGAAGCGATTGGGGGCTCGGCCGGCTTCGGTGTCGGTCAGCCCGGCCGGTACGGTCCTCCGGCCGCCAGCATCCTATCGACGCGCTGTGGTGAACCGCCTCCGGGGGTGTCAGGTGTGATCAAACAGGCACGCACGGCCTAATCGGCGCCCCTGATGTGACGCTGAGTGAGGGAATTCCTCCGCTCGGCGTCACATCAGGGGCGCCGTCAGTTGCCCGTCCGGGTGGCGGTGGCCGAGGCGACCAGGTGCTCCAGCCGGGTCAGCGCGATCCGGCGGAGCTCGTCGGCCGCGATCAGCCGCTCCTCGTCCGGATCGTTGGCGAGCCTGGTCCGGACGGAGCTGAGCACGGTGTCGAGCATCTCCTCCGGTTCGATCCCGTCCAGGCAGACCACGAAGACGTGGCCGAACCGCGCCTCGTAAGCGGCGTGGGCGGCCCGCAGTGCGGTGTGTGCCGCCTGGCTGCCGGGTGCGCGCATGCCGAGCAGTGGCTGCGGCATCCAGCTCTCGTCGGCCAGCGCCTCGGCCAGGTCGGCCGGGCGCAGGTCGTAGGAGGCCTCGCTGGCGGCTGCCAACAGGGACTCTATGTCGGGGTAGGGGCGGTGTGCGGTGAGCCGAAGCGCCCACCGGTGGCTGCCGCAACAGGCCAGCAGGGCCTCCTCGGCAGCGCCGGGGTCGGCCTCGTTGAAACGGTGAAGCCCGAGCAGGGACGGCACCAGCAACGGCAGGTCGAACCGTCCTGGCGGGATGTCACTGGACAGCGGGTCCTCCTCGTGAGGGCGGGAAGGGGGAGTTGCTCCAGAGACGAAACGTAGGTGGTCAGCGGTTGCGCGAGGGACCGGTCGGCCAGGCCCGGGAGCAGGCATCTTGTGGACCGCCCGGGCAGCGGCACCACGGTAGTTGAGGGTTCGTCAATTGAGGAAGGGCCATGCCGAATTCACTCGAACGAGCTATCAAGTCGTAACGTTGTCATGTTCGTTGAGGTGGCGCTGCGTTGAGGTGGCGCTGCGTTGAGGTGGCGCTGCGTTGAGGTGGCGTTGAGGTGGCGCTGCGTTGAGGTGGCGCTGCGTTGAGGTGGCGCTGCGTTGAGGTGGCCGCCCGCCCGGCCACCCCGACGTCGGACCGTGGTCAGCCCCGGTACACCTTGTGGTTGGCCGCCTGGGCGCGCGGCCGGACCACCAGCAGGTCGATGTTGACGTGCGGCGGCCGGGTGACCGCCCAGGAGACGGTGTCGGCGACGTCCTCGGAGCTGAGCGGTTCGGCCACGCCCGCGTAGACCGCCGCCGCCTTCTCCTCGTCGCCCCGGAAGCGGGTGACCGCGAAGCCCTCGGACTTCACCATGCCGGGGGCGATCTCGATCACCCGGATCGGCTCGCCGCACAGCTCCAGCCGCAGGGTGGCCGCGACGGTGTGCGCGGCGGTCTTGGCGGCCACGTACCCGCCGCCGCCCTCGTACGCGGCCAGTGCGGCGGTCGAGCTGAGCACCAGGACGGTGCCGTCACCGCTCGCCCGCAGGGCGGGCAGCAGGGCCTGGGTCACGTGCAGCACGCCGAGCACGTTCACCTGGTACATCGCCAGCCAGTCGGCCGGGTCGGCCGCCTCGACGCTCTCGGCGCCGATCGCGCCGCCCGCGTTGTTGACCAGCACGTCGACGGGGCCGACCTCGGCCGCGAACGCGTCCACCGCCGCCCGGTCGGTCACGTCGACGGTGAAGGCTCGGCCGCCGATCTCCTTGGCCAGCGCCTCGATCCGCTCGGTCCGGCGGGCCGTGACCACCACCTCGAAGCCGTCCGCCGCCAGCCGTCGGGCCGTCGCCGCGCCGATGCCGCTGCTCGCACCGGTGACCACGGCCACCTTCCGCTCGGTCATTTCCACTCCCCAGTTGTTCGGTCGTTGCCGCCGATCATCGCAAACGGCCGGACCGCGCCCTGGGTGGGTGGCACCGGCCGGGGCGGGGAGTGTCGGGGCGGATGCGGCCTGTGAGCAAGGTCCTAGCCGTGGCATCTGTCCGCTCAGGACCGCAGCCGACTACATTGCGTAGCTCCAGCTGAACGTTAATCAGCATTCACTCACCGCATCCCTCACCCTGCGGAGGACCCCCCATGGCAGCCGAGCCCCGTCGCACCGAGTCGGGCCTCCCGATCGAGCCGCTGTACGGTCCGGAGACCCTCGCCGACTGGAGCCCGGAGGCCAAGCTCGGCCGGCCCGGCGAGTACCCGTACACCCGGGGTGTCTACCCCTCGATGTACACCGGCCGGCCCTGGACGATGCGTCAGTACGCGGGCTTCGGCACCGCGGCCGAGTCCAACGCCCGGTACAAGCAGCTGATCGCCAACGGCACCATGGGCCTCTCGGTCGCCTTCGACCTGCCGACCCAGATGGGCTACGACTCGGACGCCCCGATCTCGGCCGGCGAGGTCGGCAAGGTCGGCGTGGCGATCGACAGCGTCGACGACATGAACGTGCTGTTCGGCGGCATCCCGCTGGGCGAGGTCTCCACCTCGATGACCATCAACGCGCCGGGATCGCTGCTGCTGCTGATGTACCAACTGGTGGGCGAGGCCCAGGGGGTGGCCTCCAACCAGCTGACCGGCACGATCCAGAACGACGTGCTGAAGGAGTACATCGCGCGCGGCACGTACATCTTCCCGCCGAAGCCCAGCCTGCGGCTGATCGCCGACGTGTTCCAGTACTGCCGGGCCGAGATCCCGAAGTGGAACACCATCTCGATCTCCGGCTACCACATGGCCGAGGCCGGGGCGAACCCCGCGCAGGAGATCGCCTTCACGCTGGCCAACGGCATCGAGTACGTCCGCACCGCGGTCGCGGCCGGGATGGACGTGGACGACTTCGCCCCCCGGCTCTCGTTCTTCTTCGTCTCCCGCACCACGCTGCTCGAAGAGGTGGCCAAGTTCCGTGCCGCGCGCCGGATCTGGGCCCGCGTCATGCGCGAGGAGTTCCACGCGAAGAACCCGAAGTCGCTGATGCTGCGCTTCCACACCCAGACCGCCGGGGTCCAACTCACCGCCCAGCAGCCCGAGGTGAACCTGGTCCGGGTCTCGGTCCAGGCGCTCGCGGCGGTCTTCGGCGGCACCCAGTCGCTGCACACCAACAGCTTCGACGAGGCCATCGCACTGCCCACCGAGAAGTCCGCCCGGCTGGCGCTGCGGACCCAGCAGGTGCTGGCGTACGAGACCGACATCACCGCCACGGTGGACCCGTTCGCCGGCTCCTACGTGGTCGAGCAGATGACCGACGAGGTCGAGGCCGCCGCGCTGGAACTGATGCACAAGGTGGAGGAGATGGGCGGTTCGGTGGCCGCCATCGAGCAGGGCTACCAGAAGGGCGAGATCGAGCGGACCGCCTACCGGATCCAGCAGGAGCAGGACTCCGGCGAGCGCACCGTGGTCGGCGTCAACCGCTTCCAGCTGGACACCGAGGACCCGTACGAGCCGCTCCGGGTGGACCCGGCGATCGAGGCCCAGCAGGCCGAGCGGCTGGCCAGGCTCCGTGCGGAGCGCGACAGTTCGGCGGTGGACCGCTCGCTGACCGCACTCCGCAAGGCGGCCGAGGGCAGCGACAACGTGCTCTACCCGATGAAGGACGCGCTGGCCGCCCGGGCCACCGTGGGTGAGGTCTGCAACGCGCTGCGGGAGATCTGGGGCACCTACGTGCCGGTCGACCGGTTCTGAGCGGACGTCAGTCCGGTACGTCGACGGGGTCCGGGGCGCGCGCCTCGGGCCCCGCGCCGTGTCCTGCTCTCCGACCGCTCGTTGCACAGACCAGCGAGCACCGGAAGGCGGATGAAACGGTATGTCATACCCAGCTGCAGGGCCGGTATGCACCCATCCGGGGACCACTTCGACGGAAGTCGGGCCAAAACCCCACCACCGGCCTAGTCTTGTTGAGGTGAACGATCCTCAGCCCGCCGCTCAGGCCACTCTCACCCCCGCCCGCCCCGGCTCGGACCTGCGGGCACGGGTACGGGCCTACCAGGCGGAGTTGATCGCCTTCCGCCGTGACCTGCACCGGCACCCGGAGTTGGGGCGGCAGGAGTTCCGCACCACCCGGCTGCTCCGCGAGCGGCTGCTGGCCGCCGGGCTCTCGCCCAGGCTGCTGCCGGGCGGCACCGGGATGACGGTCGACATCGTGCCGGCCGGCCACAAGCCGGGCACCCCGTTCCTGGCCTTCCGGGCGGACATCGACGCGCTGCCGATCGACGACGCCAAGACCGAGGCCCCGTACCGCTCCACGCTGCCCGGCCGGGCACACGCCTGCGGCCACGACGTGCACACCTCGGTGGTGCTCGGCACCGCGCTGGTGCTGGCCCAGGCGGCCCGGGCGGGTGAGTTGAAGCAGCCGGTGCGGCTGATCTTCCAGCCCGCCGAGGAGGTGATGCCCGGCGGTGCGCTGGACGTCATCGAGGCGGGCGGGATGGCCGACGTGGGCCGGATCTTCGCGGTGCACTGCGACCCGAAGGTCCAGGTGGGCCGGATCGGCCTCAAGGTCGGCGCGATCACCTCGGCCTGCGACCGGCTGGTGCTGCACCTGGACGGGCCCGGCGGCCACACCGCCCGCCCGCATCTGACGACCGATCTGGTCACCGCGGTCGCCCGGCTGGCCTCCGACCTGCCGCCCGCGCTGGCCCGCCGGATGGACCCGCGCTGGGGCGTCAGCCTGGTCTGGGGCCGGATCGCCTCCGGCTCGGCATCCAATGTGATCCCGCAGCACGCCGAGCTGGAGGGCACCGTCCGCTGCCTGGAGCTGGCCGGCTGGCGTGAGGCGCCGGACGCGCTGCACGAGCTGACCGCCAAGCTGGCGGAGCTCTACCGGGCCAAGTGGACGGTCGACTACCACCGGGGCGTGCCGCCGGTGGTGAACGAGCACGCCTCGATCAGTCAGTTCGAGGCGGCGATGACCGGCCGCTTCGCGGCCGGGGCGGGCCCGGTGGTCGAGGACACCGAGCAGAGCCTCGGCGGCGAGGACTTCTCCTGGTACCTGGAGCACGCGCCCGGTGCCCTGGCCCGGCTGGGAGTCAGGAGCCCGCACGACAGCACGGTCCGCGACCTGCACCAGGGGCGTTTCGACGTGGACGAGCGGGCGATCGCGATCGGCGTCGAACTGTTCGCGGCCCTCGCGCTGGAGTACGGCCGAGTCTGAGACCTGGGGGCCGAGGTCGGCGTAGAGTGGCGGCGTACTACCAGGGAGTAGTGACATTCAGGTGTGGCAAGCGTAGTCATATGTCCGGTTTGTCCCGACGTAGCACCACGTTTTGATAACAACCCGAATGCCCTTCCTGCCCGTAACACAACCGTGTTCTACGCGCGTTACGGTGGCGCTCGACCACGCCATACGGGTGTGTGAGAAGGAGATACTCCCTTGCGCCGTTCAATGAAGCTCGCCGCGGTTGTGCTCTCGGGTTCCCTGGGCATCGCCTCGCTCGCCGCTTGCGGCGCAAAGAGCACCGACAGCAACACCACCTCCCCGGCCGCCGGCGCCTCCGGCATCAAGGTCGGCATGGCGTACGACATCGGCGGCCGTGGCGACCAGTCGTTCAACGACTCCGCCGCCCGTGGCCTGGACAAGGCCAAGGCCGACCTCGGCGTGCAGGTCACCGAGGCCGAGGCCAAGACCGGCGAGGCCGAGGCCGACAAGGAGACCCGCCTCAAGTCCCTGGTGACCAGCGGCTACAACCCGGTCATCGCGGTCGGCTTCGTCTACCAGGCCGCCGTCGAGAAGGTCGCCAAGGAGAACCCGAACGTCAAGTTCGCGATCATCGACTCCGGCTCCTCCACCCAGCCGAGCAACGTCACCTCGCTGACCTTCTCGGAGCAGGAGGGCTCGTACCTGGCCGGCGTCGCCGCCGCCTCGAAGAGCACCGCGAAGCACATCGGCTTCATCGGTGGCGTGCAGTCCGAGCTGATCAAGAAGTTCGAGGCCGGTTACGTCGCGGGCGCCAAGTCGGTCACCCCGGACATCAAGATCGAGACCACCTACCTCACCACCCCGCCGGACTTCTCGGGCTTCAACGACCCGGGCAAGGGCAAGGACGCCGCGCAGGGCCAGCTCGACAAGGGCGCGGATGTCATCTACTCCGCCGCCGGCTCCTCCGGCAACGGCGCCATCGAGGCCGTCTTCAACGCCAAGAAGTGGGCCATCGGCGTCGACTCGGACCAGGCCGCCCAGCCGGCCCTGGCCAAGTACAAGGACCGCATCCTCACCTCGATGGTGAAGAACGTCGACACCGCGGTGTTCTCGTACATCGACTCCGTCAAGAAGGGCACCCCGATCACGGGTGCCAAGAACTTCGACCTGAAGGAGAAGGGCGTGTCGCTGGCCACCACCGGCGGCTTCATCTCCGACATCCAGAAGAAGCTGGACGACGCCACCACGGCGATCACCTCGGGCGCCACCAAGATCCCGACCACCACCAGCTGACACTTGCTCAGCCTGCCGCTGACCGTGCCGGTCAGCGCGCATGATTGACACAGCATCAGGGCGGGGCCCGGCTGGGTGCGCACGCGCACGCCACCGGGCCTCGTCCGTTCCCCCAAGCCTTCTCCAGCGCAACGACGCGCCCTGTGACCACCAGGAGATCGCCATCACCGCTTCCGAACCCGCCCCGACCCCCACGGGCGGCAACCCCAGCGCGGGGACGGCGACACCGGCCGTCGAACTGCGCGGCATCACCAAGCGCTTCCCCGGTGTCGTGGCCAACCACGACATCGACATCACCGTGGCTCCCGGCACCGTGCACGCCTTGATGGGTGAGAACGGCGCCGGCAAGTCGACCCTGATGAAGATCCTCTACGGCATGCAGAAGCCGGACGAGGGCACCATCGCCGTCAACGGCGAGCAGGTCGAGTTCAACACTCCCGGGGACGCCATCGCGCGCGGCATCGGCATGGTGCACCAGCACTTCATGCTGGCCGACTACCTGACGGTGTGGGAGAACGTCGTCCTGGGCGGCGAGAAGCTCTACGGGATAGGAGCCAAGGCCAAGGCGAAGATCCGCGAGATCTCCGACCAGTACGGCCTGGGCATCCGCCCGGACGCTATGGTCGAGGACCTCGGCGTGGCGGACCGCCAGCGCGTGGAGATCCTCAAGGTGCTCTACCGGGGCGCCCGGATCCTCATCCTGGACGAGCCCACCGCCGTGCTGGTGCCGCAGGAGGTGGACGCGCTCTTCGCGAACCTCCGGGACCTCAAGTCCGAGGGCGTCACCGTCATCTTCATCTCGCACAAGCTGCACGAGGTGCTCTCGGTGGCCGACGCGATCAGCGTGATCCGCCGCGGCACCACGGTCGGCGATGCCGACCCGCGCACCGTGACGGCCCGTCAGCTGGCCGAGCTGATGGTCGGCGCCGAGCTGCCCTCCCCGGAGAGCCGCGAGTCGACCGTCACCGAGACCGAGATGCTCAGGGTCGACACCCTGCGGATCGCCAAGGCGGACGCCGAGGGCATCGAGCGCGTGGTGCTGGACGACGTCTCGCTGCGGATCCGCAAGGGCGAGATCCTCGGCATCGCCGGTGTCGAGGGCAACGGCCAGGCCGAGCTGGTCGAGGCCATCATGGGCATGCTGCCGCTGGACGGTGGCGTCGTCACGCTGGACGGCGTCGACCTGACCGGCACGCTGACCCGGGCCCGCCGCGAGGCCGGCATCGGCTACATCCCCGAGGACCGGCACAAGCACGGCCTGCTGCTGGAGGCCCCGCTCTGGGAGAACCGGATGCTCGGCCACGTCACCGAGTCGCCGAACTCCAAGGGGATGCTGCTGGACCCGGCCGGGGCCCGCAAGGACACCCGGCGGATCGTCGAGGAGTACGACGTCCGTACCCCCGGCATCGAGGTCACCGCCGCCTCGCTCTCCGGTGGCAACCAGCAGAAGCTGATCATCGGCCGCGAGATGAGCCACCGCCCCAAGCTGCTGATCGCCTCGCACCCCACCCGTGGTGTGGACGTCGGCGCGCAGGCGCAGATCTGGGAGCAGATCCGGGTCGCCCAGCGCGAGGGCCTGGCGGTGCTGCTGATCTCCGCCGACCTGGACGAGCTGATCGGCCTCTCCGACACCATCCGGGTGATCTACCGCGGCCGCCTGGTCGCGGACGCCGACCCGGCCACCGTGACGGCCGAGGACCTGGGCACCGCGATGACGGGTGCGGCCGCCGGCCACATCGAGTCGGCTCCGGAGGCGGTCGCCGAGTTCCAGGCGATCGTGGCCGAGGGCACCGAGGCCGAGTCCACCGACGACACCGCCACCGACGCGCAGGCGGGGGAGTAACCCACATGACCAGTCCCAAATCCGCCGCCAAGCCGGCGGCCAAGAAGCGGTTCGACACCGAGAAGATCGTGCTCGGCCTGGCCGCCCCCGTGCTGGCCGTGCTGCTCTCGGTGGTGATCTGTGCCGTTCTGCTGGCGGTCTCCGGTAAGGAGCCGTTCAAGGCGTTCGACGTGATGTTCTCCTACGGGACCGCCTCGGACGGCCAGGTGCTGACCCTCAACCGGGCCACCGTCTACTACCTGGCCGGTGCCGCCGCCGCGTTCGCCTTCCGGATGAACCTCTTCAACATCGGCGTCGACGGCCAGTACAAGCTGGGCGTGCTGTTCGCCGCCTTCGTCGGCAGCCAGGTCGACCTGCCGGCCGTCCTGCAGGTCCCGCTGCTGCTGGTGACCGCGATGCTGGTCGGTGGCATGTGGGCGAGCATCGCCGGTCTGCTCAAGGTCTACCGGGGCGTCAGCGAGGTCATCTCGACCATCATGCTGAACGCCATCGCGACCGCCGTGGTCGGTCTGCTGCTGGTGCCGGGCGTCTTCGCCCCGGACAAGGGCACCGCCACCAACGCGATCCAGACCGATCCGATCTCGGCCTCCAGCCACTTCTTCACCATCGAGACCGCCGGTGGCACCCTCTGGGGCTTCGTCGTGATCGCGATCCTGGTCGGCGTCCTCTTCCAGTTCACCCTGAGCCGGACCCGGTTCGGCTTCGACCTGCGCGCCACCGGCCGCTCGGAGAGCGCCGCCACCGCCTCGGGCGTGAACGTCAAGCGCATGGTGATCACCTCGATGGTGGTCTCCGGCGGGATCGCCGGCCTGATCGGCCTGCCCGAACTGATGACGAGCTCCTACTACTTCGGGCAGAACATCCAGCCGGGTCTGGGCTTCATCGGCATCTCGGTCGCCCTGCTCGGCCGCAACTCGCCGATCGGCATCGCCTTCTCGGCGCTGCTGTTCGCGTTCCTCGACGTGGCGGGTACTCAGTTGCCGCTCCAGGGTGGCTACCCGCAGGAGATCGTCAACGTCATGCAGGGCACCATCGTCATCTGTGTCGTCGTCGCCTACGAGCTGGTCCGCCGCTACGGCCTCAAGCGCCAGCAGCAGAAGGTCGGCGCCGAGCTGGCCGCTCAGGCCGCCGCTGCCAAGAAGGAGGTGGCCGCATGAGTACCGCCACTGTCGCCCGGCCGAAGTCGCCGGGCAGTTCGCCCGCCAAGAAGGGCAAGCTGACCGTCCCGGTCGTGCTGCTGCTGATCGCCGGAGCCCTGCTGCTGTTCTCCGCCGTCGGCGCGGCCACCGGCAACCACGGCCTGACCTCCTCCGGGCAGATCACGGCCGCGCTCGGCGCCTCGGTGCCGATCGCGATGGCCGGTCTCGGCGGTCTCTGGGCCGAGCGGGCCGGTGTGGTCAACATCGGCCTCGAAGGCATGATGGTCGCCGGCACCTTCTGCGGCGCCTGGGCCGGTTACCTGGTCAACCCGTGGGTCGGCCTGCTCGCCGGTATGGCGGGCGGCGCGCTCGGCGGTCTGCTGCATGCGCTGGTCACCGTCACCTTCGGCGTCGACCACATCGTCTCCGGTGTCGGCATCAACCTGCTGATCCCCGGCATCTGTGCCTACGTCAACCGGATCTACTACCGCGACTACGTGGCCTTCGGCGCCGGGGCGAACCAGTCCCCGCCGGCCGACCCGCTGCCGTACATCACCATCCCCGGCCTGGCCGACTGGCTGGACACGATCGAGGCGCACCACTGGTTCCTGGTCTCCGACGTCGCGGGCATCCTCGGCGGCATGGTCTCCAACCTCTCGGTGGTCGTGGTGATCGCCGCGGTGTTCCTCGTGGCCAGCTACTTCGTGCTCTGGCGGACGGTCTTCGGTCTGCGGCTGCGCTCCTGCGGTGAGAACCCGACCGCGGCCGAGTCGCTGGGCGTCAACGTCTACAAGTACAAGTACCTCGCGGTCATCGCCTCGGGCGCGTTCGCCGGTCTGGCCGGTGCGTACCTGTCGCTGGTCGCGGCGCACTTCTACAAGGACGGCATGACCCAGGGCCGAGGCTTCATCGGTCTGGCCGCGATGATCTTCGGCAACTGGATGCCTGGCGGTCTGGCGATGGGTGCCGGCCTGTTCGGCTTCACCGACAGCCTCCAGCTGCGCGACCCCGACTCGGTGCACGTGCTGCTGCTGACGGTCTCGATCGCGATGGCGCTGCTGGCGCTCTGGAAGCTGTACCGGCGTCAGTTCAGGGGAGCCGCGATCAGCTTCGTGGTCGCCGCCGGTCTGGCAGCCTGGTTCGCCACCACCGACACGGTGCCGCGCGCGCTGATCGTGGCCACCCCGTACGTGGTCACCCTGGTGGTGCTCGCACTGGCCTCGCAGCGACTGCGGATGCCGAAGGCGGACGGCCAGATCTACCGCCGCGGGCAGGGCAAGTGACGACCGCTCAGCCGGTCGACTGGGAGCAGCTGAGGACCGCCGCCCGGGACGCGATGGGGCGTGCGTACGCCCCGTATAGCAAGTTCCCGGTCGGCGCCGCGGCGCTGGTGGACGACGGCCGGGTGGTCACCGGTTGCAACGTGGAGAACGCCTCGTACGGCCTGGCGCTGTGCGCCGAGTGCGGGCTGGTCTCGGCGCTGTACGCGAGCGGCGGCGGCCGGCTGGTGGCATTCACCTGTGTGGACGGCGCTGGCGAGCTGCTGATGCCGTGCGGGCGCTGCCGGCAGCTGCTGTACGAGCACGGCGGGCCCTCGCTGCTGGTCGAGCTGCCGTCCGGAGTGCGGCCGATGAGCGAGGTCCTGCCGGACGCGTTCGGGCCGGAGCGGCTCTAGCTACCGCTTTAGTTACGCGCGTAGAGTGTCGCGGGGGATCAGCTCCCCCGCGGCACTCTTCGCATTTCTTCTTCTTCGAACCTTCTGGAGAACCCTCATGGACGCCCCCTCCGTCATCAGGACCAAGCGCGACCGCGGCGAGCTGACCGACCCTCAGATCGACTGGGTGATCGACGCCTACACCCGTGGCGAGGTCGCCGACGAGCAGATGTCCGCGCTGGCCATGGCGATCCTGCTGAACGGCATGAACCTGCGCGAGATCAGCCGCTGGACCGACGCGATGATCCGCTCCGGCGTCCGGATGGACTTCTCCGCGCTCGGTGTCCCGACCTCCGACAAGCACTCCACCGGCGGCGTCGGCGACAAGATCACCCTCCCGCTGGCCCCGCTGGTCGCCGCCTGCGGCGCGGCCGTCCCGCAGCTCTCCGGCCGCGGCCTCGGCCACACCGGCGGCACCCTGGACAAGCTCGAGTCCATCCCCGGCTGGCGGGCGCTGCTCTCCAACGAGGAGATGATGTCGGTGCTGCGCGATGCCGGAGCGGTGATCTGCGCCGCCGGTGACGGCCTCGCCCCGGCCGACAAGAAGCTCTACGCCCTGCGCGACGTGACCGGCACGGTCGAGGCGATCCCGCTGATCGCCTCCTCGATCATGTCCAAGAAGATCGCCGAGGGGACGGGTGCGCTGGTCCTCGATGTGAAGGTCGGCTCCGGCGCCTTCATGAAGAACCTGGCCGACGCCCAGGAGCTGGCCCGCACCATGGTCGGCCTGGGCACCGCCGCCGGGGTCAACACCGTCGCGCTGCTCACCGACATGTCCACCCCGCTCGGCCTCACCGCCGGCAACGCGCTGGAGGTCCGCGAGTCGGTCGAGGTGCTGGCCGGCGGCGGCCCCGCCGACGTGGTCGAGCTGACCCTGGCGCTGGCCCGCGAGATGCTCGCGGCGGCCGGCGTGCACGGCAAGGACCCGGCCGACGCGCTGCGGGACGGCTCCGCGATGGACCACTGGCGCCGGATGATCTCCGCCCAGGGCGGCGACGTGGACGCCCCGCTCCCGGTGGCCCGCGAGCAGCACGTGATCACCGCCTCCGCCACCGGCGTGCTGACCGGCCTGGACGCCTACGCGGTCGGCGTCTGCGCCTGGCGCCTGGGCGCCGGCCGAGCCCGCAAGGAGGACCCGGTGCAGGCCGGCGCGGGCGTCGAGATGCACGCCAAGCCGGGCGACCGCGTGACGGCGGGTCAGCCGCTGCTGACCCTGCACACCGACACCCCCGAGCGCTACGACTACGCGATCGAGGCCCTGGCCGGCGGCGTCACCATCGCCCCCGAGGGCACCGCCTTCACGCCGAACCCGATCGTGCTCGACCGGATCGCGTAACTGGTCCCGCCCTGACGCCTGGTGAGCGGGCGTCAGGGCGCCCGGCGGGTGCGCAGCCGTAGGTAGGCGGCCACCGTGCCGGTCAGCCCGGCTGCCGCGATCAGCCCGTACCCGACCTGCCGCCACCCCGGCCCGACCGTGACCAGTTCGGCGAGCCCGGCCAGGGCCAGTGCGGTCACCAGGGCGGTGAGCAGTCCGGCGGCGAAGCCGATGAACGCGTCCAGCTCGGCGGTCTTGTCCTGGTCCCTGCGCATGGCGGGCGATCCCAACTCTCGGGGCTGCGGCACCCGTTGCCTACCCATGGTGGCCCGATCGGATGCGCCGCTCAGGCGTAGGTGAGCAGTCCGCTGGTGTCGATCGACCACGGGCCGACCAGGACGGTGTCGCCGAAGACGAACTTCTCCCGGGAGGCGTATCCGGGCTGGGAGTACACGATGCCGGTGCCCTCTCGGGGGTCGACCAACAGGTAGAGCGGGATGCCCATGGCGGCGTAGTCGCGGACCTTGTTCTGGTAGTCGGTCTCGGGGTTGGACTTGGAGACGATCTCGACCACCAGCACTACCTCGTGGGGAAGAAGCGCGGGAGGTCGGCGCCGGGGTGCGCGATGTGGCCGGGGTGCGTGCCTGGGAGCTGTGCGTTCAACTGGCGCGCCAGCCTGAGTACGGCGAGTTCGTGGCGCAGGACCGGTGGCAGCGTCATGACGATCACGCCGTTCGCGATCTCCGTCCTGCCGATTCCTGGCACCGTCGGAAGCCGGTCGGCGATCTTGCGAAGCCGGGCGTACGCGGCCGGGGCGGGGCTCATGCCCGGAGTGTACGGACGGCCATGGCCTTGCGGGTGGCGTAGAGGGTGACGCCGGCGGCCAGGGTCATCGCGGTGAGGCCGACGGTGGCGGTGCCGGGCCAGCCGGTGGAGTGGTAGGCGTCGGCGCCGAGGGTGCCGCCGAGGCTGTTGCCGAGGTAGTAGGCGATCAGGTAGAGGGCGGAGGCCTGGGCGCGGCCCTCGGTGGCGGTGCGGCCGACCGAGGAGGAGGCGGTGGCGTGGCCGGCGAAGAAGCCCGCGGTGATCAGGGTCAGGCCGAGCAGGACGCCGGCCAGGGTGTCGGAGAGCGAGAGCAGCAGGCCGGCGGTGGTGGTGCCGATCGCGACGTAGAGGGTGCCGCGTCGGCCGAGGCGGCCGACCAGGCGGCCGGCGCCGGCTGAGGAGAGGGTGCCGACCAGGTAGACCACGAAGATCGAGGCGGCCACCGACTCGGGGAGGTCGAACGGGGCGGCGACCAGCCGGTAGCCGACGGTGGTGTAGACCGCGCCGAAGACGGCCATGAAGAGCAGGCCGAGCCCGTAGAGCCGGAGCAGCAGCGGGTTGCGCAGATGGCCGGTGACGGTGCGGGCCAGCGCGCGGGCGTCCAGCGGGGTGCGCCGGAACTGCCGGGCGGCGGGGATCAGCAGCCGGAAGGCGAGCGCGGCGGCCAACGCGAGGGCTGCTGAGACGGCCAGGCCCCAGCGCCAGCCCCAGGCGGCGCCCGCCCAGCCGGATGCGAGCCGGCCGCCCATGCCGCCGATGCTGTTGCCCGCGACGTACAGGCCCATCGCGGAGGCCAGTGCGCTTGGGTGGATCTCCTCGGCCAGGTACGCCATCGCGGTGGCGGGCAGCCCGGCGAGGGCGGCGCCCTGGACGGCGCGGAGGAGCACCAGGGTGGTGAGGTTCGGTGCGAACGGCAGCGCCAGGGCGATCCCGGCGGCGGCCAGCATCGAGGCGGTCATCACCGCCGTCCGCCCGTACCGGTCGGACAGCGCGCTGGCCGGGAGCAGCGCCAGGGCGAGCCCGAGGGTGGCCGCCGAGGCGGTCCAGCTGGCCTGACCGGGTGTCAGGCCGAGGTCGGCGGAGAGCAGCGGCAGCAGGCCCTGGGTGGAGTACAGCAGGACGAAGGTGGCGATTCCGGCGGCGAACAGCGCCAGGTTGGCGCGCCGGAAGGCGCGGTCACCGGGGCGGTGCCTGGTGTCGGCCGAAGTGGGAGTGGCGGCGGCAGGGGACGACTGGGGAAGGGCACCCGGCAGCTCGACTGCGGATGCCCCGGTACTGGCAGGCGGCATGGAAGTGAAGTTAGGGGGCGGGTCACTGATGCGTCCAATGCATGATTCATCGATAATTCATGCCATGCCGTATGAGAGCAGCTCACCGCCGCCGACCCTGGCCGACCTCGGCCCGGAGACCGATCTCGCCCTGCTCGCCCCACAGTTGGCGCAGTTCGCGGCGGTGGCGCGGCTGGAGCACGTGACCCAGGCGGCCCAGCTGCTCGGGATGCCGCAGCCGACGCTGTCCCGCTCGGTGGCCCGGCTGGAGGCGGAGCTCGGGGTGCAGCTGCTGGCCCGGCAGGGGCGGACGGTGCGGCTGACCCGGGCCGGGCGGATGCTGCTCGGTTCGGTCGAGCGGGCGCTGGCCGAGCTGGAGCGCGGGGCGGAGGCGGCCAGGGCGGAGGCCGATCCGGCGGTCGGCCGGGTGGCGTTCGGCTTCCTGCACACGATGGGGTCGGACGCCGTCCCGGCGCTGCTGCGCGGCTTCCGGGTCGGGCATCCACAGGTCAGGTTCCAGCTGGTGCAGGACTACGTGGCGGCGATGCTGGAGCGGCTGCGGGCGGGGGAGCTGGATCTCTGCCTGGTCTCGCCGCTGCCGGACGACCCTGACCTGACGACCCGTCCGCTGGACGAGCAGCGGCTGTACCTGGCCGTCCCGGCCGACCACCGGCTGGCCGGGCGGCGCCGGATCAGGCTGGCGGAGGTGGCCGAGGAGCCGTTCGTCGCGGTCGAGGAGGGGTACGGCCTGCGGGTGATCACCGACGGCTTCTGCGCGGAGGCGGGCTTCTCGCCGCGGATCGCGTTCGAGGGGGAGGAGGCGGAGACCCTGCGCGGGCTGGTCGCGGCCGGGCTCGGGGTGGCCCTGCTGCCCCCGGCCCTGGTGCCCCGGCCCGGTGTGGTGGAGCTGGAGGTCACCTCGCCCCGCACCCGCCGGGCGATCGGCCTGGCCTGGGTGACGGGCCGTCCGCTCACCCCGCCGGTGGCGGCCTTCCGGGACTTCGTACTGTCCCGGCGGGGCCGCCTGCTCGACCACGACTGAGCGCCGGGCCGAGCAGGGCGCCGCAGGTCAGCKGTTGAGCGCCGAGGTCAGCAGGCCCGCGATGATCAGGTAGACGAGGGCCGCGCCGAGCGTGACGCCGACCATGGCGAGCGCCTTCACCGGGGTGGCGAGCGGCTTCCGGGCGATCGAGGTGTTGAGGAAGAGCGCACCCGCCCCCAGCGCGCCACCGATCGCGCCGCCCACGATGAGGAGCCCCATCGGCAGGATCGACAGCGCCTTCTGCCAGGGGGTGAGCCCTTCGAACGGGTTCTTCCGGGGTGCTTTCGGCTCGCCGGTGCGGGACAGCTTGGACACGGGGGTTCCTCGGGGCAGCAGGGGCGGGCCTCCAGGCGGAGAGCCGGGCAGAGCCTAGCCAGTCACCCCCCCCGGCGGAAGGGGTGGGGCTTCCACTGCGCCCCGGTGCGACACACCTCGGCGCGGGGTGTCGCTATCCGGCCAGGAGCGGGTCAACTTCCCGAACATATACCGCTCTTTACCAAACTGAGGGATATTGATGGGGGGACTGCAGGCACGGCTGCAAGGATCGAAACAGGGGGAATCGTGTCGGAGCAGGACACGGCCGCGCGCGTCGTCGGCGGTGCGCCGGGTGCGGCCCGGCGGGGGCGGTTGGACCGGATGCTGAGGCGCTCGCCGCTCCAGCCGTTGTTCCGGGCCCGGGCCGCGCAGCGGCTCTCCGTGCTCGCCTATCACGGGGTGGACGACCTACCGAGCTTCACCGCCCAGCTGGAGCGGCTGACCAGGGGTGCCACCCCGGTCTCGCTCGGCACCGTCGAGCGGGCCGTCACCGAAGGGCGTCCGCTGCCGCCGCGCAGCGTGCTGGTCACCTTCGACGACGGCGACCGTACGCTGCTCACCCGGGGGCTGCCGGTGCTGGCCCGGCTCGGGGTGCCGGCCGCCGCCTTCGTGGTGGCCGGACTCGTCGACGGGGACCAGCCGTTCTGGTGGCGCGAGGCGGCCGAGCTGGCCGCCTCGGGCGGTACCGCCGGTGCGCTGGCCGGTGTTCCGGCGGCTGCGGTGGTGGGCCGCCTCAAGCTTCTTCCGGACGCCGAACGGCGGGCTGCCATCAAGGAGTTGCGGGCCACCGCGGCCCGGCCCGCCGCCCGTCAGCAGCAGCTCTCCGCGCTGGAGCTGCTGGATCTGGTCGCCACCGGGGTGACGATCGGCAACCACACCCTCGGGCACCCCTGTCTCGACCGGTGCGAGCCGGTTGTGGTGCGCACCGAGATCGAGCAGGCGCACCGGCTGCTGACCGGCTGGCTGGGCGTGGCGCCGACCGCGTTCGCCTACCCCAACGGGAACTTCGACGCCGGGGCCGACACGGTGCTGCGCGAGCTGGGCTACCGGCTCGGCTTCCTCTTCGACCACCGGCAGGACGCACTGCTGCCGCCACATCCGTTGCGGATCAGCCGACTTCGGGTGAACTCCGACACCAGCCGGGCCCGGTTCGACACAATCCTCTCGGGGCTGCACCCGGCCGTGCACCGGCTCCGTGGTGGCTGCTGAAGCGGTGCGACGGCGGGGTGGGGAACGGACATGGTCGAGCGGTACACGCCTGAGCAGCTGACGCCGGAACTGGTGGACAGCTGGCGGGAGTTGGTGGCAGAGCTGGCGGAGCGGGGGTCGTGGTTCCTGACCCCCGACTGGGTGCTGTCCTGGTGGGAGACGCTGGGCGGGCGCGGCCCGGCCGAGATCGCGGTCTGGCGGGGCCGGGACGGCGCGGTGGAGGCCGTGGTGCCGCTGTGCCGGACCAGGCTCCGGCTGCACCCGAGGCTCCCGTTCACGGTCGGCTGCCGGACGGCGCTCGGCGCCGGACCGGGCGCCGCCGACCACGGCGGGTTCGCGGTCCGGCCGGGCCGGGCGGACGAGGTCCGGGGCTGGCTGACCGAGCTGGCCCGGCGCGAGACGCTCTGGTTCCCGGACGTGGATCCGCTGCTCGGCGAGCTGCTGCCGGCCACCCGGCGCGAGGTGTCCAGGCAGTCCTGCCCCCGGGCCGACCTGACCGGGGGCTTCGAGTCGCTCGGCTCCCGGCAGTTCCGCGCCGACCTGCGGCGGTACGGGCGCAAGCTGGCTGCCGCCGGGGTGACCTTCCGCTGGGTGCCGCCCGGCGAGGCCGGGCCCGGGCTGCTGGACACCGTGGTGCGGCTGCACCGGCTCCGCCGGGACGCGCTGGGCCGGGGCACCACCTTCGACGAGCAGCGGCTGCCGCTGCACACCCGGCTGCTGGAGCGCGCGCGGCCGTCCGCCGGTCCTGCCTTCCTGCTGGCCGAGCACGAGGGCGAGGTGGTCGGCGGGCTGTACGGCTTCCTCTGGGGCGACACCTTCGCCTACTACCAGATCGGCTGGGACCCGGCCTGGGCGCCGCTTCGGCTCGGCACCGCGATCATCGCCGAGGCCGTCCGGGCTTGCGCGGAGCGGAAGTTGACCACCTTCGACTTCCTGCGCGGCACCGAGCCGTACAAGTACCGGTTCGACGCGGCCGACCGCGCGGACCAGAGCTGGCTGGTCCCGCACGGGCTGTCCGGCGCGCTGCTCGGGCTCAAGTACCGGGTGAAGGGCTGACCGGGCCCGCGGAAGGGCCGACCGGCCCAACGAGGTGCTCTCCAACGATGGAAAGTGAGCAACCGCGTGGTGAATCTACGCGCGTAGGGGCTACACTCCCGCAATGGAGAAGCAGATCCCTGTTACCGCGGGCACCACAGGCCCCCGCATCCCCGACGCCGCCCAGATCGCCCGCGCCCCGAAGGTGCTCCTGCACGACCACCTCGACGGCGGGCTGCGCCCGGAGACCATCGTCGAGCTGGCCGCGGCCTGCGGTTACGAGGGTCTCCCCACCACCGACCCGGCCAAGCTCGGCCTCTGGTTCCGGGAGGCGGCCGACTCCGGCTCGCTGGTCCGGTACCTGGAGACCTTCGCGCACACCTGCGCCGTGATGCAGACCCGCGACGCGCTGGTCAGGGTCGCCGCCGACTGCGCCGAGGACCTGGCCGCCGACGGCGTGGTCTACGCCGAGGTCCGGTACGCGCCGGAGCAGCACCTGGAGCAGGGCCTGACCCTCGATCAGGTGGTCGAGGCGGTGAACGAGGGCTTCCGGCTCGGCGAGGCCAACGCCCGCGCCAAGGGCCACCGGATCCGGGTCGGCACCCTGCTCACCGCGATGCGGCACGCCGCCCGCTCGCAGGAGATCGCCGAACTGGCCAACCGCTTCCGGGACCACGGCGTGGTCGGCTTCGACATCGCCGGCGCCGAGGCGGGCCACCCGCCCACCCGGCACCAGGGCGCCTTCGACTACCTCAAGGGCGAGAACAACCACTTCACCATCCACGCCGGTGAGGCCTTCGGCCTGCCGTCGATCTGGGAGGCCCTGCAGTGCTGCGGCGCCGACCGGCTCGGCCACGGCGTCCGGATCATCGACGACATCACGGTCAACGAGGACGGCAGCGTCGAGCTCGGTCGGCTGGCCGCGTACGTGCGGGACAAGCGGGTCCCGCTGGAGATGTGCCCGACCTCCAACCTGCAGACGGCGGCGGCGACTTCGTACGCCGAGCACCCGATCGGCCTGCTCAGCCGGCTCAAGTTCCGGGTCACCGTGAACACCGACAACCGGCTGATGAGCGGCACCAGCATGAGCCAGGAGTTCGGCCACCTGGTGGACGCCTTCGGCTACACCCTGGGCGACATGGAGTGGTTCACGGTGAACGCGATGAAGTCCGCGTTCCTGCCGTTCGACGAGCGGCTCGCGATGATCAACGATGTGATCAAGCCCGGCTATGCCGAGCTGAAGGCGGAGTGGCTGTTCAGTGCGGGTGCGGGCGTCGGCGCCTGACGGCAGCCGATGTGGTGACGGATGAGCGCGTGGCCTTCGCCGTGGTCATGCGCTCATCTGACTATTCAGCCAAGTGAGTTACTCGCCTTTGATCTGTGCGCGACGTTGTCACTACGGTGTGCCAGTCAGAGCTGACACGGCGTAGCGGTGGGCCTTCTCGGATGCCCGCCCGCGACGTCGGCCACCGACGAGGACACGAGGACCAACTCATGAAGCAGGCCACTCTGAAGGCTGCCGGGACCGCTGCGCTCGGCGTTGCGCTCGCGGCTGCGGCTGCCGGTTCCGCCTCCGCCGCCACGCCCGGTGGGCTCGGTCTCCCGACCGGAGCGCTCGCCCAGTCCGGTGCGCTGACCGGGGCGGCCACCAGCACCGTCAGCCAGCTGCCCGCCACCGCTCCGGTGACCGAGGCGGTCGGCAACCTCAACCCGGACGTGGCAGGCCCGGTGGCGCAGGCCCCGGAGTCCGCCCAGCCGATGACCGCGCCGGTCACCGAGCAGACCGCCCCGATGACCGACGGCGCGACCGCCCCGGTCGCCGAGGCGGCCACCCCGCGCGGCCTGCCGCTCCCGGTGCCCGGCGCCGAGGGCCTGACCCAGGCGCCCGGCGTCAGCACCGTGACCGGTGCGCTCGGCGGCGGTCTCCCGGGCGGTGGAGGCCTGCCGGGCCTGGGTGGCTGACCCCCTCCGCACAACGGCCGAAGGGCCGCCTCCCCGCACGCGGCGGGGGAGGCGGCCCTTCGGGCCGGTCGGCCCGGCCGGGTCACGGCTCCTGAGGGAGGATCAGCCAGAGCGCCAGGTAGATCAGGAACTGCGGGCCGGGCAGCAGGCAGGAAGCCAGGAAGATGATCCGGACCGTCCAGGGGGCGAGTCCGAAGCGCTTGGCGATCCCGGCGCAGACGCCGGCGATGACGCGGTGGTGTCGGGGGCGGGCAAGTGCGCTCATGGTCAGCTCCGGTTACGGTCGCCCGGGCCGGTCTCTCCGGTGGGCATGTATCCATCCTCGGCGCCGCGCCCCGCGAAAACCTCCGCCCTGATACCGATCCAGGCCCCTGAATCTCTCACCGCTCCGAGGTACCCGCAGCTCAGGGTCGTCCTCGGGGTAACCCTGACGCTCCCTGCCACGGAGGGCTCAGCGCTGGGGGGAACTGCCGCGCGGGGCGAGGGTGTTGAGCGGGGCGTGCAGCCGGTAGGCGGCCCGGCTGCGGCCCGGGCGGGGGTCGGAGCGCTCGATCAGGCGGGACCGGGTGAACGGGACGACCGCGAGGTGGCAGGCGGCCACG
This sequence comes from Kitasatospora sp. Root107, assembly GCF_001424875.1. Lineage (GTDB taxonomy): Bacteria > Actinomycetota > Actinomycetes > Streptomycetales > Streptomycetaceae > Kitasatospora. Next base: position 74,674 of record NZ_LMCT01000012.1, on the reverse strand, counting down.
CCGAGCACGCCGAGCACGATGTCGTCCACGTTCAGCACGTGTCCGGGCGCCCAGCCCTTGAGGATCTCCAAGCCGGTGGCGATCAGCGCCGAGCAGCCCGCCGTCCGCAGCAGCGAGGGCAGCCAGCCGACCCGCAGCCGGCCGCCGGCCAGCGGTAGCAGGACGCCCAGCGGCGCCAGCGGCAGCAGTCCGCCGGCCAGTCGGAGCAGGCCGTCCAGGCTGCCGACCGAGAAGGCCAGCCGCACCGAGGCGAACGGCGTCAGGTTGGCCGGTGAGGTCCAGCCGACCGCGAGCGGCCGCAGGATCAGCCACCCGATCAGGCCCAGGTAGCCGGTCAGCCACAGGATGCCCAGCAGCCGCAGCCGGGGCGACACCTCCGGCGCGGGTTGCGAGGGGTTCGCCTGGTCCGTCACACCGGCAGGGACGCGAGCCCGTGCGCGGACGGTTCCCGGCGGCCGTCAGGTGCGGCCGGACGGGTGCGCCGGGCAGCTGCGCCGCTCAGGGGCAGGCGGTCGCGCTCGGCGAGGCGGTGCCCGGCGAGGCGCTGAACAGCACCGCGGGCGACTTCGACACCGCGCCCGGCGTCGGCCGCGCGGGCGCCAGGGTGGGCTGCGCGCTCGGCAGGGACGGCGTCGGCTCGGCCGCCTCCGGCACCCGTACCGGGGTCGGGCAGGCGGTCCGGCTGGCGGGCGCGCCCGCGTCCACCGGTACCGCCGTCGGCCGGATGCCGCACCCGGCGGCGGTGGTCAGCGCGGCGCCCAGCAGGGCGGCGGTCAGCAGGCGACGTACCGTCACTTCGGGCCCTCCTGAAAGATCGGCGCGGGCTGGGTGAGCGGCAGGGTGAGGGTGAAGACCGCGCCGGTCGAGCCGTTCGCCGCGGTGATCGAGCCGCCGTGGATCTGGGCGTTGGCCATCGCGATCGACAGGCCGAGCCCGCTGCCCTCGGACCTGGCCCGGCCCTTGTCGGCCTTGTAGAACCGGTCGAAGACGTGCGGCAGCACGTCCTCCGGGATGCCGGGCCCGCTGTCCGAGACCTCGACCACCACGGTCTCGTCGATCTGACGGACCTTCACCCGGACCGGCGAGCCGCCGTGCTTGAGGGCGTTGCCGATCAGGTTGGCGAAGACCACGTCCAGGCGCCGGGGGTCGACCACCGCGAGCACCCCGCGCGGGGCGTCCAGCTCGACCGCGTCGTACCAGGCCCGGCCGTCGATGCAGGACATGATCAGATCGGCGATGTCCACCTCGTCGGCGACCAGCTTCGCGGTGCCCGCGTCGAACCTGGTCACCTCCATCAGGTTCTCCACCAGGTCGGACAGCCGCCGGGTCTCGCTCACCACCAGCCGGACGGCCGGCGCGATCATCGGGTCAAGCGACTCCGCCTCGTCCTCCAGGATGTCGGTCACGGCGGTCATCGCGGTCAGCGGCGTCCGCAACTCGTGCGACATGTCGGCGACGAACCGGCGGCTCTGCGCCTCCCGGGCGCTCAGCTCGGCCACCTGGCCGGAGAGCGACTCCGCGGTCCGGTTGAACGTCCGTGCCAGCTCGGCCAGTTCGTCCGCACCCTCGACCTCGAGCCGGGTGTCCAGGTGCCCTTCACCGAGCTGCCTGGCCGCCTCGCCGAGCCGCTTCACCGGCCGCAGCACGGTGGCGGCGGCGGCCTGCGCGATCAGCGCCGAGCCGATCAGCGCGAGCAGGGTGGCGATCGCCAGCGACCAGCCGAGGGTGTTCAGGTCGGCCCGCTCGTTCTCCAGCGACTTGAACATGTACGCCGTCGGCCCGGTCGGCACCACCCGGGTACCGCCGACCAGATAGGGGCCGGGCAGGTTCACCCGCTGCCAGTAGAGGTGATACGCGTACGGATTGCCCGGGCCGACCTCGCGCGGGTCGTTCACCGTGCTGCGCAGCGAGGTCGGGACCTGGGTCGCGGTGAACCTGGCCGGGTCCGAGGAGGCCACGCAGTCGGGCAGCTCGGGGGCCACCACGACCACCTCGTAGCTCAGCCCGGAGCTGGCCACCTGGGAGGCCAGGTAGGCCAGTTGGTTGCAGCTCGGGTCCAGCGGCAGTGCAGAGACGTTCCGGCTCAGCGAGTTCCGGAAGTCGTTCAGCGCGGTGTCCTGGGCGCGCTTGAGCACCGCGTCCCGGTTCAGCCAGTAGGCGATCCCGGAGGCCGAGACCGCGGTGGTCAGCGCGACCACCGCGAAGACCGCGATCAGCCGGACCCGGAGCGAGCGCAGGTGCCGCCCCCGCCCCGGGCGCGGACGGGGCGGGATCTTGAGGTCAGTCAACGGAGCAGCTCACCATCGTCAGGGATCAGGCCGGCGGGTCGAGCCGGTAGCCGACCCCGCGCACGGTGCGGATCAGGGTCGGGGCGGAGGGTACGTCCTCGACCTTGGCCCGCAGCCGCTGCACACAGGCGTCCACCAGCCGGGAGTCGCCGAGGTAGTCGTGCTCCCAGACCAGCCTGAGCAGCTGCTGACGGGACAGCGCCTGGCCCGGACGGCGGCTCAGCTCCAGCAGCAACCGCAGCTCGGTGGGCGTGAGTTGGAGGTCCTCGCCGTCCTTGGTGACGGTCATCGCGGAGCGGTCGATCACCACGCTGCCGTACGCCGAGGAGTCGGAGTTCTCCCGCTCGCCGCGCCGCAGCACCGCCCGGATCCGGGCGTCCAGCACCCGGGGCTGGACCGGCTTGACCACGTAGTCGTCCGCGCCCGACTCCAGGCCGACCACCACGTCGATGTCGTCCGAGCGGGCGGTGAGCAGGATGATCGGCAGCTGGTCGGTGCGCCGGATCCGGCGGCACACCTCGAAACCGTCGATACCGGGCAGCATCACGTCGAGCACGATCAGGTCGGGACGCTGCTCCTTGAAGAGCTTCAGGCCGTCCTCGCCCGAGGCAGCGGCGGCCACGCGGTGGCCCTGGCGGGTGAGAGCGAGTTCGAGGCCGGTCCGGATGGCGTCGTCGTCCTCGATCAGAAGGAGGAATGGCACGGGCTCATTCTGGACCAAGTGGCGCCAGTGTTCACCCACCAGGTCCAGCCCCGCAGTTCCTCTGCAACCGGAACCCGGGGTTCTGCGTCCACGCTTGAAGGGTCGAAGGTCCCGGTGGCTGTGACAGCCCTGTGACAGTCGGCGGACACCGCCATCACAACGGACCGGCAGGATTTTCCTTGTCGCCGCAGTACCGGGCGGCAGAACCGCTGGTACCGACCCATGGGGGTGCACGATGAACGCCACGCTCAAGACCCGCAGCAACGCGGCCGTCCACAACGCGCGTTCGTCTCGCACGCACTTCGAGGTACGGACCGACGAGACCTCCGGTGCCGTGATCGTACGGGGGTGCGCACACAGCACCGGATCCCGCCGCCTCGGTGGCGGGAGCAGGGGGGAGCTGTTCGGGATCGGTCGCATGGGGAGTGCGGCCGACTCCGCCTCGACCATGACGCTGCGGGGAATCCTTCCCGTCCGCGTCGAGGGTCGGGAGAGCACGGGGGGGCTGTCCGGTACCGGCTCGGGGGAGCCGGCCGGACGGGAGGCCGCGGGCGCGACGCTGCTGAGGCTCGCGCCGGCCGCCGAGGAGCAGACCACCGCTCCGAACGACAACGTCGCCGAGTTCACCGCGTACGTCCGGGAGCGCCGGGCCTCGCTGTACGCCACCGCGTACCACCTGACCGGCGACCGCTACGAGGCCGAGGACCTGCTGCAGAGCGCGCTGTTCTCGACCTACCGGGCCTGGGACCGGATCACCGACAAGGCCGCGGTCGGGGGCTACCTCCGCCGCACCATGACCAACCTGCACATCTCCGCCTGGCGCCGCCGCAAGGTCGCCGAGTACCCGACCGAGGAGCTGCCGGAGACGGTCGGCGACACCGACGCGATGGGCGGCACCGAGCTGCGCGCCGTGCTCTGGCAGGCGCTGGCCAAGCTGCCGGAGAACCAGCGGACCATGCTGGTGCTCCGCTACTACGAGGGCCGCACCGACCCGGAGATCGCCGACATCCTGAACATCAGCGTCGGCACGGTGAAGAGCAGCATCTGGCGGGCGCTGCGCCGGCTGCGCGAGGACGACCAGCTGAACCGCACCGGGGACACCGTCTTCGCCTTCGGCGAGCTGGTCGCGTAAGTCACGTACGTCACGTAAACAGGACTCCCGTCGGGGGACGGGGCAGGTCACGGAAGCACGGCAGGTCGACTCGGGGGAGCGGACCGCCGTGGGGATGTGACCGAAGCGGAAGGGCCCGGTGCCGGGGAGCGGCTCCGGGCCCTTCCGTATGTCCAGGTGTCGACGGGCCGTCAGGCGGGCTGCGGGTGCCGTACGGCCACCGCGCCGATCCGCTGCTCGGCCTCAGGACCGGCGCAGGCGTACGCGCCGAGCTCGACCTGCCGGGCCACGATGCCGCGTTCGGCCCGCATCAGCCGCCAGCCGCGCCGGAGCAGGTACGGCACGGACTTGCGGGCCTCCCGGACGTCCCGGCGGAACCGTCGCCAGGCGGTGGTCAGCGGACGGTTGCGCAGGCAGATCGCCGCGCCGAGCAGCCCCTCGGCCGCGCACTGACCGACCAGTTCGGCGGCGAATATCCCCTCGGCGATGAAGGCCGGGGCGCCTGCCAGGTCGAGTACGTGGGTGCCGGCCCGGCCGTTGGCCGGGATCGAGTACACCGGCACCTCGGCCCGGCCGCTCCCGGTCAGCTGCCGGATCGCGGCCAGTGCCTGCTCGCGGTGCCAGGAGAGCGGCGAGTCCCAGTCGGTCCCGTCGCCGTCCGGCAGCACGGGCAGCGTGGGGTCGTCGCCGTCCTTGTAGAAGTCGTCCAGCTGGAGCACCGGCAGCCCGGTCCGCTCCGCCAGCGAGGACTTCCCCGATCCGGACGGCCCGGACAGCAGGACGACCAGGGCGGGTGCCGTCGGGGCGGGGTTCATGGGGGAGTCACTCACGAGTCACCAGTCTGACGCATCGGAGGGCGATGCCGAAACAGACGGGACGTCAGTTTCTGCCGCTGACCCCCGTCGCCAGCGCGGGCAGGTAGCGGCTGTGCACCTGGATGTGCACCGCGTCACCCTCGGCCGGCGTGTAGAGCTTGGCCGCCCAGTCCTGGTCGTGCCACGCCTCCGGCTCCGGGTCCAGCAGCTCGCCGCCGACCGGGAACAGCAGGTACGGGTACGCCCGGGACCCGAACGCCGCCTCGGCCTGCCCGGGGGTGAACAGCAGGCTCCCGTTGGTGTACTCGGCCGGCCAGCCGGGCCGGTCGGAACGGACCGCGCAGGGCAGCCTGGTCTGCTTCCCGGCCCGCAGCCGGCGCAGCGCCCGGCGCGCCCGCAGGGCACGCAGCGGGCCGTCCCCCAGTAGCACGGCCAGCTCGCCGAGTATCTCCCACACGGTGCCCTCCCAAGATCATGTGGCGTACTCCGGACCCTACCGACGCAGGTCGGCCCGGGTGCACCGCCGATCGGCGGGTCTTCGGGGCGAACCGGGAAAGGTCGACGGGCCCGCACCAGGGGGGGAGAGGTGCGGGCCCGTCTGTGGCACGTCCGGGCCCCGGGGGGGGTAGGGCACTGGGGACGGCCAGTCTGTGTGGAGTTTTCCCTGCGGGAGGGTCAGATACCCATCGGGTGCCAGACCGTCTTGGTCTCCAGGAACGAGAGTAGCCGCTCCGTTCCCGGCGCATTGGTCCAGTCCAGCGAGGCCTGGTCGGCCGCCGGGCGGATGACTCGCTTCAGAGTATCCGCGGCGAGCACCTCCAGCTCGACCGCCGCGCCGGGGCCTTCGGCCGCGATCGCGCCGGCCAGGTCCAGGCCGTTGACGTCCTGGTGCGAGGCCAGCGTCGGGGCGATGTCGGCGGTCTTCCCCGAGATGAGGTTGACCACGCCACCGGGCAGGTCCGAGGTGGCCAGCACCTCGCCCAGCGAGAGCGCGGGCAGCGGGGCGTCGGCGGCGGCCGCGACCACCACGGTGTTGCCCGCCGCGATCGCCGGGGCGATCACCGAGACCAGACCGAGGAAGGAGAAGCCGGTGCCGGACTGCGGCGCGACCACGCCGATCACACCGGACGGCTCCGGGGTGGACAGGTTGAAGAACGGCCCCGCCACCGGGTTGGAACTGCCCGCGATCTGCGCGACCTTGTCGGTCCAGCCCGCGTACCAGACCCAGCGGTCGATCGCGGCGTCCACCAGCGCGGCGGCCTTCTTGCTGCCGATGCCCTCGGCGAGCGCCACCTCGGCGGCGAACTGCTCGCGGCGGCCCTGCAGCATCTCGGCGATCCGGTACAGCACCTGGCCGCGGTTGTACGCGGTGGTGCCGGCCCAGCCCTTGACGGCCGCCCGGGCCGCGAGCACCGCGTCCCGGGTGTCCTTACGGGTGCCGAGCGGGGCGTTGGCCAGCCACTGGCCCTTCGAGTCGGACACCTCGTACACCCGCCCGCTCTCGGAGCGCGGGAACTTCCCGCCGACGTACAGCTTGTAGGTCTTGAAGACGCTCAGGGTGGTCTCAGACATCGAGGTACGCCTCCAGGCCGTGGCGGCCGCCCTCGCGGCCGTAGCCCGACTCCTTGTAACCGCCGAACGGCGAGGTCGGGTCGAACTTGTTGAAGGTGTTGGCCCAGACCACACCGGCCTTGAGCTGGTTCGCCATCCAGAGGATGCGCGAGCCCTTCTCGGTCCAGATGCCCGCCGACAGCCCGTACGGGGTGTTGTTGGCCTTCTCGACCGCCTCGGTCGGCGTGCGGAAGGTCAGCACCGAGAGCACCGGGCCGAAGATCTCCTCGCGGGCGATCCGGTGCGCCTGGCTCACGCCGGTGAACAGGGTCGGCCGGAACCAGTAACCGGCGCCCGGGAGTTCGCACTCCGGGGCCCAGCGCTCGGCGCCCTCGGCCTCGCCCGCCGCGGACAGCTCGGTGATCCGCGCGAGCTGCGCGGCCGAGTTGATCGCGCCGATGTCGGTGTTCTTGTCCAGCGGGTCGCCGACCCGCAGGGTGCCCATCCGGCGCTTCAGCGCGTCCAGCAGCTCGTCCTGGATCGACTCCTGGACCAGCAGACGGGAGCCCGCGCAGCAGACGTGACCCTGGTTGAAGAAGATGCCGTTCACGATGCCCTCGACCGCCTGGTCGATCGGCGCGTCGTCGAAGACGATGTTCGCGGCCTTGCCGCCGAGCTCCAGCGACAGCTTCTTGCGGCTGCCCGCGAGCTGCTTGGCGATCGCCCGGCCGACCGGGGTGGAGCCGGTGAAGGCGACCTTGTTGACGTCCGGGTGCGAGGTCAGCGCGGCGCCGGTCCGGCCGTCACCGGTGACGATGTTGACGACACCCTTGGGCAGACCGGCCTGACGGCAGATCTCGGCGAACCGCAGCGCGGTCAGCGGGGTGGTCTCGGCCGGCTTGAGTACGACCGTGTTGCCGGTGGCGAGCGCGGGCGCGATCTTCCAGGCCAGCATCAGCAGCGGGAAGTTCCACGGGATGACCTGGCCGGCCACGCCGAGCGGGCGCGGGTTGGCGCCGTAGCCCGCGAAGTCGAGCTTGTCGGCCCAGCCCGCGTAGTAGAAGAAGTGCGCGGCGACCAGCGGGAGGTCGACGTCGCGGGTCTCCCGGATCGGCTTGCCGTTGTCGATCGACTCCAGCACCGCCAGCTCGCGCGAGCGCTCCTGGATGATCCGGGCGATCCGGAACAGGTACTTGGCCCGCTCGCTGCCCGGCAGCGCCGACCAGTCGGTGAACGCCTTGCGGGCGGCGGCGACCGCGCGCTCCACGTCCTCGTCGGTGCCCTGCGCGAACTCCGCCAGCACCTGCTCGGTGGCCGGGTTGACGGTCTTCAGCGCCTCGCTGCCGGAGGAGTCGACGAACTCGCCGCCGATGAAGTGGCCGTACGAGGTGGCGATCTCACCGGCGGCGGCCGGGGACTCCGGCGCGGGGGCGTAGCTGAACAGGCCCGCCTTGGGGGTGGGGGCCTCGGTCTGCTTGTTCTTGGCCATGGGGATCAGTCCACCGTCACGTAGTCGGGACCGGAGTACCGGCCGGTGGTGAGCTTCTGACGCTGCATCAGCAGGTCGTTGAGCAGGCTGGAGGCACCGAAGCGGAACCAGTGCGGGGACAGCCAGTCGTCGCCGAGCGTCTCGTTGACCATCACCAGGTACTTCATGGCGTCCTTGGTGGTCTTGATGCCACCGGCCGGCTTCACGCCGATCTGGACGCCGGTCTGCTGCTTGAAGTCGCGGACGGCTTCCAGCATCAGCAGGGTGACCGGGGGAGTCGCGTTGACGGCGACCTTGCCGGTGGAGGTCTTGATGAAGTCGGCGCCGGCCAGCATCCCCAGCCAGGAGGCGCGGCGCACGTTGTCGTACGTCTGCAGCTCGCCGGTCTCGAAGATCACCTTGAGGTGGGCGGAGGTGCCGTCGGCGCGCTTGCACGCCTGCTTGACCGCGACGATCTCGTTGAAGACGTCCAGGTACCGGCCGGAGAGGAACGCCCCCCGGTCGATCACCATGTCGATCTCGTCGGCCCCGGCGGCCACCGCGTCGGCGGTGTCGGCCAGCTTCACCGGCAGCGCGACGCGCCCGGCCGGGAAGGCGGTGGCCACCGAGGCCACCTGGATGTCGGTGCCCGCGAGGGCGGCCTTGGCGGTGGCGACCATGTCCGGGTAGACGCAGATCGCGGCGACCCGGGGGGCGGTCGGGTCGGTCGGGTCGGGGTTCCGGCCCTTGGTGCACAGGCCGCGCACCTTGCCGTGGGTGTCCGCGCCTTCCAGTGTGGTCAGGTCGATCATCGAGATCGCCAGGTCGATGGCGTACGCCTTCGCCGTGGTCTTGATCGATCGAGTACCGAGGGTGGCTGCGCGGGCTTCCAGGCCGACGGCGTCGACGCCGGGCAGGCCGTGCAGGAAACGGCGGAGCGAGGCCTCGGACGCCGCAACGTCCTCAAGGCCGCCGCCCGCAGCGCCGGGGGCTTTGGCTGCAACAGTGGACATAGTCACCAGACCAGCATATCTACGCGCGTAGCGATGCGCTAGGCCCACCCGGTTTCGATGCTGGACCGATATCTGCCCCCGGCGGGCCCGGCCGGCTATGCCTCGTGCTTCTCAAGGACCTCGCGCGTCACCCGGGTCAGGTCCTCCGGGCTCGGCAGCAGCGGGCGCAGCTCGGCCGGCAGGGTCTGATAGGTCGTCACGGCGAGGGGCTGGTTCGTGCCGCGCAGCGAGTACTGGACCACCTCCTCGTCGCGGTGGGCGGCGATCAGGATGCCGAGGGTCGGGTCGTCGCGCTCCGGGTCGCGGACCTTGTCGTCCACGACGGCCGTGTAGAACCCGAGCTTGCCGAGGTGCTCGGGCTGGGCCCGGTCGATCTTCAGCTCGATGACCACGTAGCGGTGCAGCCGCAGGTGGTAGAAGAGCAGGTCCAGTCGGAACTCCTGCGCCCCGACCCGGAGCGGATACTGCCGCCCGACGAAGGCGAAGCCGACGCCGAGCTCCTGGAGGAACCGCACGACGTGGTCGACCAGCGCGGTTTCGAGGGCCTGCTCGGAGTGGTCGTCGCCGAGCCGGGTGAAGTCGAGCCGGTACGGGTCCTTGACCAGCTCCTTGAGGAGGTCGGCGCCGTCGGGCACGGTTGTGGCGAAGTTGTTGAGGGCGACGCCTTGGCGCAGGTGCAGCTTGGTCTCGATGTGGTGGATCAGGACGCTGCGGGACCAGCCGTTGGTGACGGTCTGTTGGATGTAGAAATCCCTGGTCAGCCGGTCGTCGAACGAGTCCAGGAGGACTGTCACATGGCCCCAGGGCAGTTGGGCAACAGCCTGTTGCCCAACCTCCGTGGGCCAGGCCCGGGCCAGGTGCTGCATGTACCGGAGGGAGCGGGTTGAGTACCCGCGCTGCCCAGGGAAGCTGGTGCGCAGGTCCGCCGAGAGCCGGGCCACCACCTTGGTGCCGTACCCCTCCTGGTCCTGCCGCTCCAGGATGATCCGCCCGATGCGCCAGTAGTGGGCGATCAGCTCGGTGTTTACCACCCGGTGCACGCGGACCTGTGCGGAGGCGATCTCCGCCTTGATGTCGTGCAGCAGGTCGTCGTAGCCCGGCGGGGTGGTGTCGGCCGTCGTCTGGGCGGGGACCTTGCTGTGGACCTCTAGCTCGTTGCTCATGGCGCGGATGTTGCAGCTCCGCTCATTCGCGTGCGGAGAAGAAACGTTCAGGCTCACTCGAAAGAGTTGTCGCCTGGCGACAATGGCCTGGTGACCTCAGCAGAGCAGCCCGCAGCCCCAGGCCAGACCCCCCGCAAGCGGACCGGCCGCCGCCCCGGCTCGACCGACACCCGCCGTACGGTGCTCGAGGCGGCTCGGGCGGAGTTCGCCGCGCGCGGGTACGAGAAGGCGAGCATGCGGGCGATCGGCCGGGCGGCCGGGGTGGATGCGGCGCTGTTGCACCACTACTTCGGCAGCAAGGACCGGCTCTTCCTGGCCGCGCTGGAGTTCCCGGTCGATCCGAGGGTGGTGGTCGAGCAGGTGCTGGCGGGTGACCGGGCGACGGTCGGCGAGCGGGTGGCGGGGTTCGTGCTGACGCTCTGGGAGCAGCCGGGGGTGCTGGACCGGCTGCTCGCCCTGATCCGGGCGGCGGCCACCACCGAGCAGGTCGCGCAGCTGATGCGCGGCTTCGTGCTGGAGGAGCTGGTCCGCCGGGCGGCCGCCGAACTCGACATCGACCAGCCGGAGTTGAGGACGGAGCTGATGCTCTCCCAGATCATGGGACTGGCGATGGCCCGGTACGTGATCGCGGTCGAGCCGTTGGCGTCGGCGACCCGGGAGGAGCTGCTCCCGCTGCTCGCGCCGACCTTTCAGGGGTACCTGGGCGGCGCCTGACCCGCTGCCCGAATCCCTCGGTCGCGCTGCTTGACGGAACTGGGCCGCAGCGAGAAACTCATCGCATGATGAATTCTGCGGCGGGCCCGGCGCCCGCCATCCGGATCGGCGGCCTCACGGTCGTCCGGGGTGGCCACCCCGTCCTGCACGGCCTCGACCTGGACGTCCCGGCCGGGTCGGTCACCGGCCTGCTCGGGCCGAGCGGCTGCGGCAAGACCACCCTGCTGCGCTCGATCGTCGGCGTGCAGCGGACCTCGGGCGGCCGGGTCGAGGTGCTCGGCGAGCCGGCCGGCAGTGCCGGTCTGCGGAGCCGGATCGGCTACCTGACCCAGGCCCCGTCCGTCTACGGCGACCTCACCGTGGTCGAGAATCTGCGCTACTTCGCCGCCGTGCTCGGCGCCCCGGCCACCGACCCGGACCGGGTGATCGAGGCGGTCGGCCTCACCACCCACCGGGACCACCGCACAGCCCAGCTCTCCGGCGGCCAGCGGGCCCGGGTCTCGCTCGCCGCCGCGCTGCTCGGCAGGCCCGAACTGCTGGTCCTGGACGAGCCCACGGTCGGCCTCGACCCGGTGCTCCGCCGCGACCTCTGGCAGCTCTTCCGGGACCTCGCCGACGCGGGCAGCACCCTGCTGGTCTCCAGTCACGTGATGGACGAGGCGGTGCGCTGCGACCGCCTGCTGCTGATGCGCGACGGTCGCCTGCTGGCCGCCGACACCCCGGCCGGGCTGCTGGCCCGTACCGGCGCCACCGATGTGGACGCCGCCTTCCTCAGCCTGGTCGGGAGCACCTCATGAACCTTCGCCGCACCCTGGCCACCGCCCGCCGCGTGCTGGCCCAACTCCGGCACGACCCACGGACCTTGGCGATGCTGCTGGTGGTGCCGTGTCTGCTGCTCACGCTGCTCCGGTACATGTTCGACGGGCAGCCCCAGGTCTTCGACCAGGTCGGCGGCGCACTGCTGGGGATCTTCCCGCTGCTGGTGATGTTCCTGGTCACCTCGGTCGCGATGCTGCGCGAGCGGACCAGCGGCACCCTGGAGCGTCTGCTCACCATGCCGCTCGGCAAGCTCGACCTGCTGCTCGGCTACGCGATCGCGTTCGGTGTGGTCGCCCTGGTCCAGGCCGCGCTGGCGTCCGCCCTCACCCTCGGTCTGCTCGGCCTCGACATCCAGGGCCCGACCTGGCTGGTCTTCGCGGTCGCGGTCGGCGACGGGCTGCTCGGCATGGCGCTCGGCCTGCTGGTCTCCGCGTTCGCCGAGACCGAGTTCCAGGCCGTCCAGTTCCTCCCCGCGGTGATCCTGCCCCAGCTGCTGCTCTGCGGTCTCTTCGTCCCCCGGGATGCGATGGCCCCGGTCCTCCGCTGGGTCTCCGACGTCCTCCCGCTCTCGTACGCGGTCGACGCGATGGACCACCTCACCAGCAGCCCGGACGTCACCGGCGCCGTGATCCGCGACCTGGCGGTGATCGGTGGCTGCGTCCTGCTCGCCCTCACCCTCGGTGCGGCCACGCTGCGCCGTCGTACGGCCTGACGGGTCGTCGGTTTCCCGGCGCCGGGCTTGGACCCTCCGGGCGGCCACTCCTCCCGGCGCCGGGTGGGAGGCATGGTGCAGAATCGGCCCCATGACCGATTCCGACGGCAGGCCCGACCCGGGCAGCGCCGCCTCCGAGCCCAAGTACGCCGAACGCGTCTACCGCTCCGTTCCCGGCGTGATCTCCGGCGTGCTGCTGCTGGGGGTGGCCGCCTGGCTGATCACCGACGCCATGCTGACCGGCACCGGCCGGACGCCCTGGGTCGCACTGGCCTGCGCCCCGGTCTTCATGCTGCCGGTGCTCGCCTACACGATCCGGCCCACGGTGCTCGCGGACGAGCGGCGGCTGCTGGTCCGCAACCCGTTCCGGACCGTGCACGTGCCCTGGGCCTCGGTCGAGGGCCTGCGGGCCGGGTACTCGGTGGAGCTCTTCGCCGGCGGCAAGAAGTACCAGGTCTGGGCCGTCCCGGTGTCGCTCCGGGCCCGCAAGAAGGCCACCCGTGCGGCCTCCCGCGCCGCTGCCGCCGACGACCCCCGGGCCTCCCGCAGCTCCAGCCTGGTCAACCCGATGCGCTCCGTCCGGGCCGGCCAGCCAGACCCCACCAAGGCCTGGTCCGACCAGGTGGTCAACACGCTGCTGGAGATCGCCGAACGCAACGCGGGCAACCCCGACGCGGCCGGCCCGGTCGTGGTCCGCTGGTGCTGGTGGATCATCGCCCCCACCGCGATCGGCCTGGTCACCCTGGTCACCCTGATCATCGCCACCAACTGACGGCACGCGTGGCTGTGCCCGGCTCCCGCCCTTGGGGAGCCGGGCACAGCGCTGTCATGGGTCGGCTCAGTCCGTGGCCTTCGGGTGGCCGGTGCCTGCATACACGATCCAGGCCGTGCGGTTGACGTCGTCGAGGAGGTACCAGATGCGGCCTCCACCGGTGACCTCGTACTGCCAGCGCTCAAGGGTCTGGCCCTTGAAGGTGGTGGTGCCGAGCTTGCCTTTGAGGCGGTGCTGGCGTTCGGGGCTGTCCGATGCTCGCGGGGCGGAGCGGATTCGCTCGAAGGCGCGGCGCAGGTTGCCCGAAGCGTGGCGGGACAGGTGCTCCCAGCCGTCGGCGGCCTCGGAGCTGGCGAACCGCAGGTCGTACTCGTCGTCGACCGGAGGCGGGGCCGCCCGGTCGCCCCGCTTCGGGCTCACTCGGCGGCCTGTGGCATCGGGACGGGGCCGAGGTCTCCTTCGGGTTCACGGGTGAGGAGAGCGAGCAGGGCTGGATCCGCGTAGATCTCGGCGCTGTGACGCCACTGGGCCAGCAGTATCGCAATCGGCGCCAGGTTCTCCAGGGCCGCTGCACCCTGGGCGGTGTCCACCAGCTCGGCGAGCAAGGTGTCCATGTCCTCCGACGGAAGGAACGTGGTCCACGGCAGGGCCTCGGGAAGGGCTTGGCGCAGTGCGGTGGTGTTCTCGGTGCGTACCAGCCCAGCGAGCAGACGGGCAGTGAAGTCGACCACGGTGGTGTCCTGCTCCAGCTGGTCGACACGCATGAGGGCGAGGTCGCCGGCGTCGCGCCGCCGCAGACGCAGCGCTCGCACGGCGTCCAGGCGTCGGGTGGTTGCGGCCGGATGGTGGAGCAGCTCGCTGAACGGCACGTCCTCGTAGGCGACAGTCATGACATCCACACTAGCTCGGATGTTGCTGGATCCGATAGCTGGACGCTCGTGTCGGCAGTCAACGGTGCCCGGGTCTGGTGGAGGAGCCCGGACACCGTCGGCGTCCCGTCAGATGCCGGCCGCGGCCGCCAGGTCGCGCTTGATCGCGGCGAGCAGGTCGGTCGCGCGCTCGCGGGTGTCGGCCAGGTCGGCGGCGGTGGCGACCGGGAGGACGACCTCGAGGTAGCACTTGAGCTTGGGCTCGGTGCCGGAGGGGCGGACCACGATGCGGGCGGCGGTGACGGACTCGCCGGCCAGGTAGTAGCGGAGGCCGTCGGTGGGCGGGAGCTCCGGGGTGCCGGTTGCCAGGTCGTCGGCGCGGGTGACGCGCAGGTCGGCCAGGGCGGTCGGGGGCTGGGAGCGCAGGCGCTGCATGGCGTCGGAGATGACGGAGAGGTCCTCGACCCGGACCGAGAGCTGGTCGGTGGCGTGCAGGCCGTGCTCCAGCGCCAAGTCGTCGAGCAGGTCGGTCAGGGTGCGGCCGGACTGCTTGAGGGTGGCGGCGAGTTCGGCGACCAGCAGGGCGGCGGTGATGCCGTCCTTGTCGCGGACGCCCTCGGGGTCGACGCTGTAGCCGAGCGCCTCCTCGTAGCCGTAGCGCAGACCCTCCGCGCGGGAGAGCCACTTGAAGCCGGTCAGCGTCTCGGCGTAGCCGAGCCCGGCGGCGGCCGCGATCCGGCCGAGCAGGGTGGAGGAGACGATGGTGGTGGCGAAGACACCGGTCGCGTGCTTGGCGACCAGGGCGGAGCCGAGCAGCGCGCCCACCTCGTCGCCGCGCAGCATCCGCCAGCCGCCGTTGTCCGCGACGGCGACGGCGCAGCGGTCCGCGTCCGGGTCGTTGGCGATCACGATGTCGGGGCCGACCGAGGTGGCGGTGCGGAACGCGAGGTCCATCGCGCCCGGCTCCTCCGGGTTGGGGAAGGCCACGGTGGGGAAGTCCGGGTCGGGCTCGGCCTGTTCGGCCACCACGGTCGGGGCGGGGAAGCCGGCCTGCTTGAAGGCGGCGACCAGGGTGTCCCGGCCGACGCCGTGCATCGGGGTGTAGACCACGTCGAGGTCGCGGGCCCCGGCCGGGTCGACCACGGTGACGGCGCGGTCCAGGTACGCCTCGACGACGTCGTCGCCGAGCACCTCCCAGCCGCCGTCGGCGAGCGGCACCTGGTCCAGCGAGACGATCGCGTCGATCTCGGCGGCGATGCCCGCGTCGGCGGGCGGGACGATCTGCGAGCCGTCGCCCAGATAGACCTTGTAGCCGTTGTCCTGCGGCGGGTTGTGGCTGGCGGTCACGGTCACGCCGGCGGCCGCACCGAGGTGGCGGACGGCGAAGGCCAGTACGGGGGTGGGCAGCGCGCGGGGCAGCAGGGCGGCGCGCAGCCCGGCGCCGACCACCACGGCGGCGGTGTCCCGGGCGAAGTCGTACGACTTGTGCCGGGCGTCGTAGCCGATCACCACCAGGTCGCCGAGCTGTTCGGCCTTCACGTACGCGACCAGACCGGCGGCGGCCCGGATCACCACGGCGCGGTTCATCCGCATCGGGCCCGCGCCCAGCTCGCCGCGCAGCCCGGCGGTGCCGAACTGGAGCCGGTCGCTGAAGCGTTCGGCCAGCCGGGACCAGGCGATCCGCTCGCCGCCCTCGGGCTCGCCCTCGGCGGCGGCCAGCAGCGCGGTGAGCTCCTCGCGGGTCTGCGGGTCCGGGTCCTCGGCGAGCCAGGTCCGGGCGCGCGCGAGCAGATCGGTGGTCTGGGACATTGCTGCCAGCTCCCTCTGAGGGTGAGTGGGAAAAGAGACGGAGCCGCCACCCCGGACAGCGGGTGGACGGCTCCGGACTACTGATTCTGCGTCAGATGACGGTCAGATCCGCTCAAGGACCTTCGCCAGCAGCGCGCCCATCCGCTCGGCGCTGGCCTTGCCGGCCTCCAGCACCTCTTCGTGGTTGAGCGGCTCGCCGGTGATGCCGGCCGCCAGGTTGGTGACCAGCGAGATGCCCAGCACCTCGGCGCCGGCCTCGCGGGCGGCGATTGCCTCCAGCGTGGTGGACATGCCGACCAGCTCGCCGCCGATCGCCCGGACCATGCCGATCTCGGCCGGGGTCTCGTAGTGCGGGCCGCGGAACTGCACGTAGACGGCCTCGTCGAGCGAGGAGTCCACCTCGCGGCAGAGCTCGCGCAGCCGCTTGGAGTACAGGTCGGTGAGGTCGACGAAGTTGGCGCCGACGATCGGGGAGTCCGCGGTGAGGTTGATGTGGTCGCTGATCAGCACCGGCTGGCCGGGCACCCAGCCCTCACGCAGACCGCCGCAGCCGTTGGTCAGCACCACGGTCTCGCAGCCCGCCGCGACGGCGGTGCGGACGCCGTGCACCACGGTGGCCACGCCGTGGCCCTCGTAGTAGTGGTTGCGGCCGAGGAAGATCAGCGCGCGCTTGTCGCCGATCTTGACCGAGCGGATCTTGCCGGAGTGGCCCGCGACGGCGGGGGCCGGGAAGCCGGGCAGGTCGGTGACCGGGAACTCAGCCACGGTCTCGCCGAGGGCGTCGGCAGCCGGCACCCAGCCGGAGCCCATCACCAGGGCGACGTCGTGGCGCTCGGCACCGGTCAGCTCACGCAGACGCGCGGCGGCCGTCCGAGCGGCGGCGTAGGGGTCGGCGGAGACGTTGGACTGAGGAGATGCGTTCACGTCACCGAGAATAGACGGCAATCGCCTACGCGCGTAGACATACCCGGCGAACCATGCCGGATCGTTACCCGGATGACCTAGAGACCCAAACGAACACCCGCTACGGGCCGCCCTGTTCGGAGGGTTCTACAAGCCGATGATCAGCAGGGCCGTCGCCGCAGGTCCAGCACGTAGTCGTCCGGTGCGCCCGCGCTCTCCGCCGCGTCCGCGATCATGCCCAGGTAGCGGGCGGCGGGCAGCCCGCCCTCCCAGTCGTTCAGCACGTACGTCCAGACCGGGATGTCCCCGTCCAGGGTGTGCGCCCGGAGCCGGATCTTCCGGTAGATACCGAGCTGCAGGCCCTCCCAGCGGTCGAGCCCGTCCTCGTCCATCGGCGCGACGTCGTAGAGGGAGACGAAGACCTGCTCCTTCTCGTCCTCCACCACGGTGGCCAGCGAGCCCTCCCAGCCCAGCTGCTCGCCACCGAAGGTCAGCCGCCAGCCGTCCAGCCACCCGGTGCCGCGCAGCGGCGAGTGGGGGGCGCGACGGCTCATCTGCCGGGCGTCGAGGTTCGTGGCGTACGCGGCGTAGAGGGGCATGGCGTCACCATACGGGAGAGCGGAGCCCGCAAGGGAGCGGGTACGGAGCTTCTGACGGTCCGTCCGAACACGCATTCCGGACAGTTCACGACCGGGTCCGATCGGAGCTGAGCACAATGCAACGCCCCCGGCGTGGCGCCGGTCTCGGCGTACGGGACAATGGTGCATGTGACTCGGATCGTGATCATCGGTGGCGGACCCGGCGGATATGAGGCGGCCCTCGTGGCCGCCCAGCTCGGCGCGGAGGTGACCGTTGTCGACCGCGACGGTCTGGGCGGATCGGCGGTGCTGACGGACTGCGTGCCGTCCAAGACCCTGATCGCGACGGCGGAGGTGATGACCACCTTCGACAGCTCGTACGAGGAGCTGGGCATCATCGTCGCGGACGACACCCCGCCGATCGAGGGGTCGGCCCGGGTGGTGGGGGTCGACCTCGGCAAGGTCAACCGACGGGTGAAGCGGCTCGCCATCGCGCAGTCGCACGACATCACCCAGTCGGTCACCCGGGCGGGGGTCACCGTGCTGCGCGGCAAGGGCCGGCTCGGGGCCGGCGGCCAGGCGGCGGACGGCTCCCGCGAGGTGATCGTGGACGGTGCCGACGGCTCGACCGAGACGCTCCGGGCCGACGCCGTGCTGATCGCCACCGGCGTGCACCCGCGCGAACTCCCCGACGCCCAGCCGGACGGCGAGCGGATCCTGAACTGGACCCAGGTCTACGAGCTGGAGGAGCTGCCGCGCGAGCTGATCGTGGTCGGCTCCGGCGTCACCGGTGCCGAGTTCGCCGGTGCCTACCAGGCGCTCGGCTCCAAGGTCACCCTGGTCTCCTCCCGCGACCGGGTGCTGCCCGGCGAGGACCCGGACGCCGCCGAGGTGCTCGAGGAGGTCTTCCGTCGCCGCGGGATGAACGTGATGGGCCGTTCGCGGGCCGAGAGCGCCAAGCGGATCGGCGACCGGGTCGAGGTCACCCTGGCCGACGGCACCGTGATCGAGGGCACCCACTGTCTGATGGCGGTCGGCTCGGTGCCGAACACCGCCGGTCTCGGCCTGGAGGAGGCCGGGGTCAAGCTCAACGACTGGGGCCAGATCCAGGTCGACCGGGTCTCCCGGACCAGCGCCCCCGGCGTGTACGCGGCCGGCGACTGCACCGGCGTCTTCATGCTCGCCTCGGTCGCCGCGATGCAGGGCCGGATCGCGATGTACCACGTGCTCGGCGACGCGGTGCAGCCGCTCAACCTGAAGACGGTGGCCTCCAACGTCTTCACCGACCCGGAGATCGCCACGGTCGGCTACACCGCCACCGACGTCTCCTGCGGGAAGATGGACGCGATCGCGATCAAGCTCCCGCTGCGCGGCAATCCGCGGGCCAAGATGCAGGGCATCCGGGACGGCTTCGTGAAGCTGTTCTGCCGCCCGGGCACCGGCATCGTGGTCGGTGGTGTGGTCGTCGCGCCGCGCGCCAGCGAACTCATCCATTCGATCTCGCTCGCTGTGGACAACAACTTGACGGTCGAACAGGTGGCCGGTGCCTTCACGGTCTACCCGTCGCTCTCCGGCTCCACCGCCGAGGCCGCCCGTCAGCTGCACATCCGCAAGCGGGAGGACTCGGACTCCTGAGCTGCGGAACGGAGTTGGGGCGGTCGCCGACGGCGGCCGCCTCTGCCGTCTCACCCGCCCGGCCGAGCGTGATCACCGGCAGCTGACGGCGCGTATTGTACGGTCGCACGCTGCTCCGAGGTGAGCATTTCCCGATACCAGCTGCAAACGCCTGAAAGCAGACGGTCATTCAGTTACCGTCGGTTCTGTGTTTGCTGCAGAACGTCGCCAGTTGATCCTCGAAATGGTGCGCGCCAACGGAGCGGTATCGCTCCGTGAGTTGGCCCGCGTCGTCCAGACCTCCGAAGTCACCGTACGCCGAGACGTCCGGGCGCTGGAGGCCGAAGGGCTGCTCGACCGCCGGCACGGCGGCGCGGTGCTCCCCGGCGGCTTCAGCCGGGAGCCCGGTTATCCGCAGAAGACCCATCTCGCGGCCGCCGAGAAGAGCGCGATCGCCGATCTCGCCGCCTCGATGGTCGAGGAGGGGGACGCCGTGGTGGTCGGCGCGGGCACCACCACCCAGGAGTTGGCCCGTCGGCTGGCCCGGGTGCCCGGGCTGACCGTGGTCACCAACTCGCTGCTCGTCGCCCAGGCGTTGGCCCATGCGAACCGGGTGGAGGTGGTGATGACGGGGGGCACCCTGCGCGGATCCAACTACGCCCTGGTCGGCAGCGGGGCGGAGCAGTCGCTGAACGGCCTGCGGGTCACCAAGGCCTTCATCTCCGGCAGTGGCCTGACCGCCGAGCGCGGTCTCTCCACCACCAACATGCTCTCCGCGAGCGTGGACCGGGCACTGGTGCAGTCGGCCACCGAGGTCATCGTCCTCGCCGACCACACCAAGCTCGGCGCGGACACCATGTTCCAGACCGTCCCGACCGAGGCGATCACCCGCCTGGTGACGGACGAGCAGGCCGCCGGGACGGACCTGACCGCCCGCGAGCTGGACGCGCTCGCCGACTGCGGCGTGCAGATCTCGATCGCCCCGCTCGGCCCGCCGGCCGACACCCCCGTGCACCAGCAGCCCGCCGCGGTCAACGCCGCCCCTCGGCGCCCGGCACCGCTCCCCGGGCAGCGCCGCCCGGAGCACCAACTCCCGGGCCGTCTCACTGAGTTGACGGCTCCTCGTGCACGCTGAGGCACACGGTGCAGCACAACAGGGGCTCGGGGAACTGCGACGCCGACCTCTGCAAAGGTCACCCGTGCGTGCGTGGTCAGGCACTTTCGCCTGTTGACCCGCACGCCACGTAGCGTCGCCGTTCCCCGAGCCCCTGGATGGTGCAACTCAAGGTCCGTTAAAAAGTCAGTCCTTGATCTCGCAGAGCACCGCGCCGCTGCTCACGCTGCCACCGACCTCGGCCTTGAGGCCGGTGACGGTGCCCGCCTTGTGGGCGTTGAGCGGCTGCTCCATCTTCATCGCCTCCAGGACCACGATCAGCTCGCCCTCGGCGACCACCTGGCCCTCCTCGACGGCGACCTTGACGATGGTGCCCTGCATCGGCGAGGCCAGCGTGTCACCGCTGGCCGCCGCGCCGGCCTTCTTGGCGCCGACCCGGCGCTTGGCCTTGCCGGTCGCCGAGGCGCCGGCCGCCGGTGCGGAGGAGACGCCGAGCGAGGAGGGCAGCGAGACCTCGATCCGCTTGCCACCGACCTCGACCACCACGGTCTCCCGCTGGTCGGCCTCGTCCGCGTCCGCGCCACCACCGGTGAAGGCCGGGATGGTGTTGGCGAACTCGGTCTCGATCCACCGGGTGAAGACCGTGAACGGGCCTTCGCTGTCGTGGACCTCCGGCGCGAACGCCGGGTCGGTGACGACCGCCTGGTGGAACGGGATGGCGGTGGCCATGCCCTCCACCTTGAACTCGGCGAGCGCCCGGGCGGCGCGCTGCAGCGCCTGCTTGCGGGTGGCGCCGGTGACGATCAGCTTGGCCAGCAGCGAGTCCCAGGCGGGGCCGATGACCGAGCCGGTCTCGACGCCCGCGTCCAGCCGGACACCGGGGCCCGACGGCGGCGCGAACAGGGTCACGGTGCCGGGCGCCGGGAGGAAGTTGCGGCCCGGGTCCTCGCCGTTGATGCGGAACTCGATCGAGTGGCCGCGGATCTCCGGGTCGTCGTACCCGAGGGCCTCGCCGTCGGCGATCCGGAACATCTCGCGGACCAGGTCGATCCCGGTGACCTCCTCCGAGACCGGGTGCTCCACCTGGAGACGGGTGTTGACCTCCAGGAAGGAGATCAGCCCGTCCTGGGAGACCAGGAACTCGCAGGTACCGGCGCCGACGTAGCCCGCCTCGCGGAGGATCGCCTTGGAGGCCCGGTACAGCTCCACGTTCTGCTCGTCCGTCAGGAACGGCGCGGGCGCCTCCTCGACGAGCTTCTGGTGCCGGCGCTGGAGCGAGCAGTCACGGGTGGAGACGACCACCACGTTGCCGTGCTGGTCGGCCAGGCACTGGGTCTCCACGTGCCGCGGCTTGTCCAGGTACTGCTCGACGAAGCACTCGCCGCGACCGAAGGCGGCGACCGCCTCACGGACCGCCGACTCGTACAGCTCGGGGATCTCCTCCAGCGTGCGGGCGACCTTGAGGCCGCGGCCGCCGCCGCCGAACGCCGCCTTGATGGCGACCGGCAGACCGTGCTCGCGGGCGAACACCACGACCTCGTCGGCACCCTGGACCGGCTCCGGCGTACCGGCCACCAGCGGGGCACCCGCGCGCTGGGCGACGTGACGGGCGGTCACCTTGTCGCCGAGGTCGCGGATCGCCTGCGGCGGCGGGCCGATCCAGGTCAGGCCCGCGTCGATCACGGCCTGGGCGAAGTCCGCGTTCTCGGACAGGAAGCCGTAGCCGGGGTGGATCGCGTCCGCCCCGGAGTCCGCCGCCGCCTGGAGCACCTTGGCGATGTCCAGGTAGCTGGTGGCGGGGGTGTCGCCGCCGAGCGCGTACGCCTCGTCGGCCGCACGGACGTGGAGAGCGTCCCGGTCCGGCTCGGCGTAGACGGCGACGCTGGCGATACCGGCATCCGAGCAGGCCCGGGCGACTCGGACGGCGATTTCGCCACGGTTGGCGATGAGCACCTTGCGCACGTTTGGCTCCCTTCTTGAACCACGTTGAGTTTATGGATTGCGAGGGTGTACCGGCGAGTAGCCCCAGGTGGTGAGCTTGCCCACACGGAGCGTGACGCGAATTCGTGATCACCCGGATACGGAGCGGCATGCGCCGCTGGTGGCGACGTTACGCGGTCGGCCTATAGCGAGCCCGAAGCCGGTCCGGGGCGTTCCGGGCGTGCCGTGGCCTTCGCCACATCACCTGCACCGTCCGCCTCATTCGCCCACCTCATCCGGCCGCCGCGAACGCTTTGGCCGTGATGTCGGAGGCGAGTTCGACCACATCGGGTCCGTACGCCTCCGGGTTGACCACGCGGAGCATCAGGGCGAAGGCGCCGTCCCGGCCGTGCCGGTGGGCCAGTTGCCGGTGACGGGAGGTCAGGTAGCGGACCGCCGCGTGGTTGGAGGTCGCGGTCTGGCCGGCTATCAGGAAGACCGGGCGGCTGCCGGCGCCGGCGTGCACCCGGGCCAGCAGGACGTACGCCTGCGCCACGCCGTCGGCGGAGTCGTAGCGGAAGGTCTCGTCACCCGCCGCGATGGTGCTGGCGTAGTGCTGTCCGGGCTCCGCGGCGAAGTTCACCCCGGGCAGCCAGTTGCGCAGGTGGGCGGCGGTCCGCTCGTTGCTCTCCGGGCCGCCGAGGCAGAACTCGGCCTTCCCGCCCAGCCCTTGGCGGACCTGGTCGTGCGCGACGACGTCGGCCTGCGCGCCGCACTCCTTGACCAGCGCGGCCAACTCCATCAGCGCGTACACGTCGTTGCGCGAGACGCTCTTCGAACTCGTCGCCGCGGTATGCCGGTTCACCACCAGCAGGCACTCGGTGCCGCCGGGCATGCCGAAGAACTCCCGGACCCGGCCGAGCCTCCGGCGTCGGCGCAGGGTGGGGGCGAGCCAGCCGAGGCCGGCGCTGATGGCACTGGCCAGCAGGCCGAGCACCAGGTTGAGCAGGCTGTCGATCATCGCGCTGTCCCTTCCTGGTTCCTTCCCGATCCGGCGACCGCGCCAGCCTAGCGGCCGGGCCCACCCGGCGAGGGTGGCTCAGGGCAACAGATGTACGGGCCAGGATCTGTCCGGATCAGCACGCCCGAAGCGGAGGCGGAGGATCCGGTTCGACCGGTGTCCAACCGTGATGGTCTGGACCATTGACGAGGATTCCCACTGATCCCTAGCGTTTCGGCCGACGGTCGCCGCCCGGTGCCCGTCGTCAACTCGACGGGGGAGTCGAAGAGATGAAGATTCGTACGGTCATGCCCGCGCTCGGCGCGCTGGCCGCCGTCCTGCTGCTCGCGGGCTGCGGTAGCGACGGCGAGGGCCCGGCCAAGGCCGCGCCCAGTGCCGGTGCTCCCGGGTACGGCTGCCTGGAGCAGGCCAGGGCCGACAAGGGCTTGTTCGCGCTCGACAGCGTGGCGAAGCGGGACGCCTACTACCAGGACTCGGATCCGGGCAAGGCCAAGGTCGCGGTGGTGTTCTCGCACGAGAACGGGGCCACGCTCTGCGACTGGATCCCGTTCGTCGAGGACTTCACCAGGGCCGGCTACGCGACGCTGGCCTACACCTCGGCCGGTGACCTGCCGCAGGACATCGAGGCGGCGGCCAAGTACCTCAAGGGGAAGGGCGTCGAGAAGGTGGTCCTGGTGGGCGCCTCGAAGGGCGGTACCGGCTCGCTGGCCGCGGCCGCGACCCCCGGTGGGTCGCTCCCGGTGGCAGCCGTGGTCACGCTCAGCTCGCCCACCAGCTTCGGCAGTTGGAACGGGGTGGAGGCGATCGCCAGGATCAGTGCACCGCTGTTCATCGCCGCCCAGGAGAACGACCAGCCGTTCGCCGAGAACGCCGCCGAACTGGCGAAGGCCGCCACCGCCCCGGTCAAGGAGCTGAAGATCTACCAGGGCGCCAGCCACGGCGCCCGGCTGCTGCCGCAGGGCACCGCCAAGGCCGACCTGCTCGCCTTCCTGGCGAAGAACGCGCCGAGCGGTTAGACCGGTCGGTCTTAGCTCCAGAGGTCGGTGATCCGGACGTCGAGGTCGGCGAGCAGCCGTCGCAGCAGCGGCAGCGAGAGGCCGATCACGTTGCCCGGGTCACCGTCGATGCCGTCGATGAACGGTGCCGAGCGGCCGTCCAGGGTGAACGCCCCTGCCACGTGCAGGGGTTCGCCCGAGGCGATGTAGGCGGCGAGCTCGGCGTCGTCCGGGGTGCCGAACCGGACGGTGGTGGAGGCGGTCGCCGAGGACTCCTTGCCGGTGGCGGTGTCGATCACGCAGTGGCCGGTCTGCAGCACGCCCTCGCGGCCGCGCATCGCCTGCCAGCGGGCCAGCGCGTCGGCCGGGTCGGTGGGCTTGCCGAGCGCCCGGCCGTCCAGCTCGAGCACCGAGTCGCAGCCGATCACCAGCTGACCGCCGGTCAACTCGCCTGCCACTGCACGGGCCTTGGCCTCGGCCAGCACCAGGGCGAGCTCGGCGGGGGTCGACGCGGTGATCGCGTCCTCGTCCACCCCGCTCACGATCACCTGCGGGTCGAGGCCCGCCTGGCGCAGCAGCCCGAGGCGGGCGGGGGAGGCGGAGGCGAGGACGAGGGTGCGGTTGCTCATGCGCTCACCTTAGCCAGGGGGCTCGGGGTGAAAAGCGAAAGTGCCTGACCATGTACGCAGGGATCACCTTGTGCGAGGTTGGCGTCGCCCACGCGGCGGAGCCGCACATCAGCAGAGCCCCGAGCCCCTGGGTAGTCCCTGGCTGAGCAGCTGGGCGGGATCAGAGCATCAGGAGGACCGCCAGCAGCAGCGCGAGCGCAGCCAGTACCGGACCGGCCCGTCGCAGCATCCGCTGTACGCGACGGGCCTCGGCCGACGGTTCGTCCCGGGGGTCTGACCAGAGCACCTTCTCAGGGTGCGCTGCCGACCGCCCGGAACGCTTGAGTACGGATACTCAACTCAGCCTGCCCATCCGGACGTGCGCCAGACGTTCACGGGTGGTGCTCGGTGAGCAGCTTCTCGGCGCCCGGCAGCGGGTCGGCGGCCTGTGCGGCGGCGGCCCGGGCTGAGACCACCGCCAGGACGGTGGCCAGCTCCTCAGGGGTCGGCTGCCCGTGCAGCACCTGAATCGGAGTCATAGCTCAATCATCTCCCCGTGAACGCCTAGAGCGGAATGTTGCCGTGCTTCTTCGGCGGCAGGACCTCGCGCTTGCCGCGCAGCGCCCGCAGCCCCCGGACGATGTGCCGCCGGGTCTCGCTCGGCGCGATCACCGCGTCCACGTAGCCGCGCTCGGCGGCCAGGTACGGGTTGAGCAGGGTGTCCTCGTACTCGGCGACCAGCTCGGCGCGGCGGGCGTCGACGTCCGCGCCGGCCTTGGCGGCCTCGGTCAGTTCGCGGCGGTAGACGATGTTCGCGGCGCCCTGGGCGCCCATTACGGCGATCTGCGCGGTCGGCCAGGCCAGGTTGAGGTCGGCGCCGAGGTGCTTGGAGCCCATCACGTCGTACGCGCCGCCGAAGGCCTTCCGGGTGATCACGGTGATCATCGGGACGGTCGCCTCGGCGTACGCGTAGATCAGCTTGGCGCCGCGCCGGATGATGCCGTTCCACTCCTGCTCGGTGCCGGG
This sequence comes from Kitasatospora sp. Root107, assembly GCF_001424875.1. GTDB lineage: Bacteria > Actinomycetota > Actinomycetes > Streptomycetales > Streptomycetaceae > Kitasatospora. The sequence goes on along the minus strand of NZ_LMCT01000012.1, from coordinate 49,088 downwards.
CAGGAAGCCGGGGACGTCCACGAAGGTGATCACCGGGATGTTGAAGGCGTCGCAGGTCCGGATGAACCGGGCGGCCTTCTCGCTGGCGTTGATGTCCAGGCAGCCGGCCAGGTCCATCGGCTGGTTGCCGACGATGCCGACCGGGTGGCCCTCGACCCGGCCGAAGCCGGTGAGGATGTTGCCGGCGTACAGCGACTGGGTCTCCAGGAACTCGCCGTCGTCGAGGATGTGCTCGATCACCTTGTGCATGTCGTACGGCTGGTTCGCCGAGTCGGGCACCAGGGTGTCGAGTTCGAGGTCCTCGTCGCTGATCTCGAGGTCGGCCTCCTCGGGGAAGGCCGGCGGCTCGGAGAGGTTGTTGGAGGGCAGGTACGAGAGCAGGCTCTTGACGTACTCGATCGCCTCCTTCTCGTCCGCCGCGAGGTAGTGCGCGTTGCCGGACTTGGCGTTGTGGGTGCGGGCGCCGCCCAGCTCCTCCATGCCGACGTCCTCGCCGGTGACGGTCTTGATCACGTCCGGGCCCGTGATGAACATGTGCGAGGTCTGGTCGGCCATCACCACGAAGTCGGTGATCGCGGGGGAGTAGACCGCGCCGCCCGCGCACGGGCCCATGATCAGCGAGATCTGCGGGATGACGCCCGAGGCGTGCACGTTGCGGCGGAAGATCTCGCCGTACAGGCCGAGCGAGACCACGCCCTCCTGGATCCGGGCGCCGCCGGAGTCGTTGATGCCGATCACCGGGCAGCCGGTCTTCAGCGCGAAGTCCATCACCTTGACGATCTTCTCGCCGAACACCTCGCCGAGCGAGCCGCCGAAGACGGTGAAGTCCTGGGCGAAGACCGCGATCTGACGGCCGTCCACGGTGCCGTAGCCGGTCACCACGCCGTCGCCGTACGGCCGGTTCTTCTCCTGGCCGAAGTTGATCGAGCGGTGCCTGGCGAACTCGTCGAACTCCACGAAGGAGTCCTCGTCCAGCAGCTCCTGGACGCGCTCACGGGCCGTCAGCTTGCCCTTGGCGTGCTGCTTCTCGACGGCTGCGGCCGAGCCGGAGTGCACGGCCTCGTCGATCCTGCGGCGCAGGTCGGCGAGCTTGCCGGCGGTGGTGTGCGGGTCGTGCGACGCCTCGGTCATCCGGTCGGCTCTCCCTGAATCCATCGGCCGCTCCCGGGTGCATGACTGCGTGAGGGCAGGTGCGGCGCTGCGAACTACCGCTGGGTAGCGTAGCCAGCCCGGGGCTGTTCCGGTTATGGCCAGCGACACAGTGCAGCCTGGCGTGTTTCTGCGGCAGCATGGTGCGGCTCACGGCTCGATGACGGGGCCGGTTCGGCGTTCTAACCTCTACTCTCCAATTAAAGGGTTAGGGTGAGTGCTGTCCGGTCATCAGGTGCGACCAGTGAGGATTCGTCATGTCCGCTGCCCGTCCCCCGCTTCCGCCGTTCACCGCCGAGAGTGCCGCCGCCAAGGTCCGGGCGGCCGAGGAAGCCTGGAACTCCCGTGACCCGCAGCGGGTGGCGCTGGCGTACACACCCGACTCGGTCTGGCGCAACCGCGACGAGTTCCTCACCGGGCGCGAGGCGATCGTCGAGTTCCTCACCCGGAAGTGGGCGAAGGAGGAGGAGTACGCGCTGCGCAAGGAGCTGTGGGCGTACACCGGCAACCGGATCTCGGTGCGGTTCACCTACGAGTGGCGCGACCGGGCCGGCCAGTGGTGGCGCAGCCACGGCAACGAGCAGTGGGAGTTCGCCGAGGACGGGCTGATGCGCCGTCGGGAGGCGAGCATCAACGACCTGACGATCGCCGAGGCCGACCGGACCATCTTCGGTGCTCGCGCCGGAAGTGACGGCTGACGCGCCGTCGGTACGCTGGCCCGGTGACCGAGACTCCTCGCCCCCGACGCAGTGGTCTGCGTGGCTTCGGCCACGACGGGCCCTCCCCCTGGACCGATCTGGAGCGGCCGCCGCTCGACCAGGCCGCGCTGCGGCGGGACCTGCTGACCCCCGGCAGCCTGTGGACGGCGCTGGACGTGGTGGCCGGCACCGGCTCGACCAACACCGACCTGGCGGCCCGGGCGAAGCAGGGCGCAGCCGAGGGCGCGGTGCTGGTGGCCGAGGAGCAGACGGCCGGCCGGGGCCGGCTGGAGCGGCAGTGGTCGGCGCCCGCGCGCTCCGGCCTCTTCCTCTCGCTGCTGCTGCGGCCGAAGGACGTCCCGATGGAGCGGTACGGCTGGCTGCCGATCCTGGTCGGGGTGGCGGCCGCGGCCACCCTGAGCCGGGTCGCCGGGCTGGACACCGGCCTGAAGTGGCCGAACGACCTCCAGGTCACGGTCGGCGGCGCCGAGCGCAAGCTCGGCGGCATCCTGACCGAGCTGAGCGACGGCGCGGTGGTGGTCGGACTCGGCGTCAACATCTCGCTGCGCGAGGACGAGCTGCCGGTGCCCACGGCCACCTCGCTGGCCCTGGCCGGGGCCGAGGTGACCGACCGGGAGACCCTGCTGCGCTCGCTGCTGCGCGAGTTCGCCGAGCTGTACGGCGAGTGGGTGGCGGCTGCGGGTGACCCGAAGGCCAGTGGGCTGCTGCCCGCGTACACCGCCAGGTGCACCACCCTGGGCCGTCCGGTGAAGGTCCAACTGCCGGGCGACCGCGAGCTGTTGGGCGAGGCGGTGGCGATCGACGGGGACGGCAGACTGGTGGTCAGGACGGCCGACGGCACCCGCCACCCGGTGGCCGCCGGGGATGTCGTGCACGTACGGCCGCAGCAGGCCTGAAACCGTCCGGCTCGTGGACACGGCGTTGTCCACGAGCCGGTCGGCTCTCCGGCGGATGCCCCGGATCGCGGGATTCCGTGCGACGATTCCACCTGGCAGCGGTGTGAGGCGCACCACTACCCGCGTGGTGGTCGGCGCCCCTGGACAGGCAGGACATGAGGCAAGTGCGGCAACCGCACGGGGACGTACCGGTGGAGCACGAAGGCGGCGGCGAGGAGCAGGACCACGACGGCCGGACGGTCGCGCTGGACCTGGAGCGCCTGATCCTCGACGCACCGCGCAGATATACGCCGTACCAGGCCGCCCGTGCCGCCGACGTCCCGATGGAGCTGGCCACCAGGTTCTGGCGGGCGATGGGCTTCCCCGATATCGGCCAGTCCCGGGCCCTCACCGACGGCGACGTGATCGCGCTGCGCCGACTGGCCGGTCTGGTCGAGTCGGGACTGCTCAGCGAGTCGATGGCGATCCAGGTGGCCCGCTCCACCGGCCAGACCACCGCCCGGCTGGCCGGCTGGCAGATGGACACCTTCCTGGACAACCTGACCCAGGCCGTCGAACCCGGGCTGACCAGGGCCGAGGTGGCGTACCCGCTGGTCGAGTTGCTGCTGCCGGAGCTGGAGCAGTTCCTGGTGTACGTCTGGCGGCGTCAACTCGCCGCCGTCACCGGTCGGGTGGTGCAGGCCGCCGAGGACACCGAGATCACCAGCGGTCGGCTCGCGGTCGGTTTCGCGGATCTGGTCGGTTTCACCCGGCTGTCCCGCCGCCTGGAGGAGGAGGAGCTCGGCGAGCTGGTGGAGAGCTTCGAGAACACCTGCTCCGACCTGATCGCCGGTCACGGCGGCCGGGTGGTGAAGACCCTCGGTGACGAGATCCTGTACGTCTCGGAGGACCCGGCCACCGCCGCCGAGATCGCGCTCAGCCTGGTCGAGACGCTGGCCGACGTGGAGAACATCCCGGCCCTGCGGGTCGGCATGGCCTTCGGCACCGTGACCTCCCGGATGGGCGACGTCTTCGGCACCACGGTCAACCTGGCCAGCCGGCTCACCTCGATCGCGCCCAAGGACGCCGTGCTGCTGGACGGCGAGTTCGCGGCCGCGCTGGAGGGGAGCGGCGCCGCCGAGCCCTCCGGTGAGCCGGACAGCACCGAACGGGCCGGGCCGCACCGCTTCCACCTGCAGCCGATGTGGCGCCGCCCGGTCCGTGGCCTGGGGCTGGTGGAGCCGTGGCTGCTCACCCGGATCGGGCGCACCCACCTGCCGTAGTACCGGCGGCCGGGCACCGGATTCACCCGGCTCCACCTCGAAAGCTCCCCGACAAAACAGACAAAGTCTTAACAAAGCGTCATAACCTTGGTGCAGAGCGGGAAGATCAACCTGCACCAGGGACGAGGCGAGCCGGTGAGCGAGGCGACCATGGCGGAGTGCGTACAGGCACCGTCGACGGACCGACGGTTGCGCGCGGTGGTCGAGCTGGCCCAGGACATGGCGGGGGCGCTGACCCCGTTGGAGGCGGTCCGGGCCGCCGCCGTCCGGGCCACCACCGCGCTCGGTGCGACGATGGCCGCCGTCTCGGTCTGGGACCGCGAGTCCGGCCGGCTGCGGGTGCTGGTCAACCACGGGGACCTGGCGGCGGGGGAGGAGGAGCTCCCCGAGGACGAGTCGTACCCGGTGGCCGACTTCCCGGAGATCGTCACCTACCTGGAGGAGCGCTGGAGCACCGGCCGCCTCCCGCGCGCCTGGGTGCAGACCGCTGAGAACACCGAACCGCACACCCCGCACGCGCACCCCGGCGCGGGCGCGTTCTGCCAGCAGCGCGCCGCCGGACTGCGCCGGCGCGGCCGGGCGTGCTGCCTGGTCGCGCCGATCGTGCTGCACGGCCAGGCCTGGGGCGAGCTCTACCTGGCCCGGACGCTCGGGCTTGACGTCTTCAGCGACTCCGACGCCGAGTACGCCACCCTGCTGGCCGCCCAGATCTCGGCCGGCCTTGCCGCCACCGAACGCCTCGCCGACCTGCGCCGGCTCGCCTTCACCGACCCGCTCACCGGCCTGGCCAACCGCCGCGCGGTGGACGCCCGGCTGGAGAGCGCGCTGCAGGCGCACAACCGGGACGGCACCGTGGTGTCGCTGGTGGTCTGCGACGTCAACGGCCTCAAGCGGGTCAACGACCGGCTCGGCCACGAGGTCGGTGACCGGCTGCTGGAACGGTTCGCCCACCAGCTCTCGCTGGCCGCCGCCCGGCTGCCGGGATCGCTGGCCGCCCGGCTCGGCGGTGACGAGTTCTGCCTGCTCGCGGAGGGCCAGAAGGCCGACGAGGTGGTCGCGGTGGCCGAGGAGCTGTGCGCCCGGGCCCTTCAGCTGGCCGACGGCGAGGGCGTGGCCTGCGGGGTCGCCTCCACCGGCGACTCGATCGGTCCGGTGACCACCCCCGACCGGCTGTTCCGGCTCGCCGACGCCGCGCAGTACCGGGCCAAGGGCGCCAGGGCGGCCCACCCCGTGGTGGCAGGACGCAGCCACGGCCCCGGCTTCTCGCCCGACCCCACCGTGCTGCTCGCGGACGCCGCCGACCCGCACCACCGCGCCGACGGCCGCCCGCGCCCCGGCCGGATCGGGGCCGCCGACCGCCGCCGGTTCCGCGGCGCCGCGCACAGCGCAGATCCGGGCCAGCTGCTCAACGTGGTGCTCGGCGAGCTCGACCGCAGCGGGGCCGGCCGGGCCAGCCACCCCGCCGACACCATCAGCCGGCTGGCCGTGGTCGCCGAGACCGCCGCCCGGCTGCTGGACGCGGTCGGCTGGTGGATCTCGTACGTGGCACCGGGCTCGCAGTTCATGCGCACCTCCCGGCACGCCGTGTACCGGATGACCAGCGGTCCGACCAGCGCCGGGGCGGAGACCCAGCGGGCCCAGATCGAGGCGCCCGACGCGGTCTTCGACCTCGGCCACTACCCGCTCACCCGCCGGACGGTGCGCGGCGGCGCGTTCGCGCTGCGCGCGGGGGCGGCCGGGAACGACCCGGCCGAGGAGGCGATGATGATGGTCAGCGGCTACAAGGCGATGGTCGCGGCGGGCGGCGGCAACGCGGCGGGCGGCTGGCTGCTCGAGCTCTTCGCGGACGAGGCCACCCTGCCGTTCGGTCAGATCGCCCCCGCCCTCCGCTCGTTGGTCGCGGTGGCACTGGCCGGGCCCGCCTCGCCACCGCCGTGAGCCGCGCCGTCACGGTCGTCACAGCTCTGGCACAAGGCTGTCGCGTCGGCCCGGCCTCTGCCACAGTGGGCGGCAACGCCGGCCGGAGGGGCCTGGGCGGGAACGAGGTACGGGGAACATGCGGACACGACTGGCTGCCACACTGCTCACGATGACGCTCGCCTTCGGCGGGTTGACCGCCACCACCGCCACGGCCAGCGCCGCGAGCGTGCAGCCGAGGAACAGTGTCACGCTGACGGCCGTTCAGGGTGCGCTGCCGAGCGACGCCGTGCTGGTGGTCGCCGCCCCCGCCGTCGCCAAGACGGTCGCGACCACCGAGCTGGCCAAGTCGAAGAGCAAGAAGAAGAAGAAGGGTCTGTCCGTCGTCGCCATCCTGATCATCCTGGTGCTGCTCGGCCTGCTGGCCGCCGCGGTGATCCTGGTGGTGCTGGCGATGAAGCGGCGCGGCAACGACCGGCACTGACCACCGCGCCGAGGCGGCCCTCCGACGGGCCTGAGATCGGCCGGTACGGGTTTCCACCTGGCAGAGTACGGCTCCGCCCGGGGGTGAGGTCACCCCCTCTCACCAGTGGTTCTTCCTTCGCTTCGCAGGTCCCCGACGGCTCGTCAGGCCAGTTCGGCCCGCCCTACGATCCCGGCGTCCGGGACACGGTGGTGGAGGGGAGCGACTCGATGACGACGGTGGCAGCGGAGACGGATCCGTACGGCCGGTCACTGGCCGAGCTGTTCGCGGCGCAGGTGCGCAGGCACCCGCAGCGGTACGCGGTCGACGGGCCGCAGCAGCGGTACACGTACGCCGAACTCGGTGCGCTGGCCGAGCGGTTCGCCCGTGGGCTGGGTGGTGCCGGGGTGGGCCGGGGTGCGGTGGTCGGGGTGCTGGGGCAGCGTGGGCCTGAAGCCTGTGCGGCACTGCTCGGCGTGGCCTACGCCGGGGTGAGCTACCTGCCGCTGGACGCCGCGCTGCCGCCCGAGCGCCTGCACGGCATGCTGGCCGACGCCGGTGCGGTGGCCGTGGTCCGGCTGCCGGGGGCGGGCCGGCTCGCCGGGGCGGACGTGCCGGTGCTGCGGTACCAGGAGGTGCTGGCGGCAGGGGAGTCGGCGGGTGAGGAGCCGTTCGAGCTGCCGGGCCCGGAGGCGGCGGCGTACGTGATGTTCACCTCCGGCACCACCGGCCGGCCGAAGGCGGTGGCGGTGCCGCAGCGCGGGGTGGCCCGGCTCTCGGTGGCCAACGGCTTCTTCGAACCCGGCCCCGAGGACCGGGTGCTGCACGCCGCGACGCTCTCCTTCGACGCCTCGGTGCTGGAGTTCTGGCCGACCCTGCTGAACGGCGCCTGCCTGGTGCCGGTCCCCTCCGAAGTGCTGCTGTCCGCACCGGAGTTGCACCGGGTGGTGCGGGAGCGGGGGATCACCGCGCTGTTCCTCACCACCAGCATCTTCCACCGGATCGCCGGAGAACGGCCGGAGACCTTCGCGGGCCTGCGCTACGTGCTGACCGGCGGCGAGGCGCTGCGGGCGGACGCCGCCCGGCGGGTGCTCGAACTCGGCCGCCCGCAGCACCTGGTGAACGCCTACGGGCCCACCGAGGCGGCCTGTGTGGCCACCGCCCACCTGATCACCGAGGTCCCGGCGGAGGCGACCGGGGTGCCGATCGGCCGCCCGATCGCCGACACCGTCTGCCATGTGCTGCGCGAGGACGGCAGCCCGGCCGGCGTCGACGAGGAGGGCGAGCTGTATCTCGGTGGCGGCGGGATCGCCACCGGCTACCTGAACGACCCCGAGGAGAGCGCCCGCCGGTTCCGCACCCTCGGCCTCGGGCCCGACGGTGCGCCCCAACTGCTGTACCGAAGTGGTGACTTCGTGCTCCGTCGACCGGACGGCAGGCTGGAGTTCCGGGGCCGCAGGGACGACCAGGTCAAGGTGCGCGGCTTCCGGATCGAACCGGAGGAGGTCCGCCGCGCGCTGACCGCCCACCCGGACGTCACCGACGCGGTGCTGGTGGCCCGCGAGGACGGCACCACCCGACGGCTGGCCGCCTACGTCGCCGTCCGGGCCGGATCTGCGCCCACCGCAGCGGAGTTGCGGGCCCACCTGGGTGAGCGGCTGCCCGCCTTCATGGTCCCGGCCACCGTCACGGTGCTGGACCGGCTGCCGCTGGCCGCGAACGGCAAGGTGGACCGGGCCGCGCTGCCCGAGCCGGCCCGGGCCGCCGAGCAGTCGCAGCCGGAGCCCGGTACCGAGTCGGTGGCCGACACCGTGGCCCGGGTGTGGGCCGCGGTGCTGCCCGCCGGCCGGGCCGAACCGGAGGAGGACTTCTTCGCGGCCGGCGGCAGCTCACTGCTGGCCGTCCAGCTGGTGGCCCGGGTGCAGCAGGAGCTGGGTATCAGCGACCTGCACAACTACCGACTGGTCACCGAGTTGCTCGGCGAACCGGTGCTGGGGGCCTTCGGCGCGGCCGTGGCGGAGCTGGTCCGCACCGCCGCCGCCGAGCAGCCGGCCGCCCCGGTCGACCGCTGGCGGCCCGACCTGAGCTGGGACCAGCCCCGGATCACCACCACGTTCCCCCGGCCGGGCTGGCGCACCCCGCACCACGTGTTCCTCACCGGCGCCACCGGCTTCTTCGGCGCCTACCTGCTGCGCGAACTGCTCGACCGTACCGACGCGGACGTGCACGCCCTGGTCCGGGCCCGCGACACCGACCACGCCCACCGCCGGCTCGCCGAGGCGCAGCTCAGGTACGGCATCGACCGGCCGCTGCCCGCCCACCGGGTGCGCCCGGTGCTCGGCGATCTGGCCAAGCCCGGACTGGGCCTGAGCGAGCTCGAGTGGGACTACCAGGCCGGCAACACCGACGTGATCCACCACTGCGGAGCCGAGGTCAACTTCCTCTACCCGTACGAGAAACTGCGGGCCGCCAATGTGCACGGCACCCAGGAGATCATCCGGCTCGCGGCCGCCCGGGCCGTCCCGCTGCACCACATCTCCACCGTCGCGGTGGTGCACGGCATGGGGGCGGCCGGGGTCCGGGAGGTCACCGAAGCCACCCCGCTCGACCACGTCGAACTGCTGTCGATGGGCTACACCGAGAGCAAGTGGGTAGCCGAGGAGCTGGTCCGGGGCGCCGGCAGGGCCGGGCTGCCGGTCGCCATCCACCGCCCGTACGAGCTGTCCGGGGACACCACCGGGTACACCTGGAACAGCGCCGCCGCGCTCTGCGAGTTCTTCCGGGTGATCGCCGAACTGCGGCTGGCCCCCGACCTCGACCTGCCGCTCAACCTGGTGCCGATCGACTTCGCGGCCGGCGCGGTGGTCCGCCTGTCGACCCACCGGCCCGCCGAGGGGCAGACCTACCACCTGACCAACCCGCGCGAGGCGATGCTCGGCGACCTGGTGGAGCGGCTGCGCGCGTACGGCCACCCGATCCGCACCGTCGGCTACCACGCCTGGGTGGACGCCCTGCTCGCCCACCTCGCGGACCGTCCGGACCACCCGTTCGCGCCGTTCGTCCCGCTGTTCACCACCGAGGCCGCGGGCGGCGGCGCGACCGTCGAGGAGCTCGCCACCTCGCGCTTCTCGCCCCGGCTCGACCGGGCCGGGATCGAACGGGACCTGGCGGGCAGCGGCCTGGTCTGCCCGCCCGTCGACGCCGAGCTGCTGGACCGCTACCTCGACTACTTCCACGCCTCCGGCTTCATCGCGGCCCCGCTCGCCGAGGAGGCCGTCGGTGTCTGAACTCCTCTGGGCGGTGCCGACCACGGACCTGTCCGATCCCAGGGCCTTCCTGCCCGAGCCGCCGTACCAGCTCTGGGCCGAGCAGCGGCGCAGCGGCCGACTGCACCGGCAGGAGCGGGAGGGCGCCCCGGCGTTCCACTCGGTGACCCGCTACCGCGACATCGACGCCGTGCTGCGGGACTCGACCGGCTACAGCTCCGAGTGGGGCATGACCCTGGACACCGCGCTCGGCGAACCGGATCCGGCAGCCGGGCGGATGATCGAGCTGACCGACCCGCCACGCCATCAGCGGCTGCGCAAGCTGGTCAGCAGCGGGCTGACCCGCTCCGCCACCCGCACCATGGACGGCCTGCTCCGGGGCCGGGTCGAGCACTGGGTCGAGCAGGCCGTCCGGGCCGGCGAGACGGACTTCGTCGGCTCGGTCGCCGCCCGGGTACCGTCCGCCGGGGCCGGGTTGCTGCTTGGCCTCCCCGAGCGCGAGTGGGCCACCCTGGCCGACCGGGCGAGCCGCGCCGTCTGCGGCTCGCTCGGCGAACACGACCCCGGTGCCGGTGACCTGACGGCCCGTCGGCGTTCCACCGCGACCGCCAACGGGCAGCTGCTGGTGCACCTGGCCGGGCTGCTCGACCATGCCGAACTGGCCGAGGACGGGCTGATCCGCCGTCTGCTGGAGGCCGAGCTGGACGGCGACCGGCTGACCCGCGAGGAGGTTCTGCTGAACTGCCTCAACCTGGCGATCGGCGGCAACGAGACCACCAAGAACGCCACCGCCGCAGGCCTGGCCGCGTTCGCCGCGCACCCCGAGCAGTGGCAGTGGCTGCGCCGCCACCCCGAGCACGTCGACCGGGCGATCGAGGAGGTGCTGCGCTGGACCACACCCCCGCTGCACCTGGCCCGGACGGTGCTGCGCCCCACCCGCCTGGGCGGCACGGCGCTGGAGCCCGGCGACCTGCTCTGCCTCTGGCTGCCGTCGGCCAACCGGGACGAGGAGGTGTTCCCCGATCAGGACGTCTTCCGGGTCGACCGGGCGGTGAACCCGCACCTGTCGTTCACCAGTGGTCGGCACTTCTGCATGGGCGCCGCACTGGCCCGCAGTCAGCTCCGGCTGGTGCTGGAGGCGCTGCTGGCCCGGGTCGACACCATCACCCTGCTCGGGCCGCCGACCCGCAGGGCGTCCAACTTCGTGGCCGCCTACGACACCCTCCCGGTCGCTCTGTCGGCGGCCGGATAGGGAGCTTTAGGCCGACCGGCAATTGGTGGGCGGTGTCGCGTCGCCGGGGCACGCACCTCGCCGGCTTCTCGTCGGTCGCCGATGCTCCGCATGGACTCCCTCCTCGGCACCGCCGAGCCACGCACCCCAACGCCGCTCCTTCACCCGCCCCCCATGGCCGGTCGGCCTTAGTCGAGGAACAGCCCGCGTGCGGCGGCGGACTGCTCGATCGACTCCAGCCGGGCCTCGGCACCGGGGATGAAGTCGCACATGGTCTGCAGCAGCACCCGCCCGAGCATCATCGGTGCGCAGGCGGTGTCGAAGACCAGCCCGGTGCCGACGGCGGCCGGCAGCAGCAGGTCGGAGAGCTTGGCGACCGGGGCGAAGGCGCTGTCGGCCACCGTCAGCACGGTCAACCCGCAGTCCCGCGCGACCGTCAGAGCCTCCATCAGCTCCTTGGGGTAGCGCGGCAGCGCGAAGCAGAGCAGGGCCGAGGCCCCGGCCGCGACCGCCTGCTCCAGCCGGTCGGCGAGCATCGAGCCGCCCTCGTCCAGCAGCCGGACGTCGGGGTGCACCTTGGCGGCGAAGTACGCGAAGCCCCTGGCCTGCGCGGAGGCGGCCCGCAGGCCGAGCACGGGCAGCGGCCGGGAGGCGGCCAGCAGCCGGGCGGCCCGGACGATCGGCTCGGGGTCGGCGAGCAGCTCGGCGAGGTGGCGCAGGTGGGCGATCTCGGCGAGTACGGCCTGCTGGTGCTCGTTGCGGACCACGTCGGCGTGCGACTCGGGTGCGACCGGTTCGCCCGCGCCGAGTTCGCGGAGCTGCTTGCGCAGGGCCGGGTAGCCGTCGAAGCCGAGCGCGACCGCGAACCGGGTGACCGAGGGCTGGCTGACGCCGGCCAGTTCGGCGACCTCGACGCTGGAGAGGAACGGCGCCTCGGCGGCGTGCTTCACCAGCGAGTGGGCGATCCGGCGCTGGGTCGGGGTGAGCCGGTGCCCATCGAACAGCTGGAGCAGCCGGGCGGAGGGCCCGACCGTACCCGTGTCGTCCGTGGCGGTCATCAGCGATTCCTCCGGGCAGCTCGGGCGGTGCTCCGGACGACTGTGCAGCAGTCCGGGGACACCGGCAATGAGGTATCGAACGGTGGGACGGGGCGGGCGCTCTCGGGGTGACCCTGATTTACCCCTGAGGTGTCCCGGAAACCGCAGACCTGAAGTGGACCGGGCCGGGCGCGGGACGACAGGATGACCGGTATGAACAGTCGCCAGGACGACCTGAAGCGTGATCTCGACGCGGCCTTGCAGACCCGCAAGGAGCTCGGGCAGGAGTACGAGACGGAGATCGTCGACTCATTCCTGACCCGACTGGACGCCCGGATCGACGCCCAGGTCGACCAGCGGGTGGAGGACCGGCTGGCCCAGCACGGAGTGGGTGACGGGCCGCGCGGCGGCCGGAGTTGGACGGCCTCCGGACGGCTGCCACTGATCTCGCTGGGCCTGGCCATTCCGCTCACCGCCATCTCGGCCGGCGAGCACCTGCCCGGGATGCTGGTCTGCTGGGCGGGCATCGTCGGGGTCAACTTCGCCGCCGCCCTCGCCGGGCGCGGAGAGCGCCGCTCCCGCAGCCGGAGCGACTGGCACTGACGTCCAGTCACCCCGGCCTGGTGGGCACTACGCCAGCGGTCCGGTGACCTTCTCGACCGCGGTGACCAGCTCGCCGGTGGCGACCAGTGCGGCGGCGGCCTCCAGGTCGGGCGAGAGGTACCGGTCGCGGCCGGCGCCGCCGACCCCGGCGGCCCGGGCGGTGGCCAGGGCAGCGGCGGTGGCGGGGGCCAGCGGGCCGCTGCCGTTGTCGAGTCGGATCTCCAGCGCGCGGGCCGAGGCGGTCAGTTCGACGGCCAGGATGCGGCCGAGGTTCTCCACCGACTGACGCAGCTTGCGGGCGGCGGACCAGCCCATCGAGACGTGGTCCTCCTGCATCGCGGAGGACGGGATCGAGTCCACCGAGGCCGGGACGGCGAGCCGCTTGTTCTCACTCACCAGGGCGGCCTGGGTGTACTGAGCGATCATCAGGCCGGAGTCCACGCCCGGGTCGTCGGCCAGGAAGGCCGGCAGACCGTGCGAGCGGGCCTTGTCCAGCAGCCGGTCGGTGCGGCGCTCGGAGATCGAGCCCAGGTCGGCGGCGGCGATGGCCAGGAAGTCCAGCACGTACGCGACCGGGGCGCCGTGGAAGTTGCCGTTCGACTCGACCCGGCCGTCGGGCAGCACCACCGGGTTGTCGACCGAGGCGGCCAGCTCGCGGGAGGCGACCAGCTGGGCGTGCGCCAGGGTGTCCCGGCCGGCGCCCGCGACCTGCGGGGCGCAACGGATCGAGTACGCGTCCTGGACCCGGGGCGCGTCGTCCTGGTGATGGCCCGTCAGGGCGGAGCCCTTGAGCACGGCGAGCATGTTGGCGGCGGACAGCGCCTGGCCCGGGTGCGGGCGGATCGGGCCGTGCAGCTCGGGGGCGAGCACCTTGTCGGTGCCGAGCAGTGCCTCCAGCGACATCGCGGCGGTGATGTCGGCGGTGGTGAACAGGCGGGCCAGGTCGGCCAGCGCCATCACCAGCATGCCGAGCATGCCGTCGGTGCCGTTGATGAGGGCCAGGCCCTCCTTCTCCAGCAGCTCGACCGGCTTGATGCCGGCCTCGGCGAGCAGCTCGCCGGCGTCCCGCTCGACGCCGTCCGGGCCGAACGCGGTGCCCTCGCCCATCAGGGCGAGCGCGCAGTGCGACAGCGGCGCCAGGTCGCCGGAGCAGCCGAGCGAGCCGAACTCCCGGACCACCGGGGTGATCCCGGCGTTCAGCAGGGCGGCCATGGTCTGCGCGACCAGCGGGCGGACCCCGGTGCGGCCGGAGGCCAGCGTCTTCATCCGCAGGAAGATCAGCGCGCGGACCACCTCGCGCTCCACCACCGGGCCCATGCCGGCGGCGTGCGAGCGGACCAGCGAGCGCTGGAGCTGGGCCCGCAGCTCGGGGCTGATGTGCCGGACGGCGAGCGCCCCGAAGCCGGTCGAGATGCCGTACACCGGGCGCGGCTCGGCGGCCAGCGCGTCGATCCGGGCGCGGGCGGTGGCCATCTCGGCGAGCGCGTCGGGGCCGATCTCGACCCGGGCGTTGCCGCGCGCGACGGCGATCACGTCCTCCGCACTGACGTCGGCCTTGCCGACCAGGACCAGCGGAGCGTCGGGGTCCACAGCACTGTGCATATCCATATACACAATCACACCAGGTGAATGAAGATATGACAACTACGGTGCGGACACCTGGGCGAACGAGCGCCGGTACGAGCGGGGCGGCACGCCTCGGCGGCGGACGAACTGTTCGCGCAGCACCGCCGCGCTCCCGTACCCGACCCGGCGGGCGATCTCCTCGACCGGCAGGCTGGTGGTCTCCAGCAGTTCCTCGGCCCGGCTGAGCCGCAGGTTCAGCAGCCAGGAGTGCGGGGTGGTGCCGGTGGCCGCGGTGAAGCGGCGGGCGAAGGAGCGCCGGCTCATCAGGGCGCGGCGGGCCAGCTCGGCGACCGGGAGCGGCTGGTCGAGGTGCTCGCGGGCCCAGCCGAGCACCTCGCCGAGCCGTTCGTCCTGACAGTCCTCGGGGACGGGCGCCGCCACGTACTGGGCCTGCCCGCCGTCCCGGTGCGAGGGCAATACCAGGTCCCGGGCGATCGCGTTGGCCGTCGCGGCGCCGTACTCCCGTCGGATCAGGTGCAGGCAGAGGTCGAACCCGGCCGCCGCGCCCGCGCCCGTGACCAGCGGACCTTCGTCGACGTACAGGGCGGTGGAGTCGACCTCGACGGCCGGGTACTGACGGCCCAGCAGGTCGGCGAACCGCCAGTGGGTGGTGGCCCGGCGGCCGTCCAGCAGCCCGGCGGCCGCGAGGGCGAAGGCGCCGACGCAGTGGCTGGCGACCAGTGCGCCGCGCCGGTGGGCGGCTGACAGGGCGTCAAGGACGGCGGGTGCCGGTGGGGTGCGGAAGTCCGCCCAGGGCAGCGTGAGGACCAGATCGGCGGTGGCCAGCCGCTCCAGGCCGTGTCCGACCACGAGCGGCAGGCCGGTGTCGGTCCTGACCTGCCCGGGACGGTCGGTGCAGAGCGCGAAGTCGAAGACGGGCAGGCCGCCCCCGCGCGGGTCGAACACCTCGGCGACGATGCCCGCGGCCAGCATGCCGACGCCGGACGGGGCGTAGGCGGCGACGGTCAGAAAGGACATGCGGGGAGTGTGGCACGAATCCCGCGATCGGCGGCAGAAAGGCCACTCGTACGGATCCGGCCTGCCCGGAAGACTCACAGCCATGACAGACGCACCGCTCGGCCGCAGCGCCGAGTACACGATCCTGACCACCGGTTACACCCTCTCGACCGGCCCCGGGGTGGCCGCCACCGTCTCCTACCTGCGGGACGGTGACCGGCACGTGATCGTCGACCCGGGCATGGTGGCGAGCCGGGACCGCATCCTCGGCCCGCTGGCCGAGTTGGGGCTCGGCCCCGACGACATCACCGACGTGGTGCTCAGCCACCACCACCCGGACAACACCATGAACGTCGGCCTGTTCGGCCCGGCCCGGGTGCACGACCACAAGGCGATCTACCAGGCCGACCAGTGGACCGACCGGGACGCCGAGGGCTTCGAGCTCACCCCGTCGCTGCGCCTGATCCGCACCCCCGGCCACAGCCCCGAGGACATCACCCTGCTGGCCGGTACGCCCGAGGGCGTGGTGGCCTTCGTCGGCGACCTCTGGTGGCGGCCGAACGGCCCGGTGGAGGACCCGGTCGCCCCGGACCACGACCGGCACCGCACCTCACGGCTGCGCGTCCTGGCCGCCGCCGACCTGCTGGTGCCCGGCCACGGACCCGCGTTCAAGGCCGACGAGAACGCACCGCTCTAGGGCCGTTGGGCAGTGACGAGACCGGATTCGTAGGCCGCGATGACCGCCTGGGCGCGGTCCCGGACGGCGAGTTTGTCGAAGATGCTGGTGATGTGGTTCTTGACCGTGGAGAGGCTGAGCTCCAGGGCGCGGGCGATCCCGGCGTTGTCGAGGCCGGTGGCCATCAGGCGCCACACCTCGACCTCGCGGGGCGTGAGTTCACCCAGGTCGACCGGGGCCGGACGCGCTTCGCGCGGTGCCCGTACGTAGGTGGAGATCAGCCGGGTGAGCAGGCGCGGCGCGACCACGGCCTCGCCGGTGTGGACGGTGCGGATCGCCGCGCCCAGGTCCTCCGGGGAGCTGTCCTTGGGCAGGAAGCCGTAGGCACCGGCGCGCAGCGCGCCGACCACGTACTCGTCCAGGTCGAAGGTGCTGAGGGCCAGCACCCGGCAGCCGGGCAGGGTGGCGGTGAGCTCCGCGGTCGCGGCCACCCCGTCGAGGACGGGCATCCGGATGTCCATCACCACGACGTCGGGGCGCAGCCGGGCGGCGAGGGTGACGGCCTGAGCGCCGTTCTCGGCCTCGCCCACCACCTCGATGGACGGGTCGGGGGAGAGGATCAGCGACAGGCCGCGCCGGACCAGCGGCTGGTCGTCCGCGATCAGCACCCTGATCGGCGTCACCGGTGCACCTCCTCCGTGGTCAGCGGGAGCTCGGCCAGCACGGCGAAGCCTCCCTCGGGCTGGGGGCCGACGGTGAGCGTTCCGCCGTGCAGGGCGACGCGCTCGCGCATCCCGATCAGGCCGTAGCCGCCCGGCCCGGCCGCCTCGCTCGGTGGCGATCCGCCCCCGCCGTCGTCCCGCACCTCGACGGTGATCCGATCCTGACGGTACGTCAGCCACACGGAGGCGCGGGCGGCGCCCGCGTACTTGCGGGTGTTGGTCAGGGCCTCCTGGGCGATCCGGAACACCGTCAGACCGACGGTCGGCGGCAGCGGGCGTACCGCCCCGTGAACCGTGAGCTCGGTCGGCAGCCCGGCCAGCCGGGACTCGGCCACCAGGCGGTCGAGGTCGTCGGCACCGGGCTGGGGCAGCGAGGGCGCGGCCTCCGGTTCGTCGTCGGCCCGCAGTACGTCGAGGAGTTGGCGCATCTCGCGGAGCGCGAGCCGCCCGGAGGACTCCAGGGTGACCAGGGCGTCCCGGACCACCTCGGGGTCGGCGAGGTTGGCCCGGGCGCCGCCGGCCATCAGCTGCATGGTGGTGATGTGGTGGGCCACGATGTCGTGCAACTCCCGTGCGATGCGGCGGCGTTCGTCTGCCACCGCACGGTCGGCGAGCAGCCTGCGGTTGGCCTCCACCTCGCGCTGCCAGCGGGTCACCGCGAGCGCGGCGCCGACCACGATCAGGACGGAGAGCGGCGGGCCGACGGCCTCCCGCCAGGGCGGAATCCGGTCACTGCTCTGGCTCAGCACCGTCAGCGCCGCCGTCGCGACAGCGGCGACCGCCGTCACCCGGCCGGGGCAGGCCCTGGCGACCGAGTACAGGGCGACGACCAGGACGGCACCGAAGTGGCTGGGCAGCGGGAGGGCCAGCGCGGCGGTCGCGTCGAGGGCCAGTACGGCGGCGAGCACCGCCACCGGGTGGCTGCGCCGGGCGAGCAGCGGCACGGCCGCCAGCGCGACGAGCAGGAACCCGGGCACGCTCACCTGGTGCCGGCCGCCGGGGTCGGTGAAGAACACGTAGCTGAGCAGGTTCAGCGCGCAGGCCCCGGCCGTCACCAGCGCGTCGTTGCGGGACCACGGTGGCTCGTCGCTGCTGCTGGGCATGTCCGTTCCCCCTCTGTCCGGCTTCCCGGACAGCCTTGCACAGCGGCCGCAGCGGGCAGTACCGGCGGCGGACCGGGGCCGTGACCAGGACCCTGGTCCTGGTCACGGGCCGGGGGAGGACCCAGGGCCCTGGTGCTGATCATCCGCTGCCACGACGCCCGCCGGCCCCTCGGACTGATGGTCTGGAGACCGGCCGGGAACCCCCGGTCGAGGTCCGCACTCGAGCCCGTCCGCCGGAGGACACCGTGATCCGCGCCCTGACCGGATACTCCACCAGAAACCCATGGAAGGTCATCGGCCTCTGGGCGGTGCTGGGTTTCGCCCTGATCGCCCTGGCGCCGACCATGACGGCCCGGGTCACCCAGCACCAGACCGGGAACTTCCTGCCCCCGAGCTACGACTCGGCCGCCGCGCTGCGGATCGCCCAGGAGCAGTTCGGGGTCGACCCCGACGCCACCACGGTGACGGTCCTGGTCGCCAGGTCCGACGGCAGCGCCCTCAGCGCCGCCGACCAGCAGCGGGTCGAGGCGGAGGCGGCGAAGCTGTCCCAGCGCCGGGTGACCATGCCGAGGGAGGACGACGTCCCGCAGTTCCTGGTCCCGGACGCCTCCCAGACGCCCCGGATCGCCCCGGCGATGACGGCGCCCGACCGGAGCTTCGAGCTGCTCGCCGTCCAGTTGACCGGGAATCCTGCGGACCAGGGGGTCCAGGGCGTCTACCGGACTTTCCGGGACGCCACCCGGACGCAGTTCGCCGACTTGGGGATGCGCACCGGCTTCACCGGTGGTCTGGCCGACCAGGTCGACAGCACCGATGCCAACGAGACCGCCACCAAGGTCGGCGGCGCCCTCGTCACGGGGCTCATCGTCCTGCTCAACGTGCTGGTGTTCCGCAGTGTGCTGGCGGCCGTGCTGCCGCTGCTCGCGGTCGCCATGATCGGCGGTGTGGCGGCGGGTGCCGTCGCGGGTGCCGCGATGATCACCGGGAGCAAGCTCGACCCGGGCACCCCGGGCCTGATCAACGTGGTCCTGCTCGGCATCGGCATCGACTACCTGCTCTTCCTGCTGTTCCGCTTCCGCGAGCAGCTGCGCAACCGGCCCGAGCAGCCCGCCCGCGAGGCGGCCGCCCAGGTCTCCGGCCGGGTGGGCACCGCGATCACCTCGGCGGCGCTGACCATCGTGGCCGCGTTCGCCACGCTGGGCCTGGCGACCTTCGGGCAGTTCCGCTCGCTGGGCCCGGCCATCGCCACCGCGGTCCTGGTGATGCTGCTCGGCAGCCTCACCCTGATGCCCGCGCTGCTCGCGGCCGCCGGGCGCAAGATGTTCTGGCCCTCCCGCACCCTGCGCCGGGAGCCGCCCGAGGGCCGCGCCGCCCGCTTCGGCGCACTGGTCACCCGACGGCCGCTGGCCATGCTGGCCCTGTCCGTCGCCCTGCTCGCCGCGCTGGCCGCCGGGCTGACCGGCATCCGGATGGACTACGGCCGGGGCGGATCCGGGGAGCGGACGCCCGCGGTGGCCACCGCGGCGGAGATCTCGCGCGCGCTGCCGGCCGGAGTGTCGGACCCGACCAGCGTCTTCGTCACCGCCACCGACGGGGGCACCCTCAGCACCGCCGGGCTGGACGGCCTCTCCCGGGCACTCACCCAGGTCGGCGGCGTGGGCCAGGTCGCACCGACCGTCCTGAACAAGGACCACCGGGCCGCCCGGATCGACCTCTACCCGACCGCCGACCCGCAGAGCCAGCAGGCCCGCGACCTGGCCTCCGGGCCGATCCGGGCCGCGGCCGCCCAACACACGCCCGCCGGGACGACGGCACACGTGGGCGGGACGGCGGCGATCCTCGCCGACGTCGCGACCGCCGTCGACCACGACCTCACGATCGTGTTCCCGGTCGCGGCCGCGCTGATCGCGCTGATCCTGCTGCTGCTCCTGCGCAGCCTGTTCGCACCGGTGGTCCTGATGCTCTCCGTCGGGCTCGGCTTCGCCGCCACCCTGGGCGCCGCCACCCTGCTGTTCCAGCACGCCCTCGGCAGGCCGGGCGTCAGCTTCACCCTTCCCCTGGTGCTGTTCCTGTTCGTGGTGGCCCTGGGCACCGACTACAACATCCTGATCGCCGACCGGATCCGGGAGGAGATGCAGCGCCCGGGCCCGGCCCGGGCCGCCGTGGCCCGCGCGGTACGGCACACGGCACCGGCTATCGCGACGGCCGGTCTGGTGCTGGCCGGCTCCTTCGCCACGCTCGCCACCACCCCGGGGAGCGAACAGGTCGCGTTCGCGATGGCGCTCGGCATCATGCTCTCCGCGCTGGTCCTCTCGCTGGTGCTGGTCCCCGCTCTCGCGGCACTCCTCGGCCGGGCTCTCTGGTGGCCGGTCCGCCCGCGGCCCACCGCGGGTGGCCACCCGCAGCACCGTGAGACCGCGCCTGCCCCGGAGGTCGACCGGGTCACGGCGTACTGAAACCCGAGCGTGGTTCGACTCTCGCGAACCGGCCCGCGATGCGGCTCATCAAGCCCTCGAATGCTTCCTGCCGGCGGGCAGGGTCGACGCTGCGACCTGCGGCCACCGCCTGATCCTCTGTCTTCCGGACCTTCCTCGGCTCACCGATCAGCCGGTGGATTCGGGCTCAGGAATTGTGAATTCGCAGAAAGTAGGAG
>NZ_LMCT01000012.1:0-28796 GCF_001424875.1 Kitasatospora sp. Root107 | reverse complement strand
ACCCCGCCGATTGGCGGGGTGCGCCTCCTACCTCTTCCGTATCCTCGATCCGGAATGCGGAGCGGTGAAAATGATGGAGCGTCACATTCTGCCTACTCTGTGCAATTTCACTATTTGACGGAGTGTCTAATGGTAGATCACGAAGTATAACGTTTGCATAAAGTCGCACACCATCAGACCGCTCTTTGGACTGGACCATTCGAATGGCTGGTCCATCAACTTCGTTTTGAATCAGGCGAGTTGATCCAGACCCGTTCTGCCATATTCGATGGTTGAACGGGTTACATCTTCGCGCGTAGAGCAACGGCGTTCAAAACCCTCCGCCCCTCTGGCAGGATTCCCGGCACTCAATCCACTCGAGGAAAGAGATGTGGTTATGCCTGGTCGTAGAAGAGTGGTAAAGCGGGTGCGCAACACGCGAGTGTCGCTGGTCGCAGCCGCATTGGCCGCAACGGGGGTCTTCATTGGCGGCACGGCCGCTGTCGGCGGTGTCTTCACCGGCGAGCGGACCGTGGCCTCGGCCGGCGCCTCCGCGGGTGACTCCGCGCCGGCGTCCGAGCCCAAGCACGACGACGCGCCCCAGCCGGTCGCGTCGATACCGAAGGACGATCCGCCGACCGGAATGGTCTACACCGGTCTCCGGGCGGCGCCGAAGGGCGACCGCTGCGTCGGCGCCCTCGCTACGGCGGACGGTCACTGTACCCACGGCCCGGACGAGCCGCCGAAGGGCGTGGACATCAGCAAGGACACCCCGCCGGCCGTGAAGGCGGATCTGCCGGCCGCGGACCTCGGCAAGCCGTCCCCGGCGGAACCGTCCTCGCAGGGGCCGTCCGCCGACACCGCGCCGGCCCTCGACGCGCAGGCCGGCCGGTCCGCGGCCGCTGCCGTCCCGTCGGGCACTCCGAGCTCGACAGCCGTCCCGAACACCGCCGTTGCGGCTCCGGCCGGCCAGGCCGTGGTCTGCGACGGCGACGGCACCACGGGCAACCGGGTCCAGGTCGTCTACGCGCACGTGCCGGGCCGGGACCGGTACGCGCAGTACGTCGCGTCGTTCCGCAAGTGGGCCGCGGACGCGGACGCCATCTACTTCGCCAGCGCCCAGGAGACCGGCGGCGTCCGGCACATCCGCTTCGTCACCGCCGCCGACTGCACCCCGACGGTGCTCAACGTCGAGCTCTCGGACTCCGCGATGTCCGAGTTCAGCGCGACGAACTCCGCGCTGGCGACGAAGGGCTTCAACCGCCTCGACCGCAAGTACATGATCTTCGCGGACACCAACATCTACTGCGGCATCGGTACCTTCAACGGCGACGAGCGTCCCGGCCAGAACAACCAGAGCAACTTCGGTCCGTCCTACGGCCGTACGGACTCCGGCTGCTGGAACGGCTCCACCGCCGCGCACGAACTCGGGCACAACCTGGGAGCGGTGAACAACAGCGCGCCCAACACCAGCCGCGGCGCGCACTGCACCGACGAGTGGGACGTCATGTGCTACTCGGACACGCCGTACTACCCGAAGATGCGCATCGTCTGTCCGGAGCAGGGCCACGACCTGCGGCTCGACTGCAACCACGACGACTACTACAACACCAGCCCGCGGCCCGGCAGTTACCTCGCCACGCACTGGAACGTCGCGAACAACCAGTTCCTGATGACGGGCAACGGCACCAAGCCCGACCCGACCCCCACGCCGAGCCCGACCCCCACCTCGAACCCGAGCCCCGGCCCCACCGGCAGCACCGGGCCGTCGACCGGCCCGGACGTGACGGTCGGCCAGCTGGCGCCGGACTCGGCGGTCGCGAGTTGGCAGTCCGTCAACTCGGCCGCCTGGTACCAGGTGTTCCTCAACGGAAAGCACCTCGGCTGGGTGAAGCAGAACTCCACGCGGCTCTACAACCTGCGCCCGGATACCGACTACACCGTCGCGGTGGCCGTCCGCGACACCTCCGGGCGTGACTCCAAGCCCGGTCGCACGGTGTCCTTCCACACCCCGAAGGCCGGCGGCACCACGACCGCACCGGCCACCGCCTACACGCTGACCAACGGTGCGACCGGCCTGGCCGCGGCGGTCTGGGGCGGCAAGACGGCCGACGGCACTGTCCTGGTCGGCTCCCAGGCCACCGGCTACGCCGACCAGCGGTGGTACTTCGACGACGCCGGCAGCGGCTACGTGCGGATCAAGTCCGCGGTGTCCGGCAAGTGCCTCCAGCTCGGCGGCACCCCCGTGGTGGGGCAGTGGGTCGCCCAGCAGCCCTGCGACGGCAAGGCGTCACAGCAGTGGCGGCTCGCGTCCTCCGACGCCGGGGTGAGCGTGACGGCCAGGGACAGCGCGTTGGTGCTGGGTGTCGGCGGCCAGCAGTACTACGGCGCACGGCTGCTGGAGCTCCAGGACCCGGCCGGCGCCGGCTACCACAGCTGGACCCTTCAGAAGACCTCCTGACGATCCATCGGAAGCCGGGGCCGCCCGTACGGCGGGCGGGCGGCCCCACCCCCAACCGTCCCACCTCCAGGAGGTCATCCCTTGATGATCGACCGCCGCCTCGCAATGGCGTACTGCGCCCTCGTCGGTCTCGTCGGCCTGCTCGCACTGGGCCATGCCACGACGGCGTACGCGCACGGCGACACCATCCGGCTCACCGTCACCGGCGTCACCGCCGGGCACTCGCAGTTCACCGCCACCTGGGAGAACGACAAGGACCCGGTCGACGAGCGGATCGCGGGCACGATGAGCGCGACCGCCGCCGACGGCACCACCGTCGGCCCGTGGCGCCTGATTCCCGTCCCCGGCCACACCGGCAGCCTCACCACCAACGAGGTGCTGCCGCCCGGCCGTTGGGACATCACGGCGGAGACCGCCTTCCCCGCACTGGGCCGGGGCGCGGGTACGGCGGACGTGCCGGTCGTCGACCCGGGCCCGTTCCCCACCCCTTCCGGCGCGGTCACCGGCGGACCCGGCGTGGTCACCGACCCCGTACCGGCCGGGACCGCGGCAGCCACCGCCTCCGGCGCCACCGCGCCCACGGGCTCGCCGGCCGGACCGTCCACCCCCACCGCCGCCCCGGCGAGCAGCCAGACCGTCCCTTCCGACGACCGGTCCTCGGACGGGCAGCGGGCCATCACCGCGATCGGTGTCGCGGCCGTCTCCGTCGCGGCCGTCGCGGTGGCCGTGAAGTTCCTGCGCCGATCCATCCGGCCCTGACGTGTTGACGGTCCGCCACTCATCGAAAGCAACGCCGGACAGGTTCCCGGATCAAGGAGCATGATGCACAGACTTCGCGCGTCCCGCCGCAGGAAAGCGCTGATAACCGCGATCACCGCCGCACTCTCCGGCGGCCTGCTGTTCGGCATCACCGCCCTCGCCCAGGCCGACGTGGTCAGCGGCACCGTCATTGGCGGGCAGGGCAATTACAGCACCGTCAACCACCGGGTCAAGCCGTCCCTCTCGGCCCAGGTCAACGGCTCCTCGAAGGTCGGCGACAAGGTCCAGATGTCCTGCCGGACCACCGGCGACACCGTGGAGAACAACCCGCGGTGGATCTTCACCGGCTCGTACTACGTCGCCGACGCCTTCATCCAGGAGAACACCGGCGGTCTGCCGGTCTGCGGCCCGAACCCGAACCCGAACCCCGGCCCCACGGCCGCGAAGACGCTCAAGATCGACATGCAGAAGCAGGTCAGGACCCAGTGGTGCTGGGACGCCTCCGGCGTGACCATCGCCAACTACTGGGGCCGCACCGTCAGCCAGGAGCAGTTCTGCCAGCTCGCCGCGCAGGGCACCTGGGTGAACTGCAACAACCAGCCCGCGACGCTCGAGGACATGGCAAACGGCCTGGCCAGACTGGGACTGAGCAACAGCGGCCGCAGCCTGTACCGCAACGCCTCGTTCAACGAGTCCACGGCCGAGATCGCAGCCGGCCGCCCGTTCGCCGTCCGCATCGGCTGGCGCAGCGGAGGCGGCCATATGAACGTCGTCTACGGCTACGACAGCAACAGCAACATGATCGCGGTCGGCGACCCGTGGCAGACCACCCAGACCTACACCTGGTGGAACTACTCCAACTACTCGAACAACAACTCGTTCCAGTGGACCCACTCCCGCATCGACATCCACGGCTGAGGAGACGACCGACCATGCAGACCATGCGACGCACCAGGCGTACGGCAGTCCGGGCCGCCCTCCTCGCCACGACCGTACTCGCCGCCGCCCTGTGCGGAACCGCTTCGGCGCAGGCCGCCGCCGGTGACGGCATCGCGGGCTACCAGTCCGCCCAGCAGATCCTTCGGAGCGACCAGCTCCGGGACACCGTCTCCCGCTTCCTGGTCGCCGCCCGACAGGCCGGCACCGGTGCCGCGGACGGCGGCACCGTCGGCGTCCCCGGGAACGCGCCCGCCGCGGTGGCCGCCCCGCCCGGGTTCGGCCTCAAGGACCCGGTGCCGATGTTCGAGCTCAGCCCCGAATTCGTGGCCGGCAAGACCCGGGCGACCCCGCAGACCGCGCTACGTCTCTCCTATCTGGCCTCCCGGGTGACCACCTCCGACGGCCGCCAGGCCTCCGTACTGCTCGCCCCCCAGGGCAACGGCGCCCAGAACACCGCCACGCCGGGCAGCGGGGTCCAGAACGTCGGCGCCGAGAGCTGGCAGCTGGCCGGCATCCGGGACGGGGACGCCGAGATCAGTCTTGCCGAACGCGGCACCCCGCAGGCCCGCAGCTTCACCGAGCCGCAGATCCACGCCTGGTACCGGCTCACCACCGAAGGCACGGTCGAGCCGCTCAACGAGGAGGCGACAACCAGCCTCGGCGGAAAGCGCGGCATCACCCTCGCCGCCTATCAGAAGCTGGTCACCGCCCGCTACGGCGACAAGCTTCCCGGTTCGGAGTACGACCGCAAGGGCCTGGCCGGTGGGTACGCCGGCCTGACGGAGGACCAGCCGGAGCAGGTCGCCGCCGCGGCCGGGAACCCGGCGGCTGAGACCTCCGGGCGGCCGGTCGCCGTCACCGGGGCCATGGCCCTGGCGACGGCCGGCGGTGCGGTGCTGTACACGCGCCGCCGCCGGGCGGCCGCCACGCGCTGACCCGGACCGATCCACCCGGCGCCGGTCCACTGGGGTCAGTGGGCCGGCGCCACGGCGTGCCGGTGGAGCGGAACGGCGACAGTTACACCCGCGAGTCGGGTCCCTGGTACGCGTGGACGGGCAACGTCAACTTCTGAACCGCACGCGGGCGACCTACCATCGCCATCGTGACGCTGCCTCGCGAGGACGAAGAGCGCGCGGAGCGAGCAGGGAGTACTGATGGCACGGGCGACGGTGCGGCGGCGGGTGCTGCGGCTGCGCGGGGACGAGCGGGGCGAGCGGGCGGACGTGCTGGCGGCGGAGGAACCGCTGGAGATCCGGGTCGGCGGCGAGCCGCTGACCGTGACCATGCGCACCCCCGGCCACGACTTCGATCTGGTGGCGGGCTTCCTGGTCGGCGAGGGGATGCTGCACACGACGGCGGAACTGGCCGCGCTGCGGTACTGCGCCGGGACCGACGCGGACGGGCTGAACACCTACAACGTGGTGGACGCGAAGCTGCGCGGCGGCCGCCCCGCACTGACGACCCATCGGAACCTGCTGACCACCAGCGCCTGCGGCCTGTGCGGCCGGGACACCGTGGACGCGGTACGGACCCGGGTGCGCTGGCCGGTCGCGGACGACCGGGTGCGGGTGCGGCCGCAGGTGCTGTACGGACTGCCGGACCAACTCCGGGCCGCCCAGCGGGCGTTCGACTCGACCGGCGGCCTGCACGCGGCCGGTCTCTTCACGGCGGAGGGCGAGCTGCTCTGCGTCCGGGAGGACGTCGGACGCCACAACGCGGTCGACAAGGTGGTGGGCTGGGCGCTCCGGGAGGGCCTGCTGCCGCTGGCCGGGCACCTGCTGCTGGTGAGCGGGCGGGCCTCGTTCGAGCTGACCCAGAAGGCCGCACTGGCGGGCATCCCGGTGCTGGCCGCCGTCTCGGCGCCGTCCTCGCTGGCGGTGGAGCTGGCGGAGGAGCTGGGCCTGACCCTGATCGGTTTCCTGCGCGGCGAGGGCGCCAACGTCTACACGGGTGCCGACCGGTTGGCTTGATCCTGCAACAGCTTGGTGTCGTACGGTTGTTGACCGTCCGTGAGCGGGCATCCCCTCAGTAGGCCCACCCACCAATCGACGGAGGGTCCCCAGCCATGCGCGTGATCCACGAGATGAAACTGGTCGGCCGCCTCGCCTCGGGCGCCGACGAGTGGTCCTGCCCCACCTGCGGCCGCCGGATCGCTCTCCGCCAACCGCCCCACCCCGACCTGCAGATCCTCGAGGAGGGTGACGAGACCGCCGTCCACGTCGGCGTGATCAACCCGGGCCCGGCCGCCTCGGCCTCCGCCGAGAAGTACGGCCTGGGCCCGATCCAGGAGATCCCCCGCCCACCGAAACCCATCGCCCCGGAGACTCCGCACGCCGACGATCGCGCCTGGCTCGCCGACAACGGCATCAGCTGGACCGACGGCGACGCGGCCTGAGCAGTACCGAATGCCCGGGGTTGCCTCTGGCCGCCGTTCGGATGATTGGATATATTCAGTCGAACAGGCTTTGAATGAATCCATCCGCAAGGAGACCGTGAGCATGGTGCAGCAGCAGGGCAGTGGTCCGCGCGAGGTGCGTGCGGCGCGTGGGACGCAGCTGACGACGCAGGGCTGGCAGCAGGAGGCCGCGCTGCGCATGCTCATGAACAACCTCGACCCGGAGGTGGCCGAGCACCCCTCCAAGCTGGTGGTCTACGGCGGCACCGGCAAGGCGGCCCGGGACTGGCGCTCGTACGACGCGATGGTGCGCACGCTGCAGACCCTCAAGCAGGACGAGACCATGCTGGTCCAGTCCGGGCGGCCGGTCGGTGTGATGCAGACCCACGAGTGGGCGCCCCGGGTGCTGATCGCCAACTCCAACCTGGTCGGCGACTGGGCCAACTGGGAGGAGTTCCGCCGGCTGGAGAACCTCGGGCTCACCATGTACGGCCAGATGACGGCCGGCTCCTGGATCTACATCGGCACCCAGGGCATCCTGCAGGGCACGTACGAGACCTTCGGCGCGGTGGCCGCGAAGAAGTTCAACGACACCCTCGAGGGCACCATCACCCTGACCGCCGGTCTCGGCGGCATGGGTGGCGCCCAGCCGCTGGCCGTCACCATGAACGGTGG
Organism: Kitasatospora sp. Root107; assembly: GCF_001424875.1. GTDB lineage: Bacteria > Actinomycetota > Actinomycetes > Streptomycetales > Streptomycetaceae > Kitasatospora. The sequence continues at coordinate 21,588 of NZ_LMCT01000012.1, read as the reverse complement.
CGTGGCGATCTGTATCGACTGCGACCCGTCCCGGATCGCCCGCCGGATCGAGCACCGCTACCTGGACGTCGAGGCCAAGAACCTCGACCACGCGCTCGAACTCGCCACCGCCGCCCGGGACAAGAAGCAGCCGCTGTCGATCGGCCTGCTGGGCAACGCGGCCGAGCTGTTCCCGCAGCTGCTCGCGATGGACGCGCCGATCGACATCGTCACCGACCAGACCAGCGCGCACGACCCGCTGGCCTACCTGCCGATCGGTGTCGACTTCGACGACATGGCGGCCTACGCGGCGGCCGAGCCGGCCGACTTCACCCGGCGCTCGCGCGAGTCGATGGCCAAGCACGTCGAGGCGATGGTCGGCTTCCAGGACCGTGGCGCCGAGGTCTTCGACTACGGCAACTCGATCCGCGGCGAGGCCAAACTCGCGGGCTACGAGCGCGCGTTCGACTTCCCCGGCTTCGTCCCGGCGTACATCCGGCCGCTGTTCTGCGAGGGCAAGGGCCCGTTCCGCTGGGCCGCGCTCTCGGGTGACGCGCAGGACATCTACAAGACCGACAAGGCCGTGCTCGACCTCTTCCCTGAGAACGAGTCGCTGCACCGCTGGATCAAGATGGCCCAGGAGAAGGTGCACTTCCAGGGCCTCCCGGCGCGGATCTGCTGGCTCGGTTACGGCGAGCGCGACAAGGCGGGCGAGCGCTTCAACGACATGGTCGCCTCCGGCGAGCTGTCCGCGCCGATCGTGATCGGCCGCGACCACCTGGACTGCGGCTCGGTGGCCTCCCCGTACCGGGAGACCGAGGCGATGCTGGACGGCTCCGACGCGATCGCCGACTGGCCGCTGCTGAACGCCATGGTCAACGTCGCCTCCGGCGCCTCCTGGGTCTCCATCCACCACGGCGGCGGCGTCGGCATCGGCCGCTCGATCCACGCGGGCCAGGTCACGGTCGCCGACGGCACCGCGCTGGCGGGCGAGAAGATCCGCCGGGTGCTCACCAACGACCCGGGCATGGGCGTGATCCGGCACGTGGACGCGGGCTACGACCGCGCGGTCGAGGTCGCCGACGAGCGTGGTGTCCGCATTCCGATGGGTGAGCTGTGACCTTCGAAGCGATGTGGGCGGAGCTGCTCCCCGTGGGCCGCTCCTCCTCCGGGGGCTACCGCCGGCATGCCTGGAACTCGGCCGACGCCGAGTGCCGGGCCTGGTTCGAGCAGCAGGCCACCAATCGGGGCCTGACGTACGAGCTGGACCGCAACGGCAACCAGTGGGCCTGGCTGGGCGATCCGACCGCAGAGGGCGCGATCGTCACCGGCTCGCACCTGGACTCGGTGCCGGACGGCGGTGCCTTCGACGGCCCGCTCGGGGTGGTCTCCTCCTTCGCCGCGCTGGACGAACTCCGGGACCGGGGTACGGAGTTCGCCCGCCCGCTGGCGATCGTCAACTTCGGCGACGAGGAGGGCGCCCGGTTCGGGGTGGCCTGCATCGGCTCCCGGCTCAGCGCCGGGGTGCTCTCCCGCGAGAGCGCGTACGAGCTGCGCGACGCCGACGGTGTCCGGCTGCCCGACGCGATGGAGCGGGCGGGCTACGACCCGGCCGCGATCGGTGCGGACGGCGACCGGCTGCGCCGGATCGGCGCCTTCGTCGAGCTGCACGTGGAGCAGGGCCGCTACCTGACGGAGGACCAGCCGGTCGGCGTGGCCAGCGCGATCTGGCCGCACGGCCGGTGGCGGTTCGACTTCCACGGCGAGGCCAACCACGCCGGGACCACCCGGATCGAGGACCGCCGCGACCCGATGCTGACCTTCGCCGACACCGTCCTGTCGGCCCGGCAGCAGGCCGAACTGGCCGGGGCGCTGGCCACCTTCGGCAAGGTCGCGGTGGAGCCGAACGGCACCAACGCGATCGCCTCGCTGATCCGCGGCTGGCTGGACTCCCGGGCGGCCGACGAGGCCGTGCTGACCGAACTGGTCGAGCAGATCCGGCAGTCCGCACTGCGGCGCGGTGAGCGGGACGGCGTCCGGGTCGAACTGACCCGCGAGTCGTACACCCCGGTGGTGGACTTCGACGGACCGTTGCGCGACCGCCTCGCCAAGCGGCTCGGCGGCGTGCCGGTGCTGCCGACCGGAGCAGGACACGACGCCGGAATCCTCGCATCGGCCGTCCCGACCGCCATGCTGTTCGTACGTAACCCGAGCGGGGTCTCGCACTCCCCGGCCGAGTACGCCGAGCAGGCCGACTGCCTGGCCGGCGTGACCGCGCTCGCCGACGTCCTGGAGGATCTGGCGTGTCAGTGACCACCTACTGGGCCGAGCACGCCTGGCTGCCGCACGCCAACGGCCCGGTGGTCGAGCGGGACGTGCAGATCGCGGTGGCGGACGGGCTGATCACCCGGGTCACGCCGGACAGCGGGCCCTGCCCGTCCGGCGCGGTCCGGCTGGCCGGGCTGCTGCTGCCCGGCCAGGCGAATGCTCACTCGCACGCCTTCCACCGGGCGCTCCGGGGCAGCGTCCAGGTCGGCTCCGGCACCTTCTGGACCTGGCGGGACACCATGTACCGGTTCGCCGGTGCGCTCGACCCGGACAGCTACCTGGCGCTGGCCACCGCCGTCTACGCCGAGATGGCACTCGCCGGGATCACCAGCGTGGGCGAGTTCCACTACCTGCACCACGCCCCCGGCGGCAGCCGGTACGCCGACCCGAACGCGATGGGCCACGCCCTGATCGAGGCGGCGGCCCGGGCCGGGATCCGGATCACCCTGCTGGACACCTGCTACCTCTCCTCCGGCTTCGGGGCGGAACCGACCAGGCCCCAACTCCGGTTCAGCGACGGGGACTCGGATGCCTGGGCGGAGCGGGTCAGCGCCCTCAAGCCGACCGAGCACGCCCGGATCGGCGCCGCCGTGCACTCCGTCCGGGCCGTTCCCGCCGGGCAGTTGAGCACCGTCGCGCAGTGGGCCGCGCAGGCCGAGGCCCCGCTGCACGTCCACCTCTCCGAGCAGACCGCCGAGAACGACGCCTGCCTCACCGCCCACGGCGTCACCCCCACCAGGCTGCTCGCCGACCACGGCGTGCTCGGGCCGCGCACCTCCGCGGTGCACGCCACCCACCTGACGGACGAGGACATCCAGCTGCTCTCGGACTCCTCGACCACCATCTGCATGTGCCCCACCACCGAACGGGACCTCGCGGACGGCATCGGGCCCGCCCGGCGGCTGGCCGGCGTCGGCTGCCCGGTCACCCTCGGCAGCGACAGCCACGCGGTGATCGACCCGTTCGAGGAGGCCAGGGCGCTGGAGCTGGACGAACGCCTGCGGACCCGCACCCGGGGCCACTGGACGGCAAACGCCCTGCTCCGGGCGGGCAGCCAGGACGGCCACGCCTCCCTCGGCTGGTCCGGGGCGGGCCGGATCGAGGTCGGCGCACTGGCCGACTTCACCGTGCTGGCGCTCGACTCGGTCCGTACCGCCGGGCCGCCGCCCGCACTCGGCGCCGAGACGGCGGTCTTCGCCGCCTCGGCCGCCGACGTCCGCCACGTGGTGGTCGGCGGCCGGCACATCGTCAAGGACGGACAGCACCAACTCGTCCCGGACGTCGCGACCGCCCTGAGCACGACAATCGCCGCCCTCCGGTCCTAGACTGCGACGCGTGTGCCCGAGAGGGGCTGATCCTCTCGGGCACACGCCTTTTCGCACGGCGCTCAGCCAGGCGCCACCAGGGGCTCGGGGCTCCGCTGATGTGCGGCTCCGCCGCGTGGGCGACGCCGACCTCAGAAGCGTTCAACGTACGTACATGGTCAGGCACTTTCGCATGTGACCCAAGCGCCAGACATCCTCGCAGTTCCCCGAGCCCCTGGACCGTAGAAAGGTCATCCCCCGTGAGCACGCTGATCACCAACCTCGGTTCCCTGGTCACCAACACCGGCACCCCCCTGACCGACGCCGCCGTGGTGATCGACGGAGACCGGATCGCCTGGGTCGGCGCAGCCGCCGCCGCACCGCCCGCCGACGACCGCTTCGACGCCGAGGGCCGGGCGATGATCCCCGGCTTCGTCGACTCGCATGCCCACCTGGTCTTCGCCGGTGACCGCACCGCCGAGTTCAACGCCCGGATGAGCGGCCAGTCCTACACCGCCGGCGGCATCAGGACCACCGTCGCCGCCACCCGTGCGGCCACCGACGCCGAGCTGGAGGCGAACCTCACCCGCTTCATCGGCGAGGCGCTCCGCCAGGGCACCACCACCATCGAGTGCAAGTCCGGCTACGGCCTGACCACCGAGGACGAGGCCCGCGCCCTGCGGATCGCCGCCGCGCACACCCCGGAGACCACCTACCTCGGCGCCCACGTGGTGGCCCCGGAGTTCAAGGACGACCCGGCGGCGTACGTCGACCTGGTGACCGGCGAGATGCTGGACGCCTGTGCCCCGCACGCCCGTTGGGTGGACGTGTTCTGCGAGCAGGGCGCCTTCGACGGCGACCAGGCCCGGGCGATCCTGACCGCCGGGGCGAAGCGCGGGCTGATCCCCCGGGTGCACGCCAACCAGCTGCACCACGGCCCGGGCGTCCAGCTCGCGGTCGAACTGGGGGCGGCTTCGGCCGACCACTGCACGCACCTGACCGACGCCGACGTGGACGCGCTGGCCGGTGGCGACACCGTCGCCACGCTGCTCCCCGGCGCGGAGTTCTCCACCCGGGCGAAGTACCCGGACGCGCGCCGCCTGCTGGACGCGGGCGTCACCGTCGCGCTCTCCACCGACTGCAACCCGGGCTCCAGCTTCACCAGTTCGATGGCGTTCTGCATCGCGGTCGCGGTCCGCGAGATGGGCATGACCCCGGACGAGGCGGTGTACGCGGCCACCGCCGGCGGCGCCCGTGCGCTGCGCCGGACCGACGTCGGCCTGGTGGCCCCCGGCGCGCGGGCCGACCTGCTGCTGCTGGACGCACCGTCGGCCGTGCACCTGGCCTACCGGCCGGGTGTCCCGCTCACCGCGGCCGTCTGGCAGGGCGGCGTCCGCAAGGTCTGAGCACACACCGGAGGGCCGGTACCCGTGATCACGGGTACCGGCCCTCCGGGCTGAGCGGACGTCAGTGCACGTCGCCCATCAGCTTCACGACCTTCTTGCGGTACATCAGCAGCGCCACCCCGGCCAGGACGGCCAGCAGCCCCTGGGAGGCGAAGTACCAGGTGCTGCCGGTGGAGTCGCCGACCAGCAGCTGGATGATCGAGGCGGTGCAGTCGCCCGCCGTGACGGCGAGGAACCAGATGCCCATCATCTGGCTGGCGTACTTGGCGGGCGCCAGCTTGGTGGTGACGGAGAGTCCGACCGGGGAGAGGGTCAGTTCGCCGACGGTCTGGATCAGGTAGACCAGGGCCAGCCAGAGCGGGGTGACCTTGGTGCCACCGGAGGCGGCAGCCATCGCCAGCATCATCACCAGGAACGAGCCGCCGACCATCAGCAGGCCGAAGGCGAACTTCACCGTGGTGGACGGGTTCTGCCGACGCCGGGCCAGCCAGACCCAGAGCCAGGCGAAGACCGGGGCCAGCGCCATGATGTAGAGCGGGTTGAGCGACTGGAACCAGCTGGACGGGAAGTCGAACCCGAACAGCGAGGAGGCGGTGTTGTCCTGGGCGAACAGGTTCAGCGTGGAGCCGGACTGGTCGTAGATCATCCAGAACACGGCGGCGGCCACGAAGAACCAGATGTAGCCGCTCATCTTGGACTTCTCGTCGCTGCTCAGGTCCTTGTCCCGGCGCAGCCGGGCGAAGTAGACCACCGGGATCACGATGCCGGCGATCGAGAGCGGCCAGATGATCCAGTTGATGCTCAGACCGGTGGTCAGCGCGACCACGCCGTAGAAGACCACGGCCAGGGTCAGCCAGAACAGCGCCTTGCGGAGCACGCCGCGCTTCTCGGCCTCGGACATCGGCGCGGCCACCACGCTGCTGCGGGCGCTCAGGTGACGGCTGCCCAGCAGGTACTGGATCAGGCCGATCGCCATGCCGACCCCGGCCAGCGCGAAGCCGAGGTGCCAGTCGACCTTCTGCCCGACGGTGCCGATCACCAGCGGGGCGACGAAGGCACCGAGGTTGATGCCCATGTAGAAGATGGTGAAGCCACCGTCACGGCGCGGGTCGTTGGGGCCGTCGTAGAGGTGGCCGACCATGGTGGAGATGTTGGCCTTGAGCAGGCCGGAGCCGATCGCGATCAGGCCCAGGCCGGCGAAGAAGGTGGCCTCGGGCGGCAGCGCCAGCGCGAAGTGGCCGAGCATGATGATCGCGCCGCCGATCGCGACCGTCTTGCGCGCGCCGAGGAAGCGGTCGGCGATCCAGCCGCCGGGCAGGGCGAGCAGGTAGACCATGGCGTTGTAGACGCTGTACACGGCGGCCGCCGTGGCGACCTTCATCCCGAGGCCGCCGTCCGCGACGCTCGCGCCCATGTAGAGCACCAGCAGGGCGCGCATCCCGTAGAAGCTGAACCGCTCCCACATCTCCGTCATGAAGAGGGTGGCCAGTCCACGGGGGTGTCCGAAGAAGGTCGGGCCGCTGCTGGTCGGGTTCGGCGCAGTGCCGACGTCCAGAGTTGTTGACGCCATGAGTGGGGGTTCCTTGTGGCGGCGGGGCAGGGACCAGAACACTCTACGTCGCGTTTTCAGGAACTATCAGGGGACAAGGCCCTCTATGTACCTAATGCCCGGGTAAAGAGAAACACCGTCACACTGCCTGTATCCATGGTCCTTCGGGAGTAAATCCTTGAAATCACAGCTATGCACGCCAGATCTCTCGCTGATGTCATGATCGGTTCGAAAATCCCACCGGAGGGCCGAGAGCCCGCTCCGCTCACGCTCTGTGAACTAGTTCACAGGCCCCATCAGCCGGGCCGGACCGGCCGGTCCAAGCCCGTCAACGTCGCGTCGCACTCGGACTACGATCTGCCACATGACCTGTGTGCTGCTGGCCGAGGACGACCCGGCGATCTCCGAACCGCTGGCCCGTGCGCTCCGACGGGAGGGCTACGAGGTGCTCGTCCGCGAGGAGGGCCCCGGGGCGCTCGCGGCCGGGCTCACCGAGGACGTCGACCTGATCGTGCTCGACCTCGGCCTGCCCGAGATGGACGGCCTTGAGGTGGCCCGCCGGCTCCGCGCCGAGGGCCGCACCTGTCCGGTGCTGGTGCTCACCGCCCGGGCCGACGAGGTGGACACCGTGGTCGGCCTGGACGCCGGGGCGGACGACTACGTCACCAAGCCGTTCCGGCTGGCCGAACTGCTGGCCCGGGTCCGGGCGCTGCTCCGGCGCGGCAACGTGGACCAGCTGACCACCGGGGCGCACGGCGTGAAGATCGACATCGAGTCGCACCGCGCCTGGCTGGGCGAGGAGGAGCTGACCCTCTCCGCCAAGGAGTTCGAGCTGCTCCGGGTGCTGGTCCGGGACGCCGGACGGGTGGTCACCCGGGAGGACATCATGCGTCAGGTCTGGGACACCACCTGGTGGACCTCGACCAAGACGCTGGACATGCACATCTCCTGGCTGCGCAAGAAGCTCGGCGACGACGCGGCCAACCCGCGCTACATCTCCACCGTCCGCGGCGTCGGCTTCCGCTTCGAGAAGAACTGATCAGGGGCAAGCCCGCGTGAAACGCCGGATGATCAACTCCCTGCTCGGCGTGGTCCTGGTGATGGTGGTGGTGTTCTGCGTCCCGATCGCCCTGGTCGAGAAGCAGTCCATCGTCAACGCCGCCGACGCCCGGGTGGACGCCCAGGCCGTCCGGGTGCTCGGCCTGGTGGAGAGCCGGCTCGCGGCGCAGGAGCCGATCACCGGCGAGAAGTTCACCGCCCAGCTCCCCGAGGGCGGCTACGTCACCATCGCGGTGCCGGGACAGCCGGTGCTGTCGATCGGCACCCCGCCCGCGCCGCCGGTGCTCAGCGTCACCGAGTCCGGCGCCGACGGCGAGACGGTCACGGTGGTGCAGTCCCGGCGCGGGGTGGACCACGAGATCGCCAACATGCTGCTGCTGCTCGGCGTGGTCGCGCTGCTGGCGGTCCAGGCGGCGGTGGCGCTGGCGGTCTGGCAGGCCAAGCGGCTGGCCCGGCCGCTGGTCGACCTGGCGGAGACCGCCGAGCGGCTCGGCTCCGGTGACCCGAGGCCGCGGGACCGCCGGTACGGCGTACCGGAGCTGGACCGGGTGGCCGAGGTGCTGGACGCCAGCGCCGAGCGGATCGCCCGGATGCTGTCCGCCGAGCGACGGCTCTCCGCCGACGCCTCGCACCAGCTCCGCACCCCGCTCACCGCGCTCTCGATGCGGCTGGAGGAGATCAACACACTGGCGAGCGAGCCGGACACCGTGAAGGAGGAGTCCACCATCGCGCTCCAGCAGGTGGAGCGGCTCACCGACGTGGTGCAGCGGCTGCTCACCAACCAGCGCGACCCGCGCAGCCCCACGGCGGTGCTCTTCGAGCTGGACGAGGTGGTCAAGCAGCAGCTGGCCGAGTGGAGCCCGACCATGCGCGGCACCGGCCGCACCCTGCGGGTCGAGGGCCTGCGCGACGTGCGGGTGCTGGGCACGCCCGGGATGGTGGCCCAGGTGCTGGCGACCCTGATCGAGAACTCGCTGATGCACGGCGCCGGGACGGTCACCGTCCGGGCCAGGCCGTCCGGCCGCTCGGTGGTGGTCGAGGTGCAGGACGAGGGCCCCGGGGTACCGACCGAGCTGGGCAACCGGGTCTTCGAACGGGCCGTCAGCGGCCGCAACTCCACCGGCATCGGGCTCGCGGTGGCCCGCGATCTGGCGGAGGCGGACGGGGCGCGGCTGGAGCTGCTCTCACTGCAGCCGCCGGTCTTCGCGCTCTTCCTCACCCGGGCGGACGAGGAGAGCTGAGACCGGGTCAGGTCACTTCGCGTACTGCGGCTGCTCGACGACCACGGCAGGTGCGCCGGGCGCCGGGACGGCGGCGGGCTCGGCCAGCTCGGGCAGCGCCTTGAAGACCCAGGTGCGGTAGGAGAGGAAGCGGAACACCGTGCCGATGCCCAGGCCGAGGGTCTTGGCGGCGAACTTCTGCAGGTCGCTGTCGAAGCCGAACCCGTACTCCGACAGTCCGAGGATGCCGGTCTCGATCAGCATGCCCGCGCCGCTGAACAGCAGGAAGAGCGTGATCTCCCGCTTGCGCGAGCTGGCGTCGCGGTCCTTGTAGAGCCAGTACCGGTAGCCGAGGTAGTTGCTGGCGATCGCCACCAGGGTCGCCGCGATGTTGGAGCGCAGCGTGGCCAGCCCGAGGCCGTTGATGCAGATCCAGAAGACCGCGAAGTTGACGACCACGCCGCTCAGGCCGACCAGGCCGAACTTGAGCGCCTCGCCGGAGATGCCCCGGAGCTTCTGCGCCAGCGAGGGCTTCGGGCCGGTCATGCTCGTCATCCGCGGATCTCCAGTGTTTGCCGACGAAACGGTGCTCGCGCAGGTGCAGCGCGATGGGCTGCTTCGCAAACACATGATCGGACAGTGTGCTTCGGGCCCGGCCAACCAGGCTACTCGCTCCCGCCGGGCACCCCGCCGCTGCCCACCCCCGCCTCCCCGCCGGCGGCGGCTGGTGCACCACCCCCCACCGGCCCGGATATCCTGGGCAGCGTGACTTTCGCGGGCAATGCAAATTTTCCAGTGGTGGGCATGATCGGCGGCGGGCAGCTCGCCCGGATGGCGCACCAGGCGGGCATCCCGCTGGGCATCCGCTTCCGGCTCCTCGCCGACACCCCTCAGGACTCCGCCGCACAGGTGGTCTCCGACGTGGTGCTCGGTGACTACCGGGACCTCGACACCCTGCGCCGCTTCGCGGCCGGGTGCGACGTGATCACCTTCGACCACGAGCACGTGCCGACCGAGCACCTGCGCGCCCTGCAGGCGGACGGCATCGCCGTCCGCCCGGGCCCGGAGGCCCTGGTCAACGCCCAGGACAAGGGTGTGATGCGGGCCAAGCTGGACTCGATCGGCGTGCCCTGCCCCCGGCACCGGCTGGTCGCCGACCCGGCCGACGTGACCGCGTTCGCCGAGGAGGGCGACGGCTACCCGGTCGTGCTTAAGACGGTGCGCGGCGGCTACGACGGCAAGGGCGTCTGGGTCGTCGGCGACGAGGCCGAGGCGCAGGCCCCGTTCCTGGCGGGTGTGCCGGTGCTGGCCGAGGAGAAGGTCGACTTCCTCCGCGAGCTGGCCGCCAACGTGGTCCGCTCGCCCAGCGGCCAGGCGGTCGCCTACCCGGTGGTGGAGAGCCTCCAGGAGAACGGCGTCTGCGCCGAGGTCACCGCCCCCGCACCCGAGCTCGACCCGGCGCTCTCCGACGAGGCCCAGCAGCTGGCCCTGCGGATCGCCGGCGAGCTGGACATCACGGGCCACCTGGCGGTCGAGCTGTTCCAGACCCGGGACGGCCGGATCCTGGTCAACGAGCTGGCGATGCGGCCGCACAACTCCGGCCACTGGACCCAGGACGGCGCGGTCACGTCGCAGTTCGAGAACCACCTGCGGGCCGTCCTCGACCTTCCGCTCGGCGACCCGCGTCCGCGCGCCAAGTGGACTGTGATGGTCAACGTGCTCGGCGGCGACTACCCGGACATGTACCGGGCCTACCTGCACTGCATGGCCCGTGACCCCGGCCTGCGGATCCACATGTACGGAAAGGACGTGAAGCCCGGCCGCAAGGTCGGCCACGTCAACGTCTTCGGGGACGACCTCGACGACGTCCGCGAGCGCGCCCGCCACGCGGCCGCCTACCTGCGAGGGACGATCACCGAATGACCCAGCCAGTTATCGGCATCGTGATGGGCTCCGACTCCGACTGGCCCGTGATGGAGGCCGCCGCGCAGGCGCTCGACGAGTTCGAGATCCCGTACGAGGTCGACGTGGTGTCCGCGCACCGGATGCCGCGCGAGATGATCGCGTACGGCGAGCAGGCGCACACCCGGGGCCTGAAGGCGATCATCGCGGGCGCGGGCGGCGCCGCCCACCTGCCGGGCATGCTCGCCTCGGTCACCCCGCTGCCGGTGATCGGCGTGCCGGTCCCGCTGCGCTACCTGGACGGCATGGACAGCCTGATGTCGATCGTTCAGATGCCCGCCGGGGTGCCGGTCGCCACCGTCTCGATCGCCGGGGCCCGCAACGCCGGGCTGCTGGCGGTCCGGATCCTGGCCGCCTTCGACCCGGAGCTGACCGAGAAGATGACCGAGTTCCAGGCCGAGCTGAACAGCCAGGCCACCGAGAAGGGCAAGAAGCTCCGCGCCAAGGCGGCGGGCGCCGGCTCCTTCGGCTTCGGCAAGTAGGCACGTACGCCATGCCGCTGTCGCGCCGCGCGGCCCTCGCTCTGGGGGCCGCCGCGGTGCTGACGGGGTGTTCGGCGCCCGCGCCGCGTGGCGTGCTGCGGCTGGCGGCCGGCCCCGAGGGCGGGCCGTACCAGACCTTCGGCCGGCGGCTGGCCGAGGAGATCGGGCAGGCCCACCCCGGCCTCACCGTCGAGGTCCTGTCGACGGCCGCGAGCGTGCGCAACCTCCGGCTGATCGGCGAGGGCGGGGCCGAGCTGGGGCTGACCCTGGCCGACAGTGCGGCCGACGCGGTGGCCGGGCGCGGCACCTTCACCCGGTCGGTCACGGTTGCCGCGATTGCCCGGCTGTACCTCAACTACCTGCACCTGGTGGTCCCTTCGGACCGACCGGTGTCGACCGTCGGTGACCTGGCGGGGCGCAGGTACTCGCTGGGTGCCGCCGAGTCCGGCACCGCCGTGGTGGCCGAACGGGTGCTGACCGCCGCCGGGTTGAGCACGGTGGGGGCGCAACTGCTGGGCCCGGCCGAGTCGGTGGCGGCGCTGCGGGCCGGGGAGCTGGACGCGTTCTTCTGGTCCGGTGGCGTGCCCACCCGGGCGATCACCGAACTGGCCGAGCTGCTGCCGGTCCGGCTGGTCCCGCTGGCGGCGCAGGCGGCCGCGCTGCGCACCGCGTACGGGCCGGTGTACGAGAGCGTCTCGATCCCGCTCGGCGCCTACCATCAGCCGGGGCCGACCCCGACCGTCGGGACCCCGAGCTACCTGGTCTGCGCCGCCGGTCTCGACCCGGACATCGTGCAGGCCGTCACCGAGGTGCTGTTCCGTCGCCGGGACCACCTGCAGACCCCGGACGCGCCGGGCGGCCGGCTGGACGAGCGGTACGCGATCGGCACCGGCACCGTCCCGCTGCACCTGGGTGCGGCCCGGCACTACCGCGCGGTCTACTGACTCAGCCTCAACTCGACCACCAGGCCGGATGGTTGGTTCGCCAGCAGGGCGAGCGTGCCCCCGCAGCTGCGGGCCAGTTCGACCGCGATGGCGAGCCCCAGGCCGCTCCCGGTGACGTTGCGCTGCTCCGGCGCGCGCCAGAACCGGCCGAGGGCGGCCCGGCGGCCGGTCTCGTCCAGCCCCGGGCCGTCGTCGGCGACCCGCAGCACCCGGCCGGTCAGTGAGACCTCCACCCGGCCGCCGGCCGGGACGAACTTCGCCGCGTTGTCGAGCGCGATGTCGGCGATCCGGGCCACGGCGGCGGGCAGCGGCGGTCCGTCAGTGACGTGCACGGTGAGGGTCAGGCCCTTGGCGGTGTACAGCTCCTGCCAGCCGGTCAGCCGGGCGAGCAGCCGGCCGGCCGACAGGGTCTCCGGCAGCCCGGCGTCCGCCTCCACCCGGGCGAGCGTCAGCAGGTCCTCCAACAGGGCTTCCAGCCGGTCGAGTTCGGCCAGCGTCTGCTGGTACCCAGGGTGGCCCTCGGCGGTCAGGAACGGCTCCAGGTTCTCCAGCCGCAGCGAGAGCACGGTGAGCGGGGTACGCAGCTCGTGCGAGGCGTCCGCGACGAAGGCGCGCTGGCGTTCCACGGCGACCGAGATGGCCTCCGCCATGGCGTTGAACCGCTCTTCCAGGCGGCGCAGTTCGACCGGGCCGCGTACGGTGCCGATCCTGGCGCCGAGCCGTCCCTCGGCGATCTCCCGGGTGGTGCGATCGAGTTCGCCGACCGGCCGCAGGACCCAGGCGGTCAGCCGCCGGGCGGCGATCAGCGAGCAGAGCAGCGCCAGCACCGCGCCGACCGCGAGCGCGGCCCAGACCACGGCCACCGAGCGGCGGGCCGCCGCCGTGGAGACCCGGAGCACCACCACCCCGGACACCTGGTCGTCCCGCCCGGCCGGTTCGGCGACCAGCACCGAGGCCGGGCCGAACGGGGTGAGCAGCGGCAGCCCGTCCGTGGTCCGGCCGGACAGCGCCCGCCCGGTCGCCCGGTCCCCGCCGACCGGGGTGCCCGCGATCAGCCGCCCGTCCCGGTCCCGGATCTCCACCGCCGTGCCGTACAGCTCCGCGTACCGGGTGACCTCCGCCGGCAGGCCGGACGGGCCGCCCTCGCGCAGGGCCCGGTCGGTCAGCTCGGCGAACCGGGTGGCGTCCGCCCGGCGGGCGAGCAGCAGCTGGCCGGTCCGGTGCGAGGAGTACGCCAGCGCGAGCGGTACCGCCAGCGCCGCCACCAGGCAGCCGATCAGCAGGAGTTGGACCACCAGCAGCCGACGCTGCATCAGCGGGCGGCCAGCCGGTAGCCGGTGGCCCGGAGCGTCTCGACCAGCTGCGGGCGGCCGGTCTTGGAGCGGATGCCGGCGATGTGCACGTCCAGCGAGCGGGAGGCCGACAGCTGGACGTCGCCCCAGAGTTCGTCCAGGATCTCCTCCCGCCCGCGCACCGTGCCGGGCTCGCGGGCGAGCACGGCCAGCACGTCGAACTCCCGGCGGGTCAGGACCACCGGCTCCCCGGCCACGGTGACCCGCCGGGTCTCCAGGTCGATCAGGACGTCGCCGATCTGCACCACCCGCCCGGCGACGGCCAGCGGACGGGTGCCGCGCCGCACCACGGCGGCCATCCTGGCGGCCAGTTCGGCGGTCCGGAACGGCTTCGCCAGGTAGTCGTCGGCGCCCGAGCGCAGGCCGCGCAGGATGTCCCGCTCCTCGGTCCTGGCGGTCAGCACGATCACCGGCACGGTGGACACCCGGCGTAGCCGGCGCAGCAGTTCGAGACCGTCCAGGTCGGGCAGGCCCAGGTCGAGCAGGACGAACTCGCAGGTGTCCTTGAGCCGGAAGGCGTCGTCCGCCCGCCCGGCCCGGACCACCTGGTGGCCGTGCCGGGCGAGCGCCGGGATCAGGGCGGCCGCGAGACGGTCGTCGTCCTCGACCAGAAGCACGCGCATGAGCGACAGCCTAGGCGGGGACCGCCGTCTTGGTGGCCGGTCGGGTGCCCTCGGTGAGTGCGTTGTCCCGGGTCTCACGCATCGTCAGGTAGACCACCAGGGAGACCGCCGCCAGCGAGGAGACGTACCAGTAGTAGCCCGACTCGATGCCCGCGTCCTTGAACCAGAGCGCCACGTACTCGGCCGTGCCGCCGAACAGCGCGTTGGCCAGCGCGTACGGCAGCGCCACCCCGAGCGCCCGGATCTGGGTCGGGAACAGCTCGGCCTTCACCACGGCGTTGATCGAGGTGTAGCCGGTGACGATGACCAGCGCGGCCACCGCGAGCAGGAGCGCCCCGCCGAAGCTCCCGGTGTGCGAGAGCGTGGTCATCAGCGGGACCGTGCCGAAGGTGGCGCCGACCCCGAAGGTGATCAGCAGCGGCCGGCGGCCGATCCGGTCGGAGAGCGAACCGGCCAGCGGCTGCAGCAGCATGAAGACGGTCAGCGCGCAGAAGCTGACCAGGGCGGCGTCGTTCTTGCTCAGCCCGGCGGTGTTGGAGAGGTACTTGGTCAGGTAGGTGGTGTAGGTGTAGTACGCCACCGTGCCGCCCATGGTCAGCGCCATCACCAGGGCGAACTCCCGCTTGTGGGCGAGCAGTCGACGCAGCGTGCCCCGTTCTGCGGACCCCTCGCTCTCGGCGTACGCCTCGGTCTCCACCAGGTTGCGCCGCAGCCAGAACACCACCGCCGCACCGAGCGCCCCGGCGATGAACGGGATCCGCCAGCCGTAGGAATGCAGGTCCGCCGGCGACATGGTGTGCTGGAGGGTGATCTGCAAGCCCAGGCCCAGCAGTTGACCGAAGGTCATCGACACGTACTGGAAGCTGGAGACGAACCCTCGGCGGCCCGGCTGCGACGCCTCGGTCAGATAGGTGGCGCTGGCCGCGTACTCGCCGCCGACCGACAGGCCCTGGAGCAGCCGGGCGACCAGCAGGACGACCGCGCCCGCGTAGCCGACCTGCTCGTAGGTCGGGGCGACGGCGATCAGCAGGGCGCTGACCGACATCAGCGACACGGTCAGGGTGAGCGCGGCCTTCCGGCCGCGCCGGTCCGCGTACCGGCCGAGCAGCCAGCCGCCGACCGGTCGCATGAAGAAGCCGACCGCGAAGATGCCTGCGGTGTTGAGGAGTTGGGCGGTCGGGTTGCCGTGCGGGAAGAACGCCGAGGCGAAGTAGGTGGCGAAGCTGGCATAGACGAACCAGTCGTACCACTCGACCAGATTGCCGACCGAGCCGCCGATCACGGCCTTCCAGGGTGTCGCTGACTTCATGGGGTCGCTCCCGGGTGGGTGGAGGGTTCCGCTGTGCCTCGCAGCGTCCAGCAGAGTGAGCGGACCGGCCCAGGGCGGCGGCGAAGAACTAACCTCTGGTTAACAGAGGCGGTAGAACTGTTGGTATGACTACCGACCTGCTGGCCCGAGCCCGTGAGCTTCTCCGAACCGCACCCGTGGTGGACGGTCACAACGACCTGCCGTGGGCGATGCGCGCCCAGGCGGGGTACGACCTGGACGCGATCGACCTGACGGCCGATCAGCGATCCCGACTGCACACCGACTTCGGCCGCCTGCGGGCGGGCGGGGTCGGCGCGCAGTTCTGGTCGGTGTACGTGCGCTCCGACTACGCGGGTGACCAGGCGGTCAGCGCCACCCTGGAGCAGATCGACTTCGTCCGGACGCTGACCGAGCGCTACCCGGACCACCTGTGGCTCGCGCTCACTGCCGACGATATGGAGACGGCGCGGCGCGAGGGCCGGATCGCCTCGCTGATGGGCGCCGAGGGCGGACACTCGATCAACTCCTCGATGGCCACCCTGCGAGTGCTCCACGAGCTCGGCGTCCGCTATCTGACACTCACCCACAACGACAACGTGCCCTGGGCCGACTCGGCCACCGACAAGCCCGAGCACGGCGGCCTGACCGCCTTCGGCGAGGAGGTGGTGGGGGAGATGAACCGGCTCGGCATGCTGGTCGACCTCTCGCACGTCTCCGCCGACACCATGCGGGACGCCCTGCGGATCACCGAGGCGCCGGTGATCTTCTCGCACTCCTCGGCCCGGGCGGTCTGCGACCACCCGCGCAACATCCCCGACGACGTGCTGGCCCAACTGCCCGCCAACGGGGGCGTCGCGATGGTCACCTTCGTGCCCAAGTTCATCCTGCCCGCCGCGATCGAGTGGACCGTGGACGCCGACCAGAACATGCGGGCGCACGGCTTCCACCCGCTGGAGACCACCCCCGAGGCGATGGTCTGTCAGCGCGCCTTCGAGGCCGCCCACCCCCGCCCGGTCGCCACCGTTGCCACCGTCGCCGACCACCTGGACCACATGCGGCAGGTGGCCGGGATCGACCACCTCGGGATCGGCGGCGACTTCGACGGCACCGCCTTCACCCCGGCCGGCCTGGACGACGTGGCCGGCTACCCGCACCTGATCGCCGAACTGCTCGGCCGGGGCTGGTCGGAGACCGATCTGGCGAAGCTCACCTGGCACAACGCGGTGCGGGTGCTGCGGGACGCGGAGGCGGTGGCCCGTGACCTCCGGGCCGTCCGGCGTCCGTCGATCGTCACTCTCTAGGCACTCCCCGGGCGCTCTCTAGGCATGGACGCGACGAACGGCTATCGTCCGTCGGCGTGACCTTCTCCATAGTGGCCCGCTCGGGCAGCGCCGTCGGTGTCGCGGTGGCCAGCAAGTTCCTCGCCGCAGGCGCGGTCGTCCCGGCCGCCGAGGCGGAGGTCGGTGCGCTGGCCACCCAGGCGATGGCCAACTTCGCCTACCGGCCGCAGGGCCTCACCCTGCTCCGGACCGGCGTCGCCCCCGCCGACGTGGTGACCGGACTGACCGCCGCCGACCCGGGCCGGGCCGACCGCCAGCTCGGCCTGGTCGGCACCTCCGGCGACGGCGTGACCTGGACCGGGGCGGACTGCCTGGACTGGGCAGGCGGCGTCGCGGGCCCCGGTTACGCGATCCAGGGCAACATCCTGACCGGGCCCGAGGTGGTCGAGGCGATGGAGTCGGCGTGGCTCGGCGGCGCCGAACTCCCCTTCGCGGAGCGGCTGGTGGTTACCCTGGCGGCCGGTGACGCAGCGGGTGGCGACAGCCGGGGCCGGCAGAGCGCCGCCCTGTACATCGCCGACCGGGGCGCCGGCTACGGCGGCCTCAGCGACACCTCCCACGACCTCCGGGTGGACGACCACCCCGACCCGGTCACCGAACTGGCCCGCCTGCTGGTCATCCACGAGACCCTCTTCGGCATCCCGGACCCGGCCACTCTGCTGGAGCTCACCGGAGAGCTGGCCATCGAGGTCACCGGCTTGTTGACCGCCGCCGGCCACTCAACCCTGGACCGCTGGGCCGGCGTCGAGAACCTCGAGGGCCGCCTCGTCCCCGGGTACATCGACCCCCTGGTCCTGGACCACCTTCGCGCCAAGGTGCGGTAGCCAGGGGCTCGGGGAACTGCGACGCCGACCTGTGCAAGGTGATCTTGTACGTAAAGGGTCAGGCACTTTCGCAGTGACCCCGGCGCCAGATCTCCTCGCAGTTCCCCGAGCCGCTGGATAGTGCCTGGCTGGGCGGCAGCTCAGAGGAGCGGCAGCTCGATCGCCGGGCAGCGGTTCATCACCATGTCGAGGCCGGCCGCCGTGGTGCGGGCGTACGCCTCCTGGTCGATCACATCGAGCTGGAACCAGACCGCCTTCGCGCCCTTGGCGACCGCTTCGTCGGCGACCGCCCCGGCCAGCGAGGAGTTCACGAAGACATCCACCACGTCCACCGCGAACGGGATGTCCGCGAGGGAGGCGTAGCCCGGCTCGCCGAGCACCGTCTCGGCCTTGGGATGCACCGGCACGACCCGCTTGCCCGCCCGCTGCAGCACCCGGGCCACCCCGTACGCGGCCCGGGCGGTGTTGTTGGAAAGCCCGACCACCGCCCAGGTGTCGCCGCTCTCCAGCAGGATCTTCCGCACCACCGCGTCGTCGCTCATACCCGCTGCAACTCCCCGGCGGACAGCGACTATTCCACCGTCGGGCGGCCCATCGCGCGGTAGTGCCAGCCGGCCGCGCGCCACTTGGCGTCGTCCAGGATGTTCCGGCCGTCCAGTATCCGGCGCTCGGCGACCACGCCGCCCAGGACGGTCGGGTCGAGGTCGCGGAACTCCTGCCACTCGGTCAGGTGTAGGACGACGTGGGCGCCCTCGGCCGCCTCCAGTGCGGAGTCGGCGTAGCTGAGGCTGGGGAACATCTTGCGGGCGTTGTCCATCGCCTTGGGGTCGTAGACCGAGACCTGGGCGCCCTGGAGCTGGATCTGCGCGGCGACGTTGAGCGCGGGGGAGTCCCGGATGTCGTCGGAGTTGGGCTTGAAGGCGGCGCCGAGCACGGCGACCCGGCGGCCGAGGAAGCCGCCGCCGCACTGCTCGCGGGCCAGCTCGACCATCCGGGACCGGCGGCGCATGTTGATCGAGTCGACCTCGCGCAGGAAGGTCAGCGCCTGGTCGGCGCCCAGCTCCCCGGCCCGGGCCATGAAGGCCCGGATGTCCTTGGGCAGGCAGCCGCCGCCGAAGCCGACCCCGGCGTTGAGGAACTTGCCGCCGATCCGCTCGTCGAAGGAGAGCGCCTTGCTGAGCTGGACCACGTCCGCGCCGGCGCTCTCGCACACCTCGGCCATCGCGTTGATGAACGAGATCTTGGTGGCCAGGAAGGAGTTGGCCGCGGCCTTGACCAGCTCCGCGGTGGGGAAGTCGGTCACCACGAACGGCACGCCCTCGGAGACCGGCGTCGCGTACACCTCGCGGAGCAGCGCCTCGGCCCGCTCGCTGCGGACGCCGACCACCAGCCGGTCGGGGTGCAGGGTGTCGCCGACGGCGAAGCCCTCGCGGAGGAACTCCGGGTTCCAGGCCAGCTCGGCGGCCGCGCCGACCGGGGCCAGCTCGGCCAGCCTGACGGCGAGTCGGTTGGCGCTGCCGACCGGCACGGTGGACTTGCCGACCACCAGGGTGGGGCGCTTGAGGTGCGGGGCGAGCGAGTCCAGCGCGGCGTCGACATAGGACATGTCGGCGGCGAACTCACCCTTCTTCTGCGGGGTGTTGGTGCAGATGAAGTGCACGTCACCGAAGTCCGCGACCTCCTCGTACGAGGTGGTGAAGCGGAGCCGGCCGGACGAGCCGGGGTGGCCGGGTACGTGCTTGACCAGCAGCTCGGCCAGGTCGGGCTCGTACATCGGGATCTTCCCGGCGGCCAGCGTGGCGATCTTCTCCGGATCGATGTCCAGGCCGAGCACCTCGAAACCGAGCTCCGCCATGCACGCGGCATGCGTAGCACCGAGGTATCCGGTGCCGATCACCGTAATGCGGAGGGTCACGCGCTTCCCCTTTGGTTCAGATCTGCTCGGTCGGGCAGGGACCGATGCTATCCGGCGGCGGCCGCGCCGAGTAGCCATGGCCGAGAGGTAACGACTTCACCCTCCTCGTACCGGTTCCGGCCCGGTGCGCGGCGGCTCGACCGGACAATGCCCGCATGAGCACCGAGGACGGGGCGGACTCCGCCGGACTGAGCATCTTCGCCGACCGGTCCGACCGGCCCGAGCAGGCCGGGGACACCGAGCAGCCTGAGGCCCCGCCCAGGTCCCGGCGGCGGGGCCGCAGGCTGTTGCTGGGCGTCCTGCTGACGGTGCTGCTGATCACCGGCGGCTGCGCGGGAGCGCTGTACTGGACGGCCGACCACTACGCCTCCTCGGTGGCCCGGATCCCGGGCGCGCTGCCCAGTCTCGCCGAGTCGGAGCGGCCGAAGCCGGTGCCCAACGCCGGGGTGACCTTCCTGCTGGTCGGCCTGGACGCCAGGACCGACCCGGGCGCCCCCGCCAAGGCCCCGGTCTGGCAGGCGGGGGCGGCCCGCAGCGACACCATGATGCTGCTGCACCTGTCGGCGGACCGGAAGAACGCCTCGGTGATCTCGCTGGCCCGGGACACCTGGGTGGACGTGCCCGGCCACGGCAAGGCCAAGCTCAACGCGGCGTACTCGTTCGGCGGCCCGGCCCTGATGGTGCGCACCATCCAGGACCTGACGGGCATCCCGATCGACCACCTGGCGGTGGTGGACTGGAACGGCTTCCGGTCCCTCACCGACGCGGTCGGCGGGGTGGACATCACCATCCCGAAGGAGATCGAGGGCAAGGGCGAGGCCAGGCACTGGGCGGCCGGCACCCAGCACATGGACGGGGCGACCGCGCTGCTCTACGTCCGGGAGCGGTACGGACTGCCCAACGGCGACCTGGACCGGACGAAGCGTCAACAGAACTTCCTGCGCGCCCTGATGCAGCAGACCCTCAGCTCCGGCACCCTGGGCAACCCCGGCAAGCTGACCGGCCTGCTCGGCTCGGTCGGCGAGGTGGTCAGCGTGGACGACAAGCTGAGCAACACCGACCTCTACGACCTGGCCTGGAGCCTGCGCGGGCTGCGCGGCGACGGAGTGCGGTTCATGAATGCGCCGTTCGGCGGCTTCGGCGACGAGGGCGGCCAGTCGGTGGTCTACCTCGACCAGCGGGTGGCCAAGCAGCTCTGGGAGGCGGTCCGCAACGACGGGGTGCTCGAGTACCTGGCCCAGCACCCCGGCACCGGCGACACGCTGGACGAGAACGTCCGCTGAGCCGGTGTGACGAGCCGGTGTGACGAGCCGGTGTGATGAGTCGGTGTCACGCATGTCACGTACGGGGTAGGCAGGGCGCGAGCCTAGAATTACGCTTACTTAACGGTAACTAACGTGGTCCGAATTCAAGGGGCGAGGCACATGGCGGGCAACTCCGGGGCTGATTTCGATCTCTTCCGGCTTTCCGAGGAGCACGAGATGCTCCGGGAGGCGGTGCGGTCGCTGGCGGAGGCGAAGATCGCTCCGTTCGCGGCGGAGGTGGACGAGCAGGGCCGGTTCCCGCAGGAGGCGCTGGACGCGCTSCAGGCCAACGACCTGCATGCGGTGCACGTGCCGGAGGTGTACGGCGGTGCGGGTGCGGACGCGCTGGCGACCGTGATCGTGATCGAGGAGATCGCGCGGGTGTGCGCCTCGTCCTCGCTGATCCCGGCSGTCAACAAGCTGGGTTCRCTGCCGGTGCAGCTGTCCGGCTCGGAGGAGCTGAAGGCGAAGTACCTGGGCGCGCTGGCCCGCGGCGAGGGCATGTTCTCGTACTGCCTCTCCGAGCCGGACGCGGGTTCGGACGCGGCGGGCATGAAGACCCGCGCGGTGCGCGACGGTGACTTCTGGGTCCTCAACGGCGTGAAGCGCTGGATCACCAACGCGGGTGTCTCGGAGTTCTACACGGTGCTCGCCGTCACCGACCCGGAGCTGCGCACGAAGGGCATCT
>NZ_LMCT01000011.1:284535-338267 GCF_001424875.1 Kitasatospora sp. Root107 | reverse complement strand
GTGCCTGACCACTTACGTAGCGATCACGTACGAGGGGTCGGCGTCGCAGTTCCCCGAGCCCCTGGGCCGTAGGCGGCTGAGCGCAGGGCCCTGAGCCCCTGGTGCTGCCTGGCTGAGCCGTTGCCTCAGGTGCGGAGGGGGAGGCTGGGGCGTTCGGGTTGGCGGGCGGGGGGGATGGTGCGGGTGAGGGGCGGGAGTTCGTCCTCGGGTTCGGGGCGGGTCTGGGACGGGAGCCCGGTGGTGAGGAGTTCGCCGCTGGGGCGGCGCATGCCGTAGCGGCGGTGGACGGCCTGCTTGGTGACGCCGAGGGCGGAGCCGACCGAGTCCCAGGAGAAGCCGAGCGCCCGGTCGAACTCGACGGCTGCCGCGACCAGGGTCTCGACGCTCTCCCGGAGTTCCTGGGCGAGCCGGACGGTGGGGGCGGGGGCCCGGCCGTAGACCACGAAGCCGGCCGAGGTGCTGGGCCGTCGTGGGCGGTAGACGTTGCCCAGCTGGGCGGTGAGGGTGCGGAGGGCGTCGACCTGGCGCCGTACCCGTTCGATGTCCCGCACCAGCAGGTGCAGGCTGGCCCGCGCCCGGGCGTCGTGGTTGATCTGCTCGGCCATGGCCTCTGGTGCCACCTTTCCCTACGTGTTTCCGGCCCGGGCCGTCGTACGGCCCGGTCAATCCCACTTGACCAACGCCCGAGTGAGCGCCTGGTCACGCGCAAGGAGCAGACGGGATATGCCAGAACCCGGGCCGAACGGCCAGGTGGCATTGCATAGACTGGGCTCCGGCCGTTGTCGATCGACCCTCAGGAGACCCGCGGTATGGCGATCCAGCCGATCCGGATGTTCGGTGACCCGGTGCTGCGGGCCACGGCCCGGCCGGTGACCACCTTCGACAAGGAGCTGCGGCGCCTGGTGAAGGATCTCACCGAGACCATGCTGGACGCGCCCGGCGCGGGCCTGGCGGCGCCTCAACTGGGCGTCTCGCTCCGGGTGTTCACGTACCACGTGGACGGGGTGGTCGGGCATCTGATCAACCCGGACCTGTCGCTCAGCGAGGAGGAGCAGGACGGCCCCGAGGGCTGTCTCTCGCTGCCCGGTCTGCGGTACGACACCAAGCGGGCGTTCGGCGTGGTGGCCAAGGGGGTCAACATGCACGGGGAGCCGGTGACCGTCGAGGGCACCCAGTTGCTGGCCCGCTGCATCCAGCACGAGACCGACCACCTGGACGGCATCATCTTCATCGACCGGCTGGACCGCGAGCAGCGCAAGGC
Source organism: Kitasatospora sp. Root107 (assembly GCF_001424875.1). Taxonomy (GTDB): domain Bacteria; phylum Actinomycetota; class Actinomycetes; order Streptomycetales; family Streptomycetaceae; genus Kitasatospora. The sequence continues at coordinate 337,006 of NZ_LMCT01000011.1, read as the reverse complement.
CGCGCTGAAGGCGATCCGGGAGGCGGAGTGGGGCGAGCCGCCGGTGGTGAGGCTCTCCCCGCACTCCACCTTCGGCTCGGCCCGCTGACCTCGCCCCTGACACCCGCTCAGATTCACCGAAAGGCCCCGCCCCCATGCGCCTCGTCTTCGCCGGCACCCCCGAGGTCGCCGTTCCCGCCCTGGACGCCCTGATCGCCTCGGAGCGGCACGAGGTGGTGGCGGTGGTCACCCGCCCCGACGCGATCTCCGGCCGGGGCCGCAAGCTGGTGGCCAGCCCGGTCGCGCAGCGGGCCGAGGCGGCCGGGATCGAGGTGCTCAAGCCGGCCAAGCCGAGCGACCCCGACTTCATGGCCCGGCTGACCGAGCTCGCCCCGGACTGCTGCCCGGTGGTGGCGTACGGCGCGCTGATCCGTCCGGGTGCACTGGAGATCCCGAAGCACGGCTGGGTGAACCTGCACTTCTCGCTGCTGCCCGCCTGGCGCGGTGCGGCGCCGGTGCAGCACGCGGTGCTGGCCGGTGACGAGGTGACGGGTGCCTCGACCTTCCTGATCGAGCAGGGCCTGGACTCCGGTCCTGTGTACGGCATCCTGACCGAGGAGATCCGGCCGAGCGACACCAGCGGCGAGCTGCTCGGGCGGCTCGCGCAGGCGGGCTCGCGCCTGCTGGTGGCGACCATGGACGGGATCGAGGACGGTGCGCTGCAGGCCGTCCCGCAGCCCGCCGACGGCATCACCCTGGCGCCGAAGATCAATGTCGAGGACGCCCGGATCGAGTGGGCCCACCCCGCGCTGCGGGTCGACCGGCTGGTTCGCGGCTGCGCGCCCGCGCCGGGGGCCTGGACCACCTTCCGGGGCGAGCGGCTCAAGCTCTCAGGACCGGTGAAGCTGGTCACCGACAGCGCCGAGCTGCCGCCGGGCGAGCTGGCCGTGGTCGGCAAGAACAGCGTCCGGGTCGGCACCGGCAGCCACGAGATCGAGCTCGGCGAGGTGCAGCCGCAGGGCAAGAAGCCGATGCGGGCGGCGGATTGGGCCCGGGGCGTCCGGATCGAGCCCGGCGAGCTGCTCGGACAGTAATCTCTGGACCCGACCGGTCCTACACTTACGGTCTGAATCCGCAGCACATTCCGAGGCACCAGAGGCACCGCATGAGCACTCCCGGCAGCAAGCCCGCGTCCGACAGCAAGCGCCCCGCGCGTCCGCACCGCCGCCCGAAGAAGGACCCGGCCCGGATCGTCGCGTTCCGCGCGCTGCGGGCGGTCGACGAGCGCGACGCGTACGCCAACCTGATCCTGCCCTCGCTGCTGCGCGAGGCGGAGCAGAAGGGGATGGACCGCCGGGACGCGGCGCTGGCCACCGAGCTGGTGTACGGCACGCTGCGGCTCCAGGGCAGCTACGACGCGATCATCGCGGCCTGCATCGACCGGCCGCTGCGCGAGGTGGACCCGCCGGTGCTGGACGTGCTCTCGCTCGGCGCGCACCAACTGCTGACCACCCGGATCCCGACCCATGCGGCGGTCTCCGCCACGGTGGAGCTGGCCCGGGTGGTGCTCGGTGACGGCCGGGCCAAGTTCGTCAACGCGGTGCTGCGCAAGATCAGCGCGCAGGACCTGGACACCTGGCTGGCCCAGGTCGCCCCGCCGTACGAGCAGGACGCCGAGGACCACCTCGCGGTGGTGCACTCGCACCCGCGCTGGGTGGTCTCCTCGCTCTGGGACTCGCTCGGCCGCTGGCAGCCCGACGCCTCGGGGCGCGCCGCGCTGGAGGACCTGCTGCGGGCCGACAACGAACGCCCCGAGGTGACCCTGGTGGCCCGCCCCGGTCGCTCCACGGCGGCCGAACTGCTGGACGCCAGGCCGGAGTCGGAGCCCGGCCGGTGGTCGCCGTACGCCGTCCGGCTGGCCGAGGGCGGCGAGCCCGGCGGGATCGAGGCGGTCAAGGAGAACCGGGCCGGGGTGCAGGACGAGGGCAGCCAGCTGGTCGCGCTCGCGCTGGCCGCCGCGCCGGTCGAGGGCCGGGACCGGCTCTGGCTGGACGGCTGTGCCGGGCCCGGCGGCAAGGCCGCGCTGCTCGCGGCGCTGGCCGCCGAGCGGGGCGCCGCGCTGGTCGCCTCGGAGAAGCAGCCGCACCGGGCCCGCCTGGTGGCCCGCGCGCTGGACGGCAACCCGGGTCCGTACACGGTGATCACGGCCGACGGCACCAAGCCCGCCTGGGCCGACGGCACCTTCGACCGGACGCTGGTGGACGTGCCCTGCTCCGGTCTCGGCGCGCTGCGCCGCCGTCCGGAGGCCCGCTGGCGCCGCCGTCCCGAGGACCTGGCCGGCTTCGGCCCGCTCCAGCGCGACCTGCTGCGCGGCGCGATCCGGGCCACCCGGATCGGCGGCGTGGTCGGCTACGCGACCTGCTCGCCGCACCTGGCCGAGACCCGCGCGGTGGTGGACGACGTGCTGCGCGACACCCCCGGTCTGGAGTGGATCGACGCCCGCCCGCTGCTGCCCGGCCTGCCCGGTCTCGGCGAGGGCCCGGACGTCCAGCTCTGGCCGCACCTGCACGGCACCGACGCGATGTACCTGGCGCTGTTCCGCCGTACGGCCTGAGGGAATTGATCGTCCGTCGGGAAGAAAGCTGGACAGACCGGCGGCGGCCGGGTGAGGGTGACCGGTATGGAGTTCACCCACCTCGGCCGCACCGGCCTGTCCGTGTCCCGACTCTGCCTCGGCACCATGAACTTCGGCCCGCACACCACGGAGCCGGACGCCCACGTGATCATGGACGCCGCCCACGAGCTGGGCGTCAACTTCTTCGACACCGCCAACGTCTACGGCTGGGGTGAGAACAAGGGCCGGACCGAGGAGATCCTCGGCAGCTGGTTCGCCCAGGGCGGTGGCCGCCGGGAGAAGACCGTGCTGGCCACCAAGCTGTACGGCGACATGGGGGAGTGGCCCAACCAGGGCAAGCTCTCCGCGCTCAACATCCGCCGGGCCGTGGACGCCAGCCTGAAGCGGTTGAACACCGACTACATCGACCTGTACCAGATGCACCACGTCGACCGGGCGACGCCGTGGGAGGAGATCTGGCAGGCGATGGAGGTGCTGGTCGCCCAGGGCAAGATCATCTACGTCGGCTCCAGCAACTTCGCCGGCTGGCACCTGGCGCAGGCTCAGGAGAGCGCCAAGGCACGGAACTTCCTCGGCCTGGTCAGCGAGCAGTCGATCTACAACCTGCTGGAGCGCACCGTCGAGCTGGAGGTCGTCCCGGCCGCGCAGCACTACGGCCTCGGCCTGATCCCGTGGTCCCCGCTGCACGGCGGCATCCTCGGCGGCGTGCTGCGCAAGGAGCGCGAGGGCCTGCGCCGGCTGGAGGGCCGGGCCGCCGAAGCGGTGGCGGCCAAGCGCGAACAGATCCAGGCGTACGAGGACCTGGCGGCCGAACTCGGCCAGGAGCCGGGCGACATCGCGCTCGCCTGGCTGCTCTCCCGCCCGGCGGTGACCGCCCCGATCGTTGGCCCGCGCACCCTGGACCAGCTGAACGCGGCGGTCCGGGCGCTGGACGTGACGCTGGATCAGAAGACCCTGGACCGGCTGGACGAGATCTTCCCGGGCCATCGGACCGCGCCGGAGGACTACGCCTGGTAGCGACACTGCTCTGACCGGCCGGGCTGTACCGGCCGGTCAGAGCGCCTGCGGGAAGTCGAAGACCCGGTCGGGGTCGTAGGCCGCCTTGGCCCGCTCCAGCCGGGGCAGGTTGGTGCCGTAGTAGGCGGTGCGCCAGTCGGCCAGGCCGGGGTCGCGGTAGTTCTGGTAGGCGTGCCCGTTGGAGTACGGCGCCATGGTGCGGTGCGCGTCGGCCACCCAGCGGGTCAGGGGCGCGGGATCGAGGTCGGCGGGCCGGCCCGCGAAGTACTGGCTGAGCAGCACCGAGCCCCGGTGGACGAAGGCGGTGGCGTCGGCGGGCACCCGGTTGACGGCGCCGCCCAGCGCGGTGAAGGACAGCACACCGGCGGCCGGGCCGCGCTGCGCGGCGAACCGGAGCAGCTCGCCGACCCCCTGCTCGGGGAGGAACGCGTCGAAGAAGTGCGAGCCCGCCGCAAAGGCCTGACTGCCCGTCCGCAGGCAGGAGGCCACGTCGCGGCAGCCCGTGTAGGCGAGCATCGAGTCCAGGTACGGGCGGGTCACCACCTGCGCCGAGGTGGTCCGGCCGGTGGCGGCCAGCAGCGGGGCGATCAGTGCGCGCAGCTCGTCCGAGCCGCCGAGCAGGACGCCGCCCGCGTCCACCGAGGCGCCGTCCGGGCGGGCCCAGACGTGGAAGTTCGACCAGAGCCGGTCCGGCGCCGTGAACGCCCAACGCTGCCACTCCGTCAGTGCCCGCCCGGCGTCCGGCCAGTCCCAGGAGTACTGGAAGATCGTGCAGTCCACCGCCGGGTGGGTGCGCACCCGCAGTGAGGTGACCACCCCGAAGTTGCCGTTCCCCGCGCCGCGCAGCGCCCAGAACAGCTCAGGATCGCGCTCGGCGTCGCAGCGCACCACCCGCCCGTCGGCCAGCACCACCTCGGCACCGATGACGCTGTCGCAGGTCAGCCCGTACGCCCGGCTGGTGACGCCGTGTCCGCCGCCGAGGGCCAGCCCGGCCAGCCCGACGGTGGGGCAGGTCCCGGCGGGGACGGTGACGCCGTGCCGGGCCAGTTCGGCGTAGGCGGTCATCAGCGGGGTACCGGGGCCGAGCTCGGCCTGATCGCCGTCGACCAGCACGGTGTTCAGGCCGGCCAGGTCGACCACCAGGGGCGTGTCGCTGGACCAGCCCGCGTAGCAGTGTCCGCCGCTGCGCGCCGCGAAGCGGATGCCGAACCGACGGGCGAAGCGGACGCACTCGGCCACGTCGGCGCTGTTCGCGCAGCGGGCGATGGCCTCCGGCCGGGCCTGCGGCGCGTACCGGAGGTTGCGCGGCAGCCGGGCCTGCTCGTACTCGGCGGAGCCGGGGCGGAGCAGCGGGCCGGTCAGGCTCGCGGCCAGCCCGCCCCAGTCGGGCCCGGCCGGGCGAGGGCGGGCCTGCGCGGTGGTGGGCCACGGCGTGAGGGACGGTGCGAGGGCGGGCCACGGCGTGAGGGCGGCGCCCGCGCCGAGTGCCAGGACGGTACGCCGGCCCAGCCGGCTGTCCGGATCGGTCATCCGGCCACGCTAGCGCGGGTGGTGATTCGTGGACGGAAGGCCGGCTGACGGCGCGTCACCTCCGGTCGGTGACAATGCTGGTCACCAGTACGGCGAACGCGGCCGGTGCGGTCACGTTCACGAAGTGGTCGGCCCCGGCCACGGTCACCCGGTGCGCAGTCGGGAGGCCGCTCGCCACCCGGTCCGCGCAGCGGTGGGTGAAGGCGTGGTCGTGCTCGCCCACTGCAACCAGGGCCGGGACGGTCAGCGTGGCCAGGTGTTCGATGCCCGGCCGGGTGGGCGGCAGCGGCTCCGCCGGATGGCCGAAGTAGAAGCCGGGGGAGTCCGCGCAGATGCCGGCCAGCCAGGCCCGCTGTCCGGCGTCCAACCGGGTGCCCCAGACGGCCAGGCCAGGTCGGCCGCCACCGCGGCGGCCAGGTCCGCGTGGGCGGCGGCCGCCGCCCGGGGTTCGAGGGCGGTCAGCAGGTGGTCCAGATCAGCCTGTTCGGCCGGGTCGGGGTCGGGCAGGTGCATCGCCGAGCCGACCAGCATCAGGCCGCGCACCCGCTCGGGGAATTCCACCGCGAAGTCCAGCGCCTTGCGCCCGCCGTCGGAGGAGCCGACCAGCACGGCGCCCGCCACCCCGGTCCAGCACCGCCCGGAGGTCCTCGGTCGGGGACCAGGGCGCGGTGATCGCCGAGGAGTGCCGGCCGACGCCCCGGTCGTCGTAGTGGGTCACCCGGTGGGCGGCGGTCAGTGCGGCGAGGTTGGGCTCCCACTGCCGCAGGGTCGGTGGTGCCGGCGTTGAGCAGCACCAGGTCGGGCCCCTCGCCCTGCTGGGTGTACCGCAGCCGCCCGCCGGGCACCTCCGCGTAGTGCACGTCCTGCTCCGTCATTCCCCGACCCTCCGTCAGCACCGTGTCCGTGACCCCGGCAGGAGAGCACAGTGCGGTGGCCGTACTCCACCGAATTGGGACCGGGCCGACGCGGCGTCAGGCCGGTCCCGGTCGTCCGGCGGGCGGCGCGGGCGCCGGGAGTGGGTGAGGATGATCGGATGAAGCCGATCACGCATCAGGTTCCCTACCACGCGCAGTGGGAATCGCCCGAGCTGGTGCCCGACATCCTGGCCGGGACGGCGCTGGCGGTGGACGACCCGCTCTGGGCGCTGTCCGGTGCGGCGGACCAGGAGGAGTACGAGTACTGGTCCTGGCGGCTGTGCGGGGTGGCCTGCCTGCGGATGGCGCTGGACTACTGGTGGGGCGTCAGCCCGCCCGCGGTCCGGCTCGCCGAGGAGTGCCTGGCGGCGGGCGCGTACGTGCGTCACCCGGACGGTCGGCTGGACGGTCTGATCCACGCACCGTTCGCCGCCTATGTGGAGCGCCGCTGGGGACTCTCCGCCGAGGCGGTCTCCCCGCTGTCGACCGAGCGGATCAGGGCGGAGCTGGCCGACGGCCGGTTGGTGATGCTCTCGGTTCACCCGTCCATCCGCACCCTGGACCCGGATCCGCCGCGTCCGGGCGGGCACCTGGTGCTGGCCGTGGGCGCGACCGACGGCGAGCTGGTGATCCACAACCCATCCGGGTTCCCGGACGGTTCGCAGAGTTTCGCCCCGGTGCCGTGGCCCGCGCTGCCGCGCTACTACGCCGACCGGGGCATCGTGCTCGGCGCTCCGGGCAGCGGGGGCAGTGGGGGCAGTGCGGACTGAGGGTCAGAGCGCGGTGGGGAGACTGCGGAGGACCAGACCCAGCCCGACGGCCAGCACCAGCAGGGCGGTGAGCAGGCCGCTCCACGGCGCGAAGCGGCGGAGCCCGGCCAGCAGGCTGCCGTCCGCCGCCCCGGCGATCCGGTCGCCGATCCGAAGGAAGAGCAGGCCGGCCGCCGTGAGAGTCGCGGCCATGCCCAGACCGTAGGCCAGTACCAGGGCGACCCCGAACATCGTCCGCCCGAGTGCGACGGCACCCAGCAGCACCACCAGCGCGGACGGGCTCGGGACCAGGCCGCCGGCGACGCCCAGGCCGATCAGGCCGGTCCGGCCGAGTGGCTCGGCGTGGTGGTGGTGTCCGAACGGGCCGTGGTGGTGTGGGTGGGGCGGGGCCTCCAGTACGGCGACGGCGCCGGCCTGGTCAGTAGCTCCGTGCGCGTGATGGTGCGAGTGGGCGTGTCCGTGCGCCGCGACGGCGGGCCTGGTCCGGCGGCGTACGTCGCGCAGCAGCAGCGCCCCGACCGCCGTCACCAGCAGGCCGCTGACCACGCCGAGCCGTCCGAGCAGTACCTCGCCCGCCAGTGCAGAGAACCCGGTCAGCAGCAGGCCGAGCACGAGCACGCCCGCCGTGTGGGTGAAGGTGACGGTGGCTCCGACCGTGACGGCGTCCCTGACCCGGCCGCGCCGACCGGCCAGGTAGACGCCCATCGCCGCCTTGCCGTGCCCGGGGAGCAGCGCGTGCCCCGCGCCGAGAACCGTCGCCAGCAGGATCGCCAGCAGACCGACCGGCACGGTGAGGCGGTGGGCCGCTCCCAACTCGGCCAGCCTTCGGTCGAGTTGGTCCAGCCATCCGGCCGGGCCGCCGGAGTCGGCGGCGTCCAGNCCGCCGCCGAGCCGCTGCCGGGTGCTGCGGTGAACCGGGCGTCGAAGACCCCGCTGGGTGCGTCCAGCAACTCCTGTGGGTAGTCGCGGAGTTCGTGCGAGGCGGAGAGTTCCGGTACGTCCGTCGGGTCCAGCCGGACACCGGCTCCGCGGGCGGTGATCTCGTTCCAGCCCACCCGGGCCGGGTCGCTGCCGCTGCGCACCCGGAGGGCCGTACCGTCGGCGGTCACGGTGAGTGGGGCGTCGAGGGTGCAGTCCAGCCGGGCGGTGTGCAGGCCGGCAGCGCCGTCGGTGTAGCCGTAAGTCGCCGAGCGGACCCGCCAGTTCAGCGGTGCATCGGCCGGACCGGCGCGGACCTGGAGGCGGGCGGCGGTCGCGGTGCACTGTTCGGCGGCCCAGCCGTCGCGTTCCGCGTCGTCCACCGTGCCGTCGGCGTTCCGGTCGACCCGGCTCCGCTCCTGGAGAGTCGGGATCTCGGCCTGGTCGGTGACCGCCAGGACCTCGATCCGGTCCGGGTGGACGGTGAAGCCGAGGTAGTGGTTGACCGAGAAGTTGCCCAGCGGGTGGGCGACGGCGGCCGGTGCCGGCCCCGCCAGCAGCCAGAGCGCGGCCCCCAGGGCACCACCGGCGCGGGCGAGCATTCGGGAAGGTGTCACGCACGGCCTCCGAGGGCGGGAGAGAGGTGGGGGCGACGGGCGCTCCGGGTACCCGACCTGACGCTCCGTCGGCCCCGGGGCCGCGCCGCACCGGTACTCTGCCGCACCCCCTGGCCTCGGAGGACCACCGCCAGGGCCGGACGGGTGAGCCCGCTGGGCCGTGCGGGTGACCGGGCCGGTCCCGGCTGCTCAGGGCGACCTACGCGGGCCGAATGCTGTTCAGCGTCCCCGAACGACCTCCTCTCCTGAAGGACCCCTCGTGAACGCTCCTCGGCTCCGCCCCGCTCTCGGTGCGCTCCTGCTGGCCCTGACGGCCGTCGCCTGCTCCAGCGGCTCCGGCGACGGCGGGCCGGCCTCCGGTACGCCGACGCCGACACCGGCGGTGAGCTCGTCCGCCGCCAGCCCGTCCGCTGCGAGTCCGTCCCCGTCTGCGAGCTCGCCGTCCGCCGCGGCCAGCTCGCCGGCGGCTTCGGTGCGGGTCTCCATCAAGGAGTTCACCTTCGGCCCCGACAAGTTCACGGTGAGCCCGGGCGCGACGGTCACCGTCGTGAACGAGGACTCCACCGCGCACACGCTGACCGCCACCGGCCAGGGCGGATTCGACAGCGGCACGATCGGTGGGGGAAAGACCGCGACCTTCACCGCGCCGACCGCGCCCGGCAGTTACCCCTTCATCTGCACCCTGCACCAGTTCATGAAGGGGACGCTGACGGTGGCCTGAGGCCGGGGTGCCGGTCAGATGCCGAACGGGGCCGCGTAGTGCAGGGTGCCGCTGGGCAGCGGGCTGTTCGAGTCGAGGTCGAGCGCCATCAGGGCCTCGTCCGGGACGTCGATGGTCGCTTTGATGCCGTACCGGGAGGCGCGGCCGAACCCGAAGCGCGGGTAGTAGGACGGGTGGCCCAGCACCGTGACGGTGTGCTCGCCCTGCACCCGGGCGGCGGCCAGCGCGGCCCGGACGACGGCGGCGCCCGCGCCGGTCCGCTGGTGTGCGGGCAGGACCGCGACCGGGGCCAGGCAGAGCGCCGGGGTGTCGTCGATGTGACAGCGGGTCAGCAGGGCGTGGCCGACCACGGTGCCGTCCGAGGTCTGGGCGACCAGCGAGAACCCGGGGATCCAGCAGTCGTCGGCGCGCAGCGCCTCGACCAGGTCGGCCTCCAGCGCGGTGTCGAAGGCGGCCAGGTGGACCGCGCGAACGGCCGGGAGGTCGGCGGCGGTCTCGGGGCGGGTGGCCCAGCGGAGGGTGGACACGGGGACACCTCACGGTCGGGTTCAGGTACGAACGATTCCGACGCTAACACGGCGGTACTCGGCCGGGCCGGTACGGGAAGCCGGTACCTGAGGGGAGCCCGCGCGTCGCAGCTGACGGAGCCTCAGGCCGCAGCATGATGAGAGCAACCCGTACCTCGGAAGGAGCCCGTCCGTGCTGCTGGAACGTCTGGCCAGGACCTCCCGTGCGGTGGCGGCCGAGCCGGCCAGGAACGCCAAGGTGGCCCTGATCGCGGAGTGCCTCACCGAGCTGGGTCCGGCCGAGATCCCGGCGGCGGTGGCGCTGCTCTCGGGCGAGGGACGGCGGGCCGGGGTCGGCTGGGCGGGCGTCCGGGAGCTGCCGGAGCCGGCCGGGGCCGCGACGCTCGGGGTGGCGGAGACGGAGGAGCTGCTGACCTGGCTGGGGGAGGTGCACGGCAAGGGTGCGCAGGGGGAGCGGAAGCGGCTGCTGGGTGAGCTGTTCGGGCGGGCCACGGCGGCGGAGCAGGAGTTCCTGCGGGCAGTCCTGGTGGGCGAGTTGCGCCAGGGGGCGCTGGACGCGCTGATGGGTGACGCGGTGGCCAGGGCGGCGGGTGTGCCGGCGACGGTGGTGCGGCGGGCGCTGATGCTGCGGGGATCGGCCCGGGTGGTGGCGGAGGCGGCGCTCACCGGCGGGGCACCGGCGCTGCGGGCGTTCGGGCTGCAACTGGGCCGCCCCGTACGGCCGATGCTGGCCGCCTCGGCGCCGGAGGTGGCGGCGGCGCTGGAGAAGGTGAGCCCGGCCGCGCTGGAGTGGAAGCTGGACGGCATCCGGGTCCAGGTGCACCGGGACGGTGAGCAGGTCTCGGTCTTCACCCGGAGCCTGGACGAGATCACCGCCCGAGTGCCCGAAGTGGTGGCGGCAGCCCGGTCGTTGACGGTCGAGCAGGCGGTGCTGGACGGCGAGGCGATCGTGCTCGGCCCGGACGGCCGGCCGCGCCCGTTCCAGGTCACCGCCGCGCGGACCGCCTCCCGGCAGGACCCGGAGCGGCTGCGCGCGGAGACCCCGCTGAGCGTGTTCTTCTTCGACCTGCTGCACCGGGACGGAACCGATCTGATCGACCGTCCGGCCGCCGAGCGCTGGAGTGCCCTGGCGGCGGTGGCGCCCGAGGAGCTCCGGGTGCCCCGGCTGACCACCGGTCAGCTGCCGGAGGCGGAGCGGTTCTTCGCGGACGCGCTCGCCCACGGCCACGAGGGCGTGGTGGTCAAGGACCCGGCCGCCCCGTACGCGGCCGGGCGCCGGGGCGCGGGCTGGATCAAGGTCAAACCCCGGCACACCCTGGACCTGGTGGTCACCGCCGCCGAGTGGGGCAGCGGCCGCCGCCGGGGCTACCTGAGCAATCTGCACCTGGCCGCGCGGAACCAGGGGGAGCCCGGACTCGAGCCCTGGGTGATGCTGGGCAAGACCTTCAAGGGCCTGACCGACCAGCTGCTCGGCTGGCAGACCGAACAGCTGCTGGCCCGGGAGACCCACCGCGACGCGTACACCGTGTACGTGCGGCCCGAGTTGGTGGTGGAGATCGCCTTCGACGGACTCCAGCGCAGCCCGCGCTACCCGGCCGGACTGGCCCTGCGGTTCGCCCGGGTGCTGGGCTATCGCGAGGACAAGCCGGCCGGGGAGGCGGACACCGTCGCCACCGTCCGGGCGCTGGCCGACCGGTAGGCGGTCGGGTCAGCTGCTGACCGGCAGGCCGATCGGGTTGAGCTGGGGGAGTTCGGCCCGGCAGGCGGTGGCGATCGGGGTCAGGGCGGCAGCCAGCTCGTCCAGTTCGGAGCGGCGGAAGCCGGACCAGACCCGGGCGGCGGCCAGGTCGGTGGCGGCCTCCAGGGCCTGGTGGCGGTGCCGGCCGTCGGCCGAGATGCCGCCGGCCCGGTTGAGCCAGCCCCGGGTGGTGAGGCGGTCGGCAGCGGCGTCCCACTCCTGGTCGGTCCAGCCCCGGAACGGCTGGAGCTGCTCGCGCCGGGTGTCCAGGGCGCAGCGCAGGACGAGTGCCTCGCAGCCGTCCAGCCCCTCGGCGACCAGCGCCGCGACATGGCCGTCACCCCGGTGCTCGCGCAGCACGGTGGTGGCGTGCCAGAGCCGGGCCAGCGCGCCCTCGGGGCTGGGGAGCCCGAGGTTCGCCGCGGCCAGCACCCGCCCGCAACAGTCCAGCCCGTCGACGGCCCGCTCCAGCAGCGTCACCGAACGGTCGATCAGATCGGGCTTGACGGTCTCCAGTACGCGCTCCAGCGTGGCGACCGCCCCGGACAGCCGGGCGGCCAGCGCGGCCTCCGGGGTGGCCCGGGACCAGACGTCCGGCAGCGCCCGCTCGACCATCTGCGGCGCGAAGTTGAAGAACGCGGCGATCACCGGGGCGGCGTCCACCGGCCCGAGCGGGGCCGACCGGCCCGCGAAGTACCCCCGCCAGCTTCCGTGCAGCCCGGCCGCCTCGTACGCGGCGCGGCCCTCGGGCGCGAAGTAGGTGAGCGCGTGCACCGGCTCGAAGAGCCACCACAACGCGCGGGCGGGATGCACCATCTCGGCCATCTGGAACCTTTCCGGTCACGGGCAACGGCGCTGGTGACCCTAGCGCGCTAAAGGTGTGACGCGGGTCACGAGCAGATCTCACCGCTCACTTCCCGCCACGGGCAGGAGAGATGATGGATCCGAGCGGCAGCTCCAGCCGCCCGCACCGAGTGTGAAGGTTCCCTCAAATGGCGCAGATCAACCCCAGCATCCTGTCGGCCGACTTCGCCCGCCTGGCCGAGGAGGCGGAGGCCGTCCGAGGTGCGGACTGGCTGCATGTGGACGTGATGGACAACCACTTCGTCCCCAACCTCACGCTCGGCATCCCGGTGGTCGAGTCGCTGGCCCGGGCCACCGCCACGCCGCTGGACTGCCACCTGATGATCGAGCAGCCGGACCGCTGGGCGCCGCAGTACGTGGAGGCGGGCGCCGGTTCGGTGACCTTCCACGCCGAGGCCGCCGCCGCCCCGGTCCGGCTCGCCCGGGAGATCCGGGCCAAGGGCGCGCGGGCCTCGATGGCGCTGCGTCCGGCCACCCCGATCGAGCAGTACGAGGACCTGCTGCCCGAGCTGGACATGATCCTGATCATGACGGTCGAGCCCGGCTTCGGCGGGCAGGCCTTCCTGGACATCATGCTGCCCAAGATCCGCCGCACCCGGGAGCTGATCTCCAAGCACGGCCTCGACCTCTGGCTCCAGGTCGACGGCGGCGTCTCGGCCGACACCATCGAACGCTGCGCCGAGGCGGGCGCGGACGTCTTCGTGGCGGGCTCGGCGGTGTACGGCGCGGCCGACCCGGCGGAGGCGGTCCGTTCGCTCCGGGCCCGGGCCGAGGCGGCCACCACCGCGGCGCCGTGGGCCTGCGCGCACTGACGCGCTCCGTCCGGACGACACCGTTGACGCATCCGATCATGCGTCAGTTCGGGCCCAGCGCAAAGCAGGGTGCGGAGAAGCCCCGCCCCCGCCCCCCGCCCCGCCCCCGATCAGCGCGTCAGTGCGCGCAGGCCCACGGCGCCGCGGTGGTGGCCGCCTCGGCCCGGGCCCGGAGCGAACGGACCGCCTCCGCCGGGNGGGCTTCTCCGCACCCTGCTTTGCGCTGGGCCCGAACTGACGCATGATCGGATGCGTCAACGGTGTCGTCCGGACGGAGCGCGTCAGCCATGAGCAACCTCGACCTCGAGCCCACCCCCACCAGCTGCGGCGGGGAGGCCGACTCCGGCCCGGTCAAGGAGCTGCTGACCGGCCGCCAGGTCCGGCTCGGCGAGTCCACCGAGGTCCGCCGCCTGCTGCCGAACCTGGGCCGCCGGATGGTCGGCGCCTGGTGCTTCGTCGACCACTACGGGCCCGACGACATCGCCGACGAGCCCGGCATGCAGGTGCCGCCGCACCCGCACATGGGCCTGCAGACGGTCAGCTGGCTGCACGAGGGCTCCGTCCTGCACCGCGACAGCCTGGGCAGCCTGCAGACCGTACGCCCCCGCGAGCTGGGCCTGATGACCTCGGGCCGGGCCATCTCGCACTCCGAGGAGTCCCCGCGCGGGCACGCCCGGCTGCTGCACGGCGCCCAGCTCTGGGTCGCCCTGCCCGACAGCCACCGGCACACCGCTCCCGCCTTCGAGCACCACGCCGCCCTGCCGACCGTGGACGCGGCCGGCCTGCACGCCACCGTCATCCTCGGCACCCTGGACGGCGCCACCTCCCCGGGCACCACGTACACCCCGCTGGTGGGCGCCGACCTGACGCTCCGTGAGGGTGCCGAGCACCGGCTGCCGCTGGAGCCCGGCTTCGAGTACGCCGTGCTCTCGATGACCGGCAGCGTGGACGTGGACGGCGTCAGGGTCGAGCCGGGCTCGCTGCTCTACCTGGGCTGCGGGCGCCGTGAACTCCCGTTGCTGGCCCGGACCGACAGCTCCGTGCTGCTGCTCGGCGGCCTGCCGTTCGAGGAGCACCTGGTGATGTGGTGGAACTTCATCGGCCGGACCGGTGAGGAGATCGCCCAGGCACGGTCGGAGTGGATGGCAGGGTCACGCTTCGGCGAGGTGCACGGCTACGACGGTGCCCGGCTGGCCGCGCCCGCACTGCCGCCGGGCCCGCTCAAGCCGCGCGGGCGGGTGCGTTGACCTGCTGCTCCTTCCTTCTGTAAGTCTGACCGCGTTGCCCCCTTGACCCCCAGCAAGCGTCCCTCCTGCGGGTACTGAAGTCGAGCCACCGCCGAACTCGCTCTTCAGTCACGCGGCCTGACGGCTACGCGGCTACCAACCGACCGAGCTGCGCGTGCTGCGGCAGGGGCCGACAAGCAGTCGGTACTGCAGTCAGAACTGATGCCCACTCAGGTGTGCTGCCTGTCACGGCAGCTGATGCGGTCGGTTCAACGGCATGCCCAATTCCGGGAAACCGTGCCGGCTTCGGCGCCGGAGAGAAGGCCAACCGGCTATCGACTGCCCCAACCGACTGATGCGCTTGACAGGTCCCGGACTGGGCCAAGCCAATACACGGGCATGCCGTTGCCCGGAGCGGCCTGCGGCCTGCATCCGGGCAATGGCGATCACGGCGCTCACCGCGCGCGGGCCCTCACCGCACGCGTGGCTTGCACCCTCCTGGAGCGACTCGAGACGGCTCGCTCCGGGCTCAAGGGAATGTGGGGGCGAGCTCGCCCCTGTCAGCCCGAGGGAGTCAGGAAGGTCAGGACGGACGCATCCTCCTCGATCATCCGCACCAGCTCGGCGTTGAACGGCCCCCCATGGGGAGCAGCGATGTGCTCCGCGAAGGCGGCCTCGCTTCGGTACACCTCGAAGATCCAGTACGCGCGTGGATTCGACTCCTTGGTGTACACGTCGAAGGCGAGGTTGCCGGGCTCCGACCGGACCGTTTCGGCGAAGTCCGCGACCAGGGTGGCGACTTGGCTCTCGCATCCGGGCTTGACCGTGAACTCGGCCAGCAGGGTCTTGTGCACGAAGGGATCCTTTGCTGTGGAGCTGCGCCTGCGCAGCATGTCGGGGCCGGACGGGCTAGCGGGAGGCCGCAGGCGTGGACTCCATCTGGTGCGCCCACGGCGGGTTGGGGCCGGCGACCGAGCAGGTCAGAGCTGCGACCCGGGCTGCGTAGTCGCAGGCGTCGGACACCTCGTCGGCGCTCAGGTCATGCAGGCGGCCGCCGAGGCGGCCGGCCCGGGACAACCGGTGGAGCAGTCCTGCGGTGAACGAGTCACCGGCGCCTATGGTGTCCACGACCTGGACCTGCGGTGCGGGGGCGAACACCCGGGCACCGTCGAGGGACGCGATCGCGCCGCGGCCGCCCAGAGTGATCACCACCAGCCTCACCCCGGCCAGGTGCCAGGCGTCGCAGGCGCGCTCGGGAGTCACGCCCGGCATCAACAGTTCCAGGTCGTCGGAGCTGAGGCGCAGGATGTCGGCCAGTGCGCACCAGCGGGCCAGGCGGGCCCGGTAGACGGCCGGGTCGATGAGCAGGGGGCGGACGTTGGGGTCGATCGAGACGGTCGCGCTGCTGCGTGCACGGGTGAGGAGCTCCTCGATGCGCTCGTCGCTGGGGGCGCGGACCAGGGCGAGGGAGCCGGTGTGCAGGCAGGCGGCGTCCTTGGGGTGGGCGGCTGCGAGTTCGGCGGCGGTCCACTGCCAGTCGGCGGTGCCCTCGGCGTGGAAGGAGTACTGGGCCTGGCCGTGCTCGTCGACGGTCGCGATGGCCATGGTGCTGGGCTCGGAGGCGGCGACGACTCCGGCGAGGTCGACGCCGGAAGATGCCAGGTGGGCGCGGAAGAGCGCGCCGAAGGCATCGGAGGAGATCCGGCCCACGAAGCGGGTGGGGGTGCCGAGCCGGGCCAGCGCCGCGGCGGTGTTGGCCGGGCCGCCACCTGGCAGGACGCGCAGAGCGAGCTCGCCGGGGCGGGGCTGGACGGTGTCGGCGAAGGCGTCGGCGACGCACTCGCCGAGGACAGCGATCGGGCGCTGGGCCATGGGTGCGCCTTTCAAGGTCTAGGGAGGCTGGGGGACCGAACGGTCTCGGATCTGGGCTGCTGACGCTGCGCGACTTGTCCGCTGGTCAGCGCGGGTGGTTGCGGCTGCGTTACCCAGTTGTTACGGCGGTAGGGCTTGTGGCCCGGGTTTCGCAGACTTCATCATCACTCCCAAGCAGATGTCAACGCTGACATAAGTCAACGATGACATTCCGAGCCGCTGACCCCCCTGCCCTGACCCCCTGCCCTGACCACCCGGGCCGCACCTCCAGGAGCCACGATGACCCTTGCTATCCGCCCCACCCTCACCAGAGCCGCGGCAACCGTCCTGGCCGGCGGAATGGCGCTCACGCTGACCGCGTGCGGCTCCGGCGCGAAGGGCTCCGCCGACACCGGCTCCGCGGGCAGCGCGGTCAAGGTCGGCCTGATCACCAAGACCGACACCAACCCGTTCTTCGTGAAGATGAAGGAGGGCGCGCAGAAGGCCGCCCAGGAGGACGGCGTCACGCTCAGCACGGCCGCCGGCAAGTTCGACGGCGACAACGCCGGCCAGATCGCGGCCATCGAGAACATGGTGGCCGCCGGCGTCAAGGGCATCCTGATCACCCCGAGCGACTCCAAGGCGATCCTGCCCGCGATCAAGAAGGCCCGGGACAAGGGCGTGCTGGTGATCGCCCTCGACAGCCCGACCGATCCGCAGGACGGCACCGACGCGCTGTTCGCCACCGACAACAAGAAGGCGGGCGTGCTGATCGGCCAGTACGCCAAGACCGTCATGGCGGGCAAGAACGCGAAGATCGCCACCCTGGACCTCGCACCCGGTGTCGCCGTCGGCCGGCTGCGCCACGACGGGTTCCTGCAGGGCTTCGGCATCACGGAGGGCGACCCGTCGGTGGTCTGCTCCCAGGACACCGGCGGCGATCAGGCCAAGGGCCAGACCGCGATGGAGAACTGCCTGCAGAAGTCCCCCGACATCAACGTCGTCTACACCATCAACGAGCCCGCCGCACTGGGCGCCTACACCGCGCTGAAGGCCAAGGGCCGGGAGAAGGACGTCCTGATCGTCTCCGTCGACGGCGGGTGCACCGGCACCCAGGCCGTCAAGGACGGCAAGATCGCCGCTACCTCCCAGCAGTACCCGCTGGTGATGGCAGCGAAGGGCGTCAAGGCGGTCGTCGACTTCGCCAAGGCCGGCATCAAGGCCAACGGCTACACCGACACGGGCGTCAACCTGATCACCGACAAGCCGCAGGCCGGCAGCGACGCCAAGGACACCACCTACGGCCTGGAGAACTGCTGGGGCTGATCCGCCCCTCACTGAACCAGCGGTCCGGGCCGGTTCCCCTGCCCCGACCCGGCCCGGACCGCTTCCATCCGTCGTGACGCCGCTCGCTCGGCGCTCCCGATCCGCTTCACCGGCAAGGACCTCTCATGACCACATCCACCGCCCCGTACGGGCACCTCACCGGGCCGACACCGCTGCGCCGGCTCGTGGCGGCACCGACGGCCGGCCCGCTCGCCGCACTCGTGCTGGCGTGCGCCTTCTTCTCCCTGACGACAGACCAGTTCCTGTCCGGCGGAAACTTCTCGCTGATCATCCAGCAGGTGATGGTGGTCGGGGCGCTGGCCGTGGGGCAGACGCTGATCATCCTGACCGCCGGTATCGACCTGTCCTGTGGCGCCGTGATGGCCTTCGGGTCGATCGTGATCGCCAGGATGGCCGCTCAGGGAACCGTTCCGCCGCTGGTGGCGATCGTGCTGGGTCTGGCGGTGTGCGGGGGCTTCGGTCTGGTCAACGGCCTGCTGGTGAAGCTGATCCCGCTGCCGCCGTTCATCGTGACGCTCGGCATGCTCAACGTGGCCTTCGCCCTCACCCACATCTACTCCAACGAGCAGACCGTCACCGACCTGCCCGGCGAGCTGACGTTCCTCGGCAACACCTTCCCGCTCGGCGGCACCGACGTCACCTACGGCTCGCTCGTCGCCCTGGCACTGTTCGCCGTCTTCGCCTACCTGCTGAGCAGCACCTCCTGGGGCCGGCACGTGTACGCCCTCGGCAACAGCCCCGAGGCCGCCCGCCTGAACGGCATCCGCACCGGCCGCCTGACCATCGGCCTGTACGCACTCGCCGGCCTGGTCTACGGCCTCGCCGCACTGCTGCTGATTTCGCGCACCGGCGTCGGAGACCCGCAGGCGGGGCAGACCGACAACCTCGACAGCATCACCGCGGTGGTCCTCGGCGGAACCAGCCTCTTCGGCGGCCGGGGGAGCGTGCTCGGCTCCCTGGTCGGCGCCCTCATCGTCGGGGTGTTCCGCAACGGTCTGCAGCTGATGGGCGTCGCCTCCATCTACCAGACGTTGATCACCGGCGTCCTGGTCATCCTCGCCGTCACCGTCGACCAGATCTCCCGGAAGAGGACCCGCTGATGAGCGCTCCCACTCCCACCCCCACTCCAGTGATCCAGGCCCGGGGTCTGGTCAAGCGCTACGGTCACGTCACCGCCATCGACGGTGCCGACTTCGACCTGCTGCCCGGCGAGGTCCTGGCCGTCATCGGCGACAACGGCGCCGGCAAATCCAGTCTCATCAAGGCCCTCACCGGCGCCGTCACCCCCGACGAGGGCGAGATCCGCCTGAACGGCGAGGTCATCCGCTTCAACGGGCCGCAGGACGCCCGGGCCCACGGCATCGAGACCGTGTACCAGGATCTCGCGGTGGCCGCCTCGATGGACATCGCCTCCAACATGTTCCTCGGCCGCGAGCTGCGCCGGCCAGGCCCGCTGGGCAGCGTCCTGCGCATGATCGACAAGAAGCGGATGCGCGAGGAGGCTGCCGCGCACATGGCCGACCTCAAGATCGGCCTGCGCTCGCTCACCCAGTCGGTGGAGACCCTCTCCGGCGGTCAGCGCCAGGCCGTGGCCGTCGCCCGGTCGGTCGCCTGGGCCCGCAGTGTCGTCGTGATGGACGAGCCCACCGCGGCGCTCGGCGTCAAGGAGTCCGGCCAGGTCCTCGACCTGATCCGGCGGGTCCGCGACAAGGGGCTGCCGGTCGTCCTGATCAGTCACAACATGCCGCACGTCTTCGAGATCGCCGACCGTATCCACGTCCATCGGATGGGCCGGCGCGAGGCCCTGATCAAGCCGTCCGACTACACCATGTCGGAGGTCGTCGCGATCATGACGGGCGCGCTCACCGTCGACCAGGAGCACGGCGGTACTGTCGTTGCGGATGCCCGGGCGGCCAAGGCCGCCGGAGTCCGTCCGAACTGACCAGACAGTCCGTGCGCGGGCTCCGCTCACACCAGCGGAGCCCGTGCCCGGCGAAGCCGAACGGTGGGTACATGGCCTCGCCCCGTCGCACGACGCTGCACGATGTGGCCCAGGAGGTCGGCGTCAGCGCCAAGACCGTCTCCCGGGTCCTGAACGGCGACGGGCCGACCTCCCCCGCAACCCGGGAGAAGGTCATGGCGGCGGTCGAGAAGCTGGGCTTCCAACCCAACCTGATGGCCCGCAACATGCGCGTCGGCGGCCCGGACAGCACCGTCGGCCTGATCATCCCCGACATGGGTAATCCGTTCTTCGGTACCGTCGCCGGCGGGATCGAGAGCGCGGTGCGCCAGCGCGGACTGACCCTGCTGATGGGTTCCTGCGCCGACGACCCCGACCGGGAACGGGCACTGAGCAACACCTTCCTGGCCCGCCGCGTCAGCGCACTGATGGTGGTGCCCACCGTAGGAGCCGACCACGCCCACCTGCGGGCGGCCCGGACTGCCGGGATGCCGGTGGTCTTCCTCGACCGCCCCGGGACGGGCCTCACGGCCGACGGTGTGGTCAGCTCCAACCGGGACGGTGCCCGCGAAGGCACCGCCCACCTGATCACCGGCGGGCACCGGCGGATCGCCTTCGTCGGCGACCGGCCGGCCACCCTCTACACCCGCCGCGAGCGCCTCGCCGGGTACCGCGAGGCACTCGAAGCCGCCCACCTGCCCTACGACCGCTCGCTCGTACTGGACGGCCACACCGAGGCCGAGGCCGCCGAGGCCGTCCAGCGAGTGCTGCACAGTCCGCAGCCGCCGACCGCGATCCTGGCGGCCAACAACTTCGCCGCCATGGGCACTGTGCTCGGCATGGTCCGCGAAGGCCGACGCGACGTGGCCCTGGTCTCCTTCGACGACCTGCCGTTCGCGGAGGTGCTGGAGCCCGCGATCACCACGGTCGCCCAGGACCCGGCCGCCATCGGCAGAGCCGCCGCCGAAATCGCCCTCGCCCGGCTCGACGGTGACCGCACCCGGGCCCGTACCGTCACCGTCCCCACCCGCCTCATCCCTCGCGGATCCGGCGAACTGCCGCCGCCCCGCTAGCAGTTCCGTACCGCTGCCCCACCCACGGCCCGCCCTGTCACCGCGACCGCCGTCCCGCCGCCGTGCCTCGGCGCAGCCATGCCCCGACGAGCCGCGACCTCGCTCACCCCCACCCCAAGCTCTGCGAAGGAGCTCCCATGCCCGTGTCCCGACGCACCCGCCGTTCCTCGCTCGCCGTCCTGGCCACCGCCCTCTGCCTCGGCCTGACCGCAGGATCCCCGGCGGTGGCGAACACCGCGCCGGCCCAGGAGCAGTACCGCCCCCTGGTGCACTACACCCCCGCGCAGAACTGGATGAACGACCCCAACGGGCTCGTGTACTACAAGGGCGAGTACCACCTCTTCTACCAGTACAACCCCGAGGGCAACTCCTGGGGCAACATGTCGTGGGGCCACGCCGTCAGCACCGACCTGGTGCACTGGCAGGAGCTGCCGCTGGCCATCCCGCACGACGGCAACGAGATGGCCTTCTCCGGCAGCGCCGTGATCGACGTCGACAACACCACCGGCTTCGGTACCCGCGAGGATCCCGCCATGGTCGCCGTCTACACCAGTGCCTACCCGGACGGGAAGCAGGCCCAGTCGCTCGCCTACAGCACCGACCGCGGCCGCACCTGGACGAAGTACGCGGCCAACCCGGTGCTCGACATCGGCTCCCACGCCTTCCGCGACCCGAAGGTGCAGTGGTACGCACCGACGCAGAGCTGGCTCATGACCGTGTCGATGGCCGACGAACACAAGGTCGAGTTCTACTCCTCCAAGGACCTCAAGTCATGGGACCACCTCAGCGAGTTCGGCCCGGCCGGCGCCGTCGGCGGCGCCTGGGAGTGCCCGGACTTCTTCCCGATGGCCGTCGACGGGAACCCGGACCACGTCAAGTGGGTCCTGGCCGTGAACATCAACCCCGGCGGCATCACCGGCGGCTCCGGTGTGCAGTACTTCCTCGGCGACTTCGACGGCATCACCTTCACTCCCGACGACAACGGCTCCTACACCCCGCCGAGCGGCACGGTCGTGCAGGACTTCGAGCAGCCCGACTACGGGAACTGGACGACCACCGGAACGGCGTTCGGCACCGGCCCGGCCAACGGCTCCCTGCCGGGCCAGTCCGCGATCACCGGCATCGAAGGCGTCGGTTACACCAACAGCTTCCACGGGGGCGACAGTTCGACGGGCACCGTCACTTCGCCCCTGTTCACCGTGGACAGCGACTACCTCAACTTCAAGGTCGGCGGCGGCAACCACCCCCACAACCCGAACGCCGTCCTCGACCAGCAGCCGACCCCCACCGGCACCGTCCTCGCCGACTTCGAGGGCGACACCTACGGGAACTGGACCGCCACCGGCACCGCGTTCGGCACCGGACCGGCGCAGGGCACCCTCCAGGGCCAGCAGGAAGTGTCGGGCCACGTCGGCCACGGGCTGGCCAACAGCTTCCTCCAGGGCGACGCCACCACCGGTGAACTCACCTCGCCGACGTTCACCATCGACAAGAAGTACCTCGACTTCCTGATCGGCGGCGGAACCCATCCCGCCACCTCCGACGCCCCGACCGCCATCGAGCTCGTCGTCGACGGGAAGACCGTCCGCAGCGCCACCGGCAGCAACAACGAGCACCTCGACTGGGCCTCCTGGGACCTGTCCGACCTGCAGGGCAGGACCGCACAAATCAAGATCGTGGACCAGAACACCGGAGGCTGGGGCCACCTCAACGTCGACCAGATCATCCTCTCGGACACCCAGGCCAAGCCCCAGTCGACCGAGACCTCGGTGAACCTGGTCGTCGACGGCCAGATCGTGCAGAGCGTCACCGGTTCCGACAGTGAATCCCTGGACTGGGCCTCCTTCGACCTGCGCGCCTACCAGGGCATGCAAGCCCGGATCCAGGTCACCGACCTGAACACCGGAGGCTGGGGCCACATCATGGCCGACCAGTTCACCACCGCAGTCAGGCCCGCGCTCTCCACCGTGCAGCGCGCGCACTGGGTCGACTTCGGCAAGGACTTCTACGCCGCAGTGACCTACAACGACGCACCCCGCGGCGAGCGCACCATGATCGGCTGGATGAGCGACTGGCAGTACGCCGGCAACACCCCCACCACCCCCTGGCGCAGCGCGCAGAGCCTGCCCCGGACACTCCAGCTCCGCACCATCGACGGCCGGCTCCAGCTGACCCAGCAACCGGTCCGCTCCCTGAATTCGCTGCGCGAAGGGCCGGCCGTCGTCCTGCACGACGTCACCGTTCCGAACCGCACCATCGACCTGGCCCGACGGGGCGCCGGACAGGCCCTCGACATCGATGCCACCTTCTCGCTCGCCGACGCCCGCAAGTTCGGGCTCAAGGTGCGCACCGGCGGCGGCCAGGAGACCGTCATCGGCTACGACGCCGACAGCCGGCAGCTGTACGTCGACCGCACGAAGTCCGGGGCCGTCGATTTCGATCCCAACTTCCCCGGCGTCCACACCGCGCCGATCGAGCCCCAGAACGGCAAGGTCCACATCAGGGTGGTCGTCGACGCGTCCTCGGTGGAGGTGTTCGGCGGCCAGGGACAGTCCGTGATCACCGACCAGATCTTCCCCGATTCCAGCAGCCAGGGTGTCCAGCTGTTCGCCGAAGGCGGTACCGCCCGCCTCGACAGCCTCAAGCTCTGGCACCTCGGTTCTTACCGGAACCACTGAAAGCCCCGTACGGGGGCAGGCTCGAGGGTGCCCGCCCCCGTACGGACCACAGCTGTTTCCGCACACAACTCAACCAGGCACGTGGTGGCGAGGACATTCCGGCCACCACGGCACAGACCCCTTCCACCGGCGCGCGTGGATGGTCATTCTGGGAGGCATGAGCGGACACGAGGGGGGCGACGTCTTTCGCTGGGAGACGTACCGGAGCGGGAACGAGGCACCTTCCGACTGGGGCCAGTACGTGGTGGTCACCTTGGGGCACGTCCTGACCGTCGGGGCAGTGACCTTCGCCGCGCCTTGGGCGGGCCTGGTGATCGGCGGGATCCTCGCGCTGTTCTGGGGAGTGCTGTTGGTGCCGACCTGGCTGCGCGAACGCGCTGCCGTGGAGTGGGCGGAGATCCGGCCCGGCCTGCCGCCGACGCTCGTACTGGCGCGGGTCAGCGGGGTCGAGACGAGCCACCACCTCGACTCGGTGCGCCGGTTGCGCCTGATCCGTACGGGGTACCGGTCCGCGGACAACCCCGGCGGCGGCCAACGCGTCCTCGAACTCCACGTGGGGCGCAAGGTCTACCGCACCCGCGCCGCGTTCAACCCGGCAGAGAACGACCCCGGGCTACTGGAGGAGGCACTGCGCCGGGCTTGCCCAGGCGCCACGGTGGCGAAGTACAAGGACCGGACGAGCTGGGTCTCCGACAGCGAGTGAAGGATGGCGCGCCGGTGATCCTGAGGGCACCGCGTAGGGATCAACACTCAGCTACTCGAGACACGCCTCGACCTCGGGTGGATTCGGCGCAGCCAGCGACGCGGACAGCGGCTGGACAACAGGTTCGACCTTGCCGCCGCCCGTCCACTTGCTCGACGAACGTCTGCCGACGGCACCTCTGACGGTCACAGAAGAACCGCCGGAGCCGCAGGCGGGTCACCAACTTCCGCCCACCAAGCGGCCGTTCAGCCAGGCGCCGCCGAGACCCCCATGATCGAGAACTGCCCCGGACGAACGTTCCTGCATTCACGCCCTGACCTGGGATTTCACGCAGATCCGGCCAGAGCCCTGGATTCCCCACCCTGTACTCAATGGTGGGACAGACCTGCTCAGCTGATCTCCCCACCCCGGGCGGACATCGCTGCCGCCGGATCGGGGCGCGGAAAGGTTGCAACCGGTACCCAGGTACAGGTTTATGGTCGGAGACATCCCCGCCGGCACGGCGCGGGGATGGACAGGAGCGAGCCATGACCGGCCTGAGCTGGGTTCCGACGGCCTGAACCCTGCCCACCGAGCTGCAGCTCGACGTCGAGGTCGACCCTGTTCACGAGAACGTACTCAACGCCCTGCAGGCGCGGGCGACCAGCTTGACCGAGGGCGGTCAGCCATGAGCAAAGGCCCTGGGGGCACTGGCCGCCTTGGCGTGCGTGGCCTGCTGCGCGCTGCCTGTCCTGATCACCGTCGCTGTGGTCGGCGCGGGGGCCGGGGTGGTGGGCCGACTGCCCGCGATCGCCGCCGCCCTGGCCGTGCTCGCGGTCGGGGCCTGGTGGGTGGGACAACGCCGGGCCGCGCGCGGCTGTGGCACGAAGGGCTGCGGCGCCGGCGGGTGCGGCTGCCGGACGACGGATGGCCTGCTGCGGATCACCCCGGCCGCCCGCCGGTAGGGTCCCCGATCATGACCGTCCTGCGCTCCATCGCCCTCTTCGCCGCCGCCGCCCTGTTCGAGATCGGCGGTGCCTGGCTCATCTGGCAGGGCGTGCGCGAGCACAAGGGCTGGGCCTGGATCGGCACCGGCGTCATCGCGCTGGGCATCTACGGCTTCGTCGCCACCCTCCAGGACGACGCCGATTTCGGGCGCATCCTCGCCGCGTACGGCGGTGTGTTCGTCGCCGGCTCCCTGGCCTGGGGCATGGCCGTCGACGGTTACCGGCCCGACCGCGCCGACGTCATCGGCGCCTTGATCTGCCTGGCCGGCGTCGCAGTCATCATGTACGCGCCCCGCAGCCGCTGACCCTGGGCAGACGTCCTCCAAGGCGTCGGCGACCAGCTTGTTGAGTACACAACGCCAGCCGTAGGCGACGGCCCCGCTCAGCCCAGGTGGCCGTCGGGGCCGACGGTGCCGATGCGGCGGCCGGTGACGGTGTCCGGGCGGATCCGTACCCACAGGGGCCGGTTGCCGCCGGCCCACGGCTCCGCGCCGGGGGCGGACTCCAGACGGCGGATCTCCGACAGGTCGTCGATCGGCTCGGCGGTGCCGGTGAGCAGCACGCTCCACCCGGTGCCCTTCTGTTCGTCCGTCCGGTCGACCTGGAAGGACGCCGGGCTTTCCGGACCGGGGGCGGCTGCGCCGTGTGGATCGGTTCGGTAGACGACCGACCCGGCCCGGACGGTGTAGTTGACCGGCAGGATGGTGGGCCCGGCCTTCGCCGGCAGGGCGACGCGGCCGATCCCGCCGGCACCGAGCAGGTTCCAGCACTGCCCGGGAGTGAGGCGGATCAGGGCCGGATGTGCTGAGGCAGGGCCCTGACCCGGGGGCGGACTCCCCGGCCCTTCGAGCAGCTCACGGTAGGTCAGCTCCAGGGCGGTGGCGACCCGTTGCAGGCTCGGTGGGTCGAAGTCGGCTCCTGAGGCCAGGAGTTGCCGCAGGTATGCCGGGGCGATGCCGGCCTGTCGGCACAGTGCTTCGTCGGTGAGTCCGAGCCGGTGCTGCCGCTCGGTGATGCGGCGCGCGAGACCGGCCGGTGGCTCAGCGGGTTCGGTGTGGTGGGTCGGGCGGTTCACGGTGTGCCTCCTCGCCCTGGTTGAGCCTGTTCAGGTCCGGAAGAGGGCGACCTTCAGGGCGCCGCTGGTTTCGGCGTCGGCGAAGACGTCGTAGGCGTCCTGCATCTCGTCGAGTCCGAAGCGGTGGGTGATCAGTCCGCCGGTGTCCAGGCGGTCGGTGGCGAGCATCCGGAGCAGGAGGGGCGTGCTGTGGGTGTCGACCAGGCCGGTGGTGATGGTGATGTTCCTGATCCAGAGGTGTTCCAGGTGGAGGGTGGCGGGCTTGCCATGGACGCCGACGTTGGCGACCCGCCCGCCGGGGCGGACCACCTGCGTGCACAACTCGAAGGTCTCGGGGATGCCGACGGCCTCGATGGCGACGTCGGCGCCGAGCCCGTCGGGGCTGAGCGCCCGGATCGCCGCGTCGTCGGTGCCTGCGGCGTTGACGGTGGTGTCGGCGCCGGCCCGCTGTGCGGCGTCCAGGCGGCTCTGGGTGAGGTCGACGGCGATGATCCGGGCGGGGCTGTAGAGCCGCGCTGTGGTGATGGCCGCGAGGCCGATCGGTCCGGTGCCGACGACCACGACGGTGTCGCCGGGCTGGACGCGGCCGTTGTGGACTCCGACCTCGTAGGCGGTGGGGAAGATGTCGGCGAGCGGCAGGGCAGCCTCGTCCGTGACGCCGTCGGGCAGCTTGTGCAGGGAGTTGTCGGCGAACGGGGTGCGGACGTATTCGGCCTGGGTACCGTCGACCAGGTGGCCGAGAATCCAGCCCCCACCGCCGGTGCACTGGCCGTACACCGCGCGGCGGCAGTAGTCGCAGCGGCCGCAGGCGGAGATGCAGGAGACCAGCACCCGATCGCCGGGGCTGACGGTCCGTACGCCGGTGCCGGTCTCGACAACGGTGCCGACGGCTTCGTGGCCGAGCACCCGGCCCTCGGTGACCTCGGGCACGTCGCCCTTGAGGATGTGCAGGTCGGTGCCGCAGATGGTCACGGCGTCCACCCGGACGACGGCGTCCTCGGGCTCCCGGACGGTCGGGTCCGGGACTTCGCTCCAGGAGCGGCGGCCCGGTCCGTGGTACGTCAGTGCCTTCATGTCCAGCTCACTCCTCGTGGAGTTCCGGCCGGGTCGCTGCCCGGTCCCTTCCAGGGTCACCGCTGGACGAGCCGGGCGGCGAGGGCCGGGCGGGCCCGGCTGAGGGCCGGTCGGCCCTGTCGCCCGGGGCGCTGCCGGGCCGGGCCGCCTAGGCTGGGAGAGAAGCCAAGCGGACCGCGGCCAGTGCTCGGGAGGAACCGGTGGGCGACGTGTCCGGAGCCGGCTCGGTGCCGCTGCCGCAGCTGCACCTGGACGACCTCCTGGACGAACTCCAGGCCCGCCTGGACGCGGCGCGCGGCACCAGGGACCGGGTGCACAGCCTGTTGGAGGCGGTGCTCGCCGTCGGCCGGGACCTGGAGCTCACCCAGGCGCTGCGGCACATCGTGGAGGCCGCGGTGACCCTGGTGGACGCCGAGTACGGCGCGCTGGGGGTGATCGGCGAGGACCAGCGGTTGTCGCAGTTCATCCCGGTCGGTGTGACGGAGCAGCAGATCGAGCGGATCGGTCCGCTGCCGTCGGGCCACGGCCTGCTGGGCGAGCTGATCCGCCATCCGGCACCGCTACGGACCGCGAACATCGCCGACCATCCGGCCTCGTACGGGTTCCCGGCCGAGCACCCGCCGATGCACACGTTCGTCGGGGTGCCGATCCGCATCCGGGACAAGGTGTTCGGCAACCTGTACCTGACCGAGAAGCGGGGCGGCGGCGAGTTCGACGCGGAGGACGAGTCGGTGCTGGCCACGCTCGCGGTGGCGGCGGGGGTGGCGATCGACAACGCGCGGCTGTACGCCCAGGCGCGGCTGCGCGAGCGGTGGCTGGCGGCCAGTGCCGAGGTGACGAGCAGTCTGCTGTCGGGCAGTTCCGAGCAGGAGGTGCTGGACCTGCTGGTGGCGCGGGCGGTCGAGGTGGCGGGTGCGGACCTGGCGGTGATCGCCTCGCCGGTGCCGGGTGCGGAGGAGCTGGAGGTGCGGATCGCGGTGGGTCTGGGGGAGCGGCAGCACCGGGGGCTGGTGGTTCCGTTGGAGGGTTCGTTCGTCGGGGCGGCGGCCCGCACCGGTGAGCTGGTGGTGAGCGCTGATGTCCGGAAGGATCCTCGGATCACCGCCGGACCGCCTCGCTGGGAGGGCCTCGGTCCTGCGGTCGCGGTGCCGATCGGCACGGCGGAGCACGGCCTGCGGGGCGTGCTGATGCTGGCCAGGGCGGCGGGGCGGCCGCTGTTCGACGCGGACGAGTCGGTGCCGCTGCTGGGTTTCGCCGGACAGGCGGCGGTCGCGATGGAGCTGGCCGAGCGGCGCCGGGACTCCGAGCAGGTGGCCCTCCTCCAGGAGCGGGACCGGATCGCCCGGGACCTGCACGACCTGGCCATCCAGCGGCTGTTCGCCACCGGGATGACCCTGCAGGGGGCGACCAGGTTCATCGACCACCCGGAGGCCGTCGACCGGGTGCTGCGGGCGATCGACGATCTCGACGAGACGTCGAAGACCATCCGGGCCACCATCTTCGGGCTGCGGACCAGGGAGTCCGGGCCGGCCGCGCGGGGAACGCGGGCTCGGGTGGTCGAGGTGGTCGAGCGGGCGGCGGACGTGCTCGGGTTCATGCCGGCGCTGCGGATGACCGGCCTGCTGGACGTGACGGTGCCGCCCGAGTTCGTGGACGAGGCGCTGGCCGTCCTGCAGGAGGCGCTGTCGAACGCCGCGCGGCACGCGGAAGCCACCGCGGTGGAGGTGTCGGTGGCGGCCGGGGCGGAGCTGCTGCTCACCGTGACGGACAACGGCTGCGGCCTGCCCGCCGGAGGGCGGCGCAGCGGTCTGGCCAACCTGGCCGACCGGGCCGCCGACCTCGGTGGGAGCTTCGAGGCCCGGGCGGGTGCGGAGGGCGGGACCGAACTGGTCTGGCGGGTACCCCTGGTCAGGTGACGTGGCGTCAGCTGTCGGACTCCAGCACGGCGGCGACCGGCAGCCGGGGGGTCGGAGAGCCCTCGGGCCCGTAGCCGAACCGGATCAGCATCTGCACGTGCTCCGGTCCCAGTTCGGGATCGCGGGCCTCCCAACGCAGTTGGGGCCACTCCATGGCCTGGTGCAGCAGCGAGGCACGGACCTCGTGCGCGGTCGCCGCGAGCAGGACGTGCTCCAGCGCCAGGCCGGCCCGCAGCCAGTCCACAGGCCGGTCGTGTGTGGTGGTCAGCACCGCGATCCGGGGGGCGGCCTCGAAGGCGGTGGGCGGCAGGTGTTCGGCGGGGCGGAGGGCGGCGAAGTCCCGCATCGGGAGGTGCCCGGTCCGGTCCTGCGGGCCGAGGGCGGCGGCGGGTATGCCATAGGCGGGGGTGCCCGGGCCCTGGATCCAGGCGCGGCTCTCACCGCGGTGCTCCGGGTCGGTGGTGTTGCGGCGTTCGGCCTCGGCCGTGAGCTGGAGCAGACGGTCGGTCTCGGACCGGTCCGGAAGGTGGAGCACCGCTCCCTCCGCCCGTGCGGCCCGGGCCAGTCGGTCGAGGACGACGGGTGGGACGGGCTCCCCGGTGAACGGCGTGCGGATGGTGTGGCGGTGCCAGATCGCCTCGAACAGCTCGGCGGTGCCGGGAGGAGAGGCGGTGGCGTGGCGGCCCAGCTCGACGGAGGCCAGCAGGTCGGGGTCGCTCGCGTCGGGCAGCAGCGACACCTCCGGGGCCCAGCCCAGCTGCCGGGCCGCGACCCGGAGGTTGAGCACGGCGGCGCCCACCGAGATGTGCAGGGCCCGGCCCGCGGGATCGGTGGCCGGCAGCGAGCGCTCACGCAGGGCGCGCACGTCGACGGTGGAGGACTCCGGGCGCAGGCGGAACCGCCAGGGCTGGCTGTTGTGGAGGGACGGTGCGGCGACGGCGGCGGAGACCAGCTTCTCCAACGCGGCGGCGTCGAGGGCGGTGGCGGACATGACGGCCTCTCAGGTGGGCGCGGTTCCGCCGGAGGCCGGCCCGCGCCCTTGGCGCAGGGTCTCCAGGCGGTGGCGGTACTCGTCGGTGTCGATCTCGCCCCTGGCGTACCGCTCGGCGAGCAGCTGCTCCGGAGCGGGAGCAGCGGGAGCGGACGCGGGGTGCTGTTCGGGCAGGCGGTCCAGCCGGCGGAGCAGAGCGAGGCCACCGACGACGACCAGCCCCAGGAAGAGCAGCATGCCGATGGTCATCAGGCCGAAGCCCCAGCCGTTCATGCCGTGGTCGTACTGGTACATCATCGTGGGCTCCCGGTCGGGGCTTGGCGAGGGCTGCTGCTCTCACCGTCACTGTCCGCCCGGCGCACCTGCCGCGGCTTGGGCCGGTCGGCCCCAATACGTGGGCCGACGGGTGCCGACGGGTTCAGTGCCGGCGGCCCGGGTGCTGGTCGGGGTTGGGGTCGGGGGCGGCGTGGGCGGCCAGGACGGCGGCCTGGAGGCGGCGCTCGACGCCGAGCTTGGCGAGCAGCCGGGAGACGTGGTTCTTGACGGTCTTCTCGGCGAGGTACAGCTCCTGGCCGATCTCCCGGTTGGTCATCCCCTTGCCGACCAGGGCGAGGATCTCACGCTCACGGGGCGTCAGCCGGGCCAGCGTCGCGTCGGGTTCGCTCTCGTCGTGGTGACGCAGGCTCTCCATCAGCTGGTGAGTGGTGGCCGGGTCCAGCATCGACTGCCCGGCGGCGACCGTGCGCACCGCGTGCACCAGGTCGGTGCCCTTGACCTGCTTGAGGACGTACCCGGCCGCCCCGGCCATGATGGCGTCCAGCAGCGCGTCGTCGTCGTCGAAGGAGGTGAGCATCAGGCAGACCAGTCCGGGCATCCGGTCCCGCAGTTCCCGGCACACCATCACCCCGTCGCCGTCGGGCAGCCGGACATCCAGCACCGCCACGTCCGGCCGCAGCGCGGGTACCCGGGCCAGCGCCTGGGCGCAGCTCTCCGCCTCCCCGACCACCTCGATGTCCGGCTCGGCCTCCAGCAGGTCCCGGACCCCTCGGCGGACCACCTCGTGGTCGTCGAGCAGGAAGACCCGCACGGGCCGGTCGGAGGCAGGGGGCCCGGTGACGTCCATCGCTGCACTCCTGAGACCGAAGGGAACCGCTCCTCCGATTCTGTGCGAGCCCGCCGCCCGCCGCCCGCGGCGGCGGCCGCGCGCTGCCTGAGTGCGCTATCGGACGTGGGGCCGGACGAAGACACCCTCCAGGTCCTGTACAGCCGGTCCGTTCCTGGGCGCACCGGTGCCGACGCCGTGCCGAGTGACGGTGATGACGGAGCCGAACCCGGCCCGGTGCCCGGCGGTCACCGTCTCCTGGTTGTCCGTCAGCAGGACCGCGCGGCCGGGCGTGCTGTGCAGCAGCTTCAGCGCGAGCTGGTGGAGGGCCGGTTCCGGCGGGCCGGCGAGGTGGTGGTGCTCGGCGTCGGTGGCGTCGACCATGCCGTCCATCAGGTGCGCCAGACCGGCGTTGCGCAGCAGCTCCGCGCAGTGCCGGCCGGTGGAGACCGCGGCCGTCCGGATCCCGGCGGCGCGCAGGTCGAGCAGCAGCACGGCGGCACCGGTCCTGGCCTTTACGCCTTCGGTGCGCAGGAGTTCCACGAACCGCTGGTCCGCGTGACCGACCAGCAGGTCCAGCAGATCCGTGCCGGAGGGTCCGAGGTGGCGGCAGGCCAGATCCGACCGGTAGCCGTGGGCCCGGAGCAGCTCGGCGGCGGCGTCCCGGTCCAGCAGGGCGGTCAGTTCGGTGCGGAGTTCGGCCGGTACGGAAAGTGCCTGTTGGGGACGGCCGGTGGCCCGGGCGTACTGGGCGGCGTAGGAGTCCAGGGTGTCCTGCCAGGCGGCGGCGCGCAGGACCCGGGAGTCCGTCAGGACTCCGTCGGCGTCGAGCACGGCGGCCGCGACCGTCCCGGGGTCGATGGTCACCGACGCCGGTTCCCGGAGCGGACGTCGAGATGAGGGGGTCACCGGGTTCATCTCCTTCCACCGGGGCGCCGTGGGATCACCTCCACCGTCTGCTCTGCTCCACCCCGGCGACAGGGCCCACCGGCAGGGGGCCGGGGCCGACCGGCCCTCCCGTGGGTGGTCAGCGGGCCAGGTCCCGGCGGGCGAACAGGGCGAAAGCCGCGCCGATCCCGGCCAGGCCCATCGCGGTGAGCAGGCCCAACGAGGCCCACGGGACGGTGCCGTCGGCGAGCGCGTCGCCCGGGGTCACCTGCGACCGGCTGCGGGCGACGGCGGAGACCGCCAGCGCCGGTCCGACCATGCAGAGCGCGAAGCCGCAGCCCAGCAGCCCGGCCACGAACACGGGGCCAGCAGCCCCCGCAGCGCGTCCAGCACCTCGTGCGGTGGCACCAGCCCGGTCGCCCTGCTAGTGCGGCGACCACCGGTCGGCCGGCCCGAGCGGCCGCCGTCCGAGACCGTCCGCGAAGACCAGCCGGCCCGCCGGGACCTGAGATCATCGGGTCCATGGGCGAACGACTGATTGCGGCATGTGACGGCGCGGCCAAGGGCAACCCGGGTCCGGCGGCCTGGGCCTTCGTGGTGGCGGACAGTGAGGGCCGGCCGCAGCGCTGGCAGGCCGGTCCGCTCGGCCACAGCACCAACAACGTGGGCGAGTTGACGGCGTTGGAGCAGTTGCTGGAGGCCACCGACCCGGGCCTGCCGCTGGAGGTGAGGCTCGACAGCACCTACACCCGGGACGCGGTGACCAAGTGGCTGGTCGGCTGGAAGCGCAACGGCTGGAAGAACGCGGCCGGCAAGCCGGTGGCCAATCAGGAGCTGATCCAGCGGATCGACGCGCTGCTCACGGACCGCGAGGTCACCTTCGTCTACGTGCCCGCCCACCAGGTGGACGGCGACCCGCTGAACGCCATCGCCGACCAGGCCGCCAGTGATGCCGCCCGCACCCAGCAGGCGGCCGGGGGTACCGCCGCCGACCTCCCGGTACCCGCTCCCGTCAGTGCCTCCGCGCCCCGGAGCCCGCGCCGGGCGGCTGCCCCGTCGAGCGCCTCCGGCAGTCGGCCGGCCCGGACCCTGAGCGCCCGGTTCCCGGGGACCTGCCCGTGCGGACGGTCCTACGGCAAGGGCGAGACGATCACCAAGGTCGGGTCGGGCTGGGGCCACCCGGGGTGCGTGGAGTCGGCCGCCTGACACTGCGTCGGCTGCGGTGGGTCCGAGCGGCCGAGCGGCCGTGCGGGCGGGTGTGCCGAGCTGCGATCATTCAGGTGAGGTCGCCGAGAGGTCGGGTGAGATCGGGTGAGGCCGTGACGAGGAGCCGAAGGCCGACAGCCTTCCGGCTGCGCGCCGAGCACATCGCCAAGGCGGTGTGGCAGCGCGGCCGGGAGATCGAGCTGCTGCACCGCGCGATGGCGTTCGCCGCGCTGTGCTTCGTCACCCTCGTGCCGCTGCTCATCGTGATCGCGGCCGCGTCGCCGACCCGGGGCATCGGGATCTCCGACTGGATCATCGACGGCCTGGGCCTGTCCGGCCGCTCGGCGCAGGCGGTGGACGAGCTGTTCGCCGCCCGGCGTGAGGTGCTGACCACCACCACCGCTCTCGGTCTTGCCGCGCTCTCGTTCTTCGGGATCTCGCTGATGACCGCGATCCAGAACGCCTACGAGCGGATCTGGCGGGTGGAGTCGGCCGCCTGGCACGCCGTGTGGCGACAGGTGGTCGCCCTGGCGGGCCTGATCGGCTACATCCTCGTCGCCGCCTGGAGCGGAGTGCCCTGGCACGACACCGCCGCCCAACCCGCGCTGCGGGCCACGGCCACCCTGGCCGGCGGTGTGCTGTTCTTCTGGTGGCTGCAGCGCCTGCTGCTCGGATCCCGCATCCGGTGGCGCACCCTGCTGCCCGGCGCTGTCGCCACGGTCGCCGCCCTGGTCGGCCTGCGGGTCTTCTCCCGGCTGGTCTTCGCGCCGCTCATCGCGTCCAACGCGATCACCTACGGCGTGATCGGCACCGTCTTCGTGGTGCAGTCCTGGCTGATCGGGGTCGGGTACTGCGTCTATGCGGGAGCGATCGCGGGCGAGGCGTTCCACCGCGCGCACCCCTTGCAGCACCGGCACGGCCCGCACTGATCCGAGCCGGTCCGGTGGATCGCGACGGCGTGGCCGGGGGCGATCGCGGTCGGCTGGGGGTATGCAGGAGTCATGGACGTTAGGCGGCGTCTCGCGGATCTCCGGTGGCCTCGGCAGCAGAGCCGCGCGCTGGTGGTCATTCCGCTCGCGCTGATCGTCGTGATCTCGGTGCTGGACATCCTGGCGCCGCCGGAGGTCCACCTCGGGCCGCTACTGGTCGCCGCGCCCGCAATCACGGCCTCGTTCGCCGGCCCGAGGACGACCGCCGCCGTCGGCGCCCTCGCCGTACTGGCCCAGGGCATCGTCGCGGCAGCGCGGACCACCCTGGTGGACCTCAACCACTCGGTCCAGATCACTTCGCTGGTCCTGATCTCCGCGCTCGTGACGCTCTTCGCCTACCTCCGCGAGCAGCACGAGAGGAAGATGACCCAACTGCGTTCGGTGGCCGAGGCCGCGCAGACCGTGGTTCTGCGGCCGCTGCCGCCCCGGATGGGCCCGCTGCGGATCGCCTCCGTCTACCTCGCGGCGGAGGCCGAGGCGCAGATCGGCGGCGACCTGTACGCGGCCGCGCGGACCGCGCAGGGCACCCGGTTCCTGGTCGGTGACGTACGGGGCAAGGGCCTGGCGGCGATCAGCGACGCCTCCCTGCTGCTCGGGGCCTTCCGGGCAGCGGCCTACCAGCAGCCGGACCTGCCCACGCTGGTCACCCACCTGGAGGGGGCCGTCTTCCGCGACCGCGAGGATCCGGGCAACCTAGTGGACTCGGCGGAGGAGGGCGAGGAGACCCAGGAGTCGTTCATCACCGCGGTCGTCCTCGACATCCCCGACACCGAGCCGACGATCCACCTGGTCGACTGCGGACATCCGCCGCCGCTCGTCCTGCGCGGCGGCCGGGTCAGGTCCATCGAGGTCGGCCAGCCCGCTCCGCCGCTCGGCCTCACGGGTCTTCTCGGTGCCGACTTCGTCGTCGAGACCTTCGCCTTCGAGCCCGGCGACATCGCGCTGCTCTACACGGACGGGGTGATCGAGGCCCGCGACCAGTCGGGGGCGTTCTATCCGCTGGCGGAGCGGATCGCCTCCTGGCCGCCCTGCGATCCCCCGACCCTGTTGCAGCGCCTGTCCGCCGACCTCGTCGCGCACGCCGGCGGGCGGCTGGGCGACGACGCGGCCATGGTGGCCGTCGAACGGCTTCCGGCGGCACCCGACAGCCCGTGACGCAGGTGCGGACGTGCGGACGGCCCGTCCCGGCGTGCGGGGCGGGCCGTCCTGGCACCGGGTCAGCAGGTGGTGCCGTACACCTGGAACTCGTACAGCGAGTAGCCGTACGAGGTGCCGCGCTGGGTGCCCAGCATCCTGACGTGGCGTCCGCTGCCGGTGAGCGAGGTCAGGTCCTCGGTGCCGCCGTGGCCGGTGGTGGTCGAGTACGCCGTGGTCCAGGTCTGGCCGTCGGGGGAGACCTGGAGGGTGTACGCCTTGCCGTAGGCGGCTTCCCAGGTCAGTCTGACCCGGCTGATCTGCGCGGTGGCGCCCAGGTCGACGCTGATCCACTGCGGGTCGGCGCCCTCCTGGCTGCCCCAGCGGGTGGTGGTGCTGCCGTCCACCGCGTACTGCGGGCCGAGCTTGGCGCTCTCGACCGAGGAGGCGGTGGCCGGGCGGCCCTGGGAGAGCAGGACGGCCTGCCCCGCGCAGCCGGGCGGGGTGGTGACCGCCAGCGCCGTACCGGCCGCCGAGGTGTTGCCCGCCGCGTCCCGCGCCTTGACGGTGTAGCTGTGGCTGCTCGCGGGCGCCACCGAGGTGTCGGTGTAGGCGGTGCCGGTGGCGGTGCCGAGCTGGGCGCCGTCCCGGTAGACCTGATAGCCCGTCACCCCGGTGTCGTCGGTGGCGGTGTCCCAGGCCAGAGCGACCGAGGTCGCGGTGACCGC
This sequence comes from Kitasatospora sp. Root107, assembly GCF_001424875.1. Classification (GTDB taxonomy): domain Bacteria; phylum Actinomycetota; class Actinomycetes; order Streptomycetales; family Streptomycetaceae; genus Kitasatospora. The sequence continues at coordinate 301,037 of NZ_LMCT01000011.1, read as the reverse complement.
CGTGGTGCGCAGCCCGGTCGGGACGGTCGGCGGCTGGGTGTCGCCCGGTCCGCCGGGGCCGGCCGGGACGACGGTGGCGGGGGTGTTCCAGCCGGAGATCCGCACCGAGGGTGCCGAGCCCTTCAGGTCGGCGGCGCGGTACGTCCCGGTCAGCGTGACCGATTCGCCGGGCCAGAGGCTCACCTGGTTGTCGGACCAACGCACTGGCAGCACCGGGGTGTTGGCGGCGTCGACCAGATGGACGTCGGTGAGCAGGGCCGGTGTGGTGCCGGTCCCGGTGTTGGTCAGGGTGACCGTGGTGGTGGCGGTGCCGTCCGCCGCCGTCGCACTGGCGGCGGTGGCCGAGACGTTCGCCTGGGCCAGCTGGGAGAGTCCGGCCAGCGAGGCGTAGCTGCTGGTCGGCGTGTAGTACCAGGTGGTCTTGCTCCAGTTGAGGACGTCGGGCGTGGTGGACAGCCAGTAGACGTTGCGGCTGACCTCGCGCCCTGAGCCGTCGGTGAGGACCAGCTTGGCGAGGTAGGTGCCGGACAGTCCGCTCACCGTCGCCGGGACGGTCAGCGCGACCGCCTTCCCACCGTCGCCGGGAGCACCGATCCCGGTCGCGCTCTGGTCGAACTTCCTTGTGCCGTCGGTGTTGTAGAGGCTGACCCGGGCGGTCAGGCCGCTCGCCGCCGCGTGCTGGTTGTTCACCACGACCACCGAGCGGTCGTCGTAGGAGTACTGGATGTGCAGCGGCTCGTTGGCCTTCTTCGCGCCGAAGTAGGCGCCGCCCTGGTCCAGGTAGCGGTCGAAGAGCTGCCAGTGCAGGGAGGTCCAGCCGCTGTTGAACATCCAGTAGACGACGCCGGTGGACGGCTTCGTGCTGTCGGTGAAGTTCCGCCCGTATGCCTCGAACTGGGCTCGTACGGCCTCGTAGTTGGCGAGCTGGGCCTTGCGGACGTAGTCGTCCAGGCCGGTCGGCGCGCCGTAGCGGCCGGTGAGTGCCTGGTCGAAGAGGGCCAGGTCGTCGAAGGTCTTGGACGGCGAGCGGTGGTACTGCGCCGTGCTGGGGCTGTTCCACAGCGCGGTCAGCTCGGTCGGCGACATCATCCGCTTCAGGGTGTCCATGGTCGGGATGTCGGGCCCTGCGCTGGTCTCGCCGTTGAAGCCGGTGGCGCCGCCCTCCTGCTTGGCGTACCAGTAGTTCGGCGGCACGTAGTCGTACGGGCCGGTCATCTTGAGGCCCGAGCTGCCCAGGATCGGCGAGGAGGTCACGGAGGCGGCGGGGACGACGGGGGTGGGCCAGTCGGCTGCGGTGAGCGCGTCGAGGTAGTTCTTCTCCTGGGTCGCGTCCGGGGCGAAGTCGCTGCCGATCATGAAGGAGATGACGCTCGGGTGGTTGCGCAGCCGGGCCGCCTCGGCGGCCATCGAGGCCTTGGCGATCGGGTAGTCGGCGGCGGTCCAGGTGTCGCCGGGCTCGCCGCCGTTGGTCTGGCCCTCCCACTTGTCGCAGCACTCCCAGCCCGGCAGGGTCAACACGCCGTACCGGTCGGCGAGTTCGAAGAACTCGTCGGGCTCGATGTGGCCCTCCAGCCGGATCGTGTTGAGGCCGAGGTCGAGCGCGTACCTGAGGCGGTCCTCGACCGACTGCCGGTCCCAGCGCAGGAAGAGGTCGGGGGACCAGCCGCCGCCCTTGATCAGCAACGGGCGGCCGTTCACCGAGTACTGGCGGGCGCCGTCGCTGTTCAGCGGTGCCTTGACGTCGCGGATGCCGAACCGCTCGTGCGCGCTGTCGGTGACCGTGCCGGCGACTGTGGCGGTGAGGTCGAGGTCGTACAGCGGTTGCGCGCCTTGGCCGGCCGGCCACCACACCGCGGGGTTGGCCAGGCGCAGTTGGGGATACCCGGCGGGCGTGAAGGTGACAGTTTTGGTCTCGTGGGCGGCCAGGGTGACGTTCTGGCTGAACTGGACCGGGCCGATGCTGCCGGCGACCGTCGCGCTGACGGCGGCGTCGGAGTCGTTGCGGGCCTGGGCCTTCACGGTCAGGTCGGCTGTGGCCAGCGAGGGCAGGGCGAGCGCCGTGCCGACGTGGGCGCCGCGCAGGGCGACAGTGCCGCTGCGCCGGATCAGCACATCGCGGACGATGCCCATGTTCTGGTCGGGGGGAGGCTGGACCCAGTCGATCCACCCCATGGTGAGGTGCTTGGCCGGGTCGTTGGGCTGGATCCGGAAGGCGACGGTGTTGGTGCCCGCCCGGACCAGCGAGGTGATGTCGAGCTCGTGGTGGGTGTAGGCACCGGCCACCTGGGCGGCGGTCGCGACCTGAGTGCCGTTCAGGTACACGTCGGCGGCGGACATCACCCCGCTGAAGTCGAGGTAGCTGCGGGCGGAGGTGTCGCTGACGGTGAAGTCCGAGCGGTACCACCACGGAACGGTGAAGTCCGCGGCCGGGATGGACTTCATGGCGGTCGAGTAGAACGGGTCGGCGTACTTGCCGTTGGCCAGGAGTCCGGCCAGCACGGTGGAGCGGGGGCCGGTGGGGTACCAACTGCCGGTCGGGTAGCCGGGGGTGGAGATCGCGGCCGCGCTGTCGGTGACGGCCGCGGAGGACCGGATGGCGTAGCCGGCCAGCGGGGTGGCCGCCCCCGGGGCGGCGGTGGCCTGGGTGGTCGCGGTTGCGGGGGTGACGGCCGCGGAGGTGGGGGAGGCGGCGACCGGGACGGCGAGGGCCAGGATCAGGCCGGCGGCGGCCAGTGCCGCCGTCCGGGGCCGGTTTTGCAGGGATGCTGGTGTCGAGCGGAGGTGCACGGGGGCCTCCAGGGCTACCGGAATGGGCTTGCGGAACCGTCAGGCTGCGACCTGCTCCTGCTCGGTGCGGAACTCCTCGCGGATCTCGCGCGGGCCGAAGGGCCAGGTGCGCTCCTTCCGGGCCCAGACCACGAAGGCGGCACAGCCGGTCGCGACCCAGATCAGGGACCACTCGATGGGGTGGAAGCCGGGGGCGTTGCGGTCGGCGTACCCGTAGATGACGAGCCAGCCGATCGCCGCGACGATGCTCGGCGCGGGGTAGAGCCACATCCGGTAGGGCCGCCTGAGGTCGGGCTGGCGGCGGCGCAGCACCGAGACCGCGACGATCTGGGCGAGGGCCTGGACGATGACCATCACGGTGGTGAGCAGGTTGATCAGGATGCTCAGCGGCGGGTGCGCCGCGGTGGTGCCGATGTGCCGGCTGAGCAGGAAGCCGGCCGCGGTGACGGTGCCCATGGTGAGCAGCCCGAGCACGGGGAACCGGTGCTTGGGGTGCAGCTTGCCGAAGGACTTGAAGAACACGCCGTCACGGGCGGCGTCGTAGGGCACCCGGGAGCCGCCGAGCAGTCCGGCGAAGACCGAGGCGAAGGCGGTGATCAGGATCAGTACGGTGACGACCTTGGCGGCGCCCGCGCCCCAGGTCTGTTCCATCACGGCGGAGGCGACCGACTTGGAGGCGATCGAGTCGGGATCGAGCATCTGGTGCCAGTCCATCGCGCCGAGCACGCCGATCTGCAGCAGCAGGTAGATGCCCATGATGCCGACGATCGAGAAGACGATGGCGCGCGGCATCACCCGGCCGGGCTGCTTGATCTCCCCGCCGAGGTAGGCGGCGGTGTTGTAGCCGAGGTAGTCGTAGATGCCGATGGTGAGCCCGGCGGCGAAGCCTATCCAGAACTGGCCGTGCGTCAACTCGATGGCGTGGGCGGGCCAGGTGAAGGCGCGGCTGGGGCTGAAGTTGGTGAAGCAGGCGAGGATCACGACGACCACCGAGGTGATCATGACGCCCCACATCACGGTGGTGAGCTTGGCGATGTTCTCGACCTTGCGCCACAGCAGCAGGACGACCAGGGCGCAGAACGCGACGCCGACCAGGTCGCCCTGACCCTTGGTCATGTCGGGCCAGAGGTAGCCGAGGTACTGGACGAAGCCGACCACGCCGGTGGACATGATCAGCGGGATGAAGATCATCGCCGTCCACACGAACAGGAACGGCATGAGACGCCCGGTGCGGTACTGGAACGCCTCCCGGAGGTAGACGTAGCTGCCGCCGGCGCCCGGCAGGGCGGCGCCGAGCTCGGCCCAGATCAGGCCGTCGGCCAGGGCGAGGACGGCTCCGGCGATGAAGCCGATGATCGCCTGTGGCCCGCCGAAGGCGGCGACCATCAGCGGGATGGTGACGAACGGGCCGATCCCGCACATCTGACTCATGTTGATGGCGGTGGCCTGGAAGAGGCCGATTCTGCGGGTGAGACCTGGGGACACCGGGAGCCTCCGAGCGCGGCGTGGGGGATGCGGGCTGGCTGAGAGCCTGCGCGGGGGTTCAAGTTAGGGAGGATTACTATCCCCGTCAAGGTCTCCGGTATGTGGTGGAACGGTGCGGGGATCGGGGCGAGGAGAAATAATTGGAAACTTTCCTAACGTACGTATTGACCGTGCGTCGCCCAGCCCCCGATCCTTTCGATACTCCGCCCCGCTCTTGAACTCCCCATCCAGGAAGGCAAGGTAGCGCCCATGCTCATGAAGGACACGGCCGAACGCCAGGAGCCCGCCCTCGACGCCGAGGAGACGGTCTGGCAGACCCCCGAATTCAGCGTCGTCGAGACGGCACTCGAGGTCACCGCGTACGCGCTGAGCACCCGCTAGCCCCGCCGCGATGCTGCTGCACGTGCTGGGCACGGCGGCGGGCGGTGGAACTCCCCAGTGGAACTGCGCGTGCCCTGGCTGTGCCGGGGCCCGCGCCCACCCGCAGCGCCGCCGGCGGCACGCCTCGCTCGCCGTCCGGGCGGGGGTGGGCCGCTGGTACCTCGTCAACGCCACCCCCGACCTCGGCGACCAGATCGAAGCCGTTCCCGAGCTGCACCCCGGCCCCGAGATCCGGCGGACACCGATCGCCGGAGTCGTCCTCACCGACGCCGAACTCGACCACACCCTGGGCCTCGCCCGGCTCCGCGAAGCCCGGTCCCTGCGAGTGCTCGCCACCGCCCCGGTGCGCGGGGCACTGCTCGACGGGCTGCGCCTCGGCGCCGTACTCGAGCCGTACACCTCGGTGGAGTGGCGGGAGTTGGGACCGGACCCGGCGCCGCTCGACCCGCACTCCGAGGACCTGTGGATCACCCCGATCCCGGTGTCCGCCAAGCGCCCGCGCTACGCCGTGGGCACCGGCCCGGACACCGACGGCTGGGTCACCGCCCTGCTGATCGAGGACCGCTCCACCGGCACCAGCGCCGTCTACGCGCCCGCGCTCGCGGCCTGGCCCGACAGGCTGCAACGAGCAGTGGAACAGGCCGACCTGGTCATCGTCGACGGCACCTTCTGGGACGACCAGGAGCCGATCCGGGCCGGTATCTCCACGCGCGGCTCGACCGGCATGGGCCACCTGCCGATCACCGGGCCCGGCGGGACGGCCGAGCGGCTGGCCCCGCTGACGGCCCGTCGCCTCTACACCCACCTCAACAACACCAACCCCCTCGTGGACCCCTCGGCGCCGCAGCACGAGCTGCTCGCCGACCTGGGCATCGAGGTGGCCGCCGACGGGATGGTGATCGACCTATGACCCTGGAAGATCGGCTGCGGGCCGTGTCGCGCGAGCGCTACCACGACCGCCACCCCTTCAACCGGCGGATGCACGACGGCAGTCTGACTCCGGAGGAGCTGCGCCGCTGGATCACCAACCGCTTCCACTACCAGCGGCACATCCCCGTCAAGGACGCCCTGATCACCGCCAAGTTCGACACCCCGGCGCTGCGCAGGTCCTGGCTGCGCCGGATCCAGGACCACGACGGCCTCCGGGAGGGCGAGGGCGGCCTGGAGAAGTGGCTCCGCCTCGGCGAGGCCGCCGGGATCGACCGAGCCACCCTGACCTCCGGCCACCACGTGCTGCCCGGGGTCCGGCTGGCCGTCGACGGCTACGTCAACTTCTGCCGACTCGGCTCCCCACTGGAGGCCGTCGCCGCCTCGCTCACCGAACTGTCCGCCCCCGACCTGATGCTCACCAGGATCGACGCCTTCGAACGCCACTACCCGTGGATCAAGGCCGACGGGCTCGACTACTTCCGCACCCGGGTCACCCAGGGCGCCGACGACGGGCAGGAGGCCCTCGGGCTGGTCCTGGTCTGGGCGCGCTCCGAGGGGGACCAGGACCGGGCCGTCGCCGCCCTGGCCTTCAAGTGCGACGTCCTGTGGGCGCTGCTCGACGCCGTGGACCACGCAGGCTCGGGCGAGGCTCGGTGACCTGGCGCCCGGCGCTCCCCAACTCCGCCGTGCTGCGCCACGACCGGGTGCGCGGGGCCGACCTGCTGCTCCTGCCGGAACGGGTGGTCGTGCTGCGCGGATCGGCCGGACGCGTCCTGCGACTGTGCGACGGCAGCCGCGCGGTGCCCGAGATCGTCGACGCGCTGGCGAGCTCCTTCCCCGGCGCTCCGGTCGCCACCCAAGTACCCGAGTTCCTGAAGAAGTTGAGAGAGGGCGGCTGGCTACGATGACCGACCTCGCGCCCCCGTGGGCGATGCTCGCCGAGCTGACCCACGCCTGCCCGCTGCACTGCCCCTACTGCTCCAACCCGGTCGAACTGGCCCGTACCTCACGTGAACTGACCACTGACCAGTGGTGCGACGTGCTGACGCAGGCCGCCGAGCTCGGCGTGGTGCAGACCCACCTCTCCGGCGGGGAACCGCTGCTCCGGCCGGATCTGGCCGAGATCACCGCCGCCGCCTCGGCCGCCGGGATCTACACCCAGCTGGTCACCAGCGGCACCGGGCTCGACCGGGCGCGGCTGTCCGCACTGGCCGACGCCGGGCTGCGCAGCGTCCAACTGTCGGTCCAGCACGCCGAGGCGGCCGCCTCGGACCGGATCGCGGGCCGACGTTCCTTCGCCGACAAGGAACGGGCAGCCGCGGTCGTCCGGGAGGCGGGCCTGCCACTCGGGCTCAACATCGTGCTGCACCGCGCCAACCTGGACGCGGTCGACGCACTCATCGACCTCGGGACGGCCTGGGGAGCCGAGCGGATCGAACTCGCCAACACCCAGTACTACGGTTGGGGCCTGCTCAACCGCGAGAGCCTGCTGCCCACACCGGGCCAACTGGCCCGAGCCGCCGAGACGGTGGAGCGCAGACGGTCCGGCCCGGCCGGTGGGCCCGAGCTGGTGTGGGTGGTGCCCGACCACTTCGACGGCACCGCCAAGCCCTGCATGGGCGGTTGGGGCGCGGTGTCGCTGACCGTGACGCCCGACGGGACGGTCCTGCCCTGCCCGGCGGCCGCCACCCTGCCGGACCTCGATCCACCCAACGTCCGGGACCACCCGCTGCGCTGGATCTGGGAGCAGTCGAGCGCGTTCAACCGCTACCGGGGCACCGACTGGATGGGTGATCCCTGCCGCAGCTGTGTACGCCGGGACGAGGACTTCGGCGGTTGCCGCTGCCAGGCGTACGCCCTCACCGGCGACGCGGCCCGCACCGATCCGGCCTGCCGGCTCTCGCCCGACCACGGCCTGGTACGCGAACTCACCGCCCAGGCCGGGATGGTGGATCCGGCCCCGTTCATCCCCCGCCGACCAGGAGGAGAGACATGAGCAGGCTCTCGCGTCGAGCTGTGCTGGGCGCCGCGCTCGGCGGCGTCGCCGCGGCCGGGCTGTCCGGACGTGCCCAGGCGGGCACCACCGCACTGGCGGTGTCCAGTTGGAGACAGCGCTGGGCACCCTCGGCAGCCGTGGACGGGCTGGCCGCGTTCGAGACCGTCGAGGACGACCGGGCCGACTCGCACGTGCCCGGCCGGCCGCACATCTTCGCGGACGGCGGCACCTACCGCTGGAACATGCACATGGTGGACCGGGACACCAAGACCGACCGGCAGCGCCAGGAGGTCACCGGCATGCGCACCCCGGCCGGTGGTGCGTACCTGGAGTGGCTGCCGGGGCAGACCTGGCGGACCACGTACTCGATGTACATTCCGAGCTCGCTCAAGGCGACCACCACCTGGACCGACGTCATGCAGCTGAAGCAGCCGGGCACCGGCACGCTGCCGATCGTCGTGCAGGGGCTGCGCCGGGTGGACGGCGTGCAGACCATCGAACTGACGCTGCCGATCGCGGGAATCCACGTCGGCCACGCGGACCTCGATCCGCTGCACGACCGTTGGGTGGACGTCGACTTCCAGGTCAAGGTAGGTGACGGGACGTCCGGCCGGCTGCGCTGGGTGCTGCGCAGCGGCGGATCCACCGTCATCGACGTGACCCGGACCGGGGTCGACACCTTCCTCGCCGACCGGGTGCGGCCCAAGTGGGGCATCTACCGTTCGCTGAACGACACTTCGGGCTCGCTCCAGGACTGCTACCTGCGGACCACCGACATGCGCGGGTACCAGCTGGTGTCGGGTACGTCGGGCGTCTACCAGGCGGAGGAGGCCCGGATCTCGCAGGGCGTGGTGGACTCCGACCACCTCGGCTACTCCGGTACCGGCTTCGTCAACCTGGACAACTTGGTTGGCAGTTACGCCGAGTGGACGGTCGAGGCGGGTGCGGCGGCCGGTGCCGTGCTGGACCTGCGCTACGCCAACGGCACCACGGCGAACCGCCCGATGGACATCACCGTCAACGGCGCTCTGGTCGCCGACGGCCGGGCGTTCAACCCGACCGGCAACTGGGACACCTGGGCCACGGCCTCCCTGCCGGTCACTCTCAAGGCCGGTAGCAACACGATCCGGGCGACCTCGGCCACGGCCGAGGGCGGCCCCAACCTCGACCGGATCAACCTGCACTGACGAACCATCAGATCATCACTGGAGAAGCGAGACAACGTGAAGAAGTCCCTGATCAGCTCCCTCATGGTGGCCACCCTGGCACCGGCGGCGGTGCTGCTGACCCCGGCCGGCACCGCCTCGGCGGCGGGCACCCGCTACGAGGCCGAGAACGCGACGCTCTCCCAGGCGGCCGTCGCCTCCAACCATCTCGGCTACTCGGGTACCGGGTTCGTCGACTACACCAACATCAGTGGCGGCTACGTCCAGTGGGCGGTGAACGCGGCCACCGCGGGCAGCGCCACCCTGACCTTCCGGTACGCGAACGGCACCACCACCGACCGGCCGATGTCCGTAAGCGTCAACGGCACCGTGGTCTCCGCGAGCAAGTCCTTCCCCGGCACCGGTAGTTGGGACACCTGGGTGTCCACGAGCATCACCGTCCCGCTGAATGCGGGCGCCAACACCGTCCGGGCCACCGCCACCACCGCCAACGGCGGGCCCAACACCGACTACCTGGAGGTCAGTTCGGGGACCAGCACCGGCCCCGGCGCGATGGCGGCCGCCCCGTACGAGTACCTGGGCTGGGGGAGCCCGCAGAAGCCGACCGATGTGATGGCGGCCACGGGGGTGAAGTGGTTCACGCTGGCCTTCATCCTCTCCGACGGCACCTGCAACCCGAAGTGGGACGGCAGCCGGGCGCTGACGGGTGGCTCGGACGAGGCGGCGATCAAGTCGATCCGGGCGGCGGGCGGGGACATCGTCATCTCGGTCGGCGGGTGGAGCGGCAACAAGCTCGGCGAGAAGTGCACGAGCGCCTCCGCACTGGCCGGCGCGTACCAGAAGGTGATCAACGCGTACGGCCTGAAGGCGCTGGACATCGACATCGAGGACACCGAGTTCTCCAACGCGACGGTCCGTCAGCGGGTGGTCGACGCACTGAAGATCGTCAAGACCAACAACCCGGGGATCGTCACCTACGTGACCATGGGCACCACGCCGACCGGTCCGGACGCCACGGGCAAGGACCTGATCAACCGGGGTGCGGCGGCGGGGCTGGCGAACGACGGCTGGATCATCATGCCGTTCGACTTCGGCGGCCACAGCGGCACCATGGGCCAGGCCACGGTCAGCGCGATGGAGGGCCTGAAGGCGGCAGTGAAGAGCGCGTACGGCTACAGCGACGATGCCGCCTACCGCCACATCGGGGTCTCCTCGATGAACGGCATCACCGACGAGCCGGGCGAGACCGTCACCACCGGCGACTTCAACACCATCCTCGGCTACGCCAAGCAGCACCACATCGCCCGGTTCGCCTTCTGGTCCGTCAACCGGGACCGCCCGTGCGGCAGCGGCACGGATGCCGACGCGTGCAGTGGAATCGCCCAGAACGCGTACGACTTCACCAAGATCGTCGTCCAGTACCAGGGCTGAGGACCGTGAGGCTCGCCCTCGGCGGCAACTGCTGGGTGCCGTAACGGGAATCCCGAGGACACCGCCCGACTGGCCGTCGCCCCCGACGGCCAGCCGGGCGGGCAGCTGTTGGAAGGCCCGCAAGGGGCTACGAACCGGTCGGCCAAGTCACCTGGGTCGAGCGGTAGTAGCCGATCCCCATCGCCTTCCAGCGCGGCCCCTGCGCGCCGAGCCGCTGGTGGAACGCGGTGACGTTGTGCGTGCTCCATGGTGACCAGCCGAGCTCGGCGATCGCGGGCAGCCGAGGGAACGTCAGGTAGTCGATGTCGGCGGAGGTCACCACGGTCTCGGTCCACAGCGGCGCCTCGACGCCGAGCACGGAGGACTCGCCCACCCCGGCGAGGTAGGCACCGGGGTTCCAGCCGTACGCCGTGTCGACGTCGATCAGGCCGGCCCAGGTCTGGCCGAGCTTGGTCCGCCGGGTGTACTTCATGTCGAGGTAGGTCTTGTTGGCGGGGGACATGAGCACCTTCGTGCCCTTGGCCACCGCGGCCGCCAGCGCGGCGTCGGAGGTCGTGGGGCCCCAGTACTGGGCGACCGTCGTCGGCAGCGGAGTGGCGTGGGTGACCTCGTGCCAGCCGATCACCGTCTTGCCGTGCGCCGCGACGATCTGCTGCGCCCAGCCGATGAAGGTCGCGTAGTCCGCGGCGGTGGTCGAACTCGCCTCGTCCCCGCCGATGTGGATGTACTGACCCGGGGTCAGCGCGGCGAGCTCCCCGATCACCTGGTCGATGAAGGTGTACGTCACCTCCAGCGGCACGCACAGCGAGCTGAACCCCACGTTGGTGCCGGTGTAGCGCGGCGGGGCGACCCCGCTGCAGTTGAGCTCGGCGTAGGAGGCCAGCGCCGCGTTGGTGTGCCCGGGCAGGTCGATCTCCGGTATCAGGGTGATGTACCGGGAGGCCGCGTACGCCACGATCGCCGAGTAGTCCGCCTGGGTGTAGTAGCCCCCCGGCCCACCGCCGACCGCGGTGCCGCCACCGTAGGCGGCCAGGTTGGGCCAGCTGTTGATCGCGATCCGCCAGCCCTGGTCGTCGGAGAGATGCAGATGCAGCTGGTTGACCTTGTACAGGGCCAACTGGTCGATGTAGCGCTTGACCTGGGCGACGGTGAAGAAGTGGCGGGCGACGTCGAGCATCGCGCCGCGGTGGGTGAAGCGCGGGTAGTCGGTGACCGTGCCGCCGGGGACCGTCCAGGGGCCGGGCTGCACGGTGCCGCTCATCACGCGGGGAGGCAGCAGCTGGAGCAGGGTCTGCACGCCGTGGAAGAGGCCGGCGGGCCGGTTGGCCTGGACGACCACACCGGTGGCGGTGGTGGTCAGAAGGTAGCCCTCGTCCCCCACCGAGCCCGGCGCGCCCGAGAGTTGGAGTGCGATGCTGCCGTTGCCGGCCGCCCCGGCCGACACCGGAACGGCGAAGCCGGTCGAGGCGCGCAGGACGCCCGCCAGGTAGTCGCCGATCGCGCCGGCCTCCGGGGAGGCGTCCGTGGCGATGCCGGCGGCGGAGGCGAGGGTGTACGTCGCCCCGTTCGCCACACTGCTCACCGGCGCGGGGACCAGGACGTCGGTGGTCGCGGCGGCGGCCGTCGCCGTCGTGTCGGGCAGGGCGCTCGCGGCTCCCGCCCAGACGAGGCTCGCGGCCGTGAGCGCGGCAACCAGGACGAGGCGTGGCCCGCGACGTCGGACGGTGGGCGAGCCGGGTGCTGGGGTGGGGCTTGGGGTCCTGCTCATCGGGTGGTCCCTCCTGCTCGGTCAGCCTGGCGGTACTGGAGCGGGGACGTGCGAGGTGAACGCCTTTCGGGGGGCTTAGTCAACGTCCTTAACCAAAAGGGAAGTTAGCGCGGCGGTGTGCGGCGGTCAACGGGGCCGGTTGGGCCGAACCGGTCGGAAATCGCCCGGCCGCGTTTCAAGGTGGCGCACGGCGGGACATGGGTACGGACTGCGCAGTCCGTACCCAGAGAGGCAGCAGACCATGGCCAGACTGATCGTCACCGTGTTCGTCACCATGGACGGGGTCATCCAGGCCCCCGGCGGCCCGGGCGAGGACGAGGACGCGGGATTCGAGCACGGCGGCTGGCAAGTCCCTTACGTCGACGACGAGTTCATGGCCCTGATGGTCGACATCTTCGAACGGACCGTCGACCATCTCCTGCTCGGCCGGAAGACCTACGACATCTTCGCCGGCTACTGGCCCCGCGTCACCGACCCGGACAACCCGATCGCCGTGAAGCTCAACACGATGCCCAAGTACGTCGCCTCGCGCACCCTGACCGCCCCGCTGGAGTGGCAGAACTCCCACCTCCTGGACGGGGAGGCCGCCGAGTCCGTGGCCCGGCTCAAGGCGCAGCTCGACGGCGTGATCATGACGCAGGGCAGCAGCGACCTCATCCACACCCTGCAACAGCACGACCTGGTCGACGAGTACCGACTGCTCGTCAACCCAGTGATCCTCGGCACCGGAAAGCGGCTCTTCGCCGAGGGCGCCGCCCCCACCGCCTGGACCCTGACGGAGTCCCGCACCACCGGCGCGGGCGTGCAGTGCAGCACCTACCAGCGGGCCGGGAAGCCCGAGTACGGAACCTTCCTGCTGGACGAGGAGGAGTGACGGCACCTGAGGCCGGTCGGTCTCAGGTCACGGCAGGACGTCGTAGCTGTAGACGGCAGTCGGGTCCAGCGTGCTGCGCGGGGTGGCGGCCGGGCCGAGCGGGGAGACGATCGGGTCGTCGATCCGGTGGCCCCTGAGCGCGGGGGAGGCGGTCATGCCGGGGCGGTAGCTGCGGCCGTGGCGGTGCATCCAGCCCTCCCAGATCCGGTCCACGTTGCAGTGGTGCAGGAAGAACACCGGGTCGTTGGGAGAGGACGCCGGGCCCATGTCGCCGCCGACCCAGCGGTGCACCTGGTTGTGCAGCCCCGGCCCCCGGAAGCCCTCGAGCTGGTTGCGGAATCCGCGTGAGCCCGCGTTCCAGGGCGTGAAGTCGTAGGTGGCGAGATCCGGGTCCCCGGTCGGGGGCGGCCGGGTGTCGAAGGTGCGGGCCAGGTCGGCGGCGGTGGGCAGGGTGAGTGAGCCGGTGGGCCGTCCGAACGCCCGGCGCAGCCCCCGGTCGACCTGGCGCAGTGTGACGTCCGGGGCGGTCTCGATCCGGACCCGGAAGCTGTTCGGATCGCCGGCGTTGAAGACGAACGGGCCGGTGGTGATCGGCCGCCCCTGGCCGCCCATCCAGGCGGGCTTCCAGATCCGCGCGGACTGCGGGGCCGCGAGCGAACCGTCGGCCGACCAGTCCCAGTAGGGGAGACCGAAGTCGGGCTCTCCCAGGACCCGTTGGAGGTTGGCCTCCAGGAGTCCGAGCATGACCCGGTGCCACGGCAGGAACACCGGGCCCCGGTGGGCGCCGTTGCGCACCATCCAGTCCCCGCCGGGCGGCACCGGCGAGGTCATCGCCAGGTGGTGCCAGATGACGAACAGGTCGTAGGTGTGGACCACCGTGGGCGGGCCCGGGATGCCGAACGCGGTGGTGCTCAGCGCGGTGCTCTCCCGCTTGAGGAGGTTCACGCCGTGGACGTACGCGTCGCGGGCGGCGGTGTCGGTGATGATGTCGGTGCGGACGACGGCCATCTCAGCCACCCCCGTGCTCTCCGTGACCGCCGTGGCCGGGGTGCCCGCCGTGGCCCGGGTCGCCGTCGGCTTCGGGGAAGTCGTCGGGGAAGTTGTCGATCAGGGCCCGGACGATGTCGACGGCGGACCGGACCTGGTACGCGGGCAGCGCGTGGCAGTGCACCTCGCCGTCGTTCGACACACCCACATGCGCGGGCAGCGGCCTGCCGTCCACGGTGATCTCGTACGTGGTCGTGATGACGATCCGGTGCCCCTGGTACGCGTCCTCCCGGACGCTCCGGGCGGGGCCGTGCTGATGGTCCGGCGGTGGCTGCGGGAGGCCGGCGAGGTAGTCGGCGAGGGCGGCCGGTTCGGCGGCGGTGGTCAGCGCTTGCGGGTCCATGGGACCTCCAGGGCGACGGTGGCGAGTCCCGGGACTCCAGTGTCCCGCTGAGCGCACCGGGCCGCTGCCCCGAACGGGTGACGCCGGTTTGCATGAGCGCGGCGAGTTCGGAGACGATCACTGTCCGTGAAGATCACTACGGGGCCAGAGGTCCCCTGGCTCGTCGAATTAGGGACCGTGGCCGAAGAGTTGATGAATCGTCACCTCGGCTCGGCCAAGGAGTGGTTTCCGCACCAGTACGTCCCGTGGGGGCAGGGACGCGACTTCGACGGCCCGCTCGGCGGTGAACCCTGGCGGCCCGAGCAGTCGACGGTCGCCCCGGCCGTCCGCTCCGCGCTGGTGGTCAACCTGCTCACCGAGGACAACCTGCCCGGCTACCACTGGACCATCGGGGCGCAGACCGGCCGGGACGGCGTCTGGGGTGCCTGGCTGCACCGGTGGACCGCCGAGGAGGACCGGCACGCCGCCGCCATCCGTGCCTATCTGCACGCCAGCCGTGCTGTCGACCCGATCGCCCTGGAACGTGCCCGGATGGCCCAGGTCACCGCCGGGGGCGTCCCTGAGCCCACCGGCGTGCTGGGCGTCGTCGCCTACGCGGCCGTCCAGGAGCTGGCCACCCGGGTCAGTCACCGCAACACCGGCCGGCTGAGCGGCGATCCGGTCTGCGAACGGCTGCTCGCCCGGATCGCGCAGGACGAGAACCTGCACATGGTCTTCTACCGCGAACTGCTGCGGGCCGCCCTGGAGATCAGCCCCGACCCGGTGCTGGCGATGCTGGACCGCACCGTGCACGAGTTCGCCATGCCGGGGCAGGGCATGCCGGGCTTCGACCGGATGGCCGCCGAGGTCGCCGTAGCGGGCGTCTACGACCTGAGGGTCCATCACGACGAGGTGCTGGTGCCGCTGCTGCGCTCGCTGCGGATCTTCGACCTGACCGGTCTCGGGCCGGTCGGCGAACAGGCCAGGGACCGGCTCGCCGAGCACCTCGGCCGGATCGACACCCGCGCCGCCCGCTTCGTCGAACGCCGGGCCCAGGCGCTGGCCGTCCGGGCTCAGCGTGCTCTGACCGATACCCCCACCTGCCGAACGGGAGAAGCATGACCACCGTCGCCACGGCCGGCACCAGTGCTGCCGACATCGAGTTCCACTACGACCTCGGCAACGACTTCTACGCGCTCTGGCTCGACCAGACGCTCGCCTACACGGCGGCCCGCTGGGACGGGATCGACCCCGGCGAGCCCGATGCCACCGCCCTGCACCGGGCCCAACTGGCTAAACTGGACCACCACTTGGACCTGGTCGGGGCCGAGGCGGGCGGAGTCGGGAGGCTGCTCGACGTCGGCTGCGGCTGGGGTTCCCTGCTGGTCCGCGCGGTCGCCACCGGCCGGGCCGCCACGGCCACCGGCCTCACCATCTCGCGCGCCCAGCACGACTACCTCGGCAGGCTCGGCCTGCCCGGTGTCGAGGGCCGGCTGGAGAGCTGGGAGGAGCACCGGACCGAGCGGCCGTACGACGCGATCGTCAGCGTGGGCGCCTTCGAACACTTCGCCACCGACGGGATGAGCCGCGCCGACCGGCTCGCCGTCTACACCCACTACTTCGAGCGCTGCCACGGCTGGCTGCGCCCCGGCGGGCGGATGTCCCTGCAGACCATCGCCTACGACGGGGTCGCCGACGGCGGCGGTCCGGTGGGCGAGTTCGTCGGCAGCGACATCTTCCCCGGCGCCCGGCTGCCGAGGCTCAGCGAGATCACCGCCGCCTGCGACCCGTACTTCTCGCTCACCGTGCTCAGCGCCTCGGCCGAGGACTACGCCCGGACGCTCGCCTCCTGGTCCGGCCGGCTGCTGCGGGCCCGGGCGGAGGCGGTGCAGCTGATCGGTGAGGACGGCTACCGGCGGTACCGGCGTTATCTGCGCGCCTCTGAGGTGACGTTTCTGCGCGGCGCCGCGACGCTCTACCGGATCGGCTTCGAGCGGCGCGACCAGCCGCTGAAGCTGTCGGTCTGAGGCCCGCGTGCGTTTCGTGCAGCACGCGAACGCGCCGGTGACCCGGCGGCGGGCCTGGGCGGCGGTCGCCGTCGTCTGTGCCGCACTGTTCCTGATCGGACTCGACTTCACCGTCCTGAACGTGGCGATCCCCGACCTGCGGGCCGACCTCGGGCCGACCCTGGCCGAGACCCAGTGGATCGTGGACGGCTACGCGCTCGCGCTCGGTGGCTGCGTGCTGGCCGCCGGTGCGCTCGGCGACCGATACGGCAGGCGGCGGGCGTTCGTCGCCGGGCTGGCCGTCTGCGT
>NZ_LMCT01000011.1:278743-284513 GCF_001424875.1 Kitasatospora sp. Root107 | reverse complement strand
TTCGTCGCCGGGCTGGCCGTCTGCGTGGGCGCCTCGGTCGCGGGCTCCACCGGCGACAGCCCGGCGGCCCTGGTCGCCGCCCGCTGCGCGATGGGCGTCGGCGCCGCACTCTTCATGCCCGCCACCCTCTCCACCATCGTGCACGTGCTGCCAGACCCGGCGGAGCGCCGTCGGGCGATCGGCATCTGGGCGGCGGTGGCCGGTGTCGGCGCACTGTTCGGCCCGGTGGTCGGCGGCTGGCTGGTGCAGCACTACGACTGGCGGGCCGCGTTCTGGATGAACGTCCCGGTGGCGGCGCTCGTGCTGCTGGCCGCCCTGACGGCCGTACCGGAGTCGCGGGCACCGCACCGGGAACCGCTGGACCGGCTCGGCGCGCTGCTCTCCTGCGCCGCGCTGCTCACCCTGGTCTGGGCCGTCATCGAGGCACCGGGCCGGGGGTGGACGAGCTTGGAGGTGCTCGGCGCGTTCGGCGCGGCGGCACTGCTGACCACCGGCTTCGTGATCCGGCAGATCCGCTGCGCAGCGCCGATGCTGCCGCTCGGACTGCTGCGCAGCGGCCCGGTCTGGCCGGCCACGCTGGTGCTCGCGCTGATGTCCTTCGCGATGTTCGGCGCGATGTTCCTACTGACCCTCTACCTCCAGCAGGTGCGCGGCCTCTCGGCGTGGTCGGCCGGACTGCGGATGGTCCCGCTGTCGCTCGGTCTTGCGGTCGGCGCGGTGCTCGGGCCGGTGCTGGCGCGCCGGCTGGGCGCGCGGGTGCCGGTGACCGGAGGGCTGCTGCTGATCACCGCCGGATTCGTCCAACTGGCCGGTCTCGGTGCCGATTCGGGGGACCCGCCGGTGCTGCTCTTCGAGGCCGTCTCCGGACTCGGCGCGGGCCTGCTGGCGCCGGTGGCCACCGAACTGGTGATGAGCGCGGTGCCGGCCGCCTCGGCGGGCGTCGGCTCGGCGCTCAACGACGCGACCCGGCAGGTCGGTTCGACGCTCGGAGTGGCGGTGCTCGGCTCGGTGCTGGCCACCGCCGTGGCCGAGGGGCCAGACCCGCGCACCGCCTTCGTGGCCGGACTCGCCGACGCCTCGGTGGTGGGCGGAGCCGTCGCCCTGCTCGCCGCCGCGCTCGCCTGGTACCGGCTGCCCGGCCGGGCTCCGGCCGAGCCGGCTGCCGTCTCCGGTGCCGTCCCGAGTGCCATCCCCGTGCCGGTCCTCGCCGAGGCCGACCGCCCCTCGCTCACGATCTGACCCTCCCTCAATTGAAAGGCCCTCACATGTCCGAGTCCTACCGCATCATCAGCGACTGCCTCCGTGCGGAGTTCGAGGTCGCCGCCGAACTCGTCCGCCCCGAGGCCGCGTTGGCCGACCTCTCGCTCGACAGCCTGGCCCTGGTCGAGCTCTCCCTGATGGTGGAGGAGCGGCTCGGGGTCACCGTCGCCGACATCAGGCCCGAGAGCACCCTCGGCGAACTGGCCGCGCTCGCCGACGCCACCGTGGCCGCCGATGCCACCCTGGCCGTCGGGGCCGCCAGGTGAGTACCCGTGCGGTGGCCGTGACCGGGCTCGGGATGATCACCTCGGCCGGGTTCGGCGCGGCCGCCACCTGGGAGCACTTCTGCGGTGGCCGGTCGACCGCCCGCGCCGACCCCGAGCTGGCCGGGCTGCCGGTGGACTTCTCCTGCCCGGTCGAGGCGTTCGACGCCCCCGGCCTGCTCGGCGGGCGGCTGAGCCGCCGGCTCGACCGGTTCTCCCAACTGGCCGTGCTCGCCGCCCGGGAGGCGGTCGCGGACGCTCGGCTCGACCCGGCGCAGTGGGACGGCGCCCGGGTCGGCGTGGTGCTCGGCGTCAGCGCCACCAGCGCGGCCACCCACCCGGTGGAGTACGCCCGGCTGAACGCGGGCCGCCCCGACCGGGTCTCGCCGATGATGCTCCCGCGCAGCATCCCCAACATGGCGGCCGGCGAGGTCAGTCTGGACCTCGGCGCGCTCGGGCCGAGCCTGGTCACCAGCACCGCCTGCGCCTCCGGCACGACCGCCCTGGGCCTGGCCTGCGACCTGCTCCGGGCCGACGCCTGCGACCTGGTGCTGGCCGGTGGCACCGACAGCGCCAGGACCAGCATGGTGGCCACCGCCTTCGACCAGCTGCGCGCGCTCTCCCGGCGCCGGCACGACCCGGCCGGCGCCTCCCGGCCGTTCGACGGCGACCGGGACGGCTTCGTCCTCGGCGAGGGCGCGGGCGTGCTGGTGCTGGAACGGGTCGAGCACGCCCGGGCCCGGGGTGTCCGCCCGCGCGCCTATCTGGCGGGCCGCGGCTCCTCCTGCGACGCGTACCACTTCACCAAGCCCCGCCCGGACGGTGCGGGCCTGGCCCGGGCGCTCCGGGCCGCCCTGGCCGACGCGGGGCTCGCACCGCACGAGATCGGGCACGTCAACGCGCACGGCACCGGCACCGCGCTGAACGACTCGGCGGAGGCGGCGGCCCTGCACCGGGTCTTCCACCAGCCGCCGCCGGTGACCGCCAACAAGAGCATCATCGGCCACAGCATGGGCGCGGCCGGGGCGATCGAGGCGGCGCTGACCGTCCTGACGCTCCAGCACCGGCTGATCCCGCCCACCGCCAACCTGGACCGGCTGGACCCGGCGATCGACCTCGACGTGGTCACCAAGGTGCCGCGCCCGACTGACGCCGCCGCCGCCGTCTCGGTGTCCAGCGGCTTCGGCGGCCAGAACGCGGCCGTGGTCCTCACCGCCGCCTGACCTGCACCCCGTACGCGTGAATCGGAGCCCCGCCATGCCCGCAACCCCGACCGCCCCGACCAGGCAGCCGACCCCGCCCGCCCCGCCCGCGCCCAGGGTGCCGCCGAGCGTCCGCAGCCGCCGTCGCCCGGGGCTACAGCCGCCTGCTGATGCACCGTCCGCCCACCGACTGGTCGGTCCCGACAGCCGACGGCCGGTACGGGCCCGACCTCCCCGGCCCACAGCAGCCGATCAGCCTGCTGATGCTCGGCGACTCGCTGGCCCAGAGTCTCGGGGCCGGCCGCCGGGAGGAGACCCTGGGGGCCAGGCTGGCCCAGGTGCTCTCGGACACCGTCGAACTGCCGGTGGACCTACGGGTGTTCGCCCGGGTCGGCGCCACCACCCGGGGTGTCCAGCTGCAGGCCCTGCGGGCGGGGAAGCTGCCTCCCGGCGTCGCCGTGCTGATCGTCGGCGGCAACGACGCCCTGCTCCCGCTGCCGCTCGGCCGCTCCTCCCGCCGGTTCGCCCACCTGCTGCGGGGCCTGCACGAGGCCGGCTGGCTGACCGTCGTCGTCCCGTGCCCCAACCCCGGGTACGCCCCCGGTATGCGGGCGCCCGTGCGCTGGGTCGCGGGCCGTCGCTCGCAGCGCCTGGCCCGGCTGCAGATCCGCACCGCCGAACGGGTGGGTGCCGTGCTCGCGCCGTCCTCCGGCACCGAGTTCCGCGACCGGGCCGCCGAACTCCTCGGCCCGGACGGCGTCCACCCCTCACCGCGCGGCTACGCGGAGCACGCCGAACGGATGCTGCCCAGCCTGCTCACGGTGGCCCGGCAGCTCGGCCCCGCCCGTCTCCCGATCGGCTGATCTTCGCCGCGCCCGGGCGGGGCTCCGCGCTGTTCGGGGTGCTCGCGGCTAGCGTGCTGCGGGGGACCGACCGACGCTGACGGAGTGCCATGACCTCGGATTCGCCCCCGCCGCAGGTGACCGCCCGTCAGGTGCTGCGCAACCCGAAGGTGTGGGCCGTCCCGACGGTGATCGTCGGATCGGTGGCGCTGCTGCTGTCGCTGCTCTACCTGGGCGGCATCATCAACCCCAGGGCCGACCTGCACCGGCTGCCGATCGGCCTGGTCAACTCCGACGCGGGCGGCGAGATCGGCGGCCGGCCGGCGAACCTCGGCGAGCAGATCACCGCGGGGATCGCCGCCGCACCCGACCCGGCCGAAGAGGTCTCCTGGCGAGTGCTGAACCGGGCCGACGCGATGGACGGCCTGGCCTCCGGCAAGCTGTACGGGGTCCTGGAGGCCCCGGCCGGGCTGACCACGGCCGTGGCCGCACTCGGCGCGGCCGCTCAGCCGGAGCCGGCCAGGCCGACCATGCTGGTGCTCACCAACCCCGGGGTGGGCAGTCTGGCCTCCTCGCTCGCCTCGTCCATCTCGCAGCAGGCCGCCCACCAGGCCTCCCGGCAGCTCGGCGGCACGCTCACCGCGCTCCCGGCGGCCCAGGGCGGGGCGGCGACCAACGCGGCCCGCCTGTTGCTGGCCGACCCGCTCACGGTGGCGGTCGAGGTCGGCCACCCGATCGGCGCGAACAGCGGGCTCGGGCTGACGGCCTTCTACTACTCGCTGCTGCTGGTGCTCTGCGGCTTCCTGGGCGCCAACATCATCAGCAACGGCGTCGACGTCTCGCTCGGCTACGCGGCCAGCGAGCTGGGGCCGCTGCGCACCCAGCTGCCGCTGGTACCGATCACCCGCACCCGGACGCTCGCCGTCACCAGCGTGATGTCGGTGGTGCTGGCGGTGCTGACGTCCAGTCTGGTGATGCTGGCCACCGTGGTGATCCTGGACATGGACGCCTCGCACCTCCCGCTGCTCTGGGTGTTCTCGGTCTGTGCCAGCGCGGCGGTCGGGCTCGGGGTGCAGGCGCTGATCGCGGCGTTCGGCGGGATCGGACAGCTGATCAGCATGTTCGTCTTCATCGCGCTGTCGCTGCCGTCCTCGGGGGCGACCGTCCCGCTCCAGGCGCTGCCGGACTTCTACCGGGCGCTGGCGGTGTTCGAGCCGATGCGGCAGCTCGGCGACGGGGTCAGGTCGATCCTGTACTTCGACGCGCAGGCCGACGCCGGGCTGACCCGGGCCTGGGTGATGATCGCGATCGCGACGGTCGCGGCACTGCTGTTCGGCTTCGGGATGACGACGTACTACGACTGGCGCGGTCTGCACCGGGTGCACCCGGAGGTGAGCTAGACCCTCCGTCGGTTGGGGGCGGCCACCCGGTCGGCCCTGGCGTGGTGGCCCCGGGGCGGTATCGGCAGTTGCATGGAGAGTGACCGAGTCCCCGTCGATCCGGGAGCCACCATGTACCAGATGTGGGCCGAACACGACCCGGCTGTCGAGCAGCCCTCGCTGCTGTGGCACGTCATCACCAAGGACGACAACGCGAAGTCGCTGTGCGGACGGCTGCTGGGGGCGCCGTCGGAGAACGGCAGCGACCTGGTGCAGGCGGAGAGCTTCTGCGGCCCCTGCATGTCCTCCGTCCGGCAGGCGATGGCCCAGCCCACGGCCGGCTGACCCGGCGGCGCTCAGCGCGCCAGTTCGGTCAACCGCCGCGCAGTGTCGGCGAGTTCGGGACTGCAACCGGGGTGGGCGGCCAGCCGGTCGCGCAGGCCGCGCAGTTCGTGACCGACCAGGGCGGGCAGCCCGGGTGTGGCGATCTCCAGGGCCGGGCCCAGCAGCGAGATCGCGGTGCCCGGGTCGTCCGCGCAGACCAGGCAGTCGGCGATCCGAACGGTGAACAGCAGCCGGGAGGACGGAAGTTGGTGCGGCCCGAGCAGACGCAGTGCGGTCCGGGCGGCGCTCACCGCGCGCAGCGCCAGCCGGGGGTCGTCCACGGCGGCCGAGACGTCGCGCAGCGCTGCGGCAGCACCGGCCTCGACCCGTAGCTGCATCGAGGCGATCGAGAGCCAGGGCGCGTCGGACTCGTCCCGCGCCCCGATGTGGTCCAGGTGCAGGCGGGCCCGGCCGATGTGCCGGACGGTCTGCCGGACGTC
>NZ_LMCT01000011.1:227981-278508 GCF_001424875.1 Kitasatospora sp. Root107 | reverse complement strand
GTGCCGGGCAGCCGGGCCAGTACCGCCCGCAGGGTGCGCTCGACCGCGGTGGCGGTGTCGGGGTGGGAGTGCGCCTCGCCGGCGCGCAGGTGTGCGGCGAGCAGCCCGGCCAGCGCGTGCGCGGTGTCGACGTCCAGCGGCGGCGCGGTCTCCGGGTCGGCGGCGCAGAACGCCAGGTGCAGCGCGGCGAGGTCGGCGGGCGCGGGCACCTCGCAGCCGGCCGCACCGTGCAGCGGGCAGAGCATCCCGTAGTCGGGGAGCCGGGCCGGTGGTCGGCCGACCAGCAGCGGCAGCGGGAGCGGCGGGGGGNGGGCGGCGCCGGGCAGCGGTGGCCGGGTGAGTCCGGCCGGGACGGGCGGTCCGGCGCGTTCCCCCTGTTCCGCCCGGCGGCACGCAGCGCTCAGGTCGCCGTCGGCGGCCAGCAGCCGGTCGAGGTGGTCGGCGACCCGGGGGGTGGCCCGGCGGGTGCCGTGTTCGAGCCGGCTGACCGCGGTGTGGTCGTAGCCGATCTCGGTGCCGAGCTGTGCCTGGGTCAGGCCCGCCCGCCGCCGCCAGTGCCGCAGGCGGTCGCCGAAGGCCCGCCAGGAGTCGGCGGCCGGCGTACCTGCGGAGGGGGCGTCCTCGACCAGGGTGGCGGCGGTGTCGGTCCGGTACACGGTCGGCCTCCCCGAGTCCTACGCGATCTCTCCGCGATCCCTCCGCGGGTATCTGGACGGTAC
Organism: Kitasatospora sp. Root107; assembly: GCF_001424875.1. Lineage (GTDB taxonomy): Bacteria > Actinomycetota > Actinomycetes > Streptomycetales > Streptomycetaceae > Kitasatospora. Next base: position 277,789 of record NZ_LMCT01000011.1, on the reverse strand, counting down.
TGGACGAGCACCCCGTCCGTACATGACGTGGTATCAACCTCTTTGCGAAAAGCGCAGCTTGACAGAACTTGCCAACTGCACGGAAGGCCGGTGGGAGCCGTTGACCGTGGCATGACGGCGTGTGAGGGTTCCGGCACCCGAACGCTGACACCCACTCAGCCGCCCCCCGCTGCGGCCGTGGAGCGTGCCGTCGGCATGCCGTCCGCGTTCGAGGACCCCCACGTCCGAGGAGCCTCGCAATGAGACGAAAAATCCTGACGGCAGGTACCACCCTGACCGTCCTGGCCGGTCTGCTCGCCGTCACCACGGCCGCGCAGGCCGCGCCCGATCCGTCCCCGGCCACCGTCGCACCCCCGAGTGCGCTGGCCGCCGCCGTCTCCGCCGCCGACCAGGCGGCCGCGGCGGGCCTGGACGCCCTGGCCAAGGGGCCGGGCGAGAGCTACGAGCGGCACGCGGTGACCCCGTGGCTCGGTGGGCTCTACTCCGTTGCGTACGAGCGGACTTACCGTGGTCTGCCGGTGGTCGGCGGCGACGCCGTGGTGCTCGCCGACGGGCAGGGCCGGATCCGCGGCGTGCAGTCGGCGTCCACCGGGGCGGTCGGCGTGCCGACCACGCCGAAGGTGACCGCCGCGACCGCCGAGCAGACCTCCCGGGCCCAACTCCCCACCGTGGACGGGGTGCAGTCCAGCCGCCTGGTGGTCCGGGTCAAGGACGGCCGCTCCAAGCTGGCCTGGGAGACCGTGCTGACCGGTCGGACCGCAGACGCGCCCAGCACGCTGCACGTGTTCGTGGACGCCCGCTCGGGCGAGGTGCTGGACAGCTACGACGACGTCCGTGCCGGCACCATCAACAGCAAGTGGAACGGCTCCCAGACGATCAACACCACTGCCTCCGGCGGCACTTACTCGCTGCGCGATCCGGGGCGCCCCGGGTTGAGCTGTGCCGACTACAGCTCGGGCGCGGTGTTCTCCAAGTCCAGCGACACCTGGGGCAACGGGAGTTCGACCAGCAAGGAGACCGGCTGCGCCGACGTGATGTTCGCGGCGCAGAAGGAGTGGGACATGCTCCGCGACTGGCTGGGCCGCAACGGCCACAACGGCAACGGCGGCAGCTGGCCGGTCAAGGTCGGTCTGAACGACGTGAACGCGTACTGGGACGGCTCCTCGATATCCATCGGCCACAACAACGCCAACGAGTGGATCGCCGCGATGGACGTGGTGGGCCACGAATTCGGCCATGGCATCGACCAGTTCACCCCCGGTGGGGCGAACAACGAGTCCGGTCTCGGCGAGGCGACCGGCGACATCATGGGCGCGCTGACCGAGGCGTACGCCAATCAGAGTGCCCCGTACGACGCCCCGGACTACACCGTCGGCGAGATGATCAACCTGGTCGGCAACGGCCCGATCCGGGTGATGTACAACCCCTCGCAGGTGAGCGGGAACCCGAACTGCTACTCCTCCTCGATCCCGAACACCGAGGAGCACGCCGCGGCGGGCCCGATGAACCACTGGTTCTACCTGCTCGCCGAGGGCTCCAACCCCGGTGGCGGCAAGCCCACCAGCCCGACCTGCAACAGCAGTTCGGTGACCGGGGTGGGGATCCAGAACGCCGGGAAGATCTTCTACGGCGGGATGCTGCTGAAGACCAGCGGCATGACCTACAAGAGGTACCGGACCGCGACCCTGACCGCAGCCAAGAACCTCGACCCCAGCTGCGGCTACTTCACCCGGGCCAAGGCGGCCTGGGACGCGGTCAGCGTGCCGGCCCAGGCCGGTGACCCGACCTGTACGCCGTCCGGCAACAACGACTTCGGGCTGACCCTCGGTCAGACCTCAGGCTCGGTCCAGCCCGGCGCCTCCACCACCGCGACGGTCAACACCTCGGTCACCTCGGGCAGCGCGCAGACGGTGAACCTGACCGCCTCCGGTGCGCCGACCGGTGTCGCGGTGTCCTTCAACCCCTCGTCGGTGCAGGCAGGTTCGTCCTCGACGGTGACCTTCGCGGCCGCCGCCACGGCGGTGGCGGGCACCTACACGATCACGGTGACCGGTACCGGTACGGTCAGCCACACCGCGCAGTACACCCTGACGGTGGGCGGTGGCGGCAACCCCGGTGGCAACGCACCGGACATCGACGTGGCCCAGGTGCAGGCGCACCTGACCCAGCTGAACACCATCGCCTCGCAGAACGGCGGCAACCGGCGGGCCAGCACGGCCGGTCACTCGCAGTCGGTGGCCTACGTCAAGGCCAAGCTCCAGGCGGCCGGTTACACCGTCTCCGAGCAGAGCTGCACCTCCTGCAGCTACGTCTCCAACAACCTGATCGCGGACTGGCCGGGCGGCCCGGCCGACCAGGTGACCATGTTCGGCGCCCACCTGGACAGCGTGGCGGCCGGGCCCGGCATCAACGACAACGGCTCCGGTTCGGCGGTGCTGCTGGAGAACGCGCTGGCGCTCGCCCAGGCCAACCCGACCCTGACCCGGCACGTCCGGTTCGCCTGGTGGACGGGTGAGGAGCAGGGCCTGCAGGGCTCCGCCCACTACGTCGGGCAGCTGAGCTCCACCCAGCGCAGCGCGATCAAGGGCTACTACAACTTCGACATGGTCGGTTCACCCAACGCCGGCTACTTCATCAACAACATCAACTCCGCGACCTCGGCGCCGATGAAGGCGTACTGGGACTCGCTGAGCCTCCAGCCCGAGGAGAACGTCGAGGGCCAGGGCCGCTCGGACGACTACTCGTTCCAGCAGGGCGGCATTCCCACCTCCGGGTACGCGGCCGGCGCCAGCGCCACCAAGACCGCCAACCAGGCCACCAAGTGGGGCGGTACGGCCAACCGGGCGTACGACTCCTGCTACCACCAGTCCTGTGACACCACCTCCAACGTCAGTGCCACGGTGCTGAACCGCAGCGCCGACGGCGTGGCGTACACCCTGTGGAAGACCTCGGTCGGCGGCACCGTCCCGACCAACGACTTCTCCGTCTCGGTGAACCCGGCCACCGGCAACGCGACTCCGGGCAACTCGGTCAGCGCGACCGTGTCCACCGGCGTCACCTCGGGCAGCGCGCAGACGGTCAGCCTGACCGCCTCCGGTGTACCCGCCGGTGTCACGGTCACCTTCAACCCCGCCTCGGTGCAGGCAGGTTCGTCCTCGACGGCGACCTTCCAGGTGGGTGCCTCCACCGCCGCCGGCACCTACAGCATCACGCTGACCGGCACCGGCTCGGCCACCCACAGCACCACCTACTCGCTGGTGGTCGGCAGCGGCCCCGGCACCGGGACCTGGGCGGCCGGCACCACGTACAAGGCGGGTGACATCGTGACCTACAACGGCGTCAGCTACCGCTGCATCCAGGGTCACACGGCCCAGACCGGCTGGGAGCCGCCGATCGTTCCCGCCCTCTGGCAGCGCCTGTGATTCATTGAACGTGCCGCGGCTCGTCGAGGGGGACGAGTCGCGGCACCGTCATGTCCGCTGTTACCGCGTGTCGCCGCCCCAGTCCCAGCGCTGCGGGTCACCCGGGCGGGGGCGGTAGCGGGCCCGGCCGCCCGCCCCGTACGCGCCGATCTCGGTCGGCAGCGCGGCTCCGACCGCCAGCTGCTCGCCGCTCCAGCCGGTGACGTCGAGCAGCAGTCCGTCCAGCGGCCCGGCCACCAGCTCCCGGTAGACCCGGCCGGGGCGGGGCCCGGCGTCCTCGTGGTCGCTGCCGTAGACCCGGCCCCGGAGCAGTTCATCGTCCATACCCGCCAGTTTCCCGCGCACCACTGACAGCGCGACGTGGTCAGGACTTGTGGCCGGAGTGGCCCCGGATGCTGCCCCGGGCCGCCGCCCTGGTGCTGAGGTGAGCTCGGGTGGGGCGTTCACCCGTACGGGTGCGGCTCGGTGCGGCGCGGGGTGTGCTCCGTTCGGATGCGTCCGGTTGTGACCAATAATGACGTTCCATGTGCTTCTGTGCTGCTGTTTCGATCTGTCGGTCCGTCATCGCCCCTCGGGGATGGCTCTGTTGAGGCGGGAGGCGGTCGCGGTCACCGGGCTGGGGTTGCTCGCGCCGAGCGGTGTCGGGGTGACGGCGGCCTGGGACGGCCTCTGCGCCGGGACGTCCTTCGCGGTCGCCGACCCGGAGCTGGCCGGGCTGCCGGTGGACTTCTCCTGCCGGGTCCCGGAGCTGGACGTCAAGGAGCTGCTGGGGCACAAGCTGGCCCGGCGGCTCGACCTGTTCACCGTGCTGGCCCTGCTGGCCGCCCGCGAGGCGACCGCGAACGCGGGCCTGGACAGCGCGAGTTGGGACGGTACCCGGGTCGGGGTGGTGATGGGGGTGGGGATCGGCAGCATGCAGAGCTGGCAGCCGGAGTTCGACCGGCTGGCGGCGGGCGCGCCGGAGAAGGTCTCGCCGCTGGCGCTGTCCCGCAGCCTGCCGAACATGGCGGCCGCCGAGATCGCCCTCGACCTCGGCGCACTCGGCCCCAACCTGGTGGTCAGCACCGCCTGTGCCTCCGGCAGCAGCGCCATCGGGATGGCCCGCGAACTGCTGCTGGCCGGCTCCTGCGACCTGGTGCTGGCGGGCGGCGCGGAGTCGGCCCGGATGCCGATGCCGGCGGCCTGCTTCGCCCAGATGCGGGCCCTCTCCCGCCGCTCGTCCGACCCGGCCGGCGCCTCCCGGCCGTTCGACCTGGACCGGGACGGCTTCGTGCTCGGCGAGGGGGCGGCCGTCCTGGTGCTGGAGCGTCAGCAGCACGCCCGGGCCCGGGGCGCCCGGATCCGGGCCCAGCTGGCGGGCTTCGGCTCCTCCTGCGACGGGCACCACATCACCGCCCCGCACCCCGAGGGGGACGGCGCGGCCCGGGCCCTGCGCGGCGCGCTCGCCGACGCCGGTCTCGACCCGGCCGACATCGGCCACGTCAACGCGCACGGCACCGGCACCCCGCACGGGGACGCGGCCGAGGCCAGGGCGCTCCACTCGGTCTTCGGCAGCCCGCCCCCGGTCACCGCGCTCAAGGGCGCGATCGGCCACGCGATCGGCGGGGCCGGGGCGATCGAGGCGGTCTGCACCGTGCTGGCCCTGGAGCAGCAGCTGATCCCGCCCACCGCGAACCTGGACGCCCCCGACCCGGCCTGCGACCTGGACGTGGTCACCAAGGTGCCGCGCCCGCACCGGATGGCGGCCGCCGTCAGCAACTCGTTCGGCTTCGGCGGGCAGAACGCGGTGCTCGCCTTCACCCGCTGCCCGTAGCGCTGTCAGGAGCCGTCGGCCGGACCGGAGTGGTAGCGCCGATAGGCTGATCCCCATGGTGGATCTCGGTGGGGCAGCGCAGCGGACGGCGGACCAACTGGCCGAGGAGCGGGCCGGGGTGGTGGTGGCCGCGCTGGCCGACGGCCGGGCGGAGATCCGCTCGGCGGGCGCGGTGGCGACCGACACCGTCTTCGAACTCGGCTCGGTCAGCAAGGTGTTCACCTCGCTGGCGCTGGCGGTACTGGTCACCGAGGGTCTGGTCGAACTGGACCAGCCGGTCGCCGAGGTGCTCCCCGAGGCGGCCGGTCTGCACCGGCGCGGCGAATCGGTGACGCTGCGTCAACTCGCCCAGCACACCTCGGGGCTGCCCCGACTGCCGCACGGCATGCTGCTCCCGGCGCTGCTCAACCCCGGCCGCCCCGACCCGTACGCGAAGCTCACCGAGCCGGTGCTGCTCGGCACCCTGCGGCGGACCAGGCTGGGCGCCGTACCGGGCAGCCGGTTCCGCTACTCGAACCTCGGGGCGGGCCTGCTCGGCCTGGCGCTGGCCCGCCGGGCGGGCACCGACTACGAGGGGCTGATCGCCGACCGGATCACCGGTCCGCTCGGCCTCGTCGACACCGCCGTCACCCCGGCCGACCCCTCGCGGCCGGCCCAGGGGCACGACCGGCGCGGCCGCCCGGTCCCCGGCTGGGACCTGGCGGCGCTGGCGGGCGCGGGCGGCCTGCGCGGCACCGCGGCCGACCTGGTTACCTTCCTGGAGGCCCAACTGGCCCCGGAGCAAACGCCGTTGGCCGAGGCGATCGCGCTCAGCCGTACCCCCGAGCACCGGATGAATCCGTTCTCCTGGATCCACCTGGGCTGGATGGGTCAGCGCCTGCACCTCCGCCAGGGTGGTCACCTGCAGCTCTGGCACAACGGTGGGACGGGCGGCTTCTCGTCGTTCCTCGGCTTCGACCCGGGCGCCGGGACCGGGGTGGTCGTGCTCACCAACACCCAGCGCTCGGTGGACGGTTCGGCCGGGGCGCTGCTGACCGACCTCTCGACGGCGGTCGGCGACTCGACGGCTGGTGGCCCGGCGGATGACTCGACGGCGGCGGGTCAGGAGGTCCGGTAGCGCCAAGTGCCGGGCGGGGCCTGGTAGTCGGGCAGCCAGCTGGCCAGGACCTGGGCCGAGGGGTAGAACATCGGCTCCGGGAGCGCGTCCACGGGCACCCGCTCCCAGCCCGCGCAGGCGTGCGGCTCGGTGACCAGCGCGGGCAGGTCGCACGGCGGGGCCAGCACGGCGGCGGTCAGCCGGGGCCGGCCGAGACCGTGGTCGAGCAGGACGGCGAGTACCCGCATCCGCTCGGCGGGCAGCACGATGCCGGTCTCCTCGGCCAACTCCCGGGCGGCGGCCTGCTCGAAGGACTCGCCCGGGTGGTCCACCTTGCCGCCGGGCAGGCTCCAGGTGGGCGGCTCGCCGGGGGTGATCCGACGGCCGATCAGCACCCGGCCGTCGGTGCTCGGCACGATCACGCCCGCTCCCAGCAGTGGCGCCACAGCAGTCAACTCCTACCAGGGGGAGGGGGCGTAGTCCTTGAGGAAGCAGCCGTACAGGTCCTCGCCCAGTTCGCCACGGACGATCGGGTCGTAGACCCGGGCCGCGCCGTCGACCAGGTCGAGCGGGGCGTGGAAACCCTCCTCGGCGAGCCGCATCTTGTCCGGGTGCGGGCGCTCGTCGGTGATCCAGCCGGTGTCCACGGCGGTCATCAGGATGCCGTCGCTCTCCAGCATCTCCTTGGCGCTGGTGCGGGTCAGCATGTTGAGCGCGGCCTTGGCCATGTTGGTGTGCGGGTGGCCCGCACCCTTGTAGCCGCGGCTGAACTGGCCCTCCATGGCGGAGACGTTCACCACGTACTTGCGCCGCGCCTTGGAAGCCGCCATCGCCGGGCGCAGCTTGCTGACCAGGATGAACGGGGCGGTGGAGTTGCAGAGTTGGACCTCCAGCAGCTCGATCGGGTCGACCTCGCTGACGGTCTGCACCCAGCTGTTGGAGTCGTGCAGGTCGGGCACCAGGCCGCCCGCGTCGATCGCGGTGCCGGCCGCGATCCGCTCGACCGAGGCGGAGCCGCTGACCAGGGCCAGCGCGGTGACGTCCTCGGCACTGATCAGCTCGCGGGGCCCGCCCTGGCCCGGCAGTGCGGGGCGGTCCACGCTGCCGCTGCCGAAGCTGCCGATCACGGTGGAGCTGGGGAGTTCACCGGCGGGCAGCGGGGCGTTCTCGGCCAGGACGAGCTCGCGGTAGGCGGCGGGGGAGCGGCGTACGGTCTGCGCGGCGTTGTTGATCAGGATGTCCAGCGGCCCGTCGGCGGCCACCTCGTCGGCGAGCGCGACCACCTGGGCCGGGTCGCGCAGGTCGATGCCGACGATCTTCAAGCGGTGCAGCCAGTCGGCGCTGTCCGGCATCGCCTTGAAGCGGCGGATCGCGTCGTTGGGGAAGCGGGTGGTGATCGTGGTGTGGGCACCGTCACGGAGCAGCCGCAGCGCGATGTACATCCCGATCTTGGCCCGGCCGCCGGTGAGCAGCGCCCGACGGCCCGTCAGGTCCGCGTGGGCGTCCCGGCGGGCCCGGTTGTCCTTCGCGCAGCTCGGGCAGAGCTGGTGGTAGAAGGCGTCCACCTCGGAGTAGCGCTGCTTGCAGGTGTAGCAGGAGCGCGGGCGCTCGAGTATCCCGGCGATCTCGGTCGTGGTGGCGGTGGTGAGGCCGAAGGCCCCGGCCGTCTCGTCGTCGATCCGGCCCGGCGCACCGGTCGCGGTGGCGGCGGTGACGGCGCGGTCGTGCGCGGTCTTCCGGGCCCGGGTCTCCTGGCGGCGGCGCTGCTTGAGGGTGCGGAACACCCCGCCGACGGCCTGCCGGACGGTGATCGCGTCCGGGTGGTCGACGTCCAGCTTGTCCAGTTCGGCGAGCACGCTGAGGCAGAGCTCCAGCCGTGCGGGGTCGATGCCCGGGCCGTACTCGATCTGCTCTTCGGTGCCTTGGGTCTCGCCCGCCATTACCGCACTGCTTCCTCTGCCGCCCTACCTGGTTACCGGTCGAACTCTACGGAGTGCGGAGCGGGCGGCCAAACCTCGACCGAAAAGTAATGACTGCTAAGTGCTTGCGGGCGTTACCCGCTACTCCCTAAGCTGCGTAATGGACGAAGAGCCATAGGGGTCATTACCTAGGGAGCGGACATGAACGACTGGAACGCCTGGCAGCGCAGCTGGGACCGCCAGCAGGAGTGGTACATGGTCGACCGCGAGGAGCGGTTCCGAGTGATGCTCGACCTGGTCGAGGCGGTCGCCGGGCCGGCGCCCCGGGTGCTGGACCTGGCCTGCGGGACGGGCAGCATCAGCGAGCGCCTGTTCGCCCGGTTCCCGGCGGCGGTCAGTGTCGGGGTGGACCTCGACCCGGCCCTGCTCACCATCGCGCGCGGCCACTTCGCCGAGGAGCGCAGGCTCACCCTGGTCACCGCCGACCTGCGCGACCCGCAGTGGGCGGCCGCGCTCCCGGAGGGTCCGTACGACGCCGTGCTGACCGCCACCGCCCTGCACTGGCTGGACACCGAGGACCTGCTCCGGCTCTACGGGGACCTGGCCGGGCTGGTCCGCCCCGGCGGCCTCTTCCTGAACGCCGACCACACACCCGAGACCGACATCCCGCTGCTGCGCGCTGCCGACGAGGCGTACCAGCTGCGCCGCCGCGAGCGCGAGCTGGCCGAGGGCGTGCAGGACTGGCAGGGCTGGTGGGCCGCGGCTGCCGCCGACCCGCTGCTCGCCGAACCGGTGGCGGCCCGCTCGACCGTCTACCGCGACCACAAGGACGGCGCGGTGCACCCGGCCGACTGGCACACCGGCCGGCTGCGGGAGGCGGGCTTCCGCGAGGCCGGGGTGGCCTGGCGGTCCGTCAGTGACTCGCTGGTGGCGGCGGTCCGCTGACTGGCGCGACTGCTCCATGGCCCGCCGTGCGGCCGACGGACCGTTTCTGACGGTCCGTCGGCCGTTGTGCTGTTCGGAGGTAGTGGGCCGGGCAAGCGCCGGCAAAGGCTTTGGTGGCGAACTATTAGGACTCTTGACAGACGACTGGTCTAGTCCAACGATAAGCGTTGTCCATCCGACCGGGATGCGCTGTGGGGTGTGAATCCGGCCGGCGGGGCTTGCCCTGCCCAGCTCCCGACCACCCCCGACCCGTACGGCGACCGTGCTCCCCGCACCGCCGTCCCCGCCCCGGTGCCCCTGGCGCGGGCGTTCCGCCACGGCTCCGGCCGAGGCTGCACACGTGGCACCAACCACCAACGTCCACCCGTCTGTTGGAGAACCCATGCGCCTACGTAGATCAGCCCAGGCCGTCGTGGCCGCCCTTGCGACCCTGGCCGCCTCGGCCGGCCTGATGACGGTGGGCACAGCCACCGCTCAGGCCGCGACCCCGCTGCCGACCCGGATCTTCGCCCCGTACTTCGAGGCCTGGACGGGCGCCAACCCGGCCGCGCTGGCCGCGCAGTCCGGCGCCAAGAACCTCACCATGGCCTTCCTGCAGACCGCCGCCAAGGGCTCCTGCACGCCGCTCTGGAACGGCGACGCCGCGATGCCGGTCTCCTCGGCGGTCTTCGGCGCCGACATCGCCACCATCCGCGCCAACGGCGGGGACGTCATCCCGTCCTTCGGCGGCTACACGGCGGACAACACCGGCACCGAACTCGCCGACAGCTGCACCGACGTGAACCAGATCGCGGCGGCCTTCGAGAAGGTCATCACCACGTACGAGGTGAGCCGGATCGACCTGGACATCGAGGACAACTCGCTGACCAACAGCGGCGGCATCGACCGCCGGAACAAGGCGATCAAGCTGGTCCAGGACTGGGCGGCGGCCAACGGCCGGTCGATCCAGTTCTCGTACACCCTGCCGACCACCACCCAGGGGCTGGCCGACAACGGGCTGAACGTGCTGCGGAACGCGATCGCCAACAACGCGCGGATCGACGTCGTGAACCAGATGACGTTCGACTACTACGACAACGCCGCGCACAACATGGCGACCGACACCCAGACCGCCACCACCGGCCTGTACAACCAACTGGCCCAGCTCTACCCGACCAGGACCCCGGCGCAGCTGTGGGGTTCGATCGGCATCATCGAGATGATCGGCATCGACGACTTCGGTCCGGCCGAGACCTTCACCCTGGCGAACGCCACCACGGTCTACAACTGGGCGCTCTCCAAGGGCGTCAACACGCTCTCGTTCTGGGCGCTCCAGCGCGACAACGGCGGCTGCGTCGGCACAGCGGGCTCCGACAGCTGCTCCGGCATCAGCCAGGGCACCTGGGACTTCAGCCGGATCTTCGCGCCGTACACCAGCGGGACCACCACTCCGGTGAACGACTTCTCGGTGACCGCCGCGCCCGTGGCCGGTTCGGTCGTGGCGGGCTCCGGTACGACCGCCGCCGTCTCGACGGCGGTCACCTCGGGGGCGGCACAGAGTCTGGCGCTGACCGTGACCGGCGCTCCGGCGGGCGTCACCGCTGCGGTCAACCCCGGTACGGTGAACGCCGGTTCGGGTGCCACGCTGTCGATCAGCACCACGGCGGCCACCGTGCCGGGCAGCTACCCGCTGACCGTCAAGGCCACCGGCGCCTCCGGCAGCCACACCGCCACCTACACCCTGACGGTGACCGGCACCGGCACCCCGACCGGTCTGGTCAACGGCGGCCTGGAGGCCGGCACGCTGGCCCCGTGGACCTGCCAGACCGGCGGCGCGGTGGTCTCCACCCCGGCCCATGGCGGCACCCACGCCCTGCTGGCGGCCGCGACCGCCTCGCAGACCGGCCAGTGCGGCCAGACCGTCACGCTGGCGCCCAACACCGCCTACACGCTGTCCGGTTGGGTCCAGGGCAGCTACGCCTACCTCGGTGTGAGCGGCGGCGCGACGGCCAGCACCTGGACGCCGGGCTCCGGCAGCTGGACCAAGCTCACGGTCCCCTTCACCACCGGCGCCTCCGGCACCGTCACGGTCTACCTGCACGGCTGGTACGGCCAGGGCGGCGTCTACGGCGACGACTTCTCGATCGCCTGACCGGATCCACCCGCCGGTGGCCCGGCCGTCAGCGCACCGCTGACGGCCGGCCGGGCCACCGGTGCGTCAGGCCCGGTGCGGCGGGCGGCTGCCGGGCCTGCTGTCAGTCGTCGTCCTCGGTGCCGAGGTAGGGCTCCGGGACGGTGTGCCAGCCGGCGGCCAGGGCGAGGCCGGACGGGCGGTGCACGGCGAGGAAGGCGAACGGACGGTCGAAGTCGACCTGCACGTGCCTGACCCGGTGCTGCGCCACACTTCCGCCGCTGCCGCGCGTCATGCCGACGGCGGTGACGGCACCGGCCTCGAAGCCGGCCGCGCCGAACGTGGCGGTGGCCGTCTGGCGGGCCTCGGAGACGATCAGCAGCTCCGCCGGGCTGATGCCGGTGAAGCCGTGCGCGGACCGGCCGGTGGCAGCGTCGAGGCCGAACAGCGGAGCTGTGGCGAGCAGGTCGTGCTCGGCACCGAGGCTGAACGGGACAGTGGTGACGGACAGCCGGTCCGCAGGCCGGGTGTCCAGCTGCTGCCGGATGCGCAGACCCGGCCCGGGCGTCCCGTCGGGGAGGGCGGCGGCGGGAATCCGGCGGTGGCGCCCGGCGAGCAGGTCGAGGCCGACGGTGAGGACGTCACCCAGGTCTGCCCGCTCCGGGCCGAGCAGCAGGTGGACGTCGATGTCACCGGTGCCGGGCAGCCGCAGTTCGGTGACCGGGCCGACGGACGTCTCGGCGAGCGACAGGGCGTCCGGCAGCTGCTCCAGGGGCACGGCCAGCGCCAGGCCCGCCAGCTCCTGGTGGATCCAGGGCCCGGATTCGGGACAGACCCAGGCACTGCGGAAGGGGTGGAGCCAGCGGGTGCGGACGGTCAGCGCACCCGCCAGCACCAGCCGGGTGTCCGGCCTCGGAGTCAGCGGCATCCGCCGGATCATTCCGCCGGTGCTCCGGTCGGCCCAGCCGTCGAGCCGGGCAGCGTCGGAGACAGGGTCACCGGTCAGCAGGCCGTGCGTGCCGGGGGGCAGTCCGGCGACCCAACCGGGTTCGAGGAGGAGATCGGCCGCGGTCCACACGCTCAGGGCGGCGCCGGTTTCCGGCAGCCGGTCCAGCGTCGCGAGCAGATCGCGGGCCGGGCCCACGGCCTGCTCGGCCGAGGCGCCGACGGCCTCCTCCAACTCGCGCCGGACCACCTGGTCGGCCCCGGTGGCGAGGAAGGCGAGCAGCGGCCAGACCCCGACCGCCGTGAGAACGGTGCCCTCCCGGGCTGCGGTACCGCGGGCCCACCGAGCGGTGAGCGAGTTCACAGCCTGTACGGTCTGCGCCGAATCCAAAGGTCCACCCCCGTTGTCGGGCCGGCCCCTCCGGCCCCGACTGTCCGGCCGAGCGTACGGGCTCGTCACAGCCCGCGCACCGCGATTGCGGGCGGGGAGGCAAGGGGACCTTCGGCACCGGAACTGTGGACCGTCGGCGGACGTGACCTTCTTCACCGTGCGGCCGCCGACTGTGTTGACGGGGCGTCAACTGTGCTGCTGTGGAGCTGAGTTGCTGTCAAGTGTGGCGTCCGTCATGCCGCGGTCGGTGCTTGCCCGGGCCCGTTCCGTCCCGCAGTCTCGAAGTGCGCCCTGAGTGCGGCGCCCACTTCCCCCCAACCCGGAGGTACTGCGGCATGCGTGCGTTCACCATCTCGAAGGTCCGAATACGGTACGACCGGCTGCCCAACCAGGTGCTCGGAATCGGCGTCGCCGGAGCGATCGCGGTCACCGCGATCCTCCCGGTCAGCCAGGCCCTCGCCGCCGAGCCCGCCGCCGCGCAGCCGGTCACCCCGGTCGCCGCCCCGGTCGCTGCCCCGGCTGCCGAGCCGGTGGCCGAGCCCGCCGCCGCTCCGGCTGCGGCTCCGGTCGCTGCCCCGGCTGCCGAGCCCGCCCCGGCCGCGCCCGCGGCCCCCGTCTACGCCGACAACCTGGACGGCTGGATCCAGGAGGCCCGCGACGTGCTCAAGGCCGCCGGGAAGCCCGTCCCGTCCGCCAAGGCGATGCGCGCGACCGCGATGTCCGAGTCCACCGGCAACCCGAAGGCCGTCAACGGCTGGGACTCCAACGCCAAGTCCGGCACCCCGTCGATCGGGCTGACCCAGATGATCCAGCCGACCTTCAAGTCCTACGCGCTGCCCGGCCACACCGACATCCGCAACCCCGTTGACAACCTGATCGCCAGCTCGCGCTACTGCGACGCGGTCTACGGCGGGATGGACAAGATGGCGGCCGCCCGGGGCTACGGCTCGCACTGGAAGGGCTACTAGGCCCTGCGCCTGTAGGTTCCTACAGCAACGCGACTACGCCACCCGGGCGAGCTTGTACGGATCATCAAGGATTCCGTGTGAACTGGCTTTCGACCTGGGTATCGGTGAACATTGACGGTTGGGTGCGGGGCGCCCGAGTGCGCCCGGCGGTCAGACCGCAACCGCACCCGAGGTCTACCTTCTCCCAGCCAGAGAGCCCTTTTCATGCGCTTCCTGAACGACATGTCGCCCGCTTACGACTTGACGTACGACGACGTCTTCATGGTCCCCAGCCGTTCCGCGGTGGGCTCCCGGCAGGGTGTCGACCTCTCCTCCAACGACGGCAGCGGCACCACCATCCCGCTCGTGGTGGCCAACATGACCGCCATCGCCGGCCGACGGATGGCCGAGACGGTCGCCCGCCGCGGCGGCCTGGTCGCCATCCCGCAGGACATCCCCACCGAGGTCATCTCCGACGTCATCGGCTGGGTCAAGCAGCGCCACCTGGTGCACGACACCGCCGTCACCCTGGCCCCCGGCGACACCGTCGCGGACGCCCTGTCACTGCTCCCCAAGCGCGCGCACAACGCGGTCGTGGTGGTCGAGGGCGGCAAGCCGGTCGGCGTGGTCACCGAGTCCGACTGCCAGGGCGTGGACCGGTTCACCAGCCTCTCCGAGGTGATGTCGCGTGACCTGGTGCTGCTGGAGGAGGGCATCGACCCGCACGCGGCGTTCGAGAAGCTGAACGAGGCGCACCGCAAGCTCGCGCCCGTGGTCGACGCCGAGGGCAAGCTGGTCGGCCTGCTGACCCGCAAGAACGCGCTGCGCGCCACCCTCTACACGCCGGCCACCGACGCGGCGGGCAAGCTCCGGATCGCCGCCACCGTCGGCATCAACGGCGACGTGGCCGGCAAGGCCAAGGCGCTCGTCGAGGCCGGTGCGGACGTGCTCGTGGTGGACACCGCGCACGGCCACCAGGAGTCGATGATCAGCGCACTGCGCGCGGTCCGCGGTCTCGACCCGCAGATCCCGATCGTGGCGGGCAACGTGGTCTCCGCCGTCGGCGTCCGCGACCTGGTCGAGGCCGGGGCGGACATCCTCAAGGTCGGGGTCGGCCCCGGCGCGATGTGCACCACCCGAATGATGACCGGCGTCGGCCGCCCGCAGTTCTCCGCCGTGCTGGAGTGCGCCGCCGAGGCGCGCCGGCTCGGCAAGCACGTCTGGGCCGACGGTGGCGTCCGGCACCCGCGCGACGTGGCGATGGCGCTGGCCGCCGGTGCCTCCAACGTGATGATCGGCTCCTGGTTCGCCGGCACCTACGAGTCGCCCGGTGACCTGCACACCGACGCGAACGGCCGCCAGTACAAGGAGAGCTTCGGCATGGCCTCGGCCCGCGCCGTGCGCAACCGGACCTCCGAGGAGTCAGCCTACGACCGCGCCCGCAAGGCGCTGTTCGAGGAGGGCATCTCCACCTCGCGGATGTTCATCGACCCGGCCCGCCCGGGCGTCGAGGACCTGATCGACTCGATCATCGCGGGCGTCCGCAGCTCCTGCACCTACGCCGGTGCGCGCAGCCTGGCGGAGTTCCAGGAGAAGGCGATCATCGGCGTGCAGAGCGCCGCGGGCTACGCCGAGGGCAAGCCGCTGCACTCCAGCTGGGCCTGACCTCTCCCGGCCGTGGCCGGCTCCCCGCTCAGGCGGGAGGCCGGCCACGGCCGTTCGGCGGGGTGAGCAGCGCCCGGCTGACCATGCCGACCGAGCCGTCCCGCGCGGCCCTGCGGATCGGCCAGGTTGTGGATGTCGCGGTTTCCGCGGCGCCGGTCGCGTGTGGGCGGTAGAACTCTGTCGTGGACGATTGCCGAGAGGTGCGGCCGATACCTTCCGCCGCGGAGCTGCTGAGCCGGGAGGTCCGGGAAGGTCGAGAGGCTGTCGTCCAGCGGGCGTTGAGCAGTCTGATGCTCGGTCACGAACCCCGGCGGTGGAACGAGGCCGACACGCCCACAGCTCGCGGCAGGCGGTTCGTCGCGCTGCTCGATGCGGCTGCCTTCGGGGAGGTACGTCCGGGGCCCGTCCGGCTGGTCGACGAGTTCGAACTTCCCAGTCGCGACGGGGCTGAGCGGGCTGGCTGGCCGGACTTCGCGCTGCTGTGGGACGACCGGATACTGCTGATCGAGTTGAAGGCAGAGCCGGGCAGCCACTCACCCGGCCAGTGCGAGCGCTATCTGAGCCTCGCTCGCCATCACCACCCGGGCCGTCAGGTCGACTTGCTGTACGTCACCCCGACCATGGCCGTGAAAGCGCTGTCCGGCGCACCCGAGGGCTGCCACTACGTCCACACGACGTGGGCGGCGGTCCTGCCGCACATCGCGGAAGCCTGGGCCGGAACGGAGGCCCGGGCCGAGAGCGAACTGGCAACCTTCCTCGGCGACTACCTACCCCGCCTCGACCGGCCCCGTGCGCAGCGCGCCTCCTCTTCGCCGGCGGACGGGAACGGCCGCGAGGCCGCGACAAGTCCCGGCAGTTCGGAGCAGGTCAAGCCCCCGGGCATGCCGACCGTGCTCCGTACACTCCTGGAGACAGCGGCACTGGTACAGAGCGACCGCCGACAGCGGGGCGTCGACCTGCTCGACCAGGATCCGGAGTCGCTCGAGGCCGTGCGCATCCAGGGCCGAGACCTCCTGCGCACCGGACCGGTGCACGACGGCATCGCCATCACCCATGTCCAACCCTGGATCTGGCGAGCTGTCACATCCACTGGCGAGGCCTTGACCGAGAGCGGCCGCGCCACCGGGTACGAACTGCGCCTTTCTCCCTACCGCGCCCCGGTCGCCGCTGCGGAGCCATCCCGGTGAACGAGCGCCCGCAAGCAGCGATGACACGTCTGCTCCGCTGTACGGACCGCACGGGCCGTCGGGAGCGTCCACGCCTTGACGTCGTTCTCACCTATCCGGACGGGCCGCACCAGATCATCGAGATCGACGAGCGTCAGCGATTCCCTGCTAGCCCACCACGGCTGGCTCCCCACGATCCGCCTCGCGGACATCAAAGTCCGCAGCTGGACCGAGTCGGCCGGCGCACTGCAGCGCTCAGGGCAGCCTTGTATCAGCGCGGAGTGCCGACGCGTGCGCTGTACTGACATCGGCTGACGTTCGCCGGACGCGATGCGGCTCGCCGCAGAGCGTCAGGCAGTCGGCAAGGTGCGTACCACAAGGACGTCGAGGCCGAGCTCGTCTCCGGAGATCGGGAGACCCGCCCACAGGGCCATCGCAGCAAGCAGGTTGAGGGGGCGTCGCGGCTCACAAGTGACACCAGGGACGCGTGACGGGCCGTCAGTGAGGCGGGCGAGCACCGCGCGGGCTGCAGCTTCGGCGTTGGCCGCGTGTTGGCCTCCGGCTACCGCGATGGGCTTCCCGGTCGAGGATACGAAGGCTTCGGCCAGCAGCAGGCGAGCCTGTCCCGGGTTGAACCGGTCGACCTGGGTGGTCGCGGTCGCGCCCGGAGCGAGGCTGTGGAGGCGTGAGAGCATCCATGCGCCTTGCGCCAGCCCGGTGGCCAGCGAGCCCGCTCCGGCGCCCGCGGACCACGGCCGGTTGCCCTCCCCAGTACGGGCCTTGCCCAGATAGCGCCAGGACTCCCTGTCAGGAGTGGGCACGGGGACGGCCATCGGCGCCTCAACGGCCAGGACCGCGCGCCCCGAACACTTCCTTGACGTCGTCAAACCGGGCCATGGCCGAGATCCTATGGTCCGTTAGGCTCTGTCCTGCCGATCAGTGAGTGCGTCCGCGCATCAAACCGACTGCTCGGGTTTGCTGGGATGCCATGATTCCGATCATGGACACGCGTACCTGGTTGGGTGACACCGGTGGACCCGTGGACGATGCCTTCCGGCTCGTCCGTGAGCAGGTGCCAGGGTTGGTGACCGAGCGTCCGGACGGAATCGACGGAGGAGACAACTCGCTGTTCTTCGTCCGGGTCGAGGGAAGCGTCGAAGCGGTCGAGGTGGAGTGCTGGCCGGGAGGTCGGCCTCCGTTCACTGTGTCTGACGAGTACTCACAGCTCGATGCCGCTGATCCCGCTGCGGCGGCCGCAGCGATTCTCGAATTTCTCAGGGCCTGAGTCCGGCGTGCTGTCCGGCCTGCGGTGGAACGGAGTTCAGGACCGCATCCAGATGACAAGAGCCGCTGCGGTGACGGGTGCGGGGCTTCCCCCCGACGAGCGGCACGTCCTGCGCTCGGTGTCCCTACTGGACGCCTTCGACCTCCCGCTGGCCACCCAAGCCGCTGGCCTCACCCACGAAGCCGCCGCGCAACGGCTCGTTGAGCGCCCCATCGTCAGCGAGAACCCGTACGCAGTGTGGCCGTTCCACCTGCACGCGCTGATCCGCTCCACCACCCGCAGCGCCGACAACCAGACCGACGACCGCTGGTCCACCACAGACTGGCAGCGGGCCGCCGAGCGGGCGTTCTCCGCCCTTGGCGACCAGCTGAACAGCAGTCAGGCCCCGGGCCGGTTGCTGCTGACCGCTGCCTTAAACCCCTAGGATCGCGACCGGGCCTCGGCAGACCGTGCCGGGGCCCGCTCGCGATCGGGGGAGTTCGATGAGGATACGGAACGGCCTGCTGGCGGCCGCGCTGCTGACGGCGCCGCTAACCGCGTGCGGCAGTGCGGCCGAGCCGCCACCGGCCGCCGCGCCGACCAAGCTCGAAGTCCGCACCAGCACCGAGGAGCTGACCGCACGTCTGCCGAAGCTGGGCCAGATCGTCGGGGCACACTGGCAGTTCGACCCGCACGACAACTCGGGCGGGCGGGTGCCTGGGCCGTCCGACTACTACATCGATGCGGTGTTGCGGCTCCAGCCAGGGGAGGTGGCCCGCCTACTGAAGGGGCGGGAGGCCAGGGATACGGCGCTTCCGAAGGTCTCCCCGGTTCTCGCCGCCTTCCTGCCGAACGGCGCCGTCTGGTTGCACAGTGCGAAGCTCGACCGTGAGCTGGCCCTGGCCGATTCGGCAACGTTCTGGCTCGACCCGGCGTCCGACAGCGTCTACCTGTCCGCCAACAACCTGTCCGCGCCGGAGATCTCGACTCCGTCTGCCGGGTGACGGCAGAAGCGCCCCAGCGACGTGCTTGTCTTTCGTCCTGGACGAAACTGGTTCGGTGCCGAGCGGCCAGCGATACCCGGCGGTCGCGCTACTTCACTACGGTCCGAGGGGCACCGTCCGGCGCCAGCTCGATCAGCTGGACCTCGCGCTCCTTACCAGGGACAGTGGTCACCTTGATCCGGTCCGGACCGTCCCACTCCACACCGACCAGGCCGTCACCGCTGACGGCACCGACCTTCCAGCGGCGGGCAGTGAAGCCACTGCCCTGCTCGACGTAGATCCGGACGTACGGTTCAAAGTCCCGGTCCTTCTCCACCACCAGCTCGCGGTCGGCACGGCCCGGCGCGGCGTGACGTCCTGTCTCGTCAGCAGACGAGGACAGGACAACCAAACCGACAGGGAAGACGACCACCACCACTGCCAGGGTCATCCAGAAGATCGACCGCTCCCCCGGCCGAGTGCCCTTCAGGAGCGCCAGGAAGAAAGCGAGCGCACCGGCCGGGAGGAGGACGAGCGGCTGATGCAGGGCCTGCAGCCCGACCGGAGCGCCTGACCGGAGCGTCGCGGCGAAGCCGACCACCTCGACCAGCAGCAGCAGGAGAGCCAGCAGGTAGAGGTACCGGCCGACCTTCTCCGCTCTCAGGTTCCCCGTCATCCTCAGCCCCCATCACCGCACCGTCGTTCGTCCCGAGTGAGGGTACGTCAGATCTGCGGACGCACTGCGCGCCGTGCTTTCGCAGTCCCCCTCCGGCAGGTCCGGGCGTCCGCCGCGCGAGACCACGGCCCCGACGCAAGTCACCGGGTCCGGGGCGGATGGGGTGAGAGCCCTGGCAGCGGGCCCGGGGTCAGGCCCCGGCGCGGGTACGGGCCGGTGGTACGGGACCGTTCGGAGGGATCGTCGTGATCGGCCGGACAGCTCCTAGTCCCCGCCCACGGTGGAGCAGGGCAGCTTCCGTCGGAGGCCGACCACGCATAATGCGGGTCATGGATCTGCGACCAGAGCTCCAACCCCCGCCCGTGCCGCGACAGCGCCTCGCGGAGCTCAGCCGTGAGATCGAGCGGATCGCCGACCTGACCTCTCACGGCGAGCCTGGTGTGGCGGAGGCGATCGACGCCTTCAACGAGATGACCGGGCACGAGTACGCGGCGCTCGACTTCGCCGAGTACCAGGGGGCGCGCAGCCTGGGGGAGTTCGCCATGGAGGCGGCCCGCCCGTTCCGTCCCCAGGTGCTTGACATCAGCCGCGGCGAACTCGCCGAGATCGTACGGAGGGTTCTGGCAGCTGACCCTGAGAGTGACTACTACCTGCGGCTCCTCGAAGCGAACGTGTCCCATCCGCGTGTGACGGACTTGATTTTCCATCCCTCCGCCGAACTGCGAGGTGCCTCTGGGGAGCAGATCGTCGATGCGGCGTTGAGCTACCGGGTGATCCCTCTGTAGCGCACTACACGGTCGGACCGTGCCTCGCGACTGCTGTGGGGCCCCTGGCTACCAGAGCCGGCGATCGATGAACTCCGCCCAGATGAACCCGTGGTAGCCGTCGAAGGCCGGCGGGTCGATCTCCGTGAGCTCGCCGGCGAGCCGCTTCAGTTCGGCCAGAGCCTCGTCCTCATCACTGTCGGGGTCGTAGAGAATCTCGGAGCGGCTGACTTGCAGTCCAGGCCGCCACCGTGCCGGCGTCAGCGGTCGCGCCGCTGCCTTCACCGGCCCACTCCACCAGGTTCTGGCGGGTTAGCGAGGTCATTCTCGGCTCACTCATCCTCGAAACCCACTTCACCAGCTCCCACCGTCAACCACCCCGCTGTCCCGCACCGCAGCTTTCCAGACACCCACGACAACGAGTCGGGTGCCGTTCCCATCCAGGAGGGCGGGGACGAGTAGGTGCTGACGCGCCTTCAGGATCTCGTTGGTGCAGGCCCCCAGAGCGTCCTCGCCGTCATACGGCCGGCCCAGGGCCGGTGACGGCGGACTGCGGTACCCCGGCATTGCCCGGTCCGTTGAGCGGTGTCAGGAGTGCTCGGCTGACCATGCCGACCGAGCTGGACAGCGTCGCGGCCATGGCGTCCCGGACGAATGGGATCTCGCGTAGTTCCCAGAGTGTGAGGGTGGTGGCCCAGGCGGCGTCGCGGGCGCGGTCGATGCTCCAGACGCCGATCACGTGCAGCAGTGGGTCGGCAAGGTCGAGCACTTCGGGGCCGGGCAGCAGTTCGTCGCGTACCTCGTTCTCCACCTGGGCCAGCAGAGCGTTGATCCGCAGGTAGTCGTCCTCGAGCTCGAGCGGCTCGCAGTGCAGCGTTCGGCAGGTGTCCAGTACGGCGAGCGGCAGGTCGTGCTCGATGTGCGCGTTCATCCCTGCCAAGGCAAATTGCAGCGGGTGGATGCCCGGGTGCCAGCGCAGTTCGAACAGCGGTCGCCAGCAGGCCGTAGGCCGGTGTCCCGCGCTGTTCGCGTCGACGGCCGCCAGGTAGCGTGCCGCGAAGGCGGCGTCCAGTTCGGCGACGGCGACCGGGTCGTCGAAGTGCGCCTGCGTCAGTTGGTCGCGGATCAGCTCGGTGACGGTGAGGTACATCCGGTTGAAGACCGCCACCCCGTCCGGCTCCGCCAGTCCCGCGCCGATCTCCCGCATCCGCTCGACCACCTGGTCGATGGTCAGTACCTGGTTGATCGTCATCCGGTCCCCGTCCTCTCGGCCGCGACAGCGAATCCTCACCTTGGCAGTCGCCTGCCCCCACCGGAAGCCGCCGCGCCACGCGTGGAGGTAGCCGGTGATTGCCTGAGATCGGATGCGACCCCCGAGTGCTCAGTTGTTCCGGTACGCGGCCAGGGTTGCCGTGGCGGCGAGCTGGGCGCGCCATTCCGGGGACAGGCCGGCGGTGTCGAGGGTGGCGCGGGCGCGGGTGACGAGGTGGGCTATCCGGGCCTCGACCTGGGCGTGGACGGCGCTGCCGCGGAGGCGGTCGCGGATGACGGCGATCTCGCCGGTCTCGACCAGGGCGCGGATGCCGACGTCGGAGCGCATTGCCAGTGAGAGCAGCAGGGTCATCTTGCCGCGGCCGAAGTCCCCACCCGCCGGTTTGCCGCTCGTGCCGCTGTCGCCGAACGCGTCGATGAGGTCGTCGCGCAGCTGGAACGCCTCTCCGAGGGCCTCCCCGTACTGCTCGAAGACGGCGGTGAGATCGGTGCGGCCGGCCAGCAGGGCACCGAGCACCAGCGGGCGGTGGATGGTGTACCGGCCCGACTTCAGCACCGCTATCTGCCGGGCCAGGTCCGCGTCGGGGGTCAGTTCGACCGCGGCGGCGACGTCCAGGGCCTGGCCGGCTATCAGTTCGGCCTTGAGCTCGAACCACTCCTCGGTGACCGCCGGGGAGAGGTCGGCCATCAGGTAGTCGGCGTACGCCCAGGCCAGGTCGCCGGCCAGGACCGCCACCGATTCGCCGTAGCGGCGGGGTTCACCGAACCAACCGCTCGCCCGGTGGATGCCCGCGTGCCGCGCGTGGACCGTCGGCTGCGAGCGGCGGCGGTCTGCATCGTCCATCACGTCGTCGTGGATGAGCGCTGCGGCGTGCAGGAGTTCCAGGGCCATGGCGGCCCGAACCGGTCTCCTGTCCGGCCGGCCGCCGGCGGCGAGGTAGCCGCTGAGCAGGAATCTCGGGCGCAGGCGCTTGCCGCCGGCCCTGATGAGCTCCGTGACAGCCCGGGCCGGGGCACCGGCCCTCGGGTCCGCGGGCGACTGGCGTCGGCTCTCACCGGCAAGGAACGTGCGCAGTCCGTCCTCGACCTCCGCCAGCATGGAGCGCAGGTCCGCCTGGTCCAGGGTGTGTGCGGTCCCGCGTACCGGAGCCGTCGTCATGGTGCCGTCCTCTCCGGGTGTCGTGCCTCGACCGGCTGCCGTGCCTCGACCCGCATGAGGGACTCCTTCGGCCGCAGGGTGGAGCGGGCCACCGCCCGGGCCGGGTGGTCGGTGACGGACCGCAGCCGCCAGCGGCCGGCGAGCGCGGCGAGCGCGATCGTGATCTCGGCGTAGGCGAGCGACTCGCCGATGCACTTGCGTACGCCCGCCCCGAACGGCAGAAAGGCATGGCGGGGGATGGACCCGGCCCGCTCGGGGAGCCAGCGGTCCGGGTCGAACCGGTCGGGGTCGGGGAAGACCGCCGGGTCGCGGTGAAGGGCGTACGGGCTGAAGAACACGTCCGCTCCCTCGGGGATGCGGTGGCCGCCGAGGCTGACCTCGGCGGTGGTGCGACGGGTCAGGATCCAGCCGGTCGGGTACATCCGCAGCAGTTCCTGGATGACCCTGCCGAGGTATTCGAGTCGCGGCAGGTCGGTGTAGGCCACCGGGCGGCCCGCCAGCACCTGGTCGAGTTCGGCGTGCACTCGACGCTCGACATCCGGGCGGGAACTCAGCACGTGGAAGGCCCAGAGCAGCAGGGTGGCCGACGTCTCGGTGCCGGCCACCATCATCGACCGGATCTCGTCGTGGATCTGATGGGTGGTCATGCCCTCACCGGTCTGCTCGTCGCGCGCCAGCATCAGCATCGACAGCAGGTCGTCCTGGTCCAGCTCGCCGGCCCGGTAGTCCGCGATGATGCCGTCGACCACCTCGTAGAGCCGCCGCAGGTCGGCCGCCTCGCGCTGGTTCACCGGGAGCGGGAGCCTGTGAACGAAATCGACCGGCAGGAAGGCCCGTCGTCCGACGCCCGCGACCAGGGCGGGCAGGGTGCGCCGGATCTCGGCGGCCGCCTCCGGGGTGAGGCCGGAGAAGAGCGTTCTGGCCAGGATCTCCATGGTCATGCCGTTGAGGTCACGGCCCAGGTCCAGTACCTGGCCGTCGCGCCAGGAACCGGAGACGGCTGCGACCGAGTCGATCGCGGCGCGGGCGTAGATGGCCATCCGGCTGTGGTGGAAGGCCGGCTGCGACAACCGGCGCTGGCGCAGGTGCAGTTCACCGTTCGAGGCGGCGAGACCGTTCCCGAGCAGCTTCCTGGCCTGGTCGAACAGGCTGCCGCCCTTCTCGAACTTGCTCTGATGGGTGATCAGGATGTCCTTCAGGAGTTCCCCGGTGCTGACCATGTAGGCCGGCCGGGTGCCGATTCTGAAGACGACGACCTCGCCGTGGTCGCGCAGTTCCTCGACGAAGTGCAGCGGCCGCCGGGCCAGCCGAAGGGCGTGACCGAGCAACGGGACTCCGCCCGGCAGGACGGGCGTGGGGAGGAAGGCGTGAGGGAGGGTGCCGGGCATGGTCAGCGCGCCTTTCCGGTCCGTACGCCGCGCGGTGCGGCGCCGTGGGTCAGGTACTCCGGCCGCCGCCCGGCCGCGAGCTGACCGGCGTACCTCCTGGTCGCGAGGGACCAGTCGTAGGTCACCCGGAGCTGGTGGGTCATGGCTCGGATGTAGCGGTCGGTGCTCATCCGCTCGTACGGGTCGCAGGACAGGCGCACCAGGAGGCCGGGTATCCCGGCGGCGTTGTGCAGGAACTCCTCGGTGAGCCCGCCGACCCTGCGACGGATCTCCTCGATCACCTCCCCGCGCGGGCGACGGCTCCCGGCCTCCAGGACGAGCACCAGGTTGTGCGTGTCGCCCCGGGCCTCCTCGTGCTCGACCGAGTGAACGTCGTTGCAGTGGGCGAGGATGTCGATCTGCAGCTCGCTCAGCCGGCGCAGCGTCGGATCGGCCAGCACCCGCTCCGGGACCTCGTAACGACCGGTCCGTTCCGCGGCGTCGAGGTACACGTACATCGCCATGGTCTCCCGGCGCAGAGCGAGGTAGCCGGCCAGGTCAGGGACGGTACGGGCGCGCCGGGCGTCGGCTTCGGCGAGGAAGGAACGGAGGAAGCGGGCCCAGCTGCGGCCCGCCCGGTCGCGCCACTGCTCGGTCATCGGAGCGTGCAGCCGCGCCCACAGGTCGGCGGTGGCGGCGGCCAGTCCCTCCGCCCCGGCCGGGGCGGAGGCGGTGACCGGCCCCTTCGCCCCGGTCACCGCTGTGAGTGCGGCCACCACGGCGGCGGCGAACGCCGGGTCGTCGCCGGCCGGGCCGTCGAAGAAGTCGTCGCAGACCGCGGTCCAGGTGATGACATCGGTCATCAGGTCCAGATCCGGACCACCGGCCTTGGGGCAGAAGCCGGCCGCGACATCGGCCAGTCGCATGGCCAGGAAGTACCCCACGGCGGCGTCGGTCGGCCGGAGCAGGCCGTGCTGCACGGCCCAGTCCACGCCGCGCCGCTGGGCCTGCTCGACCGCGTCCGGCACCGGTTTCGGCGCGGTGAAGGGGAGATGGAAGTCCACATCGGTGGGCATGCTCTCGGTCTGTCCTTTCCTGGTGGCGTCCCAAGGCACCGGCGGCCGGTGCGGGAGGGGCGGCGGTGGACCGCCGTCGGGCACGGCTCAGCTGCGGGACGCGAGCTCCCGGGGCGGCACCGGTGTTTCGCTCGGCGTGGCACCCGGTCGGCGGCCGGGGCCCGCGAGCAGGCGCAGCAGCGGGCTGGTCATCACGGTGGTGCCAAGCGCGACGAGGGTGAGAATGGCGAGCATCCGGGCGTCGATGATCCCTGCGCCGTAGCCGATCTGAATGACGATCAGCTCGGTCAGGCCACGGGCGTTGAGCAGGACACCGACGACCAGGGCGGGCCTGCGCTCCATACCGGTGAGCCACGCGCACAGACCCGGCCCGGCGATCTTTCCGAAGGTGGCCATGGTGAGCAGCCCGAGGAAGACCAGGATGGTCCCGCCGTCCCAGTCCAGCGCGCTCAGGTCCACCGTCAGGCCGAAGCCGAAGAAGAAGAACGGCAGCAGGACGCCCTTGGCCGTGCCGGTCAGCCGCTCGGTGACGGCCACCGGGGCGGCCGGCCAGGCGAGCCCGACCAGCAGGGCACCGATCAGCTGGTGCACGCCGATCGCCGCGGTGAGCGTCGCGGCGGCCGAGACGCAGACGACCAGGACCGCCACGGTCGCCGCGCTGCCGTGGTCGCGCTCGGCCCAGCGGGCCAGCAGCCGTTTGACCGGCCCCAGGAAGAGCACCACCACGGCGACCGCGGCGGCACCGTTGAGCAGCAGCGTGGTGGGGTTCGAGCCGTGTACGGAGGCCAGGATCGCCGCGAGGGCGAGCCAGCCGGCGCCGTCGCCGACAGCCGCCGCGAACAGGCTCAGCCGTCCCGCTTCGGTCCGGGAGATCCCGAGGTCGGCGAGGAGCCGGGCGAGAACGGGGAACGCGGTGATGCTCAGGGCGCAGCCGATGAAGAGGACGAAGGCGAGGCCGTTGCCGTTCGGGCCGGCGTACCGGGCGGCCAGTGGAACGGCGATGACGGTGCCGAGGGCGAAGGGCACCAGCACCGAGGACTGGCTGACCAGGACGGCCCGGGCCGCCGCGCCGCGGAGCCGCATGCCGGCGAGTTCCTGGCCCACCCCGAACATGAAGAGAACGAGGCCGAGTTGGGCCAGCCCGTCGATCGGGCCGAGCGTGCTGTGCGGGAACAGCCAGGCCAGTACGTCCGGCGCCAGCTTGCCGAGCAGCGAAGGCCCCAGGGCAAGGCCGGCGCAGATCTCCCCGATGACCCGGGGCTGCCCGAGCCGCTGGGCGAGCACGCCACCGAGGTGGGAGGCGGCCAGCACGGCGGCGACGGCGAGGAAGAAGTGGCCGGTGGCACCGAGCTGCGGCCCGGCACCGGAGCCGGTGCCCGCGCCGGTGCGGGGCAGGCCGATGGCGGTGAGTGCGACGACGGTGAGCGGGAGCACGGTGGTGACGGCGACGGCCACCGCCACCCCGGCGGATTTACGGGCCATCTCAGTTCGCCTCGAAGATCATGTCGCGCAGCAGCTCGCTGGCCCCCGCGGCGATCGTGCCGGCGGTCGCGTCCCGGTGCACCCGGGCGACCTCGGAGCCTTCCAGATACCCCAGCGCCCCGTGGTACTGGGCGCACACCTGGGCGGCGGACAGCGCCAGTTCGGTGGAGCGCAGCTTCAGCACCGAGGAGGTGCGGGTGTCGAGCCGTCCCCGGGAGTGCAGCCAGGCCGCGTGGTGGGCGTAGCGGCGCACCAGGTCGAATTCGCCGTACAGCTCGCCGAGTCGGTGCCGCACTGCCTGGAGCGAGCCGAGTGGCACACCCTTGACCCGGCGGGTGCGGACGTGACGGTCCACCAGGTGCAGGGTGTGCCGTACGCCACCGACCGCCAGCAGGCCCGCAACGAGGCGTTCGAAGTCGAGGGCGCGCATCAGCTGGAGCAGCGCGCGGTCGCGGCGGCCGAGCAGGGCGTCCGCCGGGACCTCGACGCCGGCGAAGTCGATCTCGGCGATGTCGGCGGCACGCCAGCCCGCCATCGGCTGTGGGCGCCGGGTGATGCCCGGACTGTCGGCGTCGACCAGCAGCAGGCTCGCCCCGGTCAGTCCCCGGGCGGCCGTGCCGGCGGGCCGGCTCGTCCGCGCCAGCACGACGAGCAGGCCGGAACCGGTGCCGTTGGCGACGTAGCTCTTGTGGCCGTCGAGCACGAAGCCGGCCGTGGCGTCGCCGCCACGCGGCGCGGCGTACGTCCGCAGCTCCCGCAGGTCCGAGCCCGCGTCGGGCTCGGTGATGGCCAGCGCCGTGACCCGCTCGCCACGGTGGGCGGCGGGGAGGTGCGCCGCCTGCTGCTCCGCGGTCCCGAACATCAGGACGTAGGAGAGGGCCATGTACGCGTGGACGCCGACGGAGGCCCGGACGCCGGCGTAGCCGGTCGCGCCGAGTTCCTCCAGCAGAACGGCGCTGCGCAGGAAGTCGTCGCCCGTGTGGCCGACCTCCAGGAGACCCACCGCGCCGAGCGCCTTCCAGCCGTCGGTGCCGATGCGGCGCTGCTCCTCCCAGACGTCGGCGTGGGGCAGTACGTGCTCCGCGAGCTGCTCCCGTACCAGGGCGCGGAATTCGTCGTGCGCGGCGTCGAGGAAAGGGAACTCGTGGGCCAGGCTCCGGTCGGGCAGGGAGGTGCTCATGACGACACCCCCACGGAGACGGGAAGAGCGCCGTGACCGGCCAGCAGGGCCCGCCGGTCCACCTTGCCCGTGGCGGTCAGGGGCAGCGCCTCGCACAGCCGGACGACGGACGGGACCATGTAGGCGGGCAGCCGGACGAGCAGGTGGGCGCGGAACTCCTCGGGAGCGCGCCCTGCCGCGTCCGGCACCACGAAGGCGACGAGTTCCTGTCCGCCCTGGCCGTTCGGCCGGGTGGTGACGAAGCTCTGCCGCACTCCGACGTGCGCATCCAAGTGGTAGGCGATCTCGCCGAGTTCGATGCGGAAACCGTTGACCTTGACCTGGTCGTCGAGGCGGCCCTGGAAGACGAGGTGGCCACGCTCGGAGAGGCAGGCGCGGTCGCCGGTGCGGTAGAGCCGTTCCCGTACCCCGTCGAGGTCGAGGTCGACGAACTGGCGCGCGTTGGTCTCCGGCAGGCCGAGGTAGCCCGGGGAGAGGCCGGGACCGGCCAGCAGGATCTCACCGGTCTCGCCCGGTTCGCAGAGCCGGCCGTCCTGCACGACATAGGCGCGGGTGTTCTGGATGGGGCGGCCGATGGGGAGGCTGGACTCGTCCGGGTGCAGCTGGCGGACCGGGTGGTAGGTGGCGAAGGTGGTGCACTCGGTGGGCCCGTAGACGCTGACGATGCGTTCGGTTCCGTACACGCGCAGCGCGGTGGCCATGTGGGTGAGGGAGTGCGCCTCTCCGCCGGTCAGGACGGTGGTCACGGTCGCCAGGGTGTCCGGGGCCTCGTCGACGACGGTGTTGAAGAGCGCGGTGGTGAGGAAGAGCACGCTCACCCTGTGCTCGGTCAGGACCCGGCGCAGCCGGCCGAGCCGGATGAAGGAATCGGGGTACAGCACACAGGTGCCGCCGTGCAGCAGAGCGCCCCAGATCTCGAAGGTGGCCGCGTCGAAGGAGGCGGGCGCCAGCTGGAGCAGGACGGTGTCCTCGTCCAGGCGGGCGTAGCGGGCATCGTGGACGAGCCGGACGATGCCCCGGTGGCGCACGGGTACGCCCTTGGGGGTGCCCGTCGAGCCGGAGGTGAAGTTGATGTACGCGATGTCGTCCGGCGAGCCGCGGTACGCCGGTGAGTCCTGTCGCTCCGTCAGAGAGCCCTGTTCGACCGGGAGGACGTGCCGGCCGGGCAGCCGGGCCAGCACGTCCTCGGCGTCGTCGGCCCGGGTGAGGACGTGGGTGCCGCCGGTGCGTTCCAGCAGGGCGTGCAGCCGGTCGTCGGGCCAGGCCGGGTCGGCGGGGAGGTAGGCGGCACCGCACTTGACCGTGGCCAGCAGGGCGATGATCAGTTCGGCGGAGCGGGCCATCCGCACGGTCACGGTGTCGCCGGGGCGGACACCCGCCGCGCTCAGGCGGGCGGCGAGGTCGTTGGCGAGCCCGTCCAGTGTGCGGTAGTCGAGGCTCCCGCCGGGGTGGACGAGTGCGGTGGCGGCGGGACGGCGGGCTGCCTGGGCCTCGAACAGCTCCTTGACCCCGAGCTCGGGGTAGGGGGAGGTGGTGCCGTGGTTGAGCGCCCGGTGTGCCGCCAGTGCGGCAGGCGTCGGGCGGTGCGGTGCGGTCATGAGGATCCCCCCAGCCTCTCGTTGATCGTTTCCAGCAGTCGGTCCCGGTGCGTGTCCAGGAAGAAGTGGCCGCCGGGCAGTTCCACCAGGTCGCAGCCGCGGCTGGTGTAGAGCTGCCAGTCGCGCATGGCGTCCCGTCCGTCGACGGGGTCGTGACGCCCGTACAGCGCGGTGATCGGGACGTTCACGCCCGGTGTCCCGTGCCGGTCGTCCCACAGTTCCGCCAGCCGCATGTCGGCCCGCATGGTCGGCAGGAACAGCCGCATCATGGCGCTGTTGTCCAGAATCTCCGCAGGTGTGCCGCCCATGGCGCGGACCGCGTCGAGGTAGCGGTCCTTCGGCAGTTCGTGCAGATAGGGGCGCGCCTGTGGAGAGTTGGGACTGCGGCTGCCGGAGACGAACAGCCGCCGGGTGGCGCCCGGACAGGCGTCGGCCGCCAGCCGGGTCATCTCGTAAGCCAGCCGCCCTCCGAAGCTGTGGCCGTAGAAGGCGTGCGGGGCGGCGAGGACGCCGGACGCGGAGAGCACGGCGAAGGTGTCCGCCAGCAGGGTGTCCCAGTCGTCGTACATTGCCTCGGTCAGGCGGAGGCCCCGGCCGGGCAGCCTGACAGCGACCAGTTCCACTCCGTCGTCCAGGCCGTCGCCCCAGCCCCTGAAGACGTCGGGGCCGCCTCCCGCATAGGGGAAGCAGATCAGCCGGATGCGGCGGGCCCCGGTGGCTCTCCGGAGAACTGGCATCCATCGGTCGCTGTCAGGCCGCACGGCCGGCCCGCTCACTCCTTCGAGTTCTGGAGAATGGAGGCGGCGATCTCCCGCACACCACTCCGGGCGAAGAGGTCCTCCGGCGACAGGACGTCCTCACCGAATTCCTCGTCCGCCTGCGCGATCAGCCGGATCGCGGTCAG
This sequence comes from Kitasatospora sp. Root107, assembly GCF_001424875.1. Classification (GTDB taxonomy): domain Bacteria; phylum Actinomycetota; class Actinomycetes; order Streptomycetales; family Streptomycetaceae; genus Kitasatospora. The sequence goes on along the minus strand of NZ_LMCT01000011.1, from coordinate 247,645 downwards.
CGAGTTGCCGCCGGCCTCGAAGAAGTCGGCATCGGTGTTCCCGAGGTCGAGCCCGAGGTCCCGGCAGGTGGTGACGACCCACTGCTCCAGCTCTTCCTGGTTCAGGGACCGGGTGCTCTGTGCGCTGTTCGACACGGTGATTTTCCTTTCGGTTTCTAGCGGGACCGGAACGGGTGACCGTTGACCGTGCTGGTGACGAAACGGTTGTGCTGGAAGGTGTCCTGACCAGTGGTGAGAACATTGCCGAACTGGTCCAGGGTCGCCTGGCCGCCGAACTCCTCCAGCTCCGTGGAGTACGGGTAGACCTTCACCGAGGTCGGCAGGTAGCGGCCGGCGAAACCGAGGCGCATCTGGTCGGTGAGCCCGCTGTGCGGGTGGGAGGCGTGCATCAGGGTCGACCAGAACACGATGAACTGGCCCTGACGCATTACCTGGGAGACGGCCTGGGACTCGTCCGGGCTCCAGTTCGGGTCCTTCTGGAGCTGGCGGTAGTCGTGGCCGAAGAAGCCCCGGCGGATACCGTTCTTCTCGGTGCTGTTGATGGCGTCCGGGTTGTAGTCCATGGTCTTCGACTCGTCGTAGTTCATCGTCCGGTGCGAGCCCGGGATGAACTGCAGGCAGCCGTTCTCGATGCTGGCGTCGGTGAACGCCGTCCAGACGGTGATGGTGCCGCCGAAGTCGGCATCCTCGGGCCAGACGATCTGCGGGTGCTTGGACCCGGCGACGTTGGAGAAGTTGTCGGCCTGGTGCCAGTCCGTGCCCTCGTCGCCCGGGTACTTCGGGAAGAACTCGGAGCGCCAGCAGAGGGTGTCAGGGCCGAGGATGCTGGAGACCCGGTCGACGATCTCGGGCCGGGTGATGTGGTCCGCGAGGAAGTCGACGTCCAGGTGGCGGTCGTAGTTCGCCAGGTTGGTGTTTCCGGAGACCGCTTGGCCGCCGCCGTAAATGGCCTTCTTCGTATTCAGCAGTTTCGGGCGGAGAGCCTGGAGATTGGCCTCCATCTCGTCCTTCTCGTACAGGTCGAAGGGGCCGATGTAACCGTTCCGGTGAAACTTCTCAAGCTCTTCGGCGCTGAGGGAGAATGCCTTGGTTTCGGTGGTCGGAGCCATGTGTCGACTGTCTCGCTTTCTTGACGGCAAGCCGTGTCTGGACGTGCCTGGGTGATGGTGTTCCACGCTGGTGGCCAGGCACAGGAGAAGGCTCATCGGTATGCGCCGAGCGCGGCACCGAAAGGGAGCCTGAGAAAAATCCGCGGGAGGAGATGATTACCCGGTGATCCGAGTCCATCACGGGCCTTCGGGTCACGTCAACAGAATCTTTGACGGGTATTCAGCCAGGAGCTATTCGGCGGGCTGCGGGACGTGCTGGAAGGACTCGTTCACGTCCTCCAGGGCGCGGCCGGTCGTCGCCGGTCCGAGCAGCCCGATGTCCAGCGCGATGATGCCGAGCGTCACCGCGACCAGGGCGAACAGCACCCCTGACCCGAAGTCGTCCAGCACCGGCACCAGCAGGAACGGCATCGCGGCCGTGGTGATCCGGGACAACGAGTACGTCCAGCTCACCGCGGTGACGCGCAGCGCGGTCGGGAAGATCTCCGCCTGGTAGACGTGGTACGAGTTCGAGAAGACGTTGCTGACGGCCGTGTAGCAGAGGCCGGCCAGCACGATGCCGACCTCGCTGTCCGCGCTGCCGAACAGCAGGCCCGAGGCCGCCATCGACAGCGCCGCCGCCACGATCAGGTACTTGCGCTCCACCCGTTCGATCAGTGGCAGCGAGAGCAGCGAGCCGAGCGGGTAGCCGAGGAAGGTCACCGCACTGAACAGCAGGGAGTGGACGATGGAGTACCCCTTGGCGGAGAGCACCAGAGGGGCCATCGTGCCGAATCCGTAGCCGCCGAACGCCTGCATGAGGTGAAAGACCGTCATCATGCCCATCCGGCGCCGGTACACCGAGCTGCGCAGCAGGGCCCGCAGAGCCTCGGCGGTGGTCATCGCCCGCACACCGTCGGGATCCACCGGGTTCGCCGGATCGGCCGTCACCGGCCCCGAGGTGTCGCCCAACTCCCTGAGCGTGGCCTCGGCTTCGGCGGTCCGGCCAACCGAAGCGAGCCAGCGTGGCGACTCCAGCAGGTTGTTCCGCAGGGCCAGCACGACCAACCCGCCGGCCGACCCGATCAGGAACAGCCAGCGCCAGCCGTCGAGTCCGAGCGGGCTGAGCGGTACCACCCAGCGCGCCAGCAGGCCCACGGCCGGTACCCCCAGGAACCCGATGGTGTAGGCCCATGCGGTGTACCTGCCGCGGTACCGGGCGGGCAGCATGTCGCTGAGGTACGAGTCGGCGAGCGGCAGCACAGGACCGATGCCGAGTCCGGCCAGGAGCCGGGCACCGATCACCATCGACACGTCGGGGCTGACCGCCCCCACCGCCGAGAAGACGGTGTAGACGCCGATGGCACCCAGCATGACGCGGCGCCGTCCGAACCGGTCCGCGAGCCGACCGGTCACCAGGACGCCGATGAACATGCCGACGAAGACGGAGGCCAGGACCCCGGAGGTCTGGGTCCGGGTGAGGTCGAAGCGGCTGGTGAGCACGGTGCCCAGGACACCCGACATGAAGATCTCGAACAGGTCGAAGAACAGGGCGAGTCCGACCGTGCCGACGATCAGCCGGTGCCGCCGGGTGGGCACCAGCGCATTCATCCGTTCGGCGATCGAGGTCGCCCGGTCAAGGGGCAGTAGGGCTGGGTCGGCCATGGCTGGTCGCTCCTCGGGGGCATCGCAAGAGGGACGGGGGAGGGGTGCTGGACTCAGGCGGCCCCGGGCTCGCGGAACGGAAGCTCGCCGGCCGACGGCACCCGCCCGGGTGCCCGGACGCTCCAGCCCGCCTCGGCCCAGGCCCGGTGGTCCAGCGCGTTTCTGCCGTCGACCAGCCGTGGCGTGCGCACCCACCCGGCGAGCCGGCGCGGATCGGCGGTGCGGAACTCGTCCCACTCGGTGAGCAGCAGGACGAGGTCGGCGCCGGTGACGGCGGCCTCCAGGGAAGGGACGAAGTCGAGCTCCGGGCGGGCCACGGCTCCCGCCGGCCCCGCCATCGGGTCGTACACGGTCACGACGGCTCCCGCGCGCGCCGCCGCTGTGGCGACATCGAGGGCCGGGGAATCGCGCACATCGTCCGTGTCCGGTTTGAACGCGGCACCCAGCACGGCGATCCGCCGGCCGGCCAGCTCGCCGCCGAGGGCGTCCCTGGCCAGCGCCAGCACTCTGCTGCGGGCCCGGAGATTGATCGTGTCGACGGCGCCCAGCAGGTCGACCGCGCCCGTACCGCCCAGCTCGCGGGCCCGGGCCCGGAAGGCCCGGACGTCCTTGGGCAGGCAACCGCCGCCGAACCCGACTCCCGCGTTCAGGAACTGCGGCCCGATCCGGGCGTCCTGGCCGATGGCCCGGGCCAGCATCGTGACGTCGGCCCCGGTGGTCTCGCACAGCTCCGCCATCGCGTTGATGAAGGAGATCTTCGTGGCGAGGAAGGAGTTGGCCGCGACCTTCACCAGTTCCGCCGTGGCGAGATCGGTGACGAGGAACGAGGTGCCCCGGTCCAGGATGTCCGCGTAGACCTCCCGGAGCAGCTTTTCGGCGACGTCGGAGCGCACCCCGACGACGATCCGGTCCGGTGAGAGCGTGTCCGCGACCGCGTGCCCCTCCCGGAGGAACTCGGGGTTCCAGGCGAGTTCGACGGTGCCACCCGCCGGGGCGAGCGCGACGAGGCGGTCCGTGAGCCGGGCGGCCGTGCCGACCGGGACGGTGGACTTGCCGACGACCAGGCAGGGCCGGGTCAGGTGCGGGGCCAGCGCGTCGATCGCGGCGTCCAGGTAGGTCAGATCGGCTGCCCCGCCCTCGGCGGACTGCGGCGTGCCGACGGCGAGGAAGTGGACGTCGGCGAAGGCGGCCGCTTCCGCGAAGTCCGTGGTGAAGCGCAGCCGCCCCGAGGAGGTGTGACGGCGCATCAGGACATCGAGGCCGGGCTCGTGGAACGGAACCTCGCCCCGGGCCAGCCGGGCGACCTTGGCGGCGTCCACGTCCAGACCGATGACCTCGAAGCCCATCTCGGCGAGCCCTGCGGCGTGGGTGGCACCGAGATACCCGGTGCCGAGCACGGAAATCTTCGGCTTCATGATCAGGCCGGCTCGTTCCCGGGTGCCCACTTCACCGAACACCCCATGCTGGCGTGGTGCGGCTCCGGTACGGGCCGCCCGGCCAGCACGTCGGTGACGGCGGTCCGCAGCCGCTCCCCGGTCACCGGCCGGCCGTTGCCGGGGGTCGAGTCGTCGAACGACCCCCGGTAGGCGAGCAGGCGGTCCGCCCCGTACAGGAAGAAGTCCGGGGTGCAGGCGGCGCGGTAGGCCAGGGCCACCGACTGGTCGGAGTCGATCAGGTACGGGAACGTCCAGCCGGTACGGGCGACCTGGTCGCGCAGTCCGTCCGGACCGTCGTCGGGCGCGACGGAGGTGTCGTTGCTGCAGACGGCGACCACGGCAAGCTCCGGGAACTCTGCGGCGAAGGCACCGATCGCCTTCTCCAGGTGCTTGACGAACGGACAGTGGTTGGAGAGGAAGGCCACCAGGAGGGCGGGCGCCCCGTCGTGGTCCTCGCGGGTGACGGTCCGTCCGTCGACGGCGGGCAGCACGAAGTCGGGCGCGGGGGTGCCGAGCGGCACCATGAAGGAGGAGACGGCCATGGCGGTGTCCTCCCTTACTTCTGCTCGTCGGAGAGCAGCAGCGGCGCGCTCGGGTGAAGGCCGCGGGAGTCCTTGACGACCTCCACGTACATCCCGTCCGGGTCGATGACGAAGAAGTAGTCGACCAGGGTGCGGCCGCGGGCGATCTCGGTGACCTCGCCGATCCCCGCGGCGATGATCTCCTCGCGGGTCGCCACCAGGTCGGGGACGTTGAAGCCGAGGTGCTTCACGCCGACCTGGGGCAGGTTGTTGCCGACGGTGAAGGTGGGACGAGGAGCGTCCGCGACCGGGGCGTAGTGGAAGAGCTCCAGGACGTAGCCGCCCTCCTGCTGGAGGTGCGTGATGGTCAACGACTTGTCCTGCTTGGCCCACTCGGCGATGAGCCGGAAGCCGAAGTGGCCGTAGAAGGCCTTCGAGGCCTCGAGGTCGCTGACGGTGAAGGCCGTGTGGTGCGGCCGGTACGTGACGGTCATGGGTCCTGCTTTCCGAAGCGTCTGCGGGGGACAACGGGCCGCCCGGGCGGGCGGGGCCGCTACGGGCGTGGCGCGAGCCCGTTCGCGCTGAACAGCACCTCCAGGAACTCGATCCGCGGCGGGCCCTGGACGAACGGCACGTGCAGCCGCCCGAACTCGGCGGTCTGCGCGGTGGCCCGGTGGTCGTCGAACGCGGCCTTGTCGCGGTAGATCTCGTAGAACACCCGGGCCAGCGGCTCGGCCGCGATCCGGTGCACGGCGTAGCCGACCAGGCCCGGCTCGTCGGCGGCGGCCTGCGAGATGCGCCACTCGGCGAGGGCGTCGAAAGCCGCGACGGCTTCGGGCCTGAGGTTGAAGCGCGCCACCACCGCGTACTGGGCGCCGCTCACGGCTCCGACCTGGCCGAGGCCAGCAGCGGGAAGCCGCCCTCGTAGCTGATGCCCCGGGCGATCTCGTCCTCGTTGGCGGTGATGCAGTCGGCCAGCGCCACCACCCACTCGGCGGTGAGCTCACGGCGGCGGGCGGTGGCGAGGATCTGGCGCAGCGGGTTGACGTGCGCCTCGGAGAGGCCGCGCAGGCTGAGGATCTGATCCGGTGTCACATCGTGCGGGAAGGACGGCGGCAGGGGGCTGCCGCTGACCTTGAAGTTGAGGATGGTGCGGATGCACTTCTCGCACTGGCAGCAGTTGCGGTCCTTCTGCTCCCCCTGCCAGCACACGCGCAGGTTGTCGGCGCCTTCGGGCCAGAGCCGGGCGAGGCCGGCGACCTTGTCGCTGCGCTCGATGCCGGTCGCGTCGTGGTGCATGCGCATCCGGCCGCCGGAGAGCATCCAGTCGGTCATCGGGTTGGAGCCCCAGGGCAGGACGAGCGAGCCGTACGGTTCGGAGCTGGCGATCACCCCGTGCTCGAACCTGCCGCTGAAGAGGGTGAGCACGGAGGTCATGCCGGTGGCGAAGGCGTCCTCCCAGTGCCTGAGGTCGCTGTGCCACAGCTGCCGGAAGTTGGTGGTGACCGGCAGCAGTTCGATGCCGACGCCCTTCAGCAGCGGAACACTGCGGGCGTACAGCGCGTCGTACGCGTCACGCTCCTCCAGCGGGATGTCGTAGCCGTGCACCATCACGGCGGCGGTCAGGCCGAGCGAGCCGCGGCCGGCCGTCTTCTTGACGTGGCGGATCGTGGTGAAGGCGCTGTCGACGCCGCCGGAGAAGGTCTGCAGGGCGGAGCGGGTGTCGGGCCGGTCGCGGTCCGGCACCTCACGGTCGGCGGAGAGCTCGACGGCGGTGTAGCGCTCGGGGCGCCACTGCAGCCAGGCCGCCTGGAACTCCTCCAGGTTCTCCAGCAGGGTCACCGAGACCGGGCCCTCGACGTGCAGGTTCTCGCCCTTGCGCATGGCCAGGAACAGCGTGGCCAGCAGGAAGGGGTCCATCAGGTCGGTCAGGTACGGGGCGTGGCGCAGGTCGACCCGGTACCAGAGGTGGTCGGTCGGCGTGCCGTCCTGATGGGACACGTCGACGGAGAGCTCCAGCCGGCCGTCGGTCTCGGTGCGCTGGACGGGGGCGATCCTCATGCTCGGTTGCTCCTTCTCGGAGAGTGCGGGGGCGCGGTGGGCGGTTCGATCAGTTCGACGAGGTTGCCGTCGGGGTCGCGGAGGTAGAGGAACTTCACGCCCCGGGCGGCGGCCGGAGCGTCCACCTCGACCGGCCCGCCGACCACTTCGACCTGCTGGTCGCGCAGCTCGGCGGCGGCCGCGGCGATGTCGGCCACCGCGAGGGCGACGTGGCGCAGACCGGTCGTGTTCGACGGAGCCGGGGTGGTGCCGGCCCGAACGTGCCGGTCGTACTGGGTGAGTTCGAGGACGGTCTGCGCGCCGGGGATTCGCAGGTGGACGGTGGTGGCGGTGGCACCGGGCACGCCCACCCCCGCGCCGAAGCAGGGGGTGGTCAGCTCCAGCCGCTTGGCGACCTCTGCGTCGAACAGACGGACGTAGAAGTCGGTGAGCCGCTCGATGTCCTCGGTCACCATCGCCACATGGAGTACGCCATGGACCTTGATCGTCATCAGGCGAGCACCTCTCGGGTCAGCCGCTCGCCCAGCAGGGGCGCGGCCGGGGTGACGGTGTGGAAGGCGGGGTCCAGGGCGGGGAGCATCCCGGCCAGCCGGGCCCGCTGGCGCTGCTCCAGGAAGGCCAGGAAGGCCTGGCCGACGCCCGCGCCGAGCCCCAGCTTGAAGGAGTCGACCACCCAGCCCTGGAGCACGTCGCCGCGGCCTGTTCCGGGCCCGGGCCGATGGCCTGCGGCGTCCCCGACGGCCGACCTGATGAGCGCCGAATCGCGCAGCACCTGGGCCAGGTCGACCCGGGCCGGGGCCGCTGCGGACAGCCGGGTGAAGGCCTCCGAGATCATGCCCAGCATGTTGTCGTCCGAGGTGAACAGCTTCTTGCTGATGACCGTGCTGCCTCGGCAGAGCATCACGCCGGCCTTGATGTCGGCCAGCTCCTCGCAGATCGGGGCGTACGTGGCGTGGATCGACAGGCCGTCCCGGCTGAACAGGTCGAGGCTCCGCACGATGGTCGGGTAGTGCAGGTTGGAGTAGTGCACGAAGGCCGCACCACTTGCCGCCCGCCCCACGATGACGCCTTCGCCGAGCCGCAGTGGCGTTCCGTCAGGGGCGACCATGGGGTCGAGGTCCTCGGCGTACTCCACGCGTTCGGGTTCGCCGAGCAGGTCGGTGCCGATGTACAGCTGGTGCGGCATCTCGACCTCGAAGACCGTGGGTGAGGCGGTGCCGGAGGCGCCTCGTCCGCGCAGGTTGTCCGCACGGCGGTCCTTGGAGAAGTTGGTGACGCACAGGACCGGGTCGAGGTCGTGCAGCTCTATCAAGTCCCGGACGGCCCCGTGCACTTGGGAGTGCAGATAGTTGCGGACGAGGACGGCCTGCGAGGTCTCCAGGACGCGGCGGACGTCGTCGATGAGCTCCGGGGCGACCGTGAACGGCTTCTCGATGACGAACTTGCGATAGCCGGCGCGCCACCACTCCAGCAGAACGGGGGCGAGCGTGCGGCTGGGCAGACAGAGGTCGATGATGGTCGACTCCGGTGCGCCGGGCGCCAGTTCCTCCCGGGTGGCCATCACCCGCTCGGCCACGTTGTCACGTCGCAGGAGTCCGGCCAGTTCGGGCCCGGCCTTGCGGACCGGGTCGAGGAACTGGATGCGGTTGCGGTCCAGGCGCCCGGAACGGGCGAGATGGGAGTAGGCCCGGTAGTGGAGCGATCCCGCCTTTCCCGCTCCGACGATGACGACGTCCATCAGGGTCAGCCCGCCTTGACGTGCTCTACCGCGTCGGCGAACTCGGCGTCGCCGATGTGGAAGGCCAGGTAACGCAGCGTCTCCGTACCGGTGTTGGAGATCCGGTGCTTGGTGCCGCGCGGGATCCGGACGCAGGAGGACGGCGAGAGCTGGTACAGCTCGCCGTCGAACTCCAGTTCGGCCTGGCCCGCGATGATGAAGTACGTCTCGTCGGTCTTCGGGTGGTGGTGCACCTGGCCGCCCTTGCCGGGCTCCGCGCTCGCCACGGCGACGCGCACGACCCGGCTGCCCGGACTGTCGGCCGCGGCGTAGAGCAGCGACCGTACGACGTCGCCGCCGTACACACCCTCGGTCATGGCGGCCACATCGAGAAGTGGGTTCATTCCTGTTCGTCCTCATCCGTAGTGGGTTCGACTGGCTGCGGGTGGAACTCGCCCTGAATTCAGAGGAGTTCGCAGTCCTTCATGATTGTTTCGAGCTCGCCGAAGCGGTCCTCCGGCAGCGGGGTCAGCGGCAGACGCGGGTCACCGACCTCGAACTGGGCAAGCGAGAAGGCCTTCTTGAGTGCGATGGGATTCGTCGCGAAATAGATTCCGCGGTAGAACTCCGCGTACTTCAGGTAGAGATCGCGCGCGGTGGCGAAATCACCGGCGAGGGCGGCCTCCACGATGGATCGGCTCTGCCGGGGAATGACGTTGGCCGCCACCGAGACATGGCCGTGGCCGCCCAGCAACAGGGCGGGAAGGGCGGTGAAGTCATTACCGGCGAGTACCACGAAATCGGTGTCGCGCACCAGGTGGATCACCCGGCGCATCCGCACGATGTCCTGGTTTCCCTCTTTCATCCCGATGATGTTCGGGTGGTTCGCCAGCTCGGCGACCTGACTGGGCGAGATGTCGACCGTCGTACGGCCCGGCAGGTTGTGCATCAGCAGCGGGATCGTGACGGCGTCCGCAACCAGGCGGAAATACGCCACCAGACCGCGCTCGGTGGGCGGGTCGAGGTACGGGGTGAAGGCGAGTACGGCGTCGGCGCCGAGTTTCTCGGCCTCCTTCGCCAGCTCCAGGGTGCGGGTCAGGTTCTCGGTGCCGATGTCGGGAATGACCATGGCGCGCCCGGCTGCCTGCTCCACGCAGATCCGGGTGATCCGCAGCTTCTCCTCGTCGGTGAGGGCCGCCGCCTCGCCGGTCACACCGTTGGGACACAGCCGGGTGACGCCGTTGTCGATCTGGAAGTCGACCAGGCGGCGCAGCGCCACCTCGTCGACGGCGCCGGAGGCGTCGAAGGGGGTGAGAAGGGTGGTGTACGCGCCGACGAAGCGGCGCGTCCGGGTGCTCAGCACATGATCTCCAGGGTGGTGTCGTGGACGCCCGGGGGAGGGCGTGCGGAGGCGTCACCCGGCGGGGTCCGGGTGATGCCGTGATGGGTTCGCGACCGGGCGCACCACCGCGCGGGCACGCATGGGCGCGCCCGTACGCGCGGAGGATTGCGGATACGCAGGCGGTGGCAGGACTCGGCCAGGCAGGCAGGCAGGCAGGCAGGCAGGCAGGCAGGCAGGGTGCGGCGGGGCAGGCCCTGCCGAGGGCGCGCGGAAACACGGTGGGGGTGAAGGCGGGGTGCGGCGGACGTCAGGCGGTCCGCGGTCCCTGCTGGCGCGACAGGACGGCCGCCATGGAGCCCGGCCGGGCTCGTGGCCGAAACCGCGCTCCAGGAGGAGGATCTCCAGAGCGGTCAGCACCGGGAGCAGGTCGAGCGGGGAGACCGAGCCGATGTGGCCGATCCTGATGATCTTCCCCTTGAGGCTGCCCTGGCCGCCGACGATGCGGATGCCGAAGCGCTCGTGCAGCGCCTCGACCAGGCCGTCCGCGCGGCCGTCGGCAGGCAGTACGGCGGCGGTGAGCGAATGGGACGGCCGTGCCTGCGGGAAGAGTGGCAGGCCCAAGGCCTCCAGGCCGGCCCGGCACACGGCCGCATTGCGTGCGTGCCGCTCCCAGACCTGCTCCAGACCCTCGGCCTCGATCCGGTCGAGACCGGCGGCGACGGCGAACAGCGTCGCGTTCGGCGGGGTGTTGGGGACGGTGCTCTCCCGCGCAGCCTCGCGCAGCAGGTGGAAGTTCCAGTACGAGTAGCCCTGGGACGGGCGCACCGCATCCCAGCCCAGCTCGCCGATGGCGACGAAGGCCGCACCGGGCGGGCTCATCAACCCCTTGTGCGAGGCGGTCAGGGCGAAGTCCACGCCCCAGTCGTCCATATGGAAGGGCTCGACACCGATCGACGTCATGGTGTCGACCACGACCGTGGCGCCGTACCGTCGGCCGAGGGCCGCGAGGCGCTGCACGTCGTGGACCGTTCCGGTCGAGGTCTCGCAGTGCGTCAGCAGCAGATGCCGGGGCCGCAGCCTCGCCAACTCGAGCTCCACCGCTCCGAGTTCGAAGGTCTGACCGTCGGGTACCTCGTGCAGCCGGACATCCGCCCGGTAGGTGCCGCAGAGCTCGGCCCAGCGGCGGCCGTACTTCCCGGCCGCCAGGACCAGGACGGTGTCGCCCGGCGCCACGATATTGGCCACGACGGATTCCATCGCGCCGGTTCCGGATGCCGGCAGCATCAGTACCTGGCCGCTGGTGCGGAACAGATTCTGCAGACCGCCGTGGATACGCTCGAAAAGCTTCTTGAAATCAGCCGTCCGATGATGGGTCAGCTGAGCGATGGAGGCCATCCTGATGCCTAACGGCACATGGGTCGGCCCCGGTGTGAACATGTCTAAGTCCTGCATCAGACTCCCCCGAGTTGGCTGCAAAGGAAGAAATCAGGCGCGGAGTCCCGCACGCGCTTTTGTGGGGCCGTCGATAGGCCTCTCGAACAACTGCCGGACCTGGCACAGGTAGCTCGGGTCAGACATGTTCGTGATCGGTGGACCAACCCTCGCACCTCCTGTCGGCCATATCAAGAGCGCACAGCAACTACCTGGCTACGCACCACATCTGCGCTGGTCAAAGCAAGTTGACGAAGTATCGGGTTGACCAGAATATGGACAGCTTTCGCACGGCCGCCAGGCCGGCGTCCGGCGGCCCCACCCGCCCGGGTGCAGATGTGACCCAGGTCATGCCGAATCCCCGGACAGCAGCCATCCCACCTTCTGTGCGGTATCCGTTCCAGCGAGCGGGTTGTAGAGCACCACGGTCAGGTCGGGCCGTGCGGGGAGCCGCAGTTGACTGCTCTCGAAACTGAGCGCGCCGACGACCGGATGCTCGACCTCGTTGACGATCACCCCGGCCTCCTGGATATCCAGGCGCGCCCACAGTTCGGCGAACTCCGCGCTGGTACGGCTCAGTTCACTGACCACCTCGCGGAAACCCTCGTCGTCGGGCCGCTCGGCGGCGGACGCGCGGAACGCGGCGACCACCGCCGGCGCGACCCGTTCCCAGGACCGGGCCCGGCCGTCCCCACGCCGGAACCGCTGGTCGTGGAAGAAACCCACCAGGCAGTTGCGCTCGGCGCCCGGCAGTCCGAGCGCAAGCCGTGCCGACTCGTTCCACGCCACGTGGTTCCAGTGGCGGTCGAGCATGGTCGCCGGGTGCGGACCCCAGGCCTCGACCAGCCGTTGGAGCTCTTCGCAGTACGCGATCCTCGGTGCCGCGTCCGGCAGCGGAGGGTTGAGTTCCGCCAGTACGTACAGGTGGCGCCGCTCGGCGTCGTCCAGGCGGAGTACCCGCGACACCGCGTTTAGGACCTGCGCCGACACGGCGATGTCGCGGCCCTGCTCCAGCCACTGGTACCAGGAGTGGCCGACCCCGGCCAGCGCCGCGACGTCCTCCCGCCGCAGGCCGGGGCTGCGCCGCCGGCCGGCCGTCGGAAGACCCACCTCCGCAGGCGTGATCCGGGCCCGCCGACTGCGCAGGAAATCCCTGAGTTCGGCCCGGGGCGCCGTTGTCCGGACAGTCGAAGTCACGCTGCACATCCCCTCGTTGACCTCATCGAGCGCTGGTGGTGTCGGCCCGGCTGGTGGTGGCACCACCAGCACAGGCAGCGTCTTTCGCATCTGTCCGGGGTGGCGGAGCCTGTGATCATGACGACCACCCTGGCGCCGGTCCCGGACATCTCCGGGAAGCGCTCGGTCAGCAGATCGCCACCGGCCCCGCCAGCGACGACCGGCTCACCGGTCGCGCGCAGCTGACGCTCGTACTGCTGTGCGCGGCGCAGTTCATCATCGCGCTCGACTTCTCGATCCTGAATGTGGCGCTGCCGGTGCTCGGCGCCGACCTGACCATGGGCCAGGCCGATCTCCAGTGGGCCATCACCGCGTTCGCCCTGCCGTCGGGCGGGTTTCTGCTGCTCTTCGGGCGGATCGCCGATCTGTTCGGCCGGCGGCGGCTGTTCGTCATCGGCCTTGCCGTGTTCACCCTGGCCTCCGTCCTGGCCGCCGCCGCGTGGGGTACCGTGCCGTTCCTGGCCGCACGCGCCCTGCAGGGCCTGGGGGCGGCGGCGGTCGTACCGACCGGTATGTCCCTGCTGACCACGACGTTCCCGGAGGGCCCGCAGCGGAACAGGGCACTGGCGGTCAACGGCACGATCCTCTCGCTGGGCTTCACGGTCGGCATGCTGGTCGGCGGGGTGATGACCGACCATCTGGGCTGGCGGTCCACCATGGCCCTGCTGGCCGGCGCGGGTGCGCTCGTCGCAGTCGCCGCTCCGGCCCTGCTCACCGAGAGCCGGCCCGCCGGGCGGCCGCGACTGGACCTGCCGGGTGCGGTGACCGTCACGGGCGGTCTGCTGAGTGTCATCTACGCCCTGTCCACCGCTGCTGACCAGGGGTTCGGCGAGCCCGAGGTGATCGCCGCGCTGGTGCTCGGCGGGCTGCTGCTGGCGGCGTTCGTGGCCGTCGAGAACCGGGCTGCCGAGCCGCTGGTCTCGCTCCGGATGCTGCGCCGGCCCAGGGTCGCGTTCGGCAACCTGGGCGGGCTGGCGACGTTCTCGATGATGAGCTCGGTGATCTTCCTGCTCACGCTCTACCTCCAGGAGGTGCTCGGTCTTTCGGCCTTCGAGACCAGCCTGGTCTTCGGAGTGCAGGGCATCGTGCTGGCCGGCACCGGGATGACGGCCTCCCGGATCGTCGCCGCCCTCGGGGCCCGGACGACGCTGGTCGCCGGGCTCACGGTGCAGTCCGTGTGCACGGCGGCGCTGGTGTTCCTGCCCGCGGACGACGGCATCTGGCTGGCCGTCACCGCGCTGGTCCTCGCGTCCGTGGGCCATATGTCGGCGGTGGTCTCGTACGGCATTACCGCCACCTCGGGCCTGACCGACCGTGAACAGGGCCTGGCCACCGGACTGGTGACCAGTGCGCAGCAGATCGGCATCACGATCGGCATCCCGGTGCTCGGCGCGCTCGCGGCGGGCCGGGCAGGCAGTCTGGAGGACGCGGGCGAGGACTTCAGGACGGCCGTGCTGGCGGGTACCCGGCTGGGGGTCGGCGCGGACGCGGTGTTGGTGCTGGTCGCTGCCGTGTTCATCGGCCTCGGACTGCGTCGCGCCGCTGCCAGGCCCTGAACGCCCGGCCGGGTCATGGCAGTTGGGTGGCGACCTGGTCGGCGATCAGGTCCAGCTGACCGAGATCGGCCAGGTCGAGGATCTGGAGGTAGATTCTCGACGCACCGGCCGCCCGGTAGCGGTCCAAGGTCTTCAGGACCTCGTCGGGGGTGCCCGCGAGCCCGGTCGCCCGAAGGTCCGCCTCGTCGCGGTCGATCGCCGCGGCCCGCCGCGTGACTTCGGCGCCGTCCCGGCCGACGCACACGGTCAGGGCCGCCGAGTACACCAGCGTCCGCGGGTCGCGTCCGGCGGCTTCGGCTGCTTCCCGCACCCGGCGGAACTGGTCCCCGGTGTCCTCGGGTGAGCCGAACGGCACGTTGAACTCGTCGGCGAACCGGGCGGCCAGCGCCGGGGTTCGCCGGGCACCGCGGCCGCCGATCAGCACCGGCACCCGTCCCCGTACGGGCTTGGGCAACGCCGGGCAGTCCACCAGCCGGTAGTGCTGCCCCTCGTACTGGAACAGCTCGCCCCCCGGGGTGTCCCACATCCCGGTGAGGATCTCCAGCTGCTCCTCCAACCGGTCGAACCGGGCGGTCGGGAAGGGAATGCCGTACGCCAGGTGCTCGCGCTCGAACCAGCCTGCGCCCAGGCCGAGTTCGATGCGTCCGCCCGACATCTGGTCCACCTGTGCGACCTGGACGGCGAGGACGCCGGGCAGCCGGAACGTACTCGCCGTCATCATGGTGCCGAGGGTGATCCGGCTGGTCTCGCGGGCGAGTCCGGCCAGCGTGATCCAGGCGTCGGTGGGGCCGGGCAGGGCAGCGCCCGGGGCGACCTTCAGGTAGTGGTCCGACCGGAAGAAGCCGTCGAAGCCGAGCTGCTCGGCATGCCGGGCCACTCGCAGCAGGGTGGGATAGTCCGCACCCCGCTGCGGCTCGGTGAGTATCCGCAGATCCATCCGTCCTCCTCTCCGCTCCCCGGCTCGGGGGGCGGTCATGGCGTGGGGCCGACCCGTCGGGACGCTGCAACGGTTCTGACGTTCCGTCAGATCTCCGGCCAGGCAGTCCGGTCAGGCCTGGCCGCGGAAGCTCCGGTTGACCGCGGACACGACCGCCTTGAGCGAGGCGGTGACGATGCTGGAGTCCAGACCCACGCCCCAGAACGTGCGCCCGTCGATCGAGGCCTCCACGTACGCGGCGGCGCGGGCGTCGCCGCCCGTGGACATCGCGTGCTCCTGGAAGTCACCGACCCGCACGTCGATGCCGAGCTCGCCGAGTGCCGACACGAAGGCGTCGATGGGGCCGTTGCCGACTCCGTCCACGGTCCGCTTCTCGCCGTCGAGCAGCACCTCCACCGAGAACGAGTTCTTCTCGTCGATGACGGTGGCCGACTGATGCGACACCAGAGACATCCGGCCCCATGGCGTGATGCTCCCGTCCTGGCCGACCACGCCGGCCTCCGGAGCGTCGACGGGCAGGTACTCCTCGACGAACGCCTCCCACATCCGCGCCGGAGAGACCTCGCCGCCCTGGTCGTCCGTGCGGTTCTGGACCGCCTGCGAGAACTCGATCTGGAGGCCGCGCGGCAGGTTCAGCTTGTGCTCGGACTTCATGACGTGGGCGATACCGCCCTTGCCGGACTGGGAGTTGACCCGGATCACGGCCTCGTAGGAGCGGCCGACGTCCTTGGGGTCGATCGGCAGGTAGGGCACCGCCCAGCCGAAGGCGTCCACCGGGGTGCCCGCAGCGGCCGCCGAGTGCTCGAGCGCCTCCAGGCCCTTCTTGATGGCGTCCTGGTGCGAGCCGGAGAAGGCCGTGTAGACCATGTCGCCCCCGTACGGGTGGCGCGGATGTACCGGCAGCTGGTTGCAGAACTCGACCGTGTGGCGGATGCCGTCGATGTCCGAGAAGTCGATCATCGGATCGACGCCCTGGCTGAAGAGGTTCATGCCCAGGGTGACCAGACAGACGTTGCCGGTGCGCTCGCCGTTGCCGAACAGGCAGCCCTCGATGCGGTCGGCGCCGGCCAGATAGCCCAACTCGGCGGCGGCCACGGCGGTACCCCGGTCGTTGTGCGGGTGGACGGACAGCACGACTGCGTCGCGCCGGTCCAGGTGACGGTGCATCCACTCGATCGAGTCCGCGTACACGTTGGGGGTGGCCATCTCGACCGTGGCGGGCAGATTGACGATGACCCTGCGGTCCGCGCTCGGCTGCCAGACACCGATGACCGCGTTGCAGATCTCGGCGGCGTACTCCAGCTCGGTGCCGGTGTAGGACTCCGGAGAGTACTGGAAGCCGATCCCGGTGTCCGTCATCCGCTCGGCGAGATCGGCGCACAGCTGCGCGCCACCCACTGCCAGCCCGGTGATCTGCTCGCGCTCCATGCCGAACACCACGCGCCGCTGGAGGGTCGAGGTGGAGTTGTAGAGATGGATGATGGCGTGCTTGGCGCCGCGAACCGCTTCGAAGGTGCGCTCGATGAGGTGGCTGCGGGTCGGCACCAGCACCTGGATGGCGACGTCGTCGGGGATCCGGTCCTCGTCGATGAGCTGGCGGACGAAGTCGAAGTCGGTCTGACTGGCCGACGGGAAGCCGACCTCGATCTCCTTGTAGCCCATGGCGACGAGGAGTTCGAACATCCGCAGCTTGCGGTCGGCGCCCATCGGGTCGATCAGGGCCTGGTTGCCGTCCCGCAGGTCGACCGCACACCACTGCGGCGCCTTGGTGATGGTCTTGCCGGGCCAGGTGCGGTCGGGCAACTCGACGCCCTGGAACGACTGGTAGCGCCCGAACGGCATCCCGGACGGCAGCTGGAGCGGGAAGGCGGGGTATGCGGTGGTCGGCTGAACGGAGAACTGCGTGTTCATTCGGAACCGTTCCTCAGTGGATTCGTCGCGGCAGTGGGCCGACTGGGTGGCGCGTGGCCGGACTCCGCGACGAGGAGGTCGAGCCCTAGAGGCCCTCGTCGCGGCAGATAAGGAGGAGGCCGGTGCGGTGTATGTCGCGCATAGTGATCCACCTTATAACCAAGTCTTCCGGGTATCCCCAGCTGACGGTCCGTCATCTCAGCGGCTGGGACTGGCAGTTGACATGTTCGAATACTCGGGCGAGCTGGCTTCGGATGAGGTGACGTCGGACTGCACGGCGGGTGGCAGCGGTCTGCGCGGCCGGCGTCCGCGGGTGACCGCGATGGTCAGTGCCCCGGCCAGCAGCCCCCAGAACGCGGAGCCGACGCCGAGCAGTGTCACGCCGGACGCGGTGGCCAGAAAGGTGATGACGGCGGCCTCCCGGAAACCGTCGTCCGAGAGCGCGGCGGACAGCGAGTTCCCGATGGTGCCGAGCAGCCCGACTCCGGCGATGCCGACGATCAGCGCGGTGGGCATCGCGGCCAGCAGCGAGCTGACAGTCCCGCCGAAGACGCCCACGCACAGGTAGAACAGCCCCGCCCAGACGCCGGCCAGATAGCGCCGGCTCCGGTCCTCGTGTGCCTGCGGCCCCGTGCAGATGGCCGCCGTGATGGCCGCGAGATTCAGGCCGAAGCAACCGAAGGGCGCCAGCAGCACGTTGGTGACCCCGGTCCAGCTGATCAGCGGCGACACGGGCACCCGTCCGTACCCGTCGCCCCGCAGGACCGCGACCCCCGGCAGGTTCTGCGAGGCCATCGTCACCACGAACAGCGGCAGTGCGACGCTGACGGTCACCTGCCAGGAGAACGCCGGAGCGGTGAAGACCGGTTCGGCGAACGCGAAACGGATCCGGCCGGGCTGCAACGAGCCCTGTGCGGCCGCGACCGCGACACCCGCCGCGAGCGCCCCGAAGATCGCGTACCTGGGCAGCAGCCGTCGGCCCGCCAGATAGACCACGAAGATGGCGAACACGACGGTGAAGTGACCGTCCATGCTGCTGAACAGCCCCGTGCCGAACCGGACGAGCACCCCGGCCAGCAGCCCCGCCGCCAGCGGCACCGGGATCCGGCCCATGACCCGCTCGAACCAGCCCGTCAGCCCGCTGAGCAGGATCAGCACCGCCGAGATGAGAAAGGCTCCGACGGCCTGCGGCATCGTCACCCCGTCGAGCCCGGACGCGAGCAGGGCCGCACCCGGAGTGGACCAGGCCGTGACCACCGGCGCCCGGTAGCGCAGCGAGAGTCCGACACAGGTGACCCCCATACCGACACCGAGGGCCAGCATCCAGGAGCCGAGCTCGCGCGGGCCCGCTCCCGCCGCCTTGGCGGCAGTGAAGACGATCGCGGCGGAACTGACGACTCCCACCAGCACCGCGATCAGCCCGGCGACCACAGCGGAGGCCGGCGCGATCCGGCGTAACGTCCGGTCGATCTCACTCATCGGGCCGGTCCTTGCCGGAGGTACCTGCCGCCGCCGGGTAGCGCACGATCAGGACGGCCTCGACGTCGCCGGCCGGTGCGGCGTACAGATGCGGGACGTCGGCGGCCCAGTGGGCGTGTTCGCCGGCGCTCACCAGGCGGGGTGACGAGACGTCACCGAGGCGGGCGGTACCCGCCAGGACGACCATGTGCTCCTCGGTGCCGGGGGCGTGCGCGGCGGACTGCTGGACCGTGCCGGCGCGGATCCGCACGCGGTACACCTCATTGGTCGCGGCCGCGTCCTCGAAGCGCTCGGTCAGGACCGCGTCCACCGCGCTGCCCGAGATCCAGGCGCCCGCCGCCGTACCGATCAGGACCGAACTGAGGGGGGTGTCGAGCGCGGTGGTGAGCGCGTACAGGGTCTCCAGCGTGGGATTGCGCCCGCCGCTCTCCAACTCCGAGAGCGTGCCCTTGCCGACCCCCGACCGCCGGGCCAGCTCGGACAGCGACAGTCCCCGCTCGATCCGCAGCTCCCTCATGCGGCGACCTACCTGGTCAGCCAGTTCCATGATTCCCCGTCCCGCCTCGCCAGCGCCTCGTTGACTGCGCTGTCCACCGCGGCCTATCGTTCCATATCCAGAACGTTCTGTTTGCGGAACGCGAACATCTGATCCCGAGGGACTGGCATGACATCGCCGAGCGGACCCCTGCCCACCCGCAGTCAGCAGGTGGCCGACGCCCTGACAACGGCCGGAATCCCGGGTGGGATCCGCCAGTTGGCAGAATCGACGCGGACGGCCGCCGAGGCGGCCAACGCCTTGGGTTGCGAAGTCGGTGCCATCGCCAACAGCCTCGTCTTCATCTCCGACGACGTCCCCGTCCTGGTCCTCACGAGCGGCCGCCACAAGGTCGACACCGCGGGGCTCGCCACCCGCTGGGGCCGTGGCGAACTCCGCCGCGCCACGGCCGAGCAGGTCCGCCAGGCCACCGGACAGGCGATCGGCGGCGTCGCCCCCGTCGGCCACCCCGACCCGCTCCCCACGGTCGTCGACGAAGCCCTCACGGACTACCCCAGGATCTGGGCCGCCGCCGGCACCCCGCACACCGTCTTCCCCACGACCGCGGACGAACTGCTCCGGCTGACCGGCGGACGACTTCTCCCCGTCGGCCTCGGCAACACCGCCACGGACTCCAACGGGGCTGCTGTGCCTCGGCGTTGAGCGCGATCAGGATCGCGGCGACATGCCGGTTCGGCGGGCGATCGTCTCGTCCTTGACAGCCGCCCGCCTCCGGCGGAAAGCGCCGC
>NZ_LMCT01000011.1:0-227928 GCF_001424875.1 Kitasatospora sp. Root107 | reverse complement strand
CCACCGATCCCCGCCGAACGGGATCGGTGGCGCGGTGGCCGACGTGGTGAGGCGGTCAGGCGGTGGCCGACGCGGTGGCGACGGTGGCCGGGCGGCGGGCCAGCAGGCCGTCGAGGGCGAGTGCGCCCGGGCCGGTGGCGGCGATCAGGAGGAAGGCCCAGCAGTACAGTGCCGAGGCGACGCCGCCGTTCTGGATCGGGAACAGGGCGTTCTCCTGGTGCACGCTGAAGTACGCGTACGCCATCGAGCCGGAGCAGATCACGGCGGCCGTCCGGGTGCCCAGGCCGAGCAGCACCAGCACGCCGCCGACCAGCTGGATCACGGCCGCGTACCAGCCGGGCCAGGTGAGTGCCTCCACCGTGCCGCCCTTGACGCCGCCCAGGACGCCGAACAGTGAGGCTGCGCCGTGGCAGGAGAAGAGCAGGCCGATCGCGATCCGGGACAGGCCGATCAGGTAGGGTCGGGCAGAGCCGACAGTGCTGCTGGGGATGACGGACATCGACGGGCTCCATGGGGGAAGCGGGGACCGCTGCGACGGTGGCCGCAACGGCGGCGAGCAAGGCAAGGCTGGCCTTGTACAGGTCAAGTCGCAGGGGTTTCCATGGAGCCTTCACGAGTCCGTGACCATTTGCTTATGGTTCCTTCACGCACTGTTGTGAGCGCTAACATCCGGGGCGTCGCCGAGCAGTTGGTGCGACCTGGCGAACGTGACGGGACCCGGGAGCGTATCCAGCCCCCGGGCCCCTGAGATGCCACCCAATTGCGCACACCGGCACGTTGAAGGGCGCAGATCATTCTGAGATCGACGTGTTCTGCCTTTGAACTACCGTGCCACGGTCAGAGGCACAGGCGGGACTTGAACCCGCATCCGTCGATGATCGTCCGCGCCCGGTCGATCCGGTGATCGGCGGCGAATACTGAGACTGGAGCGAGAATCTGAGATTCATGGGATGTGCCTCTGCCGCTTGGGCTACCCCGGCCCGTGTGGTGCCGGGGGAGGGATTCGAACCCCCACTGTCATCCCGTGGTCAGCTTCAACATCAGTTTCAGCTTGCGCTCTTCAGCGCACCCCCCGCTCGAACGGGGGGCGATCATGGGGCTACCGGAACAGGTAGCCGAACACCGCGTCGCCGACCCGCTGGTCGGTGACCTCGGAGTTGTTGGCCTCCTCGCGGGCGAACTTGACGGCCTGCTGGAGCTTCTCCAGGCGCTCCGCCAGCTCGTTGACCCGCCGGGCCGGCAACGCACCGGAGAACTTGACGGTCGTCCAGTAACCGACCGGGATGTCCTCGTAGTACACCTCGACCTGCGCCGGGTGCTTCTCGGTGGCCTCGGCCTTCACGTGGTTGCGGGGCACCTTCTTGGTGCGGATGGTGCGCACCGCGTCGGTCTTCCAGGAGTCCGTCGACGGGTCCAGGTTCCAGGACTCGGCGGCGTCCAGTACCGGGAGCTTGCGGACGAAGGTGTGCAGGTCGGTGAGCTGCTTCTCCAGGAAGAGCAGGTACGGCACCGGCACCTGGGGCAGCAGGACGTTGCCGTCCACCACCACGTCCGCGGCGGCCGTCCGGTTCGCCCAGTCCTTGGTGGCGGTCACGTCGAACAGCCGGGTCAGCGTCGCGGCAGTGCTGCGCAGGATGTCCTCGGCCTTGACCTGCACCCGGGTGGACTCGGGCGGCAGTTGCTCGCCCTCCTCGTCCTTCGGCTGGTAGGTCCGGGCGATGCCGGCCAGCAGCGCGGGCTTCTGGAGGTCCTGGTGAGCCTGGGTCAGCTCCTGGAAGGACTTGGACTTGACGCCTTTTTCGACGGCGATGATCTGGTTCAGCTTCGGCACGAAACGGAAGCTATCAGTAATCGCACGAATGTTCTGTCGATTATTCGCGCGGCCGCTCGGGCGGATCAGGGCGGTACGGGAGCTCGGTCTACGACCGGCGTACTAGGTCGAACGGCCGGGTGCGGGACGGGCGGTCGGCCGATCCGGCGGGGAGGGGGCAGGCGGAGGGTGGAGGCATGGACATCACCACCGCAGGAACCGCCTCCGCACCCGTCGCCGTGATCACCGGAGCCTCCCGGGGGCTCGGTCTCGAGCTGGCCAGGGCACTGGCCCGGGAGGGCTGGCGGCTGGTGCTCACCGCTCGCAGCGCCGCCGGTCTGGCCGCCGCCGAGGCCGAGCTGGCGGCCGTCACCGAGGTCGTCGCACTGGCGGGCTCGGTGGTCGACGACGGCCACCGGGAGCGGCTGGCCTCGGCGGCCGAGAAGCTCGGCGGCGCCGCACTGCTGGTCAACAACGCGGGCACGCTGACCGGGTACGACCTGGCCGGTGCGGCGATGCCCGCGCTGGCGGACTTCCCACTGCCCGGTCTGCTGGAGACCTTCGAGGTGAACGTGCTCGGACCGATCGCGCTCACCCAGCTCCTGCTGCCCCAACTGCGGCGCCACAGCGGCTCGGTCATCAACCTCAGCTCGGACGCGGCCCGCGAGGCCTACGCCGGCTGGAGCGGCTACGGCGCCAGCAAAGCCGCGCTCGACCACGCCTCCGCCGTCCTGGCCCTGGAAGAACCCGGGGTGCGGGTCTGGGTGGTGGAGCCCGGCGACATGCGGACCGACATGTACCAGGAGGCGTTTCCCGGCGAGGACATCTCCGACCGTCCGCTGCCCGCCGACACCGCCGTGCCCGGCATCCTGGCGCTGCTCGCCGGGCACCCGGCCTCGGGGCGCTACCTGGCCGAGGCCCTGACGGGGAGTCACTGAGATGGCCACGGCGCTGGAGAGCGGGTTCGACTTCACCGTCCCCGCCGAACTCTCCGCCCGCGCACCGGCGGAGGCGCGCGGCCTGGTCCGCGACGGCGTCCGGATGCTGGTCGGCAGTCGGAGCACGCTCGCCACCGAACACCGGCTCTTCACCGACCTGCCCTCGGTGCTCGAACCGGGCGACCTGCTGGTGGTCAACAACTCGGCCACCCTGCCCGCCGCCCTGCCGGGCCGCCTCCCCGCCGGGACCCCGGTCACCCTCCACCTCTCCTCGGCCCGGCCGGACCGGCGCGGCCACCACCTGGTCGAGCTGCGCCGTCCGACGGCCGGCGCGGCCGAGTACTTCCCGCCCGAGCTCTCACCCGCCCGGTCCGGGCTGCCGATCGCTCTCCCGGCGGGCGGGAAGGCCGAGTTGACGGCCCCGCACACGCCACGCCTCTGGTACGCCCGGCTGGCGCTGCCCGCTCCGACGGTGGAGTACCTGGCCTCCTACGGCAAGCCGATCCGGTACGGCTACGTGGACCGCGAGTGGCCGATCGCCGCGTACCAGACGGTCTTCGCCGACCAGCCGGGCAGTAGTGAAATGCCCAGTGCCGCCCGGCCGTTCACCCCCGAGGTGGTGGCCCGGCTGGTGGCCGGGGGAGTCCTGCTGGCGCCGATCACCCTGCACACCGGCGTCGCCTCGCCCGAGGCGTACGAGGCGCCCTACCCCGAGTGGTTCCGGGTGCCGGTCCCAACGGCCGCCCTGGTCAACCACGTTCGCGGTAGCGGGGGCCGGGTGATCGCCGTCGGCACCACGGCCGTCCGCGCGCTCGAGTCGGCCGCCGGCACCGACGGCCGGCTGCGCCCGGCCGAGGGCTGGACCGACCTGGTGATCACCCCGGCCCGGGGCGTCCGCACCGTCGACGGCCTGCTCACCGGCTGGCACGAACCCCGCGCCTCCCATCTGCACCTGCTGGAGGCGGTGGCGGGGCGGGCGCTGCTGGCTCGGTGCTACGCGGAGGCGGTCCGGCAGCGGTACCTGTGGCACGAGTTCGGCGACGTCAACCTCCTTCTGCCGTAGAGCCGTTCGGCAGGGGCGGGTGATCGTTTCGAGGTCCGGTCCGGAAAAGGCAACGGCCCCGCCGCAGATGCGACGGGGCCGGAGCTTCGTACGGTCTAGAGCAGGCTCATCAAGGGGTGGCGGGGATCCCAGAGCTGGTTCGGGCCGCCGTTGCAGTCCCACAGTACGAGCGGCTTGCCGTAGGTGTGGTCGCCGAACGGCAGGTCGACACAGCGGCCGGACCCGGGGTTGTAGAGCGAGCCGTCCGCCCTGTTGTGCCAGATCTGGTTGGGGCCGCCGTTGCAGTCCCACAGCTGGATCGCGGTGCCGTTGACGGTGCCGTTGAAGGCCAGGTCGAGGCACTTGCCGTTCTGCTTGAGTGCGCCGTCCTTGCCGAACGCGGTGAGGCCCGGGGTGTTCAGGTAGTCGCAGTTGAGGTACCTGGCCCGGCTGCCGGACGCGGACTTGTCGTTCGGGTCGATGTCCATGCAGCCGCCGGTGTAGCCCACGCCGTAGAGGCTGTTGCGGTACCGGTTCGTCTCGGCCGGGTAGCCGGTCGTGCGGTTGAACACCGCGACGTCGGCGACCTCGCCCTTGAAGCGGAAGTCAGGGTGGCCCTGGAACTGGTACTGGCCGATCCGCAGTGGCCCGTTGGCCTTCCACGCCTTGTTCGGGGCGTGGTTCCCGCTGGCCACCAGCTGGTCGTCCACGTACAGCGAGACGGCGCCGGTGGTGGCGTTGTACGAGGCGTTGAGGCGCTGCCAGGTGCCGTACTTCACCGCAGGGGTGAAGGCGGTGTACCGGATGGTGGTGTCGTCCCAGTTGGCGTTGTCGTCGTCGGCGGTGCCGAGCGAGAAGTGCCAGTTGTTGTCGGCCGGGTTGGCCCAGAGGATGAAGCCGCTGGAGCGGGTGCCGTCCTGGCTCGCCACGATGCCGCCGCCGGCTGCGGCGCGGGCCAGCAGGTTCACCGAGAAGCTCTTGGTGGTGTCGATCACGGGCTGCGCGCTGCCGAGCGACCCGGTGCCGCTGAACGTGGCGGAGTCGTCCGTCCAACCCACGGTCCCGGACGCCGTGAGCGGTGCCTTGCCGAGGGTCTCGGCGCCACGGACCGTCCGGTCCAGCAGCCAGTACGTGGAAGGCTCCTGGAGGCGGCCCGAACGGGATGCGCCGGGGTAGACGAAGGTCGTCCGGACGGCCTCGGCGGAGCGGTTGCCCGCGTGGTCGATGCCCCGCAGGTGAATGGTGTTCAGCCCGGGCGTGGTGAACGACAGGCGTGCGGACTCGGAGGAGCGGTTGTCGCACTGCGGGTCGGCCCACACCGCGGAGTCGTTCAGGCGGTACTCGTAGCAGGAGTAGTACGAGTTGAAACCGTCCACCGGAGCGGTATCGGTGAAGTCGTAGCGCATCGACCAGCCGCCGCCCTGCTGAGCCGCGGACCAGGAGGCGAAGTCCGGGATCGTCAGCTGCTGCGGTGCGGTGCGGTCGATCCGGAAGTGGCAGTCGGCAGTGGGCTCGGACACCCGGTCGGCGCTCTCGCGGGCGACGGCGTGCCAGGTGTAGCTGTGGCCGTCCAGCAACCGGGCGTTGTCCAGGGGGAAGGAGGCGACGCCCTTGTCCGACACGGTCGTGGCGGGGCCGGACAGCACGTCGGTGTCCGGAGCGGCCGTGTCGCGGACGTGGAACTCGATGCTCGGAGGGATCGTCGACGCCGGCACGGTGGCGGTCAGCGCGGCCGGAGTGCCGTTGGGCAGCCAGCCCCAGGAGTACGGGTCGGAACCGCAGCCCTGATCGCTCTCCACGCCGAACTTGACCCACGGCTCGGGCGTCGCCTTCGGGCTGACGGGCAGCGGTACGGGCGCCGGGGCGGAGGCCGACGGGCTCGCGGACGGGCTCGCCGACGGGCTGGCGGACGGGCTCGCCGACGGGGCGGCGGTTTCGGCTCGGGCCACCGGGGCGAGGGCGAGCAGGCTGCCGGAGAGGGCGGCCAGGGCGGCGGTCGTGGCGAGCTTTCGCGCGGGCAGGGTCGGCAATGGTCCCCCAAGAAAAACGAACGTATGTCCCCGTGCGGTTGTTCGGAGACCGAGGAACGATCTCGCAGGGGAACTCCGCTGGTCAAACGGTAATCGAACGAGATGCCTGGCTTGATCGCTTCTGTCGTGAATGTTGGGCTGTCGCTGAACCCGTCCGAGAGGTAGCGGTCGTCGCGCCGGGGCGCGGGCCGATCAGCTGTGGTCGGTGGCCGCTGGTGGCAGACCCTGACGAGCCGCCAGCCGGTCGAGCATGCCGGTCAGCACGGCGCTCTCGGCCGGGGTCAGGTCTGCGGCGAACTCGGCGTCGGCGGCGTGGGCGAGCTCGCCGCAGGTCGCGAGCAGCGCCCGGCCGTGGTCGGTCAGGGTCAGTACCTGACGACGCCGGTCGGCCGGATCCCGTACCCGCTGGATGGCTTCGAGCTTCTCGAGGTGGTCGGCCAGGGCGACGACCAGGCTGGGCGCGACGCCCATCACGCCGGCGAGCTCGAGCTGCGACGAGACCCTTCCGGCGGCCAGGACCACCATCAGGCCGACGTGCTTGGGCTTGAGTTCGTGGGCCTCGATCCGGTTTGCGAAGAGATCGGTCGCCATCGCTCCGAGTACGCCGAGGCGGAAGACGGCGCTGGAGTTGACCGTGTCGGGATCCATGGTCGCCATGCTACGTTAGTCAAATCATTCAGAGTCCGAATGATTCTGATGCTGACCTAAGGGGACGGCCATGCTCAGCTCTGCCACCGTTCAGCTCCACCTCGCCGACCTGCAGGAAGGCATCGTCGAGCTCAGCGGTACGACGCCACCGGCCACGATCAGGCGATCCGTCAGCTTCCTGGCGCGCCTGGTCGAGCTGCTGGACATCCCCGCCACCCTCTCGGTGGCTCCACGTCCCGGCGGTCCGGCGGTCATCGAGGAGGCGTCCATCCCCGGAGCACCTGTCTTCGTCCGCAGCGGACCGTGCGCCTGGGACGACGCGGCCACCCGCCGGGCCGTCACCGCGCACTCGCGGCGGAACCTCGCCATCTGTGGAGTGACAAGCGAGATCGTCGTACTGCATACGGCACTTGACGCCATCGCCGCAGGCTTCGAGGTCTCCGTACTTCTCGACGCGTGCGGCGGGCTCTCGCCGCGTACCGAGCAGGCCGCCTTCCGTCAGATCGAAGCAGCGGGCGGCCGGATCACCAGCGTCGCCAGCTTCGCCACCGACCTGGTGCGCGACTTCACCACCCCGACGGGCCGTGAGGTCATCGCGGCGCTGCACGGCCTGATCCGGCAGCCCGCGGCCGAACCGGCACGGTAGTCGCCGGCGCAGGCCACGGCGTGGCCGGGTGACAGGGTGGCCGGTGACGGAGGCTCAGGCGTCGTCGGCGCGGGATTGGACGATGCCGGGTCCACCCGGGTGCGGCGTACGGACCTATCCCGCGGCGCCTGCGGGGAGGGCACGAAGGCACGTGTTGGAGCAGGCGTTGACCAGGAGCGGCAGGACGTCGGTGGCGACCCGGAGGGACAGCCAGGCCTGCCGGACCCCGGCCGCCTCGAACGGTTCGTCACACACGCTGCAGGTACGGACCGCGTCGGTGCCCCCTGCTGCCGCGCCGAAGTCGCTGGGCCTGGCGGGGACGGAGGACAGTGGGGGGAACGGCGGGCGGAGCTTCTCGTTGCCGTACAGCGCACGCGTGCTGACGGTGCTTCGCCTCAGGTTCGGGCACCTGGTCAGCTCGTACGGGAACCAGTGCAGCCGGTACGAGGTGTAGGGAGTGAACTCCTCCAGGCTGGTCATCGCCCCGATCTGCGGCGGTATCCGGACCAGGTTGCTGCCGTAGAGCACGAAGTGTCGGACCGATGTCAGCTTGGCGATGGTCGGCGGCAGGGTGATGATCTGGCGTCGCTCCTGTGGACTCATCTCCACCAGCGGCCGGAACTCCTCGCGCCCGTCGGCGGCGGCCTCCTCGATCTGCGCGAGAAGGTGCTGCCAGGCCGGCGAGGAGGCATCCTGCTGCTCCTGATGGAAGGTCACCCGCCGTCGATTGCTCACCCTGACCTGATCGAAGCAGGCGCAGAGGTCCCGACGGGGTGCGGTGGCGTGGACGGACACGTCGCCCCAGCGGTTGGTGAAGACCACCGGCTCTGCCTGATCTGCCATGGCCGACACGATATGTGGCGACCCTCGAACGGTCGAGCGATATCGGGCGGTTCGGATCAGTAGGTCGGGAACTCCGCGGTCTCGATGTCGTACGTGCTGAGCTGGACGGTTTCGCCGAAGTGGAACTCGCGGCGCGTGCTGTAGCGCGGGCCCTCGGGGGTGGGGTGCGGGGCGGAGAGGACGAGGCCGGTGCCGGTGCGGGGGTCGACGATCAGGTAGTGGGGGATGCCCATGGTGGGGTAGTCGCGCATCTTGCCCTCGTAGTCGTTCTCCGGTTGGACTTGGAGACGACCTCCACCACGGCTGTGACGTCGCGGGGGTGGACGGCTTCGCCGGACTCCAGGACGCGCTCGGGGAAGACCATCACGTCGGGGTGCCGCTTGATGCCCGACTCCGGGTCCTCGACGTCGGCTCCGCCGTGGGCGATCAGGCCGGGTGTCGACTGTTCCAGTTGGCGGTCGAGGCGCCTGGCGAGGCGGTGGACGATGAGCTCGTGCAGGTTGGCGCGACCCGTCAGCACGATGATCTCGCTGCCGCTGATCTCGGTGGCCCAGACATCGTCCGGCGCGCGGGCGGCGATTTCGTCGGCAACGGCACGCATCCGGGCGTAGCCCATCTGCCGCCTCCCAGGTGTGGTGGTGTACCCGGCTCGAGGCTCAGTCTAGTGAGGTGAGCCCCGAGCCGGTGGGGTGGCGCGGCGTCAAGAGCTGATGACCTCCAGGAAGGGCTGGCGGGCCGTGCTCTCGCGGCTGTTGAGGTTGACGGCGAGGCCGACGGCGCCGGTCGGCTGCCAGATGCTGACGGTGGTGGTGGAGCCGGTGACGGCGGAGGCGACGTCGAGGGCGACCCAGTCCGGGGTGGTGGAGAGGCGGCCGGTGCCGAGCGGGGTGCCGAGGGCCGGGGCGTTGTTCCAGGTGAGGGTGGGTTCGGTCCAGGAGGTGGCGGGGGTGGTGAAGGCCTGGACGCTGGTCTGGGTGCCGCCGGAGTCGGCGACCGCGCCGTGCAGCCAGAGGACGGCGCGGCGGACGGTGCCCGGGACGGTGGAGGTGTCGAAGGACAGCAGGGCGCGCCGACTGTAGCCACTGGCAGTGGAGTTGGTGTTCTTGACGGTCAGGATGGTGGCGGTGCCGTAAGCGGTGTCGGCGTAGGAGCCGTCGCGGACGTAGGCGTCCTGGGTCGGGGCGAGGACGGTCGCGGTGGCGGCCGGCGTGGCGCCGGTCTTCCGGAGCGTGACGGTGCGGCTCGCGCCCTGGGTGCCGCCGGTCTCGACCAGCAGGGTGACCGTGCTCCCGGTGAGGGAGAGGACGTTGACCCCGGGGGAGGGGTCGGCCGAGGTCCAGCCGGAGCGGGCGAGGGTGACGGTGACGGTGGCCGCGAGCCGGGACGGGTCGGCGACGGTGACGGTCAGGACTCCGCCGGACTCCCGGAGCAGCACCGAGCAGGGTGCGGAGGCGGTGATCGGTCCTGCTGTTCCGGCGGCGAAGAAGTTGGCCGCGGTGAGGCCGGAGAGCGAGTCGGAAATGGCTTGGACGGAAGGGGAGTTGGCCAGGACGGTGGCAGTCGGTGCGGCGGCCCGGGCGGCCGCCGTCGCAGCCGTGGCGCCGGGCATCAGCAGGTACTCGTACCCGGCGCCGGACGGGTCGGTGCCGTGGTCGAACCAGAGGGTCAGGTAGCGGCGGGTCAGCTGCTCGGTGGTCCCGTTGGTGTTGATGTCGTGCCAACTGCCGCTGCGCGCCTCCCGCTTGGCGTGCAGCGTGGTGCCGGCCGGCAGGACGTAGCCGCCGAAGCCGGAGATCGCGGCGGACCGGGCGCCGGTGAACTGCTGCGACCAGCCGAGGGTGGCGGGCTGGACGGTGCCGTCCACGGTCAGGGTGTGCGCGCCGGTGGCGCCGAGGTTGCGGTTCTCGGCCACGGTCTCGACCGGGACGCCGTCCGTACAGCTGATGCCCGCGCCGAGACAGAGCACCGAATCGTCCAGCAGGAACCAGGACTTGCGGCCGCTGAGGGTGGAGGAGAGGCCGCGCACGTCCTGGCCGACCGCCGCGTAGGTGCCGTCCGTGGCGCCGCCGGCCCAGACGTTGTCCGGCCGCGCCGCGCCCCAGGCGCCGCCTGCCGCGTCGGCCAACGGCTTGGTCGAGACGGTGGTGCCCGGCAGGCGGTACGGGTTGACGGTGGGCCAGAAGGCGTCGGAGTACTGGCCGTTGCCGTAGTCGGCGCCCCACCAGCTGAGCAGGCCGTTGTTGGTGTGCCAGCCCCGCAGGTGTTCGCCGTTGCCGGTCTCGTAGAAGGTGGTGCGGGCCGAGCAGAGGCTCAGCGAGGCGGCCCAGCCGGTACGGCGGACCACCGCACGGTCCATCGCGAAGACCC
The DNA here is from genome assembly GCF_001424875.1 of Kitasatospora sp. Root107. Classification (GTDB taxonomy): domain Bacteria; phylum Actinomycetota; class Actinomycetes; order Streptomycetales; family Streptomycetaceae; genus Kitasatospora. The sequence continues at coordinate 217,604 of NZ_LMCT01000011.1, read as the reverse complement.
GGGCGCCGGCCGGTTCGGCCGTCGCGGTCACCGAGCTGTCGGCCAACAGGGCCTGGGCCCGGGCGAGTTCGGGGACGTCCAGGTAGGCGTTGGAGAGGTAGGGGCGGTAGTAGTCGCGGGTGATCCAGCCCTTCACGGCGGCTCGCCAGCCGGCGGACTGGGCGGCGGGGGCGGCACCCGAGTCGGCCAGCCGCAGGATGTGGCCGAGGATGGTGTGGCCGCGGGTGTGGTCGTCCTGCTGGAGCTGGAGCAGGTCGGTGGCCTGGCGGCCCCGGCTGACGGAGCGTCCGCCGACCGAGTCCATCACCAGGCCGTTGTAGAGGAACGGCGCCCAGGCGTCGCCGACCGCGTCGAAGACGTTCTGCCGCTGCGGGTCGGCTATCTGCCAGGCCGAGCCCGCCAGCAGGGCGAACAGTTTGCTGAGGCCGCCGAGCAGCACCTCGCCGTACGATCCCGTGTACGGCACCCAGGTGTGCTGGACGAACGAGCCGTCGGTGTACAGGCCGTCGCCGCTCAGCACGTACGGGAAGACCGGCGAGAGTGCGGTGGAGGCGGCGGCGAGCTTGGCGGAGCTGCGGCCGAGCACGCCGCACAGGGCGATCACCCGGCACAGGTCGACCCGGTTGGCGCCGGTGCTGGTGCCGGTGTAGGAGGTCAGCCGGGAGCCGGGGACGGCGTGGTCGACGGCGGCCAGGTAACCGGTGAGCTGAGTGGCCGTCAGCCGGTCGTGCACCAGGACGCAGACGTCCAGCAGGGCCTGGGGTGCGCCGATCTGCCAGTCCCACCAGTTGCCGTAGGCGGTGGCGGTCGGGGTGTAGGCGTTCGCGTGCAGGTGGTCCAGGCCGGTGGCGATCGCGGTGGCCAGGGCCGGGTCGCCGGTCAGGCCGGTGCCCGGCTGGGCCCAGGCCAGGGCCATGGTGCGCAGTCGGACGTAGCTGCCGGTGATGTTGGCGGAGGCGGTGCCGAGCGGCAGATCGGGCCAGAGCGAACCGGTGGCGGGGGCCATCGCGCCGTACTGCGTCCGGGCCCGGTCGCCGAGGCCGCGCAGGGTGGTCGCGTACGGCTCGGTCGCGGGGTCGAAGCCGGTGCCGGTGAGCAGGTCGCGCCAGCGCAGCCGGAGCGTGTCGTACGCGTCGGCGGCGGCTCCGGCCGGGCCGGCGGTGAGCAGGACGGTCCCCAAGGCCGCTGATCCGATGGCGAGTTGGAGGACGCGACGGCGGGAGATCAGCGGGCTGGGCGGCACGGCGTTCATGGGGCCTCCTGGCCGGAGCGGGGTCCGGGCACGGCGAGCTGGCCGCTGGGCGCCGTGGGGGTGGGCGCGGCGGCGCCCGGTCGGAGCCGCTCCGCTCCGGGCGGCACGACGGTAAGCGCTTTCCCGACGAGGAGTCAACGGTCTGGACAGCAGGAACCGGGAAGTCAGCGTCGGGGCGCGCCGGTGGTCCCGCGCAGGACGACCTCGACCGGCAGTTCGACGGTCCGCAGCTCGGCGGGCCCGAGCGCCAGCCGTACGGCCTCGGCGCCCATCCGGGCCAGCGGGAGCCGGACGGTGCTCAGCGGACGGCTCAGATCCTCCGCGAGCGGGATGTCGTCGAACCCGGCCACCGAGAGCTCGTCCGGCACCTGGAGCCCACGGGCCCGGAGCTCGGCCAGCGCGCCCACCGCGCAGACGTCCGAGAGGGCGAGCACGGCGGTCGGCCGGGGCCCGTCCAGTAGGGCGGCCATCGCCCGGCGGCCGCCCTCCCGGCTGAACTCGGCGCTCACCACGGCCGGTTCGGCCAGCGTCAGCCCGGCCTCGGTCAGCGCGTCCCGCACCCCGGCGAGCCGTTCGCCGGGCACCCGCAGCCGGGCCGGGCCGGTGATCACGGCGAACTCCCGGTGCCCGAGCGCGAGCAGCGCCCGGGTCAGCTCGGCCGCCCCGGACCGGTTCGCCGGGCGGACCGTGTGGTAGCCCGGGCCGTGGTCGGTGACGGCCGCCACCGAGCCGCCGGTGGCCTGGTACTCGGCCAGCGCCGCGTCCAGCCGGGCGGCCGCCGCCGGGTCGGTGTAGCCCGATCCGGCCAGGATGACGGCGCGGACCCGCTGGGCGTGCAGCAGGCGGACGCCGCGCAGTTCGGTGGCCGGATCGCCGTCGGTGTTGACCACCAGCGGGAGCAGCCCGGCGGCCACGGCCGCGTCGCAGGCGCCCCGGGCCAGCGCGGCGAAGTAGGGGTCCGCCACGTCGTGCAGGAGCACGCCGACGGTGGCGGTGGCGGAGCGCGCGAGGGCCTGCGCGGGGGCGTTCGGTAGGTAGCCGAGCGCGTCCGCGCAGGCTCTGACCCGCTCCGCCAGCTCCGGACGGACCGTCCGGGCCGAACCGTTGAGTGCCCGGGAGGCAGTGGCCAGCGACACCCCGGCCTCCCGGGCCACGTCGCCCAGCGTCACGCCCACGTCCGACCCCGTTCAGCAGCGGCTGGATCTCCCTCGATCCGGGCCGCCAGGCTACCCGTTCACCAGGCGGACGGTGCAGGGGGTGCGACCACCGGCGGCCGGTCGTCGCAGGTGAGGGTGTTGGGCAGCTCCCAGGGTGCCAGCCAGGCGCCGGTGGTGCCGCCGCCGTCGTTGCCGCCCAGGTCGGTGAGGGTGAACTCGGAGCCGGCCGGGGTGAAGTGGAAGGTGCCGCAGTTGTTGACCCCGACCGCGCCGACGTTGCGGGCGTTCACGTTCTCGAAGGTCGCCGAGCCGGCCGCCCGGGCGCTGAGCACGGAGGTGCCGGTGCCGTCGATCCTGAGGTCCTTGAAGTGCAGGTTGGAGATCGAGTACCGGTCCTTCACCGGCCAGTCGGCGACCAGCATGACGGCGTTGTAGGTGTTGTCGAGGAAGGCGTTGCCGGTGACCTGCGTGTCGGCGGCGATGTCCCGCTCCAGCGCGTAGAACCAGAGCGCGCCGAGGCCGATCTTCCAGTTCAGCTCGTAAGTCCCGGACCGGACCGTGGTGTTGTCGCTGATCCGGAGCTGTCCGGTGAAGGGCTCGGCGCCGAACCGGGAGCCGATCTGGATCGCGCTGCCCTCCCGGACCGGGTCGGCGATCAGGTTGTTCGAGACCGTGCTGTCGGTGCCGCCGTACAGTGCGATGCCGTTGGCGAGCACGGGGGACTGCACGGTGTTGTGGTCGAAGGTGTTCCGGGTGTTTCCGATCCGCTCCGACCACATCGCCAGACCGTCGTCTCCGGTGTTCCGGACGAGGTTGTCGGCGACCAGTGAATCGGTCACGCCGGTATGGAAGTTGAGGCCGTCGGCGATCTGGTCGGCGATCACGTTGCCGGTGATCCGCAGGTTGCTCATCGGCCCGTCGAACCAGAGGCCGACCTTGGTGTGGTGCAGGTACAGCCCGGAGACGGTCGAGTCACTGAGCGCGCCGCCGACGCCGTTCACCTGGTCGGTGTCGATCCGCTCGCGGACGTCGCCCTCGATCGCGAAGTCGGCGAGGTGCACGTTGTGGCTGCCGCCGGCCGAGGCGTCCCTGCCGTAGAAGCCGACGCCGGTGTGGATCGAGCCGTCCGGCGCGGGCGTGGTCAGGTCCACCTGACGGCCCTTCACCACGGTGTACCAGCTGCCCGCGCCGACGATCGTCACGTCGTCGACCAGGATGTGCCGGTTCACCTGGTAACTGCCCGGCGGGAGATAGACCTTGAGGCCGGCCCGGCGGGCGAAGGCGATGGCCCGGTCGATCGCGTCGGCGGAGTCCCGGTGGCCGGTCGGGTCGGCGCCGAACAACAGCACGTTGGCGGCGGCGAGTTCGACCTTCGGTGCGGCGACCAGCTGGGAGTCGAGCAGGTCGATCACCGTCCAGGCGGCGCTGCTCCCGGCCGGTACGGTCAGCCGGACCCGGTCGCCCGCGCGGTACTTCTTCCCGAGCAGCAGGCGCTGCTCGTCGTAGAAGTGGTTCGGACGGAAGGGCGTGGTGACGGCTGGGGGCGGGGTGGTGGCGGCAGGGACGCAGGAGCACTCGGTGATCCACCAGTCCGGGTGCAGCAGGCCGGCGTCGGGGTCGTTGGAGAACGGGTACTGGTTGTAGAGCCAGGAGTACTGCGAGGTCAGCGTCATCGTGCGGTGGTCACGGCCGTTCACCGTGACGTCCAGCGGGGCGGTGATGCCGGCGCCGTTCGGTGCGTCCGGGATGCTGTAGCGGACGGTGATCGCGTTCGCCGCGCTCGGCAGGGTGAACTCCACGTACTGACCGGGTGTCAGCCTGACCGCCTGCCGGCCGGACGCCTCGGCAGGGAGGGTGTACGCGGCTCGGTCCGGGCCCAGCACGGTGCCGTCGGTGCGGGCGTGTTCCGCCTCCTGCTCGGCGAAGTCGACCCGGGCACCCCGCCCCGCGACCAGGGCTGGGTCGAGACCGGCCCGGGTCAGCACGGGCGCAGGGGCGGGGCCGGATGCGGCGAACGCGGCACCGCCGAGTACGGGGCTCAGGCCGATGACGGCGGCGGTCAGCGAGGCGACTGCTCTGGTGATGTTCCGTGACATCAGGTGCCTGTCTCTGGTGGGAGGTTGCGCGCCGGGAGCGCTCCGGGCGGCGCGGACGCCAGGAGGGTGAGGCGACAGTAGAGCCCCCGGACCGCCTGTCACAAGGTTCTTGCAACATGGTGACGGAAATATTCACTGTTGAGTTAGGAAATTGCAGACCGATCGGACTGCGCTGGTCCCGCTTGGCTAGACTCGGCCGACACCGTCCTCCCGTGCGAGCCCGAGACGAGAGCGCAGCCCCAGATGAACAAGGATCAGGCCTGCACCGTGGCCGTGCTGTCCACGGCCGCCCACGTGGAAGTCGTCGCGTTGCACCACGAGATCGGCCTGCGGGTCTCGGCCGGCGACTTCGACTGGGTCGTCGGCCTCGGCGCGGACATTGCCGGGCAGGCCGCAGCGGAGGGCGGGCCCTCCGTCAACCACGATGCGGTGCTGGGGCACATCCGCCGGAGTCTGGCCGGCTGTTCCGGACCGGAGAGCCTGCGTGCGCTCCTCCGGACCCCCATGTCGCTCTCCTTGGAGGGTCCCCAGAGGCTGCTGGCGGAGCGCGCGCTGGCGGAGCTGATCGCTCGGGGCCAACGCGCCGAGGACATCGAGCAAGTGGTGTACGGGGAGCAGGCGCACGCGGTGCACCCCCGCGAGTTCCGGGCCTGCCTGCTGCACGAGCTGGTGCTGACCGGGGCTCAGGTCGAGGACTCCCCGGCCCTTCTCGCCTTCGCCCGGGAGCTGGTCTCCGAGGGGCATCCGCTTGCCGAACTTCCCCTGCATCTACTGCCGGAGGAGCAGGGGCTGATCCGCCCGGACGGTACGGCACCCGGCTGGACCTGGACCGTGTCGCCCCTGGACGGGGCGGTCCACAGCGCCGCTGAGCTCCACGTCACGCCATTGATGCGGGACCGTACGGCGAGCATCGAGATGACCGAGATCAGCGTCCCCGCGACGGCCGAGGTGATGGGCTCGGCCGTCCGGCACTGGTGCACGGACTCGAACGGCCTGATTGCCGCTCAGGACTTCTGGTCGCCCGACCCGGTACGGCCGGAGGACTTCCCCGCCGTGTTCGCACGACTGCCGCTCGCCCCCTGGGAGGAGGGCAGGGCGCGACTCCACCCGTCCACCTCCGACGAGGTGTTCCGGATCCTGTTCACCGCAGCCAGGCGGACGTCGGCCTACGGCCCCAGCCAGTTCGGCTCCTACGGGAGGCTGGCCACCTGGCGCTCGCTCGCCGGGCTGACCGAGGCCCCGGCGGGCGCTCCGGTTGAGCGGATCGCCGAACTGGTGCGGCAGTCGCACTGGTTTCGTCCAGAACCCGACTCCGCCTGGTTCTGCGAGGTCGCCTGGGACCTGGCCGTCGCGGTGCTGCGCCCCGGTGGTCAGGGGATCGCCGTGCTGGCCGCCACCGACACTGACTGACGGACGATCGCGACTGGGCTTGGAACTGGGGTCGGCTCCTCGTCGTGGGGTGTTCTCGGGCAGCATGGAGCGATGCACTTCGATCAGCCGCTGCCTCGCGAGGTGAAAGTCATCGATTCGGCCTCGCTGTTCAGGCTGGAGGAACTGGCGTGTGAGCTCGGCCTGAGTCAGCGGTTGGACCCGGCGTGGGTGCAGGCGAATGCGGCGCCCGACGGAACCCACTATCTGTGGCCTGCCGTGTGGCAGAGCCTGTCCCACCGCCCGGAGGTTCCACGTCAGTTGCGGTGCGAGCTGTTGCTCACGCTGCGTTCGGGAGACCGGGTGGTCAGCCTGCTGGACGTGCTTCCCGACGACTTCGCCCCGCTGCCGAGAGTGACCTCACGCGAGGAAGGGATGCAGGTCAGCCAGCTCCTTGACCGCGCTCCTTCGGTCAGAGAATGGCTACTGCGGGAGGACTCTCAGGCCCCGGTGGCCACCGGCAGGTCGGACGGCATGCCCCACTCGCTCCAGGAGCCGTCGTAGACCGCGAGGTCGTGGTAGCCCGCCAGTTCGGCGCCGAGGGTCAGGATGCAGGCGGTGACGCCGGAGCCGCAGCTGAACAGCAGCCGCTCGCGGTCGCCGACCAACTCGACGAGGCGGGCCTGTAGTTCGGTGGGCGGCAGCATGTGCCCGGCGGTCTGGAGCTCGCCGAACGGCAGGCTGAAGGCTCCGGGCATGTGCCCGCCGCGCAGCCCCGCGCGAGGCTCCGGGGCGGTGCCCGCGAACCGCTCCCTGGTCCGGGCGTCGAGTACGGCCGAGGACTCGTCGGCGAGCGCGGCCAGCACGGTGGCGCTGTCCACGATCAGCCCAGGGCGGGATGTGGCGGTGAAGTTGCCCGGCGCGGCCGGAGCCGGGCCGGCGGCCGCCCGGGGCAGCCCGGCGGCGGTCCAGGCGGGGAGTCCACCGTCCAGCACCGCGACCGAGTCGAAGCCCATCGCCCGGAACATCCACCAGGCCCGGGCGCTGGAGTAGACACCCGCCCCGTCGTAGACCACCACCGTGCTGCGGTCGTTGATGCCGAGCGCGCGCACCTCGGCGGTGAACTGCGCGGCGTCCGGCATGGTGTGTGGGCGCGGGTCGGCATGGTCGGAGAGCGCACCGTCCAGATCGAAGACCCGGGCTCCGCGGATCGGCAGCGGCTCGCCGCGGTGGGCGCCCACACCGGCGTCCAGCACCACCAGGTCCGGGTGGTCCAGCCGTTCGGCGAGCCAATGGACGTCGACCAGGGGGCCGGGCAGGGCCAGGGCGCTCATCTCGTACTCCTTCGGTGTCGGCGGGACGTCGGCCGGTGGACGCCCTGCTCTCCCGATTGTGGATCACACCGGACGGCAGACCGCAGTCAGCCCGTGCTCCGCACGCCGAGGTGGGTCCGGTGGTGGGCCGGCCGGTCGATGTCGTCCAGCACCGCCACGGCCAGGTCGGGGTAGGAGATCCGGTCCGCCGCGTCGGCCGGGGCGAGGGCGTAGCTGCCGGTGCGGGCGCCCTGGTGGTCGAAGTCGCCGGAGGGGCTGACCACCAGCCAGTCGAGCGTGTCCGGGGCGGTGGCGCGCAGGATCTCGGTGCCGGCGGCGTGCGAGAGGTAGAACGCGCGGTAGTCCTGCGGGTAGCCCGGGGTGTCCATCAGCAGGACGCCCGAGGCGGTGGGGAGTACGGAGGCCAGGCCGACCGAGAGCAGCCGGGGGACCTGAGCCGTGGTCAGCCCCTCGACCAGGGCGGCCGAGGCGGTGGCGAAGAAGTCGGGCAGCGGAGCGTATGCCGCGACCACCGCCGCGTCGTGACCGGCGGCCAGCCGGGCCACCACCGCCGGGTCGGTCACGTCACCGGCGGTCAGGGCACCCTCGGCGGCCGCCTCCGGGTGGGCGCCGGGGTCGCGGACCACGGCGGTGACCCGGTGGCCGCGCAGGCGGGCCTCGGCGGTGATCGCGCGCCCCGCCCGGCCGGCTGCGCCGAAGACGATGATGCTGCTCATGGGGGTGTCCTTCCGTCGGTGGCCACCCGGTTGGCGACCCGTCAGGAAAGGTAGCCCTGGGCCTGGTTACCTCCGGGATACCAGCGGAAGGAGCGCTCCCGGCCCGAATGCTGCCGGTCTAAACTCGGCCCGTGCGAGAACCCCTGGACCCCGAGATGTTCGACCCGGTCTGTCCGTCCGACCTGTCGCCGATCCGGTTCGGCGACAAGTGGGGCGGCATGATCATCCGTTGTCTGGAGGACGGTCCGCGACGGTTCTCCGAGCTGCGGGTGCCGCTGCGGGGGATCACCGCCAAGGTGCTGACCAGTTCGCTGCGCGTGCTGGAGCGGGACGGGCTGATCGTCCGGACCGAGCGGCCCGGCCAGTTGCGCTGGGTCGAGTACGAGTTGACGCCCGTCGGGCGCAGCCTGCTGGGACCGATGGACGTCGCCTGCGAATGGACCCGGGCGCACTGGGACGAGCTGCTCGACGCCCGCGAGGCAGCAGCCGGGCGGTTCTCCGAGGCGGGCTGAGCTCCTCGGGTTGCGAACAACACGTTTGAAGTTCGTCGGCGGAGTGTTCGCTGTGCTGACCTCCTGAAACCTCTTCCTGGCCACCCGTCGGATGCGGCACTGCCCGGTGGAAATCGGCCCGATCGGGCAGGCTGCGAGGGGTCTCGCGTGCCCGTCCGGGCAATCCTGCTGTCCGCCAACTCGGCGGCTGTGATGTCAGTTTGGCCAGGTCAGCGGCTCACCTGACGGACCGTCGGAAGCATGGGGATTTTCCCGATAGGGCGGTCACGAAGTGTCCTTCGGGGCAGTCCTGGGCAACGGCCGCCCATTTTCGTGCGTCTGCTGCTTACGGTTCGTTGCAGACGGGCCGTGGACGCGGCCCGACCGATACCGGAGGTCTCAGCAATGCGACGTACCACCATCAAGCTCGGTAGCCTCGCGGCGGTTTCGATGTTCGCCCTGGCGTTGGCGCAGCCCGCCCAGGCGGTGCAGAGTGCGGGCACCGGGACCGCGGCGTCCTCGGCCTACTTCGAGTTCACCGACGGCACGGACAACTTCGTCTTCAAGCTCACCGACTCCGCCAAGATCCAGCAGGCGCGGAACATCCTGAGCGGCGTGGAGACGGAGAACGTCGGCGTCATGGGCACCGTCGTCAAGACCCCGGCCACCTACAACAAGCCGTGGAAGTACCAGCTCGCGCCGAGCTCGGTGTCGTTCTTCGGTATGGCGATGGAGGTGTGCGACGCGAGCATCTCGTACGTCAACAGCCACCTGAGCGAGGTCGGCGGCGCGCTGCTGCCCGGCTCGACCTGGTGCCCGTGGCAGTCGAAGCTGACGCGCGAGATCACCGCGCCGTAAGTACCGCCCCCGGGCGCTGACCCGACATCACTCCGGCCGCCGGCACCCCCCTCCGGCGGCCGGAGCTGTCAGGTCAGGGAAGTGCGACGAACGGCGCGAGGAATGTCCGCGCGGCCGGAGCGTCGAGCCGGTACGACACATTGGTCGCGTAGCAGGGCCCGTCCCCGGTGATGGTCGTCGCGACCAGCAGGAGCCGCCCGCCGATCTCGGCGAAGTTCGGCCCGCCGGAGTCCCCGTAGCAGGCGCCGCCGTTGCCCTGCGGCGCGGTCATCGCCAGCCGCACCCACGGCGCGTTCAGCGCGTCGAAGGCCACGGGGGCCTTCAGCCGGACGCCGCCGCCCGGGTGGGTCTGGCCTCCGGGGCCGCGCTGCGCCTCCTGGGTGCCGTAGCCGACCACCTGGAAGGGCGTCTTGTTCAGGCCCTGCGGGCCAAGCCCGTCGAGCTGGCCCGCCGTGGGCAGGGTGGCAGGGGTGAACGCCCAGCGCGCGGCGACCGCCAGCTCGGGCAGCTGGATCACGGCGATGTCGTGCGGGTCGGAGGACGGGCCCGGGTAGGCGGGGTCCTGGTGCGCGACGCCCTCCACCGCGACCGCCGAGGCGACGGCGGCCGGGTCACCGGGGTGCGCGGCCGCGGCGGCCTCGAGGTCGGACTGCACGTCCTGCCCCAGGGAGACGTAGAAGCGGGCGCCGGCCGGCCAGTCGCTGGTGCAGTGCGCGGCGGTGAGGAACGTGTCGCGGTCCACCATGGTGCCCGAGCACATCCAGTCCACCCGGTCCGGAGTGGCGGGGTTCTTATCGGCGTCCCACTGCACCACCAGCGCCCCGACCTCGGTGCGTTCGGGTGCGGGCGCGGCGTTGTACGAGTTGATCGCGGCGGCGGGCCCCGCCAGCGCGGCGAGCTGGTGCCATTCGGTCTTCCGGGCCGACCGGTTGTGGTCCGCCGGCGAGCGCCGTGGCCCGGCCGTACCCGTCGTGTGCGCGGGTGCGGCCGGGCCCCGGGTCGGTCAGAAGACGCTCACGTTGTACTTGGCGAGCGCCTCGTTGACGGGCTGGAAGAAGGTCGTGCCACCCGTACGGCAGTCGCCGCTGCCGCCCGAGGTGATGCCGAGCGCCTTGGTGCCGTCGTAGAGCGGGCCGCCGGAGTCGCCGGGCTCGGCGCAGACGTTGGTCTGGATCATGCCCTTGACGGTGCCGCCGCCGGAGTAGTGGACGGTGGCGTTGAGGGCCGTCACGGTGCCGCCGTGGGTGCCGGTGGTCGAGCCGGTGCGCTTGACCGACTCGCCCACGTACGCGTTGGGCGCGGAGGAGAAGCCACCGGAGTGGCTCAGCGAGGCGTTGTCGTACCGGACCAGCGCGAAGTCGTTGCCCGGGAAGCTGGAGTTGACGGTCGAACCGATCACCGTGCTCTGGCCGGACGACGTGTACCAGGTGTTGGCCACGTTGCCGCAGTGCCCGGCGGTGACGAAGTAGTAGGTGCTTCCGCTGACCACGTTGAAGCCGAGCGAGCAGCGGTAGCCGCCACCGTAGATGGCGTCGCCGGCGGCCAGCAGCGGGGTGAACGTACCGGGGGCCCGCTGGATCCTGAGCGCGCCGGCATCCGCGCCGGCCGCCTTCTTGATCTTGGCGAGCGCGGCGGCGGAGACGGTGCTGTCGGCGGTCACGACGACGCGACCGGAGTGCGGGTCCACGTACCACGCGGTGCCGCCGACGTCCGCGCCCAGCACGGCCTCGCTCACTGCGGAGAGCTGGGGCGGGCTGAAGGACTGGGCCGGGGCGGCGATGGCGCTCGGCGCGGCGACCGCGGTGGCGGACAGCAGGCCGATGGTGGCCGCGAGGACTCGGGTGTGCCTCGCGATGTTTCTGGTGGGGGTGGTGCGCTTGATCCTCACTGATCTCCTCCTGGGAGTGCCCGTGTCGAGGGTGGGGCCGTGAGGCGCAGTCAGGAAGGCGGCAGCATAGGGTGATCTGCCCCTGACAGGCGCGCTGTCAGGGAGTATTGGGTAACCCGGTGGGGCAGCACAAGACTGCCGACACGATGACGGCAACCACCCGCTCGTTCACCGATGTTCAGTCGTTTCAGGACGGGTCAGGACGGCTCCCCCTGCGGCGCCCGGTCACGATGAAGGGCAGGGCCACGGGACGGGGGACGCACGTGTTCAGGACGTCGAAGTGTCCGGTCAGGCCGGAAGAACAGGCCTGGGTGGAGCGGTCGTTGGCGTGGTTCGGGGAGGAGTTCGGGCGGGCGCCGTTGGAGCGGGCGCCGGTGCTGCCCACGGCACAGGACTTCCCTGGGACGTTCGAGGGCTCCCCGGCGGAGATCCGCGGGCTGGTCCGCCGACTCTGCGGACCCTACGGCCTCAATCCGGACCGGCTCGTCATCGAGGTCGAGAGCAGTGAACAGCAGGACGGTGAACAGGAGTTGGCGGCGGCGATCGGGGCTGCCTACGCGAGCACCGGCGCGGCCGGGCACTTCCGTTGGGACGAGGACGGCCGGCCCGTGGTGAGCATCAACCAGGCCCAGGGCAGGCACCCGGTCTCCCTGGTGGCCACCATTGCCCATGAACTCGGGCACGTCCTGTTGCTCGGCTCCGAGCGCCTGACCAAGGACGCCTCGGACGGTGAGGAGCTCACCGACCTGCTCACGGTGTACTTCGGCTTCGGTGTCTTCAGCGCCAACTCCGTCTTCACCCGCTCCGTCTACGACGGCCGGGTGCACACCAGCAGTCTCGGCTACCTTTCCGAAGAGGTGTACGGCTACGCCCTCGCCTGCTGGACCATCCTCCGCGGCGACCCCGACCCGGTCTGGGCACGCCACCTGGACACCAACCCGCGCGGCTACCTCCGGCAGGGGCTGCGCCACCTGAAGGACCGTGGTCCGACCTAGGACTTGTCCGGACGATCTCTGCGGGCAGCGGCGCCCAGCACCCGTGAATCTCGTTATCGAAGGTCTTGCCCGTGTACGGCTCGAACGGCCGGGCCTGGCCCGACGCGGTGCAGCGTCGGGCCAGGTGGCGGGGTGGTCCGGTCAGGCCGGGCAGTTGCCCAGGACGACCTTGCCGCCCGCCTGCGAGGCGGTCGCCGGATCCACCATCAGGCACAGGTTCGTCCACTTGTTGATGAACCGGAGGGCCGACTGGTTGGCGAGATTGGTGGGCATGATGTTCCACATCTGGTTGTCGGAGATCCAGCGGGTCTCACAGGGCCACCAGAACAGTTCCATCCCGGCCGACGGCGGAGTCCCGTTGTTCCACGGGACGGTCAGGCACTGGCCGTTGTTGGCCTTGATCCAGTAGTAGCCCATGCTGTCGAAGGTGGACGGATAGGCGGCCTGCCACTGGTGGCTGCTGGGCGGGCTGCTCTGGCAGGCCCGCTGCTGCACCACACCGCCCTGCCCGGAGCTGTCGAACTGGGGCCCGCGGGTCATGCACCGGCCGTACTTGCTGTCCACGTAGGTCTTGTCAGGCTTGACCAGCCAGATCGCCGGGCTGCTGCTCCTGGCCTCGTAGTACCTGTTGCGGGCGATGATGTTGTGCACCAGCGCCCAGCCGGGGTAGTCCATCATGACGATGCCCAGCCGGCGGTTGGCGGTGTCGTTGTTGAGGTAGTTCATCAGCCGCACGTTGACGCCGTCGACCCAGACCAGGTCCTTGCCGCGCAGGACGCTGTAGCCCCCCGCGTACTCGGAGGGGACGAGGTTGAACGGTGCCCGGGACGCGGAGGTGTAGGTCACGAAGGTCTGGTTGGCGGGGGCCGAGCCGGCCGCGGCGAGGTTCTTGCTGACCAGGCTCCACTTGGCCGGGGCGTCGGTGGCGTTCCAGGTGTCCTCGGTGTGGTCCGAGAAGCCGTTGAGGCCGTAGGAGCCGCCGTTGTCGGCGTTGAAGACGGACAGCACGATCTTGCCGCGGGCCTGGCCCAGCGTCGGCGGGTCGCTGCGCTTGCCGTTGTTGTAGAACAGTCCCGCGTACTGCCTCGCGTAGGCGTCGAAGAGGGCCGTGTGACTCGCCGTCGGGTGATCGTCCGTGCAACTGCCGAGGGAGCCGTCGCACTCGGCCCGCAGCCGCATCAGGATGGTCTCGCCCCGGTGGGCCGAGAGGAAGGCCTTCGCCTTGGTCAGGACGTCGTCGAAGTTGGCGTTCTGATAGAAGGTGCCGTGGTGGATCACGAACTTGTCGTTGATGACGCGGACCCGGATGTCGACCGCGCGGATCCCGCGGTCCAACTGCGCGGACAACGTCGCCGCACTGTCGCCGAAGTCCTGCTGCGTCTGGGCGCTGGAACCCCCGTGCACGGCCAGCGTCTCGTGCGTGCCGGGAATGGACATCGCCGTCAGCGGTGTGGTCGCCCCCACCTTGCTCATCCAGTCCTGCTGGTCGGCCGAACCGAGGTTCTGGAAGGCGTCACGGTTGTCCTTCCCCTCGGCTAGGGCGGCGTGCGGTGCGGCCAGCTGGGCCACAACCAGGGCAAGGGTGGCGACGGCGGTCACCGTCGCCGTCCGGGTCAGGCGGCGCAGGCGCCGCAGGGCGGCGCGGGCCGGGCGGGCGGACGTGGCGGGGGTGTGGGGCATGGCCACCTTTCGGGGAGGGGAAGGCCGCAGGCGCGGTCGAGGCCGGGCGCGCGGCTGTGAACCCCCTGATGCTGCCCCGGGTGACTGCTTCGAAGGTAGAGCCGATGGGGCACGGCGGTGGCGCCGGAAGGGCAGAATCCGTCGTGGTCTCGTTCACGATCAGTACGCCGAGGTTCGGTCCGAACGCCACTGCCGCCCGCTCTCACTGATCGTCACTCCAGGTCAGCGGGCCGACTGACCGACAGCCGGGCCGCCCGCCTGGGCAAAGGCTCACGAGGCGGACGGACGCCCGGCTTCAACGAGGACTGCTACAAGAAGAGCAACACCGTCGAACGGGCGATCAACCGCTCCGCACGTGATCGCCCGGACAGGTCCTAGCCGTCGTTGGCGCCCGGGGCGACCAGGCCGGTCTCGTAGGCGACGACCACGGCCTGGGCGCGGTCGCGGAGGGAGAGTTTGGCGAAGATCCGGGCCACGTGGGTTTTGACGGTGGCTTCGCTCAGGGTCAGGGTGCGGGCGAGTTCGGCGTTGGAGAGGCCGCCGCCCATCAGGGTGAGTACCTCCAGTTCACGGGCCGTCAGTTGGGCCAGGTCGCGGTGGACGGCGGGGGTGGCCGGGGCGGGGGCGGTGGTGGCGAAGCGTTCCACCAGGCGGCGGGTGATGGAGGGGGCGAGCAGAGCGTCCCCGGCGCTGACCAGGCGGACGGAGTTGGCCAGGTGCTCGGAGGTGACGTCCTTGAGCAGGAAGCCGCTCGCTCCCAGCGCCAGCGCGGTGTAGACGTAGTGGTCCAGGTCGAAGGTGGTCAGCATGACGACCCGGCAGTCCGGGGCGTCGGCGAGGATCCGGCGGGCCGCCTCCAGACCGTCCATGACCGGCATCCGGATGTCCAGCAGGACCACGTCCGGCCGCAGTCGGCGCGCCACGTCCACCGCCTCGGCACCGTCGGCGGCCTCGCCCACCACGTCGATGCCGCGGGCCGTCAGGATCATCCGGAAGCCGGTGCGGACCAGCTCCTGGTCGTCCGCGATCACCACCCGGGGCCCGGGGACCTCCCGGGGCGTGGGCGGTATCCGGGCGCGGACCCGGAAGCCGCCGCCGAGGCGGCGGCGGGCGTCCAGGTCCCCGCCGTAGACGGCGACCCGTTCGCGTAGGCCGAGCAGCCCGCGTCCGGCACCGTCGGCCGGGGTGTGCGGCCGGGCGGCACCGCCGGTGAGCACGCTCGGCCCGGCGGTCAGCACCTCGACCCGCAGGGAGTGGTCGGCATAGCGCACCGTCACCTCGGCCCCTCTCCCGTCCCCGTGTTTGAGCGCGTTGGTCAGGGCCTCCTGGACGATCCGGTAGGCCGTCACGTCGATCCCGCCGGGCAGCGGCCGGGGTTCGCCGGAGATCCGGACCTCCACCGGCAGGCCCGCGAAGGCGATCCGGTCGACCAGTGGCCCGAGCCGGGCCAGACCGGGCTGCGGGGTGAGCGAATCGGCGGAGACGTCGTCCGAACCGTCAGCGGCTGGGGCCAGCACGCCCAGCAGGTGGCGCAGTTCGGTCATGGTGTCCCGCCCGGCGGCCTCCACGGCGGCCATCGCGGTGGCCGCCTGCTCCGGCAGGGTGGCCAGCACCTCACGGGCGGCCCCGGCCTGAACCACCATCAGGCTCACGTTGTGGCTGACGATGTCGTGCAGCTCCCCGGCGATCCGGGCCCGCTCGGCGTCCACCGCCGCGTCCGCCGCGCTCGCCCGCTCACGCTCCAGCAGCCAGCCGCGCTGCTCCAGCGCCGTCCGGTACTGCCGCCGGGCCCGCAGCAGGGCCAGGCCGAGCCATCCGGCGGCGCTCCCCGTGGCCACCAGCGCGGCCGTCAACCATCCAACTCCAGATCCCCACACCCGAGCATCCTCGCAGGTCGGGTCATGATCGGCATCAACCCGTCGATGCAGCGCCGTACATCCACGGGATGACGGGCCGTCGGGATTACACCCGTGGAGGGACGTTCCGGTCCCGGCGCGGCTTCTAGATTTCCTGTCATGACTACTGATCACGACAGCGACCGGCAGGTCGTCGTACAACTGGACGGCGTGCACAAGGAGTACGGCGACCTGAAGGCCCTGGACGGGGTGTCGCTGGAGATCCGGGCGGGCGAGGCGGTCGCGGTGATGGGGCCCTCGGGCTGCGGCAAGTCCACCCTGCTCAACATGGTGGCCGGCCTGGACCGGCCGAGCGCGGGCACGGTGCGGGTGAACGGCCACGACCTGGGCGGGCTGAACGAGACCGGCCTGGCGCTGTTCCGGCGGCGGCAGGTCGGCATGATCTTCCAGTTCTTCAACCTGCTGGACGACCTCCCGGCGCTGGACAACGTCGCGCTGGCCGCCCAGCTCACCGGCACCCCGGCCAAGCAGGCCAGGCACCGGGCCCTGGAACTGTTCGAGGAACTCGGCATTGCCGATCGCCGCAACACCTACCCGGCCGCGCTCAGCGGCGGCGAACGCCAGCGGGTCGCGGTGGCCCGGGCGCTGATGAACCGTCCGGCGCTGCTGCTGGCCGACGAGCCGACCGGTGCGCTGGACAGCCGCTCCGGCGAGCAGGTGATGGACCTGCTGATCGACCTCAACCAGATCGGCCAGACCCTGCTGATCGTCACCCACGACCCGAAGTTGGCGCACCGCTGTGCGAGCCGGCTGGTGGAGTTCGCGGACGGCCGGGTGGCCCGGGAGAGCGCACTGGAGCGGCAGCTGTGAGCGCGGTGTGGCGTGCCTCGCGCGCGGCGGTGAAGCGGCGCAGGCTGCAGACGGTGGTGATCGGCCTGGTGGTGTTCTGCTCCACCGCGACCGTGCTGCTGGCCCTCGGACTGCTCGACGCGGTCTCCAACCCCTTCGACCGGGCGTTCGAGAAGCAGCGTGGTGCCCATCAGGTGGTGCTCTTCGACGCCGCCAAGGTGTCGGCCGGTCAGCTCGCCGAGACCGCAGGGCGGCCCGGGGTGGCGGCCGCGGCGGGCCCGTTCGACCAGGCCACGGCCCGGCTCGAGAAGAGCCCGCCCGGCGTGGGCAGCGGCGCGTTCCGGGTGGTGGGCCGGGCCGACCCGGCCGGTCCGGTGGACCGGCCCGAGCTGCGGGACGGCCGCTGGGCCACCGCGACGGGCGAGATCGTGCTGAACGAGGACGGTGACCTGGTCCGCCCCGAGCTCCTCGGGTCGAAGGTCCAGTTGGTGGACGGCCCGGAACTGACCGTGGTCGGTGTCTACTCCAGCATGAGCAGCTCCGCCGACGCCTGGGTGACCCCCGAACAGATGGCCGCGCTGCACCCGACGGCCCGTCAGATGCTCTACCGCTTCGACGCGGCCGGCTCGGCGGAGCAGCTGGAGAGCGGCCTGGCGAGTGCCACCGCCGGACTGCCCGCCGAGGCCAGGACGGCGGCGCGGTCCTCGGCCTCGCTGGAGGAGGCGTTCTCGGGTACGGCCAAGGCGTACCTGCCGTTCATGACGGTGTTCGGGGTGCTCGCCCTGCTGGTCTCGGTGCTGATCGTGGCCAATGTGGTCAGTGGCGCGGTGGTCTCGGGCTTCCGGCACATCGGGGTGCTCAAGGCGCTCGGCTTCACGCCGAACCAGGTGGTGGGGGTGTACCTGACGATGGTCTCGCTGCCCGCCGTGATCGGCGCGGTGCTGGGCACGGTGCTCGGTGCGGCGCTGGCGCAGCCGGTGCTGCGGGTGGCGTTCCAGGGGGTGATGCGCGGGACGGCGGTGGTCGAGGTCAGCCCCTGGGTGTACCTGGTCTGCCTGCTCGGCCTGCCCGCCCTGGTGGCGGTGGCCGCGCTGCTCCCGGCGCTGCGGGCGCACCGGCTCTCGGCGGCGCAGGCGATCAGCGCGGGCAGTGCCCCGCGCTCCGGCCGGGGTCTGCGGGTCCAGCGTGCGCTCGGCGGCACCCGGCTGCCGCGAGCGGTCAGCCTGGGGCTCGGCCAGCCGTTCGCCCGGCCCGCCAGGACCGCGCTCACGGTGGCGGCGATCCTGCTCGGCGTCACCACGGTGACCCTGACCACCGGTCTGACCAGCACCATGGTGCAGTACGCGGACTCCGGCAAGCGCGACGGCGGGGCGAGCCTGGACATCCGGGTCGGGCGGGCCGCGTTCGAGCAGACCGAGCCGAAGCTGACTGACCGTCAGATGGAGGCGCTGCTGCGCTCGTTGCCCGGGGTGGAGCGGGTGAGCGCGCAGGCCATCAGCCAGGTCAAGCTGGCCGGGTACCAGCAGTCCAGCGCCGGCTTCTTCCTGCGCGGCGACCAGGACCCGGGCGACATCCGGCAGATCGTCGAAGGCCGACCGGCCACCGGGGCGGGGGAGTTGGTCGCCTCGCCGACCTTCCTGAGCCAGCACGGTCTCGCGGTCGGCGACCGGGTCACCCTGGAGCTGGAGGGCCGGCGGACGACCGCGACCGTGGTCGGGAAGAGCATCGACGGCGACGCCCGCTTCTTCTTCTCGACCTGGGCCACCCTGCTGGAGCTCGAACCGTCGGCCGGCGCGGCGTACTACGACGTCCGGCTGAAGCCCGGTGCGGATGTGCAGGCGTACGTCGACGCGGTCCGGGCGGCCGAACCCGGCCTCTACCCCGGGGTGGTGGACGACGGGAACCTGGCCGCCGACACCGTGGTGAGCTTCGCCTCGGTCTTCACCGTGCTGCTCACCGTGGTGGCCGCGCTGGGGGTGTTCAACACCGTGCTGCTGAACACCCGGGAGCGCCGCCGGGACCTGGGCATGCTCAAGTCGATCGGGATGACGCCGCGCCAGGTCACGGTGATGTTCGTGACCTCGATGGCGGTGCTCGGCCTGCTGGCCGGACTGGTCGGCATCCCGCTGGGGATGGTCGCGCACCGGGTGCTGGTGGACAACGTCGGGTCGGTGGACTTCCCGGCCGTGATGAAGGACGTCTGGCACCTGCCGGAGCTCTCGCTGCTGGCCCTGGCGGGCGTGGTGATCGCCGTGCTCGGCGCGTACGTGCCGGCCCGGTCGGCGGCGCGGTTGACCATCGCCAAGGTGCTGCACACCGAGTAGCGGTGCGGTCAGTGTCCGGGAGTCCGACGGCGGGGCCGGCGGAGCACCAGCAGCAGGGAGCCGACCACCAGCACGGCGTCCAGGGCGAGCAGCGCCACGTTCAACGGGCCTTCGAGGCCGTGGTCGTGGGCCGGTGACGACTCGCTCTGGGCGGCCGGGGCGCTGCCCGGCGGCCCGACGCTGAAGGCGGTCACGCCGGACACCTCGCCGCCGCCGGTCAGGGTGAGGCGGTAGGTGGTCAGGTAGGTGCCGGGGTCGGTGATCCGGACCGGCGCCACCACCCGGCGGCCTTCCACCCGGGCCGGGCCCCGGTTGACCTCCGCGCCGCCCTCGGCGGCCACCCGGAGGAAGACCGTCTCGATGCCCTGCTCGCCGCCGAAGGTCAGCGTGACCTCGCCTGGCGCCGTCCGGACCGCGGTGCCGTCGGCGGGGGCGGCGACCGAGAGCCGGACGGGCTCCGCCGAGCTCACCCAGGCCAGCGAGAGCAGCACCAGGACGAGCAGGCCGAGGCCGGCCGCCATCCGGAACTGGAAGGCCCGCACCGGCCCGCCGGACCGGTGCGGGCTGTCCGGAACGACCGTCACGCGTCGACCAGTTGACGCTCGGCGGGGTGGCAGCTGCAGCTGGACTCGGCCAGCTCGGTGGCGTTCGGCCGCAGGTGCAGGTACATCGCGATCACCATCGGCAGGAACACCACGGTGTTGTAGAAGAGGTGCAACTCGACTCGGGGCACCACCAGTTGGAGCAGGCTGGTGGCCACCGGCTTGCCGAACAGGATGTGCCCGCTCTGCGCCTGGGCGAACAGCAGCAGGTGCTCGATGTGGTGCCAGAACTGGATCACCAACGCGGCCGTCCACCAGGCCCGGCCCCGGCCGACGAACCCCCGGCGCAGCGTGAACAGGCCGATCAGCATGATCAGGGCGTACCCGTAGTGCATCCACTCGGAGGTGACCAGCCACGGGTAGGCGAGCCCGAGCATGCCCTTGGACTTGGGCACCGGCCAGTCCAGCACCCAGATCTGGTACGCCTGGGTGAGGTGCTCGGCCCAGTGGGCGATGACGATGAACAGGAAGACATTGAGCGAGGCCCTGTGGTGTGGCCCGTTCAACCGGTCCAGAAGTCCTCTGGGGTGTGCGGGGGCGGCGGGCTTGAGCAGCTCGGTCATGGGGCCTCTCCGGTGGAGCGATGCGAGGGTTGCACCCGCTTCGGGGGCACCAGAGTGCCCAGGTCGGCCCACCCGGAACTTCTTCCAGAGTGCGCAAACCTCCACCCGGCCCGGTCTTGACAGGCCGACGGTCCGTACCCGGTTGGGCACGGACCGTCGGCAGTCGTGCTGACGGAGCGTCAGGCGTTTTGGGCCAGCCGGTCCCGAAGGGCCGTCAACTCGTGGGCCTGCTCGGCCAGTCCGGCCTGCTCGCAGCGCTGGATGCCGGCCGCCAGGCGGGCTCGGGCCGCGTCCGTACGCCCGAGTGTGCGCCCCTCGACCAGTGAGGTCAGCCGGACCGCCTCGGCCCGGGGCGACTCACCGTCGGCGCCGCCCGCCTCGTACCCGATGATCGCCAACTCGCCCGAGGCGAGCGCCTGTTCGCCCTGGTCGACCATGGCGTGCAGCCGGGCCCGCTCGTAGTGGACGGCGGCGTCCTGGTACCAGCGGGCGAACTCCGGGTCCGGCCCGGCCCGTTCGATCACYTGCTCGGCCTCGGCGAGCCGCTCCAGGGCGGCCGGCAGACCGTCCTGGCCCTGTGCCGACACCGAGAGCCGGGCGAACTCCCGCAGCACGGCGAGGACATGCTCGGTCCGGGGTGCCCTGCGGTGCGAGGCGAGGGTGCGGTCGAGCGCGCTGTCCGCCGCCTCCCACAGCCCGGCCTCGGCCAGCGCGATGGTGCCCTCGGCGGCGACCATGGTGTGGGTGTCCTGGTCCTCCCAGCCGGCCACCGTGTCGGCCAGCCGCAGGTACTCCTCGGCCGCGTCGCGGTGTTCGTGCAGGGTGTACAGCCCGCGGGCCAGGTCGAGCCGGATCTGCGCCAGCAGCCGCTCGTCCAGCTCACCCGCGCCCGGGTCGAGCAGCACCGACTCCAGGACGGCGACCGCGTCGGCCGCCCGGCCGGTCTCCTTCAACACGTCGGCGAGCTGCAGCCGGATCTGCGCGGCCTCCTCGGCCGCGTCGTCCCGGTCGAACCGGGCGGCCGCCTCGGAGAGTGCCCGGGCGGCGCCGGCCGAGTCCCCGAGATGCTTGCAGGNGTCGAACCGGGCGGCCGCCTCGGAGAGTGCCCGGGCGGCGCCGGCCGAGTCCCCGAGATGCTTGCAGGCGTGCCCGAGCAGGGCGTACGTCGGTCCGAACGGGAAGTCGTTCTCCCGCCAGCGGAGCGCGCCGGCGATCGCCCGGTGCAGCAGCGGGACGGCCTCCTCCGCCTGCTCGAGACCGAGTTTCACCTGGCTCAGCATCGCGAGCAACCGCGGTTCGTGCCAGGACAGTCCGGCCTCGGTCAGCAGCTCCAGGCCCTGCTGCAGCTCCGCCTCGGCCTCCGCCAGCCGGCCCTGCCGGCCGAGCGCCTCGGCGCGGTACTGGAGCGCGGTCGCGATCCGGCCGACCGAGCCGTGCTCNGTGCTCGGTGGCCGTCCGCCGGTACTCCTCGACCGCCGCCTCGAACCTCGCGGTGACCTCCGGGTCCGGCTCCGGCAGGGCCGCGACCAGGTCGTGATGAGTGGCGAAGGCACGGCACTGGAGGATCGCCAGGTGGTCCTCCGCCCGGGCCTCCCCGGCGGCGAGCAGCTCCGCACTGCGGGCCAGCAGGGTGTCCAGCTCGGACCAGTCGGCGCCGTTCGGCTCGTCCAGGGAACGGGCGATGCGCCGGGCCCGGCAGGCGAGCGCCCGCCCGGGCAGCCCGGCCTGCTCGAACAGGTCCTCCGCCGTGCGGAGTTCGTCCTGCGCCAGGGACAGATCCGACTCGTCGGTGGCGTCGAAGGCCCGTTGCAGGGCGAACTCGCCCCGCACCTGGGCCAGGCTGCCGACCTCGGGGTCCTCGGCATGCCGGTAGTCCTCGGCCGCGATCCGTTCGCCGATCACCCGCCAGAGCAGGTCCGAGTCCGGGTGCCCGGTGCGCCGCAGCTCGCGGGCCCGGAGCAGCAGGGTGCGGAAGTCCGCGGGCACCGGCTCGGTGGCCGCCTCGGCCGGCGGCACGACGACCGGGGTGACAGCCGCGGCCCGCACGCCCAGTGCGAGCGGTTCGGTCAGCAGCGGCCGTTGGGCCAGCCGCTGCCGTCGCCGGGCGCCGACCGCGCCGGTGCCGTTGCGGGCGTCGAAGCGGTCCGCCAACTCGGTGGCCTCGGCACTGACCTGGGCCAGCAGGGTGGCGACCGTCGAGTTCGTCCCGGGCGGGCCACTGACCGTCAGGTCCCGGTGCCCACGCGCGGCCAGCCCAGCCGTCAGCAGCTCGACGCCGATCAGGAACTCCAGCCGGGCCAGCGGGTCGCCGTGCCCGCCGAACAGGTCGCGGTTCTCCGCCAGGATCTCCAGACCGCGTGCCTCGTTGCCGGAGAGCGCGCAGAACTCCAGGTGCAGGCCGATCTGTTGGGCGGTGCTGGACTTGCCCCGGGCGAACCGGTAGCCCACCAGGTGGCTGGAGACCGCCTCCTCGGTGCGGCCCTGCCGCAGCAGCGGCAGCAGCGCGTGCGCGTGGCTGGTGTACGGCTCCTCCGCGCAGGTGCGGTGGCCGTCGAAGACCGGCTGCCAGACCGTCAGCGCCCGGGCGTCGTCCCCGCCACGTACATGGTGGATCGCCTGGGCCCGGATCTCGCAGGCCAGGCAGTCGCTGTAGTCCGTCCGGCCCCGCCCGGCCCACAGCTCGAAGTCCTCGGGGCGGTCCTCCCCGAGGTGCGCCGCCAGGTGGAACCGCTGGGCGTAGTACGGCTGGAGGCCGTGCCCGGCGGCCCGGTAGCGGTCGCGCATCTCGGTGTGCCAGCGCCGCACGGCGGCCAACGGTACGTCAGGAACGCTCAGCAGGGCGGCGGCCACCCACTTGAAGCGCCAGAACACCTGCCGCCTGGCCCACTCGTCGAAGTCGTCCGGGTTCTTGTCCCAGAGCTGCAGGACCCGGGCGAAGACCACCGGCGACTTGCGCTGCTCGCCGTCGTACTCGTACGCCTCCATCAGGTCGAGCAGGGTGGCGATCAGCAGCGCGGGGTCGTCGAACTGCTCGGCCGCCGCGACGAGTTCCTCGGCGGTGACGGTGCGGGGCCGCCCGTAGGGCTGGCCGTCGTTGGCCCGCAGGGCCTCCAGTACGGCGTCCTGGGTGTCCAGCATTACGACTCCTTCTGCGGCTCGGCCGACTCGTGACCGAGCATGGCGTGGTCGAGCAGGCTGATGAACGACCGGTTGAGCAGCGCGCTCTCGCTGGCGCGCAGCGGGCGGCGGGTGAGCAGCACGGCCTGCCCGTACAGCGCCTCGACGGCCGTCACCACCAGGTCCCGGTGGCCGATCGAGGCGGCCCGCCGGACCAGCGGGTTGAGGTGGTTCAGCACCAGCTGGGCGCGCGGCACCTCGGCCCGCAGCGAGCCGAGGATGTCGGCCCACAACCCGTCTGCGTCGTCCGCCAGTTGGGCCCGGGTGCGCTCGTGCCTGGCCTCCCGGTTGTCCAGCAGCAGGGCCGGCGCGCTGGCCGGGTGGAAGCTGCGCAGCGCGACGTCGCAGTCGAACCGGCCGACCACCTCGCGGGCGATCGCCAGGAAGGCGGCCGCGGCGAGCTCGGCCTCCGGGGCGACGGTGTCCAGGTGCGCGGTCACCGTGCCCGGGTCCAGGTCGGCCACCGAGCTGCCGGGCCGGATCTCCGGCAGCCGGTGCACCAGGTCGCGGTCGTAGGTGTAACCGCCGTTGACCACACCGAGCCCGGCCGCACCCGCGATCGGGGCGACCTGGCGGAACTCCTCGACGGTGCGGGCCACCAGGATCACCGGGTGGGCGCGGGCGAACTCGTCGAGTGTGACGTTGCCGTCGGTGGTCTCGAACGGGAGCCACGGCAGCAGCATCTTCAGCAGCTCGTCATCGTGCCTGGCCAGCGACTTGACGGCCAGGTGGTGCACGCTGATGAAGCGGTGCAGCAGCGCCGGGTCGCTCGCGGACAGACCGGTCAGCCAGTCCCTGATCCGGGCGCCGAGCGCGTCCCGGACGGCCGCCAGCGTCTCGTCCGCGTACAGCCCCTCGCGGGAGGCGGTCGGCCGCAGGCTGTCGGCGTCCACCACGCAGCGGACGAAGAAGGCCCAGTCCGGCAGCAGTTCGTCCGCCTGGTCGGAGACCAGCATGCCCTTGAGGTGCACCCGGTGCCCGGCCCGGCGGGACGGCGGCACGGCGTCGGGCAGCACGTACGCCGCGCCGCGCAGACCGACCAGCGGGAGGTCGAGCTCGATGGTGTCCAGCGGCGTGAAGTCGAAGGTGGAGCGGCAGTACGCGGTCAGCGCGTCCCGGCGGGCCAGCGGGGAGCCGTGGTTGGCGGCCCAGGGCGCGGTGACGTTGACCGTGGTGGCGGTGCCCCGGCCGTCGACCACGGTGACCTGACGGCGCAGCAGGCTGCCGTAGTGGCGGGCGAGTTCGACCACCTTGTCGGCCCTGGTCCACTCGGCGGCGTCCGCGCGCGGGATCAGGGTGACGGTGGTGCCGGGCTCCGGCTTCGCGGAGGACGGCAGGGTGGTGATGGTGTAGCGGCCGTCGGAGCTGCCGCGCCACTCGATCACCGGGGCGTCCGGAGTGGCGGCGGAGCGGGTGACCACGGTGATCTCGTCGGCCACCACGAAGCAGGCCAGCAGGCCGATGCCGAACTGACCGATGAAGTCCCCGCGCGCGGAGGCCAGCCCGGCCCCGTCCAGCCGCCCGTCGGCGTCCCGCTTGGAGCTGCGGCCGATGGTGGCCAGGAAGGTGTGCACGTCGGCCTCGGTCAGGCCGACCCCGGTGTCGGTGACCGAGAGCTTGCCGTCGGCCAGCACGGTGATGGTGGCGGGCGAGGCCGGGTCGAGCGCCTGGCGGGCGGAGATCGCGTCCACCGCGTTCTGCAGCAGCTCGCGCAGATAGACCTTGGGGCTGGAGTAGAGGTGGTGCGAGAGCAGGTCCACCAGGCCGCGCAGGTCCACCTGGAAGGTGTGGGCGGCCGTGGGGCTTTCGGAAGAGGACACCGGTGCTGGCTCTTTCGGTCGGCTGTGTGAGCGGGGAACAGGGCGGCCTCAGGGCCTACTTCGCGCAGCGGTCCCGGAGGGCGGTGAACGCCTTGGCGGGGTCGTCGCCGTTCAGGTACTGCCAGGGCGAGCTGGTGACCGTGCCGTCGATGGCCTCGAACAGCTGCCGGGCGGTCCACTTCTCGCCCACCAGGGCGAACACCATGGCGAAGGTGTTGTACGCGGACTTCCAGTCGGCCGGTCGGACGTAGTCGGGGTGCAGGATCGAGCGGCCGAGCGCCTCGTGCAGCTCCGCCAGCACGTCGGGGCTGGTCAGGTAGGCGTGGTCGGCCTCGGACGGCAGGTCGAGCCAGCGCTCCAGGTGACCGAGTGCGACCAGCTCGCCGAGCGGGCTGCCGGGTGCCGCGGCCAGCATCGAGCTGCGGGCGAACTCGTGCATCTGCTGGTGCGAGCCGCCCCACTTGGCGCACAGCTGCTGGAGCCGCTGCTTGTGCGAGCCCAGGTGCCCGGGGCAGCGGCGGACCGCCGCCTCGAAGCGGATCCGGCCGGCCTCCTTGTCCACCGACGCGCCCCGGCCGCTGATCTGCAGGAAGTACCAGGGGGCGAGCCACTCCGGCTCCCGCTCGGCCACCTCGAACAGTTGCTGCTCGGCGAGCTCCAGGCGCTGCCCGAACACCTTCCACTGCTCCTCGGAGACGTGCTGCGCCCGCGCGCCGGTCCTGGCCTCCCAGGCCCAGGCCACCTGCCGGGCACCGGAGAGAAGCAGCGGCAGCGCCGAGTCGGGCTCGCCGGTGGCCGCCTCGGAGACCCACTCCTCGATGCCGCCGACGTTCGACACCCCGGCCAGCATCCAGGTCAGCTCGGAGGGGTCCTCGATCGCGGCGAGGCTCGCGCGCAGGGCGAGCCAGTCGCCCGCCTCGGCCTGGCGGAGCATCAGGGCCAGGGTCTCGTTGCCGCAGGCGGGATCGACCGCGGGCGGCACGCTCCGGTCGCGCGACCTCCACCGGAAAAACGTCATGGTACGGCCCTCTCACCTGTGTTCGCAGACTCCGCCGGGCAGCCCGAGGACCGTCCTGAAAGGAGTGCCTATCGCCCCGAGCGCTGTGTGTTCAACGGATTATCACTGGTCGAACTGACGGCCCGTCGTTCGGGAGCCGAGCTGCGCCGGGGCAAGCGGAACGATTGGTGCCGGTTCGTCCCGGATCGGACGTACCGGCACCGTCGAGGGTGAGGGCGTACCTCAGGGTCTGACCGGGCGTCAGGGCAGGGTGGCGGCACCCGCGTGCAGGAAGGCCATCGCGGTGTCGATGTTCGCCTCCTGCGGGTGGTGGCACAGCTCGCTGATCATCGCCGCGGCTGCGGCGGCGGCCATCCGGGGGCCGAAGGCGTCGGGCGCGCTGCCGCGCTCCTCGGCGAACATCCGGGCGCCCTCCTGGATCACCTCGGCCAGCCGGAGATTGCCGGCCGCCGCGAGCTGGGGGTTGGCATCGAACATCCGGTCGGTGAGGTCGTCGAGGTCGCTGCGGTCGGTGAACTCGTGGCGCAGCCAGTGCTCCAGCGCGTCCAGGATCGTCCAGCCCTCCGGCCGCTCGCGCAGTGCGCCGGCCAGCCGGTCGGCGAAGGACTCGAACTGTGCCAGTGCCAGTTCGAGCTTGGACGGGAAGTACAGCGTGACCGTCCGCGGTGAGACCTCGGCGGCCTCGGCGATCTCGGCGATCGTGGTCGCCTCGAAGCCCCGCTCGGCGAACAGCTCGTACGCGGCCCGGACGATCGCCTCGCGGCGTCGCGCCTTGCTGCGCTCCCGTAGCCCCTCAGTCGTCATGGCCGAAGCTTACCAGCGAGCGCTAAATTACAGCCAACTGTAAAAATGCTTTAGGCTGTAGTGAGACGGTGGCCCGTGGGGGCGCCTGCCGGGACGAGAGAAGGGCATCGACATGGCGTCACGCCTGTACGCATGGGGGCGCTGGGCGATCCGCCGACGGGGCCGGGTGATCGGGGTCTGGCTGCTGCTGCTCGCCGTGGTCGGCGGCCTCGGGATCACCCTGCACGGCAAGCCGAGCACCGCATTCTCGGTGCCGGGGATCGAGTCCCAGCAGGCCCAGGAACTGTTGGAGGCTCAGTTCCCGGCCGCGGCGGGCGGGGTGGCCCGGGTGGTGTTCGCGGCCCCCGAGGGCGGCACGCTGACCGGGCCCGCAGCCGGGACGGCGATCGCCACCGGCCTGCGGACCGCCGCCCAGCTGCCGGGCGTGGTGGCCGTCTCCGATCCGGCCCACGGCGGGGCGATATCGGCGGACGGCCGGATCGGCTACGCCGACGTCCGGTTCGGGGTGGCCGCCGACGAGGTGCCGCAGACCGCCAAGGACGCTCTCGCGGAGGCGATGGCCCCGGCCCGGGACGCCGGACTGCAGGTCGAGTTCGGCGGATCGGCCATGCAGCCCAAGACCGAGGTCGGCGGCCCGGCCGAGGTGGTCGGCGTGGTGCTGGCCTTCGTCGTGCTGGCACTCGCCCTCGGCTCGCTGGTGGCGGCCGGACTGCCGCTGCTGACCGCCGCCGTCGGCGTGCTGATCGGCGTCCTGGGCGTCCAGTTCGTCTCGCGCTTCCTGGAGATGACCAACACCGCCACCGTGCTCGCCCTGATGATCGGTCTGGCGGTGGGCATCGACTACGCGTTGTTCATCATCTCCCGCCACCGGGAACAGCTCGCCGACCCCGAGGCCGACCTCGACGACTCGATCGCGCGGGCGGTCGCCACCGCCGGCAGCTCGGTGGTCTTCGCCGGAGCGACCGTGATCATCGCGTTGGCGGCGCTCGCGGTCACCGGTATCCCGTTCCTGACCGTGATGGGGCTGGCCGCCGCCGGTACCGTGCTGCTCGCGGTGCTGATCGCCGTCAGCCTGGTGCCCGCCGTGCTGAGCCTGCTGGGTGAGCGGCTGCGCCCCCGGGTCCGGCAGCCGCGCCCCGGCCGTACGCCTGCGCGCCCCGGTACCTGGAGCCTGGCCTGGGCCCGTACCGTCACCCGGCGGCCGCTGGTGGTCCTGCTGGTCGGGGTGGTCGGCCTGATCGCCCTCGCCCTGCCCGCCCGCGACCTGCGCCTCGGGCTGCCGAGCTACGCCTCCCAGCCGGCCGACAGCACCCAGCACCGCAGCTACGACCTGCTGACCGACGGCTTCGGCCCCGGTTTCAACGCCACGCTGGCCGCCGTGGTCGACACCAGCGGCATTGCGGACGGCCAACGGGACGCCACGGTAAGGGAGTTGAGCCGGACGCTGGCCGCCGACCCGGGGGTGGCCGCGGTCGCCCCGCCGGTCACCAACCCCGGCGGCAGCCTCGCCGTGATCGCGGTGGTGCCCAGGACCGGCCCCGACGCCCAGGCCACCACCGACCTGGTGCACCGCCTGCGGGAGAACGCCCCCGCGGTCGACCGGACCGGTGGCACCCTCTACATCGCCGGTGCCACCGCCGCCGGCATCGACGTCTCCCACAAGCTCTCCGACGCCCTGCCGCTGTTCGTCGCCATCATCGTGATCCTGGCGCTGATCCTGCTGACCATCGCATTCCGGTCGCTGCTGATCCCGGTCAAGGCCGCGCTCGGCTTCCTGCTGTCGATCGCCGCCTCGCTGGGCGTCACCGTCTGGGTGTTCCAGAACGGTCACCTCAACGGCCTGCTCGACATCCCCTCGGCCGGGCCGGTGACCGCCTTCCTGCCGGTGCTCCTGATCGGCGTGCTGTTCGGGCTGGCGATGGACTACGAGGTCTTCCTGGTCAGCCGGATGCGCGAGCACCACGAGCAGACCGAGGACGCGGCCGCCGCGATCATCCACGGCGTGGCCCGGAGCGGGCGGGTGGTCTCCGCCGCCGCACTGATCATGGTCGCGGTCTTCGGTGGCTTCGTCTTCAACCACGACCCGATCATCAAGTCGATCGGTTTCGCGCTCGCCGTCGGCGTGCTGATCGACGCCTTCGTGGTCCGGATGGCCCTGGTGCCCGCCGCGATGGCACTGCTCGGCCGCCGCGCCTGGTGGCTGCCCCGGGGTCTCGACCGGCTGGTGCCCGACGTCGACATCGAGGGCGCGCACCTTCCCGCGCCGGTGGTGCCGACGCCGACGCCGACCTCGGCGGGGGAGCGGGCCCGGGACACCGCGCAGGTGGGCTGACCAGGTCGGATATTCTGGCCACATGAGCGAGAACCTGCCTGCGTGCCCGAAGTGCTCCGGTGAGTACACCTACGAGATGGACGCCCTGATGGTCTGTCCGGAGTGCGGCCACGAGTGGGCCCCGAACGCGGCCGAGAGTGCCGCCGCCCCGGCCTCCGGCGAGCGCGTGATCAAGGACGCGGTCGGCAACGTGCTCGCCGACGGTGACACCGTGACCGTGGTCAAGGCGCTCAAGGTCAAGGGCAGCCCGTCGGGGATCAAGGCGGGCACCAAGGTCCGCAACATCCGGCTGGTCGACGGGGTGGACGGCCACGACATCGACTGCAAGGTCGACGGGTTCGGCCCGATGCAGCTGAAGTCGAGCGTGGTGAAGAAGGCCTGACGGACCGTCAGTGGCGCGCACCGGCCGAACCGCCCCACAGCGGGTCGGCCGGTGACGCCGGTCAGTTGGCGTCGGGGCCCACGTCGGCCGGGGTGAGGGGTCGGCGGAGCGGGGCGAGGGTGGTGTACTCGTCGGCGCCGATGTCGCGGCTGCTGCCGCGCGGGTGGCCGTCGAGGTCCTGGGTCACGGCCGGAGCGGCCAGCGTCGCCGCGTTGATCGCGGGACTGCCGGCCGACAGCCGGTACACCCCGTCGGACTCCTTGCGCAGGAGCGGGTCGACCCGGCGGTAGCCGGTGGACGGGATGGTGCCGTTGGCCGCTGCGCCCCACAGGATGTTGCTCCGCCAGGTGAAGCCGGAGGTCGCCGCCATCGCGACCAGACTGCCGGTGCCGGCGGACAGGATGTTGTCGGCGACCACCACGTCCCGCGGCGGGTAGTCCCGGGTCTCGCCCGAGAGCGTCCGGGCGTTGCCCACCAGGGTGTTGTACGCGATCACCGCGCGGTCGCAGGCGTCGTTGCCCTGGCGCTCCTCGGTGCTCTCGCCGTCGTGGTGGTCGCGGGTGGTGCCGCTGCCGATGACCAGGGCGCGGCCGGACAGACCGGCCAGCAGATTGTTCACCACCAGGTGGTCGTTCCCGTAGAGCCGCAGGCCGTCGGTGCCGCCGAGCAGGTAATTGCCTTCCACCGTCGTGCCGTTGCCGTGCCGCAGCACGATCCCGCCACGGCTGTCGCGGATGGTGTTGTACCGGACGGTGTTGCCCGAGGACTTCACCGAGACGGCCTCGGGATCCCCGTCGCAGCGCTCGAACAGGTTGTACTCCACCAGCGCGTCGGCGTCGGCGAGCGCCCGGCTGCTGACCCCGAGCCGGATCGACTCGCCGCCGTTGGCACCGGAGTAGCTGTGGTCGCGGAAGTGGTTCCGGAGGATCTGCGGGCGCTGCGCCATGGCGGTCGAGCCGGGACCGTCGACCACGAGGAAGATGCCCTCGGTCGTCCGGTCGTGGAAGCGGTTCCGGTCGATCTTGGCGTCGTCGCCCCGCACCACCACCCAGTCGAGCCCGCTGATGTCGGCGAACCGGAAGTCGTTGCGGGTCAGCCGGATCCGCGGGCAACTCGCCGGGATCTCCAGGGTGGTGCGCTGCCGGAAGGCGAACCCGCTGACCGTGATGTTGCCGGAGTCGCTGAAGACGAAGCCGCGTTCGCCCTGCAGCACCGCACCGCCGCGGGACTGCGAGAGGATGGTGATCGGCGCGTCGACGGTGCCGTTCCGGCCGGAGACCCGGATGGAGCCTCCTGACGGGACGGTGTACGTGCCGTCGGCCAGCGTGATCCGGTCGCCGGGGACCGCCCGGTCGATGGCCTTCTGAAGGTCGTTCAGGGAACCGACCGTCACCGTGGTCGCGGCGCGGGCCGAGAGCGGTACCGCGGCGGCCGCCGCGCCGAGCAGCGTGCCGGTGATGAGCGTGCGTCGTCGCATCGCGCCTCCTGAGTGGATACGGGCCGGATCGACGCCGAGCGCTGAGTGGCAGCAGCGCCCGCCATCCATCCGCCGAACATTCCAGCAGAGCCGTCGGACTGCCGGGAAGCCTGCGGCAGGGCACCGTCCACTGCCCGATCGGGCACCTGACAGTGGCTCAGGCCGTGCGGCGGTAGGTGGTGACGATGATCCTGACCGGGCTGTCGTCCGATGCTGCCGGGCTGACGGCCCGTACGAGGGCGATGTCGGTCCCGGCCGGGCTGCGGAGACAGAAGCCGGAGCCGAACGGCACGGTGGAGACCGGCCGGGTCTCGATGCCCTTGACGCACTCGTCAAGGGTGAGCCGGTCGGCCGGGGCGACGTAGGCGACGCTGCTGTCGGGCAGGTAGAACTCACCTGCGTGGCGGCCCAGATACCAGGTCGAGGCGTCCTGCGGGGCCACCTTTCCGGCGCTGAGGTCGAACTCGAAGGAAGAGTCGGGCGAGGTGAGTTCGAGGTCGCTGTGGACCGCCACGTAACCGGGCTGGGCGGACGTGGACGGGGACAGGGACGGCGAGGGCGTGGGCGACGGGGCGGCTGCCTGCGCGGCGGAGTCCGGAGCAGCGGGCTCGTCCAGGTCGAGCAGGACGAACGTGCCGCCCGCGCCGACGAGCAGGGCGGCGGTCACCAGGAGCGGGGTCCGGACCGGTCGGCGCCGGCGAGCCGCGCGTCTGCCGGGGGCCGGCTCCATGAGGCGCGTGGGTTCCGGGAGGAGGACACGCGCGGTCGGGGTCAGGTCGGCATCGGGGACGGACGGTGTGGTCGGCAGGTCGGTGTGGCCGAGGACGGTGGTGCTGACCTGCTGGGGCAGCCAGCCCTCGGCGAAGCGGAGCTCGCCGCCGGTGGCCGGATGGTCGCGGACCCACTCGATCAGCTGGGCGGTGCCGGGGCGGTGTCCGGGGGCCTTGGCCAGGCAGCTCCGGACCAGGTCGTGCAGGCCGGCCGGCAGACCGGTGAGGTCGGGTTCCTCGTGGACCGCCCGGTAGAGGGCGGTCGCCCCCGGCCCGTCGCCGAACGGTGACGTGCCGGAGCCGACCCAGCAGATCAGGGCGCCCAGGGCGAAGACATCAGTGGCCGGAGTGGCAGGCAGGCCGAGGGCCTGCTCCGGGGCCATGAAGCCGGGCGACCCGATCCGCAGGCCGGTGGCGGTCAGCGGGTGGGCGTCGGCGGCGCGGGCGATGCCGAAGTCGATGACCCGGGGACCGTCGGCGGCGACCAGGACATTGCCGGGCTTGAGGTCACGGTGCACCACACCGGCGAGGTGGATGACTTGCAAGGCCTCGGCGATACCGGCGAGCAGCAGCAGGACGGTCCGTTCGGGGAGCGGACCGTGACGGTGGATCACCTGGTGCAGGGAGGGCCCCGGTACGTACGTGGTGGCCAGCCAGGGGGTGACGGCGTCGGTGCCGGAGTCGACCACCTGGGCGGTGTACAGGCCGTGGATGCGCCGGGCGCTGGCGACCTCCTGGGCGAACCGGCTGCGGAACTCCAGGTCCTCGGCGAGCTCGGGCCGGACCACCTTGAGGGCGACGGGCCGCCCGCCCGGTGTGTAGGCGAGGTAGACCCGGCCCATGCCGCCCGCGCCGAGCCGGGCACAGAGGCGGTAGCCGCCCACCTCGCGGGGGTCGTCCGGGGACAGCGCCTGGAACGCCGTGGGTGACGGGGTGCCGAAGGGCTCTGTGATCATGCGGACTCCCAGCGGGTGGAGCGGGTGAGGGTGTGCGGAGCATATCCTGACCCAAATTTCAGTCAGCCCACCCTGTCGATCGGGCGGTGCCCCCCGGGTAGGGTGATCCCTTGTGGCTGACCGTCGAACCTTGATCATGGAAGCGGCCGCGCGGGTGATCGCCCGGCGCGGTGTCCGAGGGCTGCGCGTGGAGGAGCTCGCCGCGGAGGCGAGCGTGTCCACGGCGCTGATCTACTACCACTTCAAGGACCGGGCGGGGATCCTCCGGTCGACGTTGGAGTTCATCAACGACCGGGCCGATCGCTACACCGCGGAGCGCGCGGCGGACGCGCCGCCGCTGGACGCCCGGGGTGAGCTGGAGCAGACCCTGCTGTTGGAGTTCCAGGACATCCCCGAGGTGCGGGAGAACAGCACCGCGTGGGGCGAGCTTCGGGCGAGTGCCGTGTTCGACCCCGACCTCCGGGAGGACGTGGCCCGGGCCACCCTGGTCTGGGTGCAGGACGTGGCGGAACTGCTGGGCCGGGTGCGGCCGATGAACGGCGCCGCCGCTCTGGCCGCCTCCGCCGAGCGGCTGACCGCGCTGCTGGAGGGTCTGAGCGTCCGTTGGCTCAGCGGCAGCCTGCCGATGGAGCACGCGCGCGAGCTGATGGCCGGCGCGATCGACAGTGAACTGGAGCGGCTGCGCGGCTGAGTGCCGAGCGTGAATGCCCCGGACCGCATGGGGTCCGGGGCATGCGCATGCCCATCTGTGGAATCTTGACTGAAATTTCAGTCAGTGCGAGAGTGGGGATGCGGTTCCGGCCGCAGGTGCAATTCTTGAACCTGGAGATCCGCATGAACGACGACCGCTCCTTCCTCAGTCGCCTCTTCGGAGCCGAACCCGCTCGGGTGTCCGGCCCGCGCGAGTGGCGGGTGGAGCCCGACGACGTCCCGCATGCCCGTACCTGGATGTCCTGGCCGTCCCGCAAGAGCGTCTGGGGCCGACAGCTGGCCGGCGTCCAGGAGGACATCGCGCTGATCGCCCGGACGATCGCCCGGTTCGAGCCGGTGACCGTGTGCGCCCCGGACGACTACAGCGTCCGCGAGGCCCGGTCCCACTGCGGCCCCACCGTCACCGTGACCGCCGATGTCCCCACCGACGACCTGTGGATGCGGGACACGGCACCGGTGTTCCGGCGGGACGACCGTGGACGGCGGGACGCCGTCGGTCTCAACTTCAACGGTTGGGGCGGGAAGCAGACGCACCAGGACGACGCGGAGGTGGCCCGGGGCATCGCCGAGCTGCTCGAACTCCCTTTCTCGTACGCCGACTTCGTCGGTGAGGGCGGCTCGGTCGAGACGGACGGGGACGGCACCCTGCTCGCCACCGAGAGCAGCCTGGTGAACAAGAACCGCAACCGGGGCATGAGCCGGGACGAGATCGAGGACGCCGTCCTCGACGTGTACGGCGCGGAGAAGATGATCTGGGTCCCCGGGATCAAGGGCAGGGACATCACCGACAACCATGTCGACGTCACCTCACGGTTCATCGGCCCCGGCACGGTGATGGTGCAGCTGCCCCCGACGGACCGCCATGACGTCTGGGCCCGGGACGCCCGCGAGCAGTTCGACATCCTCTCCCGGGCCACCGACGCCAGGGGTCGGCGGCTCCGGGTGATCCGGGTGGACGGCCCCGACACCGTCCGCTCGCGAGACTCGAAGTTCGTCGACTCCTACCTCAACTTCCACGTCGTCAACGGGGCCGTGATCACTGCCCAGTTCGGCGACCGGGCCAAGGACGAGGCCGCCCGGTGCACCCTCGCGGAGGCGTTCCCCGGACGTGAGGTGGTCCAGCTCGACGTCGACCGCCTGATGGCCGGGGGCGGCGGCATCCACTGCTCCACGATGCAGGAACCGCTGTCGTAGCGACGCGCCTGCCTTCCTCACACCCACCCTCATTCACCGGAGTGACTCCGTGTCAGACCCGATCATGCCCTTTTCCGCCTCCCGCCGGACGGTGCTGCGCGCCGCAGCCGGCGCCGGACTGCTCACCCTTGGGGCCGCCGCCTGTGCCGCGCCGGAGGAAGGCGACCAGGCGCTGCCGCCGAGGGCCTCCGAGCCGGCCGCACCGGGTAGTGGCCAGCCAGGGCCGACGCCCGGCCGCCGGTTCGGCGCGGAGTGGGAGAGCCACACCCGGACCTTCATGTCCTGGCCCGCCTCCACCGGTATCTGGGGTGACCAACTGTCTGACGTGCGCGGGGACATCGCGCGGTTGGCCCGGGCCGTCGCGGGCTACGAGGCGGTGGTGATGTTCGCCCGTCCCGGGCAGCTGGACGCGGCGCAGAACGCGTGCGGCAACGGCGTCGAGGTGGTCCCGCTGCCGGTCGACGACCTGTGGGCCCGGGACACCGTGCCGGTCTTCGTCGAGGACTCCGGCACGCTCAAGGGCGTCGACTTCAACTTCAACGGCTGGGGCGAGAAGCAGAAGGAGCACGGCAACGACACGGCGCTGGCGGCCGCCGTGCTCGGGAAGTACGGGGTCGAGCGGGTCCGGACGCCGCTGGTCGCCGAGGGCGGCTCGTTCGAGACCGACGGCGAGGGGACGCTGCTGGTCACCGAGAGCTCGGTGGTCAATGAGCGCCGCAACCCAGGGAAGAGCCGGGACGAGATCGAGGCCGAGCTCAAGAAGGCGCTGGGCGTCACCAAGGTGCTCTGGTTCGCCGGGGTGCGGGACCAGGACATCACCGACGCGCACGTGGACTGCCTGGTGCGGTTCGCGGCGCCGGGCGTCGTCCTGCTGGACCAGCCGTTCCCGGGCGCACCCGCCGATGTCTGGTCGCGCTCGGCCGCCCAGGCGCGGGAGGTGCTGAAGAGCGCCACGGACGCGCACGGCAGGCAGCTGCGGGTGATCGACCTGCCGCAGCCCGATCCGGACCGGATCACCGGGCGCGGCGACGCGTTCGTCTCCTCGTACATCAACTTCTACGTCGCCAACAAGGCGCTGTTCCTGCCCCGGTTCGGTGACGCCAAGGCCGACGACCGGGCCCAGCAGCTCCTGCGGGACCACTTCCCCGGCCGGGAGATCGTGCCGGTCGTCATCGACAACATCGCCTCCGGTGGCGGTGGGATCCACTGCTCCACCCACGACCAGCCCGGCACGCCGGCAGCCTAGGAGACGCGCGATGCGACTGACACCGACCGAGCGGGACCGGCTGCTGATCTTCACGGCGGCCGAGCTGGCCAGGGCCCGCCGGGCCCGGGGCCTGAAACTGAACATCCCCGAGGTGCACGCGCTGATCGCGGACACCGTCTGCGAGGCGGCCCGGGACGGCTGGCGGCTGGCCGAGGCGATCGAGGCCGGGCGCTCCGTGCTCACCGCCGAGGACGTGCTGCCCGGCGTGCCGGACGTGGTGACGACCCTTCAGGTGGAGGCGGTCTTCGACGACGGGACGCGGCTCTGCGTCATCGACGACCCGTTCCGGGCCCGGGGTTCGCTGGGGAACGGCGCACCCGGCGCGGCCCTGCCGGGGGACGGAGCGGGCTACCGGCCGGCCGAGGCGGAGGTGCGACTCCCGGTGCTCAACACCGCGGCGGTGCCGGTCTCGGTCACCTCGCACTTCCACTTCTTCGAGGTCAACCCCCGGCTGGCTTTCGACCGGGCCGCCGCCTACGGCTACCGGCTCGCCGCCCCGGCGGGCTCCTCGGTGCGGTTCGACCCCGGCGCCGTGGTGGAGGTGGGCCTGCTGCCGATCGGCGGGGCGCGGGTGGCGATCGGTTTCGCTGGTCTGGTGGACGGCCCGCTGGATGCGCCCGGGGCGAAGGAATCCGCGCTGGCAAAGGCACGTGCGACCGGCTATTTGACGCACTTTCAGGAGCAGGCATGAGTGGCAGCGTCTTCGACTCCGCAGGTTGTCACGGCCGCCCGGGCGGGGTGGCCGGGGGCGGCATCGACGCGGAGGACTACATCGCGGTGCACGGTCCCCGGGCCGGTGACCGGATCAGGCTCGGGGACAGCGGTCTGATCATCCGGGTCGAGTCCGACTCGCAGGCGCCGGGGGACGAGTTCCTGGCGGGGTTCGGCAAGACCGCGCGGGACGGGATGCTGCTGAAGGCGGCCGCCGTGCGGGACACCTGTGACGTGGTGATCAGCAACGTGCTGGTGATCGACGCGGTGCTGGGCATCCGGAAGACCTCGATCGGCCTGATCGACGGCCGGATCGCCTCGATCGGACGGGCCGGCAACCCAGACACCCTGCACGGTGTGGATGTGGTGGTCGGGACGGGGACGGCGATCGTCTCGGGGGAGGGGCTGATCGCGACAGCGGGTGCCATCGACACGCACGTGCACCTGCTCTCCCCGCGGATCATGGAGGCGTCGCTGGCCTCCGGCGTCACCACGATCATCGGGCAGGAGTTCGGCCCGGCGTGGGGGGTAGGGGTGAACTCGCCGTGGGCGTTGCGGCACGCGTTCAACTCCTTCGACGCGTGGCCGGTCAACATCGGGTTCCTGGGTCGGGGTTCGTCCTCGGATCCGGCGCCGCTGATCGAGGCGCTGGCTGAGGGTGGGGCGTCGGGGTTCAAGGTGCACGAGGACATGGGCGCCCACACCCGGGCGCTGGACACCGCGCTGCGGGTGGCCGAGGAGTACGACGTGCAGGTGGCCCTGCACACCGACGGCCTCAACGAGTGCCTCTCCGTCGAGGACACCCTGCGCGTCCTGGACGGCCGCACCATCCATGCCTTCCACATCGAGGGCTGCGGCGGCGGACACGTCCCCAACGTCCTCAAGATGGCGGGCGTGGAGAACGTCATCGGGTCCTCCACCAACCCCACCCTCCCCTTCGGCCGSGACGCCCTYGGCGAGCACTTCGGCATGATCGTCTCCGCCCACGACCTCAAGGTCGACCTCCCCGGCGACGCCGCCATGGCCCGCGACCGCATCCGCGCCGGCACCATGGGCGCCGAAGACGTCCTGCACGACCTCGGCGTCATCGGCATCACCTCCTCCGACGCCCAGGGCATGGGCCGGGCCGGCGAAACCGTCCGCCGCACCTTCGCCATGGCYGGCAAGATGAAGCACGAACTCGGCCCTCTCGACGGCGGATTCGGCACCGCCGAGAGCGGCGACGACAACGAACGCGTCCTGCGCTACATCGCCAAACTCACCATCAACCCCGCCATCGCCCACGGCCTCGCCCACGAAGTCGGCTCCATCGAAATCGGCAAACTCGCCGACATCGTCCATCGCCCACGGCCTCGCCCACGAAGTCGGCTCCATCGAAATCGGCAAACTCGCCGACATCGTCCTCTGGCGCCCCGACCACTTCGGCGCCAAACCGCAGTTGATCCTCAAGGCCGGATTCCCCGCCTACGGCGTCACCGGCGACCCCAACGCCTCCACCGACCGCTGCGAACCCCTCGTCCTCGGCCCCCAGTTCGGCTCCCACGGGGCCACCGCCGCCGACATCTCCGTCGCCTTCGTCGCCCAGGCAGCCGCCGACGGCGCGTACCTGGACCGGATGGCCGACCAACTCCCCACCCGCAGGCGCCGGGTGGGAGTCCGCAACACCCGGGGCATCGGGCCGCGCGACATGGTGCGCAACGCCCGGATCGGCAACGTCCAGGTCGAGTCCGACACCGGGCTGGTCTCGCTGGACGGCTCGCCGCTCCGCTCCGAACCGGCCGACTCGGTCTCCCTCAGCCGCCTGTACTTCCTCTGACCACATAGGATTTGACCCAAATGACCAACACCCCCGCCGCGCTCGGCTTCCGGATGCCCGCCGAATGGCACCCGCACGAGCGCACCTGGATGGCGTTCCCCACCGACAACCCGACCTTCGACAGCCCCGAGCACCTGCACGCCGCGCGGGAGGCCTGGGCCCGGGTGGCCAACACCATCGTCCGGTACGAGCCGGTCACCCTGATCGTCAACACCGGCGAACTGGACGCGGCCCGGCGCTACGTCTCCGCCGAGGTCGAGCTGGTCGAGCGGCCGCTGGACGACGCCTGGATGCGGGACATCGGACCGACCTTCCTGATCAACGACTCCGGCGAACTCGCGGCCACCGACTGGGTGTTCAACGGCTGGGGCGCCCAGTCCTGGGCCCGCTGGGAGCACGACCAGCACATCGCCGAGGAGATCACCGGCCTGACCGGTGTCCAGCGCTTCGCCTCCCGGCTGATCAACGAGGGCGGCGGCATCCACGTCGACGGTGAGGGCACCGTCCTGGTCACCGAGACCGTCCAGCTCGGCGAGGGGCGCAACTTCGACTGGACCAAGGAGGCCGTCGAGGCGGAGCTGCACGCCCAGCTCGGCACCACCAAGGCGATCTGGCTGCCGCGCGGACTCACCCGCGACTACGACGAGTTCGGCACCCGAGGGCACATCGACATCGTCGCCTCCTTCGTCCGCCCCGGCGTCGTGGTCGCCCACGTCCAGCCCGACCCCGCGCACCCGGACCACGAGGTCTGCCAGGAGCTGGTCGCCATCCTGCGCGCCGCCACCGACGCCCAGGGCCGTCCGCTGGAGGTCATCGAACTCCCCGCCCCCACCGTCCTCACGGACGAGGACGGCGAGCCGGTCGACTACTCCTACATCAACCACTACGTCGCCAACGGCGCCGTCATCCTCTGCGCCTTCGACGACCCGCGCGACCAGACCGCCGCCGACCTGCTCGCCGAGGCGTACCCCGGC
The DNA here is from genome assembly GCF_001424875.1 of Kitasatospora sp. Root107. Lineage (GTDB taxonomy): Bacteria > Actinomycetota > Actinomycetes > Streptomycetales > Streptomycetaceae > Kitasatospora. The sequence goes on along the minus strand of NZ_LMCT01000011.1, from coordinate 178,166 downwards.
CGCAAGGTCGAACTGGTCGACGCCCGCGAGATCTTCGCCAACGGCGGCGGCATCCACTGCATTACGCAACAGCAGCCGAAGGCCTGAGGTTTCTGCTGGTCAGAGAGCCTCCCGGATCTATGGAAGCCCTCTACGAGATCATCTCCTGAGGCCTCCCAGATGATCTTGATGGGTGCCGGGGTCGGACCGCCTGACGCTTGGGGGCACCATGTACGGCCCGACCCCGACTGCACACTGGGCCACGGCCATGACCACGGTCAAGGGCGTGGCCCAGACTGATGACCCTGCCGAGTCGCTGTAGGCGATCGATTCTTGGAGGTGTTGGTGGTTGCCTGTTGAATGGCCCAGGCGTCGACTCGGTCCTCAGAAGTGAACCACTCCGGCCTGCGGTCCGGCGACGGGACCCGGACCCAGTCGCCGTTCTTGAGGTCCCAGGCGCCCCACATTGGCTTCGCCGCGCCGACCGGCGGCAGTAGCTTCGGCATATATCGACTCTTCATGAGACCGGCCCTTCGGAGTGAACGAGTCGAAAGCGGGGCCACGGGTCACACTCGCAGTCGGGCACTGGACACCGGCAGATCAACGCCGGGTACCGCCCACCTCCCGGAGCCCGCCGGGGCAGCCATGATGGGCACCGGCCTGGCACTCGACGGATAGGTACTGGAAACGGCCATGTCGGGTTGCGTACGCGACCCGACATGACGATCCGTCAAGACCTCTTGAGGTGCTCGTCGACCCAGTCCGCCGTTGCCGGCAACGAGCCGAGATAGGTCCGAAGTCCATCGGCAGCCGCCTCAAGACCGGCAATGACCTTCTCCGCCGCGTCCTGGGTATACATTCGGCCGATCGTCTCTGGCGCTTCCATGCTTGCCTCGATAAATGGAGGCGTGAACGACCCGTCACCTCGGCGTTCACTGACCAACGAGAAGTAGAGCTCCAGCCAACCCTTCCCGGAAAAGCGGGGCACTGCAACGCCGCCATCGACGGATGCCATGTGCAGCACGTCGCCCGGATGCATTGGCTGTGGGTCGTGGGACTCTTCGCACCACGTGGGGCAGGAAATTTGCTCTGCGGCGGCTACTGCAGCTGTGGTCATGCTTCGAACTATGCGTATTCAGGACACCGTTGGGCGGGAACCACACCTGGTTGCCACCCAGTTGGGTGATAAATCAAGCGGCGCGAAGTTCGGCGGGGCATTGGGCGAGATGCGGCTCGCTCGGTGGGATGGGCGGCCCACCGGCCGCATCCACCGCATCACCCAGCAGCAGCCGAAGGCCTGACGGTCGCGGGGTGGGGCACCTCGAGTGCCCCACCCCTTCGGTGCACCGCTGGTATCAGCCGATGGTGGCGGCGTACGAGGTCTGCGCACTGAAACCCCAACTCGGTGCAGCATCCCAAGGGTTGGCGAGTACGTCGTCGGTGGCGTAGGCGTAGCCCGCGCCGCGGGCGAAGGCGGTGTCGAGCGTGGTCCGCATCTTGGGCGCGCCCGGCACGCCGTAGACCAGGTGCCAGAAGGCGGTACCGCTCGAGTCGAAGGCGGCGCCCGAGCAGTAGCCGGCCGTCAGGTTGAAGACGTTCCCGCCGAGCCAGCCCGCGCTGGTGTAGTCGGCATAGGTACCCTCGTACGTCACGAAGGTGTCGGCGGTGCGGTGGCCGGACTCCAGGTAGCAGTCGGCGATCGCGGTGCCCGGGTTGTCCACCACCAGTTCCTGGACGGCCGGGTCGAGCGCGTCGACGGTGCTCTGCACGTACTGACGGAGCGCCAGGTAGTAGTCGCGGGAGCTGTTCCCCGGGCCGCAGTCGCGGCTGACCACGTCGAAGAAGATGCCGTCGACGTGCAGCTTGCCGTCGGCGGTCTTCAGGTAGTTGTCTACGGACGCCTTCACGTCGGCGAGCGGACGGGCGGCATTGTCGGTGTGGACGTAACCGAGCACCTTGGTCTTCGAGCCCGTCGCTGTGCTCCCACTGCGCAGGGTTTCGGCCTGCGCCTGCCAGGCGGCGTTGAACGGGGTGTCCCCGTTCCCCGGGTTGAGCACCACCACGGACGCGGCGGACGACGTGGTCTGAAGTCCCGTCAGCATTGGGTCCCCCGGCCACACATAGGCCGGCACGGCGATCTCCAGCCCCCGGCTGTCGGCCGCGGCGCCCGAGGCCCCGGACGTCAGGGCGAGCACCGGGCTGAACGCCAGGGCGAGCAGGCCCTTGGTGTGCGTACGCATGAAATCCCCCCAGTGGTCAGCGGTGATCATCACCGCTCGCGCCGGATGATATCCGCACTTCCCGACCGGAACGGAAACAGCTGGCCATCCGACAGAACCGGTGCACGGTAGGTGAAGCGGCCGACCACACGGCCAGGGCCGTCAGTCGGTCTCGGTCGCCGCTCCGACCGCCCTGCGCCGACGCGCGCGTACGGCGTACCCGCCACCTGCCAGCAGGACCACGGCGGTACCAGCCGCCGCGAGGGTGGCCATCGGCCGGACCGTATCGTCGTTCTGCGCCCAGGCGAGGCGGCTGGAGGCGCAACCGGCCAGCGGTCGTCCCGGTTCGGTGCGCACGCAGGCCGTGGTCACCAGCTTGTCAGCGTGGGCGGTGTTCTTGGTCACCCCGGCGGTCAGGGTGAGCGTGACGTCGCGGCGGGGCGGCAGGTCGGCGGTCCAGGTGACCTGGGTGGCGCCGACCTGCCCGCCCTGTCCGGCGGTGCGGGGTTCGAGGGAGGGCCGGAGCATCTGGGAGACCTCCGCCGCGGCGATGGGTTGATCACTGTCGTTGCGTACCCGGACGGTGTAACTGAGGGTGCCACCTGCGCGGGCCTGCGCGTCGCCTGCGTCGATCGACACCGCTACCACGGCCGGTGGCGGTGCCGGGGCTTCGGCGGGCACGGCGGCCGTGGCGACGGCGGGCAGCACCATGCGGCCACCGGTAGTGCGGCGATCACGAGCGCGTTCTGCCACCGCGCGTTCGAACTGGCCAAAGCCTCGACCTCCCAGAGCGCGCGCCGCACGGGTCGTGCCGATGCGCTTGCCGCAACTGTGCCGGGACTGGGGCGGGTTGTGCGCAACCCGGCGGCCGCGCCCCGGGCCGATCATCCGATCGGGGCATCGTCGTGCGGCCGCTTGGCGGCTGCGGCCGCTGCGCGGGGCTTGGGCGCGGATACGGCTGCGGGCCCGGAACGGCTGTGCCGTTCCGGGCCCGCTGCGTGACCGCTACGCCGGGCCGCGCCGTCCGCGCCGTCCGCGCCGTCCGGCGAATGCGAGGCAGCCGAGTCCGACCACCACCAGGAGCGTTCCGGTCGCGGCAACGACGGTCACGGCGACGCCGGTGTGCGGAAGCGGCTTCGGCTTGGCCTTGCCGGTGTGGAGCGGGCCGCCGTCGGGGCCGTTGATGCCGGGCTTGTTGCTGTTGTTGCTCTGGTCGGGGTCGAGGGTGTCGGAGGAGGCGGTGGCGATGTTGTCGACGTCCTTGCCGTTGCCCGCGTAGGCGGGGTCGAGCTTGACAACGATGCGATGGACCGCCTTGTCACCCGGCGCGAGCCGCGCGGTCGATCCGCAGGTGACGGTCCTGCCGCTCGCGGTGCAGCCGTCCGGGGAGGAGACGAAGGAGAGCGCGGCCGGCAGCGGGTCGACGACCTTGGCGTTCACCGCGGTGGACGGGCCGTGGTTGGTGGTGGTGAGGGTGTAGCTGAACGTGTCGCCGGGGTCGGCCTGGGTCTTGCCGGCCGGGTAGCCGGCGGACTTGGTCAGCGCGAGGTCGGCGGCAGGCTCGCCAATGCGGAGGGTGTAGGTGTCCTCGTCGTTGTCGGGGTTGCGGTCGATCGGGTCGCTGACGCGGACCTTTCCGGTGAGGGTCTGGCCGCCGGCGACGTCCGGGGACACCCGCAGGGCGAACTCGGTGTCCACGTAACCGTCCTGCGCGGCGCGGTTTCCGGTGCGGGGCTGCGGAAGGATGCCCGCGGGGAACTTGCAGGTCGCCCGCTGTGGGGTGTCCGCGGTGCAGTGGCCGGGCAGGTCCTGGCCGCAGGAGAGCTGTGCGGGCAGGGTGACCGCGAAGGTGGCCTCACCGATGTGGGTGGACGGCCCGTGGTTCCTGATCCGGCCGGTCAGAGCGACCGTTTCGCCGGGCAGGACGGTGTCCTTGGGCAGCATCGCCTGGGCCGCCATGTCCCTCGTGTGCGGGGCGGGCCGGCCCCCGTCCGGCAGGAGGGCGGTGTCCTCGTCGTTGGCGGGGTTTGGGTCGGTGTTGTCGGCGTGGACCACGGCACGGTTGATGATGTCGGTGCCGTCGCCCAGGTAGGAGGGATCCAGGCGGGCGGTGAGGACGTAGGCGAACTCTCACCCACCTTCAGACGGCCCTTGGCCGGGCAGGTGACCGCCAGATTCGCGGCATCCACGGCGCACCCGGCCGGCCGGGATGAGGCGTAGGTCAGTGGCCTCGGCAGCTAGTCGGTGAGGACCACGTTGTAACTGTCGGACGTAGGACCATTGTTGGTCACGGTGATCGTGTAGTCGAACACGTCACCCGGCGCGACCCGCTTGGTCCCGACCGGCTTCTTGGTGATCGCGACGTCCGCCTTGGCCAGAGCCGGGGGGTTCGGGCCGGGGCCCGGGCCGGGCAGGGTGCCGGTCGAGGCGTCGGAGGCGTTGTTGCTCTGGTCCGGGTCGGCGCTGTCCGTGGCGACCTTGGCCTGGTTCCTCACATCACTGCCGTCACCCGCATACGCCGGGTCGAGCTGCACCTTGATCGTGTACGTCTTCCACCGCGAGCTCGGCCGCAACACCAGCAATTTGGGCCCGTTCAGGCTTGGTTGGCCGTGCGGATCTCGTCGAGGCGGGTGCCCATCAGGGCGGTGGCGCGGGTGAACCAGTCGGACAGGACGGCGACTTCGTCGGGCGTGTAGTCGGCGAAGAGTTCGTTCATGCGGAGGTAGAACGGCTCGTAGACCGCGTACAGCCGGGCGGCGGCGGTCTCGTCGGCGACGATTCTGACGCGTCGTCGATCGGCCGGGTCGGCGGCCCGGCGGGCGTACCCCGCGCGTTCGAGGCGGTTGAGCACGCCGGTGACGGCGCCGGTGGTCAGGTTGGCGCGGTCGGCCAGTTCTCCGGCGGTGATGGGCTGCTCGCTCGCCCCGAGGATGTGGCCGAGGCAGGTGAGGTCGGTGACCCCGAGGCCGAGGCGCTGCGCGATGTCCTGCTGGCTGACCAGGCTGAGCGCGATCAGCTGGTCCATGGCCGCCAGGGCCTGCGCCGGGGATGCGGCCGGACGGGGCTTGCCCTCCACCTGAAATCTCCTTAGAGTCTAAGATACTTAGCACGTGAGATAAATCGACGGGCTCGCCCCGGACCCCCAGCATGACGAAGGAGTGCGCAGATGAGCGGGATGCACGGCCACCACGACATGGGCCACACCGTTGCGGGGTGGACCGGCTCCGCCCTGGTGTTCGCGGGATTCGGCACGGCCGGCGTCGCGATGTGCGCGGCCTGGCTGCCGGGCGTCTGGCTCGGCGCCGGGCTGGTCTGCGCGGGTGCGCTGGCCAGCTGGCTGCTGCACCTCGCGGGCTGGGGCAAGCCGAGCGGCCCGCGGCCGGCCGAGCAGTGGGACTGGCGCGTCAGGGACACCTCCCACCACCCCGACTGCCTGGGCTGCCGCCTCGCGGCGCGCCCGCAGCCCCTCGACCTGCACGGCCGGCGCCGCGAACTGACGGCCGCTCAGCCCGCCGACTGACCCAGCGATCGCTCGGTCAGCCGCAGGTGCCGCTGCCGGGCCGCCTGGGCCGAGCCGAGGCCGAGGTTGACGGCGATCTGCTGCCAGGTCAGCCCCCGGCCGCGCGCCATCTCCAGCAGGCCGAGCTCCCACTCGTCCACCTCCGCCCGGGCCCACTGCACCAGTGCCAGCGCGGCCGCCAGGTCGTCCGCGTCGACCGGCGCCTCACCCTCCTCGGGGACCTCGCTGCCGCCGGCGAGCATCACCACCCGCCGCCAGGCGTCCACCGGGCCGAGCGGCATCCGCCGCTCCTCCCAGCGGTCACGGGCTTCGCCGTGGGCGTGGCGCTCGGTGATCCGGACCAGGGCCGGGTACTGCCGCTTCTCGTGCGCCTCGGCCACGTCCGGCACGTCGAACGGGGCGGAGAGCTGCACCTTGCTGTCCTCGGTCATGGCCTCACGGTAGGCGACCATGGCATTCGTTGACAACGGTTTATTGCAAACAATCTGTTCAAACTCCTACCGCAGCCACCCCGCCACCGGACCGTGAGAAGCTGGCCGGACCCATCCCTGAGCAGGAGGAACGGCAGATGGCGGAGCCACGGACGCGACGCCCCGCGCGCCCGCGCGAGGAGGTCTTCGCCACGGCCCGGGCGTCGATCGCCGAGCACGGGCTGGCCAAGCTGACGATGGCTGGGCTGGGCAAGCAGCTGCAGATGAGCGCCGGGCACCTGCTCTACTACTTCGGCAGCAAGGACCAGCTGCTGCTGGAGACCCTGCGCTGGAGCGAGGAGCAGCTCGGCGAACGGCGCCGCGCCGCCCTGACCGATCACGCGCTGACGGCTCGTCAGCGACTGGCTGCGTACGCGGAGTTGTACCTGCCCGAAGGCCCCGGCGATCCGCGCTGGATCCTCTGGCTCGAGGTCTGGGGCCGCTCCCCCGCCAGCGCGGAGATCCGGCAGGGGCAGCTGGAGATCGAGGCACCTTGGCAGGCCGACCTGGTCGCGCTGATCGAGGAGGGCGTGGCAGGCGGCGAGTTCACCGCCGACGGTGCGGCCGACCGGGCCGTCCAGCTCCGCGCGCTGCTGGACGGCCTCGCGGTACCGGTCGCGATCGGCCTACCCGGCGCGAGCCGGGCGGAGGCAGCCGGCCAGGTCGCCTCCGTGGCCCAGGCACTCCTGGGCGGCTGAGATCGACGTGCACCGCTGACCGGCCGTCAGGCTAGTTCGGGCCGGACCAGCACACGGGCGAACGGATTTTCTGGTTACTCCGTCCAGAGCGCGGCGGCCGTGCGGTCGGCGGAGTAGCCCTTGGCGCGGACCTGGATCTGGCGGAGGAAGTCGACCGTGCCTGGCGGGTGCGGGTGGGCCCAGTGGTTGGCCAGGAAGTGGGCGACGGCCGGTTCGTCGGCGAGCGGGTCGGCCAGGCCGGGGGTGCAGAGCAGCAGGATGTCGCCGGGGGTGGCCGGCACCAGGCGGAACCGGAACGGCTTGGGTGACGGACCGGCGGGGGACGGCAGTTGACCGTCCGGGTGGTGCAGCAGCCGGGCCGCGTACGCGTCGATCCAGTGTCCGGAGCGGAGCAGGTACAGCCCGCTCGGGCCGAGCCCGAAGGCGGCGCGGTGGGTGGCCGCCGGATCGAGCGAGAGCAGCAGACAGTGCAGGGCCCCGGCGGACGACCCTTCGGACGCGGTGTCGGACGCGCCGTCAAGCTGGGAGTCCGAGGCGGCGTCCAGCAGCACTCCCGGGGCGCGCAGCGGTGCGAACGCGCTGGTGGTGAGGCGCTGGAGCCCGTAGCGCAGCCGGTCCCGCGCGCCGTCGCGCAGGTCGGCGGCGAGCTCCGTACGGCTGCGGCCGATCGCGGCGGCCAGTTGGCGGCAGGCCTCGGCGGCGAGCGGTGAGGGTGCGGCCGTGGCGGAGGTGGTGGCCACTACGGCGAGCAGCAGGCCCTCCTCCCCCTCGCCGAACCGGGTGATCAGCAGCGCGTCCCGGCGCAGTTCACCCCGGTAGCGCGCGGAGTCGCCCCGGACCGAGACCGCCCGCAGCGTGGCGGGGCCGTACTGGGCGCCCTCCAGGACGGTGTCGGGTGTCAGGACGGCGAGCCCGTCCGGGTCCGCCAGAGCGACGGCGGTCGGCTCGGGGCCGTAGGTCGGCGGCCGGTCGCCGACGTGCGGGACGGGCTGCTGGTCGTACGCTCGGCGGGCGGCAGGCGGCAGCGGCTCGACGGAGGTCAGGGGTTCGGCCGCCGGCACCTCGACGGGTACTTCCGCAGGGGCCGGTTCGTCCGGGAGCGGGGGCTGCCCGGGCGCAGCGGCCGAAGTGTCGGCGGACAGATCGTCAGCTACCGGTTCGTCAGCCACCGACCGGTCGACCTCAGGTTGGTCGGCCAAGTCCGGACCGCTCTCGTCCGGCCCCGTGACCACGTCCGCTTCGGCGCTGCGCTGCGTCCCGATCATCCCGAGCGCCGAGTCGAACCAGTCGTCCACCGACAGAGCGTCGCTGCCCGATACCGCCTCGGCCTCCGGCACCGCCTCCGCCGTGCGCTGAGTCCCGATCATCCCGGCCGCCGAGTCGAACCAGTCGTCCACCGTCGCGTCGTCGTCCGGGGTGTCCGGTGCGTCCGGCAGGGTGGCGGCCGGGCCCTTGTAGACCTCGTGCCACCAGCCGTCGCCGCGTTGCGGTGGTGCGCCCTGGTTGCTCATCCGGCTGCTCCTCGTCCGTGTCTGCCGACTGCCGAGCGGGCCTGGGCCCCGGGCTCGACGTCATTGTCCCCAAGGAGAACGACGGTGTCCGGGAATCGGAGACAACCGGTCACCCCGTGGGCGCAGTGCCACGACGGCCGGTCGGGACCGGCCGAAACCGTGCCGAACTGCACGTACTCGACGTGAGCGGCAGGGAACGAGACCCCCCGAGGGGCTCCACCCTCACCCGTTCGGCTGATTAATATGTGCGCATGACCGCGCCCGGGGCTAACACACCGCAGCCGGGGAGGGCCACGATCACCGGCCGCCCCGCCGCTGCGCTGTGGGTACTGCTGCTGGTGGGCCTGCTCACGGCCCTGCCGTGTGCGGGCCGCGCGCACGCGGTCGCCAGGACGGCCGCCCCGCCGCCGCTGACCACGGTGACGGCCCAGCCCGTCGCCGTCGCGGCCGCCGCACACGGGCTCGTGCACCACCGTTCGCAACAGGGGCAGGGCGCCGAACGGCTGCCGCTGATCTGGTGCACGGTGGACGGCGGACAGCCAGGCCCAGGCAGCGGCTGCTCCAGCCATCCGTACTGCGGCCAGGAGTCCCAGCTGCCGAACGCGCCACCGCAGCCCGTACCCGCGGTACCCGCCCGGCTGATCCCCCCTCAGGCACTGCCCGCTCCGCCGGTGCTCGCACCGCTGAGCGGCCCNGGCCCGGACCTGGCGCCCGACCTACACGCGCTCCAGGTCCAGCTGAGCTGAGCGGAACCCACCGTCCGAGGACCGGCCGAGGCCAGCCGGCCACGACCGACCGAGCCCCGGACGGCTCCGCTTCCCCTGCCAATCCGTAGACCGCCGAGCGGGCACCGCTCGACGGGGACAAGGACAACTTTCATGGGTTCCGCCGCCAAGCAGCAGCCGACCAAGCAGCCCGGCAAGGGCAAGTCGAACGTCCGGCCGACCACCGCCGACCGCCGCGCCCGGATAGCCGAGCTGCGCGCCGAGGAGCAGCGCCGCGACCGCCGCAACAAGTTCATCGCGATCGGCGCAGCCGCCGTGCTGCTCGCCGGCATGGTGGGCGGCGGCGCGTGGATCGCGCTCGACGCGAAGGAGAAGAAGGACAAGGAGGCCGCCGCCGCCAAGGCGCCGATCGACGGTGTCCAGACCTTCGACAACCTCGCCCGCAACCACGTCCCGACCAAGGTGACGTACCCGCAGACCCCGCCGGTCGGCGGCGACCACAGCCAGGTCTGGCTGAACTGCATGGGCACCGTCTACGACAAGCCGGTCGAGAACGAGAACGCCGTGCACGCGCTCGAGCACGGCGCGGTCTGGGTGACCTACAACACCAAGGCGTCGGCCGACGACATCACCACGCTCTCCACCCGGGTGAAGACCACCCCGTACTCCTTCATGAGCCCCTACCCGGAGGAGGAGGGCGCCATCACGCTGACCGCGTGGGGCACCCAGCTGAAGGTCGACAGCGCGGCCGACCCCCGGGTGGCGAGCTTCTTCACCAAGTACGTGCAGGGCCCGCAGACCCAGGAGCCGGGGGCGTCGTGCAGCACCGCCCAGTAGCAGTAGCCGCCGACGAGATGGCCCCGGCCGAGGTCGCCCCGGCCGAGGTGACCCCGGCCGAGGCCGGCCGGCACCGGCTCTGGTGGCCCGCCGCGCTGGCGGCCGCCGTGGCGCTCGGTCTCGGCGTGCCCGCGCTGGTGGSCGGCGGCTCGGACGCCAGCGGCTCGGTGGCGTCGACGCCCGCACAGGAGTCGGCGGAGGCCGGGTTCGCCCGGGACATGGCGACCCATCACCAGCAGGCCATCGACCTCTCGTTCATCGTCCGGGACCGGACCCAGGACACCGAGGTCCGCAATCTGGCCTTCGACATCATCAACACCCAGGCCAACCAGCGGGGCATGATGATGGGCTGGCTCGACCAGTGGGGTCTGACCCAGCACTCGGGCACCAAGCCGATGGCCTGGATGAAGATGAACCATCAGTACGAGCCGCACGACGGCTCGCTGATGCCCGGGATGGCGACCAACACCGAGCTGGCCAAGCTGCGTTCGCTCAGCGGCCAGGAGGCCGAGGTCTACTACCTGCAGCTGATGGTCGAGCACCACAAGGGCGGCGTCGAGATGGCCCAGGGCTACGTCGACCTCGCCACGAACGCGGTCGAGAAGCGCCTCGCCCAGACCATGGTGAACGGCCAGCGCGGGGAGATCGACCTGATCACCGAGCTGCTGGCCAAGCGCGGCGCCAAGCCACTCTCCTAGCACCACCGTTGAAGGGTGCGGCCGGACGTCACCGTCCGCCGCACCCTTCGGCGTTTCCTCAGGAGCGCGGCGCGCTGGTCCGGACCCGGGCCGCCAAGGTGGCGGCCGCGCCCGCGACCAGGGTGAGCAGGACGAGCACCGACCGGCCGCCGGTCTGATGGCCCGCCAGGTGGACCGCGAGCACCGGCAGAGCGGTGCCCAGGGCGGTGCCGAGACCGCGCACCATGTTGACCAGCCCACCGCCGACGGCCGAGCTGGCTGGCGGGATCGCGCGCATCACCAGCGCGTTGTTCGCCGGCAGCAGCAGCCCGAGGCCGTAGCCCGCCACCACCAGCGGCAGGACGGTGGCCGCCGGAGTGGCGGGGACCACCGCGAGCAGCCCGAGGCCGAGCGCCGCCACCAGTGCGCCGCAGCGGCAACGGACGGCGTCCGACCAGGAGTCGGGCAGCAGGCCGGCCCCGACGGTGGCCGCCACCGCGAAGGCGGCGGGGAGCGCGGTGATCACCAGTCCGGCGGTGGCCACCGGCACTCCCGTGCCCACCAGCATCACCGGGCCGAGCACCAGCGGGCAGAACAGCAGCAGGTAGCCGACCAGGGCGATCAGCAGCCCGGTCCGGATGCCGGGGGTGTTGATCAACCCCGGCGGGATCAGCGGGCGGTCGGCGCGCTGCTCCTGCCGGGCCAGCGCCAGGGCCAGGACGACGGCCGCGAGCAGCAGGACGGCCACCGCCCAGGCGGGCAGCGGGAGTCCGGAGGCGGTGGAGAGGGCAAGCAGGAAGGTGGTCGAACAGCCGGCCAGCAGCACCAGCCCGGCCAGGTCGAACCGGCCGTCGCGGCGGGGCTGCCGCGGCCGCCCGTGCGGGTAGGTGCGGGGCAGCAGGAACCAGCCCGCCAGGATGCCGAGCAGGCCGATCGGGACGTTGATCCAGAACACCCAACGCCAGGAGACGTGCTGCACCAGCAGCCCGCCGAGCGTCGGCCCGAGCGCCAGACCGAGGGCCTGGGCGGCGGCCTGGACGCCGAGCGCGGTGCGCATCGCGCACTCGGGGACGCCGCGGGCCACCAGGGCGACGCTGTTCGCCTGCATCATCGCGCCGCCGACCGCCTGGACGGCCCGGCAGGCGACCAGCGTGCCGAGGCTGTCGGCCAGCCCGGCGCCGAGCGAGGCCAGCGCGAAGACCGCGAAGCCGCCCAGGTAGACCGTCTTCCGGCCGACCAGGTCGGAGAGCCGCCCGATCGGGGCCAGCAACGCGACCAGGACCAGCAGGTACGCGAGGGCGACCCACTCCACCGCGGCGAAGTTGGCGCCGAAGGCCCGCTCCAGCTCCGGGAAGACCAGGGCGGTGATGCTCGCGGTGAGCTGCCCGAGGAACGCCCCCAGGCAGACCGTGCCGACGGCCAGCCAGTGCGCGTGCCGCCAGCCGGCCACCGCTCGGGGGCGGGGGCGCTCGGCCAGCAGGCGCTGGGCAAAGCTGGGGTTCACGGTGGCCACCCCAGCAATATATCGGTTACAGAGCTGTTCTGCTGACGAACTGCTCGGACGGCGATCGGATCGTTACGGGATGTGCTCGTGAGCAGACCTGGTCACCTACCGACAGGTGTACGAGCCCCGCGCGCTACGCTGTCGCCCATGTCGCCGCAGCCCAACCCCGATCCGGCCCTCGGCCACTCCCCCGATTCGGCGGACCACGAGTCCGTCCTGGAGGAGGCCGCAGCCGTCGCGCGGGCCCAGCGGCTGACCGACGTGATCACCCGGCTCCGCCGCGCCCTGCGCAGCAGCATCCGCACCGACTACCCCTGGGAGTCACTGCCGATGGCCCAGGTCGAGCTGCTCCAGACGCTGGCCGCCGCCCCGCTCCGGGTCGGCGAACTGGCGGCCCGTCAGCGCCTCGCGCCCAACACCGTCAGCGGACTGATCGGCAAGCTCCTCGAGGCGGGCTTCGTCGACCGCCAGCCCGACCCCGGCGACCGGCGCACCGCCCGGATCGCGCTCACCGAGGCCGGCCACCAGCAGCTCCGCGACTGGCAGCACGCCCACGAACGCCGCCTGGCCGCCGCCCTCGAAAGCCTCCCAATCGCCGAGCGCGAGGCCGTCATGCACGCCCTCCCCGCGCTCGAACTCCTCGCCAAAGCCCTGTCCGGCACCACCGGCAGCAGCAGCACCAGCAGTGCCGGTGGCAGCACCACCGGCACGCCGCCCGAGGGCCGCTGACGCCACGTCAGGCGAAGTCCGCCACACGGTCGCGGGCCCACTCGTCGAACGTCCGCGCCGGGCGGCCCGTGACCGTCTCGACGTCCGACGAGACCAGCGCCGGCACGCCGACCGACTTGGCCCAGCCCTCGAACAGCGTGCCGATGATGAACGGCGGGATGAACCGGCTCATCTGCTCGCGCGCGACGTCCGCCGGCAGTTCCTCGTACACCAGCGGCCGGTCCACCGCCTTGCCGATCAGCGCGACCTGCTCGGCGGCGGTCAGCGACTCGGGCCCGGTCAGCCAGTAGACCCGCCCCGCGTGGCCCTCCGCGGTCAGCGCCGCCACCGCGACGTCCGCGACGTCGGCCTCGTGCACCGGCGCGCTGGTCGCCTCCGCGTACGGTCCGCGCACCACGTCGCCCGCCTTGGTCTGCCCCGCCCACGGCAGCGCGTTGGTCGCCATGTGCCCCGAGCGCAGCAGCGTCCACTCCAGCGCGGATCCGCGGACCGCGGTCTCGATCTCCGCGTGGTACCCCGCGATCGGGTTGGCCTGCTCGGCAACGTCGTCAGCCACCGCGTCCGAGGACAGCATCACCACGCGCGCGACGCCCGCGGCCTCGGCTGCCGCGACGAACGCAGGCCCGCTGCCCGGCGCCGGGAACAGAAAGACCGCATCGACGCCCTCCAGCGCCGGACCGAGCGTGCTCGGCTCCGCCAGGTCGCCGCGGACCACCTCGGCCGCACCGAGCCCCGCCGCCTTCTCCGGGTCGCGGGCCAGCACCCGGGCGGCTATGCCCTGCTCGGCGAGCAGACGGACGATGTGGCGGCCGACGTTTCCGGTGGCACCGGTGACCAGGATCATGAGCTCTCCTCGGGTGGTACGGGCTGTGTTCTCGCCACTCACGGGGCCCGATCTCGCCGCCCCCTGAGCACTGAGAAGACGATCTCAGATATTGCGGCAAGCTACTTGCCGCAATATGCACCACCATTGACGGCATGTTGGCTACTTCGGCACGTCTGCTGCGTCTGCTCTCCCTGTTGCAAAGCCGGACCGACTGGACCGGCGCCGAGCTCGCCGAGCGCCTCGGCGTCAGCCCGCGCACGATCCGGTACGACGTCGACAAGCTCCGCGGCCTCGGCTACCCGGTCCACGCGACCTCCGGCGTCGCGGGCGGCTACCGCCTCGGTGCCGGCGCCGCGCTGCCGCCGCTGCTGCTCGACGACGAGGAGGCCGTTGCCGTCGCCGCCAGCCTGCGCACCGCGGCCGGCGGCTCGGTCGCCGGCATCGAGGAGACCTCGGTCCGCGCGCTCGCCAAGCTCGAACAGGTCCTGCCCCACCACCTGAGCCGCCGCGTCGCCGCCCTGCACGGGTTCACCGTCACCCTGCCGCCGGTGGGAGGCACCGGGCCGGCCGTGTCCGCCGACGTCCTCGCGACCCTCGCGGCCGCCTGCCGCGACCAGCGCCGCCTGCGGTTCGACTACCGTCGGCACGACGGCGACGAGGCGGTGCGCGAGGTCGAGCCGTACCGCCTCGTGCACACCGGCCACCGCTGGTACCTGGTGGCGTGGGACGTCGCGCGCGAGGACTGGCGGACCTTCCGCGTCGACCGGCTCAGCCCGCGCCTGCCGCACGGCGCCCGCTTCGCCGCCCGCGAGGAACCGCCCGCCGACCTCGTGCCACGCGGCGTCGACACCGCGCTGTCGCACCATCGCGCGCGCGTGACGGTCCACGCCCCGGCGGCCGCCATCAGGGCCAGGATGCCCGCCGCGATCCTGGTCGAACCGGTCGACGACACGACCTGCATCGTGCACGCGGGAGCCGACACGGTGCACCGACTCGCCCTGCACATCCTCATGTTGGACACCGAGTTCGAGGTCGACGGGCCCCCCGAACTCCTCGCGGAACTCCACAAGATCGCCTCCCGCGCGGGAGCAGCAATCCCGCGGGACGGCGGGCACTAGTGCCGCGCGGGGCCAACCTTGCCGGGCGCGGCACTAGAAGAGCGAGCCCCGCTCCAGCGCCAGCAGGTGCCGCTTGCGGTCGATACCCGCCGCGAAGCCGGTCAGCGCACCGTTCGCGCCGACCACCCGGTGGCAGGGCAGGATCACCAGCAGCGGGTTGGCGCCGACCGCGCCGCCCACCGCGCGTACGGCCGTCGGGGGTTGGCCCGCCAGCGTGCCCAGTTCGCCGTAGGTGACGGTCTCGCCGTACGGGATCTCGGCGAGGGCGGCCCAGATCCGTCGCCGGAACTCGGTGCCCACCGGCGCCAGTGGAAGGTCGAAGCCGGTCGACTCCCCGGCGAAGTAGGCGTCGAGCTGCCGGACCACGGCCTCGAACGCCTCCGGGTCGTGCAACCAGCCGTCGGCGGGCTCGTCCAGGGCGCCCTTCTGCCCGGGTGCGGTGACCGTCTGCAGGGCGAGCGAACCGTCCGGCTGCAGGGTGCCGCTGAGCAGCAGGCGGCCCAGCGGGCTCTCCATCGTCGCGAACACCGTGGTCATGCCCGGACTCCTTCTGATGCTTCGTCAACCTTCGGGCCCGCCACCGGAGTCAGCGAGGCCCACAGCCGGTGCACGGCGTACGAGCGCCACGGCGCCCAGGCCGTGCCGGCCAGCGCCGCCGCCTTGGGGTCGCCCGGGTGGCCGAGCCGTTGCAGGCCGTGCTTGACGCCGACGTCGCTCGGCAGGAAGACGTCCGGATCGGCCAGTGCGCGCATCCGCAGGTAGCCCACCGTCCACGGCCCGATGCCCGGCAGGGCGAGCAGCGAGGCTGCGGCCGCCTCCCGGTCCACGCCACCGTCCAGACGGACCGTCCCGTCGGCCAGCGCCGCGCAGAGTCCGCGCAGGGCGCGACGGCGGGCGTCCGGCATCGCCAGGTCGGCGGAGTCGGCCACCGCCAGGGCACCGGCGGTCGGGAAGAGCAGCCGCAGGCCACCGCTGGCCTCGGGCAGCGCGACGCCGTAGCGCGCGCTCAGCCGGGCGGCCAGGGTCCGGGCCGCCACGACGGTGATCTGCTGGCCGAGGACGGCGCGGACCGCCAGCTCGTGCGGATCGACATGCCCCGGGGAACGTACGCCCGGGCGGGCCCGGACCAGCTCGCCGAGCACCGGGTCGACGCCGAGCTGGCCGTCCACCGCGTCGGGGTCGGCGTCCAGGTCGAAGAGCGCCCGGAGCCGGTGCACGGCGGTGGTCAGGTCGCGCAGGTCGGTGAGCTGGAGCCGGCAGTCCAGCCAGCCCCGGTTCGCCGGGTCACCGGCCCCCAGGCCGTCCACCTCGGCGATGGCGTGGCCGTACGGGAGCGCCAGGGTCCGCCGGTAGGTGCGGACGCCGGGCACGGCGCCCGGCACCACCTCCTCCACGCCCGGGACCGCACGCAGCGCCAGGAAGTCCAGCAGGTGGTCGCTGTCGAGCGCGCCCCGGTAGGCCAGCCGGAGGCCGATCGACCCGGGTGTCGCGGTGCCCTTGCGGTGGCCGTTGGTCTCGGCCCGCAGGCCGCTCGGCGTGCGGTCGTAGACCTCCCGGACGGTGTCGTTGAACTGCCGCACCGAGGAGAACCCGGCCGCGAACGCGATCTCGGTGACCGGGAGTTCGGTGGTCTGCAGCAGCAGCCGGGCGGTCTGCGCGCGCTGTGCCCTGGCCAGCGCGATCGGCCCGGCGCCGAGCTCTGCGGTCAGCTGCCGCTGCACCTGCCGCGAGCTGTACCCGAGCCGCTCGGCCAGGCCCGCCACACCCTCCCGGTCCACCACGCCGTCCCCGATCAGCCGCATCGCCCGGCCGACCAGGTCGGCCCGGTGGTTCCACTCCGGCGACCCCGGCACCGAGTCGGGGCGGCACCGGCGGCAGGCCCGGTAGCCCGCGCCCTGGGCGGCGGCGGCGGTCGGGTAGAAGGTGCAGTTGACGCGCTTGGGGGTCACGGCGGGGCAGCTCGGTCGGCAGTAGATACCGGTGCTGCTGACGGCCGTGAAGAACACCCCGTCGAAACGGGAATCCCGGCTGTCCACTGCCCGGTACCGGGTGTCGTCGTCGGTCAGAGTCTCGGTCACGTCCTCCAGTCTGCGGCACTCCCGACCTGGCGACTGGCGGAAATGCGACACCCAGGTCGGACCTGACGATCTCGGCCCCCGATTCCGCCGAACCTCGCGGGGGATGATATCTGGGAGCGCTCTCACCTCTCGCGCTCACCCGATAGGCTCTGCACAGACAAGTCCGAGCCGACCAACTCACCCCGTAGCCCGAGGAGTCCGCAGTGGCCCAGCCGCAGCCCAAGGCCCAGCAGGCCGGCGCCCTCCCCCGCCCGACCCTGGAGTCCGTCGCCGAACGGGCCGGCGTCTCCCGCGCCACCGCGTCCCGGGTGGTGAACGGCGGCACCGGCGTCCGGGAGGCGCTGCGGGAGAAGGTGCGGCAGGCGGTCGACGAGCTCGGGTACGCACCGAACCTCGCCGCCCGCACCCTGGTCACCCGGCGGAACCAGGCCATCGCCGTGGTGGTCGCCGAGCCCGAGAGCCGGCTCTTCTCGGACCCGTTCTTCGCCCAGCACCTGCGCGGCATCAGCCGTGAACTCTCCGCCGCCGACAACCAGATGGTGCTGCTGCTGATCGAGGCCCAGCAGGACTACGAACGGGTCGGCCGCTACCTGGCCGGCGGCCACGTGGACGGTGCGCTGCTGTTCTCGCTGCACCGGAGCGACCCGCTGCCCGAGATGGCCCGCAGAGTCGGCCTGCCCACCGTGATCGGCGGCCGCCCCGGCTGGCCCGGCGCCGAGTCCGACCGCGAGCTGGTCTACGTCGACAGCGACAACCGGGGCGGCGCCCGGATGGCCGTCCAGCACCTGCGCTCACTCGGCCGTACCCGGATCGCCACCATCACGGGCCCGCTCGACCAGACCTCTTCCACCGACCGGCTCGACGGCTACCGCGACCTGATCCCCGACGGCGACCCCGCCCTGATCGCCGAGGGCGACTTCACGCCCGACGGCGGCGGCCGCGCGATGACCGAACTGCTGGCCCGGCGGCCCGACCTGGACGCCGTCTTCGCCGCCTCCGACGCGATGGCCTCCGGCGCCCTGCGGGTCCTGCGCGCACACGGCCGCCGGGTCCCCGAGGACGTCGCACTGGTCGGCTTCGACGACGTCGAGTCCATCGCCGCCTGGACCGAGCCCCCGCTCACCACCATCCGCCAGGACATCGAGGAGATGGGCCGCCTGATGGCCCGCCTGCTGCTCCGCCGCCTGGCCAGCCCGGCCCAGCCGCTCGCCCCCACCTCGGTGATCACCCCGACCCAGCTGGTCCGCCGCGAGTCCGCCTGACGGCGGTCCCGCCCGGGGCCTCGGCCAGGGCCTGTCTCACACCTCGATCTCGCCGCCGAGCTGCCGCAGGTGGCGACGGAAGGTGTACGTCGGGTCGGCGGCCCGGCGGGTCAGGTAGTCGTCGAAGGCGGTCTGCCGGCGCAGCGTCTCCCCCGCCCTGATCCGGTCGGCCTGGGCGCGTTCGGTGGTGTGGATGCCGGCGGCCGTGGTCAGCACCTCGGTGGCGCGGTCGGCGGGCACGAACAGCACGCCGTCCTGGTCGCCGAAGACCACGTCCCCGGCGGTGACGGTGTGCGCGCCGATCCGCGCGCTGGCCAGTGCCTCGGGCTCCCGCTCGGCCGCCCGGAGCGGACCGAGCGGGCAGGCACCGTAGCTGAACACCGGCAGGCCGATCTCGATCAGTTCGGGGGTGTCCCGGTGCTGTCCCCAGATCACCACGCCGGACAGCCCGGCCACCCCGGCCTCCAGCACCGCCAGGTCGCCGACGCAGGCCTCGTCCGTCCGCCCGCCGTTGTCGATCACCAGCACGTCGCCCGGACCGGCCTCGCCGAACGCCTCCAGGAAGACGTCCACACTGCCGTAGTGCCGGACCGGCAGCACCCGCCCCGCCACCCGCTGGCCCGGCACCACCACCCCGATGCCCGGCGGAGCCACCCGCAGCGGCACCCCGAGCCGGACACAGGCGTCGGCGACCAGGGGCGTGGACAGTGAGGTGAACAGCTCACGGTGCGTCATACCCGAACTCTGCCACGCCACCTGGCTAGCGGGGCGGCAGTACCGTCAACACCCGTTCGACGAAAGCCTTGTAGTCGGCCATGAAGTCACTGAGGAACTGCAGCGTGGTCGGCTCGGTCACCTCGCCGTCGTCACCGAACAGGCCCGGGGTGAACTGGATGTACGCCTCCGGGGCGGACATCTGCGGGGAGTTGCAGAAGCTCAGCGCGGACCGCAGACTCTGCTGCGCCACGGCGGTGCCGATCTTGCCGGGCGAGGTGCCGATCACCGCCGAGGGCTTGTGGGTGAAGGAGTTGGTGCCCCACGGGCGGCTGGCCCAGTCGATCGCGTTCTTCAGCGCACCGGGGATACCCCGGTTGTACTCGGGCGTGATGAACAGCAGCGCCTGCGAAGCGGCGATCGCCTCCTTGAGCGCCCGGCCCTCCGGCGGGTAGTCGGCGTCGAAGTCGTGGTTGTAGAGCGGCAGATCCTTGATCGGGATCTCCCGGAACTCCAACTCCGCCGGCGCCAGCCGGATCAGCGCCCGGGACAGCACCCGGTTGATCGACTTCTCGGACAGGCTGCCGACGAAATAGCCGACCTGATACGTGGTCACACGAGTCCCCTTCTGGAAGGCCCCCGGAGCATCGTGCCCCAGCACCCACCGTCCAGGCGACCCGGCTCACCCACCCGGCGCAACGGGCCGGCCCCCGGCAGGAGCTGCCGGGAGCCGGTCGCGAAACGGGCTGGGTCAGTCGACCGCGCCGGTTAGTTGATCATGTGTCAGTTGAACGGAATCCGCAGCACCGAGGCATTGCCCTGGGCCTGGGACGCGCCGGTGCGGAGCTGGGCCGGGGCGTTGCCGATCGCGGACCAGACCTCCACCCTGACCGTGCCGTTGGCCAGGTTGCCGAGGCTGCCGGTGGCCGAGGCGAGCCCGGCGGTGGCCGCATAGCGCTCCCAGCCCACCACCGGGTCGGTGGCGAAGTAGCGGTAGGTCTCGACCCGGTCGAAGCTGCCGTTGCCCGTCAGGTCGTAGGAGATCCGGACCTGCTGGCCGAGGCCGACGGCCGTACCCGCGTCCAGGTAGAGGTCGAACTCCGTTGCGGCGCCCGCCCGCAGGGTCCCGTTGACGTTGCGCAGCTCGTACACGGTGGGCTGGTACGGGGTGCCGTCGTGGTTGGTGCCACCGGCCGAGGCGATGGTGCTGGTGGTGGCGCCGGTGCCGTAGGCGGTGGTCAGGCCGCCACCAGGCTGGAGGTAGAAGGTGCTGCCACTGGCGGGAGGCACCGACGGGGACGGGGACGGCGAGGGGGAAGAGGAGGGCGAAGGCGACGGCGAGGGCGACGGAACCCCGCCCGACCCGCCGTCCTGGAAGCTGCCCCGCTCGCTCGCGGTGGACCGGGCCGGCACGGTGAGCGTGTAGCCGTCCGAGAAGTGCACCGCCCGCGCCGCCGTCGAGTAGTTGTGCGCGACGTGCGTACGGGTGGCGCCGTTGACGAAGACCGCCGAGGTCGGCTGGTCCGAGGTGGTCGCCGGGTCGAGCGTGCCGAGGGCGGCGAGGTTGTAGATCCAGTGGTAGGTGTGTGCCTTGGACTCGCCCTCCTCGGGGGTGTAACCGTCCTTGCCCGCATCCCAGTTGGCCTTGGCGGCGGCCGGGTCGGCCAGCGCCTGGAACTCCCAGGCCAGGTCCCGCCAGTCGGTGAACACCCCGCCGTTGTTGGCCTTGAGCTCAGCCAGGTTGGCCTTGATGTCGTCCTGCCGGCGCGCCAGGTACAGCGAACCACCGGTGATCGGCAGGTAGTTGATGCCGTGGATCATGCCCGGACTGGCCGTCCACCAGGTGGAGTACGCGGCGCCGCTGCCCCAGACCATGCCCGCCGTCTGGTGCCCGAACCCGGCCGGGAAGGCGGACTGGTCGGCGTTGAACCAGTACTGCTCGACCGCCCGGGACTCGGTGGTGTACAGGTAGATGCCGAGGTCCCGCAGCGCGGTGTCCCCGGTCGCCGAGCCGTAGAGGATCAGCCCCGCACTGAAGTTGAGCGACTCGGAGGAGGACTCCTCGTTGTTCCCGGCGGCGAAGGCGGCATGGCCGGCGGCCCAGCCGTGGCCCGCGTACGGGTCGAAGCTGCGCAGCCAGGGGAAGCGGGTGTCGGCCCGGTCGGCGTTGGCGGCGTCCTTGGCGAGCAGCTTGACCATCCCGCCCCAGGCGGAGTCGGCGGCCCAGGCGGCGTCGTAGCGGGCCACCGTGGCGGCGGCCTGGATGTAGTAGCCGTAGTGGAAGTGGTGGTCGTTCAGCTCCCCGTCGCTGCCGTACGAGGCGGGGTAGCCGATCAGGGTCTTCCAGACGTTGTCGTACGCGAAGACCGTCGATCCGGTGCCGGCGAACCAGGTCTGCAGCCGGCCCTTCATCAGGCCGAGCAGCTTGTCCCTGGTCGCGGTGTCACCCAACTGGTCGGCGATCGGCACCAGTTGCCCGAGCCGGGCGAGCGCCTTGCCGGTCCAGTAGGTGTCACTGGCACCCATGAACGGGTCGGCAGAGTTGGCCACCTCGCGGACCATCGCGCCGAGCGCGGCCCGGTCCTGGGCCCCGACGTCCGGCAGCGAGGGCAGGATGGCGTCGGCCTTCATGGTGGTGCTGAAGCCGGAGCCCTGACGGACCTTCATCTGGCCGCGCGGCGAGGTGTAGGTGAGCGCGGTCAGCGGGTCCGTACTGGCCTTCCACTGGTGCGGGTAGAGCGCCAGCAGGGTGCCGGTCTGGCTGCCCTCCTGGGCGGTCGTGGTGGCGGTGTAACTCGTCGTCACCGAGCCCGCGCTGTAGTTCCAGGCGACCTTGGTGTCGGTGACGAAGCTGTACGCGTAGGTGCGGAACAGCGCCAGGTCGTTCGGCGAGGGCAGCACGGCGACGGAGTAGTAGTCCTTGGCGCCGAGCGCGGCGCTCAGCACGGTGCCGTTCACGTTCCAGCTGGTGCCGGTCGGCGCGAACAGGCCGTAGTGGTGGCCGCCGACGGTGATGCCGAGCACGTTGCCCTGGTTGGCGAAGACCGTCGGGGTGCCGGCCGCGGTGATCTGCGCGGCGCCGCCGGTGGCGTGTGCGTAGACGTAGGGCAGGCCGTGGCCGATGGTCGTGGCGAGGGTGTGCGCGCCGTCCGTCCACTGCGGGGTGACGGTCCAGTCGGTCCAGCCGTCGACCTTGGTGTCGGGGGCGTTCAGCCCGGCCACGCCGACGGTGAGGTCCTTGGTGTGGGTGAAGTCGTACTGGCGCCCGTCGGGGGTGATGGTCGGGTTGGTGGGGTAGCCGACCTCGAGCCCGCCCGAGGCGGCCTTGAACGTGAAGGGGTGGGCGTACAGGTTCTCCGAGTAGGGGTTGCCCGCGTACCGCTGGAAGACCAGCGAGGACCACCAGTCGTTGGTGGGGACGGCCTGGCCCGCCATCTTCGCGGTCACCTTGGGCGCGAGCGGGGCACCGTCGGAGTTGCTCGGGCCGATCGTGCCGGCCGGGCGGGTGTCGGTGTACCCGCCGAGCCCGACCTTGATCGTGGCGGCGGAGGCGGTGGAGGCACCGACCGTGGCGGTGAGGGCGGCGGCGGTGAGCGCGATCGCGGAGATGGCCGCAGCCGGGCGGACCAGACGCCTCGGGGACCGAGCGCGTGGCGGCTTCATGTCTGAACACCTCGGGGTGGGAGTGGGGGATGTGAGAGCGCTCTCACAGCGGTCTCGATCCCGGACCGTAGGGGCGCCCGAGGAGCACTGTCAACGGGCTCGACGAAACCTTCCTGACTTCATGACCTGAAACCAGGAGCGGAACAACTCCCAAGATTACGTTCGGGTTTCGAGCACTTGACGGGCGATGAACTCAACCGGCACTCTCCTTCCAGCGCTTGAGAGCGCTCTCAGAATCCGATCAGGAGGCACCCCCCATGCGCCCGTTCAGAGCCGCCGTGACCACCGGCAGCGCCGCCCTCGCCGCCACCCTGCTGCTGACCGCATGCAGTTCCGGCAGCAGCACCACCGGCGCGCAGGATGCGAACGAGAAGGTGACGCTGACCGTCGACCTGTTCGGCACTTTCGGGTTCAAGGAGGCCGGCCTCTACGACGAGTACATGAAGCTGCACCCGAACATCACCGTCAAGCAGAGCGACACCCAGGACGAGGGCCAGTACTGGCAGGCGCTGCAGACCAAGCTGGCCGGTGGCGGCGGTCTGGCCGACGTCCAGGGCCTGGAGGTCGGCCGGATCGCCAGCGTGATGCAGAAGCAGGCGGACAAGTTCACCGACCTCAGGACGCTCGGCGCCGGTGACGTCAACGACGGCCTGGTGCCGTGGAAGGCCGCCGCGGTGAAGACCGCCGACGGCAAGGTGCTGGGCGCGGGCACCGACATCGGCCCGGAGGCGGTCTGCTTCCGCACCGACCTCTTCAAGGAGGCCGGGCTGCCGACCGACCGCACCGAGCTGGCCGCCAAGTGGGCGACCTGGGAGGGCTACCTGGCGCTCGGCAAGGAGTACGTCGCCAAGGCCAAGCCCGGCAACGCCTGGACCGACAGCGCGGCGGGCATGTTCACCGCCGAGGTCGGCCAGCAGAAGGTGCGCTACGCGGACGAGAGCGGCAAGGCCGTGCACGACAGCAGCCCGGTGGTGCAGACCGCCTGGGCGGACGCCACCAAGCTGGTCGCCGACGGTCTCTCCGCCAAGCTGCCGCAGTGGACCCCGGAGTGGAACAAGGCGTTCAGCACCGGCAAGTTCGCCACCCTGAGCTGCCCGGCCTGGATGATCGGGTACATCAAGGGCCAGGCGGGCGACGCCTTCGCGGGCAAGTGGGACATCGCGGCGGGCCCGGGCAAGACCGGCAACTGGGGCGGCGCCTACCTGGCCGTCCCGAAGACCGCCAAGCACCCGAAGCAGGCCGCCGAGCTGATCAAGTGGCTGAACGCCAAGGAGCAGCAGGTCAAGCTCTTCACCAAGCAGGGCTCCTTCCCGTCCAGCACGGGTGCGCAGGGCGAGATCAAGACGGTCAAGGACGCCTACTTCAACAACGCCCCGATCGGCGAGATCTTCAGCGAGGCGGCCGGCAACATGCCCGCCCAGGTGCTCGGCACCGAGGACGGCGTGGTCGGCAAGGCGTTCACCGACGCGCTCGGCGAGGTGGAGCGGACCAACACCGCGCCGGCCACCGCCTGGCAGCACGCTCTGGACAACGTCAAGAAGGCCAGCGGTAACTGACGTCCGATCAACTCCGGTCCGGGGCGCCGCCCGCCCCGGGCCGGAGTGACCACCGAAGGACCACCATGGCCACTCTCTCCGCCCCGCTGCGCAGCTCGCAGCCCGCAGTCGCGCGGCCGCGCCGGGGTGCCCGGCTCGCCCCGTACGGCTTTCTCGCCCCGTTCTTCGTCCTGTTCGCGGCCTTCGGCCTGTTCCCGCTGCTGTACACCGCCTATGTGTCGCTGCACCGGGTCGAGTTGCAGACCTCCGAGCGGATGGACTGGCTGGGGTTCCAGAACTACACCCGGCTGTTCGAGGACCCGTTCTTCTGGAACGCGCTGGGCAACACCTTCACCATCGGGCTGCTCTCCACCGTCCCGCAGCTGCTGCTCGCGCTCGGTCTGGCCCATCTGCTCAACTACCGCCTGCGCGGCCGGACTTTCTTCCGGGTCGCGATGCTGATGCCGTACGCCACCTCGGTCGCGGCGGCCACCCTGGTCTTCGCCCAGCTGTTCGGCCGGGACTACGGGCTGATCAACTGGGCACTCTCCACGGTGGGGTTGAGCCCGGTCGACTGGCAGGCGAACACCTGGGCCTCGCAGTTCGGCGTCTCCCTGATCGTCACCTGGCGGTGGACCGGCTACAACGCGCTGATCTATCTGGCCGGCATGCAGTCCATCCCGCAGGAGCTGTACGAGTCGGCAGCCGTCGACGGCGCCTCCCGCTGGCAGCAGTTCCGGCACATCACGGTGCCCGGACTACGGCCGACCATCGTCTTCACCGTGGTGGTCTCCACCATCGGCGCCACCCAGCTGTTCGGCGAACCGCTGCTGTACGAGGGCAACTCGGGCGGCGGCATCTCGCACCAGTACCAGACCCTCGGGCTCTACATGTACGAGCAGGGCTGGACCTTCTTCCACCTGGGCCGGGCCGCCGCCGTGGCCTGGGTGATGTTCCTGCTGATCGTCGTGCTGGCCCTGGTCAACGCGGCCATCGCGGCCCGGCGCAACCGTACGGACCGGTGACCCCCGTGAAGAGAAGCTCCGTGAAGAGACGTTCCCCTCTCCAGGGCGGCCCGCTCGCCTACGGCGTGCTGATCGCCGCCACCCTGGTCTTCGTCTTCCCGTTCTACTGGACGCTGGTGGCCGCGAGCCGCTCCAACTCCGAGCTCAGCGCGGCCACTCCGGCGCTCACCCCGGGTCCGAACCTGTTCCACAACATCGGCGAGGCGCTGCAACAGGCTGCCATCGGGACGGCGTTGGTCAACTCGCTGGTCGTGGCGGCTGCGGTCACCGCCGGGGTGGTGCTCTCCTCCACGCTGGCCGGCTTCGCCTTCGCCAAACTCCGGTTCCGGGGGCGGGGGTTGCTGCTGGCGATCACGGTCGGCACGATGATGATCCCGCCGCAGCTCGGGGTGATCCCGCTGTTCATGGTGATCGTGAAGCTGGACCTGCAGAACAAGCTGCCCTCGGTCATCCTGCCCGCGCTGGTCTCCGCCTTCGGGGTCTTCTTCATGCGGCAGTTCCTGGTCCAGGCGCTGCCGGACGAGCTGATCGAGGCGGGCCGGATGGACGGCGCGTCGAGCCTGCGGATCTTCTGGTCGATCGTGCTGCCGGTGGCCCGTCCCGGGATGGCCGTGCTCGGCATGCTCACCTTCATGGCCACCTGGAACGACTTCTTCTGGCCGATCGTGGCCCTGAGTTCGCAGAACCCGACCGTCCAGGTCGCCCTCAAGTCGCTCGGCCAAGGCTACGTCCCGGACCAGTCGATCGTCATGGCCGGCACGCTGGTCGGCACCCTCCCCGTGCTGGTGGTCTTCGCACTGCTGGGCCGTCAGATCGTCGGCGGCATCATGCAGGGCGCCGTCAAGGGCTGACCCCTCTACTCTCACTTCATGGAAGGCGACATGTCCGTAGAAGCCCTACCGGCCCCCGTCCGCACCGACTTCCCCGCCGGATTCGTCTGGGGCGCGGCCACCGCCGCGTACCAGATCGAGGGAGCGGCCACCGAGGGCGGCCGCACCCCGTCCATCTGGGACACCTTCAGCCGCACCCCCGGCAAGGTCCGCAACGGCGACACCGGCGACATCGCCGCGGACCACTACCACCGCTACCGCGAGGACGTCGCGCTGATGGCCGAACTCGG
Source organism: Kitasatospora sp. Root107 (assembly GCF_001424875.1). Taxonomy (GTDB): domain Bacteria; phylum Actinomycetota; class Actinomycetes; order Streptomycetales; family Streptomycetaceae; genus Kitasatospora. The sequence goes on along the minus strand of NZ_LMCT01000011.1, from coordinate 151,956 downwards.
CCTGGGCGCCTACCGGTTCTCGCTGGCCTGGCCGCGCATCCAGCCCGCCGGGAGCGGTCCGGCCAACGAGGCCGGGCTGGACTTCTACGACCGGCTGGTCGACGAGCTGCTGGCCAACGGCATCACCCCGGTCGCCACCCTCTACCACTGGGACCTGCCGCAGACCCTCGAGGACGCTGGCGGCTGGCTGAACCGCGACACCGCCTACCGGTTCGCCGAGTACGCGAGCCTGACGGCCCGTCGGCTGGGCGACCGGATCGGCACCTGGACCACCCTCAACGAGCCCTGGTGCAGTGCCTTCCTGGGCTACGGCTCCGGCGTCCACGCCCCCGGCCGGACCAGCCCGGCCGAGGCGCTGACGGCTCATCACCACCTACTGCTCGCCCACGGGTTGGGAGTTGCGTCCCTGCGGGCCGAACTGCCGGCCACCGCACAGGTCTCGCTCACCCTCAACCTGGCCGCGGTCCGCCCGCTCACCGAGGACCCGGCCGACCTGGACGCGGCCCGCCGGATCGACGGGCTGGCCAACCGGATCTTCCTCGACCCGGTGTTCCACGGCAGCTACCCCGCCGACGTGCTGGCCGACACGGCGGAGGTGACCGACTGGTCCTTCGTCCACGACGGCGACCTCGCCGAGATCTCCCGCCCGATCGACTCGCTCGGCATCAACTACTACACGCCGACCGTGGTGGCCGCCGACGACCCGGAGCACCCCGCGCCGCGCCAGGACGGCCACGCCGGCGAGCTCTCCCCCTGGCCCGCCGACACCGGCGTCCGCTTCCTGCCCGCCGAGGGCAGCCGGACGGCGATGGGCTGGCCGGTGGACGCGGACGGCCTGTACGAGCTGCTCACCCGGCTGCGCGACGACCTGCCGGGGCTGCCGCTGCTGGTCACCGAGAACGGCGCCGCGTACGACGACTACAGCGACCCCACCGGCGCGGTGCACGATCCGGAGCGGGTGGCGTACCTGCACGGGCACCTGGACGCGGTCCGCCGGGCGGCGGCGGACGGTGTGCCGGTGTGCGGCTACTTCCTCTGGTCGCTGCTGGACAACTTCGAGTGGGCGTACGGCTACGGCAAGCGGTTCGGCATGGTGCACGTCGACTTCGCCAGCCAGCGCCGGACGCCGAAGGACAGCGCCCGCTGGTACGCCGAGGTGATCCGCACCGGGCGGCTGCCGCGCTGAGCGGACACCGACGTGGGCCGCTGCTCCGGAACCTGACTCCGGAACAGCGGCCCACCGCCGTGCTCACTTCTTCGGCGACCCGCCCATGGCGCGGTGCGTCCGGGTGATGGTCTTCCACTTCTTCAGCCGCTCGGCCGCGAGCCGCGCGTCCGAACGCGAGGCGATCCACTCGTTCTCACGCTGGAGCTTCTGGTAACTCTCCCAACGCCGCTCCGAGATGACACCGTCCTCGATCGCGGCCCGCACGGCGCAGCCAGGCTCGGAGTTGTGCCCGCAGTCGTGGAACCGGCACTCCCCCGCCAGGTCCTCGATCTCGGAGAAGGCCTGCGCGAGGCCCTCGCCGCCGAACAGACCCGCGCCTCGCAGACCGGGGGTGTCGATCACCACGCCACCGCCGGGCAGCGGGATCATCTCGCGGGTGGTGGTGGTGTGCCGACCCTTCTCGTCCACCACGCGGGTCTGCTGCACCACCATCGAGTCGGTGTTGCTGAGTGCGTTGGTGAGCGTGGACTTGCCGGCGCCGGACTGGCCGATCAGCGCGCTGGTGGCGCCCATGCAGGCGCGCAGCACGTCGAGGCCGTCGCCGGTCTCGGCGCTGACCACCACCACGGCCACGCCGGGGGCGATCTGCTCGACGTCGGCCTTGACGAACTCGGCGTCGTCCACCAGGTCGCCCTTGGTGAGCACGACCACCGGGTCGGCGCCGGACTCCCAGGCGAGTGCCAGGAAGCGTTCGATCCGGCCGAGGTCGGGGTCGGCGGCGAGCGAGGCCGCGATCAGCACGGTGTCGACGTTGGCCGCCAGCACCTGACCCTCGGAGCGGTTGCCCGCGCCCTTGCGGATGATCGCGGTGGAGCGCGGCAGCAGGGCCGAGACGGTCGGCATCGGAGCGGCCGTCAGGTCGACGCCCACCCAGTCGCCGGTGCAGGCCCAGTTGATCGGGTCGGGGTCACGGACCGGCCGGATGTCGGCGCGGACGGTGTGCAGTTCCCCCGACTCGGGGTCGGCGAACAGCACGTCGCACATCCCCCGGTCGACCCGGGTGATCCGCGCAGGGGTGAGCCCGCCCTCGGCGAGGGGGGCGAAGAGCTCGTCGAGCTCGGAAGTCCAGCCGTAGTCGGCGAAGACAGGGGTGTGCAGAGAAACGGATGCGTGAAGCAACGCGATGGGGCCCTTCGGGAGGAATGCTTTCCCGGCGGGCGGCGGCTGCTGCGTGGAGTTCTGTTACTGCGTCAGCCGACGGCCGGGACGGGGAGGGGTGTGCGCGAGCTGCCCTGGGCAGCCGTGACCTGGGTGACAGCCACGAGGCTCACCTCCTGTTTCCGTACTCGGCCCGCTTCTTCCACGGGCGCCAACAGACGAACACGCTAGTGGGTCGGCGCGGCGGCCCGCATCCCATTTATGACCTGCGGTTTTCCCTCAGCGCCGACGGCCACCCCGGACGGCCATCGCAGACGGTAAGACCGCCGTCTCGGATGCTGGGACGGCTGGGCCGTCAGATCCCGTCCCACGGGCCACGCGGGGCCGGCCGGTCGGTGTCCGGGGGCGGCGGCGGGCGGCGGCGGTGATGAGGACCCCCGGAGGCGAGCCGGCCGCGCACGTTGCCCGGCGCCAGGAAGTCGGCCCAGCGCTCGGGGTACTCGGACGGCGGGTGGCTGTCGTCGTCCTCGTCCTCGTCCTCCTCCACGCCCTCGGCCAGGCCGAGCTCGCGGGCCAGCCGGGCCCGCTCCACCGCACGCCGGGCGGTGACCTCGCGGACCACCGCGGCGGCCGCCTCCTCGCTGGCCCGCTCGTTCTCGGCCCGGGCGTCGGCGGTCTGCACGGTCGGCCAGCGGCGGTCTATGGCGGCGTTCATCGCGGCGCCGATCAGCACCGCGAGCGCGACCACGCCGATCCACAGCAGCACCGCGACCGGCGCCGCCAGCGAGCCGTACACCGAGCGGCCCTCGACCGAGCTGACCAGGTAGACCCGCAGCAGGACGGAGCAGAACACCAGCACCACCAGGGCGACCAGCGCGCCGGGGATGTCCTCCCGCCAGGGCGTGGAGACCGGGACGGCCACGTGGTAGAGCGTGGTCAGGAAGACGATCAGCAGGGTGATCGCCACCGGCCAGTACAGCGCGTCGATCAGCCCCGACCACTCCGGCAGCGCGTTCAGCACCAGCCCTGGGCCGGTCAGCAGCAGTGGCAGCACCAGCGAGCCGATCACCAGCGCGCCGAGGTAGAGGCCGAGCGACATCATCCGGGTCTTGACCAGGCCGCGCTTGCCGTCCAGGCCGTACATCACGGTGATGGTGTCGATGAAGATGTACAGCGCCCGGGAGCCGGACCAGAGCGAGAGCAGGAAGCCGATCGAGATCAGGTCGGGGCGTTTGTCGTTGAAGACACTGTCCATCAGCGGCCGGACGGTCTGGTTCACCGAGCTGGGCGACAGCACCGTCCCGGTGGCGGTGATGATGTCCTCCTCCAGCCGCTCGATGGTGCCGGCCCCGAGGATGTCGTCGAGATAGCCCAGGGTGCCCGCCAGGCAGAGCAGCAGCGGGGGGATGGAGAGCAGGGTGAAGAACGCCGCCTCGGCCGCGAGCCCGGTCACCCGGTACTCGACACAGGTGTTGGTGGTGTCCTTGAGCAGGCTCCACAGCGTCTGACGCCACGTCGACCGGCGGGCCCGCCGCCCGCCCTTGCCTCGTCGTCGCGAGGGCCGCTCGGCTGTCGTCCTGGTGGTTTCCCCTGCTGGCTGCACGCCCCTACGGTATCGGTCGGCGGACGGTGAGCCGACGAGGCGCCTGACACACCCTCAACAGGGGCTCCGGCGTGCCACGCAGCGCCAGAATCTCACTCTGTGAAACCATTCCGTCCACTATGCGGACGATAGTGGACCGGGGACAGTGCGCCGTGCGAATCTCTTGCCATGCCGAGCGCCGGAACCACCCTAGTAGGTCGACTTCACGTCGATCTCCTTCGCGTGTCCAGCGCCATCTGTCCGGTGACCTGAGCCCTACCCCGCTGCCACCACCGCACCCCCGGCGCGTACCACCTCGCCGTCCCCGCCGCAGCGGATGTGCGAGCCCCAGGCAAGGTCACTGCTTCCCAAGTCCTCGCGGAACACCGCAGGTCACAGCAGGGCTACGCCTGGATGCTCACAGCCGCCACCAGAGCCACTGCCGTAAGGACTTTCACCATGGCCCCCACCCCCGAACCGGTCGAGCCCCCGGTCGACGCCGCCCCGGCGCGCCGGCCCGCCGCCGCCCGCAAGGTGACCCGCCACCGTGGCGAGGGCCAGTGGGGCATGGGGCACCGCACGCCGCTCAACCCCAACGAGCAGTTCAAGAAGGACGACGACGGTCTCAACGTGCGGACACGCATTGAGACGGTCTACGCCCGGCAGGGCTTCGCCTCGATCGACCCGGCCGACCTGCGCGGCCGGATGCGCTGGTGGGGTCTGTACACCCAGCGCAAGGAGGGGATCGACGGCGGCAAGACCGCGATCCTGGAGCCGCACGAGCTGGACGCCGAGTTCTTCATGCTCCGGGTCCGGATCGACGGCGGCCGCCTGACGGTGGCCCAGCTGAAGGCGATCGCCGAGGTCTCCGAGCAGTACGGCCGGGGCACCGCCGACCTGACCGACCGCCAGAACGTCCAGTACCACTGGATCCGGATCGAGGACATGCCCGCGATCTGGCAGAAGCTGGAAGCGGTCGGCCTCTCCACCACCGAGGCCTGCGGTGACACCCCGCGCGTCATCCTGGGCTCCCCGGTCGCCGGGATCGCCGAGGACGAGATCATCGACGGCACGCCCGCCATCGACGAGATCATGCGCCGGTTCATCGGCAACCCGGAGTTCTCCAACCTGCCGCGCAAGTTCAAGTCGGCGATCTCCGGATCGCCGCTGCTGGACGTGGCGCACGAGATCAACGACATCGCCTTCGTCGGCGTCGAGCACCCCGAGCACGGCCCGGGCTTCGACCTCTGGGTCGGCGGCGGGCTCTCCACCAACCCCAAGCTGGGTGTCCGGCTCGGCGCCTGGGTGCCGCTGGACGAGGTCGCCGACGTGTACGGCGGCGTGATCGGGATCTTCCGTGACTTCGGCTACCGCCGCCTGCGCAACCGCGCCCGGTTGAAGTTCCTGGTCGCCGACTGGGGCGTGGCGAAGTTCCGCCAGGTGCTGGAGGACGACTACCTCAAGTACCAGCTGATCGACGGCCCCGCGCCGAAGGAGCCCAGCGGCACCTGGCGCGACCACGTCGGCGTGCACCGGCAGAAGGACGGCCGGTTCTACGTCGGCTTCGCCCCTCGGGTCGGCCGGGTCAACGGCAAGCTGCTCGGTGAGATCGCCGACCTGGTCGCCGAGCACGGCTCGGACCGGCTGCGCACCACCGCCGAGCAGAAGATGATCGTGCTGGACGTCCCCGCCGACCGGGTCGAGTCGCTGGTGGCCGGCCTGGAGGCGCTGGACCTGCGGGTCAACCCCTCGCCGTTCCGGCGCGGCACGATGGCCTGCACCGGCATCGAGTACTGCAAGCTCGCCATCGTCGAGACCAAGGAGCGCGGCCGCACGCTCATCGACGAGCTGGAGACCCGCCTGCCGGACTTCGCCGAGCCGCTCACCATCAACATCAACGGCTGCCCGAACGCCTGCGCCCGGATCCAGGTCGCGGACATCGGTCTCAAGGGCCAGCTGGTGACCGACGAGAACGGCGAGCAGGTCGAGGGCTACCAGGTGCACCTGGGCGGCGCGTTGGGCCTGGAGGCCGGCTTCGGCCGCAAGGTCCGCGGCCTCAAGGTCACCAAGGACGGGCTGCCGGAGTACGTCGAGCGCGTGCTGACCCGGTACCAGGAGAACAAGAACGAAGGCGAGCGGTTCGCCCAGTGGACCGCCCGGGCCAGTGAGGAGCAGCTGTCGTGAGCGAACGCGCCGCCCCCTTCCACTGCCCCTACTGCGGCGACGAGGACCTGCGTCCCTCCGAGGCCGGCCACGGCTCCTGGGAGTGCCACAGCTGCCGCCGGGCGTTCCAGCTGAAGTTCCTCGGCCTGCTGTCAACCACCAACGGGGGTACGGCACATGAGTCTCGCGACTGACTACGAGGAGCTGGCCGCCAAGGCCGCCGTCGAGCTGGAGGAGGCACCGGCGCAGGAGATCCTGCGCTGGGCCGCCGACAACTTCGGAAAGCGGTTCTGCGTCACCTCCTCGATGGAGGACGCGGTGGTGGCCCACCTGGCCTCCTCCGTCTTCCCGGGCGTGGACGTGGTGTTCCTGGACACCGGCTACCACTTCGCCGAGACCATCGGCACCCGGGACGCGGTGGCCGCGGTGATGCCGGTCAACGTCATCACCCTCAAGCCGCTGCGGACCGTGGCCGAGCAGGACGCCGAGTACGGCGCCAACCTGCACGACCGCGACCCGGACCTGTGCTGCTCGCTGCGCAAGGTCGAGCCGCTCAACCGGGGGCTCGGCGGCTACGACGCCTGGGCCACCGGGCTGCGCCGGGACGAGTCCCCGTCGCGGGCCAACACCCCCGTGGTGGCCTGGGACGCCAAGCGCCGCAAGGTCAAGCTCGCCCCGATCGCCCGCTGGACGCAGGCGGACGTGGACGCGTACGTGGCCGCCAACGGGGTGCTGCTCAACCCGCTGCTGTGGGAGGGCTACACCTCGATCGGCTGCTCGCCGCTGTCCTGCACCGCCAAGCCGGGCGAAGGCGAGCAGGGCCGGGCCGGGCGCTGGGCCGGCTCGGGCAAGACCGAGTGCGGCATCCACCTCTGATCCACCTGATCCACCTGATCCACCGTCAACTACCTTCTGGAGATCTCACCGTGAGCACAGCCACCACCCCGGTTGCCGACGGAGCCGCAGAGGCGGCCCCGCAGGCCGCCGCCTGCGAGCTCGGCGCCACTGTGTGGCTGACCGGGCTGCCCAGTGCGGGCAAGACCACCCTGGCCTTCGCGCTGGCCGAGCGGCTGCGCGCCGAGGGCCACAAGGTCGAGGTCCTGGACGGTGACGAGATCCGCGAATTCCTTTCCAAGGGACTGGGGTTCAGCAAGGAGGACCGGCACACCAACGTGGCCCGGATCGGCTTCGTCGCCGAGAAGCTGGCCGCCAACGGTGTGAAGGTGCTCGCCCCGGTGATCGCGCCCTACGCCGACTCCCGGGCCGCGGTCCGCGAGCGGCACGCGGCGCTCGGCACCGAGTTCCTGGAGATCCACGTCGCCACCCCGGTGGAGCTCTGCTCGGAGCGCGACGTCAAGGGCCTGTACGCCAAGCAGGCCGCCGGTGAGATCTCCGGTCTCACCGGGGTCGACGACCCGTACGAGGCGCCTACGCTGCCGGAGTTGCGCCTGCAGACCCAGGGCCGCGAGGTGGCCGAGTCGGCCGCCGAGCTGTACGCCTTCCTGACCGAGAGGGGCCTCGCATGACCACCGCTACGGACAGCCTGCCGGCCACCGACAGTCCCTTCACGCTGTCCCACCTGGACGCCCTCGAAGCGGAGTCGGTGCACATCTTCCGTGAGGTGGCGGGTGAGTTCGAGCGGCCGGTGATCCTGTTCTCCGGCGGCAAGGACTCGATCGTCATGCTGCACCTGGCGCTCAAGGCGTTCTGGCCCGCGCCGGTGCCGTTCACCCTGCTGCACGTGGACACCGGCCACAACTTCCCCGAGGTCATCGAGTACCGGGACCGCACGGTCGCGCAGCACAACCTGCGCCTGCACGTCGCGCACGTCCAGGACTTCATCGACGACGGCCGGCTGCGCGAGCGCCCGGACGGCACCCGCAACCCGCTGCAGACCGTCCCGCTGCTGGACGCGATCGAGTCGCACAAGTTCGACGCGGTCTTCGGCGGCGGCCGCCGGGACGAGGAGAAGGCCCGGGCCAAGGAGCGGGTGTTCTCGCTCCGCGACGAGTTCGGCGCCTGGGACCCGCGCCGCCAGCGCCCCGAGCTGTGGAGCCTGTACAACGGCAAGCACGCGGTCGGCGAGCACGTCCGGGTCTTCCCGCTCTCCAACTGGACCGAGCTGGACGTCTGGCAGTACATCGAGCGCGAGGGCATCGAGCTCCCGGAGATCTACTACGCCCACCACCGCGACGTGTTCAAGCGGGACGGCATGTGGCTGACCGCCGGCGAGTGGGGCGGCCCGAAGGAGACCGAGACGGTCGAGAACCGGCTGATCCGCTACCGCACCGTGGGCGACATGTCCTGCACCGGTGCGGTCGACTCGGACGCGGCGACCATCGCCGACGTGATCACCGAGATCGCCGCCAGCCGCCTCACCGAACGTGGCGCCACCCGAGCGGACGACAAGATGTCCGAGGCCGCCATGGAAGACCGCAAGCGCGAGGGGTACTTCTAAACATGAGCACCACCATCGAGACCAGCGCCACCTCGCTGCTCCGCTTCGCCACCGCCGGGTCCGTGGACGACGGCAAGTCGACCCTGGTCGGCCGGCTGCTGCACGACTCCAAGTCGGTGCTGACCGACCAGCTGGAGGCCGTCGAGCACGCCTCCCGCAAGCGCGGTCAGGAGACCCCCGACCTGGCACTGCTCACCGACGGCCTGCGGGCCGAGCGCGAGCAGGGCATCACCATCGACGTGGCCTACCGCTACTTCGCCACCGCCCGGCGGCGGTTCATCCTGGCCGACACCCCCGGGCACGTGCAGTACACCCGGAACATGGTGACCGGCGCCTCCACCGCCGAGCTGGCCGTGGTGCTGGTGGACGCCCGCAACGGCGTGGTCGAGCAGACCCGCCGGCACGCGGCCGTCGCCGCGCTGCTGCGGGTGCCGCACGTGGTGCTGGCGGTCAACAAGATGGACCTGGTCGAGTACGCCGAGCCCGTCTTCGCGGCCATCGCCAAGGAGTTCACCGCCTACGCCGCCTCGCTGGGCGTCACCGACGTGGTGGCCGTGCCGATCTCGGCGCTGGCCGGGGACAACGTGGTCGAGCCGTCCGCGCACATGGACTGGTACGGCGGCCCGACCCTGCTGGAGCACCTGGAGACGGTGTCGGTGACCACCGACCCGAGCGAGCAGCCCGCCCGCTTCCCGGTCCAGTACGTGATCCGCCCGCAGAGCGGAGAGCACCGCGACTACCGTGGCTACGCAGGCCAGTTGGCCTCCGGCGTGCTCCGGGTCGGCGACCCGGTGACGGTGCTGCCGAGCGGTCACACCACGACCGTCGCGGGTATCGACGCGCTCGGCGTGGAGACCGACATCGCCTGGGCCCCCCAGTCGGTGACGGTCCGTCTGGCCGAGGACATCGACATCTCGCGTGGCGACCTGATCGCGGCCGGCGCAACTCCCGTTCCCACCAAGGACGTCGAGGCCACCGTCTGCCACCTGAGCGACCGTCCGCTGCACGTCGGGGCGAAGGTGCTGCTCAAGCACACCACCCGGACGGTGCGCGCACTGGTCAAGGAGATCTCCTACCGGATCGACATCGACACTCTCGAACAGCGCTCCGGCGCCGAGGGGTTGGCGGTCAACGAGATCGGCCACGTGGTGCTGCGCACCGCCGAGCCGCTCGCCCTGGACAGCTACTCCGACAACCGCCGGACCGGCTCGTTCCTGCTGATCGACCCGGCCGACGGCACCACCCTCACCGCCGGTATGGTGGGCGAGGCGTTCGACACCGTACGTACCGACGCTGATGGGGAGGACTGGGTCTGATGCCCAGCGAAGCGTTCTCGGGGATGGACAAGGAAGGCGGCCGCATCGGCAGCGGCGTCCTCGGCAGTGGCCAGGGCGGACTGACGCGATGTGCGGGCGGACAGGGGCACTGACCCCCTGTCACCGGGGGTGGCCGCTTCCCACAGCAGACGCCGCCCCCGGCTTGTCCGGCACCATCCGTGCCGCTGTCCGACTTACTTTCTTTCCTGCACGAAGAGGACGACTTCGATGACTTCGCACCAGTTCCTGCCCGGTCGCACCAGACGGACCGCTGTCGCCGCGGTGGCCACCCTGACCGCCCTCGGCCTGCTGACCGCCTGCGGCTACGGCTCCTCCAAGAGCGAGGACAAGGCCGCTCCGGCCGCCGCCTCCTCGGCCGGCGGGGCCAAGCTCTCCGCCGACACGGTGAAGATCGGCTACTTCGCCAACCTGACCCATGGCACCCCGCTGGTCGGCCTCAAGGAGGGCCTGATCCAGAAGGAGCTGGGCGCCACCCAGGTCAAGACCCAGATATTCAACGCGGGTCCGGCGGAGATCGAGGCGCTGAACGCCGGCTCGATCGACATCGGCTGGATCGGCCCCTCCCCCGCGATCAACGGCTACACCAAGTCCAACGGCGAGGCGCTGAAGATCATCGGCGGCTCGGCCTCGGGCGGCGTCCGACTGGTCGTCAACCCCGACAAGATCAAGTCGGTGGACGACCTCAAGGGCAAGAAGATCGCCACCCCGCAGATCGGCAACACCCAGGACGTGGCGCTGCTCAGCTTCCTGGCCGGCAAGGGCTGGAAGGTCGACGCCAACTCCGGCGCCGGTGACGTCTCGGTGGTCCGCTCGGACAACAAGGTCACCCCGGACGCCTACAAGTCCGGCTCGATCGACGGCGCCTGGGTGCCCGAGCCGACCGCCTCCAAGCTGGTCACGCTGGGCGCCAAGGAACTGCTGAACGAGAAGTCGCTCTGGCCGGACAACAAGTTCGTGATCACCAACATCATCGTCTCGCAGAAGTTCCTCAAGGAGCACCCGGACGTGGTGGAGGCCGTGCTGCGCGGCTCGGTGAACACCAACGCCTACATCAAGGCCAACCCGGCCAAGGCCAAGGAAGCCGCCAACGCCGCGATCAAGGAGGCTGCGGGCAACGCCCTGGAGCCGGCCGTCCTCGACCCGGCCTGGGCCGACATCGAGTTCATCGACGACCCGCTGGCCGTCACCCTCCAGAAGGAGGCTGACAACGCGGTGACCGCAGGTCTGCTCAAGAAGCCCAGCCTGAACGGGATCTACGACCTCACCCTGCTCAACAAGGTGCTCAAGGCGAAGAGCCAGGCCGCCGTGGCGGATGCCGGGCTCGGCACCAAGTAGCAGTCCTCCCAAGCTCCGTGGTCCGTGCCCCCGCCCAGCCCAGTCGATGCCCGTCGCCGGGCCGGGCGGGGCCGGACCCCGGCTCCGAACTTTCCCTCGCCAGACCACGCACCCAGGAGGTGTCCGGATGACCACGGCACTGACCACCTCGGAGAGCGCCGCGAGCGTCGGGGTCCTCGACCGCGCCCCCGCCGTCCGGATCTCGCACGTCCACAAGTCCTTCGGCCGCCCCGGCGCCGCCACCCACGTGCTGGACGACATCACCCTCGACGTCGCACCCGGCGAGTTCGTCACCCTGCTCGGTGCCTCCGGCTGCGGCAAGTCGACCCTGCTCAACCTGGTCGCCGGCCTCGACAAGCCCTCGGCCGGAAGCATCGAACTCCCCGGCCACCGCCCGGCGTTGATGTTCCAGGAGCACGCGCTCTTCCCCTGGCTGACGGCCGGCAAGAACATCGAGCTGGCGCTGCGGCTCGGCGGCACCCCGAAGGCCGAGCGGCGCGCCGAGGCGGAGCGTCTGCTCGACCTGGTCCGCCTGAACGGCGCCCACGGCAAGCGCGTCCACGAACTCTCCGGTGGCATGCGCCAGCGCGTCGCGCTGGCCCGCGCGCTCGCCCAGGGCAGCGACGTGCTGCTGATGGACGAGCCGTTCGCCGCCCTGGACGCGATCACCCGGGACGTGCTGCACGACGAGCTCACCCGGATCTGGGCCGAGCAGAAGCTCACCGTGCTGTTCGTCACCCACAACGTCCGCGAGGCCGTCCGCCTCGCCCAGCGGGTCGTCCTGCTCTCCTCGCGCCCCGGCCGGGTCGCCAAGGAGTGGCGGATCGACCTGCCGCAGCCCCGCCGGATCGAATCCGCCGGCGTGGCCGACCTGTCCATCGAGATCACTGACGAACTGCGTGGGGAGATCCGCCGCCATGGCCAGCACTGACACCACCCCCTCCCCCGTCCTGGAGAAGACCACCGCTGCCGACGTCGGCGCCGGCCTGGACGCCCTGGACGCCGTGGTCACCCAGCGGACCCCGTTGACCACCGTGCTCCGGCAGAAGGCCCTGCCGCCGCTGGTCGCGGTCGCGCTGGTGCTCGGCGTCTGGCAGCTCGCCTTCAGCCTGGAGCTGACCGACGAGTACAAGCTGCCCAGCCCCGGCATGGTCTGGGCCGCGCTGGCCGACCTGTGGGCCCAGGGCACCCTGTTCAGCATCATCTGGACCAGCCTCTGGCGCGGCCTGTCCGGCTTCGTCGCCGCCGTGATCATCGGCACCCCGATCGGCCTGCTGGTCGCCCAGGTCAAGCCGGTCCGCGCCGCCATCGGCCCGATCCTCTCCGGCCTCCAGTCGCTGCCCTCGGTCGCCTGGGTCCCCGCCGCGGTGATCTGGCTCGGCGTCAACAGCTCGACCATGTACGCGGTCATCCTGCTCGGCGCCGTCCCCTCGGTCGCCAACGGCCTCGTCGCCGGCATCGACCAGGTCCCGCCGCTGCTGCTGCGCTCCGGCCGCACCATGGGTGCCACCGGCCTCGCCCGCGCCCGGCACGTACTGCTCCCCGGCGCGCTGCCCGGCTACCTGGCCGGGCTCAAGCAGGGCTGGGCCTTCTCCTGGCGCTCCCTGATGGCCGCCGAACTCATCGCCGCCTCCCCCGACCTCGGCGTCGGCCTCGGCCGGTTCCTGGAGAACCAGCGCGAGTTCAACGACATGTCCGGCGTACTGCTCGGCATCATCCTGATCCTGATCGTCGGCGTCGCCATCGACCTGCTGTTCTTCAGCCCGCTGGAGCGCCGCGTGCTGCGCAACCGCGGCCTGCTGGTCAGCAACCGATAGGACCGCACCATGTACCTCGGCCAGCTGCCCGCACTGCCCCACACTCCTGGTGCGGGCAGCCCCGCACTCCTGCTGATCGCCCACGGCAGCCGCGACCCCCGGCACGCCGCCACCGTCAACGAGCTGGTCCGGCAGGTCCGTTCGGTGCGCCCCGGGCTCCAGGTCGGCACCGCCTACCTGGACCACTGCGCGCCCCGGCTGACCCAGGTGGCCGACCGGTTCAGCACCGCCGTCGCCGTCCCACTGCTGCTCAACCGGGCCTTCCACGCGCGCACCGACATCCCGGCCGCGCTCCGCGAGGCCGGGGCTGACGTGCCGCTCGCCGACGTGCTCGGCCCGTCCCCGCTGCTGCTGGCCGCCCTGGACCGCCGTCTGGCCGAGGCCGGGTTCGACCCGGCCGAAGCCCACCGCACCGGGCTGGTACTGGCCGCCGCCGGCTCCTCCGACCGAGCCGCCAACGCCGCCACCCGCGCGGTCGCCGCGGAGTACCGCCGCACCCGCGGCTTCGCCGCCGTCGAGGTCGCGCACGCCTCCGCCGCACCGCCGCAGCTCGCAGACGCGGTCGCCGCGCTGCGGGCCCGAGGGCTGCGCCAACTCGCCGTCGCCCCCTACCTGCTGGCACCGGGCCTGCTGCCGGACCGGATCACCGCGGCCGCCCAAACCGCCGGGGTCGATCTGGTCGCACCGGTCCTCGGCGCCGCCCCGGAGATCGCCGAACTGCTGCTCCAGCGCTACGACCGGGCCCGGCAGAGCACCGCCGTCGCCGCCTGACCTACCGGCCCGCCCAGCGCAGTACGTCCGCCGAGGCGCCCGCCGTCAGCAGATCCTGCTCCACCCTGCGCCGCCCCACCGCGCCCACCAGGACGGCGATCAGCCAGCGCGGCGAGTTCACGTCCGGGTCGGCCAGCACCGCTCGCAGCACCGCGTCGTAGTGCTCCCGTACCAACCGCCGCTCATCCTCCAGCGCCAGGCGCACCAACTGCCGCTTGTGGCCGACCCGGTGGTACTGCGGATACAGCGGCTGCCGCGCCGCCAACGCCTCGACACGCGGGTCCACCGGCTCGTCGAAGACCAGCTCGAGCACCTCGAGCAGCTCGTCCAGACACCGCTCCTGCTCCGCGAGATCCCGCGCGTCGAGTCGTTCCATGCCTCACAGCCTACGCAGCGTGAACCTGTCGTCCAGCACGCCCGCGAACAGCAGGTCCATCCGCCCCGACAGCGTGTACGCCGCCTCGCCAGGACCGGCCACCACCGCCGTCAGTGCCGGATCGGGAGCCGGACGGGCCGTCAGCACCGCACTCCGCCAGCCGTCCGCCGAGCGCAGTTCGACCACCGTGTCCGAACCCCCGCCACCCAGCCGGTTGGTGACGCCGTGCAGCACACCGTCCCGGGTCCGCAGCAGCCCGTCCAGGCCGACCGGACGGTCCCCGCCCGTGACCGCCACCTGCCGCAGCTCCCCCGGCCGGTCGATCGACACCCGCCACAGCGTGCCGTCGTCGTACTTGCCGACCAGCAGCGTGCGCCCGACCCGGACGATCCCGTTCAGCCCGAACCCGCCCACCGGCGCCGCCAGCCGGGCGTCCCGCACCAGCACCGTGGCGGATCCGTCCGGCCGCACCCGGTACATCACCGGCGCGAACGAGTCCGTCACGTACGCTTCGCCGTCCGGCCCCAGCACCAGATCGTTGGCGAAGTGCCGCCCACCGTCCGCCGCGACGGCCGCCAGGTCGGTGTAGAAGATCCGCCGCCCGCTCTCCAGGTCGTACGCCCCGATGCCCGCCACCACCCGGGCCGGGTCGTGCCGCAGGCCCACCCCGGGGTCGGCGTTGGCCACCAGCACCCGGCCCCGGGCCCGGTCGATCTGGATGCCGACCACCGACACCAGGTGCTCCGGGTCGTCCACCAACGTGCGCACCGAGCCGTCGGGGCGGACCACCGACACGGTGCCGTGCCGCAGCGAGCCGACCAGGAAACGGCCGTGCGCGGCGTCCCAGACCGCGTCCTCCGGGTGCAGGCTGTCGGCGTGCCCGGCCAGCACCGACGGCGGGTACGGACGGGCGGCGGCTGCGGGCAGCGCCCCCGCGCCCAGCAGGACGGCGGCCAGCGCCGCCACGGCGGCGGTGCGGAACGGACGGATCGTCATCTCGGTTCTCCTTCAGGAGCGGTGGTACGTGCCTCCACCCTCCCGCCCGGCGCCGGGCCCCGGCAGTGCCCAGCGATACTGGTAGTGGGAGTACCAGCACCACAGGGGGAGCGATGACCACCACCGAACTGCAGCGCACCGAGCTGTCCGACTTCCTGCGCACTCGCCGGGCCCGGCTGTCCCCGGAGCAGGTCGGCCTGGCCCCGGGCGTCCGCCGCCGGACGCCGGGGCTGCGCCGGGAGGAGCTGGCGCTGCTCGCCGGGGTCGGAGTGACCTGGTACACCTGGCTGGAGCAGGGGCGCCGGATCAACCCCTCCCCCGAGGTGCTGGGCAGCCTGGCCCGTACCCTGCGGCTGGACCGGACCGAGACCGCCTATCTCTTCCAACTGGCCGGCGGCGGTACCACCACCGAACCTGCGCCGGCCGAACTCCCGGCCCCACTACTGCGGTTGATGTCCGGCCAGTCCCCGGCCCCGGCCTTTCTGATGGACGCCGACTGGGAGGTCCGGGCGTGGAACCCGGAGGCCGACGCGCTGTTCGACTACACCGCCTGCGACCCGGCCGACCGCAACCTGGCCTGGCTGGCCTTCGCCAACCAGGCCAACCGGCGCCGCACCGTGGACTGGGAGCGGCACGCCCGCCGGCTGCTGGCCCAACTCCGCACCGCCGCCGGGGAGCGCCCCGCACTGGCCGAGGTGATCACCCGGCTGCGCACCCACTTCCCGGAGGCGGACCGCTGGCTGGACGAGCATCAGGTGCTCGAACGGGCCGGCACCGCCAAGGACTTGTCACACGAGGCGGTCGGCCTGCTGCGGATCGACCAGCTGGTACTCCAGGCGTCCGACGGGTTCCAGCTGGTCGTGTTCTCCCCACGCGATCCCGAGACCACCGATCGCCTACGCCGGCTCACCCGCTGAACGCGGCCACCAACGGATCGGCGTTACGCGGCAGGTCTGCCGACACACCCGCCCAGGAGCCGTCCCGGAAGACCAGGTCGATTCGGCCGCGCTGCAGCACACCCTTGGCGTTGCGCCGGAACTCGGCCAACTCGCCACGCTGCACCGCCCACTGCACGGCGTGCTGCTCGCTGAGCAGCTGCCAGATCGCGGAGCGGTCCACCACCATCAGCACCCGCCGGTCGGTGACGGTGAGCAGGCCCGAGGCGTACGCGCCGTCCTCGTACATCCGGATCACGAAGCGCCCGGCGGCACTGGCCCAGTCCCCGCCCATCCCGGTGCCGTGCAGCGCCCGTTCGGGCGCGGCCGACGCCACCCGGTCCTCGACCGCGCCGACCGCCGCCGAGACCGGGTTCACCACGGCGTAGGCCCGGCGCAGCACGTTGAACGGCCTGGCCAACTTCTGTTCGAGCTGGCTGGGCTGACGGGGCGTGAGCAGCTCCTCGGGCGGGCGCGCGATACCCGGAGCCAGGCTCACCTTGGCCGCCTCGATCAGGCGCTCGCCCGGCTCCAGCAACGGCTGGACGATCTCGCGGTCGGCGTTGAGCATCGCGTGCCCGCCCTTCCTCGTCGGTCTCAGCCGAAGGCCTGGTCGAAGCGCTGCTTGCGCTCCTCCGGGCTCAACTCTACGGTCGGCGGCAGGTTCTGCGGGTTGATCTTCTTGTCCGCCTCGTCGGCGCCGAAGATCAGACCCTGCTGGATCGCGGTCTTGGCGGTCTCGCCCACCGGGTCACCGGTCAGGCCGATGGCACCCAGGGCGGCCTTGCCGACGCCCTTCTTGATCATGCTGGCGGCGAGCGCCTCGGGGTCGAACTGCTTGGTCCAGGTCCACGGCTTCTTCGGGCTCAGGTGCGGCCGGGCGGAGGCCGCCTTGATCGCCTTCATGGCGTCCGCGACCTTCGTCAGCGCCGAGGCCAACTTCCGTACCAGCATGGCGATCCGGGCGCTGGCGATGGTGCCCTCGGCAGCTGCGGCGGCGGCCTCCGCGGCCAGCGACACACCGGCCGTGATCACGCTGAAGGCGAGCGAGGCGGCGAAGGTGATGATCGCCCACTCGATCAGCTCACGGATCACCGTCTCCACCAGCTCCTGGGCGACCCGGCACTCCTCGGCGGCCTCCTCCAGGCGGTAGGCGGTGTTCTCCATGTCGTCCGCCTCCTCCTCCAGCGCCGTCTCGTACTCGGCGAGTTCCTGCTGGAGCTTGTCGGCGGCCTCGCCCTGCCAGTCGTTGGTCAGCGCGGCCCGGTCCCGCCGCTGGTCGGCGATCACCTCACGGAGTGCCTCGGCCTGTGCCTTCCAGAGCTTGGCCGCGTCCAGCAGCCCCTCCGGGTCACCGGTGACGAACTCCAGCATCTCGGCGAACGGCTCGACGATCGGGCGCAGGATGGCGTCCACCACGCTGCCCAACGGACTGAGCCAATTGTCGATCTTCACATAGGCGTTGACCGCCTCGGACGCCGGACTGCTCATGCCCCGAGCCCCCTGGCCATCACCTGCATGTTCTCGGCGAGTCCGCGCTCGGCGGCCTCATAGGATCGGGCCAGGTCCTCCGAGTGCCCGGAGATCCGCTCCATGGTGTCCGCGACGGAGATCAGGTTGACCACGGCGGCCTCGTGCCGCTCCTGGTAGTCCCGCTCGATCTCGTCCGCCTCCGGCAGCTTGCCGAAGGCCCCGGACGGCAGCCGGTGCTCGCCCAACTGGCTCCGGATCTCCCGCACTCGGGTCGAACGCTCCTCCGAGGTACGGCCGAACCGCCGTATCGCCTCCGGATCGACCTGATACTCACCCGCCATGGCAGGTACTCCTCCCCCGTGACCGCCCTCACTCCGACATCATGAGGCCGAAAAAAAGCTAGCACACGCCCCACCACCGACTCTGTGCCAGTCCGGTCCCGAAAACGCCACTGGGGCAACAGACTTGTCACGTCCGTTGCCCCAGTGCCGATTCGCGAGGTCAGTCCGACCTGCGAGGTCAGTCCGACTTGCGCCGCTGCCGGCCGGTGCCGTAGTTGGAGCCGGTCTTCGAGCCCGAACCCGGCTTGCTCCCGGCCGACTTGCCGATGAACCCGGCAGCCGTCCGACCGTTGCCGCCGTTGGCCCGGCCGGAGCCGCCACCCGCGGAGGCACCCGCGCCCATCCGCTGCTTGGTCCGCGGACGACGGGCGTTGCCGTTCATGTCCACGTCCGCGGGCAGTCCGGAGCGCTTGGGGGCGGCGCGCCGACGCGGCTGGGCCGGGGCTGCCGGGTCCGCACCGGGGGCGACCACCGGGGTCAGCGTGACCGCCACGCCGGTGGGCGTCCGGGCGCCGGTGATCCGGGCCAGCTCGGCGTCGCCGGGGCGGATCTTGGTGGTGGTCGGCCGGATGCCCGCGGTGGTCATCAGGCGGCTCACCTCGCGGCGCTGCTCGGGCAGCACCAGGGTCACCACGGTGCCGGACTCGCCGGCCCGGGCGGTCCGGCCGCCACGGTGCAGGTAGTCCTTGTGGTCGACCGGCGGGTCCACGTTGACCACCATGTCGAGACCGTCGATGTGGATACCGCGAGCCGCCACGTTGGTGGCGATCAGCGCGGTGATCTGACCGTCCCGGAACTGGTCCAGCACCCGGTTGCGCTGCGGCTGCGACTTGCCGCCGTGCAGCGCGGCCGCCTTGACCCCGGCGGCGAGCAGCTGCTTGGCCAGTCGGTCGGCACCGTGCTTGGTGTGCACGAACATGATCAGCCGGCCCTCGCGGGAGGCGATGTGCGCGGTGGCCGAGACCTTGTCGGCGGCATCCAGCTGCAGCACGTGGTGGTCCATGGTGGTGACCGCGCCGGCCGACGGGTCGACCGAGTGGGTCACCGGGTCGGTCAGGAAGCGGCGCACCAGGCGGTCCACGTTCCGGTCCAGGGTGGCCGAGAAGAGCATCGTCTGGCCGCCCACGGCGACCTGCTCCAGCAGCTTGGTGACCTGGGGCAGGAAGCCCATGTCGGCCATCTGGTCGGCCTCGTCCAGGACGGTGATCTGCACGTCGTCCAGCCGGACGTCCTGACGGTTGATCAGGTCGTCCAGGCGGCCGGGGGTGGCGACCAGGACCTCGGCGCCACGGCGGACGGCGTTCGCCTGCCGGGTGATCGACATACCGCCGACCACGGTGGCGATCCGCAGGTTGACCGCGGTGGCGTACGGGGTGAGCGCGTCGGTGACCTGCTGGGCCAGCTCGCGGGTCGGCACCAGCACCAGGGCCAGCGGGCAGCGGGCGTCGGCCCGCTTCCCGGCGGTGCGGGCGAGCAGCGAGAGGCCGAAGGCGAGGGTCTTGCCGGAGCCGGTCCGGCCACGGCCGAGCACGTCACGGCCGGCCAGCGCGTCCGGCAGGGTGGCGGACTGGATCGGGAAGGGCTCGACGACACCCTCCTTGCCGAGGGCGGAGAGCAGGCCCTTGGGCATCTCCAGCTCGGCGAAGGTGGCGGCCGGCGGCCGGGCCGGGGTGCCCTCGACCACGGTGAAGTCGGCGGGCGGCTGCTGCTGGGCGGCAGCACGCTGCGGGCGGCGGTTGCCGCCACCGCTGCGGCTGAGGCCGCCACTGCTGGTGCCGGTGCGCTGCTGCTGCGGGCGGCCGGTGGACTGCTGCGGGCTGCGACGGTTGCGCGGCGGGCGGGCAGGGGTGGTCATGTGTTCTCCGTCCTGGGCGGCCGATGGCCACGGTTGTACGCGTGGCGAAGGACCAGAAAGTGGCACCCCCGGCATGGAGCTGGGGGAGGTCGGCCGTCAGGAGTCGTTGCACCGCCCCGGCCGTTCGGCGGCATGAACGAGGGCCCGCACCGTGCGGTGCGGGCCCTCGCTACGCTTTGTTCAGGTTCAGACGAGGCGGATGTTCTCGGCCTGCGGGCCCTTCTGGCCCTGCGTGACGTCGAACTCCACGTGCTGGCCCTCAACGAGCTCACGGAAGCCATTGGCCTGGATGTTGGAGTAGTGGGCGAACACGTCCGGGCCGCCACCCTCCTGCTCGATGAAGCCGAAGCCCTTTTCGCTGTTGAACCACTTCACGGTGCCGGTAGCCATAACCGTCTCCTTCTACTGGGGCAAGGGACCCACACCTCGTAGGACCCAAGTAGCCGCGATCCCCATCCGGAGGTTGAACACCGGACAAAACAAATGCGCCTGTTGGTTGGTACCAGCAGGCGCACACGTACGTTCATGGGAACCAAAACTGCAACTGCCTCGACTGTAGCACGGTGGCACCCGAGATGATCGGAGAATTTCCCCCGATCGGCCCCCCTGACACACGCCGTTCATCAAGCCCGCTCACCTGCGCCGGAGCGGCGGACGGCATGATCACCGTCCACCGCTCCGGACACCGGGTCAGTGCCGTCCGGCCGGCTCCGGCTCCTTGCCGAGCGAGAGCTCCGCCTCGTGCCCGGGCAGCGCCGCGTGGCCGGGCCACCAGGCGGCCTTGCCGAGCAGCGCGGTGAGCGCCGGGGTGAAGAACAGCGCCATCACGAAGGCCGACACGATGATGCCGAAGGCCACCGAGAAGCCGATCTCACTGAAGAAGATGTTGCCCGCGAGCAGCATCGTGCCGAAGGTGCCGGCCAGGATGAAGCCGGCCGCCGCGACGGTCGGGCCGCCGTGCTTGACCGCCAGTGCGGCGGCCTCGCGCGGGCTGTGGCCCTCGGCCGCCTCCTCGCGGAGCCGGGCGATCATCAGGATGTTGTAGTCGGTGCCGATCGCCACCACGAACAGGTAGATCAGCATCGGCAGCATGAACATCAGGCCGCTCTCGCCCTGGACGTGCTGGAACATCAGGCTGGTGGCACCGATGGTGGCGGTGAAGCCGAGGCCGACGGCCACCATCAGGTACCAGGGGGCGACCGCGCTGCGCAGCAGCAGGCCGAGGATCAGCATGATCAGCACGGCCGCGATCGGGAAGACCAGCGAGTAGTCGCGGGACATCGCGGAGTTGATGTCCTTGTAGACGGAGGTCAGACCGCCGACGTAGGCCTCGGTCCCGGCCGGGGCGGAGGCGTGGGCCACCTTGCGCAGGTCGGTGACGGTGTCGATCGCCTCGTTGGTGGCCGGGCCGTCCTTCAGCATGACGGTGAAGTCGGCGGTGCCGCCGTCCTTGCTGATGCTGGGCTTGTCGAAGGCCTGGGCCACCCCGTCGACCTTGCCGAGCGCGGCCGCATAGCCCGCGAACGAGGCCGGGTCGAGCTTGGCGCCGTCCTTACCGGTCAGGTAGACGTGGCTCGGGTCGGCGGCACCGGCCGAGAACGCCGTCATCAGGGTGTCCTGGACGACCATCGACTCCTTGGTCTTCGGCATCGAGCCGGCCGCCAGGTCGAAGGTGCCCTTGTAGCCGAACGCGGCCGCCGAGAAGGCCAGCAGCAGCCCGCCGGAGACCAGCGCGACCATCAGCGGACGACGCTTGACGGTCTCGCCGAAGACGGCGAAGCGGGCGTTCTTCGGCTCGTTCTGCCACGCCTTCGAGGGCCAGAACAGCACCCTCTCCGGGATCAGCGACAGGATCGCGGGCACCAGGGTGACCGAGGCGAGCGCGGTGACGCCGACCGCGATGGCCAGCGAGGGGCCCATCGCCTTGAACATGCCGAGGCTGGAGAGCAGCAGCACGCTGAACGCCACGATCACGGCGCCGGCGGCGGAGGTGATCGCCTCGCCGACCCGGCCGACCGCGTTGGCCACGGCGTCCTTACGGCTGTCCCCGGCCCGCAACCGCTCGCGGTAACGGAACATCAGGAACAGGAAGTAGTCGGTGCCCACGCCGAACAACACGATGATCAGGATTGCCGAGACCGAGTTGTCGGCCTTCAGGCCGAAGGCCTTCACCGCGTACCCGATCAGGCCGTTGGCCACCATCGAGTAGACGAAGACCGAGATGACCGGCAGCAGCGCGATGATCGGGCTACGGAAGATGATGCCGAGCGTGAGCATGATGATCACGATCGTGCCGACGCCGATCAGCAGGTTGGCCAGCTCGCCCGAGTCCTTCTGGTCCAGGTTCTGCGCCGCCTGGCCACCGAGCTGGACCTTGAGGGCACTGCCTTCGGCCAGCTTCTTGGCGTCCTCGCGCAGTTCCTTGGCGGAGTCGGCGGCCTCGGGCTTGTAGGCCGCGTCCTTCTCCATCCCGACCATCGAGAGGGCGTACTTGCCGTCCTTCGAGGTGCTCTGCGCGGTGACCGGGGTGACCTGCTCGACAAACTTGATCTTCTTGTCGGTCAGGCCCTGGACGACCTTGGTCATGGTCGCCTTGTCCGCCTCGTCCAGCGGCGCGCCGTCGGTGCGCTCGAAGAGCACCATGGCCGACGGGGTGAAGTTGGCGGGGAACGCCTGCTGCTGCACGACCGAGGCCCGGATGGACTCGTAGTGCCGCGGCAGGAAGTCGCTCGCGTCGCTCTGGGCGGTCAGCTTGGGCGCGGTCGAGACGATGGCGACTGCGGCGATGATCCAGGCGAGGATCACCCACCAGGCGCGCTTGACGACGAATTGTCCGATCCGGTGGAACATGCTCGTTGTGCCTCCTGGGCATGGTTCACCGCAGCCCTTGGGGGACGGGACACTGGGGCGACGGCTGTGAGCGGCCGGGCCCGGAGGCTCCTAGCCGGTCGGCAGGTAAGTAAGTGTGAGCATCGTACGTGAGCCGCCCCGCGACCGGGCAGGCGGGCTCCGGTCGGTGCACCCCCCGGGCCATGGAACCGGCCCTGCCCCCATCCTGACCCGGGCCGGACCCCGCTCACCTCCTGCTCCAGACGGAGGCCCCTCCCCCTCAGGGTGGAGTGGCGCTGCCCTGGAGGAGGAGACCGGTGCCACCGGGCCGGCCTGCGCGATGATGCCCGGATGAGCACTTTCGACGCCGCCACCGCCCTGGCCCTGCTGACCCGCGCCTGCGCGACCGCCGGTATCCCGGACCCGGCGGCGGCGGAACTGCTGGCGTTCGGCGAGAACGCCGCCTTCGATCTCGGCGATCCGGCGGTGGTGGCCAAGGTCGGCCGCGGCCCTGCGGTGGCCGAGCGGGCCCGCCGCGAACTGGCCGTCTCCGGCTGGCTCGCCGGGCAGGGCATCCCGGTGGTCCGTCCATACCTGCCGGAGCCGGTTCTGGTGGACGGACACCCCGTCACCTTCTGGCACCGCCTGGCCCCCGCCGTCCGCCCGGCCGGGCCCGCCGACCTGGCGCCACTGCTGCGCGCGCTGCACGCGTTGCCGGCCCCGCCGTTCGCGCTCCCCCGGCGCGAGCTGCTCGCCCCGGTGGACCGCTGGCTGGCGAGCGCGGACGGGCACGTGGACCCGGCGGACGTCGCCTTCCTGCGGGCCCGCCGGGCCGACCACCAGGCCGCGATCGCCGAGCTGGTCCCGGAGTTGACCCCCGGGGTGATCCACGGCGACGCCCTGCCGCGCAACGTCCGGGTCGGCCCGGACGGCCCCGTCCTGCTCGACCTGGAGACCCTCTCCGACGACCTGCGCGAACACGACCTGGTGGTGCTCGCGCTCAGCCACGACCGGTACGGCGTCCCCGCCGAGGACTACCTGGCCTTCACCGGGGCGTACGGCTGGGACGTCCGGGACTGGCCCGGCTTCGCGGTGCTGCGTGGGGCCAGGGAGACCGCGAGCGCCTCCTGGGTCGCCCAGCAGGCACCCGAAAACCCGGCCGCACTGGCCGAGTTCACCCGCCGGGTCGGTTCGCTGCGGGACGGGGCCACGGCGGTGCGCTGGCACTCGTTCTGAGGCCGTCCGTTCGTACGCACCTTCGGAACCGGCGCGTACGCTCCTGACGTCTCATCGGGCAGGCGCCCTGGACGGGCGGCCGGTACGACGTCAGGAGTCGTCGCCATGCGGACCCCCTTCGCCCAGCAGACCCGGTACGGCCTCACCGGCCTGCTCGCCGCCGCACTGCTGGTCTCCTGCACCAACTCGCCCAAGCCCGAACCGAGTTCGGCTGCCACGACCTCCACCCCGTCCTCCACCCCGTCCTCCACTCCGGCCTCCGCCACGCCGACTCCCAGCCCGTCCCCGTCCGCTTCGCCGTCCCTGCCGCCCCGGCCCGCCACCAGCCCGTCGGCGAGCACCGAGCCGCCGCCCCCGGCGCCGCCGACCAGCAGGCCCACTACGCCCAAGCCCTCAACAACCCCCAAACCCCCGCCACCGCCCGGGACTTCGAGCTCGGTGGTGCGCAGCACCGCCTCCGGCGGGCGGACCGTGGCACTCACCTTCGACGACGGTCCCGGCGCCGCCACCGGCCAGGTGCTCGACCTGCTCTCCCGGTACGGCGCCCGGGCCACCTTCTGCGTGACCGGCCTGAACGCCACGGCCTACCCGGCCGTCGTCCAGCGGATCCGGGCCGAGGGGCACCGGCTCTGCGACCACAGCGTGAGCCACCCACAGCCCTTCGCGGCGCTCTCGCACCACCAACAGGCGTACGAGATCGTCGCCGCCAAGGACATGATCGTCAAAGCAGGTGGCGCGGGCACCAAGGTCCCCTGGTTCCGGGCGCCGGGCGGCGCGTTCACCCCCGACAACCAGATGGTCGCCGCGGCCAACGGCCTGCGCCCGCTCGGCTGGTCGGTCGACCCGCGCGACTGGAGCCGCCCCGGCGTCGCCGCCATCGTCGGCACCGTCCAGCGCGACCTGCGCCCGGGCGGGGTGGTGCTGCTGCACGACGCGGGCGGCGACCGCTCCCAGACCGTCACCGCCCTACGGCAGTTGCTGCCCTGGCTGGCCGCCCAGGGGTACACCTTCGACTTCCCGGCGGTCTGACCGGGGGGTCGGCTACGGAGGTCGGCTACCGGAGCGGCCAGGTGCTGTCGACCTCGGCGGCCGGGTCCTTCTCCCGGCGCAGCCAGGACTGCAGCTCCTCGGCCCAGCCCCGGTACCAGCCGATCTGACGGGTGTGCAGCTGCTCCGGTGTCAGGCCGCCGACCTCGGCGGGGTAGCGCTCACCGAGGGCGACGGCGACCCGGACCGCGGCCAGCGCGTCGCTGCCCGCCTCGTGAGCGTCTATCAGCTCGACGCCGTAGACGGCGCAGACGTGCTGCAGGGTGCGCGAGCCGCGCCGGTACTTGTCGACGGCACGGTCGATCACCAGGGCGTCGACCACCGGGCCGACGCTGCCGCCGAGCCGGTCGGCCAGCGAGCGCAGGCCGTACCTGGCGAGCTCGGCGTCCAGCAGGGAGAGGTCGAACGGCGCGTTGAAGGCCACCACCGGGCGGCCCGCCAGCAGCCGCTCGCACAGCGCGCCGGCTATCTCCTCCACCGCCATCGCGGCGGGGCGGCCGTCCCGGCGGGCCTGCTCGTCGCTGATGCCGTGGATCGCCGTCGCCTCGGCGGGCACCGGCACGCCGGGGTCGAGCAGCCAGTTCAGCACCCGCTCGGGCCGTGGCCCGAAGGTGTCCACCAGTGCCGCGGTGACGATCCGGGAGGTCGCCGGGTCGGTGCCCGTGGTCTCCAGGTCGAAGCCGACCAGAGGCTCCTTCCACCAGCTCATCCGAGATGTCCTTCCGTCGGTCCGTCGCGAGGTGCCCATCATCGCGCGCACCAGTGACAGCAGGAACCGCCGGGTACCGGATAACAGCCTTCGGACGGGCCGGCTCAGTCGTCGGCTCAGTCGGCCGACGGGTCGGCCCGCGCGGCCGGCACGGCGGCTCACTCCGCCAGCATTCCCCGGCCGAGCCAGTCGTTCCCGTCCCTGACCCCGGGCAGCGCGAAGAAGTAGCCGCCGCCGGTGCAGACCAGGAAGTCGCCCAGCGGCTCGCCCTCCAGCCGCCGCTGGACCGCCTCGAACTGCCGGACCAGGTCCTGCTGGTAGCAGCAGAACGCCAGCCCGGTGTCGAGCCGCCCGTCCCCGGCCAGGCCCCGGTCGTAGGTGTAGCCCCGCCGCAGCACTCGCGAGTCGTCGGTCTCGGGGGTACGCGGGTTGGCCAGCCGGATGTGCGAGTCGAGCGGGATGACGGCGCCGGTCGGGTCCTTGGTGTAGTCCGGCAGATCGGTCTCGGTGGTCCCGTCGAGCGGGGCGCCGGTGTCGCGGCGGCGGCCGATCAGCCGTTCCTGACGCTCCAACGGCAGCTCCTCCCAGGCCTCGCAGAGCACCCGGACGGTGCGCAGCACCTGGTAGCTGCCGCCCTCGGCCCAGGCCGGTTCGCCGCTGCCCGGCTGCACCCAGACCAGCCGGTCCAGCTCCCGGGCCGAGCTCGGGTCCGGGTTGGCGATGCCGTCCTTGAAACCCATCACGTTGCGCTGGGCACCGTCCGGCCGGGCCGGGTTGAGCTGGCCGTCGATCCGCCAGAGCGGCTGCAGCCTGCCCCGGGTGCGGCGGCCGAGGTCGCGCAGCGCGTGGCTGACCACGTCCCGGCTGTCGGCGCAGAGCTGGAGCGAGAGGTCGCCGTGCAGCTCGCCGGCGCGCAGCCGGTCGCCGCGGAACGCCGGCATCTGACGGATCCGGGCCGGTTGCACCCCGGCCAGGCCGTAGCGGCGGTCGAACAGCGTGGCGCCGACGCCGACCGTGACGGTGAGGCCGTCGGCGGGGACCACCGGGCCGAGTGTGCCGCTGTCGCCGGTCGGGGCACCCGGGGCGTCGGCCGGCGGGGTGCCGCCCGCGGTGAGAAAGCGGATCCGGCCCGTCAGGTCGCGCAGCAGCTCCGCCAGTCCGGCCCGGTCGGGCACGGTGACCGCGAACGAGGCGAACGTCGCGTAACCCTGAGCGGGGGTGACGATCCCGGCCTGGTGCGGGCCGTGGAACGGGATCACCGCGCGGGGCCGCCCGGTCCTGGCGGCGGCGGGCGCGGCCCCCACCCCGGCCCCGATGGCGAGGGCACCGGAGGCGAGGGCGGTGGCCTTGACGAAGCTGCGGCGGCCGAATCCGGCCGGGCAGGTCTGATCGGTCATCAGGCGGACTTCCTGGGGCTCGGGAGCGAGTGTCGGTCATCGGCACCTGGAGGGTTCCCGGGCGCACTGTGACCCCGCTGCCCGCCGCCGATGATCAACATCCTGACACCGGGCCCGTCCCCCGGCTCGTCCGGCGAGGCCCGCCGACACTCGGTCAGCCGCCCCCCGTTCCGGTACGACTGTCGGCCCGCAGGTCAGGCCCCCTCAGGACACCGCCCTGGAGTCCACCCAGACCCCCTCGAACTCCTCGCGGTAGACCTCCAGCAGCCCGGGTTCCTGCCCGCCCGGCTCCTGCCCGGCACCGCCGCGCAGCACCAGCGCGGGAGACTCGATCCCGCGTGCCCGCCGCAGGTACGGCTGCACCACGCCGAGATCGCCCGAGCGCCGTCGGCCGGGCGGCCGGGCGCCCTCCACCAGGTACGCCGTGAAGCGCGGCATCTCGTCGAACACCCGAATCTCGAAGCCGCCCTGGTCGCGTAGCCGGGCCCGGACCCGGCGGACGTGCATGATGTTCATCTCGATCGAGCGGGCCAGCTCGCCCCGCCCGAGCCCGAGCTCCCGCTCCCGGCGGCGGACCGCGCTGCTGGCCGGGTTGAGGAAGAGCAGCCGGACCCGGCAGCCCTCGGAGGCCAGCCGCACCAGCCGCTTGCCGGTGTAGTTCTGGCAGAGCATGCCGAGCGCGATGCCGACCGCGTCCAGCCGCCTGGCGCCCTCCAGCAGGTCCTCCACCGGCAGCTCGCGCTGCAGCCTGACCCGGTCGGCGTGCACCGAGACCACGTCCGCGAACCGGCCGCCGACCAGCTCCTCGACCACGTCGGCGGGCACCCCGCCGGAGCCGCCGTCCAGCAGGGTGAGCAGCCGGGCGGCGGCCCGCTCGGTCTGCGCCAGCACCGTCCCGGAGAGGCTGCGGTTGCGGGAGACCACGTGCCGGGCGACCTCCAGCTCGTCCAGCGCGAGCTCGATCTCCCGACGGTCGATCAGATAGGGCTCGAAGCACGGCCAGTGCTGCACCATCAGCTCGCGCAGCTGCGGCAGGGTGAGGAAGACCAGCGGGTCGTCGTCGGCCGGGTCGAGCAGGTAGCCCTTGCGGCGGCTGACCTCGCGGACCGCACCGGCCCGGTGCACCCACTCCTCGCCGGCTGGGCCGGCGGCGGCGGTCACCCAGTCCTCGCCGTGCGCGGGCGCGTAGACCGGCCGGAGCACCTCGTCCACCAGGGCGCGCAGCCGCTGTTCGACCAGGTTGAGCCAGACGTACGCCCGGCCGGCCAGCCGGACCCGGTGGTCGGCCAGCCCCCACTGGTCGGCGGACCAGGCCAGTGGCGCGGGCTCGGCCGGACCGCCCTGGGCCGGGACGGTGGCGCGCTTCGGCGGCCGGCCTCGCATCACCACCGTCGGCGCCTCGCTCCGGCCGGGGTTCTCCGGGCCGTCCCGGCCGTCGGCGGGGACCACCATGCGCTACCTCACCTCTCGGCCCACCCCCGGCGGACCGGCGAGATGACGGACCGTCCGCTGACCCTGTCTCAACCATGGCGGAGAGGGCCTGGCCTGAGTCCGCACGGTGCCCGGAGCGCGTGCCGGACGATCAAGGGTACTGCCCGGGTCGGCGGGGGCGCAGCCCCTTGTCCGCACAACCATCCGTTCGGAGAAGGTGGATTAGCCAGTGGGCGGACACTCGTTCGGGCGAAGTCGCAGCCGATTGCTCGCCCTGACGGCCTCGGGTTGGGGAGGATTCCGGTATGCCGTGCATCACGGTACGCATGGTCCGTACATGGTTCGGCAGCCAGCCGGGCAGATCCTGTACAGCGCCAATTTCGGTTGGCACCAGGGAAGTTGAGGCGATATGCAGGTCTGGCCAGGGCAGCCGTACCCCCTCGGCGCCACCTACGACGGGGCCGGCACCAACTTTGCGGTGTTCTCCGAGAGCGCCGATCGGATCGAGCTCTGCCTGCTGGGCGAGGACGACTCCGAGACCTCGGTCGAGCTCCGGGAGACGGACGCCTTCGTCCGGCACGCCTACCTGCCCGGCATCCAGCCCGGGCAGCGCTACGGCTTCCGCGTGCACGGCCCGCACAATCCCGGGCTGGGCCAGCGGCACAACAGCGCCAAGCTGCTGCTCGACCCGTACGCCAAGGCGATGAGCGGCCACATCGACTGGGACGAGTCGGTGTACGGCTACCACTTCGGCGCACCCGAGCGGCGCAACGACCTGGATTCGGCGCCGCACACCATGCACTCGGTGGTGATCAACCCGTACTTCGACTGGGGCAACGACCGGCCCCCGCGCACCGACTACCACCGCACGGTGCTCTACGAGGCCCACGTGAAGGGCCTGACCCAGCTGCACCCCGGCATCCCCGACGAGATCCGGGGCACCTACGCGGGGCTGGGCCACCCGGCCGTGATCGAGCATCTGGCCAAGCTCGGGGTGACCGCGATCGAGCTGATGCCGGTGCACCAGTTCGTCCGGGACCACCGGCTGCGCGACCTCGGGCTGTCCAACTACTGGGGCTACAACACCATCGGCTTCTTCGCCCCGCACTCCTCCTACTCCTCCGGCGGGGACCGCGGGCAGCAGGTGCAGGAGTTCAAGTCGATGGTCAAGGCGCTGCACGCGGCGGGCATCGAGGTGATCCTCGACGTGGTCTACAACCACACCGCGGAGGGTAACCACCTCGGTCCGACGCTCTCCTTCCGCGGCCTGGACAACGTCTCCTACTACCGCCTGGCCAAGGACCAGCGGTTCTACGAGGACACCACGGGCACCGGCAACAGCCTGCTGATGCGCAGTCCGCACGTGCTCCAGATGATCATGGATTCGCTGCGCTACTGGGTCACCGAGATGCACGTGGACGGCTTCCGCTTCGACCTGGCCGCCACCCTGGCCCGGCAGTTCCACGAGGTGGACCGGCTCTCCTCGTTCTTCGACCTCTGCCAGCAGGACCCGGTGGTCTCCCAGGCCAAGCTGATCGCCGAGCCCTGGGACTTGGGCGAGGGCGGCTACCAGGTCGGCAACTTCCCCCCGCTCTGGACGGAGTGGAACGGCATGTACCGGGACACCGTCCGCGACCTCTGGCGCGGCGAGGCCGCCACGCTGGCCGAGTTCGGCTCCCGGCTGACCGGCTCCTCCGACCTCTACCAGGACGACGGCCGCCGCCCGATCGCCTCGATCAACTTCGTCACCTGCCACGACGGCTTCACCCTGCGCGACCTGGTCTCCTACAACGAGAAGCACAACGAGGCCAACGCCGAGGACAGCCGGGACGGCGAATCGTTCAACCGCTCGTGGAACTGCGGCGCCGAGGGCGACACCGACGACCCCGGCGTGCTGGAGCTGAGAGCCCGTCAGCAGCGGAACTTCATCGCCACCCTGCTGCTCTCCCAGGGCGTGCCGATGCTCTCCCACGGCGACGAGCTGGGCCGCACCCAGCACGGCAACAACAACGCCTACTGCCAGGACAACGAGCTCTCCTGGGTGCACTGGCCGAAGACCGGCACCCCGGAGTCGGAGCTGCTGGAGTTCACCCAGGGCATGATCTGGCTCCGCCGGGACCACCCGGTCTTCCGCCGCCGCCGGTTCTTCCACGGCCGCCCGGTCTCCGGCACCCACGACGACCTGACCGACATCAACTGGTTCACCCCGGCCGGCGAGGAGATGACCAAGCGGGACTGGTCCACCAGCTACGCCAAGTCGCTCACCGTCTTCCTGAACGGCAACGCGATCTCCGAGCCCGACCGGCGCGGCGGCAAGATCGTCGACGACTCCTTCCTGCTGCTCTTCAACGCCCACTCCGAGCCGCTGGAGTTCACCGTCCCGGCCGACCACGGCCAGGAGTGGCAGACCGTGGTGGACACCACCCAGCCGGTGCTGCCCGCCCCGGGCACCGGGACAAGGGTGAAGGCGGGTGACACGCTCTGGCTGACCGACCGCTCGCTGATGGTCCTTCAGCGCCCGGCCTGACCCACCCGCCCACTCCGCCCCATCGACCGCCGTGATTAGGCCGTTCGCACCAACACCGCGTTGGCGCACCAAGCGTCCGGGTAGTCATCAGCCATGACCTCCGAGCAGCCACGGCCGGCGGCGGCGGGTGCCGTCGGTCCGCCCACCTCCAGCTACCGGCTCCAGCTCCAGCCCGCCTTCACCCTGCACGACGCCCGGCACGCCGTCCCCTACCTGGCGGCCCTGGGCGTCTCGCACCTGCACCTCTCCCCGCTCCTCGAAGCCACCCCCGGCTCCACCCACGGCTACGACACCGTCGACCACGGCCGGATCAGCGAGCAGCTCGGCGGCGAGCCCGCACTGCGCGAGCTCGCCGCCGAGGCCCACCGCCACCAGCTGCGGCTGATCGCCGACGTGGTCCCCAACCACATGGCCGTGCCCGTGCCCGAGCAGCTCAACCAGCCACTCTGGGAGGTGCTCAGGGACGGGCCCGACTCCCGGTACGCGCACTGGTTCGACATCGACTGGACGGCCCAGCCGGGCCCGGCGGACGCGCCCGGGCGGGGCCGGCTGCTGCTGCCGCTGCTCGGTGACCGGCTCGGCGCCGAGCTCGACCGGTTCACCGTGGACGGCGACACCCTGCGGTACTTCGAGCACGCCTTCCCGCTCCGCCCCGGCACCGCCGGGCTGCCGATCGCCGAGCTGCTCAGCCGTCAGTGGTACCGGCCGGCCTGGTGGCGGCTGGCCGACGGCGAGCTGAACTACCGTCGGTTCTTCACCGTGAACCAACTGATCGCGGTCCGGGTCGAGGTGCCCGAGGTCTTCGAGGCGACCCACCGCACCCTGCTGCGCCTGCACGCCGACGGCGTGCTGGACGGCTTCCGGATCGACCACCCCGACGGCCTGGCCGACCCGCGCGGCTACCTGCGCAGGCTGGCCGAGGCCACCGGCGGGGCGTACACCGTGGTGGAGAAGATCCTCACCGGCCCGGAGCGGCTGCCCGCCGACTGGGCCTGCGCGGGCACCACCGGGTACGACGCGCTGCGCCGGATCGACGGCGTGCTCACCGACCATGCCGGTGCCGAGCGGCTGGTGCACGCCTACCGGCTGGACTGCGGCACCCTCGCCGCCCCCGCCGAGGAGGCCCGCCGGGGCCGGGCCGAGCTGACCGCTCCGGGCGGCGAGCTGGCCGCCGAAGTGGCCCGGCTGGTCCGGCTGGTGGAGCGGATCTGCGCCGCCGAGCCCGCCCTCGCCGACCACCCGGCCCCGGCCGTCCGGGCGGTGCTGGCCCAGCTGCTGACGGCGTATCCGGTCTACCGCCCGTACGTGGTGCCGGGCGAGCCCGCCCCGCCCGAGGCGGTCACCGACGTCACCGCCGCACTGGCCGCGGTGCCGCCGGAGCTCGTCGCCACCGCCACGCTGGTCCGCGGCCTGACCCTCGGTCAGCTCGGCCGCAGCCCGGCCAAGGACGAGTTCTGCGCCCGGCTCGGCCAGACCGCCTCGGCGGTGGCGGCCAAGGGGGTCGAGGACACCGCGTTCTACCGGTTCAACGCCCTGCTCAGCCTGAACGAGGTGGGTGGGTTCCCCGCTCACCCCGGCCTGCGCCCGGCCGAGTTCCACGACTGGTGCGGCTACCTCGCCGAACACTGGCCGCACACCATGACGGCGCTCTCCACCCACGACACCAAGCGCAGCGCCGACGCCCGGGCCCGGCTGACCGTGCTGGCCGAACTCCCGGAGCGCTGGGCCGCCGAGTGCGCCGCCTGGACCACCGCCGCCGGGCGCTGCCCGGACCGCCCGACCGCCTGGCTGCTCTGGCAGACCCTGATCGCCGCCTGGCCGGTCGAGCCCGACCGGCTGGTCGGGATACTGCTCAAGTCGGTCCGCGAGGCCAAGCGCGCGACCTCCTGGACCACCCCGGACGAGCAGTACGAACGCCGCCTGGTCGAGTACGCCCGCGCGGCACTCGCCAACCCGGGCCTGTCCCCCCGGATCGACGGCTTCGTGCACTCGATCGCCCCGCACGCCCGGAGCAACTCGCTCGCGGCCGCCCTGCTGCACCTGACCATGCCGGGCGTGCCCGACCTGTTCCAGGGCAGCGAGGAGCCGCTCTACACCCTGGTCGACCCGGACAACCGGGCCCCGGTCGACCTCGGCTCGCTCGCCGTCCGGCTGACCGACTCCCCCACCGACCGCCCCGGCGACCTGGCCCGGGAGAAGCTGCACCTGACCGCGACCGCCCTGCGGCTGCGCCGGGCGGGCGAGCTGGGCCCCTACCGGCCGCTGTCGGCGACCGGCCCGGCCGCCGGTCACCTGCTCGCCTTCGCCCGCGGCGAGCGGACGGTCAGCGCGGTCACCCGGCTCCCGTACGGTCTGGCGCACCACGGCGGCTGGCGCGACACCGTGCTCGGCCTTCCCGCCGGGCGCTGGACGGACCAGCTGACCGGGCATCCGGTCGAAGGTGGCGAAGTGTCGGTGGCCGAGCTGCTGACGCACCATCCGGTGGCTCTGCTGGTGCGAGACTCCGAAGTCTGACGAGTATGGAGGCAGCAGCGTGACGGAGTACCAGGTCTGGGCCCCCGAGGCGTCCCGGGTCGAGGTCGAGGTGGACGGCTCGGCGCACCCGATGGCGCCGCTGCCCCTTCCGGCTGGACGGCGGCCCGCCGCTGCCCGACCCGCGCTCCCCCCGCCAGCCGTACGGCCCGGACGGGCTGAGCCGCCCCGTCGACCACGCCGCCTTCCGCTGGTCCGACACCCCGTGGCAGGGCCGGCCGCTGCCCGGCGCCGTGGTGTACGAGCTGCACATCGGCACCTTCACCCCCGGCGGCACCTTCAAAGCGGCGATCTCCCGCCTCGACCACCTGGTCGAACTGGGCGTGGACTTCGTGGAGTTGCTGCCCGTCTGCCCGTTCCCCGGTCGGCACGGCTGGGGCTACGACGGCGTCTCGCTCTGGGCCGTGCACGAGCCGTACGGCGGTCCCGACGGTCTCAAGCGCTTCGTCGACGCCGCGCACCGCAAGGGTCTCGGCGTGATCCTGGACGTGGTGCACAACCACCTCGGCCCGTCCGGCAACTACCTGCCCGCGTACGGCCCGTACTTCACCGACCGGCACCAGACCCCCTGGGGCTCGGCGGTCAACCTGGACGCCCCCGGCTCCGACCAGGTCAGGGCCTATCTGATCGGCAGTGCGCTCGGCTGGCTGCGCGACTACCGGATCGACGGACTCCGGCTGGACGCCGTGCACACCCTGGCGGACGACCGCGCCGTGCACTTCCTGGAGGAACTCTCCACCTCCGTCGACCACTTGGCCGCCGCCACCGGGCGGCCGCTGTTCCTGATCGGCGAGTCCGACCTGAACGACCCGCGCACCACCAACCCGCGCCAGACCGGCGGTCTCGGGCTGACCGCGCAGTGGAGCGACGACTTCCACCACGCCCTGCACGCCGCACTGACCGGCGAATCCCAGGGCTACTACGCCGACTTCGCCCGGCAGCCGCTGGCCGGGCTGGCCAAGACCCTCACCCAGGGCTTCTTCCACGACGGCAGCTGGTCCTCGTTCCGGGACCGCAGTCACGGCCGCCCGTTCCCCACCGACTTCGGCCACCGGCTGCTCGGCTACGCCCAGACCCACGACCAGATCGGCAACCGCGCCACCGGCGACCGGCTCTCCGCCATCCTCTCCCCCGGCCGGCTCGCCGCCGGGGCCGCCCTGGTGCTCACCTCGCCGTTCACCCCGATGCTCTTCATGGGCGAGGAGTGGGGCGCCGGGACACCCTGGCAGTACTTCACCAGCCACCCCGACCCCGCGCTGGCCGAGGCCGTCCGGCAGGGCCGCCGCCGGGAGTTCACCGCCCACGGCTGGCCCGCCGAGGCCATCCCCGACCCGCAGGCCCCGGCCACCGTGCTCACCTCGACCCTGGACTGGACCGAGCCCACCGCCGCCCCACACGCCGAACTGCTCTCCTGGTACCGCCGGTTGATCCGGCTGCGGCGCGAACACCCGGAGCTCACCGACCCCGACCTGGCCCGGGTCCTGGTCGACTACGACGAAGCCGCCCGCTGGCTGGTGGTCCACCGCGGCCCCTACCGCCTCGCGGTCAACCTCGGCCCCGCCGAGCAACTCCTGCCGCTCAGCTGCGCCAAGCCGCTGGCCACCTTCGGCCGGGTCGAACCCTCCGAGCAGGGGCTCCTGCTCGGCCCCGACTCGACCGCGCTGCTCCGGATCTGACCGACCGTCCACCGCTTGGTCGAGTTCGGTCAAGGATGCGCAATATCCCGCCCCTCCACGGCAGTCACCGGCTACATTCGCCGACGCATGCTGCTACGGGGGAGGTGCCGCATGGCTATCGAACTGCCCGACGAGGTAGTCACGTTCCTGTCGTTCATCGGGATCAACTGGCCCACCGTGAACGAGGACAAGGTCCGCGAATTCGCGTCACATGTGCGGGAGTTCGCGGAGAACGTGGAGGCGTCCCACCGGGACTCCACCGCGACGATCCACGGTCTCGGCGAGGCGTACCAGGGCGCCTCGTACGAGGCACTGCTGGCCAAGTGGGCCGCACTGTCGGACAGTCACCTGAACGACCTGGTGCAGGCCTGTCACGTGGTGGCGACCGCGTTGGACGTGGCGGCGGAAGTGATCGTGGCGATGAAGATCGAGACGATCGCCGAACTGGTCGTGCTGGCAGCCGCGTTCATCGCGGACCAGGCGGCGGCGGTGGCGACCCTCGGGGCCGCCGAGGCGGCGGTGATCCTGATCGAGGAGACCGCGAAGCGACTGATCAACTTCCTTGAGCAGCAGCTGGAGCAGTACATCATCGCCCAGGTCATCGAGGCCGCGATCGAGCCTTGAGGCGATGATCAGGGACTTCTGCACCACCTTCGCATCCGGCCTGACGGTGGCAGCTCCGCAGGTGGCTGAGTTGCCACCGTTCCACCGCTGGCGGGAGAACGAGATCTGAGCAACATAGGTGGCGATCGGATTCAGCTTCTCCAGGAGAGCCGACCAGGGGACGCCCAGCGGGTTCGACCTCGGGGACATGGAGATCTCCGGCGCAGGCGGCAGCGCGAGCTCGGCCGGCCGGCAACCCGACCAGGGAATGATGATCTTCCTTTCGGTTGCCCTCCTCCTCGACCAGATCCGGCAACTGCTCTCGGCCGGCCGCGGCTCCGTGGCGTACTGCGGTGTCGACTCGTCGTTCCAGGTGCGCTTCACGGTGAGGAAGGGTGAGATCACGGCCGCCGAAAGCGGTCGGGAGATCGAGAAGCTGCCGGTCCAGGACTTCATCACGGCTCTGCTGGCCGCCACAGACGACTTCGCCGACCGGGAGCTCGACAAGCTGCCGGAGTCCGATCCCGCACGAGCCGATCTCCTGCTCTCACTCGCCGACTTCCGGAAACTCGCCTGACGGCTCCAGCCTCACCAGAGGTAGGAGGCGATCCGCTCGCGCAGGCCGGCCGCGTCCAGGCCGTAGGCGGCCAGGTGCTCGGGGATCGAGCCGTACTGACGGTGCTCCTCCTTCGGGACGCCCAGGCCGAGCACCCGGTGCGGGAGGTCGTTCAGTGCCTCGTTGACCTCGCCGACCGAGGTGCCCGCCAGGTAGGGCTCGACCAGCACCACGCTCGCCGGGCCGTCCCCGATCGCGGCCCGGAGACCGTCCCGGTCGAACGGGCGCACCGTGGCCGCGTACTGCACCGTCAGGTCCAGCCCCTCGGTGGCCGCCAGTACGGCGTCGAGCATCGGGCCGACCGCCAGCACCACGCCGCGCCTGCCCTGACGGATCGTCAGGAACCGTCCCGGCGCGACCGGCCGAGCGGTGGCGTTCTGGTGTACCGACAGCCGGACGTACGCCTTCTCGTCGCCGTCCGCCACCGCGTGCCGCAGCAGCCGCTCGGCCTCGTCCGGGTGCCCGGGCACGTGCACCGTCCAGCCGGGCAGGGTGTCCAGCAGCGCCACGTCGCCTGGCGCCATGTGGGTACGGCCGCCGGCCGGCCAGTCGTACGAACCGGCCGCACTGACCAGCACCGCGCCGACGCCCTGATGGCCGAGGTCCAACTTGACCTGCTCGAAGGGGCGTTCCACCAGGAAGCTGGCGAAGGTGTGGGCGATCGGCCGCATCCCGGCCAGCGCCAGGCCGCCGGCCACGCCGATCAGCAGCTGCTCCCTGATGCCGACGTTGATCACCCGGTCGGGGTGCGCGCTCCGGGCGGCCGCGAAGGCGTCGGCGCCGATGTCGGCCAGCACGACGGCCAACCTCGGGTCCTGGTCCAGCAGTTCGGTGCTGACAGCCGCGAAGCGCTCGCGCATGGTGTCCATGATGTCTTCCGTTTCCCCTCTTAGTACTTGGACTCGACCTGGGCGACCACGACATGCGGCCGGCCCTCGTGCGGCGCGGTGAACGCCTGGTACAGCGCCTCGTGATCCCGGCCGTCCACCGTGACAGCCGACCAGCCCGCACCCTCGAACCGGGCCGCGATCCCGCCCTGCCAGCCCAGGCTGGCCGAGGAGTTGTCGATCACCACGGTGTGCAGCCGGTCAAGACCGTAGGCCCCGGCGAAGGCGACCGCCTCATGGTTGCTGCCCTCGTCGAACTCGGCGTCACCGATCAGCACCCAGACCGCCGGGTCCGGCAGGCCCTGGGCGCGCAGCCCGAGCGCGGTGCC
The DNA here is from genome assembly GCF_001424875.1 of Kitasatospora sp. Root107. GTDB lineage: Bacteria > Actinomycetota > Actinomycetes > Streptomycetales > Streptomycetaceae > Kitasatospora. Next base: position 114,372 of record NZ_LMCT01000011.1, on the reverse strand, counting down.
GACCGCCAGCGGCAGGCCGTGGCCGAGCGATCCCGAGCCGATCTCGGCGCCGGGCACCAGCAGGCGGTCCGGGTGGTGGCCGAGCGGCGAGTCGTAGGCGCCGAAGCTCGGCAGCACCGCCGGGTCCAGGAAGCCCTTGGCGGCCAGCACCGCGTAGTAGGCCATCGGGCCGTGGCCCTTGGAGAGCAGAAAGCGGTCCCGGTCGGCCGCCGTGACGGTCTCCGGGCCGACCCGGAGCACCCGGTGGTAGAGCACCCAGAGCGCGTCCAGGGTGGAGGTGGCGGCCGGGCCGTGCTTCTCGGCGCCGGTCATCAGGGCCATCAGCCCGGCGAGGTCGTCGAAGCCGTACTGCTGCGGGGTGATCGCTGCGGTGGTCATGGATGAGATCGTGCAACTTGAAGTCGACTTCAAGTCAAGCCCGGTATCGTTCCCGACCGTGACACTCTCCCGGCACGATCTGCTCACCATCGGTCAGCTCTCCGAGCGCAGCGGGATGGCCACCTCCGCGCTGCGCTACTACGAGAAGCTCGGCCTGATCGGCTCCGAGCGCACGGCCGGGGGGCAGCGCCGCTACCCGCGCGCCACCCTCCGCCGGGTCGCCTTCGTCCGGGCCGCCCAGCGGGTCGGCCTCTCCCTCGACGAGGCCCGCACCGCGCTCGACCGGCTCCCCGGCGACCGGGCACCGAGCAGCCAGGAGTGGAGCACGGTGGCCGAGTCGTGGCAGTCCAGGATCGACGAGCAGATCGCCGAGCTGGAACGTCTCAAGCAGAAGCTCACCGGCTGCATCGGCTGCGGCTGCCTGTCCCTCTCCCGCTGCGCGCTCTACAACGCCGACGACCGCGCCGCGGCCGCCGGGCCCGGTGCCCGCTATCTGCTCACCCGCGATCCGTCCGGAGGTCCGGAGCCGCACACCGCCGAGATCTGATCCAACTATGCTGCCCTCGACGCACCTCGGCACCCGGCCGACTCGAACAGCCACGGGGGAGAACAGACATGACCGATCATCAGGACGTCTCGCTGGACTGGATGTCGGGTGACCAGGACGAACTCCGCCCGCCGACCGACCTGCGCCCGGAAATACCGCACCCGGCCCGGATGTACGACTACTACCTGGGTGGCAAGGACAACTTCCCGGCCGACCGGGAGGCCGCCGAGAAGGTGCTCTCGCTCAGCCCGCTGGTGCGGATCAGCGCGCTCGCCAACCGGTCCTTCCTGCAGCGCGCCGTCCGCAGACTCGCCGCCGAGTACGGCATCCGGCAGTTCCTGGACATCGGCACCGGCATTCCGACCGCGGGCAACACCCACGAGATCGCGCAGCAGGTGATCCCCGACGCCAAGGTCGCCTACCTGGACAACGACCCGATCGTGCTGGTGCACAGCCGCGCGCTGCTGGCCGGTGCCGGGGTCGGCAACGCCACCGTGGTCCAGGCCGACCTGCGCGACCCCGCGGCGATCCTGGACAACCCCGAGGTCCGCAAGGTGATCGACCTGGGTGAGCCGGTCGCCCTGCTGCTCTTCGCGGTCCTGCACTTCGTCGACGACGCCGACGACCCGCGGGCCATCGTCCGCACCCTGGTCGACGCCCTCCCGTCCGGCAGCTTCCTGGCGATCTCGCACGGCACCGCCGACTTCTCCACCCCGGAGGCGGCCACCAAGGGCCCCGCCGTCTACCGGAGCGCCACCGCCCAGCTGAGCATGCGCACCAAGGCCGAGGTGCTGCGCTTCTTCGACGGCCTCGAACTGCTCGAGCCCGGCCTGGTCACCGCCCCGAGCTGGCACCCGGACCAGCCGCCGGCCGACACCGACGCGACCGTCGGCATCTGGGCCGGGGTCGCCCGCAAGCCCTGAGACTCGGCATATCCCTGACAGTCACCCCCCTGCGGCGTAGGGTGCTCGGCACCGGACGCGCTGGGGGGTGCAATGGAACTGGGGTTCGCCGTAACGAAGTTGGCCCGACGCCGACTGCTGGCGGTCTGCCTGGCCCTGATCGTGCTGGGCAGCCCGTTGGTGCAACCGTGGTTACTGGACCAGGACAGGCTCGAGAACCAGACGCTGGACTGGCTGCGGCGTCAGCTCATGTCGGCCGGCTGGTGGGTCGTCGGCGACGATCCCGACCTGGTCTGGGCGTTCAGCCAACTGGTCGGGACCGCCGTCTTCCTGGCCGTGCTGCTGCTTCTGGTGCCCCGGTACGTGCCACTACGCCAGGGGTGGGCCGCCCTGCTGGTCGGCTGCCTGGGCGCCGGGGGGCTGGCGGGCCTGCTGTCGGCGCTGCCGATCTGGGTCATCCTCTGGCAGGGTGACCGGCTGCACGGCTATCTCCGCGCCGACCTGGCCTTCGTGGAGCAGATCACCGCCGCCCTGACCTTCGGCCTGTTCGTCGGCCTGCTCCTCACCCTCGTCCTCCTCTCCCTGGCAGCCCGGCCGGAGGACGCCTCGGCGGCGGCCACCCGGCGGCCCACCCGCAAGCGTGAACGGAGCACCGTCATGGCCGAGTACCAGCGACCGAACTCCACCCCGCTGGGCAGCGTGCCGGGCGACGTGACCCGGTACGTCAGCGCGGCCGTGTACACCCACGACCTGCTCGCCGACTCGGTCGTCGAGCACTTGGTGTACGACGAGTTCGGCGCCGTCGCAACCTCGCCCGCCTTCGACCTGGTCCCGGTGGCCCGGCACAGCATCGCCGCCCAGGGTCTGCGCCGACGACGGGACTCGGCCCTCGCCGTGGTGTTCGGGGTGATCCTGCTGTTCGCGCCCCTGTGGCTGGTGTTCGCCTGGCTGGCACTGCAGGCGCTCAGCCGCTCGTCCTTCGACACCAGCACGGCCTGGACGGCCCGGGGCCGCAGCCTGTTCACCACCCCGTACGCGGTGCTGCGGCTGGTCGCGGTCGCCGTCCCGGTCTTCGGCGCCGGGCTGGCGCTGGCGCTGCTGCTCGGCTCGATCGACGTGGACGGGCAGCTGAGCTGGCTGCTCGGCAGCTGGCTGCTGGGCATCCCGGCCCTGGTCGTCACCACCGGCGGGCTGCTGACCGCCTACCTCCTGACGCTCCGTCACACTCTGGACGTGGACGCCAGGTTGCGCGGCCAGTTCCGTCGCGAGGTGTTCCGCCCCGACCTGCCGGTCTCACCGTCCGGCACCCGCGAGACCCAACTGCGGCTGGCCGCCATCGCCAAGGCCCAGCGCGGAAATCTCACCATCTACAGCGGCTACAACCCGTTCGTCGGCTACTCCGGGACGCGCGGCAGCTGGACGACCGCCGTGGCCCTGCTGCCCGCTCCCGCCGGGCCGGGTCAACCGGCGCGCGGTCTGCAGGAGTTCGACGTCTGGCAGCTGGTCAGCGCGGTCCGGCGGCGGTTGCAGGAGACCTCCGCCCGGCACGCGGCCGACAAGCCCGGGAAGGACGAGACCGACCTGTCGGTGCTCCAGCTCCAGGACCGGGTCTTCGCCAACGGCGCCGCCCTGGCCGGGAACGACGAACTACTGCCGCCCGACCAGCTCTCCCCGGCCAGCTCGCTGCCGGAGGACCGGGTCCGGGAGATCGCCCTCAACCCCACCGGTGTGGTGCGGCACTACCTGGCCGCGCACCTGCCGCTCTGGGGCGGCGACGTGGTGCCGAGCCTGTTCCTGCACATGTCCACCGACGGCCGGACCATGCACATCCAGGCCGAACGGCGCATCCTGTCCCCGGTGCACGCCTGGTACCACGAGATCGACCTGCTGCCGGCCACCGCGACCGCGACCCGCCTGCGCATCCTGCGGCTGGCCGGCGTCGGCGGCACCGCCCGCGCCCTGTTCGGCGCACCCCGGGCCGCCTACCACCAGGCGACGGCGGGCCGACGGCGGCAACGGCGCAGGTTGCACGAGCTGCTGACGATCGAACAGAGCCCGGGCTTCGACTACGGAGCCGCACCGAGCGTGCGGGAGGCGGCCGACAGCGGGCACTACCAGAACTACTTCCAGCACATCGACGCCAACCGGGCCTTCGACACCCTCGACCGGCACGCCTTCGCGGCGATCGTGGAGTTCCTGGACGAGCACGGCGTGGACACCAGAGACCTGCGGCAGCAGCAGCAGACCATCCTGAACCACGGGGTGATCCAGCAGGGCGGTATCAGCGTGGTCGGCAACCAGGCGATCGGCCAGGGCGCGACTGCCAACCAGCAGACCCCTGATCTCGACAAGACCCTGTGACGGAGGAGCAGTTGATGGCGAACGAACCGGTGACCAACCACGGCGTGCAGCAGTTCGGCGGCCAGAGCCAGGTCGGCAACCAGGCGATCGGGCAGCACGCCCGCGCGGTCAGCGGCCCGGTCGGCTTCCAGAACCTGGCCGTCGACCACCGGGCGCTGGCCGTCGAACTACTGGCCACCGTCGAGCGGTTGCTCGCCGAGCACCGGGCCGAGCTCCCCGACGGCGACACCCCGCAGGTCGAAGTACGCCGCCTGCGCGAGGAGTTGGCCGAGCAGAGCCCCGAGCCCGGCGTGCTCCGCCGCGCCCTGGACCGGCTGACCGCGATCGCCGCCCCGGTCGCCCCGCTGGCCGTCGCGGTCGCCGAACTGACCGGCGCCGTCCAGGGCATCCTGGGAGGCTAAGCCCGCTTCTGCAGGGTCTCCCACAACTCCTGGACCCGGGGTGCCAGTTCGGCCAGCGTGCCACTGTTGTCGATCACCAGGTCGGCGATCGCCAGCCGGGTCTCCCGGTCGGCCTGGGCGGCCATCCGAGCCCGGGCCTCGGCCTCGGTCATCCCGCGCAGGCGGACCAGCCGGTCGATCCTGGCCTCGTCGCTCGCGTCCACCACGACCACCTGGTCGTAGAGCGGCGCGAGCCCGTTCTCCGCGAGCAGCGGGACGTCGTGCACCACCACGTCCCGCTCCCCCGCCGCGGCCTCCAGCTCGGCGGACCGGGCGCGGACCAGCGGGTGCACGATCGCGTTCAGCGCCGCCAGGCGCTCCGGGTCGGCGAAGACCAGCGCGCCCAGCGCGGGCCGGTCCAGCGAACCGTCGGCCCGCAGCACCGAGGGGCCGAACTCGGCCACCACGGCGCGCAGTCCGTCCGTCCCCGGTGCGACCACCTCACGGGCGATCAGGTCGGAGTCCACGATCAGCGCGCCCAGCGCGGCCAGTTGCCTGGAGACCTCGCTCTTGCCCGCGCCGATCCCGCCCGTCAGTCCGATCCTCAGCATGGCGTCAGGCTACCGCCCCGTCGAGATCGAGCTGCTCGCCGGCCTTCGGCTGTCCGAACTCCACCCCCGCCGTCCCGCCGATCAGCCGCACGTGGACCGCCTGCCCGGCCTCACTGAGCACTGCCTCGTGCACGGCGAGCGCCCGCCGGGGCGCGACCTCGCGGACGTATTCGATCAGGTCGGCGATCCGCGCCCAGGGCGCGGCCAGCGGCAGCAGCAGCGTCTCCACCGGCTGCGGCGGCAGGGTCAGCGCGTCGCCGGGGTGGAACAGCCGGCCGTCCAACAGGAAGCCGACGTTCCCCACCCGGGGGATGTCCGGGTGGATCAGGGCGTGCCACTCGCCGTGCACGCTGACGTCGAGGCCGTTGATCTCGAACGCGTCGCCCTCCCCCACCACCCGGACCCGGCTGCCCAGCCCGGTCAGCTGCCGGGCGACCGATCCGTTGGTCCAGATCCGCAGCCCGGGGTCGGCCTCGACGGCCGCGCGCAGGCGGTCCTCCACGAAGTGGTCGAAGTGCTCATGGGTGATCAGCACCGCGTCGGCACCCCGCAGGGCGTCCTCCTCGGTGAACGCTCCCGGGTCGATGACCACGGTGGCCCGCTCGGTCTCGACGCGTACGCAGGCATGTCCGAACTTGGTGAGTCGCATGCCAGAAACACTACAGCAGAACTGTACAGTTCTGCTGTGTAGAATCTCGGTAGACTGACCCCATGGAGAATCTCGACCCCTTGGAACTCGCTGCCGAGCTGCGCACCACCATCGGCACCCTGGTCCGCCATCTGCGGGTCGGCGACGAGCTACCGCAGAACCAGGCCGCCGTGCTCGGCTGGCTGGTCCGCGAGGGCCCGCACACCACCGCCGAGCTGGCGGAGCGTCAGCGCGTCCGGCACCAGTCGATGGCCCGCACCGTCGCCCTGCTCACCGAGGCCGGGCTGGTCGAGCAACAACGCCACGCCACCGACGGCCGCAAGGTGCTGCACGCCGCCACCACCGACGGCACCGCCGCCCTGCACGCCCAGCGCAGCCGCCGCGAGGGGGACTTGGCCACCGCCATCGCGGAGCGGCTCACCCCGGCCGAACAGCACCGGCTGCGGGACGGCATCGCGCTGCTCGGCAGGCTCGGCTGATCCGCCGTCCGGGTGACCCGGCCATGCCCTCCCGGCTCCGGGCGCGTTGAGCAGGTCGCTCCGTACCGCCCCGAAGGGATGCCCGTCATGAAGCTCACCAAGACCAGGCTCGCCGTCCTGCTGATCACCGCCGCCGGCGGTCTGCTGCTGGCCGGCGCCGGTCCGGCGGCCGCCTGCGACGCGCTCGGCGGACTGGCCGCGCTCAACGGCGACTTCGCCAACAGCTGCCTCAGCCGCTGACCGCGACCGGTTCCCGCTCCAACGGCTCGCGCTCCACCGAAGCCAGCTCCAGCTCCAGCTCCAACTCCATCGACTCGGGCACCGCCGAGTCCCGCTGCACCGGCAGCACCGCTGCCGGGATCGGCGGCAGCGCGACGTGCTCGGTCAGCCCGATCCGCCGGTGCAGCCGCCGCAGCGGAGCGGGCGCCCACCAGTTGAACTCGCCGAACAGCGTCATGGCGGCCGGCACCAGCAGACAGCGCACCAGCGTCGCGTCCACCGCGACGGCCACCGCCAACGCGACGCCCATCTCCTTGACCATCAGCATCTGCCCGGCCGCGAACCCGGCGAAGACGATCACCATCAGCAGCCCGGCCGAGGTGATGATCCGTCCGCTCCGCTGCAGCCCGAGCTCCACCGAGCGGGCGCTGCTGTACCCCTCGTCCCGCAGCTCCTTGATCCGGGCCAGCAGGAAGACCTCGTAGTCCATCGAGAGGCCGAAGGCGAAGGCGAAGACCAGCACGGGTATGAAGGTCTCGAGCCCGCCGGTCGGGGTGAAGCCCAGCAACCCGCTGAAGTACCCGTGCTGGAAGACCAGGGTCAGCGCGCCGAGCGAGGCGCCCAGCGAGAGCACGTTCATCAGCAGCGCCTTGACCGGCATCACCACCGAGCCGGTCATCAGGAACAGCAGCACCAGCGTGCCGACCGCGACCAGCCCGAGCGCCCAGGGCCCCCGGGTGGCGATCTCGTGCTGGAAGTCGACCACCGAGGCGGCGTCCCCCGTCACGTACGTGGTCAGCCCGCCCCGCTGGTCGCGCAGTTCACCGACCACATGCTTGGCCCCGGCACCCTGCGGGTCCCCGGCGACCAGCACCTCCACTGTGCTCAGCTCCGGCGAGACCGCCGTGACGGCCCGTACGCCGGTCACCCCGGGGAGCTTGGAAACCACCTGATCGGCGTACTGCTGCGCGGCCGCCTGGCCGCCCTCGACCACCACGGTGACCGGTGCGGGGGCCAGCTGCGGGAAGCGCTGCTCGATCGTCTCGGCCACCTGCCGACCCGCCGAGGAGGTGGGCAGCACCCCGGCGCCGGAGCTGCGCCAGTCAGAGCTGAGGAAGGGAGCGCCCGCCGCCATCAGCAGCGCGACGCAGATCAGCACCACCGGCACCGCGCGCCGCTGCACCCGGCGCGCCGTCCGGGCGAAGAAGCCGTCGTCCGAGACCGGTCCGCTGGGTGTCCTGACCCGGTGTCCGACGAAGCCGAGGAGCGCGGGGATCAGCGTGAGCGCCGCCGCGACGGCGATCACCACCACGCTCACGCCGGCCACCGCGACGGCCCGGAAGACCGGGCTGGTGAAGACGAAGAGTCCGGAGAGCGCGACGGCGACGGTCAGCCCGGAGAAGGCGACCGTCCGTCCCGCCGTGGCGGCGGTCCGCTCGACGGCGGCCGCGATCGCGGCCCCGTGCCCGCGTTCCTCACGGAACCGGTTGACCATCAGCAGCGCGTAGTCGATCGAGAGTCCGAGGCCGAGCACGGTGGCGATCGGCAGCACGCTGGTGTCGATGTCCATCAGCCGGCTGAAGCCGAACATCGCCAGCAGGGCCCCGCCCACCGACGCGACCGCGCCGATCACCGGCAGGCTCGCGGCGGCGAAACCACCGAAGACCAGCACCATCACCAGCAGGGTCAGCGGCAGCGTGACGATCTCGCCGAACTTGGTGTCCCGCTCGGTCTGGTCCTTGACCTCCTGCTGGGTCACCAGGTCCCCGCCGACCGTGACGTGCGTACCAGGGGCCTGGATCGCGGCCAGCTCGGCCGTCACGGCCTTCAGCTGGGCGTCGGTACTGCCGTCGGCCATCCGCACCGAGACCAGCCCGGCATTGCCGTCGGTCGAGGTGAGCGCACCGCCGGTGCTGTACGTGTCGGAGGCCGAGACCACTCCGGGCAGCCCGCCGATCTCGGCGGTGGCGGCCGTCACGGCGGCCTTGACCGCCGGATCGCTCACCGGTGCACCGTCCACCACGGCGGTCACCGTGCCCCGCGCCGGGTCGGCCGCAGCCACCGCGGCCGTACCGGCGGCTGACTCCGAACCGCCCGCCGAGGTGGTCGACACACTGCTCTCGAACACCCGCCCGCCGATCAGCACACCGAGCAGCAGCACCACGGCCCACAGGCCGAGTACCCAGCGCCGGTGGCGATGGCAGAACCGGCCGATGGCCGCGAGCCGCCCGCCGACCTGAGGTCCGGCGGGCTGACGGGTGGGAGATGCCGCAGTGAGGGTGGTGCGCATATGTGCGTAGCCTTTCGGGCAGTTCCCCTCAAAGCTAGGCGTAAACGCACCAATGCCCTATACCCGCAGCCGGAGTTCCATCTCACACGAACGAACCCCCCGTCCCGGGAACCGGGACGGGGGGTTCGTCAGTGACTAACCCTCAGTGATGAGGATGAGATCAGCTCTGGCCACCGGCCAGCTTCTCGCGCAGCGCGGCGAGCGCCTCGTCCGAAGCGAGAGCGCCGGAGCCCTCGTCGCTGCTGGAGGAGTACGAGCCACCGGCGGCGGCGACAACGGCCTCGCCACTCTCGGCAGCGGCCTCGGCGTCGGCCTCACGGCTCTTGATGACCTGGGCCTGGTGCGACTCGAAGCGCGACTGCGCCTCGGCGTACTGGGCCTCCCAGGCCTCACGCTGCTTCTCGAAGCCCTCGAGCCAGTCGTTGGCCTCGGGGTCGAAGCCCTCCGGGTAGATGTAGTTGCCCGCGTCGTCGTACGAGGCAGCCATGCCGTAGAGGGTCGGGTCGAACTCGGCCGTGGCCGCGTCCGCACCGAGGGCCTCGTTGGCCTGCTTCAGCGACAGGCTGATCCGGCGACGCTCGAGGTCGATGTCGATGACCTTGACGAAGATCTCGTCGCCGACCTGGACGACCTGCTCCGGGATCTCCACGTGGCGCTCGGCCAGCTCGGAGATGTGGACCAGGCCCTCGATGCCCTCGTCGACGCGCACGAACGCACCGAACGGAACGAGCTTGGTGACCTTACCGGGGACGACCTGACCGATCTGGTGCGTCCGGGCGAACTGCTGCCACGGGTCCTCCTGGGTCGCCTTCAGCGACAGGGAGACGCGCTCGCGGTCCATGTCAACGTCGAGAACCTCGACGGTGACCTCCTGGCCGACCTCGACAACCTCGGACGGGTGGTCGATGTGCTTCCAGGACAGCTCGGAGACGTGAACGAGACCGTCGACGCCACCCAGGTCCACGAAGGCACCGAAGTTGACGATCGAGGAGACGACGCCGGAGCGCACCTGACCCTTCTGCAGGGTGGTGAGGAAGGTCTGACGGACCTCGCTCTGGGTCTGCTCCAGCCAGGCACGGCGGGACAGGACCACGTTGTTGCGGTTCTTGTCCAGCTCGATGATCTTGGCCTCGAGCTCCTTGCCCACGTAGGGCTGGAGGTCGCGGACGCGGCGCATCTCGACGAGCGAGGCCGGCAGGAAGCCACGGAGGCCGATGTCGAGGATGAGACCACCCTTGACGACCTCGATGACGGTACCGGTGACGATCCCGTCCTCTTCCTTGATCTTCTCGATCGTGCCCCAGGCGCGCTCGTACTGTGCGCGCTTCTTGGACAGGATCAGACGACCCTCCTTGTCCTCCTTCTGGAGAACCAGGGCCTCGATCTCGTCACCGACCTTGACGACCTCGTGCGGGTCGACGTCGTGCTTGATCGAGAGCTCGCGGGAGGGGATGACACCCTCGGTCTTGTAACCGATGTCGAGGAGGACCTCGTCACGGTCGACCTTCACGATGATGCCCTCGACGATGTCGCCATCGTTGAAGTACTTGATGGTCTCGTCGATCGCCGCGAGGAAAGCTGCCGCGTCGCCGATGTCGTTGATCGCGACCTGCGGGGTGGTGCTGACAGAGGTGTCGGTGATGGGGGTCGTCATTAGGAAAAGGGCTCCGGTGCGGACAAGAAATCGTAGGTACTGCCACGCGGAGGGCCCGTATCGCTCCCACCGAAAGCCGGACAGCCAAGAACACGGCTCACCATTCCGGCTAGCCAGAAGGTGTCCGTCTTGCGACCGTGGGGTCTTCGACAGATGCGAGCGCGACCTGCTCCGTCCGAGGCGCGCAGGCCCGCAGCGCAACTTGTAGCATACGGGGCCAGCCCGGCACGGTCAACGCCGAAGAGGGCGAGACGGTGGAGATCGGGATGGATCAGGCCATATCCTCCGACTGCGCATCTCGCGATGGCAGCCGCAGGGGCCTCTCCCCGGATGCCACGGTCACGACCCGGTACCTTGCGGCTCCGGTTTCGCGACAGCAGCGCTTCCGCAGTCCATACCCTACGCGACGGGCTCTATGACCTTGGCCACCACCCCCGCCTTCGACCCGGACGATCTTGCTCCCGCCGACCTGCCCGAGGAGGACGAGGACGACGCCCTCCGCCGGGACGCCGAGGCCGGTGAGTCCAGCCGGGCCAGCCGGCTCTGGTGGGACCGGAACGCCGACGACTACCAGGACGAGCACGGCGAGTTCCTCGGCGACGACCGCTTCACCTGGTGCCCCGAGGGCGTGGACGAGGCCGAGGTCCGGCTGCTCGGCCCGGCCGCGTCGCTGCCGGGTGCCCAGGTGCTGGAGATCGGGTCCGGGGCCGCCCAGTGCTCGCGCTGGCTGGCCGCCCAGGGCGCCCGCCCGGTCGCGCTGGACATCTCCTACCGCCAGCTCCAGCACTCCCGCCGGATCGACCTCGGCCGGGGCAACGAGCCGATCGCGGTGGTGCAGGCCGACGGGGCGGTGCTGCCGTTCGCGGACGGCTCCTTCGACCTGGCCTGCTCGGCGTACGGGGCGGTGCCGTTCAGCGCCGACACCGCCGCGCTGATGCGCGAGGTGCACCGGGTGCTGCGCCCGGGGGCGCGCTGGGTCTTCTCGGTCACCCACCCGATCCGCTGGGCCTTCCCGGACGAGCCGGGCGAGGAGGGGCTGACCGCGGGCTCCTCGTACTTCGACCGCACGCCGTACGTCGAGCAGGACGCCGAGGGGCGGGCCACCTACGTCGAGCACCACCGCACGCTCGGGGACCGGGTGCGCGAGCTGGTCGGGGCCGGCTTCCGGCTGCTGGACCTGGTCGAGCCGGAGTGGCCCGAGGGGCTGGAGCAGACCTGGGGCGGCTGGAGCCCGCTGCGCGGCGAGCTGTTCCCCGGGACCGCGATCTTCGTGGCGGAACGGGGCTGACCGGTGCGCTCCGTCGGGCTCGAACTGCCGGTCCGCACCGCCGTACCCGCCCTGCAGCGGGCGCTGGCCAATGAGGGCGTCGCCGTGCTCGCGGCGCCGCCCGGGACGGGCAAGACCACCCTGGTGCCGCTCGCCCTGGCCGGGCTGGTGGACGCCCTGCCGGGCCCGGCCCGGCGGGTGCTGGTGGCCGAGCCCCGACGGCTCGCGGTGCGGGCCGCCGCGCGGCGGATGGCCTGGCTGCTCGGTACGGCGGTCGGCGAGCAGGTCGGCCTGACGGTGCGTGGGGAGCGACGGGCCGGTCCCGGCACCGTGGTCGAGGTGGTCACCACCGGTGTGCTGCTGCAACGCCTGCAGCGCGACCAGGAGTTGACGGGCGTGGACGTGGTGGTGCTGGACGAGTGCCACGAACGCCACCTGGACGCCGACACCGCGCTCGCCTTCCTGCTGGACGTCCGGGCCACCCTGCGGCCCGAGCTCCAGATCGTCTGCGCCTCGGCCACCTCGGACACCGCCGCCTGGGCCGAACTGCTGGGCGGTGCACCGGTGGTGGAGGCGCACGGCGTCGCCCATCCGGTCGAGGTGGTCTGGGCCCCGCCGCCGCGCGGGGTCAAGCCGCCGCAGGGCACCAGGACCGACCCGCTGCTGCTGGAGCACGTGGCCGGCACGGTGCGACGGGCGCTGGCCGAGCGGGCCGGGGACGTGCTCTGCTTCCTGCCCGGGGTCGGCGAAATCGCCTGGGTGGCCGGGCAGTTGGGGACCTCGGTGGAGGTGCTGCAGCTGCACGGGCAGGCTCCGCAGGCGGTCCAGGACGCCGCCCTCTCGCCCGGCACCGGACGGCGGGTGATCCTGGCCACCTCGGTCGCCGAGTCCTCGCTGACCGTGCCGGGCGTCCGGGTGGTGGTGGACTCCGGGCTGGCCCGCGAGCCGCGCACCGACCATGCCCGCGGACTGGCCGGGTTGGTCACTGTACGGGCCTCGCTGGCGGCTGCCCGGCAGCGCGCCGGGCGGGCCGGGCGGGAGGCGCCCGGGGTGGTCTACCGGTGCTGGGCCGAGGCCGAGGACGCCCTCACCGCCCCCTTCCCGACCCCGGAGATCGCCCAGGCCGAGCTGACCTCCTTCGCCCTCCAGGCCGCCTGCTGGGGCGATCCGGACGCGACCGGACTCGCCCTGCCGGACCGGCCGCCGGGCGGGGCGATGGCCGCCGCCCGGCGGGTGCTGACCGGCCTCGGCGCGGTGGACCAGGACGGCCGGGCCACCGCACGCGGGCAGCGGATCGTCCGGAGCGGGCTGCACCCCCGGCTGGCGCGCGCCCTGCTGGACGGCGCCGAGCTGGTCGGCGCGCGCCGGGCCGCCGAGGTGGTCGCGCTGCTCTCGGAGGAGCCGCCCCGGGCCTTCGGTGACGACCTGTCGGAGGTCTGGCGCCGGGTCAGGTCCGCCTCCGACGACCCGTACGCGCGGCGCTGGAAGGACGAGACCCGGCGCCTGCGGCGACTGGTGGACGTCCCCGACACCGGCCCGCCGGACGCCCGGGCAGCAGGCCTTGTAGTGGCGCTGGCCTACCCCGAGCGGGTGGCCAGGGCCCGCAGCACCGACGGCCCTTACCTGATGGCCGCCGGGACCGCCGCCGAGCTGGGTACGGGCTCACGCCTGGCCGGGTCGGAGTGGATCGCGGTGGCCGTCGCGGACCGCCCCGCCGGTTCGCCGTCGGCGCGGATCCGGCTGGCGGTGGCGTTGGACGAGGCGACCGCCCGACAGGCCGGCGCGGCCCTGCTGACGGAGCGCGAGGAGGTCGAATGGTCGGTCCGGCAGGGGGAGTTGACGGCCCGTCGGGTTGCCTCGCTCGGCGCGATCGAGCTGGCGGCGGCGCCACTGGCCAAGCCCGACCGCTCGCTGGTGCGGGCGGCCCTGCTGGACGGGCTGGCCCGGGAGGGAGTCGGCGCACTGCTCCGCTGGACGCCGGACGCGGCCGCACTGCGGGCCCGACTTGCCTTCCTGCACCGGGAGTTGGGTGGAGCCTGGCCGGACGTGAGCGATGTCGCACTGGCGTCGGGCGACTGGCTGGAGCCCGAGTTGTCCCGGGCCCGCCGCCGGGCCGACCTCGAACGGATCGACGTGGCCGGGGCGTTGCAGCGGCTGCTGCCCTGGGCGACCGGCGAGGCCGGCCGACTGGAGGAGCTGGCGCCTGAGCGGATCACGGTGCCGACCGGCTCGAAGATCCGGGTGGACTACTCCGGGGACCGGCCGGTGCTCGCGGTGAAGCTCCAGGAACTCTTCGGCTGGCAGGCCGCACCGGCCCTGGCGGGCGGGCGGGTGCCGCTGACGGTCCATCTGCTCTCCCCCGCCGGCCGCCCGGCCGCCGTCACCGGCGACCTCGCCACCTTCTGGCGCGAGGGCTACAAGGCCGTCCGAGCCGACCTCCGCGGCCGCTACCCCCGCCACCCCTGGCCCGAGGACCCCACCACCGCAGCACCGACGCGTCGCGCCAACCCCAGAAAGTAGGCAGGCGCTTGAGCATCTACGGTCCAGGGGCTCGGGGAACTGCGAGGAGATCTGGCGTGCGGGTCACTGCAAAAGTGCCTGACCACTTACGCGACGATCACCTTGCACGGGTCGGCGTCGCAGTTCCCCGAGCCCCTGGCGTGTGCCGACTCACCTAGTGCGCGGCCTCTTCCCAGTTGGCGCCCACGCCGACCGAGACGTCGAGCGGGGCGCGGAGCGGGTAGGCCCCGGCCATCTGCTCCCGGACCAGTGCCTCGACCTGCTTCCGCTCCCCCGGCGCGAGTTCGAGCACGATTTCGTCGTGGACCTGGAGCAGCATCCGGGTCTTAAGCCCGGCCGCCACCAGCGCCTTGTCGACGTTCAGCATCGCGATCTTGACGATGTCCGCCGCGGAGCCCTGGATCGGCGCGTTGAGTGCCATCCGCTCCGCCATCTCCCGCCGCTGCCGGTTGTCGCTGGTGAGGTCGGGCAGGTAGCGCCGCCGCCCGAGCAGCGTCTCGGTGTAGCCGACCGCACGGGCCTCCTCGACCACCCGGTGCAGGTAGTCGCGGACCCCGCCGAAGCGCTCGAAGTAGGTGTCCATCAGACCCTGCGCCTCACCAGGCTTGATGCCGAGCTGCTGCGAGAGCCCGTACGCCGACAGGCCGTACGCCAGCCCGTACGACATCGCCTTGATCTTGCGCCGCATCTCCGCGTCGACCGCCTCCGGCTCGACGTCGAAGACCTGGGAGGCGACCGTGGTGTGCAGGTCCTCGCCGGACTCGAAGGCCTCGATCAGGGCGGCGTCCTCGGAGAGGTGGGCCATGATCCGGAGCTCGATCTGCGAGTAGTCGGCGGTGAGCAGCGCCTCGTAGCCCTCGCCGACCACGAAGGCGCGGCGGATCTGCCGGCCCTCCTCCGTCCGGACCGGGATGTTCTGCAGGTTCGGGTCCTGGGAGGACAGCCGGCCGGTGGCGGCGACCATCTGGTTGAAGGTCGTGTGGATCCGGCCCTTCGGCGAGACCGTCTTGAGCAGGCCCTCGACCGTCGTCCGCAGCTTGGCCTGGTCACGGTGGCGGAGCAGGATGACCGGCAGCTCGTTGGTGGTCTGGCCGGCCAGCCAGGTCAGCGCGTCGGCATCCGTGGTGTAACCGGTCTTGATCTTCTTGGTCTTGGGCAGGGCCAGCTCGCCGAACAGGATCTCCTGGAGCTGCTTGGGCGAGCCGAGGTTGAACTCGTGCCCGGCGGCGGCGTGCGCCTCCCCGACCACCCGCTGGATCTCGGCGGCGAACTGCGACTCGATGGTGGTGAGCCACTCGCCGTCAGCGGCGATGCCGGTGCGCTCCATCCGGGCCAGCAGCTCGGCGATCGGCAGCTCCATCTCGTGCAGCAGCTTGGTCGCGCCGACCTGGGCGAGCCGGGTCTCGAAGAAGGCGGCCAGGTCGAGGACCGCCCGGGCCTGGGCCATCAGCGCCTGCGCGCCGGCCGTCGGGTCGTGCTCGGGGGCGTCGAAGGAGAGCTGGCCGCTCTCGGCCACCTCGGCGGGGGCGAGCGAGCGGGCCAGGTACTCCTCGGCCAGCACGTCCAGGGTGAAGGTGCGGCGGCCCGGCTTGTCCAGGTAGGCGGCCAGTGCGGTGTCGGCGACGATGCCGCGGATCGTCCAACTGCGCTCGGCGAAGGCCCGGATGACCTGCTTGGCGATGTGCAGCGCCTTGGGCCGGTCGGCGTCGGCGAGCCAGTCGGCGAAGGCGCGCTCGTCCTGCTCGGCGAGCTGGGTCGGGTCGAACCAGGCGGCCGTCTCACCGGCGGCCAGCGCGATCTCGCCGACCTCGCCGGTGCCGAGCGACCACTGGTGGACGGCGGCGACCGCGATCAGGCCGTCGGGCCGCTCGGCCAGCCAGCCGGCCAGCGCGCCGGGCTCGGTCAGCAGCGTGCCCTCGACCGCGATGCCGGGGGCGGCGGCGACCTCCTCGGCCAGCTCGGCACCGGCCGGGTCGACGCCGTAGACCCGCTCGCGGAAGTTGGAGTTGCGGAACTCCAGCGACTCCAGCAGCTGGCCGACCGCCTCGCGGTCGAACGGGATACGGGCCAACTCGGCCACACCGAGCGGGAGTTCGACGGTGCGGACCAGCTCGGTGAGCACCCGGTTGCGCTTGACCGAGTCGAGGTGCTCACGGAGCTTCTCGCCGATCTTGCCCTTGACCTCGTCGGCCCGGGAGACCAGCTCGTCGAAGGAGCCGAACTGGTTGACCCACTTGGCGGCGGTCTTCTCGCCGACCCCGGGGATGCCGGGGAGGTTGTCCGACGGGTCACCGCGCAGCGCCGCCAGGTCGGGGTACTGGTTGGGCGTCACGCCGTACTTCTCGGCGACCTTCTCCGGGGTGTACCGGGTGAGCTCGGAGACGCCCTTGGTCGGGTAGAGCACCGTGACGTGCTCGGTGACCAGCTGGAGCGCGTCCCGGTCGCCGGTGACGATCAGCACGTCGAAGCCCTCGGCCGCGGCGGCGGTGGCCAGGGTGGCGATGATGTCGTCCGCCTCGAAGCCCTCGACGGACATCCGGGCGATGTGCATCGCGTCGAGCAGCTCGTGGATCAGGCCGATCTGGCTCTTGAACTCGTCCGGCGTCTTGGCCCGGTTGGCCTTGTAGTCGGGGAACTCCTCGGACCGGAAGGTCTTCCGGGAGAGGTCGAAGGCGACCGCGAGGTGGGTGGGCTGCTCGTCCCGCACGGTGTTGGCGAGCATCGAGGCGAAGCCGTAGATCGCGTTGGTGGTCTGACCGGTGACGGTCGAGAAGTTCTCCGCGGGCAGCGCGAACCAGGCCCGGTAGGCCATCGAATGCCCGTCGAGCAGCATCAGCCGGGGCCGGCCGCCCGAACCGGCGCCACCCGGCGCGCTCTTGTCTGCACTCTGCGTAGCCACGTCAACGTCCGTTCCTGCCGATTGCTCTGCCGATGACCGATCCTATGGCCCGCCGCCGACAACCTCTTGCCGCCGCGAGCGACGGTCGTACGATCACGGGAGCACGAGCAGAGACCCTCGACCGGCAGGAGCACCATGACCGACGCGGCCCCGATCCTGAACGTCCCGCAGGACGTCCTCGATCACTTCGCCAAGCTGGGCGTCGACCCCGCCACCTTCTCCGGCGGCCACCTCGGTGACCGGCTCGGCATCAAGGTGGTGGAGGCCAGCGCGGACCGGGTGGTCGGCACCATGCCGGTGGAGGGCAACCAGCAGCCGTACGGGCTGCTGCACGGCGGGGCCTCGGCCGCCCTGGCGGAGACGCTGGGCTCGATCGGTGCGATGCTGCACGCCGGACCCGGCCGGTACGCGGTCGGCGTGGACCTGAACGCGACCCACCACCGGTCCGCCACCTCGGGGTTGGTGACCGGGGTGGCCACCGCGGTGTTCAAGGGCCGGACCGCCGCCACCTTCGAGATCGCCATCACCGACGACACCGGCAAGCGGATCACCAGCTGCCGGCTGACCTGCATGCTGCGCGACCTCTAGCCTCCCGGTCCCGCCCCCTTGTTTGGCCTCCGCCCGGGCCGGGCAGGTAGTCGGCCGGACAAGGGGGCGGCGGCATGTCGGGCGAGCAGCGCGGCGGCAGGCGGGACGGCAGCGGGGTCGGGGATCTCGGGCCGATCGAGGCGGGGGAGGGCACCTTCTCGGCCAGGCCGACACCGCCCGCACACCGGCAGCCGAACCGGCTGACGGATCGTCAGCGCTTCGTGCTGGCCGCACTGTCGATCGCCGGGATCACCCTGGTCGCGCTCCGCGCGCTGGACCGGCCCGCGCCTCCGGCCGACGCTCCCCCGCCGCTGGCACCGTTCCCCGCCCAGGTGACCAGACTGACCTACCGTTCGGTCTCGGCCGGCGAGCCGGGCAGCTTCAGCATCCTGATGAGCGTCGAGGTGGCCGGTTCGTACCCGGTGGAGCTGATCGGGCTCACCCAGCCCTACCCGGGGTTACGAGTGTCGGCGCACCGCGGCCTCCCGTACGAGGTGACGGCTGGTCAGAGCGCGCCCCTGACCCTGGACTACCGGGTGCAGGACTGCGCCGGTCTCCCGCTGGACGCCGGCCTCCCCTACCTGGATGTAACGCTGCGTAACACCCGCGCAATCCAGACCATCAGCCAGATCCCGGGTGACGGATATGCGCTAGCACTTTCCCGGCAGCTCCACATTGCCTGTCCAGAATCCGATATCCGGACACCTCCGGCCGATGGCACGCCTGCGGACACTGGCGTCCGATAGTCGGACGGATCGCCGACCACCTGCATTTCTCGGGCTCGTTCAGGTCAACCACCCTCTGAGGCTCCTGTCACGCCCCGTCAGATCCGGCCCGAACGACCACATTGTGAGATTACTTCGGCGGGTCCTCATAACAAGAGAATCACAGCATGCCCGCACCCCTGCCCGACTGGCCGAATGCGTTCTAGAGTCACGGCCAGTCACCGCGCCACACAATCGGGCCTGGCCCCAGCGCGCGACCGAGCACCAAGGCACTTCCGGCCCGGTGCTTTTCCTCAGAAAGGGAACCCTCGTGCGTAATCGTTCACTGATTGTCGTGAGCATCGCAGTCGCCGGCGCGCTCTCCCTCTCCGCCTGCGGCTCGCGCGGCGAGAAGAAGGCCGAAGACGGTGCGGCCGGTTCCACCACCGTGACCATCGGCGTCGACGCCCCGCTCACCGGTGACCTCTCCGCCCTCGGCCTCGGCATCAAGAACTCGGTGGACCTGGCCGTCAAGCAGGCCAACGCCAAGAACGAGGTCCCGGGCGTCAAGTTCGAGATCAAGGCCCTGGACGACACCGCCAAGCCGGCCCCCGGCCAGCAGAACGCCACCAACCTGGTCGCCGACAAGACCGTCATCGGCGTGGTCGGCCCGCTCAACTCCAGCGTCGCCCAGTCGATGCAGCAGATCTTCAACGACGCCAACCTGGTGCAGATCTCCCCGGCCAACACCGGTGTCGCGCTCAGCCAGGGTGAGGCGTGGGCCTCCGGCACGAAGGCCCGCCCGTTCAAGTCCTACTTCCGCACCTCCACCACCGACGCCGTGCAGGGCCCGTTCGCGGCCCAGTACCTGGTGAACGAGGCGAAGAAGAAGAAGGTCTTCCTGATCGACGACCAGAAGGCCTACGGCGCCGGCCTCGCCGCTACCTTCAAGGGCGAGTTCACCAAGCTCGGCGGCTCCATCGTCGGCGAGGAGCACGTCAACCCCGACGACCGCGACTTCAACGCGATCGTCACCAAGGTCAAGTCCTCCGGCGCCGAGGCGATCTACTACGGCGGCGAGTACCCGGCCGCCGGTCCGCTCTCGCTCCAGCTCAAGGAGGGTGGCGTCAACATCCCGCTGATGGGCGGCGACGGCATCCAGAGCGGTGACTTCATCAAGCTCAACCCGAAGAGCCAGGGCGACGTCGCCACCGCGGTCGGCCTCCCGGTCGAGCAGCTGCCCTCCGCCGCGAAGTTCATCGCGGACTACAAGGCCGCCGCCTACAAGGACGCCTACGAGACCTACGGCGGCTACTCCTACGACAGCGCCTGGGCCATCATCCAGGCCGTCAAGACCGTCGCCGCCGCCAACAACGGCAAGCTCCCCGCGGACGCCCGCGCCAAGGTCGTCGCCGCCGTCCAGGCGATCTCCTTCGAGGGTGTGACCGGCAAGGTCTCCTTCGACCAGTACGGCGACACCACCAACAAGCAGCTCACCGTGTACGCCGTCAAGGACGGCAAGTGGGCCGTGGAGAAGACCGGCACCTTCAGCGGCTGAATCTGACCGGCCGGGCAACCGGCCGACCAGCCGTCAACTCCTGATCAACCCGCGCGGGGGCGCCACGAGCGCCCCCGCGCACCCACATCCACCCCACACGCGTACCACGCGCGCACTACGGAGGCCGAGCGGTGCACGAACTACCGCAGCAGCTGGCCAACGGCCTGATCCTGGGAGCCCTCTACGGGCTCGTCGCGATCGGCTACACGATGGTCTACGGCATCGTCCAGCTCATCAACTTCGCCCACGGCGAGATCTTCATGGTCGGCGGCTTCGGAGCCCTCACCGCCTTCCTCGCTCTGCCCGGTGGCACCAGCCTGTGGATCGCCATCCCCCTCATGCTGCTGGCCGGCATCCTGGTCTCCACCCTGGTCGCCGTCGGCGCCGAGCGGTTCGCCTACCGGCCTCTGCGCGGCGCCCCCAGGCTCGCCCCACTGATCACCGCCATCGGTCTCTCGATCGTGCTGCAGCAGCTGGTCTTCTCCTTCTACCCGGACGCCAAGAAGGCCCGGGTCTTCCCGAAGATCCCCGGTGACCCCTTCGAGCTGGCGGGCATCACCATCCAGCGCAGCGACATCTTCCTGATCATCGCGGCCCCGCTCTGCATGATGATCCTCGGCTGGTTCGTCGCCAAGACCCGCTCCGGCCGGGCCATGCAGGCCACCAGCCAGGACCCGGACACCGCCAAGCTGATGGGCATCGACACCGACCGCATCATCGTGATGGCCTTCGCCATCGGTGCCGCGTTCGCCGCCGTCGCCGCCGTCGCCTACGGTCTGCGCACCGGCCAGGTGGACTCCCGGATGGGCATCCTGCTCGGTCTCAAGGCGTTCACCGCCGCCGTCCTCGGCGGCATCGGCAACATCTACGGCGCCATGCTCGGCGGTCTCGCCCTCGGCCTCACCGAAGGACTCGCCACCGGCTACATCCAGCACGTCCCCGGTATGGACCTCTTCGGCGGCGCCGCCTGGAAGGACGTCTGGGCCTTCGTACTCCTCATCGTCGTACTGCTCGTCCGGCCACAAGGCTTGCTCGGCGAGCGCGTCGCGGACAGGGCGTGACCACCATGAGCACTGAGACCACCCCGGTCATCCCCCTCCCGCTCGGCGCCGCCCGCGCCGTCACCGCCGTCGGTGCGCTGGCCACCACCGCCTCCGCCTTCCTCGCCTGGACCTGGACCGCCGACTTCCCCGGCGACCTCACCGTCACCGGCTACCCGGGCGGCCTCCAGTGGCTGACCCTCACCGCCGGCCTGCTCACCCTGGTCCTCGCCCTCGCCTCCTACGGCGTCCCGGGCCTGCGCTGGACCAGCCCGAGCGGCAGCGACAACGGCCTGCTGTATGCCGCGTTCGGCGGCGCCGCCGTCACCTGGTTCACCATCATCGCCATCGCCATCGACCTCAACGGCCTGGCCAACCTCGAACCCGGCGGCTGGATCGCCGGCGTCGCCTCCCTGGTCGCCCTGGTCGGCGCGCTCGGCCTGCCGGTCGACCGCCACCCCAAGGGCACCAGCTGGGGCCTGCGCCTCGCCAAGACCGACCAGCCGCTTCCGACGGCCCGTCAGCTGCCCTCCACCGTCGAGGTGCTGCTCATCGTCGTGGCCTTCGCGATCGGCCTGTTCGCGATCACCTTCGGCATCGACACCGAGTACGGCGAGCTGTTCACCGGGTACCTGATCCTGGCCGGGTTCGTCATCGCCGCCCTCTCCAAGTCCGGGCTGCTGCCCCGGCTGCGGGCCCTGACGATCAAGCACCGCCCGATCGCCACCGGCGCCGCCTTCGCCGCCGCCGCCGGATTCCCGTTCACCCAGACCAGCGACCAGTACACCTCGGTCGCGGCGAACATCCTGATCTTCGCCACCGTCGCCCTGGGCCTGAACATCGTGGTCGGCCTGGCCGGTCTGCTCGACCTCGGGTACGTCGCCTTCCTCGGCGTCGGCGCGTACGCCGCCGCCCTGGTCTCCGGCTCCCCCGCCTCCCCGATCCACGTCCAGTTCCCGTTCTGGGCAGCCATGCTGACCGGCGCGGCGGCCTCCATGGTCTTCGGTGTACTGATCGGCGCCCCCACCCTGCGGCTGCGCGGCGACTACCTCGCCATCGTCACCCTGGGCTTCGGCGAGATCTTCCGCATCACCATGAACAACCTCAACGGGACCACCGGGCCGAAGATCACCAACGGCGCCAACGGCATCCCGCGGATCCCGGACCTGGAGATCCTCGGCTTCAACCTGGGCCAGAAGCACCTCATCGCCGGCGTCGAACTCGGCCGCTTCTCCAACTACTACCTGCTGATGCTGGTCGTCACCGCGTTCGTCGTCCTGGTCTTCGCCCGGGTCGGCAACTCCCGGATCGGCCGCGCCTGGGTCGCCATCCGCGAGGACGAGACCGCAGCCGAGGCCATGGGCATCAACGGCTTCCGCCTCAAGCTGCTCGCCTTCGCCCTCGGCGCCTGCCTGGCAGGTCTGGCCGGTACCGTCCAGGCCCACGTCAGCTACACCGTCACCCCCGACCAGTACACCTTCGCCGAGGCGCTCCCGCCGAACTCGGCCTTCCTGCTGGCCGCCGTCATCCTCGGCGGCATGGGCACCATCAGCGGGCCCCTGGTCGGCGCGACGCTGCTCTTCCTGGTCCCGAAGAAGCTCGAATTCCTCTCCAACTACCAGCTGTTGGCCTTCGGCATCACGCTCATCATCCTGATGCGGGTCCGCCCCGAGGGCATGATCGCCAACCGGCGCGCCAAGCTGGAATTCCACGAGGCGGACATCCCCGCCCAGGCCTCGCCGCCCAGCGAGAGCGCACTCACCAAGACGGGGGCGTGAACACCCAGATGACCACCACCACCGCCGCCGCCCCGGCCACCACCGTCGGTGCCCCCCTGCTCGACGTCCGAGGCGTCACCATGCGGTTCGGCGGCCTGACCGCCGTCAACGACGTCTCACTGACCGTCAACCAGGGCGAGATCGTCGGCCTGATCGGCCCGAACGGGGCCGGCAAGACCACCTTCTTCAACTGCCTGACCGGGCTCTACGTCCCGACCGAGGGCACCGTCAGCTACCAGGGGAAGGTCCTGCCGCCCAAGCCGCACCTGGTCACCCAGGCCGGCGTCGCCCGGACCTTCCAGAACATCCGGCTGTTCGGCAACATGACCGTCCTGGAGAACGTCCTGGTCGGCCGGCACACCCGCACCAAGGAGGGCCTGTTCTCGGCCATCCTGCGCGGCCCCGGCTTCCACCGGGCCGAGGCGGCCAGCCGTCAACGAGCCCTGGAACTCCTGGAGTTCACCGGCCTGGCCGCCAAGGCCGAGCACCTGGCCCGGAACCTCCCGTACGGCGAGCAGCGCAAGCTGGAGATCGCCCGGGCACTGGCCAGCGACCCCGGCCTGCTGCTGCTGGACGAGCCGACCGCCGGGATGAACCCCCAGGAGACCAACGCCGCCGAGCAGTTGGTGTTCGCGATCCGCGACCTGGGCATCGCGATCCTGGTGATCGAGCACGACATGAAGTTCATCTTCAACCTCTGCGACCGGACCGCCGTCCTGGTCCAGGGCCAGAAGATCGTCGAGGGCGACAAGGAGACCGTCCAGAACGACGAGCGGGTCATCACGGCGTACCTCGGTGCGCCGCTGGAGACCGCGACCAGCACCGACGAGCAGGCGGAGGACGCCACATGACCGCGCTGCTTGAGGTCAAGGACCTCCGCGTCGCCTACGGCAAGATCGAGGCCGTCAAGGGCATCAGCTTCACCGTCAACCAGGGTGAGGTGACCACCCTGATCGGCACCAACGGGGCGGGCAAGACCACCACCCTGCGCACCCTCTCCGGTCTGCTCAAGCCGACCGGCGGCACGGTGACCTTCGACGGACAGCCGCTCGGCACGGTGCCCGCGCACAAGATCGTCTCGCTCGGGCTGGCGCACTCCCCCGAGGGCCGGCACATCTTCCCCCGGATGACGATCGAGGAGAACCTGCTGCTCGGCGCCTTCCTCCGGAAGGACACCGCCGGCATCGCCGAGGACGTGGAGCGGGCCTACACGCTCTTCCCGATCCTCGGCGAACGCCGGAAGCAGGCGGCCGGCACCCTCTCCGGCGGCGAGCAGCAGATGCTCGCCATGGGGCGGGCCCTGATGTCCCGTCCGAAGCTGCTGATGCTGGACGAGCCCTCGATGGGCCTGTCCCCGCTGATGATGCAGAAGATCATGGCGACCATCGTCGAACTGAAGGCCGCCGGCACCACCATCCTGCTGGTCGAGCAGAACGCCCAGGCCGCGCTCTCGCTCTCCGACCAGGGCTACGTGATGGAGACCGGCCGGATCGTGCTCACCGGCACCGGCCGCGACCTGCTCGGCAACGACTCGGTCCGCAAGGCCTACCTCGGCGAGGACTGACCCGCCGTCAGCACGAAGGGCCCGGCCGTCTCGGCCGGGCCCTTCGTGCTGTCCGGTCAGGCCTCGGTGGGCTCGGCCTTCTTCTTGTCCTGGGCGACGCCCTCCTCGATCACGGCCTCCGCGACGGCGGCCATGGTCATCCGGCGGTCCATCGAGGTCTTCTGGATCCAGCGGAAGGCGGCGGGCTCGTTCAGCCCGAACTTGGTCTGCAGCACGCTCTTCGCGCGGTCGACCAGCTTGCGGGTCTCCAGGCGCTGGGTGAGGTCGGCGATCTCCTCCTCCAGTGTGCGCATCTCGGTGTACCGCGAGACGGCCATCTCGATCGCGGGCACCAGGTCGCTCTTGCTGAACGGCTTCACGATGTACGCCATCGCCCCGGCGTCCCGGGCCCGGTCCACCAGCTCACGCTGCGAGAACGCGGTCAGCATCAGGACGGGAGCGAGGTTCGCCTCGTGGATCCGCTCGGCCGCCGACAACCCGTCCAGGATCGGCATCTTCACGTCCAGGATCGCCAGGTCGGGCCTGAGCTCCTCGACCAGCCTCACCGCCGTCTCGCCGTCCCCGGCCTCGCCGACGACGGTGTACCCCTCTTCTTCCAACATCTCCTTGAGGTCGAGACGGATCAGGGTCTCGTCCTCGGCGATGACAATGCGGGTGATCTGGGGCAAGTCGGTGTCAAGCGGCTGGGCCTGCTCGTCGGCGGTGCTCACGGGGCTCCTCGTTCCGGCGGGGTGCTGCATGCACGAGCCTACCTAGACACGGTATGTTTGGTCGCACAGGGTCGGGGGCCACCTTCGATTCTGCGGGCGCCCCGGTAGCCCAGCGGTAGAGGCAGTGGTCTCAAACACCATCCAGCGTGGGTTCGAATCCCACCCGGGGCACTTTTCCTTCATTTCCAAGGTCGCTGACCTGTTCGCGGATCTTCACTCTTCTGAGCGGCGCGATCCCTGTCGGACCCTCTCGGCGCACGACCGGCGCAACTACTGACGGTGCGGCACCCCTGAGGGGTGCCGCACCGTCGGCCGTCGATCCGTCAGTTGTCGAGTTCGCCGACGTGGTGGACGCGGACCAGGTTGGTGGAGCCGGCCAGGCCGGGGGGTGAGCCGGCCGTGATGACGACGATGTCCCCCTTCTGGCAGCGGCCGAGCGAGAGCAGCTGGGCGTCGACCTGGGCGACCATCTCGTCGGTGGTGGAAGCGAACGGGCCCAGGAAGGTCTCGGCGCCCCAGGTGATCGAGAGCTGGCTGCGGACGGCGGGCTCGTAGGTGAAGGCGAGCACGGGGATGGGTGAGCGGTAGCGGGTCAGGCGGCGGGCGGTGTCGCCGGACTGGGTGAAGGCGATCAGGTACTTGGCGTTCAGGAAGTCGCCGATCTCGGCTGCCGCGCGGGCCACTGCGCCGCCCTGGGTCCGGGGCTTGTTCCGCTCGGTGAGCGGGGGCAGGCCGGCCGCCAGGGTGTCCTCCTCGACCGCGGTGATGATCCGGGACATCGTCTTGACGGTCTCGACCGGGTACTTGCCGACCGAGGTCTCGCCGGAGAGCATCACCGCGTCGGTGCCGTCCAGCACCGCGTTGGCGACGTCGGAGGCCTCGGCCCTGGTGGGGCGGGAGGCGTTGATCATCGAGTCCAGCATCTGGGTGGCGACGATCACCGGCTTGGCGTTCCGCTTGGCCAGCTTGATGGCCCGCTTCTGCACCAACGGCACCTGCTCCAGCGGCATTTCGACGCCCAGGTCGCCACGGGCGACCATGATGCCGTCGAAGGCGTCGACGATCGACTCCAGGTTGTCGACCGCCTGCGGCTTCTCGATCTTGGCGATGACCGGGACGGACCGGCCCTCCTCGGCCATGATCCGGCGGACGTCCTCGATGTCCTTGCCGCTGCGGACGAAGGAGAGCGCGATGATGTCGGCACCGGTCCGCAGGGCCCAGCGCAGGTCGGCGACGTCCTTGTCGCTGAGCGCGGGCACCGAGACGGCGACGCCGGGCAGGTTGAGGCCCTTGTGGTCGGAGATCAGCCCGCCCTCGGTGACGATGCAGTGCACCCGGGGGCCGTCGACGTGGGTGACCTCGAGGCAGAC
This sequence comes from Kitasatospora sp. Root107, assembly GCF_001424875.1. GTDB lineage: Bacteria > Actinomycetota > Actinomycetes > Streptomycetales > Streptomycetaceae > Kitasatospora. The sequence continues at coordinate 87,904 of NZ_LMCT01000011.1, read as the reverse complement.
CCGGCCGTCGTCGACCAGGATCCGTTCACCGCGGGACACGTCGTTGGCCAGGCCGCGGTAGGTGGTGCCGCAGATGTCGCGGTCACCGATCACCCCGTCCTCCACCGAGATGGTGAACTCGTCGCCGCGTTCAAGGAGTACGGGCCCCTCGGCGAAGGTGTCGAGTCGGATCTTCGGACCTTGGAGGTCCACCAGGACACCGACGCTGCGGCCGGTCTCGTCGGAGGCCTTGCGGACCCGGCGGTAACGCTCCTCGTGTTCGAGCTGGGAGCCGTGGCTGAGATTGAAGCGGGCGACGTCCATGCCGGCCTCGACCAGTGCCTTGATCTGGTCGTACGAGTCGGCGGCGGGCCCGAGAGTACAGACGATTTTTGCTCGGCGCATGGCACCGAGCCTAGGCATTACCGAGACGTAACATCGACGTTCCGGCCGACTTCACCATGGCGATTGTTGAACGATTGGGTGAACGATGTGACACGCCGTGAGTTCGCTTGGGCCAGGCCCTGATTGGGGTTCTGATGCGGTTCCGTGAAGGCCTGTTCACCCCTGGTTCATCCTCACTTCGCACTCCGCTCCCGGCCGGGCGGGACGCTCAGGGTCCTGAACTGCCGCTCAAGGGGGAAGGGTTGGCGATGAGAAGAGTCATCGGCGTGCTGGTGGCCGTGGGACTGCTGTGCGGGGTGGGCTATGTGGTCTTCCTGAACAGCAACGGTGGGGCCGACCCGAAGCGGGTCCAGGTGCTGATCGGTTCGGAGAAGGCCGAGTTCTTCGACGACCCGGCGGTGGCTGCCGAGTTCAAGGCGAACGGGTTGGACGTCCGGCCGCAGACCATCGGCTCCTGGTCGATGGCCAGCGCGGATCTGAAGGACGTCGACCTGGCCTTTCCGTCCAGCCGGGGCCCTGCCGAGGAGATCGCGAAGAGCAAGGGCATCACCGCCGAGCCGGTCCGGCCGTTCTACTCGCCGCTGGTGGTGATCGCGCACAAGGCGGTGGCCGACGTCCTCCAGAGCAACGGCCTGGCCGAGCACGCGGAGACGAACCCGTGGAAGCTGCGGATGGGGCCGTACCTGGATGCGGTCAAGAACAACCGGAAGTGGTCGGACCTCAAGAACACCGCCGGACACGCCGATCTGTCCGGTGAGATCTACCTGACCACCACCGATCCGCGCACCTCCTCCTCGGGGGCGCTGCACCTGGCCGCCGTCTCGTACCTGGCGAACGGTGAGCGGGTGGTGGCCGACGACGCGGCGGTGGCCGGGGTCGCGCCGCTGCTGAAGAAGCTGACGGACAAGCAGGGCGACCAGAAGACCAGCTCCGACGGCCCGTTCAGCGACTTCAAGTCCGGTGTCGGCAACCCGCTGGTGCTGGTCTACGAGTCCCAGGTGGCCTCGCTCAAGGCGCACGGGATTCCGATGGGTGACCTGGTGGTGCTCTACCCGGACACCACCGTATGGAGTGACCACACGGCCGTCGGCTTGACCCCGGAAGGCCGGAAGATGGCCGAACTCCTCCGGGACAGCCCGAAGCTGCGGGCACTGGAAGCCCAGCACGGCTTCCGGCCGACGGCCGACCAGGCGGCGTTCGCCAAGGCCCTGGAGGGGCGCGAGGGGCCGACCTTCGCGGCGGATCTGACCGTGGCGCAGATCAAGCAGGCCCAGGTGGCAGCCGTCCCGATGCTGGCCAGGCTGGTCGAAGCGGCGAAAGGCAAGTGAGATGAGGACAGCGATGCTCCGAAGGATCGTTCCGGCCCTGCTGACCTTGGCCTTGGCCGCGACCGCCTGCACCAGCGAGCCGGCCACGCCGGACCCGGCCCCGAACCCGTCCAAGGACGGTGTGCTGCGGGTACTGGCGGGCAGTGAACTCCAGGACATGGCACCGGTGCTGGCCGAGGCGAAGAAGGTCACCGGGGTCAGCGTGGAGTTCACCTGGACCGGTTCGCTGGACGGTGCCGACACCGTCGCGGCCGGTCAGGCGGACGCCAAGTACGACGCGGTCTGGTTCCCCTCCAACCGCTACCTGCGGCTGGACACGGCCGCCAAGGGCAAGCTGCTCTCCGAGACGCCGGTGATGACCACGCCGGTCGCGGTCGGGGTCCGCTCGGGCATGCTCAGCGAGCTGGGCTGGGGCGACGGTTCGCAGGTGACCTGGGGTCAGCTCGGGGACGCGGCGGCGGCCGGGAAGCTGTCCTACGGGATGGCCGACCCGTCCCGCTCCAACTCCGGGTTCTCCGCCCTGGTGGCGCTGGCCTCGGCCTTCTCCGGGGCCGGCTCGGCGCTCTCGGACGCGGACGTCAGCAAGGCGGCACCGTCGCTCCAGCGGTTCTTCTCGGGGCAGCGGCTCACCTCGGGCTCCTCCGGCTGGCTGGCCGAGGCGTACCAGAAGCCCGGCCAGAACAAGGTCGGCGCGCTGGTGAACTACGAGTCGGTGCTGCTCTCGATGAACCGGACGCTGCCCGAGGCCGACCGGCTGACCGTGATCCGGCCGGTGGACGGGGTGATCTCGGCGGACTACCCGCTCTCGCTGCTGGCCTCGGCCGGGCAGCCCGCACAGGACTCCTTCCAGCGGCTGGCCAAGTACCTGACCACGGCCGAGACCCAGCAGAAGATCTCGGCGGCCACGCTGCGCCGCCCGGTGACACCCAACGTCACCCCGGCCGCCGGGGTGCCGACCGACCTGCGCCGGGAGCTGCCCTTCCCGGGCAGCCGGGCGGTGGCCGACGGGCTGCTGTCGACCTACCAGAACGATCTGCGCCGACCGTCCAGGACGGTCTACGTGCTGGACACCTCGGGCTCGATGAAGGGGCCCCGGCTGGAGGCCCTGAAGACGGCGATGACACGGCTGACCGGTCTGCAGGATCCGCGCGGGGTACGGCGGTTCCGGGAGCGGGAGGAGGTGACCCTGATCGAGTTCGCCTCGAAGGTGAAGTCGGAGCGGACGTACACGGTGCCGGACAAGGCACCGGCGGCGGAGCTGGCCCGGATCGAGTCGGACGTCCGGGCCATGCAGGCGAACGAGGGGACGGCGGTGTACAGCTCCCTGCGGGAGGCGTACGAGCTGCTCACTCGGCAGCAGGCGGCGGCCGGCGACGACCGCTTCACCTCGATCGTGCTGATGACCGACGGGGAGAGCAACGAGGGGATGAAGGAGGCGGAGTTCCGCGGCTGGTTCGGCGGCCTGACCGAGCGTCAGCGGGCCGTGCCGGTCTTCCCGATCCAGTTCGGGGACGCGGCCAAGGCGCAGCTGCAGGGCATCGCGGAGCTGACCGGCGGCAAGCTGTTCGACGGTACGGGCTCCCTGGACGGGGCGTTCGAGGAGATCCGTGGCTATCAGTAGGGTGCTGGCGTACCTGGAGTCGAAGCGCAACCTGGTCGGCTGCGCGGGCGGAGCAGGTGGGCTGGGGCTCTACTTCGCCGGGCTGACCGGCAGTTGGGGTCCGGCCGTGGTGGTGGCGATGTACCTGGCGGGGGCGATCGTGGTGCCACCGCCGCCCCCCGGGCCGAAACCGGCCACGGAGCTGGCCGCGCTGGCGGAGCGGGTGGCCTCGATCGGGCTGCCGACCTCGGTGGGCGCGGAGTCGCTGCTGGCGGCGCTCGGGGCGGCCGATCAGCGCCTGGTGCAGCGGATCGTGGGCTGGGAGCTGCCGGTGGCACTGGACGGTTACGTCCGGGCCCGCTGCTGGGAGGCGCTGGCGCCGGGCGGGGTGGACCCGACGGCGACGCTGAAGGCGGAGGTGGACCGGCTGTCGGGGCTGCTCTGAGGTAGCCGGCGGGATCGGTCAGGCGCTGTCGGACAGCCGGGCGGCGATCTCGGCCCGGCGGCGGATGCCCAACTTCCGGAAGCTGTTGGTCAGATGGGTCTCCACGGTGCGCAGGGCGAGATGCAGCAGTTCGGCGATCTCGGGGTTGGAGTGGCCTTCGGCGGCCAGTCGGCAGACCCGCTGCTCGCTGTCGGTGAGGGCCTGGGCGCCGGTGTGCCGCTGCTTGGCCGGGCGGGCCCCGGACTCCAGCAGGAGTTCGGTGCCGACCGCCACCAGCCGTAGTGCGCCGATGTGTTCGGCCAGCGTGACCGCTTCGCGCAGGGTGTCCCGGGCGGCGGCCCGACGGCCGCTGCCGAGCAGCAGCCGGCCGAGGCTGATCAGGGCGGGGACCAGCTCCGTCTCGAGGCCGTCGACGCGCAGCAGTTCGACCGCCTCACCCGCGGTGGTCAGCCCCGGTCGGCCGCCGGTGGCGGCGCCGAGTGCGCGCAGGGCGCGGCCGATGGTGCGGGGCGTGTCCCAGATCCTGGCCAACCGGAGTTCCTCGGTGGCGAGTTCGGCGGCCGCGCCGGGCCGGCCGAGCAGCAGGTGGCAGTCGGCGGCGGCGGACCGCCAGGGGGTGACGATCGGGCTGATCGCCCGGCGTTCGTCCTGCCGTCGGCCGCACTCCTGGAGGTCGGCGAGGGCCGCGGCGGGGCTGCCGGTGCCCAGCCGGAGCAGGCCGCGGGCGTAGAGCAGTTCGTTCCACTCCCACGAGCGCTCGCCGCCTTCGGGGGTCTCCGCCACGGCGGCGTCGGTGAGTTGGCGGGCCTCGGCGAAGCGGCCGGTCTCCAGCAGGGCGAGCACGGCCTGCGAGGTCAGGTGCGAGTTGTTCAGGGCGAGCACGCCCAGGGGGTCCTCGGCACAGGTCAACTCGGCGAGCAGCAGGGCGTACTGACCGCGCATCATCCGGCTCTCGGCGCGGACGCTGAGCAGGCACTGGTAGGCGGGGTGCAAGGGGGTGCCCCGGTGGGCGGCCAGCCCGTCGGCCACCAGCCGGTCGGCGAGCGGGAGCAGGTCGGCCCACTGGGCCAGCGTGGCGGCAGTGGCGTTGACGTAGCTGCGGGAGAAGGTGTCCAGCGCCCGGGTGGTCAACTGCCCGATCCGCTCTGCGGTTTCGGCGGCGGACAGCAGTCCGCTGGTGGCGCCGTACTCGGTCAGCACGCCGAGGGCGGCCGGGGCCAGGCCGTCGGGGGCGCGGGCCTCGATCCGGCGCAGCCCTTCGACCACCTGGAGCCAGCTGGCGCCGTCGTGCGAGGCGATCAGGGCGGCGGCGGCGTGCACGGCGCGGGCCAGTTCGGGGCGGTCGGCGAACCGTTCGGCCAGGTCCTCCATCGCCTCGAGCGCGGCGGCGGTCTCGCCGCGGCCTGCCAGTGCCGAGCCGAGCGCGTTGGCGGCTTCGAAGATCGTCTCGTCGGACTGGTGCAGGCGGACCGCCTCGGCCAGGTGCCGGGTGCCGGTGATTGATTCGGGTGGACCCAACGTGACTTCCTGGCAGCCGAGTTCGACCAGTACGGTGCCGCGTCGGTAGCCGGTGAGCGGCTCGCGCAGGGCCCGGCGGAGCAGCCGGACGGCGTGGGTGGTCCGCCCGGTGCGCTGGGCGGTGCGGGCCGAGCCGATCAGGACGTCGGCGGCCCATTCGGTGCCGCAGACCTCGGTGTGCAGCAGGTGGTCGGCGATCAGGTCCTCGGACTCGCCCCGATCGTAGAGCAGTGCGGCGAGCCGGTGGTGCACCTCGGCCCGGCGTTCCTGGCTCCAGTCGGCCAGGACGGCGGTGCGCAGCCAGGGGTGGGCGAACTCGTCGAGGTGTCCTGCGCTGCCGTCCTGGAGCATGCCGTGGGCGCGCAGTCCGTGCAGCCAGTCGGCGACCCGGCCGGTGCTGTCGCCGGCCAGGGTGGGCAGGTCGGCGCTGCCGGTGGGGTGGCCGGAGAGCTGGGCGAGCATCCGGGCGGCGACGGCGACGGGTTCGCCCGCGGCCCGTAGCCAGTGGCCGACCGCGTCCTGGAAGGCTCCGCCCGGGGTGTCGCCGAGCGGGTGTCCTGGCCCGCCGAGTTCGGTGAGCAGCGCGTACAGCAGGGCGTGCAGCAGCAGGGGGGTGCCGCCGGTGGCACGCAGGCAGTCGTCGACCAGGTCGTCGGGGGCCGGGCCGCCGAGCCGGGTGCTCAGCAGTTCGGCGACTCCCCGGCGGGTGAGCGGGCCGATCCGGTGCGGGTGGACGGTGCCGGCCGGGAGGTCCTGGCCGAATCTCGGGGCGCGGCCGGTCCGGCCGGGTTGCCGACGTTCCGTCACCACGGCCAGTACGGGCAGGCGTTCGAGCCGACGGCCGAGCTGGCTGAGCCAGCCGAGGGACGGGGCGTCGGCGTGCTGGATGTCGTCGACGAGCAGCAGCAGCGGGCGGCGGGCGGCGTGTTCGCGGAGCAGTTCCCAGGGTGCGGCGCCGTCCGGTCCCGGGCTGAACGCGATGCCGGTTCCGGCCAGTTGGCGGGCGGCGGCGTAGGGGTGGGCGGCTTCGTCGGCGGCGCAGTTGGCGCGCAGGACGGTCATCGGGCGGGCGGCCTCGGAGTGGGCCAGGGCGTTCAGCAGGGCGCTGCGGCCGACGCCGGCCGGGCCGGTGAGCAGCAGCAGGCTGCCCTGGCCGTGCCGGGCGCGGTCCGCCAGCCGGGCCGCCTCGTCCAGCACGGTGCGTCGTTCGACCAGGTCGGGTCCGAACCCGTACTGGCCGGTGCACGCCGCCGCGGCACTGCTGTTCATCTCTGTTCGCCCTCCCCTTCGCGCCCGTTCGGTACCACGGGCCGACCCGGTGGAACGGTGACCCGGACCGTCGGCCGATGGCTGTGAGCTTGCTCTCAACGGCCGATCTCGTGGTCAACCACGATGGTAGGCCCGGACCGCTCGCGGTGAGCATGGGGCCGGGGTGGGGCGTGGATACGACCGTTCTCCCCGTTGTCCGGGCACAGAGAACAGCAGGGGGAAGCCGTGACCATCGAGTACGTCGCCGAGACGCTCCGAGCGCCGTCCGTGGTCCGGGTCCTGATCCAGGCCACCGATCCGATCTCGCACGCCGGGGCGGTCAGCCAGCTCCGGCTGTGCGCCGGTCTGGAGCTCGCCGAGAACGGCGAGGGCGGCCCGGGGTCGGTGGCGGTCCTGGTGGCCGAGACGGTGGACCGGGCCGTGACCGGGACGCTGCGGCGGCTGGTGCACCTGGAGGAGTACCGGGTGGTGCTGGTGGTGGATCAGATCCGGGAGGCCGATCTGCTGGAGGCCGTCGAGTGCGGGGTCTCGGCGATCCTGCGGCGGCGGGAGGCGACGGCGGAGCGGCTGGAGCAGGCCGTACTGGCGGCCGCGCGCGGCGAGGGCGACCTACCGGGCGACCTGCTCGGGCGGCTGATCACCCAGATGGGACGGCTGCAGCGGAGCGTCCAGGGGCTGCCCGGCTTCACGCCGCCGGGCATCTCGGAGCGCGAGTCGGACATCCTGCGACTGGTCGCCGAGGGCTGGGACACCGGCGAGATCGCGAGCAAGCTCTCGTACTCGGAGCGCACCGTCAAGAACGTGCTGCACGGCCTGACGAGCCGTCTGAACCTGCGCAACCGGGCCCACGCGGTGGCCCACGCACTGCGCGAGGGGTACATCTAGACCCTGCCTGTGGGCGGGCGTCACGTGTGGGTCTTCTACTTCTCACCTGCTGGAAACGTGCTGGGGGCTGTTCGGCGCGGGTTTTTGCAGGCAGACTTCTACGCGCGTCACACCTCTGCTGACGGACCGTCCGCCCCACGTTGGAGTCGTCCATGCCTCTGAACCGTCGTGACTTCGTCGCCCGCTCCGCGGTGACCGCCGCCGGCGCGGCCCTGACCGGCGGGCTGCCGCTGCTGACGGCCGCCCCGGCCGCCGCCGCGCCCGCCGAGCAGCGCGGCAAGGCCCAGAAGAAGCAGACGTTCACCGTGCTGGGCACTACCGACCTGCACGGCCGGGTGCTCAACTGGGACTACTTCACCGACGCCGAGTACGACGACAAGGCGCACAACGACGTCGGCCTGGCCAAGATCTCCACGCTGGTGAACCAGATCCGCGAGGAGAAGGGCTGCCACCGCACCCTGCTGATCGACGCCGGTGACATCATCCAGGGCACCCAGCTCACCTACTACTACGCCCGGGTCGAGCCGATCACCGGCAAGCGTCCGCCCAAGCACCCGATGGCCGCGGCGATGAACGCCATCGGCTACGACGCCGCCGCCCTCGGCAACCACGAGTTCAACTACGGCATCCCGACCGTCCGTGCCTTCGAGGAGCAGCTGGACTTCCCGCTGCTGGGCGCCAACGCGCTGTTCGCCAAGGACGAGAAGCCCGCCTTCCCGCCGTACGTGATCAAGGAGCTGCATCTCGGCCACGGCCGTCCGCTGCGGGTGGGCATCCTGGGCCTGACCAACCCGGGCATCGCGATCTGGGACAAGGCCAACGTGGCGGGCCAGATGATCTTCCCCGGCATCGTGGAGATGGCCAAGAAGTACGTGCCGCGGATGAAGGCGGCGGGCGCGGACGTCATCGTGGTCTCGGCGCACTCCGGCATCGACGAGCCGACCACCTACGGCGACCAGCTGCCCTGGCCCGAGGACGCCTCGGGCGAGATGGCGGAGACGGTGCCCGGCATCGACGCGGTGCTGGTGGGCCACACCCACAAGGAGGTGCCGCAGCGTCTGATCGTCAACAAGGAGACCGGGAAGACGGTCGTGCTCTCCGAGCCGCTCTGCTGGGCGCAGCGGCTGTCCTGCTTCGACTTCGAGGTGGAGTTCTCGCGCGGCCAGTGGCACGTGACCTCGCTGACCTCGCGGGTGCTGAACTCGAACACGGTGCCGGAGGACCCGGCGATCGTCGAGCTGCTCAGCGCCCAGCACAAGAAGGTCGTGGAGTACGTCAACCAGGTGATCGGCACCTGCAAGGCCGAGCTGTCGATCGGTGAGGCCCGCTTCAAGGACGTGCCGATCATCGACCTGATCGGCCGGGTCCAGGCGGACACCGTGAAGGCGGCGCTGGCCTCCACCTCGTACGCGAACCTGCCGGTGCTGGCTCAGGCCGCGCCGTTCAACCGGACCGCGCGGATTCCCGCGGGCGAGGTCAAGCTGCGGGACGCGGCGGGTCTGTACATCTACGAGAACACCCTGGAGGCGCGCGTTCTGACGGGCGCCCAGATCAAGGCGTACCTGGAGTACTCGGCGAAGTACTTCGCCCAGCTCGCCCCCGGTGACGCGATCAACCTGGACACGCTGACCAACCAGGCGAACACGCCGGACTACAACTTCGACTCGGTGTACGGGGTTTCGTACGACATCGACATCTCGCAGCCGGTCGGCTCGCGGATCGTCAACCTGTCGTACGAGGGCAAGGCGGTCGACCCGGCCGCGNCGGTGTACGGGGTTTCGTACGACATCGACATCTCGCAGCCGGTCGGCTCGCGGATCGTCAACCTGTCGTACGAGGGCAAGGCGGTCGACCCGGCCGCGAAGTTCGTGCTGGCGGTGAACAACTACCGGGCCAACGGCGGCGGCAACTTCCCGGGGGTGGCGTCGGCGCCCCTGGCCTGGGCGGACTCGGACGAGATCCGGAACACGATGATCTCCTGGGTGAAGGCCAAGGGCGTCATCGACCCGACCGAGTTCGGCGGCGGCACCTGGCGCCTGGTCCGGGCCGGGGTCCCGCTGTTCTAGCCACTGCCGTCGGGGCAGAGCCGAGCGGGCCCGGGGCGTGATCACGCCCCGGGCCCGCTGACGTCTGCTCAGACCGCGACCGGTGCGGGGGCGTCGGCCTCCGCCGGTACGGGCTCGGCGGCCGGCTGGGGATTGCGCGGGATGGCCAGCGCGCACAGGCCACCGAGCACCACCACCGCCACGCCGACCCAGACCGCCGGGTGCAGGCCGTCCGCGAAGCCGGCCGGCGAGGCCATCGTGCCGTGGGCGGTGAAGACGCTGCTGAGCACCGCGATGCCGAGTGCACCGCCGATCTCCCGGACGGTGGTGTTGGCGCCGGAGGCCTTGCCCCGGTGCTCGGGACCGACCGCGCCGAGCACCACGGCGGCGGTCGGGGCGATCGCGAAGCCCATCCCGGCGCCCGCCACCAGCATCCCGCCGACCAACTGGGAGTACGGGGTGTCGGCGGAGGCGACCAGGTTGATCCAGGACAGGCCGACCGCCTGGAGGAAGAGGCCGAGCGCCATCAGCCGCCCGCCGCCCACCCGGTCGGTGAGCGCGCCGGCGATCGGGGCGATCACCATCGGCATCAGGGTCCAGGACAGCGTGAGCACTCCGGCGTGCAGCGGGGTGCGGGGCGGGGCGATCTGCAGGTACTGGGCCAGGAAGAAGATCGAGCCGAAGACCCCGAAGTACATCGAGGCGGAGACGATGTTGGTGAGCGTGAACGCCCTGACCCGGTAGAACCGCAGCGGCAGCAGCGGGTGCTCGACCCGGCGCTCCCAGGCCACGAAGGCGGCCAGCAGCACGGCAGCCGCGACGAAGGCCGTGACGATCCGGCCGTCGGTCCAGCCGTCCTCGCTGCCGTTGACGATGCCCCAGACCAGCGCCAGCAGACCGGCGGTGGCCAGCACCATGCCGAGCAGGTCGAGCCTGGCCCGCTCGCCACGGCTCTCCTGCACCACCGCGAGCACCAGCGGAACGGCCACGATGCCGACCGGGATGTTGATCCAGAAGATCCACTCCCAGTCCAGCCCCTCGACCACCGCGCCGCCGACCACCGGGCCGAGCGCGATCGCCAGGCCGCTGACGGCCGACCAGAGGCCGAGCGCCAAACTGCGCATCTTCTCGGGCACCGCGTTGGAGAGCAGGGTCAGCGAGAGCGGCATGACGGCTGCCGCGCCGAAGCCCTGGATCGCCCGGGCGGCGATCAACTGGCCGCTGGTGTCGGCGAGTCCGCAACCGATCGAGGAGAGCGTGAACAGCACGATGCCGAGCGTGAAGACCCTGCGGTGCCCGAACCGGTCACCGAGCGCGGCACCGGTCAGCAGCAGGCAGGCGAAGCTCAGGACGTAGGCGTTGACGAACCACTGCAGGTCCTGGGTGTCGGCCTTGAGGTCGACCGCGAGGGTGTGCAGCGCGGTGGAGACCACCAGGTTGTCCAGCGCGACCATGAACATCGGCAGGCTGCACGCGACGATCACCAGCCAGAGCGGGAACTTGCGTCCGACGGCTGTGCCCGCCGGGGCCGGACGGCTTTCGGGGACGGACATGGCAGGGTTCTCCCTTTCGAGCTTCGGGGCTTTCGGGACGGAGCGGGGCGGGTGCTACTCGGCGGCGGCGTCGAGGCGCTGCTGCTCGGCGATCCGGTTCTTGGCGTCGGCCCAGTCGATCGGCAGCTGCTCGGCCGCGACCTCCCAGAAGACGAAGGTGGACGTCTTGGTCACCGCGCGCAGCGAGGTCATGATCGAGTGGTGCGGTTCGGTCTTGGCGTAGGTGTAGAGGGCCTTGCGGTCCTCCCAGGCGGAGAGCGTCCAGAAGACGCCCTTGAGCGGCTGGGCGATCAGCGAGGCGCCCACGGCGCCGGGGGCGCGGCGCACCTGCCGCCAGGCGGACAGCGACTTGAGGAAGAAGCGCGGGGAGTGCCGGAGTGAGCTGACCTCCAGGCGTGAGGCCATCACCAGGATCTGCGCGTCGGGCTGGGGGGCGTTCGGGGTGGTCCAGGGGAGCGTGGGCATGACGACGGCCTCTCGGTGGTACCGGTACGGGCTTACGCGCAGGGGTGATGCGACACTGTTGGAGTGTGGCACTATCTATATTAGACAGTAGAGCTACCCAATTTTCCAGTGGAGAGCGGAAACGGATGCGGATCTCGGAGTTGAGCCGGCGCAGTGGCGTCCCCGTGGCGACGATCAAGTACTACCTGCGGGAGGAGCTACTGCCTGCGGGCGTGGCCACCTCGGCCACCCAGGCCGAGTACGACGACCACCACCTGCGCCGGCTACGGCTGGCCCGGGCCCTGATCGCGGTGCGCGGACTGTCGGTGTCCACCACCCGCGAGGTGCTCCGGGCGCTGGACGAACACTCCACCGACCTCCACCTGCTGTTCGGCCTGGCACTCGGGGCCGTCGTCCCCACGGACGAACCGGACTCCCCCTCCGACCAGCCGCAAGAGCCCACCCCCGCCGACGAGTTGATCTCCGCGCTGGGATGGGAGATCAGCGAGAAGGCTCCTACCCGCGCCACGATCACCGACACCATCCACACCCTGCGGGAGCTGGGCCTGCCGGCCGACTGGCAGACCCTGGTCCCGTACGCCCGGCTGGCCGAACGGACGGCCGACCTCGACCTGGCCCAACTGGAGGACGCGGAGGACCCGTTGGAGCGGGTCGAGCGCGCCGTCCTGCTCACCATCCTGCTCGAGCCGGTGCTGCTGGCGCTGCGCAGGATGGCTCAGGAGAACGAGTCCGCCAAGCGGCATCCCCGGCCTGACACCGGCCCTGACACCGACTGAGGCCCGCCGTCTCAGCCCTGGTCGCCGTCCAGCTCCCGGAGGAGCTGGGCGGCCGCCTCGGCGCCCGAGGAGAACGCGGCCTCGTGCGAGCCGATCTGGTCGTGGTAGAGCTGCTTGGAGTGGAAGTAGGAGCCCGCCAGCTTGACCCGGGTGCCCTCGTTCACCTGGTAGATGGTCTGCTGCAGCCGCCGCAGGTCGAGGTCGATCACCGGGTGCGAGTAGCTCAGCTCCCGGATCACCAGCTCCTCGCGCAGCGCCCGGGGGTAGTCCAGCGTGACGAAGTAGTCCTGCTCGGCCTCGAAGCCGTGCAGCCGGTTCATGTAGTACGCCACGTACGGGCGGGTCGCACCGGCCACCGTCACCTTGCCGTAGTTCCAGTTGTCCCAGCGCTCCCGGTCGCCCGGCATCGCGGTCGCGTCGGTGTGCAGGATCGCGGTCGAGGAGTTGTAGCGGATCTTCGCCAGGGTGTTCCGCTGCACGTCGTCCGGGTTGGCGAGCAGCTCCCTGGCCTGGTCGCCGTGGGTGGCCACGATCGCGTAGTCGAAGCGCTCGGCGCCGTTCACGGTGGCCACGGTGACCCCGTCCGGCTCCTGGCGGACGCCGGTGACCGGCTCGGCCAGCCGGAGCTTGGGGTCGATCGCGGCGATCGCCTTGCGGACGTAGCTGATCGAACCGCCGCTGACGGTCCGCCAGTCCACCCGCTTGCCACCGAGGCCGCCCTCGTCGTGCGCCATGAAGAAGGCGATCACGGTGGTGGCGGGCATCTCCCAGATCAGCTCGGCCGGCACCGACCAGACGGCGGTGCAGAGCAGGATCACGTAGCCGTACCGGAACTCGTGGCTGTAGCCGCCCCGGTCCAGGTACTCACCGAGCGGCAGGTCGGTGCGCTTGCGGAAGAAGTCCTTGCGGCCCTCCTCGTGGAAGCGGCGGGCCTCGCGCCAGATGGTCCGGAACTCCTCCGAGTAGCGGCTGTTCACCTCCTCCTCCGGCAGGCCCATCTCGGCGGTGCCGTACTGCAGGCCGCTGTCCAGGTCGAAGAAGTTGAAGCCGCCGAGGTGCTGCTTGGTCTCCACGCCCAGCTCGGCGAAGAACTTGGTCAGGTTCGGGTAGCTGGGCTGGTTGAAGACCACGAAGGCGGTGTCGATGCCGAGAGTTCGGCCGTTCTCCTCCACCTCGATGGTGTTGGCGTGGCCGCCGGGCCGGTCGTCCTGCTCGAACAGGGTGATCTCGGCGTGCTCCCGCAGCCGGTAGGCGGCGGAGAGGCCGGCCACACCCGCGCCGATCACCGCGACCCGGGGCTTGCGGCCGAGCGGACGGGCGGGGGAAGTGCTGCTGGACATGGAGGCTTCCTCACTGTGAGCGGGGTGTCGGAGCTGGGGGTGTCGGAGCTCGGGTCAGCTGACCCAGGTGCGGTGCAGGCGCCCGGCCACGCCGTTCTCGACCACGGCGGCGAGCACGAACCCCGGGGCGGGGTTGACCAGTTCGAAGCGCCAGCGGGACGCCTCACCGGCCGGCAGGGTCGGATCGGTCAGCCGGATCGGCGCCCGCCAGGGCGCCGAGAACGCGAAGCCGTCCAGCTCCCGGCGCAGGCCGGTGCCGATCGCCTTCAGGTAGGCCTCCTTGAGCACCCAGTAGGCGGCCACTCCGGTCGCCAACCCGGCGGTCAGATGGGAGAGTTCACCCCGCTCGGCGGGGGCGAACCAGCGCGGCAGGTGGGTCACCGCGTCCGGCCGGGCGGGGGTGCGCTCGACGTCCACCCCGCAGGACCCGCCCTCGGTGACCAGGCAGGCCACCAGGCCGTCGGTGTGCGAGAGGTTGAACCGCAGCGCGTGCCCGTCCGGTTCGGGCTCGGGACGGCCGGCCGGGCTGGTCCGGAACCGCCACTCCCCCACCGGCCTGCCGTCCCGGTCGCTCAGCGCGTGCCGGGACAGCAACCGGGCCCCGAGGAACCGGCGGCGGGCCGCCTCGGTACGCTGCCGGGCCATCCGCAGCCGCTCCTCCCTGGTCAGCAGCGCGTCACCGCCGTAGCGCTCGGCGAACCGGTCCACCGACGCCTCGGCCAGCAGGTACAGGTGGCCGTCGATGCCCACGGGTAACTGGCCGTTCACGGGCGCACCCGGTAGGGAGTCGCCGGGCGCTGCTCCTGCGGCTGCGCCAGTGCGCCCAGGCCGAGCAGGTGCTTGAGCCACTCGTCCATCGACTGCCGGAAGCCACTCCGGCAGGCCGGGCAGACCTTCAGGGTGTGGTCCAACTGCTCCTTGCCGAAGCGCCGTTGGCAGCCGTGGCAGATCGCGGTACGGGCCTCGGTGCGGGCGTGGGTGCGGTGGGCCTGGTCGGTCTCAGCTCTGGGCATGGCGGGCTCCGGTCCGGGTCGCGAGCGGGAACTGCCAGTAGGAGAACAGCCGGTTCTCCTGGTGCAGGTGCCGCAGCACCCGCATCACCTCGTCCACCACCGCCGAGCCGGTGACCGGCTCGTGCGGGTTGAACAGCCGGTGCAGTCGCTCCAGTTGGAGCAGCAGCAGGGCGCCGCTGGGCAGCGGGTCGTCCAGCGCCTCGTGCGAGTGCACGAAGGTGTGCAGGCAGGCGGCAGTGGCGTGCAGCGTGCTGTACTGCTTGGCCAGGTCGAAGAGTTCGGCCGACTGGCCGTACTCGCGGCCGAGTCCGTCCCGCAGCTCGCCGGCCTGCCGGTGGATCGCCTCGGCCCGGCCGAGCAGCCCGGCCGCCACCTCGACCGACCTGTTCAGCCAGACCTGCTCCTCGCCCTTGGCCTCGGCGGCCAGTTCGCGCAGCCGGTCCAGCGAGCCGGGCGCGGCCAGCAGCGCGTCGTCCTTGCCGCGGCTGAACAGCTCCTGGTCCCACGGGCGGTAGAGCGGCAGCTCCCGGTCGATGCCGTACAGCTGCGGGACCCGCTGCTCCGCGGCGGCCCGGGCTGCGGTGTCCTGCGCGGCGGTGCCGAGCAGGCCGTCCAGCTGGAGGGCGATGTTCTTCAGGTTCACCACGGTGTTGCCGTCGGCGAAGATCGCCACCAGCAGGTCGCGCAGCATCTTCTGGTAGATGCCGTAGTGCGGGTGGGCCCGCAGGTAGAGCCGGGCCCCCAGCACGATGTTCAGCTGGGCCATCGAGCGCTCCAGCAGGGTCGGCACGAAGTACTTGGCCACCGAGGACCACACGCTGGTCTGCTCGGGCACCACCTGGAGGCTGCGCACCGCGCCCAGGCTGACCGCGTCGGCGATCATCAGGTCGGCGAAGACCTCGGTCAACTGCCGCCGGGAGTACGGGATGTCGCTGACCTTCTTGCCGAAGATCTCGCGCTGTTCGGTGAAGTCCAGGGTCACCCGCAGCGCGGTGTCCACCGCCGCGAGCGCCATCGAACCGATCGTGGTGCGGGCCACCTGGGCGCTCTTCAGCGCGATCTCCAGGCCCTGCCCCTGGTGGCCGAGCCTGGCCTCGTCCGGGACGAAGACGCCGTCCAGCCGGATGCCGCTCATGTCCAGCGCCCGCAGGCCGTGCAGGCGCTCGTTCGGGAGCTCCTCGACGGCGCCGGCCGGGGTGTTGCGCTTCTCCACCAGGAAGATGGAGTAGCCGGCCGGGCCGCCCTTGGGGTCGGTCCTGGCGAAGACGCTCACGCCGTCGGCGACCGTGGCGTTGCCGATCAGCCACTTCTCGCCGGTCAGCAGGTAGCCGCCGTCCACCTTCTCGGCGCGCATCTCGTTGCCGAGCACGTCGCTGCCGTGGTGACGCTCCGACAGGCCCCAGGCCAGCTTGCTGCCCTGCTTCATCAGGTCCACCACGTACTGCTTCTGCTGGTCCGTCCCGGCGATCCAGGCGGGCATGAAGCTGAGGCTGGTGAGCATCAGGGCGGTGGCCGAGGTCGGGTCGCGGCGGGCGATCAGGCGCAGCAGGTTGAAGCCGACCTCGACGTCACCCGCCTTGCCGCCCTGCGCCTTCGGGATCACGTACTCGTGCACGCCCCAGCGCTGGAGCAGGTTGACGAAGGCGTAGGGGAACTCCTCCCGTTCGTCGTGGTCGAGGATCTGGTCGAACGGCATCAGGCTGCTCGGGTCGTGCGGGTCTCCGAGGTGCGCTTCGAGCCGCGCGGCGAGCTCGGTCAGGTCTGCCTTCGGCACGGGGTTCTCTCTCCTGTGAGGCTGGGCATCAGGCCAGGTGGACCGGGACGGCGGAGAACAGGCGGTTGGCCGCGTGCAGTTCGCGGGTGAGCGCCAGTGCGGGCAGCAGCGGTCCGGCCACCCGGCGCGGCGCGGTGCCGTCGGCCCGGGTCAGCAGGTAGCCGAGCACCGCGTCCAACCAGTCGGTGCGGCCCAGCAGTTCGTCGTCCCGGTTGGCCGCGTGCAGGTGCAGGCAGGCGGCCGCGGCGTGCAGCCAGGCGAACCGCTCGGCCAGGTCGACCAAGTCGTTGCCCTTCGGGTCGGCCCCGGCCACTTCGGCCGGCAGCCCGGCCAGTGCTGCCCGGAGCCGGTCGGCCTGGGCGGAGCCCTCGACCTCCGGCAGCGGGCCGCCGGTGACCAGGTCACGGCCCCGGGCGTTCAGGTCCAGCCGGGCCGGTTCGTACGGCGGCAGCTCGGCGGCCAGGTCGAATACCGCCCGCACCGCCGCCGGGTCCGGTACGGCCGACCGGCCGACCAGTGCCGGGAGTTGACCGGCGAACGAGCGGAGGTTGGCCACCGTGCTGGTGTCCACCACCCGGACCAGCGCGGCGTCCCGCTGGAGCTTCTGGAACAGGCCGCCGCCCGGACCCTCGGTCCGCAGCACCGAGCGGGTGGCCAGCACCGTGCCGCAGCGCAGCATCAGGTCCTCCACCGCCTCCGCCACCACGTGCTTGGCGGCGCAGCCCCAGACGCTGAACGTCTCGGGCGCCACGTGGATGCCCCTGGCGGCCGCCAGCGCGACCGCGTCGGCGGCCAGCAGCGCAGCCGAGGAGATCGCCAACTCCCGCTGCGGGTACGGGGATTCGAGCAGCGGGGTGCGGCCGATCCGGCGGCCCTCGGCGAAGTCGAGGGTCAGCCGGAGCGCGGTGTCGGCGCAGCCGAGGCTGCCCGCGGTGCTCATCAGGCGGACCACCTGCTGGGCCTTGACCGCCGTCTCCAGCGCCTCCCCGTCCCGGCCGACCAGGGCGTCGGCCGGGACGGGGTGACGGTCGAAGGTCAGGTGTGCGAAGTCGATCCCGCGCATCCCGCCGGTCGGCACCTGGGGGCCCCGCTCGACCCGGTCGTCCAGGTCGAGCAGGGTCGCGGAGAACGCGGCGGGCCCGCGCTCCCCCGTCCGGGCCACCAGGTAGGCGGCCTCGCTGCGGTGGCCGAGACCGACCATCCACTTGGTGCCGCTGAGCTCCCGGCCCTCGCCGGCCGGGGTGAGCCGGGCGGTGTTGGCCAGCAGGTCGCTGCCGTGCTCGGCCTCCGACATCGCGAAGGCCACCGAGCCGCCCCGGCGCAGGATCGCGGCCACCCGCTCCTGCTGCGCGGGCGAACCGTGCAGCTGGACGCAGGTCGCGGCGGTGATGCTGAACATCGTGCCGGGCATCACGTTCAGGTCCCGGCGGGCGGCGGTGCGCACCAGGGTCAGGCTGTGGTCGAAGGAGCGGAAGCTGCCGCCCAGTTCGGCCGGCAGGTAGTTGAGGTGGAAGTCCCGCTTGCGCAGGACGGCGCACAACTCCTCGGGGAACTCGTCGCGTTCGTCCCGGCCGACGGCCGCCGCGTACCCGAACGGGTTGGCGGCGTCCGTCGGGTCGCCCAGCTCGCGGTCGAGCTCCTCGGCCTCGAGCGCGGTCACAGCGGCACCGGCCGGTAGTCGGCCGCCGAGGCGGGGATCCGGACGCCCGAGGTGCGCAGCTGCGCCACCCGGGTGTGGAAGGCGGCGCCGCGCATCAGGTGCTGGGCGACGTCGGCCACCCGGCGGTTGCCGGGGGTCTTCAGGTAACTGGCCGTCACCCAGTCGTTGAAGCTGCCCATCGCCGGGCCGCACCAGATCTGGTAGTCCAGCGTGCGGTCCGGGTCGCCGACCGTGGACCAGCGCGAGGACATCCCGAGGTACCAGCGGAAGACCAGCGCCATCCGCCGCTTGGGGTTGCCCTCGGCCCGGGCCAGCTGCTCGGGGTCCCGGCGCGAGAAGTAGCCGACGCAGTCCTGCCAGACCTCGTCCAGCGGCCGGCGGAAGATCTGCGTCTCCAGCCGGACCCGCTCCTCGGTCGGCAGCGCCTCCAGGCCGTCGTACGCCTGGTAGAGCTCGTACAGCCGCTTGGCCCGCATCGGGAACAGCGTGCCCTTCTTGAGCACCTGGAGCTCGACGCCCATCTCGAACATGTCGGCGGCCGGGGCCATCTCGCAGTCGGCGATACCCGCCTCGGCGAGCAGGGCCTTGGCCGCCTTCGAGGCGCCGGACTCCACACAGGACTGGTTGACCGAGCCGGTCACCACGTAGGCCGCGCCCATCGCGAAGGCCGCCGCCACGGCGACCGGGGTGCCGAGCCCGCCCGCCGCGCCGACCCGGATCTGGGCCGGGTAGCGGTGCTCGCGCTGCACGGTGTCGCGCAGCCGCAGGATGCTGGGCAGCAGCGCGGGCAGCGGCCGGCGGTCGGTGTGGCCGCCGGAGTCGGCCTCCACCGTGATGTCGTCCGCCATCGGTACGTACTTGGCCAGTTCGGCCTGCTCCGGGGTGATCAGACGCTGGGTCAGCAGGGCGCTGACCATCGCGGCGGGGGCCGGACGCATGAAGCGCTCGGCGGTCTCGGTCCGGGAGATCTTGGCGATCAGCCGGTGCTCGGCGAGCACCCGCCCGTCCGGTCCCTGCCGCAGCCCGGCCAGGCGCCAGCGGACCACGTGCGGGGTGAGCGCCATGAAGGCGGACGCCTCCACGCAGCGCACCCCGTAGCGCAGGAACAGCTCGACCGCCTCGCGCTCCAGCCGCTCCTCGCTCGGGCTGTGGATCAGGTTGACGGCGTACGGCAGGCCGGGGATCTCGGTGGCGAACCGGGTGAGCGCCGCCTCGATCGTCTCGGGCAGCAGCCCGGCCGCGCCGAAGGAGGCCAGGAAGCCCTCCCTGGCAAGTGCGATCACCAGGTCGGCGGAGGCGATGCCGCCCGCCATCGCGCCTGCCAGGTACGGGTGTTGGACCCCGTGCGCGGCCCGGAACTCGGGCGAGCCGAGCCGGTGCGCGGGCAGCGCGGCGACGGCGGCCAGCAGCGGCAGTCCGGCCGCCCCGCCGCGCCGGGTACCGCTCGCGGCGGCCCGGCCCTCGGCAACGGCGCCGATGCCCTCGGGGGTGCGGACGATGAAGCAGGGGCGGTCGAGTTCGGCGAGCGCCTGGTAGATGCCCGGCGCGTCGGTGGCGGGGTAACTCTCCCCGTACCAGCGCAGCGGGGTGGATTCCAAGGTGTCCATGGGTGGGGTGTCTCTCCTAGCGCGTGGGGGGCGGTCAGGCTTCGGTGCGGACCTCGATGGCCACGTCGGTCAGTTCGTAGATGCGCAGCCCCGGCTTCCACAGGTCCGCGTCGGCGATCACCACCACCCGGCCCGGCTCGCGGCGGATCTCCTTCACATGGACGTCGAAGCTCAACTCCCGGTCGTGCCGCAGGATCTGACCCCGGTACCGCCAGCCGGTCTCGATCTCGGTGGCCAGCCCGAACCTGGGGTTCTCGATGCCCTCGGCCAGGCCCTCCTCCAGCACGAACAGCCGCAGCGCCTGGAGCACCGCCTCCACCCCGAGCGAGCCCGGCATCACCGGGTCGCGGTGGAAGTGGCAGTCGAAGTACCACTCGTCGGGCCGCACCTCGCGGTACCCGTGCAGGTAGCCCGCGCCGTGCCGGCCGCCGTCGGCGACCAGGTCGACCCGGTCCACCAGCGCGTAGTGCTCGCCCGGCAGGTGCAGCCGGCCACCGCTCGGGTCGGTGAACGCCGGTGCGTCGACGGGGAGTTCGATCCGCCGGACCCGGTCGGCGGCGGGCCGCTCCTGCTCGATCCAGGGGGCGACGAACTTGCCCGAGTCCAGCCCGGCCTGGTTGGCCAGCGCGGCGTCACTGAAGTACCCGAACAGTGACTCGCCGGTGTAGAACACCTCGCCGTCGGCGGAGAGTTCGTAGCTGAAGTTCTGCAGCACCGCGCCGGACATCGCGCTGGTCATCAGCAGCTTGGAGTGGTGCCGGATGGTCTTGCCCCGCAGGTCCAGGTCCTTGACCAGGGTGGCCCGGCCGTCCAGGTTGCGGATCGCGTACTGCTCCTCGGGCCGCTTGAGGGTGGCGCCCAGGTAGTAGCCGAGCAGGATGGCGGCCTGCAGCGAGCTCTCCATGTAGACCGCGTTGGGCATGTGCGGGTGGGAGTTCTGGGTGTAGTACCAGGCGTCGGCCGGCGAGTCGTACTCGGTGACCATCTCGGAGCCCGGGTTCAGGTCGCCCCGGGTGCCCTTGAGGGACATGATCCGGTCGACGAACTGGAAGTCCCCGTTGGGGATGTACGGCGCCCGGCTGTTCGCGTAGACGTCGAACTCGGGGCCCATCGCGGTGCCCAGGTCGCCCTTGGCGGCGTGCGCCAGGTGCAGTTCGTTGATCATCGCGGGCTCGCCGGAGCGGTTCCGCCGGCCCAGGAAGACCGGCACGCCGCCCTCGCCCGGACGGTACGGGGTGCCCTCCTTCTCCCGGATCTGGATGCCGAAGTTGTGCATCCGGATCACCGGCTTGTCGCCGAGGTAGACCAGCACGTCGGCGATCACCGAGGGGCGCGGGAGCAGGGTCAGCTCCATCACCTCGATCTCGTACCGGATCTCGGTGTGCTGCGGGGTGATCTGGCCGCGCACCTGGACCTCGGTCTGCAGGCCGATGATGGTCTGGAAGCGCGCGTCCGGCAGCACCAGGTGCATGCCCTGGTGCAGCAGGTAGGACTGCAGGGCCTGCACCGCGCCCTCGGCCACCATCGAGCCGGCCAGCACCGGGTCGTCCGGGAAGTGGCACTCGAAGTACCAGGCGTTCGGCTCCAGTTGCTTGCTCGCGGTGAGCAGACCGAGGCCGCGCGGGCCGCCGGTGCGGTCGATGGTCAGCTCGTCGATCATCCGGAGCTTGGCCACCGGCAGCCGCAGCGCCGGGTTCAGCCCGGCGTCCTGGGCGTGGTGCGGGCCGAACACCTCACCGGGGCGGCCCTGGGCGAGCAACTCCAGGTGCTCGGCGGTCAGGTGGTTCCGGTCGGTGTCGGCGAGCGGCTTGAACGAGCCCTTGGTGAGCGCCGCCCTGGCCGCCTTCTGCTTCGCGGTGGTCACCACACCGAGCGGGGTGTCCAGCTCGGCCTGGCTGAAGAAGCCGGCCGAGGCGTCCTTGAGCTCGAGGATCAACTCCCCGTCGGCGTAGCAGAGGTAGGAGAAGAAGAACAGCGTGGTCTCGCCCTGGGTGACGAAGCGGTTGATCGAGATGTCGTAGCGCAGGGTCTGCCCGGCCTTCGGCAGGTCGCCGTGGAAGACCAGGGTGGAGTCCAGCAGGCGGTAGACCCGCTGGCCCTTGTTCCGGAAGTCGATGCCCAGGTAGCTGATCAGCAGCAGGTCGCACTGCCCGGCCTCGATCGCCACGGCCGGCGGCACGCCGCCGTCGACGGTGTACCAGGCGTCCTCGGGCACGTCGTACTCGGTGCGGATGAAGGACGGCTGGTAGACGCCGGTCTCCGCCTTCAGGTCGGTGACCCGGGTGACGAAGTGGTACGGCGGCGCGGGCAGCCGGACCCGCTTGCCATAGCCGTCGATCTCGGCGAACTCGGCGCCGAAGACCTTGGCCAGGCTGCCGGTGGCGAACTCCAGCAGATCGGCCTGGTCCCAGATCACACCGTCCGGCCTCGGTGCCCTGACGTCCTGGGCGGCGGGCGGCAGCGCAGGGGCGGCCGGTGTGGCGGCCGGCAGCGCGGTCTGGACCGAGAAGCTGATCGGCTCGGGTGCCGGGAGCACGGGCAGCCCGGGGTCGGCCGGGGTCTCGGTGAGCAGCGCCTCGGCCCGGGCGAGGGTGGACTCCTGCAGGACGCGCTGGGTCTCCATCACCACCGAGTGGGTGGCCAGCAGTTGTTCGCGCAGCTCGCGCACCAGCTCGGTGGCGGCGGACCCACCGACCGGGGCCGGACGCTCCGGGGTGACCACGGCCGGGCGGGGGTCGGCGACCGGCTCGGGCTCGGCCCAGGGCAGGAAGGAGATCGGCTCGCCGTCGAAAGCGATGACCTCGGGATCGGCGACTGACGGGTCGACAGGCATCGGGGCGTGGCCCTCCAGCGGGACGGGACCGACTGGTCCGGACGGAGAAGACGGAGCGGGGCTGAGCGGGGCGGCGGGGGGCGACCCGACGGCACCGGCCCTCGCGGGCACGGCACCGGCCATCGCGGGGACCCGGGCCCGGCTGAGCACCGGGGCGGCGGCAGCGGCGACGGCGGCCGGGATGGCCGGGCCACCGCCGACCGGGATGCGCAGCCGCTTCCGCGCCGGGGCGGGCAGCGCACCGAGCAGGGCGGGCAGGTCCAGCGGCACACCGTGCGCCAGCAGCCGGGCGGCCAGCTGGGCCACCGACTTCGCGGCCGGCACCCCGCGCCGGTCGACCGAGACCGCCACATGGGCGTCCTGGCCGAGCGACTCGCGCACCCAGCGGGTGCAGGTGGAGCTCGGGCCGACCTCGATGAAGTACCGGAAGCCCTGCTCGTACGCGGTGCGGGTGAGCCGGGGGAAGTCGATGGTGCTGCGCAGCGTGTGCGCGATCCGCTCGGCCACGGTCTCCCGGGACAGCCCGGCGACCGTGCCGTAGTCGTACGCGCTGAACAGCTGCAGGTCGCCGGGCGAGCCGACCGGGTGGTCGTTGAGCTCGGCCAGGCCGGCCAGTTCACCGTCCACCACCGGGCAGTGCATCACCGAGTTGACCGGGGAGCGGGCCGAGGGGCAGCCCAACTCGGCGATCAGGGCCCGGCACTGGTCCGGCGCCCCGGCGATCACCACCTCGGTCGGGGTGTTCACATGGGTCAGGAAGAGCCGGTCGTACCGGGTCAGTGCCTCGCGCACCAGGTCCGCGTCGGTGAGCAGCACGAAGCTCGCCCAGACCGCCGAGTCGGGTGTGTCGTCCGGCAGTTGCCACAGGTCCCGGACGGTCCGGCGGGCGCCGGTGAGCCGGTCCTTGAACAGCGGGGTGGCACTGATCCGGTCGTCCCGGCGGGCCTCGCGCCGCCAACCGCCGGTGGCGAACAGCATGCTGCTCTCCCCCAGGCTGTAGCCGAACGCGCCGTGCGCCCGGACCCCGAGCAGCTCGCGCACCAGGTCGGTGTAGAGGATCGCAAAGCTGGTACCGGTGGCCAGCATGAACGGCAGGTCACCGCCGAGCCGCTCCTCCAGCGCCATCAACTCCCGCTTCCCGAAGGCCTGCTGACCACGCGGGTGGAGCATGGCCGAGCGGAACGCCCGGTCCGGCTGCTCCGCCTCGGCCTCGAAGCGGGTGAGCAGTCCGGGGAAGGCCCGGAACAGGTCTCGACCCAGGCCCGGATAGGAGTTGAAGGCGCCCGGGTAGACCAGCGCGACCTTGCCCTCCGGACCGATCGGCCGTCCGGTGGCGAAGCTGCCGGCCGGGGTGGCCCACTCCTCGCCGCGGGCCAGCACGCCCGGCAGGTCGCGGGCGGCGGCCTCCAGCTGGCTGCGCAGCGCGGCCCCGTCGGTGGCCACCAGGACCACCCGGGCGGTCTGCCGCTCCGTCAGCCGCCCGGCGGCGTCCACCGCGAGCGCGTACGGGTCGGCCCCGTCCGCCAGCAGCCCCAGCTGCCGGTCGATCTCGGCGGTCAGGCCCGCGTGGTCCTCGGCGCCGAGCGCGAGCAGCACCGGTCCGTCGGCCCGCCGCCAGTCCCGCTCGACGACCGCGCCCCGGGTCTGCCCGGCGGAGAGCACCAGGTGACCGTGCGCGCCCCCGGTACCGAGGAAGCTGACCGCGGCGTACCGCCGGGCCGAGCGCTCGGTCCGCAGCCAGGGGCGGGAGGTCTCCGGCAGGTAGAAGCCGCCCGCCGCGAAGCGTTCGGCATGCTCCTCGGCCGGGCGCTGCCAGCCAGGGACGCCGGGCAGGTAGCCGTGGTGCAGGGCGAGCACCGCGCGCAGCAGGCCCGCCATGGTGGCGGCGCCCTGGGTGTCGCCGAGCTGGGCCTTGGCGCTGCCGAGCGCGAGCTCGGTCCGCCCGGCCGGGTAGACGGCGGCCAGCGCCGTCAGTTCGGCCGCGTCCAGGACGGGCGTACCGCCCGCGTGCGCCTCCAGGTAGCCGACCTGGTCGGCGCCGATCCCGGCCAGTTCCAGCGCCTGCCTGGCGACGTCCGCGAGCAGCTCCGCGTCCGCCTCCGGCAGTACGCCGTCGACCGGCACGGCGTGCCGGACCACCAAGGCGTCCAGCCGGGCGTAGACCGGCCGTTCGCCGCCCGGACGGGTGACCACCACCGCGCCGGCGCCCTCGCCGATCCGCCAGCCCTGGCTGCCCGCGCCGAAGCTGAGCCCGGCGCCCGCCACCGGCGTACCGGTGCGCAGCAGCAGCCCGTCCGGCGAACCGGCCAGGTCCACCGCGCCGACCAGCACGGCCTCGATCTCCGGGTCGAGCAGCAGCAGGCGGGCGATGTCGAGTGCCTCGGCGGTGCCCGCGCCGTCGGAGGAGATGGTGAAGGACGGGCCGGTCAGATTCCACAGCGAGGAGATCCGGCTGGCCATGATGTTGCCGATGTAGCTCAGCACCTCGTTGGCCACGATCGGCTGGTGCACGCCGTCCCGGGCGGCCGCGGCCAGCTCCTCGACCTGGGTGTCCGTCAGGTCCAGCCCCGCCGCCCGGTACGCCTCGCGCAGCCGGCCGGCCAGGCCGTACCTGGCCAGGTGCAGGTGGGCGCTGGGCTCGATCTCCATCGCGACCAGCACCGCGACCCGCCGGGGGTCGGGGCCGGACTGCCCGGCCGGGGCGGTGCGGTCGAAGCCGGCGTCGGTCAGCGCCTCGTCGGCGACCTTGGCCATCAGCGCGTGCTGGAGGTTGTAGTTGCGCAGGTCAGCGGGCGGGATGCGGTAGTCGGCCGGGTCGATCGTGACCTGGTCGACGAAGCCGCCCTCGGGCAGCGTCGCGGCCCCCAGGCCGGCCTGCTCGAGTGCGCCGCCGGTGGTGGACTCCAGTCCGCGCCAGCGGAGTTCGGGCAGCGGACGGAAGGCGTCGCCGCCGTTGTGCAGGGCCTGCTCGAACGCGTCCACCGACTCCAGCGAGCCGAAGTGCGCGCCCAGCCCGACGATGTCCAGCGCCGGGGCGGCCACCGGGAGTTCGGCCTCGGCCCGGTCGGCTGTGGCGGACAGCACCACGTGCGCGTTGGTACCGCCGAAGCCGAAGGCGGAGACCGCCGCGCGGCGCGGCCCCTGGTGCGCGGGCCAGGCGGTCCGCTCGCGGACCAGCGAACCGCCGACCGCGTCGTTGACCGGCTCGGACACGCCGATGGTGGGCGGGAGTTCGCCGCGCTGCATGGCCAGCACGACCTTCAGCAGGCTGCTCAGCCCGGCCACCGTCAGCAGGTGGCCGATGTTGCCCTTGACCGAGCCGAGCAGCGGCACCTTGCCGTGCTCACCGAACCAGCGGGCCACCGAGTCGGCCTCGGTGGTGTCGCCGATCGGGGTGCCGGTGGCGTGGCACTCCAGGTAGTCGATCTCGCCCGGGGCGACTCCGGCCTCGGCGTAGGCGAGCTGGTAACTGCGGTGCTGCCCGGCCGCGTTGGGGACCAGCAGATGGCGGCCCGCACCGTCGTTGGAGAGCCCGATGCCGTCGATCACGGCGTGGATCCGGTCACCGTCGCGCTGGGCGTCGGCGAGCCGCTTGACCGCCACCATGCCGGCCCCCTGGCCGGTCAGGATGCCCGCCGAGGCGGCGTCGAAGGGCTGACTGAAACCGTTCTCGGGGTAGGCGTGCAGGTCGGAGAAGGAGAGGTGGATCAGGGTCGGGTCCGGTGCGCAGACCCCGCCCGCCAGCACCAGGTCGGCCTGGCCGGCGGCGAGTTGGTCGCAGGCCAGCTTGAGGGCGTAGAGCGCGGAGGAGCAGGCGGCGTCCAGTGCGAAGCGCGGACCGCCGAGGCCGAGCGCGGCGCCCGCCACCCGGGCCGGGGCGCCGCTGACCCGGGCGTCCGCCGGTTCGGCGGCCGGGGCGGCGGGGGCCGCCAGGCCGTCCAGGCCCGCGAGGCGCAGGCCCTCCAGCACGGCCTGGTCCACCAGCGGCAGGCTGATCTCTGCCGAACTCGGGGTCGGGAAGGAGTAGTTGCCGAGGATCAGGCCGGTCCTGGCCAGCACCTCGGTGCGGTCGGCGTAGCCGCTGTCGCGCAGCGCCTCCCGGGCCACGTGCAGGGACCAGTGGAAGACCCGGTCCAGCCGGGCCAGCCGGTCGGCGTCCAGCAGGTAACCGCTGGGGTCGAACTCGAAGCCGGTGACGAAACCGCCCTTGCTGCAGTAGATCCGGTGTGCCGGGTCCTCGTCGCGCGGGTCGGCGGCCGGGCCGAAGACCTCGGTCCCGCCCTCCCGGCGGCTGTCGACGCCGCCGCTCAGGTTCTGCCAGAACTCCTCGGGCGTCCCGGCCCCGGGGAAGAGGCAGGACAGGCCGACGATGGCGTACTTGCTCACGTTGTGGTCCTTCCGGAGCTTGTCGGCCGGGCCCGGCCGGCCACCACAGGGGTGACCGACCGGGGACCGGGCCGAGGGGCGAGTACGCCTAGTTGGTGACGAACTTGGCGGCCAGCTGCGGCGTGGAGACCAGGCTCACCCCGCCGAGACGGGCCAGCACCCGGCCGCCGGGGGCGCAGGCGGTGACGGTCAGGCTCGCCGTGCTGCCGTTGCTGGAGACCGGCTCGACCACGATCAGGAAGGGCTCGCCGTCGGGCAGCGCCTGGTGGAACTCGGCGCGGGCCACCGAGAGCGGCAGGCTCGCCGTGGCGCGGTACAGCTTCATCCAGACCAGACCGGCCTGGAGCAGCAGGTCCGCCGTGCCGGGGCCGTACAGCTGCCCGCCGAACGCCCCGTTGCCGGGCCGGTGTTCGGGCAGTGCGGCCTCGAGCACCAGCCGCGACTCCTGCTCCGCGAGCACCCGCCGCAGACCGCGCAGCGAGTCGCCGTGGAACAGCGTCCCGTCGGTGTAGTACCCGCTCGCGTCCCGGCCCTGGCCGAGCGCCGGGAGTCCGGCCACGCTCGGGCGGCTGGTCTCGGTCGCCGGGTCGGCGCCGAGCACCACCCCGGCCGCGTAGTGCGGGCGGACGGTGCCGTCGGCGGCGACCGAACGGATCGTCACCTCGGTGGTGGCACCGTCCCCGGCCGGGGCGGTGGTGAGCTGGAAGCTGCCCTGCTCACTGCCGTCGAACAGCACGCCCTTGTGCACCGCGAAGTCGCGGACCTGACGGACCGTCCCTCCGCTGAGTCGCTCGACCGCACCGATCGCCCAGCCCAGCGCGAGCGCGGCGGGGAGCACCGACACCCCGCCGATCACGTGGTCGGCGACGATCGGCTCGGCGGCCAGCACGTCCAGCCTGCGCTCCAGCACGGTCGCGGCCGGAGCCACGCTCTCCCGCACCGAGAGCGGAGTGGTCGGGCCGAGCACCGTCACCACGTCGTTGCCGTGCTCCGGCGCGAACTGCCCGGTGAACAGGGCGGTTCCGACGGACTCCGGGATCAGCGTGATGCCACGCTCCTGGAACACGGCCTTGATCTGCGGCGAGACCATCCCGCTGTCCCAGGCACCCCAGTTCAGGGCGGTCACCCGGGTCTGCGGGTGCTTGCGCTTCCAGCCGGCCGCCCAGGCGTTCAGCACCTCGTTGGCCATCGCGTAGTCGGACTGGCCCCGGTTGCCGAAGAACCCGGCCACCGAGGTGAAGAGCAGCACGTGCCGCAGCACGTCGGCGGGCAGCGCGTCCAGCACCGAGCGCAGCCCGGTCAGCTTCGGCGCGAAGACCCGCTCGATCTCGGATGCCTTCTTGGCGCTGATCAGCTGGTCGGCCAGCACCCCGGCGCCGTGCACCACACCGGTCACCTGTCCCGCGTACGGGGCGAGCACCGCGGCCGTCGCGGCGGCGTCGGTGATGTCCACCGCCAGGTACTCGACCCGGCTGCCCGCCGCCGCGACCTCGGCCAGCGTGCGACGGATCTCCCGCTCGCCGACCACGGACTGGAAGAGCTGCTCGACCCGCTTCGGGGTCGGCTTCTCCCCCGCCGCCTTCAGCTGCGCGACTGCGGCGGCCTTCAACTCGGCCGAACCGGTGACCCCATGAGCCCAGGCGGGCTCGTCGCCGAGCGCGGTGCGGCCCAGCAGCAGGAAGCCGGGACGGTGGGCGGTGGCCAGCTCGACCACGCAGCGGGCGGTGATGCCCCGGGCTCCGCCGGTGACCACGATCAGGTCCTCGGCGGTCAGCGGGGCGACCTCACCGGAGACCGTGGCGGGGCTCTGCTCGGTCAGGCCGAGCGCGACCCGGCGGGTGCCGTCGTGGCCGACCTGGACCGGTTCGGTGGCGGCGTCCCAGAGCTCGTCCAGGACCAGCCCGACAGCAGTGGCAGCGGGCAGGCCCGGCGCCAGGTCGACGGCGCGGCAGAACAGTTCGGGTGCCTCGACCGCGAGGGTCTTCACCAGACCGCCGAAGCCGCCGGAGGGCGCGAGCGCCTCCTCGACACCGTGCAGGCCGAAGCCGCCGTCCAGTCGGGTCACGGTCACGAAGCCGGCCCGGCCGGTACCTGCGGCCCGGGTCAGCGGCTCGACCAGGTGCTTGGCGGTGAGCAGCGCGTGCGACAGTCGGCGGACGCCGTCCGCCCAGTCGCTGTCCGGCCGGGTGGAGAAGGTGACCGCCAGGCTGACCGGGGTCAACTGCTCGATCCTCTCGGCCAGTTCGGTGACACCCCAGCCGGAGAGCGCGAAGTCGCGGACCCCCGGCAGCTGCCGGGTCACCCCGGGCAGGCGGAGCAGCTGGACCTGCCAGCCGGTGGCGGTCAGGCGCTCGGCCAGCTCGGGGGTGAGCTCACCGCCGTCGTCCACCAGCAGGGCGGCGGAACCCGCCGGGTACGCCCCCACCAGCCGGTCCGGCAGCGGGAGTTCGACCAGCGTCGCCTGGGCCCGGCCGAGTCGGCCGGGGACCACCGGAGCGGGGGCGGGGGCGGGGGCCACCACCGGCTCCGGCGCGGGGGCGGCCGGAGCCGTGGTCCCGGACATGAAGTCCACGATCTGACCCAGCGTCCGCAGCTCACCGAGCTGCTCCGGACCAACGTGCACCTCACTCGGGAACTGCTCCGACAGCACACCCAGAATCTCGACCCGCTTGATCGAGTCGATCCCCAGATCCGCCTCCACATCCATGTCGAGGTCCAGCATCTCCGCCGGGTAGCCGGTCTTGGCGGCGACCACGGCGAGCAGGGCCGCCGCGACGTCACCCGCCGAGGGGCCGGCCTGCGCCGGAGCCGCAGCAGTCGGAGCCGTGGCGCCGGACATGAACTCGACTATCTGACCCAGCGTCCGCAGCTCACCCAGCTGCTCCGGGCCCACGTGCACGTCACTCGGGAACTGCTCCGACAGCACACCCAGAATCTCGACCCGCTTGATCGAGTCGATCCCCAGATCCGCCTCGACATCCATACCCAGTTCGAGCATCTCCGCCGGATAGCCGGTCTTCGCCGACACCACCGCCAGCAACGCCGCTGCCACATCGGCCGACGACGGACCCGCAGCAACCACCGGCACCGGCACTGCACTCGCCGACATGAAGTCCACGATCTGACCCAGCGTCCGCAGCTCACCGAGCTGCTCCGGACCGACATGCACCTCACTCGGGAACTGCTCCGACAGCACACCCAGAATCTCGACCCGCTTGATCGAGTCGATCCCCAGATCCGCCTCGACATCCATACCCAGCTCCAGCATCTCCGCCGGATAACCCGTCTTCGCCGACACCACCGCCAACAGCGCGGCAGCCACCTCATCCGCCGACGGACCCGCAGCAACCACCGGCACCGGAGCCACCACCGGCACCGGCGGCAGCGCGGCAACCACCGGGGCCGGCGCGGCAGCCACGGGCAGCGGAGCAACCGCCACCGGCGCGGGAGCCAGCGCGACCGGAGCAGGCGCCACGGCTGCGACTGCGACCGGAGCCGGCACCGGAGCCGAGACTGGGGCGGGAGCAGCAGCGGGAGCCCCGCCCAGCTCCAGCGCGGCCAGGTCGCGAAGGATCTCGTTGGCCCGCAGGTGCGTCCGGCCGATCGCGAGGCCGTGCTCCTTGACCGCGGTCACCCCGCCCAGGATCTCGGGCAGGCGGCCCTGGTCGGCGGCGTTCTCCAGCAGTCCGGCCAGCCGCTCGGCGCTCTGCAGCTGCCCGTTCAGGTAGTCGTCGTGCAGGGCGAGGTGATCGGTGATCAGCTCGGACAGCCGGTCGGGCTGACGATCGTGGTCCACGGGTTCGGTCTCCTGGACGACGGCGGCCACGGGGGCCGGTACGGGAACGGAAGCGGGTACTTCGACCGGCACCTCGACCGGTACGGGCACCGGCACGTGGACCTCGACGGTCGGCAGCGTGACCCGGTAGCCGTTGTCGATCGCCTCCCGGTAGGCGGCCCTGCGGTGCTCGGGGACGTAGTTGATGCCGTTCAGCGGGACGGTCATTCCCTTCACCGGCGCGACCGGCTCCGGCACCAGGACGTACGGGTCGGCCACCGACAACGGCAGCCCCAGCACGACGAGTTGGGCGACCGCGCGCTTCAGGGCGATGTCGGCGTCGACCCCGGGGCCGGGGTCGAGCTGGACGACGACGTGCGGCCGGTCACCCAGGATCCGGCGGACCAGCTGGGTCAGTACGCCCTTGGGCCCGAACTCCACGAAGGTCCGGAACCCGCCCGCGTACATCTCCTCCACCCGGTCGGCGAAGTGCACCGGGTTCACCAACTGCTCGGCCAGCACCCGCCGGTTGGCAGCCTGGTCGGCGCCGTACACCGCGCCCGGCGTGTTGGCGTACACCGGTCCGTGCGGCTCGCGGATCTCGACCTGCTCGACGCTCGCCCGGAACGCCTCGACCGCGTGCGCCACGTACGGCGTGTGGAAGGCGGCCGAGACCGGCAGCCGACTGGCTCGTATCCCGGCCTCCTTCGCGGCCGCGACCAGCCGTTCGACCTCCTCGGTGCCGCCGCCGACCACGATCTGGTCGGCCGCGTTCCGGTTGCAGACCGTCAACCCGGCGAACCGGGCCAGCAGTTCGGCCACCTGCTGATCGGTGGCACTCAGCGCGGCCATCGCGCCCGGGTCGAACCCGGCCTCGGCGGGCGGCGCCATGGCCGCGCCCCGGGCCCTGGCCAGCTCGAAGAAGGCGTCGTCGTCCAGCGCGCCAGAGGCCCAGAGCGCGGTCAACTCGCCGAAGCTGTGCCCGAGATGGCCGTCGGCCGCGAAGCCCAGCTCGCTCAGGTAGCGGAACTGACCGGCCGCCAGCGCGCCGATCGCGGGCTGCGCGTACTCGGTACGGCGCAGCGCGTCCTCCTGCCCGGCCTTGGCCGCCGGGTTGAAGGCGGGCGCCGGGAAGGCCACCCTGGACAGCGGCTCGGTGCCCGCGAAGCGCCGGTTGGCGGCGTCGAAGGCGGCCCGCAGCGGCGGCACGGCGAGCACGGCCCGGTGCCCCGGGTTCACGTACTGGCTGCCCTGACCGGCGAACAGCGCGCCGACCTTGCCGCTCTCGCCCGCACGGGCCCGGAAGTACACGCCCTTGGGGTGGGCCCAGTCCGAGGCGTCCGGCTTGGCCGCCAGCTCGGCGGCCGCCAGCGCGGTGAGTTCGGCCAGCTCCGCGTCGGTCCTGGCCACCAGCGCCACCCGGGGGTGGCCGGCCGGGGCCGGCTCCGTCAGCGCGGGACCGGCGAGTGCACCGGCCAGCGCCTGGACGGTCGGCGCGTGCCACTGGTGCACCCGGACGACCGGGAAGACCACCTTGAGGTCGTCGCCGTCGCCGTACTCCTCCAGCACGAAGTGGAAGTTGGTGCCGCCGAAGCCGAACGAGGAGATGGCGGCCCGGCGGTGCGCCCGCTCCGGGTCGCGGATCCACGGGCGGCTCTCGGTGTTGACGTAGAACGGGCTGTTGGCGAAGTCGATCGCCGGGTTCGGCTCGTCCACGTTGATGGTCGGCGGCAGCAGCTTGTGGTGCAGCGCCATCGAGAGCTTGATCAGCCCGGCCGCGCCGGCCGCCGCCTTGGTGTGCCCGATCTGCGACTTCACGCTGCCGACCGCCGCGTACTGCTTCGCCTCGGTCGCCCCCGACACCACCGCGGCCAGCGCGGACAGTTCGGTCGCGTCACCGACCGCCGTGCCGGTGCCGTGCGCCTCGAACAGCTCGACGCTCTCCGGTGAGCAGTCGGCGTCCTCGTAGGCCCGCTCCAGGGCGACGATCTGGCCCTCCTTGCGGGGGGCGTAGATCGACTTGAACCGGCCGTCGCTGGACGAGCCGATGCCCCGGATCACGGCGTAGATCTCATTGCCGTCCCGCTCGGCGTCGGCCAGCCGGCGCAGCGCCAGCATGCCGATGCCCTCGCCGATCAGCGTGCCGTCGGCCTCCTTGTCGAACGGACGGATCCGGCCGGCCTTGGAGAACGCCGGCGTCTTGGCGAAGCACAGGTACATGAAGATGGTGTTCTCGGCGTCGCAACCGCCCGCCAGCATGGTGTCGGCGCGACCCTCCAGCAGTTCGCTGACGGCGGTCTTCACGGCGGCCAGTGAGCTGGCGCAGGCGGCGTCGATGGTCATGTTGGTGCCACCGAGGTCGAGCCGGTTGGCGATCCGCCCGGCCACCACGTTGCCCAGCATGCCGGGGAAGGAGTTCTCCTCCCACGGCGCGAAGGCCAGCTTGAACTTCTCGGCGATCTCCTCGGCGTCCCGCTCGGAGAGGCCGACGCTGCGGGCCACCTCCTTGAGCACCGGGGTCTGCAGCCGGGCCGAGAGCGGCTGGGTGAGCTGGTTGGCGCCGGTGATGCCGAGCACCACTCCGGTGCGCGAGGCGTCGTACCAGGGCTGTTCGGCCCCGGCGTGCTTGAGCAGGTCGCGGGCGACCACCAGGCTGAGCAGCTGGAGGACGTCGGTGACCTCCAGGGTGGTCGGCGGCAGGCCGAACTCCATCGGGTTGAAGTCCACGGTGGGGATGAACCCGCCGTGCCGGGAGTAGGTCTTGTCCGGTGCGGTCGGGTCCGGGTCGTAGTGCTCGTCGAGGTCCCAGTGGGTCGACGGCACGTCCTCGATGCAGTCCGCCGCCTCCACCACGTTGCCCCAGAACTCCCGCAGGTCACGGGACTTGGGGTAGAGGGCGGAGAGGCCGACGATGGCGATCGGGTCGCGGGCGAGCCGGCGGTCCAGCTCGCGTTCGCTCGGTCTGACGGCACTGTCGTGAGGCGGGACGGTCGGATTGTTCGAGGAGTGCGCTGGCTGCGAAGAGTTCACGGCGGGCTCTCTTGGTCTCGGTGGCCGGGTCTCACCCGGGCAGCGCCCAACGGGGGTGTGGACACTGCCAGGGCAGGGCGTCGGACCTAAACGGGGTGGACCAGGCGGGCGATGGCCTGGGCCGCGTCCGGTCGGGTGAGCATGGTGTAGTGGTCGCCGGGGGCCACCGCCAGGCTGAGCCCGTGCGGGGCGAGCGGCTGCCAGCCGAGCGTGGGGTCCTCGGGGATCAGGCTGCGTTCGGCCTTCACCAGGACCAGCGGGACGCTCGACGACTTCGGCCGGTACGGCGCGGTGAGCCGGTTGTTGCGCAACAGCCCGTCGACGTAGGTGTCGTAGAGCTTGCGGAGCCCGGGCAATGGGGTGTCCGGGAGCAGTGCACCACTCGCGGTGGCGGCGTCCAGCACGAGCGGGAGCCCGTCGTCGACGCCGCAGCCGAGCAGGGCGGCCGGGTCGAGCGGTACCGGACGGCCGCGTTTGGCGCCCAGGTACATCGCGAACCAGCCCAGCAGCAACGGGGGTTCGAGGGCTTCGTCGGGCTGCTGGTACTCCTCGGTCGGCGCGATGCTGTCCAGCAGCACCAGCCGCTCCGGGCGCCGGTCGGCGGGCAGTCGCTCGACCATCGCCTGCGCGACGACCCCACCGAACGACCAGCCCACCAGCGAGAATTGATGACTGGTCAGTCCGGCGGCCCAGTCGGCGAGGGCTTCCACGGTGGTCTCGGCCCGGCCTCCGGTGAGGGCCGCCTCCCCGTACTCGGGGACGGCGGAGAGGTCGAGCACAGTCAGTCCGACACCCTCGGGAAGGGCCTCGGCGAGCGTACGGTGCACCTGCGGAGCGAGCGCCCCGGGGTGGACCAGATGGACGGTGTGGCCGCCTACGGCAGCCCGGCGTAACGGGAGGGCCGCGACCGGCCCGGGTCTACGCGGCGGCACGCTGGCCGCTCTCCTCGGCGATGTGGGCGGCCAGGTCCTTGATGGTGGGGTGGTACCAGAGCGTGGTGGTGCCGAGTTCGAAGCCGAGCCAGTTCTCCATCTCGCCGGCCAGGATCAGCGCCTCGGTGGAGTCCAGGTCCAGCTCGTCGAAGTACTGCTCGGGCGAGACCTCCCCGGGCGCCACCCCGAGCCGGTGGGCGATCTTCTCGATCAGCCACTGCTGGGCTTCAACTGCCGTCACTTGAGCCACGGTTGGTCCTTCCTCTGGCGCCGGCCGAGCCCGACCGGCACCGCATCGACGTTTTCGGGTACGCCGGACCGGCCCTTGACGGGATGGTCCGTGGGCAGTACGAAGGGAGAGCGGGAAGCGGGCATTGAGCACCGATGAGAAGTGGAACCGGGGGCCGTCGACTTCGAACCCGGGCCCGGTCGCCACTGGCTCCACTGTGGCCCTCGGTGACCTGCTATTCAACCGTCAACTAACTTGACCGGCCCGGACCGGAGCCTGTACCTGGCAAGGCATGGCAAGTCGTGCCAAAACCCACGAACGGTACGGCAGTTGTTGTCACCTCGGCGCACACACTCAGCAAACACCCAGGCTCCCGCAGGACGCGGTCACCGGCTCCGTAAACGCGGAACGGCACCTGCCCCCAACTTGGTCGGGGAGGGGGCAGGTGCCGTGATACCGCATGAGCCCGGCGGCTCTGACGGGCAAGCGGTTGGTGCGGCCGGACAACGAGCGTCCGGCGGTTTCAGGAGAGGGTTGGTCAGACCACCAGGGGGCGGTCGGTCGGGCGGATCGGGGCGGGCAGCGCGGTCTTGCCACCCAGGTACTTGTCCACCGCGGCGGCGGCCGAACGGCCCTCCGCGATGGCCCAGACGATCAGCGACTGGCCACGGCCGGCGTCGCCGCAGACGTACACGCCGTCCACGTTGGTGCCGAACTTCGCATCCCGGCCGATGTTACCGCGGGCGTCCAGGTCGACGCCGAGCTGCTCCACCAGACCGTTCTTGACGTCGGTGCCGGTGAAGCCCATCGCCAGGGTGACCAGCTGGGCCGGGATGGCCCGCTCGGTGCCCTCGATCGGCTGGAACCGGCCGTCCTTGAACTCGACCTCGACGAGGTGGAGTTCAGCGACGTTGCCGACCTCGTCGCCGGTGAAGTGGGTGGTGTTGACCGCGTAGACGCGCTCGCCACCCTCCTCGTGCGCGGAGGTGACCTTGTAGGTCATCGGCATGGTCGGCCAGGGCTGGTTGCCGGGACGCTCGTCGCTCGGACGCGGCATGATCTCCAGCTGGGTGACCGAGGCGGCCCCCTGCCGGAGCGCGGTGCCCAGGCAGTCGGCGCCGGTGTCACCGCCGCCGATCACCACGACGTGCTTGCCCTTGGCGCTGATCGGCGGCTCGACGAAGTCGCCCTCCTGCACCTTGTTGGCCAGCGGCAGGTACTCCATGGCCTGGTGGATGCCCTTGAACTCCCGCCCGGGGACCGGGAGATCACGCGCGGTGGTGGCACCGGCGGCGACCACGACGGCGTCGAAACGCTCGCGCAGCTGCTGCCCGGTGATGTCCTCGCCGACGCTGACCCCGGTACGGAAGCGGGTGCCCTCCGCACGCATCTGCTCGATGCGGCGGTTGATGTGGCGCTTCTCCATCTTGAACTCGGGGATGCCGTAACGCAGCAGGCCGCCGATCCGGTCCGCGCGCTCGTACACCACCACGGTGTGCCCGGCCCGGGTGAGCTGCTGGGCCACCGCGAGACCGGCCGGGCCTGAGCCCACGACCGCGACGGTCTTGCCGGACAGGCGCTCGGGGATCTGGGCGGTGACCCCGCCGTTGTCCCACGCCTTGTCGATGATGGTGACCTCGACGTTCTTGATGGTCACCGCGTCCTGGTTGATGCCCAGCACGCACGCCGACTCACAGGGAGCCGGGCACAGCCGCCCGGTGAACTCCGGGAAGTTGTTGGTCGCGTGCAGCCGCTCGATCGCGCCGGTCCAGTCGTCCCGGAAGGCGAGGTCGTTCCACTCGGGGATCAGGTTCCCGAGCGGGCAGCCGTTGTGGCAGAACGGGATGCCGCAGTCCATGCAGCGGCCGGCCTGCTTGCTGATGATCGGGAGCAGGCTGCGCTCGACGTAGACCTCGTTCCAGTCACGAAGTCGAACATCGACCGGGCGGCGCTCCGCCAACTGCTTGGGCGTGGTCAGGAAGCCCTTGGGGTCAGCCACGTGCCGCCTCCATCATCTTGCGAGTGGTCTCAGACTCGGAGAGCCCGTCGCGCTCAGCGGCATCCTTGGCGGCGAGCACTGCCTTGTAGTCGGTCGGCATGATCTTGGAGAAGCGGGAGACCCCGCCGGCCCAGTCAGCCAGGAGCTCGGCGGCCACGGTGGAGCCGGTCTCCTCGTAGTGCTGCTGCACGGTCTCGCGCAGCCAGTCGCGGTCGGCGTTGGTCGGGGCCTCGATGCCCACCATGCCGTCGTTCACGTTCGCCGGACGCAGGTCCAGCACGTACGCGACACCGCCGGACATGCCTGCTGCCAGGTTACGTCCGGTCTCACCCAGAACGACGACCCGTCCACCGGTCATGTACTCCAGGCCGTGGTCGCCCACGCCCTCGACCACCAGGGTGGCACCGGAGTTACGGACGGCGAAACGCTCACCGGCCTTGCCCCGCAGGTGAATTCGGCCGCTCGTCGCACCGTAGCCGATGGTGTTACCGGCGATCACGTGGTTCTGCGCGTCGGCGCCGATGGCGGCCGCGTCGCGCGCCGGGCGGACGATCAGCACACCGCCGGAGAGGCCCTTGCCGACGTAGTCGTTGGCGTCGCCCTCCAGACGCAGCGTGATGCCCTTCGGCACGAAGGCGCCGAACGACTGGCCCGCCGAACCGGTGAAGGTGACGTCGATCGTCCCCTCGGGCAGACCCTCGCCCCGGTAACGCTTCGTCACCTCGTGGCCGAGCATGGTGCCGACCGTCCGGTTCACGTTGCGGATCGGGAGCTGGATCCGGACCGCGTCGCCGCGCTCCAGGGCGTCCTCGGCCAGCTCGATCAGCTGGTTGTCGAGCGCCTTGTCCAGCGCGTGGTCCTGGGTGGTGGTGTTGTGCAGCGCGGCGCCCTCGGGCAGCTCCGGCACGTGGAACAGCGGGGCCAGGTCGAGGCCCGCCGCCTTCCAGTGCGTGACCGCCTCGGCGGCGTCGATGTGCTCGGCGTGGCCGACCGCCTCCTCGATGGTGCGGAAGCCCAGCTCGGCCAGGATCTCCCGGACCTCCTCCGCGATGAACTCGAAGAAGTTCACGATGAACTCGGGCTTGCCGGAGAAGCGCTCGCGCAGCACCGGGTTCTGGGTGGCGACGCCGACCGGGCAGGTGTCCAGGTGGCAGACCCGCATCATGATGCAGCCGGAGACCACCAGAGGCGCGGTGGCGAAGCCGAACTCCTCGGCGCCCAGCAGGGCGGCGATCACCACGTCGCGGCCGGTCTTGAGCTGACCGTCCGTCTGGACCACGATCCGGTCCCGCAGGCCGTTCAGCAGCAGGGTCTGCTGGGTCTCGGCCAGGCCGAGCTCCCAGGGACCGCCCGCGTGCTTGAGCGAGGTGAGCGGCGAGGCACCGGTACCGCCGTCGTGGCCGGAGACCAGCACCACGTCCGCGTGCGCCTTGGAGACACCGGCCGCGACCGTGCCCACGCCGACCTCGGAGACCAGCTTCACGTGGATGCGGGCCGCCGGGTTGGCGTTCTTGAGGTCGTGGATCAGCTGAGCCAGGTCCTCGATGGAGTAGATGTCGTGGTGCGGCGGCGGCGAGATCAGGCCGACACCCGGGGTGGAGTGCCGGGTCTTCGCGACCCACGGGTAGACCTTGTGGCCGGGCAGCTGACCGCCCTCACCGGGCTTGGCGCCCTGGGCCATCTTGATCTGGATGTCGTCCGCGTTCACCAGGTACTCGGAGGTGACGCCGAACCGGCCGGAGGCGACCTGCTTGATCGCCGAGCGGCGCTCCGGGTCGTACAGGCGCTCCGGGTCCTCGCCGCCCTCACCGGTGTTGGACTTGCCGCCGAGCCGGTTCATCGCGATGGCCAGCGTCTCGTGCGCCTCCATCGAGATGGAGCCGTACGACATGGCGCCGGTGGAGAACCGCTTGACGATCTCGGAGACCGGCTCGACCTCGTCGATCGAGATCGGCGCCCGGCCCAGGCCGTTGAACTTGAACAGGCCGCGCAGCGTCATCAGCCGCTCGGACTGCTCGTTCACGCGCTCGGTGTACTGCTTGAAGATGTCGTAGCGGCGCGACCGGGTGGAGTGCTGCAGGCGGAACACCGTGTCCGGGTCGAACAGGTGCGGCTCGCCCTCGCGGCGCCACTGGTACTCGCCGCCGATGTCCAGCGCGCGGTGCGCGGCGGAGATGCCGGAGGCCGGGTACGCCTTGGCGTGGCGCGCGGCCACCTCCTTGGCGATCTCCTCGAGCCCGATGCCGCCGAGCTTGGTGGTGGTGCCGGCGAAGTAGCTGTCCACCAGCTCCTGGGAGAGGCCGATCGACTCGAAGACCTGCGCGCCGCGGTACGAGGCCACGGTGGAGATGCCCATCTTGGACATCACCTTGAGCACGCCCTTGCCGAGCGCCTTGATCAGGTTCTTGATGGCCTTCTCGGCCTCGATCCCGGTCAGGAAGGTGCCCTGCTCGACCAGGTCCTCGACCGACTCCATCGCCAGGTACGGGTTGACCGCACCGGCGCCGTAGCCGATCAGCAGCGCGACGTGGTGCACCTCGCGGACGTCACCGGCCTCGACGATCAGCGACATCTGGGTGCGCTGCTTGGTCCGGATCAGGTGGTGGTGCACGGCGGAGGTGAGCAGCAGCGACGGGATCGGCGCGTGCTCGGCGTCCGAGTGACGGTCCGACAGCACGATGATCCGGGCGCCGTCGGCGATCGCCGCGTCGGCCTCGGCCGCGATCGCCGCCAGCCGGGCGGCCAGCGCCTCGCCGCCGCCGGAGACCTTGTACAGGCCCGACAGCGTGACCGCCTTCAGGCCCTGCTGGTCGCCGTCCGCGTTGATGTGGATCAGCTTGGCGAGCTCGTCGTTGTCGATCACCGGGAAGCTCAGGCCGACCGAGCGGCAGTGCGCCGCCTCGGCGGCGAGCAGGTTGCCCTCCGGGCCGAGGTTGCTGAGCAGCGAGGTGACCAGCTCCTCGCGGATGGCGTCCAGCGGCGGGTTGGTGACCTGCGCGAACAGCTGGATGAAGTAGTCGAAGAGCAGCCGGGGCTTCTCGGAGAGCGCGGCGATCGGGCTGTCGGTGCCCATCGAACCGAGCGCCTCACCACCGGACTTCGCCATCGGGGCCAGGATGACCCGCAGCTCCTCCTCGGTGTAGCCGAAGGTCTGCTGACGACGCGTCACCGAGGCGTGGGTGTGGTGGATGTGCTCGCGCTCCGGCAGCTTGCCGAGCTCGATCTGACCGCCCGCGACCCACTCCTCGTACGGGTGCTCGCCTGCCAGCTGGGCCTTGAGCTCCTCGTCCTCGACGATCCGTCCCTCGACGGTGTCGATCAGGAACATCTTGCCGGGCTGCAGGCGGCCCTTCTTGACCACCTTCTCCTGGTCGATGTCGAGCACGCCGACCTCGGAGGAGAGCACCACCAGGCCGTCCTCGGTGACCCAGTACCGGGCCGGGCGCAGGCCGTTGCGGTCGAGCACCGCGCCGATCTGGGTGCCGTCGGTGAAGGTCACGCAGGCCGGGCCGTCCCAGGGCTCCATCAGGTTGGAGTGGTACTGGTAGAACGCGCGGCGGGCCGGGTCCATGGTGGCGTGGTTCTCCCACGCCTCCGGGATCATCATCAGCACCGAGTGCGGCAGCGAACGGCCACCGAGGTGCAACAGCTCCAGCACCTCGTCGAACGAGGCCGAGTCGGAGTGGTCCGGGGTGCAGATCGGGAAGATCCGGCTCAGGTCGCCCGGGATCAGGTCGGTGGCGAGCTGGGACTCACGCGCCGTCATCCAGTTCCGGTTGCCCTTGACCGTGTTGATCTCGCCGTTGTGCGCGACGAAGCGGTACGGGTGGGCGAGCGGCCAGCTCGGGAAGGTGTTGGTGGAGAACCGCGAGTGCACCAGGCCGACCGCGGAGGCGTACAGCCGGTCCGACAGGTCGGGGAAGAAGGGCTCCAGCTGGCCGGTGGTCAGCATGCCCTTGTAGACGATGGTGCGGGCGGAGAACGAGGGGAAGTACACCCCGGCCTCCCGCTCGGCACGCTTGCGCAGGACGAAGGCGACCCGGTCCAGCGCGATGCCGGTCAGCTCGCCGCCGGACACGAAGATCTGCCGGAACCGCGGCATCACCGAACGCGCGGTGGCGCCCAGCAGGTCGGGAGTGACCGGCACGTCGCGCCAGCCCAGGACGGTGAGGTTCTCCTCGGCGGCGATCGCCTCGATCTGCGCGACGGCTGCGGCGTCGGCCGCGTCCTCGTCCGGCAGGAAGGCGATACCGACGGCGTAGGAGCCGGCCGCCGGGAGCTCGAAGGAGACCTTGGAGCGCAGGAAGGCGTCCGGGACCTGGGTCAGGATGCCCGCGCCGTCACCGGAGTCCGGCTCGGCGCCGGTGGCCCCCCGGTGCTCCAGGTTGCGCAGCACCGTGAGGGCCTGGTCAACGATGGTGTGGTCGGCGATGCCGGTCAGCGTGGCGACGAAACCGACGCCGCAGGCGTCGTGCTCGTTACGCGGGTCGTACAGGCCCTGAGCAGTGGGTCGCGCATCCGGAACGAGCGCGTAGGGCCGGGCTGCGGCCTGCTGGGGCTCGTTGGCGGAGTGCATGGATGCAGACAGCATCGGCTCTCCCGTCGTCGTCTCTGGCAAGGTGCTTGTGCAATAGGGACGACGTTGGCCCTCTGCGATTTCGTGCAGGTTACATGATGCCGGACATCCCGAAAAGTGGAATGTCACGTCCAGATGGCGGACAAGGTGCCCAGGTCACGGGCTATTACCGGCAAGTAACAGAGCTGGCGGGAGGCGAACGCTCGTCCGCACGCTCCCACCAGTGTGCCCCCTGTCGCCGGGAGCGAAACAGGGACGTAATGCCCCGTCCACATCGTGAGAAGGGGCGCCCTGCGAATCCTTCTCCGATCGGCGAGCCGCGCATGAGATTCTGCGGCCGGGCCCTCGCCTCGCCGGGATCAGTGCAGGTCTACTCAGTGATCCATGTGGGGAAGGTCATATTCATACAGGGTCAGGTCAGCCGACCTGACCCCCGATCAGCGCGCCCAGCAGGTAGGTCACCGCGGCCGCCGCCGAACCCAGCAGCAACTGCCGCAGCCCGCTGTACCACCAGCTGCGCGCGGTCACCCTGGCCACCACCGCACCGCACAGGAACAGCCCGGTCAACGCGAGCACCAGCGCGGGCAGCAGCGAGGTGGCGCCGAGCAGGTACGGCAGCAGCGGGAGCAGCGCGCCGAGCGCGAAGCACCCGAACGAGGAGACCGCGGCCACCATCGGGGACGGCAGGTCGTGCGGGTCGATCCCGAGCTCCTCGCGAGCGTGCACCTCGAGGGCCTGCTCGGGGTCGGTGGTGAGCTGCCGGGCCACCTCGCGAGCCAGCTCCGGTTCGACCCCCCGGGAGATGTACAGCTCCGACAGCTCGGCCAGCTCACCCTGCGGGTTGCGGTGCAACTCCAGCCGCTCCACCTCGATCTCGGCCTCGACCAGCTCCCGCTGGGAGGCCACCGAGGTGTACTCGCCGGCCGCCATCGAGCAGGCGCCGGCGGCCAGCCCGGCCAGGCCGGTGATGATCACCGTGCTGGTGGAGACCGCGCCGCCGACCACGCCGGTCATCAGCGCGAAGTTGGAGACCAGCCCGTCCATCGCGCCGAACACCGCCGGGCGGAGCCAGCCACCGTTGACGTCCCGGTGGTGCCCCTCGGCCGGGATGCGAGGCATCGGGTTCTCCTCGGCGATCGGCTCGGCGATGGTCACGGTCACGGTCTGGCCCCCAGGTACGACGTACTGCGAAATCTCCTGACGCCTCGAAAGGTAGTCCGATGAAACGATGGTTTCCAGCAAAGTAAGGCTGTCCGAACAGCACTTCGGCCGCCCCGCACCGAGACGGTGCAGGGCGGCCG
The DNA here is from genome assembly GCF_001424875.1 of Kitasatospora sp. Root107. Classification (GTDB taxonomy): domain Bacteria; phylum Actinomycetota; class Actinomycetes; order Streptomycetales; family Streptomycetaceae; genus Kitasatospora. The sequence goes on along the minus strand of NZ_LMCT01000011.1, from coordinate 45,181 downwards.
AGGAGTCGGAAGTCAGCAGTTCAGGACGGTTTCCCGGGCTCCGGGTCGGTCGTTGCGGCGGTGTCCTCCGGCTGGTCCCCGCCGGTGGCGACGGACTCCGGCTCGGACAGCGTCAGTTCACCGACGTGGGCGGCCGGGTCGATCGAGTCCGGGTCCTCCCGGCCGGGGCGCTTCTTCCCGACGATCACCAGGTAGGCGATGGCGCCGACGAAGGTGAGGATCGCGGTCCACTCGTTCAGCCGCAGGCCGAGGATGTGGTGCGCCTCGTCGATCCGCAGGTCCTCGATCCAGAACCGGCCCACGCTGTACGCGGCGACGTAGACCGCGAAGGCCCGGCCGTGGCCGAGGGTGAACCGCTTGTCGGCCCAGATCACCAGCAGTGCGACACCGACGCACCAGAGCGACTCGTACAGGAAGGTCGGGTGGAAGACCCCGTCCACCACCGAACCGTCCGACTCGATCTTGTGGATCTCCAGACCCCAGGGCAGGTCGGTGGTCCGGCCGTACAGCTCCTGATTGAACCAGTTGCCCCAGCGGCCGCAGGCCTGGGCCAGCGCGATGCCGGGGGCGATCGCGTCGGCGTACGCGGGCAGCGGGACGCCCCGGCGGCGGGCGCCGATCCAGGCACCGACCGCGCCGAGCGCGATCGCGCCCCAGATGCCGAGGCCGCCCTCCCAGATCTTGAAGGCGTTCCAGGGGTTCTTCCCGTCACCGAAGTACAGCTGGTGATCGGTGATCACGTGGTAGAGGCGGCCGCCGACCAGGCCGAACGGCACCGCCCAGACGGCGATGTCACCGACGGTGTGCTTGGCACCGCCCCGGGCGACCCAGCGCTTGCTGCCGAGCCAGACGGCCACGACGACACCGATGATGATGCAGAAGGCGTAGGCGCGAAGCGGGACGGGCCCCAGATAGAGGACCCCCCGCGACGGGCTCGGAATGTATGCGAGATCCATGGCGAGGTCGACGCTACCGGACCCCGCCCGACACTCCGGCACCGCGCGGGGTCACAGCTTTCGAACGTTCGTCGCTCAGGGCGCCGGAGTGGCGCTGGTGACGGTGCCCAGCGGCTTGCCCGCGTTGGCGGCGTCCACCCACTTCGCCAGGTTCTCCGGACTGATCTGCTCCTCACCGTTCTTCGGGTAGATCGGCGTGCCGTTGAGCAGGATCGTCGGGGTCGACTTGTAGCTGGACTTGTCGAAGTCCTGCTGCACCGCGGACACCCAGCCGGCGTACTTGTTGTCGTTGACGCAGCTCTCGAAGGTCGGGCTGTCCAGCCCGGGGACCTGCTTGGCCAGGTCGATCAGGGTGCTCTTGTCGCCGAAGGAGTCACTGGTCTCCTCCGGCTGGTTCTTGTACATCACGTCGTGGTACTCGCGGAACTTGCCCGCGTCCTGGGCACAGGCCAGCGCGTTGGCACCGTACTTGGAGCCCTTGCCGCCGAGCGAGCGGTCGATGAACGAGACGATGTGGTAGTTCCCGTAGAGCTTGCCCTGGTTCTCCAACTGGTTGACCGTGCTGGAGAATTCACGCTCGAAGGTGCCACAGGCCGGGCAGCGCGGGTCCTCGTAGACGGTCAGCACCGAGGGGGCGTTCGCCGGGCCGTCCGGGATCACCAGGTTCTTGTCACCGATGGTGCCGGCCGGGTGGGCCACCGGGGTGTCCGGCTTGGAGCGCTGGTTCTGCACCACCACACCGGTGATCACACCCGCCGCGATCACCGCGAGCACCACCCCGCCGATGATCAGCTTCTTCTTCCGCTTCGAACGGGCCTCCTCGGCGGCCCGCTCCTCCAGCATCCGCTCGCGGGCGGTGCGCTTGCCTTCTCGGTTCTTCTCACTCATAGCTCTGGTACGTCCAAGGTGGGGGCCGGTGGGTTCGGTGGCGGCTGTCGGTCCGTCAAGCGCTCAGCCACGCATCGGCCGAGAGCTTGGTCCTGGGCCGGTACACCAGCCACGCGGCCAGCAGCAGGAAGCCGCTGTCGCGCATGATCTCCTGCAGGTACTCGGTCTGCGAGGAGTCGACCGCGCCACCGCCGCCGAAGCAGCCGCAGTCGATCGAGATGCCACGGGCCCAGGCGGAGCTGATACCGCCGATGAAGGTGAGCAGCAGCAGGGCCGAGATCACCGCGACGATCCGCGTCCCGAGACCGATCAACAGCAGCAGGGCGAGGGCCAGTTCGAGGAACGGCAGCCCGTAACCGATCGGCTTGACCAGGGACTCGGGCAGGATCTCGTACGCCCGCACGGCCTGCGCCGCCTCCGCCGGATCGGCCACCTTGGCCAGCCCGGCCCAGGCCCAGACCACGGCCAGGCCGATCCGGGCCGCCAGCCCAAACCACTCCCCCGCCTCGCCGTCGACCGCGCGGCGCAGTCCCGAGCCGCGGTCCGGTGCGGCGGCGGTCTGCTGACTGGCCATCGGGTCCTCCCCCTCGGTACGTCCCTGGCGTGGTGCTACTCACGCTTCCTGATGAACCGTAGGGGATGAATGGCGGTTACTCCACATTCGCGCATTAAGCCGAATGAGTGATGAAATAGGGACAGATGTCCGATCTGATCCAGCGTCAGTGCTGCCCGCACCCGGCCGGACCCGCCAGCCGGCTGAGCGGTGGCCGCCCATCGTGCTGCGACCGCCCGGCCCGCACCACCGAATCCACCCGGGCCGCCTGACTGCACACGTACGCATCCCGCTCGGCCCGCTCCGCCCCCCGCTGGGCCAGCACCGGACCGACCACCGCCTCCGCACCCAGCGTCGCACCGAGCACCAGGGCGGCCGCCGCCGCCCGCAGCAGGACGGCACGCTGGAGACGGGGCACTTGGCGCACTCCTTCAGTCGGCGAAACGAGTCGTACAGCACACGAACTCGTCCCTCCACTCAACGCCACCCAACCGCCCCCGATGCGTCAACCCCCAACACTTCACCCGGACGGCGGGCCCGAGCCGACCCTCCGGACATCAACCCACAGGGGCTCGGGGAACTGCGACGCCGACCTCGAAAAGGTCAAACGTACGTAGGTGGTCAGGCACTTTGGATTTTGACCCGAGCGCCAGATCTCCTCGCCCCGCGGCGGAGCCGCTTGTCAGCAGAGCCCCGAGCCCCTGATAGTGCAACCTCGGGAAGGTGCCTAGCGGCGGCGGACGCCCTCCGCCAGTTCAGCGGCGAGCTCGCGGACCGCTGCCAGCCCGGCGTCGTCGTCCGCCGCGTCCAGGATGCGCTGGACAAAGGCGGAGCCCACGATCACCCCGTCCGCAAAAGCCGCCACCTGCGCAGCCTGGTCGGCGTTGGACACCCCGAGCCCGACGCAGACCGGCAGGTCGGTGGTGGCCCGGGTGCGGGCGACCAGGTCCTCGGCCAGGTTGCCGACGGCCGCCCGGGTGCCGGTCACGCCCATCACGGCGGCCGCGTAGACGAAGCCGGAGCCCGCCGCGGTGACCTCCGCGAGGCGCGGGTCCTTGCTGCTCGGGGCGACCACGAAGACGGTGTCGAGCCCGTGCTCGCCCGCCGCCTTCCGCCACTCGTCGGACTCCTCGACCGGCAGGTCGGGCAGGATCACGCCCGCTCCCCCGGCGGCGGCCAGCTCGGCCGCGAACCGGGCCACGCCGTAGCGGTCCACCGGGTTCCAGTACGTCATCACCAGCACCGGCGTACCGGGGTGGGCGGTGGTCGCCTCGGCGACCGTCCGCAGCACGTCCTTGATCCGGACGCCGCCCCGCAGCGCGATGTCGTCGGCGGTCTGGATGGTCGGACCGTCCAGCACCGGGTCGGAGTGCGGCAGGCCGACCTCGACCACGTCGCAGCCGCCCTCGATCAGGGCCTTGACCGCGGCGATGCCGCCGTCGATGGTCGGGAAGCCGGCCGGCAGGTAGCCGATCAGGGCCGCCCGGTGCTCACTCTTCGCGGCGGCCAGCACCGCGCTCAGCTTCGAAGCCATGGTCACTTACCCCCGTTGTTCTGGTCGTACAGGCCGAAGTACTGGGCGGCGGTGTGCATGTCCTTGTCGCCACGGCCGGAGAGCGACACCAGGATGGTGGCCTCCGGGCCCAGCTCGCGGCCGAGCACCAGCGCCCCCGCGAGCGCGTGCGCGCTCTCGATCGCCGGGATGATGCCCTCGGTACGGGACAGCAGCCGCAGCGCCTGCATCGCCTGATCGTCCGTCACCGGGCGGTACTCGGCCCGGCCGGTGTCCTTCAGCCAGGCGTGCTCGGGGCCGACGCCGGGGTAGTCCAGGCCCGCCGAGATCGAGTGCGACTCGATGGTCTGGCCGTCCTCGTCCTGCAGCACGTATGTGCGCGAGCCGTGCAGCACTCCGGGGTCGCCCTTGGTCAGGGTGGCTGCGTGCCTGGGGGTGTCCACGCCCTCGCCGGCCGCCTCGCAGCCGATCAGCCGGACGCCCGCGTCCGGGATGAACTCGTGGAAGATGCCCATCGCGTTGGAGCCGCCGCCGACACAGGCGACCACGGCGTCCGGCAGCCTGCCGGTGCGCTCCAGCACCTGCTCGCGGGCCTCGATGCCGATCACCTTGTGGAAGTCCCGGACCATCGCGGGGAAGGGGTGTGGCCCGGCCACCGTGCCGAACAGGTAGTGGGTGGAGTCGACGTTGGCGACCCAGTCCCGGAACGCCTCGTTGATGGCGTCCTTGAGCGTGCGGCTGCCCGAGGTCACCGGGATCACCTCGGCGCCCAGCATCCGCATCCGGGCCACGTTGAGCGCCTGGCGCTCGGTGTCGACCTCGCCCATGTAGATGGTGCAGTCGAAGCCGAACAGCGCGCAGGCGGTGGCGGTGGCCACGCCGTGCTGGCCGGCGCCGGTCTCGGCGATGATCCGGGTCTTGCCCATCCGGCGGGTCAGCAGCGCCTGGCCCAGCACGTTGTTGATCTTGTGCGAGCCGGTGTGGTTCAGGTCCTCGCGCTTGAGCAGGACCCGCGCCCCGCCCGCCTCGGCGGAGAACCGGTGCACGTCGGTGAGCGGGCTCGGCCGCCCGGTGTAGTCCTTGAGCAGCGCGTCGAGCTCGGCGGCGAAGGCCGGGTCGGCCTTGGCCTTCTCGTACTCCTCGGCGACCTGCTCGACCGCGGCGACCAGCGCCTCCGGGATGAAGCGGCCGCCGTACGCGCCGAAGTAGCCCCGGGCGTCGGGGACCTGAGTGCCTGGCAGGTAGTCCTTTTCGGACATGGCTGTAGTCCTCGTGATTCGGTGAATGACTGTCAGGAACGTGGCATGGCTGTGCTCAGCCGTTCGTCCTGCGCCATCGGCGACCCGGCACCTGCCCGGGCTCGCAGCCGATCACGTACCGCACCCGCCGCCCCAGCACCCGGCGCGCGGGCGCGCGGCAGCCGCGCGGGCGGCAGCCGGGGGCGAGACGGGCACTCATCGGTCGGGTCAGCCCCGTCCGTTGTTGCGCAGCGCCGGGTGGGCACCGGCGGCCACCAGGTCGGCCACGGCCGCCTTCGGGTCCTTGCCGGTCACCAGGGACTCGCCCACCAGCACGGCGTCCGCGCCCAGGTTGGCGTACGCGATCAGGTCGTGCGGACCGCGCACCCCGGACTCGGCGATGCGGACGATGTGCGCCGGGATGGCGTCCACCACGTTGCCGAAGGTGTTCCGGTCGACCTCGAGGGTCTTGAGGTTGCGCGCGTTGACACCGATGATCTTCGCTCCGGCGTCCACCGCGCGGGCGACCTCCTCCTCGTCGTGCACCTCGACCAGGGGCGTGAGCCCGATCGACTCGGCCCGCTCGATGAGCGAGACGAGCGCGGGCTGGTCCAGGGCCGCCACGATCAGCAGCGCGAGGTCGGCGCCGTGGGCGCGGGCCTCCCAGAGCTGGTACGCGGTGACGATGAAGTCCTTGCGCAGGATCGGGGTCTCGACCGCGGCCCGGACGGCGTCCAGGTCGGCCAGCGAACCGCCGAAGCGGCGCTGCTCGGTCAGCACACTGATCGCGGCGGCACCGCCGGCCGCGTAGTCGAGCGCCAGGGCCGCCGGGTCGGCGATCGCCGCCAGCGCTCCCTTGGAGGGGCTGGAGCGCTTGACCTCGCAGATCACCCGGATGCCGTCGCCACGCAGCGCGGCAACGCCGTCCTTGGCGTCGGGAGCCTTGGCGGCCAGCTCCTTGAGCTGGTCCAGGGAGACCCGGGCCTGTCGCTCGGCGAGGTCCTCGCGGACCCCGTCGATGATCTCGTCGAGCACACTCACGCGGGCGCCCCCATCGTTCTGCCGGGCGATCGCCCGGCTAGTCGGGTGTAACACCGCGGGTACGAACCGGACCGGACCTGTGCAGGTCCGGTGCTGATCTGCCCCCGTCGGCCTCTCGATGGTATCGGGCGCAGGGGGCGCGAACCGCATCCGCCCGGCGCGCGTCTCGCGGAGCGGACCGGCGCACACGCCGGAGGGCTACACCGCGGGCGGTGCCAGGGCGGCTCCGATCGGGAGGTTTCGCAGCACCATGAACAGCCCGAGGACCAGCACCAGCAGGACGGTACGGGCCGCGCCGAACCCGATCCGGGGCGCCTTCCCGCCGGTCAGGGCGGCCCACAGCCAGCCCACCCAGAGCAGCCCGGCGACCACCGCCAGCAGCACCACCAGCAGGTTGTCGTGCACCGCCGTGGTCAGTTCGCCGTGGGTCAGCGCGTGCACGGCCCGCAGGCCACCGCAGCCGGGACACCACCAGCCGGTGGCCGCGAGCACCGGGCAGGTCGGGTAGTGGCCGGGCGTGTTCGGGTCCACCCCCGCCACGTACAGGGTCGGCAGACCGACCGCCGTCAGGGCGGCCAGCGGGCGGACCAGCCGGCGCAGCAGGGACGGCGGCACGGGCGAGGCGCTGGGTTGCGGGGCGGGCTGCGGGGCGGCGTTCACACCGCCGATTCTGCCCCGGCCGCCGGGGCTCACCCCTCAGGCGAGCGTGCGTGTCACGCAGCAGGGAGCGACCGGCGCTCCGTGCGCCTGCCGCTCCCTGGGACGGATCTGACGGGGGTTCAGGCCCCGGCGGTGACGGCCTCGCGGCGAGCGATCGTCTCCTCGGGGGTGGCGAAGTTCTGGCTGGGCTGCTTGCCCATGCCCGCCATCGCCATCGCCTTGCCGACCACGCCGCCGAGCACGACGACGACCAGGCCCACCCAGAACAGCCAGATGGCGGGAAGGATCATGGCGACGCCGCTGACCGTGAAGCCGATGAAGGCGATGGTCGAGCCGGTCCAGGCGGCGGGGGTGTTGCCGTGCGCTGCTGCCGACATCTGATGGTGCTCCTTGGTTCTCCGGGGCCCGGCCGGGCTGACGGGCGCTCGGCGGGTTTACGTCCCCATTGTGCCGGGCCCTGACGTCCGACCCCAAGCGGGGGCCTCTGTTTCAGGTGGGATCCTCGCCACGGTCCAGTGCCTGCCACAGCTCGGCCGGGGTCCCGGCGCCCTTGGCCTTCGGCGTGGCCTTGCGGGCCGGCGCGTCGTACCGGCTGCCCATCGCGGGCCAGTCCCGGCCGTGCCGCACCGTCAGCAGCCCGGCGACGGCCAGCAGCAGACCGCCCAGCGCGGCCACCCACGGCCAGGCCGTGTGGCTCACCTGCTCCGCCTGGGCGCTGACCAACGCCAGCTTCTTGGCCGCCTCGCCGTTCAGCGCACCGGCACCGGTCGCGCCGGCCACCGCCGCCACCGCAGCGCCGAGCCCGGCCAGCGTCACCAGGGCGCCCACCACCGCCTTGCCCACGCCACGCACCGCGAAGACCGCCACCGCCGAAGCCAGCCCGACCAGCGCCAGCCCGCCCGGCAGCCCCGAAACCGCACTCCCGGTCACCTCGACCGCCAGCCCCCCGGCCTTCCCCGTCGCCCACACCCGGCTCACGGCGGTCAGCACCAACACCGCCCCGAGCACGGTCAGCGCCAGCATCACCCCGAGACTCCGGCGGCTGTTCTTCTTCGGCGCAGTCTCGACGGCAGCGGGCTCAGCAGTACGGGGCGAGGGAAGCGAGGTCACCCGTCCACTATCCCTGACCGGACCGCCCGGACCGCGCCGGGGTCTACCGCGAGCTGCGCAGGGTGTTGGCGGTGGCGACGGCGCGGAGGACGGCGGCGGCCTTGTTGCGGCACTCGGTGTCCTCGGAGTGCGGGTCGGAGTCGGCCACCACGCCGGCGCCCGCCTGGACGTAGGCGGTGCCGTTGCGGAGCAGGGCGGTGCGGATGGCGATCGCGGTGTCGGAGTCGCCGGCGAAGTCGAGGTAGCCGACGCAGCCACCGTAGAGGCCGCGGCGGGTGGGTTCGAGCTCCTCGATGATCCGCATCGCGCGGGGCTTGGGGGCACCGGAGAGGGTGCCCGCCGGGAAGCAGGCGGTCAGCACGTCGAAGGCGGAACGGCCCGCCGCCACCTGGCCGGTGACGGTGGAGACGATGTGCATCACGTGGCTGTACTTCTCGACCGACATGAAGTCGACCACCTCGACGCTGCCGGGCTCGCAGACCCGGCCGAGGTCGTTGCGGCCGAGGTCGACCAGCATCAGGTGCTCGGCCCGCTCCTTCGGATCGGCGAGCAGCTCGGCAGCCAGCTCGGCGTCCTCGTGCGGGGTGGCGCCGCGGTGCCGGGTGCCGGCGATCGGGTGCACCATCGCCTGACCACCCGTCACCTTGACCAGCGCCTCCGGGCTGGAGCCGACCACGTCGAAGCCGCCCTCGGCGGTGCCGTCCGGGCCGGGGAAGCGGAACAGGTACATGTACGGGCTGGGGTTGGTGGTGCGCAGGACCCGGTAGACGTCCAGCGCGCTGGCCTCGCACGGTGCTTCGAACCGCTGCGAGGGCACCACCTGGAACGCCTCGCCGGCCCGGATCCGCTCCTTCACCTCCTCGACCGCCGCCCGGTACGGGGCTCCGCCGAAGGGTGAGTGGGCGTCAACCGCCGTGGGGGTGAAGGTCGCCAGGCCCGGGTCGACCGGCCGGGCCAGGTCGGCCTGCATCCGGTCCAGCCGGGCGACGGCGTCGGTGTACGCCTCGTCCACACCGGTGGCCAGGTCGTTGTGGTTGACCGCGTTGGCGATCAGCACCACCGTGCCGTCGGCGTGGTCGAGCACGGCCAGGTCGGTGGCCAGCAGCATGGTCAGCTCGGGGAGCTTCAGGTCGTCAGGGGTGAGGTTCGGCAGCTTCTCCAGCCGGCGGACCACGTCGTACCCGAGGTAGCCGACCAGACCGCCGGTGAGCGGCGGCAGGCCGTCGTCGGTGTGCCGGGGCGTGTGCAGGGCCTCCAGCGCGGCCCGCAGCACCTCCAGCGGGTCGCCGGTGGTGGGGATGCCGACCGGCGGGCTGCCGTGCCAGCGGGCGTTGCCGTCCGGGTCGGCGGTCAGGGTGGCGGCGCTGTGCACGCCGACGAAGGAGTACCGGGACCAGTTGCCCTGCTCCGCCGACTCCAGCAGGAAGGTGCCCGGGCGCTCGTCGGCCAGGCTGCGGTACAGCCCGATGGGGGTGAGGCCGTCCGCGAGGAGCCGGCGGGTGACCGGGATGACCCGGGTGTCTACGGCGAGCTTGCGGAAGTCCTCAAGGTCCATCTGGCTTGGCACCGTTCGTCAGTCGGGACAGTGAAGGAAAGACTAGCGAGCGACCGGCAGCAGGTCGGCGTCGAAGCAGGTCCGGTCGCCGGTGTGGCAGGCCGCGCCGACCTGGTCGACCTTGACCAGCAGGGTGTCGCCGTCGCAGTCCAGCGCCACCTGCTTGACGTGCTGGAAGTGGCCGGAGGTGTCGCCCTTGACCCAGTACTCCCGGCGGCTGCGGCTCCAGTACGTGCAGCGGCCGGTGGTCAGGGTGCGGTGCAGCGCCTCGTCGTCCATCCAACCGAGCATCAGCACCTCGCCGGTGTCGTACTGCTGGGCGATCGCCGGCAGCAGGCCGTCCTCGGTGCGCTTGAGCCGGGCGGCGATGTCAGGGGCGAGGGCGGTGCTGCCGGGAGCGGCGGGAGTGGTCGACATGGCGCCCATTGTGGCAGCTCACCCAGGCCGACCCGGTACTGCAGGGGTCAGGCCGCCGGGCTCTCGCACCCCTGCGGCCAGACCACCTGGACGTACAGCCCGGCCCGCTCTGCCGCCTTCACCACGTCGGCGGTGTGCCCCTCGGGGCGTCCGTCCCAGACCGCGATCAGCTCGTCCACCATCCCGACCAGGGCCCGGCAGGTGTCGTCGCCGAGCCCGCCCACCTCGACCGGGGCCAGCCGGTGCACCGCGTTCGCCTCGTTCATCAGCCGCTGCCTGGTCTGCCGGCCGGCTCCCGCGAACGCCCCGGCCTTCCCAGCCGTGGCCGACACGATCACCTCGACCTTGCCGCCGTGCTCCAGCACCGACTGGGCGAACCAGGTCTCAGGGCCGGCCGCCAGACAGGTCACCCCGACCAGGTCGTAGCTGCCGAACGTGGTGACCAGTCGCCACAGCTCGCCCCGGACCAGCATCTCGCTCAGATCCGAGAGCCCCTCGTGCCCGACGATCCCAACTCGCATAACCAAAGACCCCAGTACCTGTTCAGGGCCGTGCCACCGCCAGCGTATACCTGGCCCGGTTCCGGCTTGGCGGAGTAGCTGACGGGACGGTCCCTGGCGGCCAGAATGGGCCCGGTCGGAACAAGGGGGTCGGGGATGAGACGGCGACGGGTGGCGGCCACGGCGGTGGTCCTGCTTCTGCTGGCGGCGGGTGCGGTGGTGCTGCTCCGGCCGGAGCCGGAGCAGCGGGCGGTGCCGTCACCGCCGCCGCCCAGTTCGGCCGCGCCTTCGCCCTCCCCCTCGCCTTCGCCTTCGCCGAAGGTGCTGCCGTACCTGTACTTCCTGCCTGGGACGTGCCTGGACTACCAGCCGCTGAGCCGGACGACGGCACCGGCGGAGGCCCGGCCCTGCGAGCAGCCGCACGACGGCGAGGTGATCGCCGACATCGTGCTGCCCGACGGGCTGACCGGTGAGCCGGCGGTCCAGCAGGCGATGACCGCCGCCTGCGAACCGCACCTGGTGGAGTGGGAGGGCAGGCAGGGCGGCGGCGGCCCCTACTTCGGGCGCTACCTCGGGCCGCGCCTGGTGCACTACCAGGCCGGGCTGCGGGACGCGACCTGCATCATGTCCGTCACCGACCAGCCGGGCGGTCGGCGGCTGACAGGGCATCTGAAGGGTCTTGGGCCAAGCTAGTTCGGCTCCACGCGCGCACGTAGGCTGGGCCGCATGTCGAACTTCGCTCGAGTGCAGCGCCAGCGGTTGACCGGACTCCTGCGTGCGGCCGGGCCGGACGCGCCGACCCTCTGCACGGGGTGGACCACCCGCGACCTGGCCGCCCATCTGGTGGTGCGCGAGCGGCGGATGGACGCGGCGGCCGGGATCAGGCTGACCCCGCTGGCCGGCTGGACGGCCCGGGTCCAGGGGGACTACCGGGCGCGCCCGTACGAGGAGTTGCTGCGACTGTTCCGGACCGGGCCGTCGGCGTTCTCCCCCTTCTCACTGCCCGGCGCGGACGAGGCGGCCAACGTCGTCGAGTACTTCGTGCACGCGGAGGACGTCCGGCGGGCCGGCGAGGAGTGGCAGCCGGAGCCGCTCGACCCCGGGCTGACCGAGGCGCTCTGGCGGCGGCTGCCGATGCTGGCCCGGCTGGAGGCCGGCCGGAAGTCCCCGGTACGGCTGGTACTGCGGCGGCCGGACGGCCGGGCGGTGACCGTCTCGCGGCAGACCGGGCCGACCGTCGAGGTGGCCGGCGAGCCGGGCGAGTTGGTGCTGTTCGCGTTCGGCCGGGGGGCGCGGGCGCAGGTCACGGTGAGCGGGCCGGCGGACGCGGTCGAGGCGCTGCGGGTGGTACTGCCGTTCGAGTGACAGTCCGTCAGTCGGCGCGCGCGCCTGTCAGTGGCGGGTGGCAGGGTGGAACGGACGACGCCATGCCACCCGAAGGAGCGGTTTCCGCATGCTCACCACCGACTTTCAGACCGGCTCGCCGACCTGGCTCGACCTGGGCAGCCCCGACACCGGTGCGGCGGCCGCCTTCTACGGCGAGGTGCTCGGCTGGACCTTCCAGTCGGCCGGGCCTGAGGCGGGCGGCTACGGCTTCTTCCAGCTGGACGGGCGGACGGTGGCCGCACTCGGCCCGCTGACCGAGGACGGCACGCAGTCGTCCTGGACGCTCTACTTCGCCACCCCGGACGTGGACGCCACCGTGAAAACCGCCGAACAGGCCGGCGGCACCGTGCGGGTCGAGCCGGGCGACGTCTTCGACGCCGGGCGGATGGCCGCCCTGACCGACCCGCACGGCGGGCAGTTCGCCCTCTGGCAGGCCGCACGGACGGCCGGCCTCGACACGGCGGGCTCGCCGGGCTCGCTGTGCTGGGCCGAGCTGCACACGCCCGACGCAGCGGCGGCGGTGGCCTTCTACCGGGCGCTGTTCGGGTGGCGCACCGAGCAGGTCGAGGTCCCCGGGATGACGTACACCGTGGTCTCGGTGGCCGAGGGCGACCAGCAGGACGCCGCGTTCGGCGGGATCGCCCCGAGCGAGCACCCCGAAGCCGGGTGGCTGCCGTACTTCGAGGTCGCGGACCCGGACGCAACGATCGCCCACGCGGTGGAGAGCGGGGGGACGGTGCTGCTCCCCGGCGTGGACGCCCCCGGCATCGGGCGGATGGCCTGGCTGACGGATCCGTTCGGCGCACGCTTCGCGGTCATCCGCAGCGAATAGGCGCCTCGCCAAGTTGCACCATCAGGGGCCCGGGGAACGGCGGCGCCGGCCTCAGGAGCGTTCAACGTACGTGCGTGGTCAGGCACTTTGCATTTTGACCCGCACGCCAGACCTCCTCGCCGTTCCCCGAGCCCCTGGACAGTGCAAGTCAATGTCAGCGGACAGGGTGCCCGGCCGACCGGAGGGCTTCCTTGACCTGGCCGATGCGGAGGTCGCCGAAGTGGAAGACGCTCGCCGCCAGGACAGCGTCCGCGCCGGCGTCGACCGCGGGGGCGAAGTCGGCGAGCTTGCCCGCGCCGCCGGAGGCGATCACCGGGACGGCGACGGCCTTGCGGACGGCGCGGATCAGCTCGAGGTCGTAACCGTCCTTGGTGCCGTCCGCGTCCATCGAGTTGAGCAGGATCTCGCCTGCGCCCAACTCGGCGGCCCGGCCCGCCCATTCGACCGCGTCCAGCCCGGTGCCCTGGCGGCCGCCGTGGGTGGTGACCTCGAAGCCGGAGGCGGTCTCGGTGCCGGGCGGGCAGCGGCGGGCGTCGACCGAGAGGACCAGCACCTGCCGGCCGAAGCGCTTGGCGATCTCGCGGATCAGCTCGGGCCGGGCGATCGCGGCGGTGTTGACGCCGACCTTGTCGGCGCCGGCCCGGAGCAGCTTGTCGACGTCCTCGACGGCGCGGATACCGCCGCCGACGGTGAGCGGGATGAAGACCTGCTCGGCGGTGCGGCGGACCACGTCGTAGGTGGTCTCCCGGTCGCCGGAGGAGGCGGTGATGTCGAGGAAGGTCAACTCGTCGGCGCCCTCGGCGTCGTAGAGCTTGGCCATCTCGACCGGGTCGCCCGCGTCCCGCAGGTTCTGGAAGTTGACGCCCTTGACCACCCGCCCGTTGTCCACGTCCAGACAGGGGATGACTCGTACGGCGAGGGTCATTGCGACAAACCTTCCAAGCTGCTGGCGAGCCCGGCGCGGTAGGCATCGAGCTCGATCTCGACCATCATCCGGGAGTCGATCAGGCCCTCCACCACGACCATGGTGGCGGCGGGCCGGGAGGCGCCGAACAGGGTCAGGTGGGCCCGGCCGACCTCGTCGGCGTCCCGGACATGGGTGATGTACATCCTGGTGCGGAACACGTCGTCCGCCGTCAGACCGTACGAGGCGAGGGCCTGCAGGCCGACACCGAAGGCAGCCAGGGTCTGGTGGTACGGGTCGCCCTCGTGCTCGATCCGCCCGTCCACCCACGCGGTGGTGCCGGCCACGTGGACGTGGTCCCCGGCCGCCACGGCGCGCGAGTAGCCGAACTCGTCCTCCCAGGGGGAGAATCCGGCGATCCTGCCGCGTACGATCTGACGGTCCGTCATGAAACGGCCTCCAGGGCCTCTTCGAGGGTGAACTTGCTCTCGTAGAGTGCCTTGCCCACGATCGCGCCCTCGACACCCTCGCCGGTCAGCGTGGCGATCGCGCGCAGGTCGTCCAGCGAGGAGACGCCGCCCGAGGCGACCACCGGCTTGTCGGTGGCGGCGCAGACGTTGCGCAGCAGCTCCAGGTTGGGCCCGGTCAGGGTGCCGTCCCGGTTGACGTCGGTGACCACGTAGCGGGCGCAGCCCTCGGCGTCGAGGCGGGCCAGCACCTCGTAGAGGTCGCCGCCCTCGCTGGTCCAGCCGCGGCCGCGCAGGGTGGTGCCGACCACGTCCAGGCCGACCGCGATCTTGTCACCGTGCTCGGCGATCACCTTGGCCACCCACTCCGGCTGCTCCAGCGCGGCGGTGCCCAGGTTGACCCGGCGGCAGCCGGTGGCGAGTGCGGCGGCCAGCGAGGCGTCGTCCCGGATGCCACCGGAGAGCTCGACCTTGATGTTCATCTGCTCGCTCAGCTCGCGGATGATCTCGCGGTTGTCGCCGGTGCCGAACGCGGCGTCCAGGTCCACCAGATGCAGCCACTCGGCGCCCGCGTTCTGCCAGGCGAGTGCCGCCGCGAGCGGCGTGCCGAAGGAGGTCTCGGTGCCGGAGGCGCCCTTGACCAGGCGGACGGCCTGGCCGTTGCGGATGTCGACGGCGGGCAGCAGTTCGAGGCGGCTCATGGTGCAACTTTCCTGAATCGGAACGGGCCTGCGGTGGAAGGCAGTTGTCAGAAGGTGTTGACCCAGTTGGTCAGCAGCGCGGCACCCGCGTCGCCGGACTTCTCGGGGTGGAACTGGGTGGCCCAGAGCGGGCCGTTCTCCACCGCGGCGACGAACGGCTGCCCGTGGGTGGCCCAACTGACCAGGGGGGACCGGATGTTCTGGTTGGTGACCTCGAGCTCCCAGCGGCGCACGCCGTAGGAATGCACGAAGTAGAACCGGGTCTCCGGGTCCAGGCCGGCGAACAGCCGGCTGCCCTCGGGCACGTCGACGGTGTTCCAGCCCATGTGCGGGACGATCGGGGCGTCCAGCGGCTCGACCGTGCCGGGCCACTCGTCGCAGCCGGCGGTCTCGACGCCGTGCTCGACGCCCTTCTCGAACAGGATCTGCATCCCGACGCAGATGCCCAGCACCGGCCGGCCACCGGCCAGCCGGCGGCCGATGATCTGCTCGCCGCGCACCGCCTTGAGGCCGCGCATGCAGGCCTCGAAGGCGCCGACGCCCGGCACCAACAGGCCGTCGGCGTCCATCGCGGTCTGGAAGTCGGACGAGACGGTGACGTTCGCACCGGTGCGCTCGACCGCGCGCTGGGCCGAGCGGAGGTTGCCCGAGCCGTAGTCGAGGACGACAACGTTCTTGGCCATCAGAGGAGTTCCTTCTTAGAGGCGCATCAGGCCGGACGAGAGGCAGAGCACGGCGCCGATCGCGAGCACCGCGATCACGCCCTTGGACTGCTTCTGCTTCCAGAACGAGAACACGCCGCCGGACAGGAAGAGCCCGGCGATGATCAGCAGCGTGGACGAGTTGTTCACAGCGCACCCTTGGTCGAGGGAAGGATGCCGGCCGCGCGCGGGTCGTGCTCGGCGGCATAACGGAGCGCCCGCGCGAGTGCCTTGAACTGGCACTCCACGATGTGGTGGGCGTTCCGACCGTACGGCACGTGCACGTGCAGGGCGATGGCGGCCTGGGCCACGAAGGACTCGAGGATGTGCCGGGTCATCGTGGTGTCGTAGCTGCCGATCATCGGCGCCATGTTCTCCGGCTCGGTGTGCACCAGGTAGGGGCGGCCGGAGAGATCGACGGTGACCTGCGCCAGCGACTCGTCCAGCGGCACCGTGCAGTTGCCGAAGCGGTAGATGCCGACCTTGTCGCCGAGCGCCTGCCGGAAGGCGGCACCGAGCGCGAGGGCGGTGTCCTCGATGGTGTGGTGGGTGTCGATGTGCAGGTCGCCCTCGGTCTTGACGGTGAGGTCGAAGAGACCGTGGCGGCCCAGCTGGTCGAGCATGTGGTCGTAGAACCCGACGCCCGTGGAGATGTCGGTCTTGCCGGTGCCGTCGAGGTTGATCTCGACCAGGACCGAGGTCTCCTTGGTGGTGCGCTCAACGCGGCCGATGCGGGACATGAGGGTTCAAAGCTCCTTGCTGACTGTACGGACGGCGTCGAGGAAGGCGTCGTTCTCGGCCGGGGTGCCGGCCGTGACGCGCAACCAGCCGGGGACGCCGTTGTCGCGGACCAGGACACCCTGGTCGAGGATCGCCTGCCACACCGCGTGGGTGTCGGCGAAGCGGCCGAACTGGACGAAGTTGGAGTCGGAGTCGGTGACTTCGAGGCCGAGCCCGCGCAGCGCGTCGACCAGCCGGTCCCGCTCCGCCTTGAGCCGCTCGACGTAGCCGAGCAGCGTGTCGGTGTACTCCAGGCAGGCCAGCGCGGTCGCCTGGGTGACGGCCGACAGGTGGTACGGAAGCCGGACCAGCTGCACGGCGTCCACCACGGCGGGGTCGGCGGCCAGGTAGCCGAGCCGCAGCCCGGCGGCGCCGAAGGCCTTGGACATCGTGCGGCTGACCACCAGGTTGGGGCGGCCCTCGAGCATCGGCAGCAGCGAGGCGCGGTGCGAGAACTCGACGTACGCCTCGTCCACGATCACCAGGCTGGGCCCGGCGGCCTGGGCGGCCTCGTACAGCGCGATCACCACGTCGGCTTCCACGGCGGTGCCGGTCGGGTTGTTCGGCGAGCAGATGAAGACCACGTTCGGCTTCTGCTCGGCGATCGCCGCCTTGGCCGCCTCGAGGTCGACGGTGAAGTCCTCGTTGCGCGGGCCGGAGATCCAAGTCGTGCCGGTACCACGGGAGATGAGCGCGTGCATCGAGTACGAGGGCTCGAAGCCGAGCGCGCTGCGGCCCGGGCCGCCGAAGGTCTGCAGCAGCTGCTGGAGGATCTCGTTGGAGCCGTTGGCGGCCCAGACCTGATCCTTCGTCACCGCGTGCCCGGTGGTCCTGGTCAGGTAGTCGGCCAGACCGGTGCGCAGCTCGACCGCGTCCCGGTCGGGGTAGCGGTTGAGGTTGCGGGCCGCCTCGGCCACCCGCTCGGCGATCCGGGCCACCAGCGGCTCGGGCAGCGAGTACGGGTTCTCGTTCGTGTTCAGCTGGACGGGCACGTCCAACTGCGGTGCGCCGTAAGGGGACTGACCGCGCAGCTCGTCCCGGATCGGCAGATCGTCGATGTTCGTCACGCGCCCGGCACCGTCCAGTCGAATCGAGCTCGTACGGCGTCGCCGTGACCGGGCAGGTCCTCGGCGTTCGCCAGGTTGACCACGTGCGCGGCGACGTCGGCCAGCGCCTCGCGGGTGTACTCCACCACGTGGATGCCGCGCAGGAAGGACTGCACCGACAGGCCGGACGAGTGGCAGGCACAACCACCGGTCGGCAGCACGTGGTTGGAGCCGGCCGCATAGTCGCCGAGCGAGACCGGGGCGTACGCGCCGATGAAGATCGCACCGGCGTTGCGGACCTTGGCGGCGACCGCGCGGGCGTCCCTGGTCTGGATCTCCAGGTGCTCGGCGGCGTAGGCGTTCACCACCGCGAGGCCCTGCTCGATGTCGTCCACCAGCACGATGCCGGACTGCTTGCCGGTCAGTGCCTCGGTGACCCGCTCGCGGTGCTTGGTCCGGGCGACCTGCTCGACCAGCTCGGACTCGACCGCCTCGGCCAGCGCGACCGAGTCGGTGACCAGCACGGAGGCGGCCATCGGGTCGTGCTCGGCCTGGCTGATCAGGTCGGCGGCCACCTCACGGGCGGAGGCGGTGTCGTCGGCAAGCACCGCGATCTCGGTCGGACCGGCCTCGGCGTCGATGCCGATCCGGCCCTTGAGCAGGCGCTTGGCGGCGGCCACGTAGATGTTGCCGGGTCCTGTCACCAGGTTGACCGGGGCGCACTCAGCGGTGCCGTACGCGAACATCGCAACCGCCTGGGCGCCACCGACCGCGTACACCTCGGTGACCCCGAGCAGCGCGCAGGCCGCCAGGATGGTCGGGTGGACGCTGCCGCCGAAGTCCTTCTGCGGCGGCGAGGTGACCGCGATGCCGGGGACGCCGGCCTCCTGTGCGGGCACCACGTTCATCACCACGGAGGACGGGTAGACCGCGAGGCCGCCCGGCACGTACAGGCCGACCCGGTCGACCGGCACCCAGCGCTCGGCGACGGTGCCGCCGGGCACCACCTGGGTGGTGTGGTCGGTACGGCGCTGCTCGCGGTGGACCAGCCGGGCGCGGCGGATCGACTCCTCCAGTGCGGCGCGCACCTTCGGGTCCAGGGTCTCCAGCGCGGCGGTGATCGCCTGCTCGGGGACCCGGGTGGTCTCCAGCGTCACGCCGTCGAACCGCTCGGTGATCTCGATCAGTGCCGCGACCCCGCGATGGCGTACGTCCTCGCAGATCGGCCGCACCTTCTCCAGGGCGGCTTCCACGTCGAACTCGGCACGGGGCAGCACGTCGCGCAGGTCGGCATCCGAGCCGCGCAGGTCAATTCGAGAGATCACATCGCCCAGTGTAGGGAGTGGCCGGAACCCGAGGCCCCGCATTTCAGTCCGTGATACGAAAGGCGAGACAGTTCAAGATCTTGGGGGAGGCAGCGGTGCAGCAGCCGCCGGACGGCTGGACGCCGGTCGAGCAGGGGCTCTGGGAGGCGTTCCGGCAGGGCGATCTCTACGACCTGCGTAGCTGGGACGACGCGGTGGACCTGGTGAGCGGCCCGGTCGACTGGCCCGCCGAGCGGTTCGTCCGGGCCGAGGTGCTGGCCACCCTGCTGCTCAACGGTCCAGAGCCGGCGCCGGGCAAGGTGGCGTCGCTCAAGCTCAGCGGCGCCTACGTGACCGGCCCGCTCCGGCTGGCCGGGGCCCGGATCGAGCACTACGTCGAGCTGCACGACTGCCGGTTCGAGAAGAAGATCCTGATCTCCGAGGCGCAGGCCGGCACGCTGCGGCTGATCCGCTGCTGGATCCCCCGGTTGGAGGCGTCCCGGCTGGCCACCGAGGGCGATCTGCACCTGGCTCGCTGCGTCCTGCCGTTCGGGATGCGGCTCACCGACGCCAAGATCGGCACCGATCTGCTGCTCAATCAGGCCGTCGTCGGCGGCGACCGGTACGGCCGGGCACTGGCCGCCGACGGGCTGACGGTGCAGCAGGACTTCGAGGCCGAGCGGATCGACGTGCACGGTGAGCTGAGCATGCGCACCAGCCGGATCGGCGGCCGGTTCTCGCTCCGCGGCGCCCAGCTGAAGGCCGCCGCCCCGGACCGGTACTGCCTCAACCTGGCCCACATCTCGGTCGGCAACACCATGTACCTGGGCGGCTCGCTGGACGGCGGCTGGGCCGACTCGCACACCATCTACGGCGACGGCTACGGCGCCCCGATCCCGCACGACTCCCCCAGCACCCCGCTGCGGGCGTACGGCGGGGTCCGGCTGGTGGACGGGCGGTTCGAGAACGCGCTGCTGATCACCCACGCCGAGTTCCACCTGCCGGAGGGTCAGGAGCTCTCGCTGCGCCGGATCCAGACCCCGGAGCTGCGCTTCACCTGCCACACCCCGCCCAGCGGCAAGGTCTCACTCTCCCGGGCCAGGATCGGCAACCTGGTCGACAACCCGGACAGCTGGCCCAAGGACGGCCACGTCCGGCTGACCGGCTTCACCTACGAGTCGCTCCGGCCCGACCGGCCGTTCAGCGTCCAGCAGCGGATCGCCTGGCTGGAGAGCGCCCTCGGCGAGTACCAGCCGGAGCCGTACGAGCAGCTGGCCGCCGCGCTGCGCCGGGACGGCCGGGACGAGGACGCCCGCGAGGTGCTGTACGCCAAGCACCGGCGGCGGCGCTCCACCCTGCCGCCGCCAGGACGGCTCTGGGGTCTGATCCAGGACGCCGCCGTCGGGTACGGCTACCGCCCCGGGCGGGCGGCGCTCTGGCTGGTGCTGGCCTGGGCGATCGGCGCCCTGTACTTCTCCGACCACGAGCCGGCCCCGCTGAAGGCCGACGAGAAGCCCACCTGGAACGCGCCGCTGTACGCCCTCAGCAAGGTCCTCCCGGTGGTGAACCTCGGCCCGGACGGCTGGAACCCCGACCGGACCGGCCAGTTCATGGTGGCGGGCCTGGTGCTCTCCGGCTGGGTGCTCGCCACCACCGTGGTGGCCGGTGCGACCCGGATGCTGCAGCGGGGCTGAGCCGCACCTGCCGGCCGGCTGACGGGTAATCGGGACAGGGGTGGCCGTTGCTGAACTACGCTGTGCGCCGTGACTGAACGGCTGCCGATCTTTCCCCTCAACACGGTCCTGTACCCGGGCCTGGTGCTGCCCCTGCACGTCTTCGAGGAGAGGTACCGGCGGCTGGTGGGCGACCTGATGGCCCAGCCGGAGGACCGGCCGCGGCGGTTCGGGGTGCTGGCGATCAAGGACGGGCGGGAGGTCGCGCCGGTCCGGGAGAACGCGGAGCCGGCCGGGCCGCTGGACGGGCTCGGAACGATCACCGGCGATCCGCTGGAGGCGCTGCACCACATCGGGTGCGTGGCGGACGTGGCCTCGGCGCAGGAGCAGCCGGACGGGCAGTACGAGCTGCTGGTGACCGGGACCACCCGGTTCTGGCTCCGCTCGGTCGATGTGACGGGGCCTTACCTGGTCGGCGAGACCGAGCCGATCGAGGAGCAGACCGGCGAGGGCGCGGGCGCACTGGCCGCCGGGGTCGAACGGGCCTTCCGGGCGTACCAGAAGCGGCTCGCCGGGGCCCGCGAGGTCAGCCTGACCGGGCAGCACGAGCTGCCGAACGATCCGCAGGTGCTGTCCTACCTGGTCGCGGCCGCCGCGATCCTGCCCACCCCGGTGAAGCAGGCGCTGCTGGCCTGCCCCGACACCGCGCAGCGGCTGACCACCGAGCTCGAGCTGCTCCGGCGGGAGACCGCGGTGCTGGCCTGGCTGCCCTCGCTGCCCGGGGTGGAGCTGACCCGGCAGTCGTTCAGCCCGAACTGACGGAGGGTCAGCGCGATGGCGAAGAAGCAGCAGCGCGGTGGCGGTACGCCCGCGACGGTGGCGCTGGAGGCGGCCGGGGTGGCGTTCACCGTGCACGCGTACCAGCACGACCCGGCCGCCGCCTCGTACGGCGGGGAGGCGGCCGAGCTGCTCGGCGTCGCGGGTGAGCGGGTGTTCAAGACCCTGGTCGCCGAGGTGGACGGGAAGCTCACCGTCGGTGTGGTGCCGGTCTCCGGGCAGCTCGACCTGAAGGCGCTGGCCCAGGCGGTCGGCGGCAAGCGGGCGGCGATGGCTGACCCGGCGGCGGCCGAACGCAGCAGCGGGTACGTGCTCGGCGGCATCTCGCCGCTCGGGCAGCGCCGTCCGCTACGGACTGTCGTCGATGTGACGGCGCTGGCGCATCCGACGGTCTACGTCTCGGGTGGGCGCCGCGGGCTGGAGATCGAACTCTCCCCCGCCGACCTGGTCGCCCTGACCACCGCTGTGGTCGCCTCTATCGGCCGCTGACCTCAACCATCTACGGCCCAGGGGCTCGGGGAACTGCGAGGAGATCTGGCGCCGGGGTCACGGACGAAGTGCCTGACCATCTACGTACGGATCACCGTGTACGAGGTCGGCGTCGCAGTTCCCCGAGCCCCTGTCTTCCGAAGCCTGTGCCGGAGCGTCTGGCGTGTGCCTAGGCCTGTGGCTGCTGCCACTGGGGGCCGACCCAGTACGGCGGGGGGTCCTGTTCGCGTTTGCCGAAGGCGGCCGAGAGGGCGAGCAGGACGACCATCGCCGCCATCGGCCAGACCAGCAGGGCGCCGTGGGAGCCGAGTTCGAGGGCTGCGCTGAACTCGACGCCCTGGCCGGCCTTCTTGGCGCTGGCGAACACGTCCGTGGCGGGGCCGAGCCGGGTGCCGAGCTGCCAGGCCAGGATCGAACCGGCCAGACCGCCCAGGGCCAGCCCGCCCGCGACGGCGATGCCGCCGCCCCGTCGGCGGGTCAGCAGGAAGGCGGCCAGGGCGGAGAGCACACCGGCGGCCAGCGCCAGCAGGGCGAAGGTGCCGTCGGCACCGGCCCGCTGCTCGCCCTCGGGGTCGACGTACCGGATCGCGTCGGTGCCGGCCACCAACATCACCCGCGGTGCCAGCCACAGCCAGAGCAGGCCGACCAGCGCCCCGACCACCACCCCGGCCAGGGTGGTCAGCGCTCCGATCCGCAGCTCGGGCCCGAGCGGGCGCCGTTCGCGGACGGGCATCGGCGGCGGCAGGTACGGGTCCGGCTGCGCGGGGTACACCGGGACGGAGTCCCGGGGCGGCTCGGCGGCGGAATCCGCAGGAGTGTTCGGTACGGTCACCGGCCCATCGTTTCACGACCGGCGGCTCCCAGGTCGAACACCGGGGTCTCAGCGGGTGGCGGCCCGGCGATAAGCCCAGGTGGCGACCGCCAGCGAGACCAGGCCGACCGCACCGCAGACTGCCAGGTTGCCGAACACCGAGGCCCAGTCGGGTGCGGTGGCGAAGCTCTCCGCGAAGGCCTCCACCCCGTAGGTGGAGGGCAGCAGGTCACGCAGCAGCCGGACGAAACCGGGCAGCTGGGCCACCGGAAGTACGCCGAGCAGCAGTGCGGCCGACATGCCGAGCTGGCCGAGCAGGGTGGCGATCTCCTGACGGGGCGCCAGCAGCCCGCAGGCCGCGCCGACCCCGGCCAGCGCCGCGCCCGCGAGCGGGACGACCGCGAGCAGCACCCAGAGATGGCCGAACGGGAGCGAGAACATCCAGGCCCCGACCCCGGCGGTGACCAGCGCGCCGGGCACGGTGAAGGAGGCGTACGCGGCGGCGGCACCGAGCACCACGGCGGCCGGGCGGACCGGCAGGGTCGCGTAGTGGTCCAGGCCGCCGGTGGCACGGAGCCGGCCGAAGTACTGGGCCAGCAGGTTGAGCGCCACGAAGGCGACCACCAGCACGCTGGAGCCCGCCACCACCGAACGGGCGGCCGGGACGTCCCCGGGGTCCACCACGCCGCGCATCATCAGCAGGATGCCGAGCGACTGGAAGGTCGCCACGAAGAGCAGCGGGATCCGGGCCACCCGGGCCCGGGCCAGCTGGGCCCGGTAGACGGCTGCCAGCGAGGGCAGCAGGCGGGCCGGGGCGGGGGCCAGGGGCGGGTCGAGCAGGGCCACCGCGTCGGCCTTCCGGATCTGAGTGGGGCTCACTTCGCCAGTCCCTCGTGCCGGCCGCCGAGCTTGAGGTACGCGTCCTCCAGGCTCGGGGTGGCCAGGGTGAAGTCGTCCAGGGCCGCGAAGGCGGGGCCCGTGGTGACGGTGGCGACCAGTTCGCGGGCCTGTTCGGGCGTGGTGCGGATGGTCCAGCGGCGCCCGGAGCGGACCGCCCGCTCGGCCAGCCGGGCGACGGCGGGGACGCCGAGCGGGGCCTCGGTGCGCCAGACCAGGTCGAGCCGGACGTCGCCGTCCACCAGGGCCTTGAGGCCGCCGGGGGTGTCGCAGGCGATGATCCGGCCCTCGTCCACCACCGCGACCCGGTCGAGTACGGTCTCCGCCTCGATCACGTTGTGGGTGACCAGCAGCACGGTGGTCCCGTGCTCGGCCCGGCGCCGGTCGACTGCGGACCAGACCGCCCGGCGGGCCACCGGGTCCATGCCGCTGGTGGGTTCGTCCAGCACCAGCAGCGGCCGCTCCCCCACCAGCACGGCGGCGAAGCAGGCCAGCCGGCGCTGTCCGCCGGAGAGCTTGGCGAGCGGGCGGCCGGCGATCGCGGTCAGGCCGAGCTCGGTCAGCACGTCGGTGCTCGCGCTCCGGGCCTGGGCCCGGGTCAGGCCGCGCAGGCATCCGGTGGTCTCGGCCGCCATCGCGACGGTGAGTTCGTCCAGCGCGGTCGACTCCTGGCCCAGGTAGCCGAGCAGCCGGGCGGCCCGCTCCGGGTGCCGGACGATGTCGTGCCCGAGGATGTCGATCGAGCCCCGGTCCGGCCGGAGCAGCCCGGTGAGCTGGCGGACCAGGGTGGACTTGCCCGCGCCGTTGGGTCCGAGCAGGCCGAAGACCTCGCCGCGTCGGATGTCGAGCGCGATGCCGTCGTTGGCCCGGATCTCGCCGTCCTTGCTGCGGTAGGTCTTGGCAAGGTCTCGTACGGTGCAGCACTGCCCGGCAGGGTGGTGGCCGGGACCGCCGAGGTCGCCTTGCGGCGTGGGCTGTGGTGCCCGCCGGTCGGTGTCGCTCACGGTCGAAGACTCTACGCGCTGGCCCGGAGGAACCGGACAAGGGGGTTGATTCGGCTCCGGCGAGCCCCCTCACTCCTGGGCGACCGCCAGGTCGGGGCGCGGGACGCGGTCGGCGAAGGCCTGCCAGAAGCCCGCCCTGATGGCGTACCTGTCCTGCTCGTCGATCTGGTCGTCCTTGGCCGCGAGCAGGCCGAACCGGGCGGCGTAGCGCAGCAGTTCGGAGTCCAGCCGGTGCGGGATGCGCGGGTGGTCGGCCCAGAGCGGGAGCAGTTCGGTGTCCCGCTGCAGCCGGGACAGCCAGCGGCGGGCGAACACGGCGCCGACCTGCTGGGCTTCGCCGGGAACGGCGGCGCTGTCCTCCTCCCGGTCGGCCCAGCGCTGTTCGGGGCTGGTGATCTCGGCCAGGGTGGGCGGCGCGGGGGTGAGCCGGGCGGAGGACCAGCGCAGCACCAGCGCGGGCGGGACGGTGGGGGCCGGGCGGGTGGCCAGGTCCCTGGGGGTGGGCACGACCCGGAGTTCGGGAGCGCGCACCGCCGGTACGGTGGCCGGGCCGGTCTCCCGCAGCTGGGCCCAGCGTTCGACGAAGGCGCGGCTCAGCACCCGCCGTTCGTCCGCCTCGGCCACCAGGTCCTCGGACTGGTTGAAGTCACCGTCCACCGGCTGGACCGCCCAGAGGTGGACCACCACGCCGTGCTCCTTGGCGCACACCATGCCGGGCAGCAGGTCGCCGTCGCCACTGAGCAGCACCAGGTCGGCGCAGGCCCGGTTGTGGGCCAGCTCGGTGAGCTCGGCGTGCATCGCGGCGTCCACGCCCTTCTGCACCCAGCGCCCCTCGGCCCGGGTGAGCGCACCGAGCCGGACGGTGACCCGGGGCAGCGTGCGCAGCCGGCGGTGTTCGGGCAGCGAGCGCCGGTCGGGGGCGGCGTCGAACCAGTAGATCCGCAGCAGCGGCAGCCCGGTCTCCGCCTCGGCCCGTTCGGCCAGCGCGGTGGCCAGCGCCGCGTGATCCACCGTCAGCCGGGCCCGGACGGGGTCTCCCGCCAGCAGGTTGGCGGCGGCACCCAGCAGGTACCCCGCGTCCACCAGGACGACGCACCGGTCCACTCCACACCACTTCCCTCCGGAGGGCCGCACCGCGCGGAGGAAATGATGTGGGGGCCCGCACGGCCGCCGACGTCCCGGCGGTCAGGGCGAGTACCGCCGGTGGGCACTCTCTACCCTCCGATCGACGGGCGAACCGTTCCGCCACCGCCCCTGCCGGTCGGCGTCGAGGGCCGACCGGCAGGTGACGGGGTGTCAGCCCCTGAGCTCGGCCAGCTCGGCCGCGACCAGCTCGGCGATCTGCACCGCGTTCAGCGCGGCGCCCTTGCGCAGGTTGTCGTTGGAGAGGAACAGCGCGAGGCCGTTCTCCACCGTCTCGTCCACCCGGATCCGGCCGACGTACGAGGGGTCCTTGCCGGCCGCCTGGAGCGGGGTCGGGATCTCGGACAGCTCGACGCCCGGGGCCTTGGCGAGCAGCTCGTACGCGCGCTCGACGCTGATCGGGTTGGCGAACCGGGCGTTCACCTGGAGCGAGTGGCCGGAGAAGACCGGGACGCGCACGCAGGTGCCGGAGACCTTGAGGTCGGGGATCTCCAGGATCTTGCGGGACTCGTTGCGGAGCTTCTGCTCCTCGTCGGTCTCGAACGAGCCGTCGTCCACCAGGTTGCCCGCGAGCGGGATCACGTTGAAGGCGATCGGCCGCTGGTAGACACCCGGGTCGGTGGCCTGGACCGCCTCGCCGTCGAAGGCCAGCTGGTCGGCCTGCTCGGTGATCTCGCAGGCCTGCCGGTGCAGCTCGGCGACGCCGGCCAGGCCGGAGCCGGAGACGGCCTGGTAGGTGGTGGCGACCAGGGCGGTCAGACCGGCCTCGTCGTGCAGCGGGCGCAGCACCGGCATGGCGGCCATCGTGGTGCAGTTCGGGTTGGCGATGATGCCCTTGGGGCGGTTCGCGATCGCGTCCGGGTTGACCTCGGAGACCACCAGCGGGACCTCGGGGTCACCGCGCCAGGCCGAGGAGTTGTCGATCACGACCGCACCGGCGGCGGCGACCTTGGGGGCCAGCGCCTTGGAGGTGGAGCCACCGGCGGAGAAGATCACGATGTCCAGGCCGGAGTAGTCGGCGGTCTCCGCGTCCTCGACGGTGACCTCGCCGTCCTGCCAGGGCAGCGTCTTGCCCGCCGACCGGGCCGAGGCGAACAGCCGCAGCTCCGCCACCGGGAACTCACGCTCCGCCAGAATGCTGCGCACCACTCCACCGACCTGGCCGGTGGCACCCACGATGCCGATCCTCATCCGACTTCTCCTCCTGTGTTGTGCTCGATCAAGGCCCGCACACTCCGCCCATCATGCCTGTTCAGCGGGTCGGAGCGACAAGGCGTTTCACTGGGTGGGCGTGCTGGGCGGCAGCAGGGACAGCGCGTCCGCCACCGACTCCGGGCTTGCGGGCAGCAGCGGGAGGCGGACGTCCGGGGTGGGGATGCGCCCCTGGGCGTGCAGGACGCCCTTGATCACGGTCGGGTTGGGCTCGGCGAAGCAGGCGATCGAGAGCTGCGCGAGCCGGTGTCCCAGCTCCCGCGACCCCCGGCCCTCGGCGAATTCGACGAACCGGGCGGTGGCCAGGTGGGCGGAGGCCAGGATGCCGCCGGTCGCGCCGAGGGCGAGCAGCGGGGCCAGGAAGGGGTCGTCCCCGGCCAGTACCGCGAAGTCCGGCGGCAGGTCGGCGAGCAGCGCGATGGTCTCCTGGTCGATCCCGCCGGCCGCGTACTTGACCCCGGCGACGTTCGGCAGGGCGCCGATCCGGCGCAGCGCGGCGGCACTCAGCGCCTGACCGGTGCGGTACGGGATGTGATAGACGATCAGCGGCACCGGGCTCCCGGCGGCCAGCTGCTCGAAGTGCGCCAGTGCTCCGGCCTCGCCCGGCCGGGTGAAGGCGGGCACGGTGACCAGGGCGGCGTCCGCCACCCCGGCCAGCTCGGCCAGGGCGGCGACGGTGCGCCTGGTGTCGTTGCCGCCGGTGCCGACGGTGAGGGTGGCGCCGTACTCGGCGGCGGCCTTGGCGCAGACCTCGATCACGGTCCGTCGCTCGGCCTCGTCCAGGGTGGCCACCTCGGCGGTGGTGCCGAGCGCGGCCAGCCCGGCCGCGCCGTCGGCCAGCGCCTGCCGGGCCAGCCCGGCCAGGGCCTCGACGGCGAGCGTGCCGTCCGCCTCGAAGGGGGTGACCAGCGGTACGTGGATTCCGTGCAGTTCCATGCCGTCGAGCCTGCCGCCCCGAGTCTGTTCAGGTCCAGTTCATATCTCCGAGGCTTTGCGTAAGCTCTGCTTATGCTCGACGTCCGCCGGCTTCGGCTGCTCCGTGAACTCGCCCACCGCGGCACCATCGCCGCCGTCGCCGAGTCGCTCGCCTTCAGCCCGTCCGCCGTCTCGCAGCAGCTCTCGGTGCTGGAGCGGGAGGCCGGCGTCCCGCTGCTGGAGCGGACCGGCCGCCGGGTCGCCCTCACCCCGGCCGGGCGGAACCTGGTCCGGCACGCGGAGGCGGTACTGGAGCGACTGGAACAGGCCGGGGCCGAACTGGCCGACGCCCGAAGCGGGTTGGCGGGCCCGCTGCGGATCGGCACCTACCCCTCGGCCGCCCGGGCGATCATCCCGGCGGCGCTGGCCGCGCTCGGCCGTGAGCACCCGGGCCTGGAGCCGATGGTGACCGAGGTCGACCCGGCGGTGGTCTCGGCGCTGCTCCGCTCCGGCGAGCTGGACGTGGCGCTGGTGCACGAGTACGACTTCGTCCCGGCCGACCCGACGCCGGGCCTGGCGGCCGAGCCGCTGTTCACCGAGGCGATGTACCTGGCGGCCCCGTCGGCCGGGACGATCGCCGACCACCGCGAGTCGCCGTGGATCGTCGCGCCGCACGGCACCCTCTGCCACTCGATGGCCGTCCGGGCCTGCCAGGCGACGGGCTACACGCCCCGGATCCGGCACCAGATCGACGACTTCGCCACAGTTCTGGCGCTCGTCGCGGCGGGCCAGGGAGTGGCTCTGGTCCCCCAGCTGGGAGTGGCCGGGGCGCCCCCTGGCGTGGCGCTGACCCGGCTCCCGATGGCCCGCCGGACCGGGACCGCGTACCGCGCCGGAGCGGCCCGTCACCCGGCCGTGGCGGCCTTCGTCGCGGCTCTGCGAACGGCACTCCCGAGTGAACTGAGGTGCTGAACGGACCTCCGTTCAGGGGCTAGGGTGGAGCCTTCCTTCGAGGGTCTGTCTGGCGATTCCCGTCGGATCAGACCGGGTCGTTCGGTGCGTGCGCTCGGCGTGCGGCCGGGGCGCCCTCGTAGCGGAGCTACTTGGGTGTTTCGGCCGTGCGGTGAGCGTGCGTGCCGGGCGGGCCGGGCCCGACGGGAATCGCCAGACAGACCCTGCGCCTGAGGAGCCGTCCCACCGTGGCCGACAGCTTTGTTCACCTGCATGTCCACACCGAGTTCTCGATGCTGGACGGAGCGGCGAAGAACGGGAAGCTGTTCGCGGAGGCCGAGCGGCAGGGCATGCCCGCGATCGCGATGAGCGACCACGGCAACATGTTCGGCGCGTACGAGTTCTTCCAGACCTCGAAGAAGATCGGCAGCGTCAAGCCGATCATCGGCATCGAGGCGTACGTCGCACCGGGCTCGCGGTTCGAGAAGAAGCCGGTGTTCTGGGCGCCCGGCGGGCAGCGTCAGGTGAGCGCGGACGGCGAGGGCGGCAAGGACGTCTCGGGTGGTGGCCGGTACACCCACATGACCATGTGGGCGCAGAACGCCACCGGGCTGCGCAACCTCTTCAAGCTCTCCTCGCTCGCGTCGATGGAGGGCTACTACATGAAGCCCCGGATGGACCGCGAGCTGATCGCCGCGAACGCCACCGGGATCATCGCCACCACCGGCTGCCCGTCCGGCGAGGTGCAGACCCGGCTGCGGCTGGGCCAGTACGAGGAGGCGGTCAAGGCCGCCGACGCGTACCAGCAGATCTTCGGCCGGGAGAACTACTTCCTGGAGCTGATGGACCACGACCTGTCCATCGAGCGGGACGTCCGGGACGGTCTGCTCCGGCTCGCCAAGCAGCTGGACATCCCGCTGCTGGCCACCAACGACTCGCACTACGTGACGGCCGATCAGGCCGACGCCCACGACAGCCTGCTCTGCGTCGGCGTGGGCAAGAACAAGGACGACCCGAACCGCTTCAAGTTCAACGGCAGCGGCTACTACATCAAGACGCCGGAGGAGATGCGCGCGCTCTTCACCGAGCTGCCGGAGGCGTGCCGCAACACGCTGGAGATCGCCGACCGGATCGAGCCGTACGACGAGGTCTTCAACTACGTCGACCGGATGCCGCAGTTCGACGTGCCCGAGGGCGAGACCCAGGCGTCCTTCCTGCGGCAGAAGATCAAGGCCGGCCTGCAGCACCGCTACGGCGACAGCCCGAGCCAGGAGGTGCTGGACCGGATCGAGCTGGAGATGGGCGTCATCTCCCCGATGGGCTTCGACGCGTACTTCCTGGTGGTCGCCGACATCTGCCAGTACGCCCGCGACAACGGCATCCCGGTCGGCCCGGGCCGTGGTTCGGCGGCCGGGTCGATGGTCTCGTACCTGACCCGGATCACCGAGCTGGACCCGCTCGAGCACGATCTGCTGTTCGAGCGGTTCCTGAACCCCGAGCGCATCAACCCCCCGGACGTCGACATCGACTTCGACGACCGCCAGCGCGACCAGATGGTGCGCTACGTCACCGACAAGTACGGCGAGGCGTACACCGCCCAGGTGAACACCTTCGGCACCATCAAGGCCAAGGCGGCCGTGAAGGACGCCAACCGCATCCTCGGCTACCCGTTCGCGATGGGCGACCGGATCACCAAGGCGATGCCGCCGGACGTGATGGGCAAGGGCGTGCCGCTGGCCGACCTGTTCAACGACAAGCACCCGCGCTACAACGAGGGCACCGAGATCCGCTCGCTCTACGCGAACGAGCCGGACGTCAAGAAGATCATCGACACCGGCCTCGGCATCGAGGGCCTGATCCGCGGCACCGGTGTGCACGCGGCGGCCGTGATCCTCTCCTCGACCCCGCTGCTGGAACTGATCCCGCTGCACAAGCGGGACAAGGACGGCGTGATCATCACCGGCTTCGACTACCCGTCGTGCGAAGCCATGGGTCTGATCAAGATGGACTTCCTGGGTCTGCGCAACCTGGGCATCATCGACCACTGCATCAAGATCGTGAAGTCCAACCGCGGGATCACCGTCGACATCGAGAAGATCCCGCTGGACGACCCGACCACCTACCAACTCCTGGCCCGGGGCGACACCCTGGGCGTGTTCCAGCTCGACGGCGGGCCCATGCGGGCGCTGCTCAAGCTGATGAAGCCGACCGAGTTCGCCGACATCTCCGCCGTCTCGGCGCTGTACCGGCCTGGCCCGATGGGCATGAACTCGCACACCAACTACGCCCTGCGCAAGAACGCCCAGCAGGAGATCATCCCGATCCACCCCGAGCTGGAGGCCCCGCTCGCCGAGGTGCTCGGCCCCACCTACGGTCTGATCGTCTATCAGGAGCAGGTGCAGCGAGCCGCCCAGGTGCTGGCCGGCTACAGCCTCGGACAGGCCGACCTGCTCCGCCGCGCGATGGGCAAGAAGAAGAAGGAGGTCCTGGAGAAGGAGTTCGTCCCCTTCCACGCGGGCTGCAAGGAGCGCGGCTACTCCGACGCGGCGATCCAGGCCGTCTGGGACGTGCTGGTGCCGTTCGCCGGGTACGCGTTCAACAAATCGCACTCGGCCGCGTACGGCCTGGTCTCGTACCAGACCGCCTACCTGAAGGCGAACTACCCCGCCGAGTACATGGCCGCCCTGCTCACCTCGGTGGCGGACGACAAGGACAAGATGGCCGTCTACCTGGCCGAGTGCCGGTCGATGGGCATCAAGATCCTCTCCCCGGACGTCAACGAGTCGGTGGAGGACTTCACCGCCGTCGGCACCGACGTCCGCTTCGGCCTCAAGGCCGTCCGCAACGTCGGCACCAACGTGATCGACTCGCTGGTCAAGTCCCGGAAGGAGAAGGGGAAGTACTCCTCCTTCGCCGACTTCCTGGACAAGGTCGAGCTGGTGGTCTGCAACAAGCGCACCGTCGACTCGCTGATCAAGGCCGGCGCCTTCGACTCGCTGGGCCACACCCGGCTCTCGCTCACCACCGTGCACGAGAACGCGATCGACGCCGTCACCGGCGTGAAGAAGCAGCAGGCGATCGGCCAGGACGACCTGTTCGGCGCGATGGACAACGGCGAGGACGTGCCGACCATCGGCCTGGACTTCGAGCTCTCCGACCGGGAGTGGCCACGCAAGCAACTCCTCAGCCTGGAGCGGGAGATGCTCGGCCTGTACGTCTCCAGCCACCCGTTGGACGGCGCCGAGCACATCCTCTCCCGCAACCGCGACGTCTCGATCGCCGAACTGCTCGGCTCCGGCCGCACCGAGGGCGAGGTCCGCCTGGCCGGCCTGATCACCGCCGTGGACCGCCGGATCAACAAGGCGGGCAACGCCTGGGCGATCATCACCCTGGCGGACCGGGACGGCTCGGTCGAGGTGCTGTTCTTCCCCGCCGCCTACAACCTGATGTCCGACCAGATGGTCGAGGACAACGTGATCGCGGTGCGCGGCCGGCTGAACGAACGCGACGGCTCGCTGAGCATCTTCGGCCAGGAGATCACCAGCCTGGACATCTCCTCCGCCGAACACGGCGGCAAGCCGCCGATCCTGATCACCGTCCCCACCGGCCGGGTCAACCCGGAGATGATCGCCGAGTTCAAGACCACCCTCCGCTCCCACCCGGGCGACGTCCCGGTCCGCCTCCTCACCACCGGCCGGGCCAAGAACGTCCTGTACGAGCTCGGCTTCCTGGTCAACCCCGACAACGGCGCCTTCGCCTCCGAGGTCAAGACCTTGCTGGGCCCGTCCGCCTGGAGCAACGCCTGAGTGGTGCCGCCTTGAGCCTGCCCCGGAGTCAGCCCGGGTGGGCGGCCACCAGGGCCAGGAAGCGGGCGACCAGTGGGCTGCGGTCCTCGGTGCGCCAGGCGGCCGCGACGGTGGTGCGGGCGGTGTTCGGGTCAAGCCGGCGGTAGGTGACGCCCGGGAGGCGGAGGCGGCGCAGGCCGGCCGGGGCGATCGAGACTCCGAGGCCCGCGCCGACCAGGGCGGCGACCGTCTGCCACTCCACCGCCTGCTGGCCGAGCCGGGGTTCGAAGCCCGCCTCGCGGCAGAGCCGGAGGATCCGGTCGTGCACCGTGGGGCCCGCCTCGCGGGGCAGCAGGACGAACGACTCGTCCGCCAACCCGGCGACCGGGACGGCTCGTTGGGCCGCCAGGGGGTGGGCGGCGGGCAGCACGGCGACGAGTTCCTCGGTCAGGATCGTCCGGGTACTCAGCCCCGGCTGCTCCGGCGGCTCGCGCAGCAGGCCGAGGTCGATGGTCTGCTCGTGCAGCGCGGCCACCTGCGGGGCCGTGGTCAGCTCGCGGAGCTCCAACCGCACTGCGGGATAGCGCTCTTGATAGGCCAGCAGTAGACCCGGCAGCACGGTCAGCGCGAGCGAGGCCGAGAAGCCGATCCGCAGCCGGCCCACCTCGCCGCTACCGGTGCGCCGGGCCGCGTCCAGTCCGTCCGCGATCTCGTCCAGCGCCCGTCGGGCGGCGGGCAGCAGCTCCTGGCCGGCGGCGGTCAGCGCGACCCCGCCGGGGCCCCGGGTGAACAGCGGGTGCCCGACCCTCTCCTCCAGTCGCCGGATCTGCTGACTGAGCGGCGGCTGCGCGATGCCGAGGCGTTCGGCGGCCCGGCCGAAGTGCAGCTCCTCCGCGAGGACGGCGAAGGCGTGCAGCTGGCGGAGTCCGAGTTCGGGGCGTTCCATATCGCCAGGGGTATCACAGGATGCCGTCCGGACTATTGGACGTATCACTGCCCCGTTGCCAAGCTCGCCCCCATGACCGAACGACGCGCGATTCTGAGTGGCTCCACCTTCGAGGAGGAGATCGGCTACGCCCGGGCGGTGGTCGACGGCGACCGGGTGCACGTGTCCGGCACCACCGGCTTCGACTACCGGACGATGACCATCTCCGAGGACGTGGTGGAGCAGGCCGAGCAGTGCCTGCGCAACATCGGCGAGGCGCTGGCGGCGGCGGGCTGCTCGTTCGCCGACGTGGTCCGGGTCAGGTATCTGCTGCCCGACCGGGCGGACTTCCCGCCCTGCTGGCCGAGCCTGCGCCGGATCTTCGGTCCGGTCCGCCCGGCTGCGACGATGCTGGAGTGCGGCCTGGCCGACCCCCGGATGAGGATCGAGATCGAGGTGGACGCCCGATGCCCGATGCCCGATGAGCCGTCAGCCGCCGACCGGTAGGCCGCTCGGTTCCTTCACCCGCTTCATGATGATCTGCGAGTTGACCTCGGTGACCCCCGCCAGGGTGGTCAGCCGCTCGATCCAGAGCCGCTCGTACGCCTTCAGGTCCTCGACCGCGATCCGCAACAGGCAGCCGGGGCTGCCGAACAGCCGGTACGCCTCGATCACGTCCGGGATCTCCTGGAGCGCGGCCTCGAAGGCCTCCACCGCCTCGCGTTCGCGGCGGACCTCGACCGAGACCAGCACCTCGAAGCTGCGGCCGACGGCGGCCGGGTCGATCACCGCGCGGTAGCCCCGGATCACCCCGTCCTGCTCCAGCTGGCGGACCCGGCGCATGCACGGCGAGGGCGTCAGCCCGACCCGCTGGGCCAACTCCTGGTTGCTCAGCCGGCCGTCGCGCTGGAGCTCGCGCAAGATATCCCTGTCGATCTGATCCATCACGCGATCATATTGCCCACTCCTTGTCATCTCTCGCAAGAATTCGCGATCGCATTGCGCACCGATTCGCCTATTCTTGCTGGTGAGCGTTCCGCCACCCGCGGAGACCAACAGGCAGCCCGGCCCCGGCAAACAGCTGGTGCCGGGCTGTTCCCCTTTGCAGGAGGCATTCATGGCCCGGATCGTCGTGATCAGCACCGGCGGGACCATAGCCAGCCGCTGGCAGGGCTCCGGCTTCGCCGCCGACGCCGACGGCAGCGAGGTGATGGCGACCGCAGCCGTCCCCGAGGGCGTCTCGGTCGAGGTGGTCGACCTGTTCAGCGTGAACAGCCCCCGGCTGACCAGCCGGCACCAGCTGGATCTGCTGCACACCGTGCACCGGGTGTTCCGCGACCCGGGGGTGGACGGCATCGTGGTGACCCACGGCACCGACACCCTGGAGGAGTCGGCCTTCCTGCTCGACCTGCACCACCGCGACCAGCGCCCGGTGGTGCTGACCGGCGCACAGCTCCCGCTGGACGCCGCCGACGGTGACGGGCCCGGCAACCTGCACGACGCCCTGCTGACCGCCGCCACCGCACGCGGCCTGGGTGTGCTGGTGGTCTTCGACGGCGAGGTGCACGCCGCCCGGGGCACCGTGAAGACCCAGACCGTCGCCCCGAACGCCTTCGCCGACCCCTCCGGCGACCGGCTCGGCGACGTCGGCTTCGGCCGCGCCCTGATCATCCGTCAGCCCGAGCGCCCGACCCCGCTCGCGCTTCCCGCCGCCGACGCCGTGCCGCCCCGAGTGGACATGGTGATGCACCACTCGGACGCCGACCCGGCGCTGTTCGAGGCCGCCGTGGCGGCCGGAGCACAGGGCCTGGTACTGGTCGCCACCGGCGCGGGCAACGCCACCCCGGAGTTCGTCGAGGCGGTCGCCGCCGCCACCGCCCGGGGCGTGCTGGTCGCACTGACCACCCGGGTGCAGTCCGGCCCGGTCACCGAGATCTACACCCACGGCGGTGCGGTCGACCTGGTCGCCGCGGGCGCCGTACCGACCGGCACGCTGCGGGCGGGGCAGTCCAGGATCGCCGTGCTGGCCGCGCTGCTCGGCGCCACCGACCCGGCCGAGCGCACCGAGCTGCTCCGGCATGCCCTGGCCGCCCGGAGCAGCGCACTCACCCACGCCTGAGCCGGCGGCCGGGGCCCTCGCCGCCGGCCGGGAACCTGTCCGAATACTGTGGCGTCATCCGACCCAGGACCGACGACCCAGCACAGAGGACGATCCCCATGCAGCAGCAGAACGCGGCCGAGCGCGAGCCCGACCGGGCCGAGACCATCCTGCGGGTCTTCGACGAGGCCTTCGGCCGACTGCTGGCCGAGGACCCGGCCGCGTTCAAGGTGAAGTTCCGCAAGATGGCCGCCTCGGCCTTCGCCTTCTACCGGGGCACCGCCGGGCTGTACTACGCGGACCTGACCACCGCTCCGTTCGAGGCGTTCGGCGCGCCGTACCTGGACGAGCGGACCAGCCGGGTCTGGATCCACGGCGACCTGCACGCGGAGAACTTCGGCACCTACCTGAACGCCGAGGGCCGGCTGGTCTTCAACGTCAACGACTTCGACGAGGCGTACGTCGGCGCCTTCACCTGGGACGTCCAGCGGCTGGCCGCCAGCCTGGCCCTGCTCGGCTACGCCAAGGCGCTCTCCGACAGCACCATCGCCGAGCTGGTCCGGGCCTTCGCCACCGCCTACCGGGCGCGGATCGCCGACCTCGCGGCGGGCGCACCGGCCGAGGCGTACACCCTGGACACCGCCGAGGGCCCGCTGCTGGCGACGCTGCGCGGGGCCCGGCTGCAGACCCGGGTGGCGCTGCTGGAGCGGGAGACCGTGATCGAGGGGTACGAGCGCCGGTTCCGCTCCGGCGGCGGCGCGATCCCGCTGGACGACTCCACCCGCGCCGAGGTGCTGGCCGCCTTCGAGCAGTACCTGGCGACCCTGCCCCCGGCCACCCGTATCCGGCCGGACGCCCTGCGGGTCAAGGACGTGGTCGGCCGCCGGGGCGTCGGCATCGGCAGCGCCGGCCTGCCCTCGTACAACGTGCTGGTGGAGGGCCACACCGACGCCCTGGAGAACGACGTGGTGATCTACCTGAAGCAGGGTCAGACCCCGGCGGTGTCCCGGCACGTGACGGACCCGGAGATCCGCAGCCACTTCGAGCACGAGGGCCACCGTACGGTGATCTCCCAGCGCGCCCTGCAGGCCGCCAGCGACCCCTGGCTCGGCTGGGCCACCCTGCGCGGCCAGGGCATGCTGGTCGCCGAGGTCTCCCCCTACTCGGCCGACCTGGACTGGACCGACCTCACCGAACCGGCCGACCTCCGCGACGTGGTCACCCACCTCGGCCGGGCCACCGCGGGCATGCACGCCGCCGCCGACGAGTCCTCCAGCGGGCACGGCCTGGTGCCGTTCTCCACCGAGCACGCGATCGACCGGGCGATCGGCGACGACACCGCCGGCTTCGCCGACATGCTGGTCTCCTTCGCCCTCACCTACGGCGACCGCGCCCGCAGCGACCACCAGATCTTCGTCGACCTCTTCCGCAACGACCGCATCCCCGGCCTGGGCTGACCTTCGGCAACTGCTCACGCATCTACGGTCAGGGGCTCGGGGAACGGAGCCCGGTCAGAACCATAGGTTCTGTCCGGGCCAGGTGGAGCGATCTTCGCTCTCCCAGGAAGGGCAGTAGCCCTGACCTGGAGGACGCCCCGTGACTACCACCCTGACCGAGCCCACCGTACGTGCTGACCGCGACGCCCTGCTGGGCCTTGGCCTCGCCCCCGCGCAGCTCGCCGACCTGGGCCTGTGGGAGGTGGTGACGGGTACGCCGGACGAACTTCGGGAGGGGTACGTCCGGCGGAGCCGGAAGCAGGACGATCTGACCAACCTCCGCAGTCACGTCCGGGACCTGGCGTTCTGGGCCAGGAAAGAGGGAGTGACGCTGCGCCACATCTGGTTCGAGCAGCAGTCGGCCAGTAAGTCCTGGGTGCGGCGTACGGAGTTCGATGGTGCCTGTGACGCGGTGCTGACGGGAGTCTCCAAGGGGCTGGCCGTATGGAAGACGGACCGGCTGTCCCGGGAGGGGATCGGCAAGGTCGGTGTCCTGCTGGACGAGTTCGACAAGCGTGGCGCGTCCCTGGTCAGCGTGTCCGAGGGGTTGGACAGCCGGAAGGGCGGGCGTCTGCTGTTCGCGATCCTGTCTGAGCGGGCTCGGGAGGAGGCTGCGGAGATCGCGTTCCCGCGTCACCGACGGGATCAACGCGCACAAGGATGAGGGGTGCTTCACCGGTGGCCGGGCCCCGTACGGGCTGCGTGCCACGGGTAAGAAGGGTGCGATGCGGGTGGAGCCGGACCCGGTGGAGTACGGGCCGTCCCGGCGCATCGCCGTCCTGCTGTGGGAGAACAGGCGACCGTGATGACCGCCGACGGGGCCGTTCGGCGCGACGGGAAGCCGTGGACGGAGCGGGCGATTGGAGCTGGCCCATTCCCCGTACTGGGCCGGGCTGGTCCCGGAATCACGCCCGGTCCTTGACGAGCATGGGCAGGCGACGGGGAAGTACAACCGGCCCGGGGTAAAGATGGGCCCGGACGGGCTGCCGGTCACGTGCGGCGAGGGCGTGGCCACGTACACGGAGTGGGTGACGATCCAGGGGAACCTGGCCGCCCGCTCCACGGACAAGCCCCGGGCGACGGGACGGGGGCGCGGCCACCGTCAGCGCACCGCCCTGCCGCCGCTCATCCTGCGCTGCCCCCACTGCGGCGGACCCGCCCGAAACAGCGGCGTGGTCCTCACGTGCCGCACGCGGGTGGACCAGGGCCCGGCCGCCTGTGTCGGGTTCACCACCGCGTCGGCCCGGCTGGAGGCTGCGGTGGAGGTGCTGTGGATCAACCACGTGCGGTCCCTTCCGCCGGGGTCCGCGACGGTCCAGGCGATTGGCCGCCGTTGGCTGGGGTTCATGAACCCGGAGCAGACCGCGCAGCGGGACAAACTGCGCTCCGCGCTCCAGCAAGCTGGGGAACGGCGCACCCAGCTCGATGACCGCTACTACCTCAAGGGCATGCCGGAGCGGGCGTACGAGCGGCTGGCGGAAGCCCTCGAACTCCAGATCACCACCCTCACCGCACAGTTGTCCGCCTGTCCGGCGAAGACGACCTGGCGCCGCTGGGCGACGGTGAGACGCTGGCGGAGCTGTGGGCGTCCCAGGACATTGACGGGCGCCGCGCCCTTCTCCAGGCCGCCCTGGGCCACCTGACGGTCCGTCCGGCGGCACGGCCCGGGGACCGCACACCCATAGCGGACCGCGTGGTGGTGACGTGGATTGACGAACCGCAACCGGGGGTGCGGGCATTGGCCGTACAGGCCGCGCAGCGGACCCGGCAGCGCAAGGCCAAGGCCAGGCCACGCTGGTACCGGCCGCCTGCCGGCCCGCAGGGACCACAACGGCCCGTTACTGGGGATCAGCCCCGGTGGCGGGCCGTCTGCACACCCGTCAGCACTGCCGCATCCCGGCGTCCGAAAACCTGTGGCCCCGGCGCAGGCCGTGGCACAGAATCAAGACCTACGGCCACCCGTAGCTCAGTTGGCCAGAGCACCGCCCCTCTAAGGCGGAGGTCGCCGGTTCAAGTCCGGTCGGGTGGACGTGCGCGGGTGTAGCTCAAAATGGATAGAGCGGCTGGACATTACACAGCCAGGTTGGGGGTTCGAGCCCCTCCGCCCGTGCCAGGCCCGTCACTGGGGATCAGTCCCGGCGGCGGGCCTTTCGACGTCTTCCACTCGGGCACATTGAGTACCCGAGATGCTACGCAGCGTATGCAAGATGTGCGGAGCTGCTCTCACTGAGCCTTTTCAGCTGTAGACCGTGAGGGTGAGGGTGAGGATCGCTGCGACGGCTGACGTGAGCCAGTTCGGGCTGCGGCGGGCGTGGCGGAGGATCCNTGAGCCTTTTCAGCTGTAGACCGTGAGGGTGAGGGTGAGGATCGCTGCGACGGCTGACGTGAGCCAGTTCGGGCTGCGGCGGGCGTGGCGGAGGATCCGCCAGGTTTTGAGCTTGGCGACACCGCGCTCGACGGCGACCCGTAGGCGGGCGTGGACCTTGTTGAACGCCCTGTACTTGTCGGGCAGTTCGCATCCGGCGGCGCGTTTGATCGGGGTTTCGAACGTGCCACCGGCGCTGACGTAGCCCTTGTCGGCGAGGACGGCGATCCCGAGTTCCTCGCAGATCGCGATGATGCGGTGGGTGCGGGTGGCCGTCAGGTCCGCGGTGCGGCCTGGCAGTGCGGGTGAGAACCACAGGATCGTGCCCTTGGGGTCGGTGACCACCTGGACGTTCACGCCGTGGCGACGGTGCTTGCCGGAGTAGTCGCCCTCGCTGTCGCGGACGCGGTCGCATTCGGCCAGGGTGCCGTCGACCAGCACATACTCCGGCTGTGCGGCGCCGAGGGTCTCTGCCAGGTCCGGCGCGTGTTCGGCGAGAAGGCCGACGACCGCCCGCACGTAGGCGCGGGCGGTGCCGACACTGATCCGGAAGCCGGCCGCGAGCTGGGCAAGGGTGTTGTGCTTGCGCAGGTAGACCAGGGCGAGCAGCGCCTGTTGGTGGGGCGCGAGTTTGCACCGGCGGTCACCCTCTCGGGTGACGATCAGCATGGTGACCAGCTCGACGAGTGCGTGGGGCAGGTCGAGTGCGGCAGGATATGCAATCAACGGGGCTTCCCGGCTGACGAGTTGAGGCGTAGAGAACCTGCTCAACGGCCGTGAGGCCCTGTCCGTTGCGCAGAACATCCGCCCGATTCGTCAGATCACCCGATCAGGTGCCGAGCTGAAAAGGCTCGCTGCGGGCGAATCAACAGGCTGCACGGGCAGGGAAATTCGGGGTGTTTTCTGGACTCGTGCGGTGACGGGCCGTCAGAGGTGAATGGGCGGGCCCGACACGGGACGAGGGCACACCGGCGGGCCACGGCTAAGTGGTCCGTCCTGGAAGTCCTTCGGGGGTTGACTTCGGGCCCCGTGTTGTACGTGGTGGTGTCTGGCCGGATGTCGGGGGGAGCGAGGCGGGGTCCCTGCGTTGGCTGCCACGATTGCTCGTTTATGAGAATCGCCATGTACGACGACAGTCCAGTTCGACTACGTGAAGGTCGACTCTTCCACGCACCGGTGCCCGAGCCTTGGGTATGCGCCTGCTGTATGGCCGTTCACCGCAGCGGGTCTTGCGCAGCGTCGGCAATGACTGCGGTGACGACTTTGCGGACGTCTCCGGCCTCTGGCGGGATGCCTTGTCGGTCGGCGAACAGCATGTGCGCGGCTCCGATGAGAGCGGGAGCGAGCGTGTCGACGTCAGCGTCCGCGGTGATGCGGCCGAGTTCGCGCTCGGCAGTTAGGTAGGAGGTGATCGCGGCCGCGGCATCCGTCAGGAGCGGGACGCCGACGGGCCTGACCTCGCGCAGTTGGGCGCGCAGGCTGTCCCGTGAGGTGACGAGGCTGACGATAGCCACCGCAACCGACTCGAACAGGTCCAGCAATGCCTGGGTGAGATTGTGGGCGACGGTGCCGGTGCCGGCGGACTTGCGCAGGGCGGCGGCCTGGTCGTCGATTCGCGCGATGCGGTCCAGTACGAGCTCGGCGAGGAAGGCGTCGAAATCGGCGAAGTGTCGGTGCAGGACGCCCTTGGCGCAGCCCGCCTCCGTGGTGACCGCCCGGCTGGTGAGCGCGCTCGGTCCGTCCCGCAGCAGGACACACTCGGCGGCATCGAACAGTTGGCCGCGCACATCGCGGATGGCTACTCCCGTGGGCACCGCACATCTCCTTGTTTTCTTGATCGGCCCGTTTGTATTGACGAGTGGGCACATGCCCACTAATAGTGGGCATGTGCCCACTCTACCGCTGGGGCGAGCTCCTCGCCCCGAAGACGCATCCCATGAAAACCGACAGGTAGCGGAGTCGTTCGGCTCGGACGCCGAACGCTACGACCGGGCTCGGCCCATGTACCCCCAAGCATTGGTGGACCGGATCGTTGCCGCCAGCCCTGGCCGCGATGTCCTGGATGTCGGCTGTGGCACTGGCATCGTGGCCCGGCAGTTCGAAGCGGCCGGATGCCGGGTGCTGGGTGTCGACGTCGACGCTCGGATGGCCGACCTCGCACGCCAGCGTGGACTCGACGTCGAGGTGGCGGCGTTCGAAGCTTGGGATCCGGCAGGCCGAGAGTTCGACGCCGTCGTTTCCGGACAGACCTGGCACTGGGTGGACCCGGTCGCTGGAGCTGCCACGGCGGCACAGGCTCTGCGTCCCCGCGGTCTGCTGGCCCTCTTCTGGAACGCGGGCCAGCCCTTGCCCGAAGTGGCGGAAGCCTTCGCCGAGGTCTATCGCCGGGTGATGCCCGACTCGCTCGCCGCACGTCAATGGACGGTGCCCGCCGTAGACGGGTACACGGCACTGTGCACCAAGGCAGCCGACGGGATACGGGAGGTGGATCGGTTCGCCGACCCCGAGCAGTGGCGATTCGACTGGGAACGGCCCTACACACGGGACGAGTGGCTGGATCAGCTACCCACCCAGGGCGCCTTCACCCGGCTCCCGCAGGCCAAGCTGGAGGAAGTGCTGGCTGGCGTCGGCGCCGCCATCGACGCGGCAGGAGGCAGCTTCACGATGCACTACGCCACCGTGGCAGTCACCACGCTGCGAACCGATACCCCCTCCACTGCTTCCTGATACGGGCCCTGCGTGGCCTACCCCTCCTCGTTCTCCTGGACGGCGCCGGTGGCCGGGTCGCGCAGCGGACGCAGGCCGCCGCCGGCCGGAGTGGTGGCGCAGATGCTGTAGCGACCGAACCGCTGGAAGTGCTCGGTCAGGTACTACGAGGAGACCTGGGCCAGGTCCGCCAGCTCTATCTCCCATCCCTCCTCCAGGAGATCTACTTCTGCTGATAGGCCTGCCTGCCTTGCCCGTTTCCTCCGCCTGCCCGATATCGCTGACCGCCTCGCAAAGGCATCGACTGAAGAAGATGGCCCATGGCCACAAGACCGCCTACCAGGCCCGGATGCGCGCGCAGATCGTGCTGCATGCGGCCAGGGGCCGCTCCAATGCGCGCATCGCGCGGGAGACCGGCCTGCATCTGGACACGGTGCGCAGGTGGCGAGGCCGCTTTGCCGAGCAGGGCCTGGCCGGGCTGACCGACCGCAACCGCCCCGGTCGCCCTTCCGCGTTTACCGCGCTGCGGGCCGCCCAGGTGAAGGCGCTGGCCTGCCAGTTACCCGTCGAGACTGGCGTGCCGCTGTCACGCTGGTCGTGCCCAGAGCTGGCCAGGGAGGCCATGGCCCGGGGCGTCGCTACGTTCATGTCGGCCTCCACCGTGCGCCGCTGGCTCGCCGAGGACGCGCTCAAGCCCTGGCGGTACCGCTCATGGATCTTCATCACCGACCCCGACTTCCGCGCGAGGGCCGAGCGTGTCCTGGACCTGTACGCCCGCACCTGGCAGGGCCAACCGCTCGGTGAGGACGAGTACGTGATCAGCGCGGACGAGAAGACCTCCATCCAGGCCCGCTGCCGCTGCCACCCAACCCTCGCCCCCGGCCAGGCCCGTGCGATGCGCGTCAACCACACCTACGGTCGCGGAGGCGCCTTGGCTGACCTGGCCGCCTACGACGTCCACTACGCAAAGGTGTTCGGCCGTACCGAGCCCAGGACCGGGATCGAACCGTTCATGAACCTTGTCACCCAGGTCATGAGCCGGGAGCCCTATGTCAGCGCCAAGCGCGTGTTCTGGATAGTCGACAACGGCTCCTCCCACCGAGGCAAGAAGGCCGCCGACCGGCTCACCGCCGCGTTCCCGAACACGGTGATGGTGCACACCCCCATCCACGCTTCGTGGTTGAACCAGGTGGAGATCTACTTCTCCGTCGTCCAGCGCAAGGTCGTCTCGCCCAACGACTTCACCGACCTTGCCCAGGTCGGGGACCGGCTCCGAGCCTTCGAAGACCGCTACAACGCCACGGCACAGCCGTTCCAGTGGAAGTTCACCACCTCCGACCTGGACGATCTGCTGGCCAGGCTCGACCGGCACACCACCGATCACCCGGAAGAATCCTCCTTCCGCCTCACCGCGTGATCAACCCCCGAAGGACTTCCGAAGCCGACCACTAAGGCGGCGACCTGACAGAGCAACGGCAGTCAGCAGCGGGCGACGGCCTGACGGCCCGCCACCCCCGACAGCCCACTGCCACGTGATCTTGACCGATTGCCAGGCGAGTTTGGTCGCCCGACTATCGGCGGCAGATCCAGTAGCTGTTGCCGGCCGGGTGCTTGCGGTGTTCACCGGTCGGGCGAGTCACCACGACGGCGCCGCCCTCGTACGAGACGCGGTCGCCCGCCGTGACGAACACCGGCCGGTCCAGGCTGACATGGAAGTCGGGGTTGAGCTGGAACTCGCTGAGGAGCAGCATCCGCGGCACTGGAGTGACTCCGTCGAAGTTGATGCGCATGGGCCGAGCATCCCGGAAGACCCGGTGCGACCGCGACAGGTTTCCCGCCCTCGGAGCGCGCGCCGACCCGGCCAGCGGGCCCGCACTGGTCAGACCCTGGCCAAGATCAAGTGACAGAAACCCAGTGACTGTCAAGATCACTTGGCAACCGGTCAAGATCCCCTGCCGGAGGACACCTGACCCGTCTCAGCGAACTTTGACCGGCGCCGCGAGTACGTAGATCGGCCCGGATTAGGGTGTTCGGATGACCGTCACCGACCCGCTGGTCTCTGTCCTTGCCGGGCTTCTCGTCGGCAACATCCGGTCCTCGACAGCTGCGATGACGACGAGGTGGATCCCGACTGTGCGGTGAAGGTGATGGAGGGCGTCGCCTCGGTGCTCAAGGGGCTGCCGTCCGAACAGCTCGAGCGACTCCTGCTGGCGATCGAGGGGCTGACCGAGACCGAGACCGATCCCGAACGACGGGAGTTCCTGGAGGCGTTCCCCTATGCCTGCGGGCTGATCGAGGTGGCCTGAACCCCAGGGCCTGCCCGTTCTCGGCAGCCAGAGGCCGGTCAAACTTCGCTGAGATGGGTCAACACCGGTAGCTGCGAGGCCGTGTCCCAGGCCTGTCTCAGGCCAGACCGAAAACGCTCCCACCTGGGGATACGGCCTGAGACTGTCCCAGCGAAACGGACACAACTCGCGTGCTGAGACGCCGGTGAGACATGCCTGGGACAGCCCCGTCCCCACACCGTCCCAGCCCGGGGAGCACCGCCCCGCCCGGAAAGGAACCGGCCACCGACCGCACCCGGCGCAGCCGCAGCACCCCGGTCGGGGTCAGGAACCGGAGCACGGAGACCGGGGCCGGCCGCTCCCAGCCGGGGAGCAGCCGGGCACGTGTTGCCTAGTAGTCCCGGTCCGCGTCCGGGGGCACCCAGGACGGTTCCCCGATGTGGCCGCCTTGGGCGGCGAATGCCTTCGTGGCGGCGGCGAAGGCGGCCGGCGGCTGGTAGCCGTGCGCCTCGACGTAGTGCGCGACCAGTGCGGGGGCGGCGAAGACGACGCCGTGCTCGCCAGGCACCCGGATCTCCCGGTCCCCGCGGGTCTCCTCCGTCCCGGTGTAGAAGTTCTCCAGCGACAGCAGGTCGGGGCACGCACCGATCTCGCAGTGGTGGTACCCGCGGGTCACGTTGACCCTCTGGTGCGCGGCTATCTCGCGCAGG
The DNA here is from genome assembly GCF_001424875.1 of Kitasatospora sp. Root107. GTDB lineage: Bacteria > Actinomycetota > Actinomycetes > Streptomycetales > Streptomycetaceae > Kitasatospora. The sequence continues at coordinate 327 of NZ_LMCT01000011.1, read as the reverse complement.
GCCGCCACCAAGGCCGCGTCCACGGGGCCGGGCCGGCAGGAATCCCCCAGCCATCCCACGTTGAGACGAGGTGAGCCGGGAACGAAGTAGATGCACCCGTCTGGGATGTCGACCACCTCGATCACCCGATCCTCATCGTCGGTCAGATACGAGTAGCGGCTGAGATCGGCGTAGTAGGCCATGGACAGTGTTTCTACCAGCGACCGCACCGGAACAGGCAACGACCAGTCGCAGGCATCCACCGCCCCCAGCCACAACGAACCGGGGACCGGGATCAGCGGGCCACCCCGCCCCGGGGAGCACGACGACGGCCAGAACCAGCGGACC